>NZ_AP025169.1:4800000-6687537 GCF_023169845.1 Pseudomonas sp. CYM-20-01 | reverse complement strand
ACAGAATTCAGGGAGTCGTTGTTCAAAAGGGCGGGCATTTTAACAGGCTGGCAGGATTCTGCTCTGTCAGAACGACAGTGTGACGTACCACTCGATCTAAATTTGCCGGTTTTGATACTTTGCCGCAGGATGTGAGGGTTGTTTTGAGGCTAATGTTCACAGTTCGCGTGTTTGATAACCCCTATCATTGGTGATTCTCAGGCCGCACGTCATAATGCGCGTCGCCACGAATTTTTGCAGAGTCTAGGGAGCTAGCTTGTCTACGCCTGTCGAACCCTTGCGTTTGCTGCTGCTGGCCGATGAGCCCGCGTGGGCAGCGTTATTGCGCGAGTGCCTGGCGCCGATGGGCGATGGGGCTGTGCTGATCAGCGCACCAAACTGGGAATCCGTGAGCCGTCTGTTCGATGACGACCACAGCGCCGTACTCTTGACCACGCCCGGCCTGCAACCCGGGCCTGGCCGTTGCAGCCTGCCGTGTGTGTTGTTGCTGGAACAGGAGCCGCTGGTTTCACCGCTTGGCGTCAGCGATTGGCTGGTGCGTGATGTATTGGATGCCGATACAGTGCGCCGCTGCCTGCGCCACGTCCGCGAGCGTGGGGTGCTGGAAAACACCCTGCAACGCCTGGCTGAACAGGACCCGCTCACCGGCATTGCCAACCGCCAGGGCTTCCAGACCCTGTTGACCGCGCGCCTGGCCGAGAATGAAGGCCGTGGCCTGGCCCTCGGCCACTTGGACCTCGACAACTTCCGCCACGCCAACGATGCCCTCGGCCACCAGGCCGGCGACCGGTTGATCCTGCAAGTGGTGTCGCGGCTCAAGAGCCAGCTCGAGGTCGGCGACCAACTGGCGCGCCTGGGCAGCGATGAATTCGCCCTGCTGATCGACACCCGTCGTGCGCCCCAGCGTGCCGAGTGGATGGCCGAGCGCATCACCGAAGTCATGGCCGAGCCCTATTGGGTGGATGGCGAAAGCCTGCTGATCGGTTGTAGCCTGGGCGTGGCCCATGCCAGGGCCCGTGCCGGTGCCGACCCGCTGATGTGGCACGCTCATATCGCCATGCAGCAGGCCAAGAGCACCCAGGGCTGCACTTTTCATATCTTCAACGAACGTATCAACCGCAACGCGCGCAGCCTCGCCGACCTGGAAAGCGAGCTGCGCCGCGCCTTGCGCCGTGACGAACTGGAGCTGCATTACCAGCCGCGCCTGGACCTGGACGACGGCCATATCGTCGGCCTGGAAGCCCTGGTGCGCTGGCGCCATGGCGAGCGCGGCCTGTTGCCGCCGAGTGAGTTCGTGCCACTGGCCGAGCAAAGCGGCCTGATCGTGCCGCTGGGCTACTGGGTGATCTCCCGGGCCCTGCGCGACATGCAAGACCTGCGCGAACGTGGCCTGCCGCCGTTGCACATGGCGGTCAACCTCTCGTTCCGCCAGTTCCAGGACAGTCAGTTGCTCTCGACCCTCAGTCGGCTGATTGCCGAGCGGGGCGTGGAGGCGCAATGGCTGGAGTTCGAGCTGACCGAAACCGCCGTGATGCGCCGCAGTGACCTGGTCAAGCAGACCATGGATGCCCTCGGCCGCCTGGGTGTGCGGTTTTCCCTGGATGACTTCGGTACGGGCTTCTCATCGTTCGTGCACCTCAACAGCCTGCCGATTGCCTTGTTGAAGATCGACAAGAGCTTTGTTGGCGGTATGGAGGAGCGCGAAGAAAACCGCAAGCTGGTGCATGCCATGATCAACCTGGCGCACAACCTCAACCTGGAAGTGGTGGCCGAAGGTGTTGAAACGCCTGAGCAACTGGCGCTGCTGCGTTTGTTTGGCTGCGACCAGGCCCAGGGTTACCTGATCAGCAAGCCGCTGCCGTTGCCGGAGTTGGTGGAGTACCTGACTTTCGGCAAAAGCCAGCAAGCGCTGCTGGGCTGAGGTGGCAATCCAATCAAAAAGTGGGAGGAGGCTTGCCTCCGATTGCGGTGGGTCAGTCAAAAAACCAGTGACGGGCACGCCGCAATCGGGGGCAAGCCCCCTCCCACATTGTTAATCGTGCAGGGCCTCGGCTTGGAATGAGCCTTGAGGTTCAGGCTCCTGGCGAAGCATCCGCTTCATCTTTGCCTCAAACGCCCAGGTCAGGCTCACCGCCGCGCACGCCAGGCCCAACGCCAGGCCCCACCACACGCCGGTCGGTCCCCAGCCCAGGGTGAAGGCCATCAGCCAGGCCGACGGTGCGCCAATCAACCAATAGCAACCCGCGCCGATCAGGAAGGTGGTCTTGGCGTCCTTGAGCCCGCGAATGCAGCCCATGGCGATGGTCTGCACGCCATCGAACAGTTCGAACCAGGCGGCGACGGCCAGCAGGCTGACGGCCAGGACGATCACGTCGTGGAACGCCGGGTCGTTGTGGTCGATGAGCAGTCCGATCAGCGGGTCGGAATAGAGCCACAACACGCCAGCAAATCCCAGCATGATCGCCGCGCCAAAGCCAATGCCGACACGACCGGCCAGGCGCGCATGCAGCAACTGCCCGGCGCCGTAGTGCTGGCCGATGCGCATGGTCACCGCGTAGGACATCCCCGCCGGCACCATGAACGCCACCGAGACGATCTGCAATGCGATCTGGTGCGCGGCCAACTGCGTGCTGCCCATGGTGCCCATGCACAGTGCCGCAAACGCGAACAGCCCGACCTCCACCGCATAGGTGCCGCCGATCGGCAGGCCCAGGCGCCACAACTCGCGCAGGTACTGGGTGTTGAGGCGCAGCAGGCCGGTACTCAGTGGGTAGGCCGCATAGGTGCGGTTGCTGCGGATGTACCAAATCAGCGTCAGCGCCATGCCGTTGGCGACGATGGCTGTGACCAGGCCGATGCCCATCAGGCCAAGCTTGGGCAGGCCGAACATGCCTTCGATCAGCGCGTGGTTGAGCAGGTAGTTGATTACCGTACCGCCAAGGCTGATCACCATCACCGGCGTCGCCTTGCCGATTGCGCTGGTGAAGCCGCGCAGGGCCATGAAACTCAGGTAACCGGGCAGGGCGAAGGGCAAGATCGTCAGGAATTGCCCGGCCGAGTGCACGTTGGTCTCGGTCTGGCCAAACATCAGCAGCACAGGCTTGAGATTCCACAGCAGCAAACCGGCCGCCAGGGCCATCAGCCACGCCAGCCATAGCCCGGCCTGGGTCAGGCGGGTGGCGCCTTCGATATCGCCCGCGCCGTGACGGATGGCCACCAGAGTGCCCACGGCGGCAATCACGCCGATGCAGAAAATCGCCACGAACGAGTAGGTCGCCGCGCCCAGGCCGCCACCGGCCAGGGCTTCGGGGCTCAGGCGCGCCATCATCAGGGTGTCGGTCAGCACCATCAGCATGTGCGCCAACTGTGAGGCAATCAACGGCCCTGACAGCCGCAGAATGGCCCAGAGTTCGGTACGTGCCGGATGTTGCATGATCATCACGCTCGACAAGTCAGAGGGTTGGGGAAGGCTTGATTCTCGGCGCTCTGGGTTAATTACACAAAAGGATTAAAGCGATGGTGTACATGACTTAAACTCATGTGTATTGATCTGATAGTGTTGGTGGATCGCTATGCAGGAATTTACCGATGTCTCGTCGCCTTGCTCCGCTGTATGCCTTGCGCGCATTCGAGGCCGCCTCTCGGCACAATTCCTTCACTCGGGCAGCGGAGGAGCTCTCCATCACGCAAAGTGCGGTGAGCCGGCATATCCGCACGCTGGAAGAGCATTTCGCCTGTCGCCTGTTCCAGCGCAGCGGCCGCACCTTGCAGCTCACCGAAGCGGCGCGCCTGTTGTTGCCGGGCGTGCGTGAAGGTTTCGCCGCATTGGAGCGGGCCTGCCACACCCTGAACGCCGAAGACGACATCCTGCGCATGAAGGCACCGTCGACCCTGACCATGCGCTGGCTGCTGGCGCGGCTCAGCCGCTTCCGCGCGTTGCAGTCAGGCAATGAGGTGCAACTGACCAGCGCGTGGATGAGCGTGGACGAGGTGGATTTCAACCAGGAGCCCTTCGACTGCGCGGTGCTGCTGAGCTACGGGCACTTCCCGGCGGACTGGGAGGCCAGCTACCTGTTTCCGGAGCTGCTGATCCCGGTAGGTGCGCCGAACCTGCTGGAGGACGGGCCCTGGGATGCTGCACGCCTGGCCACCGCTGAATTGCTGCACCCCACGCCCGACCGTCGCGATTGGCGCAATTGGTTGGAGCGCATGGGGTTGTCATCCCAGGTGTCGCTCAAGGGCGGGCAGGTATTCGATACCCTCGAACTGGGCATGATCGCCGCTGCGCGGGGCTACGGTGTGTCCATGGGCGATTTGCTGATGGTGGCCGAAGACGTGGCCCAGGGTCGATTGAGCCTGCCCTGGCCAACGGCGGTGGCCAGTGGCGAAAACTACTACCTGGTATGGCCGAAAACCCGCCCCGGCGGTGAGCGTTTGCGGCGCTTGGCGGAGTTTCTGCAGGCGGAAGTCAAGGCGATGGAATTGCCTCAGGTCGAACGCCTCGAGTGAGGGGCGACAGACTGTTTGTGCAATCGTTTGCGTGATACCCCTGCGGATCGCTCAAGTATTGCCTCGGCTCGCCGAAGTAGGTGTGTTGGAACCATCGTACACCAACGTTTCCCACTGGATAATTTGCCGAGCAACGCTATGAGATCAGGATGATCCTGGCCTCGGCCAGGAGCCGTCATGTCTCAACCTCGCGCCCGGATAGCCTCCCAGTTAGGCCTGGCATTAGCCGTGATTCTGGCTGTCGTCATCAGCGGCAGCACCGTGTTTGCCTTGCGTTCCCTCGACTCCGCCAACCTCGCTACCCGCGAGGAGCACCTGGCCAGCGAGGCACGTTTGCTCGCCGACCAACTCAACACCTTCCACAGCACCTTGCGCGAAAGTACCCAGCGTTTGAGCGGGCTGTTTGAAAAGCGCTTCGGCGCTGGCTTGAGCGTGCATGCGGACCAGCTTGTGACCGTGGCCGGTGTGCAGACGCCTAGCCTGTACCTGGGCAATCAGGTGTTGAACAACAACTTCAATGAAGTGGATGAGTTCAAGCAGATGTCCGGCGGCGTGGCCACGGTATTCGTGCGCAGCGGCGAAGACTTTATCCGTATCAGCACCTCGTTGACCAAGCAGGACGGCAACCGCGCCATCGGCACGGTGCTGGATCGCCAGGGCCCGGCTTACCAGCGGGTGCTCGGCGGGCAGACCTATATCGGCCGCGCGGTGCTGTTCGACCGCTCCTACATGACCCAGTACAGCCCGGTGCGCGACAGCAGTGGGCAGGTGATCGCGGTGTTGTTCATCGGGTTCGACTACACCGATGCGCAGAATGCCCAGTTCGAGAACCTCAAGCGTTTCCGCATCGGCCAGACCGGCTCCCTCGCCTTGCTGGATGAACAGAAGCGCTGGCTGGTGCCGCCGGTGGGCGTGCAGGCGCTGGATCAAGCCATTCCCGTGATGCTGGACCTGGCCAAGACGCCGGGTACAGGGCGTTTCTGGGCAGACAAGAACGAAGACTTCTACAGCGTGTCGGTGCCTTTCGAAGGCGGGCCGTGGGCCGTGGTCGCGAGCATGCCCAAGGCCGAAATCCGCTCGGTGACGTGGGACGTCGGTATCCGCCTGGTGATCGGCAGCGTGCTGGCCATGCTGCTGGCGGTCGGTGCAACGGTGTGGCTGCTGCGCAGCAAGCTGGCGCCGTTGGGCGACCTGGTGCGCCAGGCCGAAGCCTTGGGCGCGGGCGACTTGAGCGCACGCTTGAACGTGTCCAGCCATGACGAAATCGGCCAATTGGCGCGCAGTTTCAACCAGATGGGTGAAGCGCTGTCGACCATGGTCTCGCATATCCGCAAGGCGGCCGAAGAGGTCAACAGCCGTGCCCAGGCGCTGTCCGGTTTGTCCGGTGGCGCCTATGAAGGCATGGAGCAGCAGTCCGGCGAGATCACCAGCATGGCCGGGGCGGTGGAAGAGTTCAGCGCCACCTCGCTGAACATTGCCGACAACATGGGCAGCACCGAACGCCTTGCCCAGGAAAACGCCCAACAGACCCGCATCGGGCGCAACTCGATGCAAGAGGCGTCGTCATCCCTGGAACACATCGCCACCGCGCTCAACAGCACGGCCACGGTGATCAACACCCTGGGCCAACGCTCCCAAGAGATCGGCGGAATCGTCGGCGTGATCACCTCGATTGCCGAACAGACCAACCTGCTGGCGCTCAACGCCGCCATCGAGGCCGCCCGCGCCGGTGAACAAGGCCGTGGGTTTGCCGTGGTCGCCGATGAGGTGCGCAACCTGGCGTCGCGTACCCGGGAGGCCACTGACGAAATCTCCGGAATGATCCAGAGCATCCAGCAGGAAACCGGCAACGCCATCAGCACCATGGAGCGCGGCAATGTGTTGATGCAGGAAGGCCTGTCGCGTAACGCCGACGTGGCGTCGGCCCTGGCGCGTATTGACGAGCAAAGCCGCTCGGCCGGTCAGCAGTTTGCTGCGATTACCACCGCCACCCAGGAACAGAGCAGCACCGCGACCTTGCTCAGCAGTAACCTGCAGAGCATTGCGCTGGCCAACAGCGAGCAGCGGGAAGTGGTGTCGAACCTGGCGATCACCGCCAAGGAACTCGAAACCCTGGCGGCGGGCTTGCGGCATGAGGTGGACCGGTTTCGTTGAGGCCTAGCGATCGCCCAGGCCAGGGTCAACGCGCTTGCCGATGTCCTTCAGGCGCGCCAGTTGGTCGACCATGCCGGGGGCTTCGTCCATGCTGGTGACGAAGGTCCACAGGTAGGTCATGACCGCGTAGATATGGCCAGCCTTGACCGCGGGTGACAGCGCCAATTGGCTGATGGCGACCACAAACAGCAAGGCGGCCAGCGTACCCAGAAACAGGTACGCAGCCGCCTCACGATCCGACAGCCAGATGCGCAGGCGTGAAAGCACTTGGTAGTGGCGCCGCAGGGTCGGTGCGCCGACCTTTTCCACCAGGCCGATTTCTTTTTCCAGCCGGTTGTTCAGCCGTTCATGCAGCTCCTGGTTGCGCCGGGCAAAGCGTGGCAACAACGTGATGCACAGCACCAGTGCGCCCAGGCACGCCAGGCCTACCCAGGGCTCGATCACGATCAACATCACCGCCGCGCCGATAATCGACACCAGCGCCGTGGCAATGATCGGTACATGCTTTTCAAAGAAGTCGACGAACTCCCGGGCGAGCACCACCCGTGCCGCCGATTTCGACGTGCTGTGGTTCTGCAGGCGTTGATTGAGGATCACCGGCACCGCCAGATCGGCGTAGATCCGTGTGAAGGTCCGCGTATCCAACGCCCGCCGCGCCGCGCCGACCACCCAGAATGCCAGGACCACGGCGGCGTAGAACAGCGCGTTGCTGGCGTCGCCACGGATGATCGCGTCCACCGCAAACCCGGCAAACAACGGGTAGGCCAGCAGCAGCGCGTTCTCCAGCGCGACCAGCGACAGCGTGGCAAACAGCTTGCCCGGATAGGCTTTGGCAATGGCCTTGAGCGTCTGGCCGGCGGATTGCTGGCCGATTTTCCGGCTTTCTTCGATCAGGATTTGAGGTGTGGCGGATGACATGGGGTGCACCAAAGGAGTGATAGACGCTATTATTGAGCGACTGCTCAAGTATCCTTGAGCGATCGCTCAAAAAGCAAGCGCCGCTTATCTGCCGGTGCCTGGAAGGAATTGCCCATGTCGCGTATCGACCGTAAAGACCAGATCATCGCCGCCGCCCTTGAGCTGTTTCGCAGCAAGGGTTTTGCCGATGTGTCCACCCGCGACCTGGCCGAACATGCCGGCCTGTCCCGCAGCCATGTCTATCACTACTTCAGCGACTGGAAGGAACTGCGCCGCGAAGCCTTCGTGCGGTTTGCCAACGAACAGTTGGACGAAGTGCGCGCGCCCCTGGCAGAAGCAGCGCCCCTGGACGCCTTTGTGGGTTTTTTGCGTGACTGCCTGCCAAGCACCGCTGATGCAGGGTGGGCACTGTGGCTGGATGCTTGGGACGAAGCGATGCAGGACCCGGAAATGGCCCAGGCTTACCTGGCGATCAACGCCCAATGGCAAGGCATGCTCGCCGAGGTGATCGAGCGGGGTGTGGCTGCCAATGTCCTGCGTTGTGACTCGCCACAACGCGCTGCCCGCCAGATCTTTGCCGTGGCGATGGGCTATGCCGACGACCTGATGCTCAAACCCTCCATGGAGTCGGCGGAAGCGGCCTTGGATGAAGTGATGGAAGTGGCGCGCCTGCTGTTGGACTTCCCAGAGGCACCCTAGCCGACGGCCGCGGGCCGATACTGCAACGCTTCCGCCAAGTGCGGTCGAGTAATGCTCTCGGCGTGCTCAAGGTCGGCCAGGGTACGCGCCACTTTGAGCAGGCGATGGGCAGCGCGCAGGGATAGTGTCAGCCGTTCACAGGCGGTTTCCAGCCAGCCTTCATCGGTCTTCGTCAGCTTGCAGTGCTTGCGCAGCCCCGGCAGATCAAGGAACGCATTTGCACAGCCCTGGCGTTGCTGTTGGCGATCGCGGGCCTGGGCGACCCGTGCCGATGCCTCGGCGGTGTTATCGCCCGCCTGCTGGGTTGGGTTCAATGCGGTGGTTTCTCGCGCCACAGTGAGGTGCAAATCAATACGGTCCAACAAGGGGCCGGAGAGCTTGTTGCGATAGCGCTGAATCTGCTCCGGCGTGCAGCGACAACGCCCGCTGGGTTCGCCCATGTACCCGCAAGGGCAGGGGTTCATGGCGGCTACCAGTTGGAAGCGGGCCGGGAAGCTGACGCGATCGCGGGCGCGGGAGATGACGATGTGACCCGATTCCAGAGGCTCGCGCAGCACCTCCAGCACCTTGCGGTCGAACTCAGGCAACTCATCGAGGAACAGCACGCCGTGATGGGCCAGGGTAATTTCCCCCGGCTGCGGTTTCGACCCGCCGCCCACCAATGCCGGACCTGAGGCAGAGTGGTGCGGCTGGCGAAACGGTCGGTGTGGCCAGTGACTCAGCGGCGCAAGGCTGACGACCGACTGGATCGCCGCCACTTCCAGGGCTTCCTGCTCGCTCAACGGCGGCAACAAACCCGGCAGGCGACTGGCGAGCAAGGTCTTGCCGGTGCCGGGCGGGCCGCTGAACAGCAGGTTATGCGCGCCCGCCGCTGCAATCAGCAATGCGCGCTTGGCGGCGAGCTGGCCCTGTACTTCGCTCAGGTCCGGGTATGGCTTGTTCAGGTACAGCAAGCCGTCGGATTTGTAGGGTTCTATAGGCTGATGCCCATTCAGGTGCGCCACCACCTGCAGCAAATGATCCACCGCGATCACCTTCAACCCCGAGGCCAGGCACGCTTCCTCGGCATTCGCCCGAGGCACTATCACGGTGCGCCCGGCCTTGCGTGCCGCCAATGCCGCAGGCAACACGCCTTTCACTGCGCGCACCTCGCCGGACAGCGCCAATTCTCCCAGACATTCCACGTCGTCGAGCAGCAAGGCTGGCACCTGCACGCTGGCCGCCAGGATGCCCAACGCAATCGCCAAGTCAAAGCGCCCGCCGTCCTTGGGCAGGTCGGCGGGCGCCAGGTTGAGGGTGATGCGTCGGGCGGGGTATTGCAGGGCGGAGTTGAGAATGGCGCTACGCACCCGGTCCTTGCTTTCCTTGACGGCTGTTTCCGGCAAGCCGACGAGTGTCAGGGACGGCAAACCATTGGCCATGTGCACTTCGACGGTGACGGCAGGCGCTTCGACGCCGATCTGGGCGCGGCTGTGGACGATGGCGAGGGACATGCTCGTTCCTTGAAAAGAGGGCCGCTTCCTGCGGGTTTTTCAAGGGTAGACGAGGTGGGGAAATGCGAGGCGAGGGAGGTTTTACAGAACGTATCCAGAGTCGTTCGCAGCGCTTTATGTGGGAGCAGGCAAGCCAGCTCCCACACTGACCGCGTTTATTCAGCAGAGGGCGGCGTCAACCTAGCTTCCAACTCCGCTACCTTCGCCTCCAGGCTCTCCAACCGCGCCCGCGTGCGGGCCAGCACCACCATCTGGCTATCAAACTCTTCCCGGCTCACCAGGTCGAGCTTGCTGAAGCCGCTTTGCAGCAGCGCCTTGAACTGGCTTTCGATTTCATTGCGGGGCAGCGGGGTGTCGCCGCTGAACAGGCGAGAGGCGTGGCCGCTCAGGGCGTCGAGGAGGTCTTTGGGCGCGAGCATGGGAAATATTCCGGAAAACTGTTGGCCGGCAGTGTATCACGCAGCGTCTATAGTCTTTTCCGTGGCGGCGAGCGCACGCTTTTCGCGCAGCGGGCCGGGCGGTGGCGCACTGTTTTTGTGCGCATTGACGCCATCAAAAAGCCCCGCAGTTGGGAGAAAGTGGGCAAAGGACTGATTTCAGTGATTTTTACGGAGCTGGCAAGGTTTCTGCTTAGACGATCATGACCCATGCACTGATGCAGTCGCTGTGACGAATGCAGTGCGCCGACGGATCAGGGGTACAGGTTTCGTCACCAGTGGTTCGCTGGCGTCGCAACGGCAAATGCCGAGGCGACGACGCGTTACAAAGCCAGGCACTGCGCTTAGACTTGAGACGGGTTTGTTTTCCTGGGGCAAGTCCACCAATTCGGGAGAGAGTTTTCATGAAGCTAGTCACTGCCATCATCAAGCCGTTCAAGTTGGACGATGTACGCGAGTCGTTGTCCGAGATCGGCGTGCAGGGCATTACCGTTACTGAGGTCAAAGGCTTCGGTCGGCAGAAGGGTCACACCGAGCTGTATCGCGGCGCGGAATACGTAGTCGATTTCCTGCCGAAGGTGAAGATTGATGTCGCCATTGACGACAAGGATCTTGACCGGGTTATCGAGGCGATAACCAAGGCTGCCAACACCGGCAAGATTGGTGACGGCAAGATCTTCGTGGTCAATCTGGAACAGGCTATTCGCATCCGTACCGGCGAAACCGATACCGACGCAATCTAAGCCGCCAAACCCCAACGCCCCAGGAGAAAACAATATGACTCTGCGTAAATTCGCAGGGCTCGGAGCCCTGTTGTCCATCGTAATGCCAAGCCTGGCCATGGCGGCAGACGAAGTGGCGGCTCCAGTCCTCAATTCCGGCGACACGGCGTGGATGCTCACATCCACCGCGCTGGTGCTGTTCATGACCATTCCAGGCCTGGCGCTGTTCTACGGCGGCATGGTGCGCTCCAAAAACATTCTTTCCGTGATGATGCAGTGCTTCGCCATCACCGGCCTGATCACCATCCTGTGGTTCGTGTACGGCTACAGCATGGCGTTCGACACCACCGGGATGGAAGCGGGCGTCGTCAACTTCAACTCGTTCGTGGGCGGTTTGTCCAAGTTGTTCCTCGCGGGTGTGACCCCGGCGAGCATCACCGGCCCTGCGGCGCTGTTCCCTGAGGCGGTGTTCGTCACCTTCCAGATGACCTTCGCCATCATCACCCCGGCGCTGATCGTCGGTGCGTTCGCCGAGCGTATGAAGTTCTCCGCGATGCTGATCTTCATGGGCGTCTGGTTCACCCTGGTGTATGCGCCGATTGCCCACATGGTGTGGGGCGGTCCGGGTTCGTTGCTGGGTGACTGGGGAGTGCTCGACTTCGCTGGCGGCACCGTGGTGCACATCAACGCCGGTGTGGCTGGCCTGGTGGCGTGCATCGTGCTCGGCAAGCGTAAAGGCTTCCCGACCACCCCGATGGCACCGCACAATCTCGGTTACACCCTGATCGGCGCGGCGATGCTGTGGATCGGCTGGTTCGGCTTCAACGCCGGCTCTGCCGCTGCGGCCAACGGCACTGCCGGCATGGCGATGCTGGTCACCCAGATCGCTACCGCTGCTGCGGCGCTGGGCTGGATGTTCGCCGAGTGGATCACTCACGGTAAGCCAAGCGCACTGGGCATCGCCTCGGGTGTGGTGGCGGGCCTGGTGGCAATCACTCCGGCTGCTGGCACCGTAGGCCCAATGGGCGCCCTGGTGATCGGCCTGGTCGCCGGTGTGATCTGCTTCTTCTGCGCCACCAGCCTCAAGCGCAAGCTGGGCTACGACGACTCCCTGGACGCATTCGGTGTGCACGGTATCGGCGGTATCGTCGGTGCGATCCTCACCGGTGTGTTCGCAGCCCCAGCACTGGGCGGCTTCGGCACAGTGACTGACGTGGCTGCACAGGTCTGGATCCAGGCCAAAGGCGTCGGCTTCACGGTGATCTACACCGCTATCGTGACGTTCATCATCCTCAAGGTGCTGGACATGGTCATGGGCCTGCGGGTGACCGAAGAGGAAGAGGCGGTCGGCCTCGACCTGGCGCAACACAACGAACGCGGCTACAACTTGTAAATACGCGAAAAAAAGATGCCCGGCTTGCCGGGCATTTTTTTGCCTGGTGTTTGTCAGTCGTAACACGCTGTAGCGGTTTTTAAGCGATGTTTGTGATGGGATGCACACGGCACTTTTCCGCATGCCAATGTCTTACAGGCATGTAGGCGTATTCGGCACTTTGTTTTTTCCCTGAGCGCGCTAGAATGCGCGCCGATGGGCGGAGAACTGTATGTGGCAACAGACCCTGATTACCCTGCGGGCCAAGCCCCGGGGCTTTCACCTGGTAACCGATGAGTTGCTGGCCGGCTTGCCTGAATTGAAGGCCTGTCGTGTGGGCTTGTTGCATCTGTGGCTGCAGCACACCTCGGCCTCGTTGACCGTCAACGAGAATGCCGACCCGGCGGTACGCCGTGACTTCGAACGTTATTTCAATTCGCTGGTGCCGCAAGGCCGTGCAGGGTTCGAACACAACGACGAAGGTCCGGACGACCTGCCGGCGCACTTCAAGGCCAGTCTCCTGGGCTGCCAGCTGAGTTTGCCGGTGAAGGCCGGCCGCTTGGCGATGGGGACCTGGCAAGGTGTTTATCTGGGCGAGCACCGTGATCATGGCGGTGCTCGTAAAATCCTCGCCACCTTGCACGGTGATGGGGCATAAGCCACTGGTTAACCAGTGGATGTTGATTTTTTTCCGGCAGCCGTCGACAGAGGGTGAAGCTGGGCTATAACTAATCTGCTTTTCGCAAGTCATGAGGTAGAACATGAGCGACGATGATCTGGAAAACGACGAACTCGAAGTAGGTGACGAAGACGACACCGAAGAAGGCCTCGAAGCGGCGGCGGAAGACGTTGCCGACGACGACGGTGGCGATGATGCACCTGTCCCGGCCGCCAAAGGCAAAGCCAAGGCAGCTGTGTCGGTAGACGAATTGCCAAGCGTTGAAGCCAAGAACAAAGAGCGTGATGCCCTGGCCCGTGCGATGGAAGAATTCCTCGCTAAAGGCGGCAAAGTGCAGGAAGTCGAGGCCAACGTGGTGGCAGACCCACCGAAGAAGCCGGATAACAAGTACGGCAGCCGACCTATTTGAGGTCCGTCACCTGCTTGTAAGAAAAAGCCCGCCGTCGCTGTGGGCTTTTTCATGCCTTGAGTAAAGGCCTGGAGGTCACCGGCGATAAAAAATGTGGGAGGGGGCTTGCCCCCGATAGCGGCGTATCAGCCAACGAATATATTGGCTGACCCACTGTAATCGGGGGCAAGCCCCCTCCCACATTTTGACCTGCGGTATTACTTCCAGCTGCGCAGCAGTTCCGGCAACTCTGTCAGGCTACGAATCTGCGCATCCGGTCGCTTGTCTCCCTCCCATACCTTACCCGTCGGGTTAAACCACACCGCCCGTAACCCCGCCTGCTGCGCCCCGGCAATATCATCCCCCGGGTGATCGCCAACATGCACCGCCGCACCAGCGTCTACGCCACCACGCTGCAACGCCTCCTGAAACAACCGCGCATCCGGCTTGGCGATGCCGATATCTTCGGCGCGCAGCGCAAAATGGAAGTAGTTCGCCAGGCCAACGCGCTGCACATCCGCATTACCATTGGTGATCACACCCAGCAGGAAGTGCTGGCGCAGTGCCTGGAGCATAGGCTCGGCTTCGGGGAACGGGGTGAGCTGGTGGCGCGCATGAATGAATGCTTCGAAGCACTCATCCGCCATTTCCGTGGCCTCAGGCTGTGGATAACCAGCCTCTTCAAACGCATGCTTCAACACCCGGTGGCGCAGGATGCTGATGCGGTGTTTCAGCTCGGGATGGCGCTCCAACACCTGCTGGCGAAGACTGGCGAAGTGCTCCAGCGGCAAATCGCCGACTTTGGCGGCGTTAAGCGCCAACCATTCGCGCATCGACGCTTCGGCGCTGATGATGACGGGTACGTTGTCCCAGAGCGTATCGTCCAGGTCGAAGGTGATCAGCTTGATACTCATGAGTCGCCGTCCTTGATGCGTTTGGCCCGTGGGTGGGCGCTGTCGTACACCGTTGCCAGGTGTTGGAAATCCAGATGGGTATAGATCTGTGTGGTCTTGATGTCCGAGTGGCCAAGCAGCTCTTGAACCGCGCGCAGGTCCTGGGACGATTCCAGCAGATGGCTGGCGAAAGAGTGTCGCAGCATATGTGGGTGCAGGTTCTGCCCCAGCTCTCGCTCCCCGGCGGCCTTCACCCGCACCTGGATCGCCCTTGGTCCAAGACGCCGGCCTTGCTGGCTGACGAACACCGCATCGTCCGCCGGGTTGGTCAACAGGCGCAGCGGCAACCACAGCTGCAACGCCTCCCGTGCCTTGCGGCCTACCGGCAGGACGCGGGTCTTGCTGCCCTTGCCGAGCACTTGCACCAGGCCGTCTGCCAGGTCCAGTTGATCCAGGTTCAGGCCGGTCAGCTCAGAAAGGCGCAGGCCCGAGGAATAGAACAGTTCCAAAATCGCCTGGTCGCGGTGGGCCAGGAAGTCATCCTCGACCGCACCATCGAGCAGTTGCAGGGCACGGTCAGTGTCCAGGGTCTTGGGCAGGCGCCGCTCGCCCTTGGGCGGCGACAGGCCGTTGGCCGGGTCGTGGTCGCACAGGCCCTCGCGATTCAGGTAGTGATAGAGCCCGCGCACCGCCGAGAGCAGGCGTGACAGGCTGCGCGAGGATTGGCCGGCCTGGTGCAGGCGCGCGATCAGGCTGCGCAGGCCCTGGATATCCAGGGCCTTCCAGCTGTCGATCCGTTGTTTCTCGCAGTACGCCAGGACCTTGTTCAAGTCCCGCCGATAGGCTTCCAGGGTATGGGGCGACACCTGGCGCTCGTTGCGCAGGTGAGCGCAGTAAGCGTCCAGTTGCCGTTCCATGGCTAGCGCACCGCGCGCAGGGCGGTGGTGAACCGCGGCAGGACGCGGCCCAGCACTTCGGCGATGTAGGTCAGGAACAAGGTGCCCACGGAGCTTTTGTAGTGCTGAGGATCGCGGCTGGCGATGGCCAGCACGCCATGCAGGCCTTGATGACTGAGGGCGACGACGGCGGTGGAGCCGATCTGCTTGCGCTGTTCGGCGCCGAACAGGAAGTCCAGCTCATGCTCGCGCAAGGTGCCGCTGATGGTCTTGCCCTCGGACAGCAGGCCGCCGATTGCGGTTTGTGCGTCGCTGCCGCTGACCCATCGACCCACCGGCATCGGGTTGTCGCTGAACAGGATCAGGCTCACGAATGGCACCTGGAAGTCCTGGCGCAGGCTGTCTTCCACCGCGATCACCGTTTCTTCCAGGCTGGTGGCGTCCATCAGGGTCAGGATCAGGCGGCGGGTTTTCTCGAACAGGCGATCGTTGTCGCGGGCGACGTCCATCAGGTGCGAGAGCTTGTGGCGCATTTCAATGTTGCGCTCGCGCAGGATCTTCATCTGCCGTTCCACCAGCGATACGGTATCCCCACGTTGATGGGGGATGCGCAGTGCCGGCAGCAACTCTTCGTGCTCGACGAAGAAGTCCGGGTTAGCCTCAAGGTACGCCGCAACAGTGGCGGCCTCCAGGCTGTCGCTCGGGGTAGCGGGTGCGGGTACTTGAGGCTTATCGGTCATTGGCTTGGCTCACTCATAGACGGACCTGTCCTTCGTATACGCGCGAGGCCGGCCCGGTCATCATCACCGGGTGGCCAGGGCCTGCCCACTCGATGGACAAGCGTCCGCCGGGCAGGTCGATCAGCAGTGGCGAATCCATCCACCCCTGGCTGATCGCGGCCACGGCAGCGGCGCACGCACCGGTGCCGCAGGCCTGGGTTTCGCCGGCGCCGCGTTCCCACACGCGCAATTGCGCGCGGGTACGGTCGATCACCTGCAGGAAGCCCACATTCACCCGTGCCGGAAAGCGCGGGTGGTGTTCGATTTTCGCGCCCAGCTCATGCACCGGCGCGTTGTTGATGTCGTTGACCCGCAGCACGGCATGGGGGTTGCCCATGGACACTGCAGCGATGTCGACGGTCTTGCCGTCCACGTCCAGCGCATAGCTGACGGCCTGCTCGGTGGCCTGGAACGGAATATCCGCCGGCACCAGGCGTGGCGCGCCCATGTTGACGCTGATCTGGCCATCGCTGCGGATATCCAGCTCGATCACGCCGCTCTTGGTCTCGACGCGGATCTGCCGCTTGGCGGTCAGGCGCTTGTCCAGCACAAAACGCGCGAAGCAGCGCGCACCGTTGCCGCACTGTTCCACTTCGGAACCGTCGGAGTTGAAGATCCGATAACGGAAATCCACTTCCGGGTTGCTCGGTGCCTCGACGATCAGCAACTGGTCGAAACCAATGCCAGTGTGACGATCGCCCCACTGTTTAGCGTGCTTGGGCAGGATATGCGCGTGCTGGCTGACCAGGTCGAGGACCATGAAATCATTGCCCAGCCCGTGCATCTTGGTAAAACGCAGCAGCATGGCTTACTCCGGCAGCAGGCTTTCGCCAGCATACAACTCGGCTACCGTCTCGCGGCGACGCACTTCAAACGCTTGATCACCGTCCACCAGCACCTCGGCGGTACGCCCGCGGGTGTTGTAGTTGGAACTCATGACAAACCCATAGGCACCAGCCGAATGCACGGCCAGCAGATCGCCTTCTTCCAGGGCCAGCTGACGATCCTTGGCCAGGAAGTCGCCGGTCTCGCAGATCGGGCCGACGATGTCGTAGGCGCGGGCTTCGCTGGCGCGAGGCGTCACGGCGGTGACATTCATCCAGGCCTGGTACAGCGCCGGGCGGATCAGGTCGTTCATCGCCGCGTCGACGATGGCGAAGTCTTTGTGCTCGGTGTGCTTGAGGTACTCGACCTGGGTCAGCAGCACGCCCGCGTTGGCGACGATATAGCGGCCCGGCTCGAACATCAGCGTCAGGTCGCGGCCTTCGATGCGCTCGCGCACGGCCTGGATATAGTCGGCAATCAGCGGCGGCTCTTCGTCGCGATAACGCACGCCTACACCACCACCGAGGTCGATGTGGTGCAGGTAGATGCCGCATTCACCGAGACGGTCGATCAGCGCCAGCAGGCGATCGAGGGCATCCAGGAACGGTGGCAGGCTGGTCAGTTGCGAGCCGATATGGCAGTCGACGCCCAGCACTTCCAGGTTCGGCAGTTGGGCGGCGCGGATGTACACGTCTTCGGCGTCGGCAATGGCGATGCCGAACTTGTTCTCTTTGAGACCGGTGGAAATGTACGGGTGGGTGCCGGCGTCGACGTCCGGGTTGACGCGCAGGGAGATCGGCGCGCGAACGCCCATCTCGGCGGCCACGACCTGCAGGCGCTCAAGTTCGTCGGTGGACTCGATGTTGAAGCAATGCACGCCGACTTCCAGGGCGCGGCGCATGTCTTCGCGGGTCTTGCCGACGCCGGAGAACACGATCTTGTCCGCCTTGCCGCCAGCCGCCAGTACACGTTCCAGCTCGCCACGGGAGACGATGTCAAAACCAGCGCCGAGGCGCGCCAGGACATTCAGTACACCCAGGTTGGAGTTGGCCTTGACCGCGTAGCACACCAGGTGCGGCACGCCGTCGAGCGCATCGGTGAACGAGCGGTACTGGGCTTCGATATGCGCACGGGAGTACACATAGGTCGGGGTGCCAAAGCGCTGGGCAATCGCGGACAACGCCACGCCTTCCGCGAACAGCTCGCCGTCCCGGTAGTTAAAAGCGTCCATGGAGTACCCTTATTCGTAGGTGTCGTGCTTATGCGCTTTGGATGGTTTTTGCGACGATTGCGCCTGTTCATTCGGGTCTTTGCTGTCATCAGGCAGGTACAGCGGGCCTTTTTGACCACAGGCACTAACGAGGCAAGCGACCGCGACGAGCGCAGCAAGGGAAGAGATCAGGCGCTTCATGGCGAAATCCTTGAATATGCATTAATTGCGCCCGAGTATACCGACCACCCGCCAGCTTGCCTATGCGCTGGAATACCCGTCCGGCGGGGGTTTGCCGACATGGTTACGAAGTGGACTACGCTGGCCGTGGATATTTCGTACCGCCAATCGCGATGGAATCGGTATCCTTTGCAATCGGCGGGGCTCGCCCGTATCGTGCGGCGCTTGAGCAAAACCAGACACTTTTGAGGTTGCCACAATGAGTTTGACCGAAGCCCGTTTTCACGACCTGGTGGATTCGACCCAGCAGGCGCTGGAAGATATTTTCGATGACAGCGGCCTGGACGTGGACCTGGAAAACTCGGCTGGCGTGCTGACCGTCAAGTTCGAGAGCGGTCAGCAACTGATCTTCAGCCGCCAGGAGCCTTTGCGTCAGCTGTGGCTTGCAGCACGTTCCGGTGGCGTTCACTTCGACTATGACGAAGAAAGCGGCAAATGGCAGTGCGACAAAAGTGAGGAGCTGTTGGGTGAAATGCTCGCGCGCCTGGTCGAGGAATATACCGGCGAAGCGCTGGACTTCGACGAGATTTGATCGTGACCCAGTCTGCAACCGTACGTCCGCCCAAGCCACTGTTCAGTAATGTCAGCCCGGCGGTGCCGTCACCTTGTATCAGTTTGTGTCGCCTGGATGAGCAGAAAGTCTGCCTCGGCTGCTTCCGCCATGTGGAAGACATCCGTGAATGGCGCTCTGCCGACGATGCACGGCGCCGGATCATCTGCGCCGAGGCCGAGCAGCGCCGGGCCCACGCCTGAGGCTGTCTTGTTTATTTGTGACGCTGTGGTAGTGTCCGGATACGCCTCAACTCATCGAGGCCCGTGAGAACCCCGCCTTTCCTGGCGGGGTTTTGCTTTTTTGTGCAGAAAAAAGGAGTCTGCCTGAATCATGACCACCGCACCGTCCATCATCCTCACCCGTCTTGACGTGCAGCGTCTGGAGCAACTGATCGACCGCCTGGGCGACGAATCTCCCGGCGTCGAAGCGTTGCAAGCCGAACTCGACCGCGCCGAAGAAGTGGTTGGCCACGATGAAGTGCCTGCGGGTGTCGTGACCATGAACTCCAGCGTGCATTGCCGTGAGCAAGGCAGCGGCAAGGATTACCACTTGACCCTGGTCTACCCGAAAGACGCCAATGCCGATGAAGGCAAGATTTCGATCCTGGCGCCGGTGGGCAGCGCCTTGCTGGGTCTGCAGGTTGGCCAGCACATCGACTGGCCGGCCCCGGGTGGCAAGACGCTCAAGCTGGAATTGCTCAGTGTTGAAGGCCAGCCTAAAGACGGCGGTGCCTTCCCCCTTTAAATCTGGCCCAGCGCCTCGTTGAGCGACAGTTCCAGCTCGGCCTTGTACCGCAGGTACAGGTTGCTTGGGCTTTGCACATCACCGAGCAGGCCGGACAGGTCGAGGTCGGTGATGTAGCAGCGGTAACGTTCGGGCTCCCGGCGTTGCCCGACGATTTCCTGGGCGACCACCGCAAACAACTGGTCGCCAAATTCCAGCTCGGAAAACTCCCGCTGATTGCAGTACAGGGTGATCCCCACCTGGCCCAGCGCTGCCTTGCCGATAATCGCCTGCACGTCATAGAACGGTTTGTTCGCCGGGTTCAACGGCGCAGGACGAGGCTCGATGCCGCGCGCGCGACCGCTGCCCGACGGCAACAGTTGGTAATACAAGGTTTGCACTGCGCCCAGTGGCTCATGCGGGTCCAGCGGTGACAGCGCGTCGCGGCGATAAATGATCGACTGCAAGAAACGCTGCAACGGCGCCAGCAGGCTCTGTTCGTCATGGAACGGCAAGCGCTGTTGCCACAGCGCGTTGAACTCATCCAGCACATACAGCTCGGCGAAGCCCTCGTTGACCCGGTAAAACACCTGCACACAATCGGCCAGGCCCATCGGCAGCAGCAGCGCCAGGTCATGGTCTTCCAGTGCCATGGCGTCCAGGTGCAGCGGGCTGTAGCTGGCCAGTTCTTCGCTGAGGTAGGCGATCAGCGCCTCCTGGGTCGGCAGTGACACGTGAGTGGCCTGGCCCGGTATCAACTCCATCACGTGATAGTGCTGCTGCACCTGGAGCAGGTAACGATGATTGCCCTGGCCCAGCAGCAGGTTCTGCGCGGTGTCGAAGATTTCTTCCACGCGCTGGGCAATGAACTGCGCACGGTTGTGACAGAAGCAGCGCACCCGCAGCCGTGGCAGATGGTCTTCCGGCAACTGGTTGAGGTAGTCGCGCAGGCAGTCGAGCAGGGCGTGAGGGCCGTCGTAGCGGCTGACCATCACCTCGTTCCAGCTATTGAGCGTGACTTGGTCCAGGGTCAGCACGAGGTTGTCGCGCACCCCGGCATAGCTCAGGGAGTCGGTGCGCTCGGTGGTCATCAGGATGTTCAGGTCGCGGTGGTGCTTGAGCGGGTCGACGCCGACGTTGATCAGTAGCAGCACTTCCTCGGGTACTGCCGAGCGCAGCAGGCGCTCTTCATCGACGCTGGCCAGGGGCAGGGCGATGCTCTGTTGCAGGCTGCCCAGCAGGTTGAACAGCTCGAACTCGGTCATGTCGCTGGTGCCGGGGTGCAGGGCCAGGCGGGTGCTGCTGTCGATCACGCCGTTGCGATGGCACCAGGTGAGCATCTCCAGCAGGTCGCGGCTGCGCTTGATCGGCGCGAAGTGCTCCCACTCCAGGGCTGTCAGGTTGCCGTTGTACAGGCCCCAGTGGTGCTGGCCCGGCTCCTTGCGATTGGGTGATTGCACCAGGGTCAGGGTGTCTTCGGCCAAGTCCGGGGCGATGCCGGGGTTGATGAACTCGACTTTGCCGGCCTTGCGTTCAAAGGCGGCGTACAGGCGCCGGCCCAGCACATTGAGGTCGCGCTTGTTGATCAGGCTGACGGTCTGTTCGGTGCGGGCGAACTGGGTCAGGAAGCGATAGCTGTAATTGAGCTCGTTGACCAGTGCGCGGCGCTCGGAGGCGACCTGGCGTACTTTCCACTGGCTGCGACTGTCCAGCAGTGTCAGTTGGCGCTGGTCCCAGCCCCATTCATGGGCCAGGCGCTCCAGCAGTAGGCGTTGCCAGCTGGTGCTGCGCTGGCCGGCGCTGAGTTTGCGGTTGACCTTCAGGTACAGCGCGCGCCGCACCAGTTCCAGGCGCTCGGGCTCGTTGCGGGCCTTGAGGTATTCCTCGATGCGGCGGTACACCACGATGTACGGGTCCAGCTCATCCAGATCCATCTGGTTGGCGAATACCGCGCGCTTGAAGCGCAGGCTCAGGCAGTGCACGTTCGGGTGTTCGCTGGCATAGACCTCGGTCAGCAGCAGCTTGAGCACCGACTTGTAGGGCGACTCGATACCCTTGAATAGTTGCCACAGCCCGGCGCCGATGAACTCGCCCGGGGGGATGCGCGCCAGATGGCCAAGGTCCAGGGTTTCGTCGGCGCGGATAAAGCGCTTGGAAATCAGCGTGTGGGTGAACTCGGCATAACGAGTCTCTTCATACACCGGCACCAGCCACCAGATCGGCGTACGCCCGGCCAGCCAGATGGCGGTGCGGTAGAACTCGTCCAGCAGCAGGTAATGCTGGGTGGTGCCGCAATCGTCGGAACTCAGTTGGGTGTCGCGCTCACCGAGCACGAAGCGTGTCGGCTCGATCAGGAAGAAGTGTGCCTCGGCGCCCATGGTCAAGGCCCAGGCTTCCAGCAGTTGGCATTTCTTGCGCAGTTCGGCCAGTTCGTTTTCGCCGAGATCGGGGGCGTGACACACCCACACGTCCATGTCGCTCTGGTCGGCCTGGGCCAGGGTGCCAAGGCTACCCATGAGGAACAGGCCGTGGATTGGCCGTGGTGGGTTGCCGTGGCGTGGCTTGTAGGAGAACGAGCGGGTCAGGCGCTGGGCTTCGGTCAACGCCTGGGCGTCGGGCTCGAAATTCGAGAGGCCGGCCGGTGTACTGCCCGACACATAGCCAGGCAGCAGCGGGTGATTGACGTGGAAGAACAGCGGCAACAAGGTCAGCACGCTTTGCTGGCGCGGTGTCAGCCCTTCGACAGCCCGGGCCATGCGGCCTTCGTTGAGGGCCATGAAACGCGCACGCAATTGGGCCAGCACCTTGCGGTCGATGCCTTCGTCCAGGTCGGGGCGGATTTCATGGGTGCGGGTCATGTCGAGGTCGGTGGCTCGCAGGGCCCGACGTGGGCAGCCGTGTAGGAGTTTACAGCCAGTAGCGTAGGAGGTTTAGAGAGAAATGGTTTTTGACGTCAGATTTTTTGCGCGTGCACGGCAACGCCCTCGGAATCCGCACGGGGCGGACTCCATGGGCGGTGTCAGGTATCAGGCGGCTTCTTTGGTGGTGGCGGTGGTCAAGATAGTCAGCAGGGTCTGGGCTTGTTCTGCAGCGTCCCGGCCAAGGCTGGTCAGGTAGCCCCCGTCCGGTTGGTCGATAAGTCCTTTCGCGTGCAGGCGCATGGCAGCGGCGATGGCAGTGGGCGCAGCGGTCTGGTGAACTTTCAGACCTTCCTTGGTGCTGTCCAATGGGAAGAGCACAAGGATTTCCAGTTCGGCAACCAACTCAGGGGTATACGACATAAGGACTCCAGACTTTCTAAGAATTTATTAGAGGCTAGCAGGCCATAAGGTGAACGCACTTTGCCGAACTGTCCAGCGTGTTGCTGCGCCCCTGGATTATTGCTTTTCCGGAGGCAGTTCTGGCAGGGCGCGCAGTGCAGTTTCATACCATTCGGTATTGAAGGCGCGGTCTTCTTCCAGCAGCGCATCGATTTCGACAGCCAGCACGTGGGCCATCAGTTGCAGAATCTCTTCACGTTCGTAACCCACCAGGGTCAGCTTGTTGAACGTGGCTTTGGCCGCCGGTGGGTTTTCGCTTTCGATCTGGTTTTCGATCGCTTCGATCAGGGTGGTTTCGGCGAATTCTTCTTCGTCGTTGTCGATATCGGTAGGCTCGCTCATGGCAGGCTCCTCAAGGAAAGGGCGCCAGTCTACCCCCATTCAGGCGGCTGATGCTGCTGGCAAGGCCGGGCCCTCGGGGCTATAACCCTTGCAGCCAACCCCATTCCCGGCCTGGAGGCACCTGCAATGCTCAAGCTCTACGGATTTTCGGTCAGTAACTACTACAACATGGTCAAGCTGGCGCTGCTGGAGAAAGGGCTGCCTTTCGAAGAGGTGCCTTTTTTCTCCGGGCAGACCCCCGATGTCTTTGCGGTCAGCCCACGTGGCAAGGTGCCGGTCCTCGGCGTCAAGCAGGGGTTTATCAACGAAACCAGCGTGATCCTCGAATACATCGAACAGACCCAGGAAGGGCCTTCGCTGCTGCCCGCCGAGCCGTTCCAGCGAGCCCAGGTGCTGGCGCTGTGCAGGGAGATCGAGTTGTACATCGAGCTGCCGGCCCGCGCGTGTTACGCCGAAGCGTTTATGGGCATGCCGGTGCCGGAGGCGATCAAGGAGAAGTCCAGGTCCGAGTTGCTACTGGGGGGCGGTGCGCTGAGCAGGCACGGCAAGTTCGCGCCGTATGTGGCGGGGGAAAGCTTCACGATTGCGGATTTGTACTTCATGTACAGCGTGAACCTCGCCTGTGCGGTGGGCGAGAAACTGTTTGGCCTGGATTTGTTGGCTGAACTGCCGAAGGCCAAGGCGTTGCTGGAGCGGTTGCATGTCATGCCCAACGCACAGAAGGTGGCGGCGGACAGGGAGGCGGCGATGCCGGCGTTTGTGGCGATGATCGCAGCCAAAAAGTGATCAAGTGTGGGAGGGGGCTTGCCCCCGATAGCAGAGTGTCAGGCAACACATGTGCTGGCTGGCCCACCGCTATCGGGGGCAAGCCCCCTCCCACATTTTTCAGCGGCTAGACAGTAAAGCCTGGCCGCGTACGACGGCTGCCTTGACCTGCGCCGGCGCAGTCCCGCCCACGTGGTTACGGGCATTCACCGAGCCTTCCAGGGTCAGCACGGCAAACACGTCCTGCTCGATCTGGTCGCTGAACTGACGCAGTTCTTCCAGGCTCATTTCCGCCAGGTCCTTGCCGGTGTCCACGCCGTACTTCACAGCGTGGCCGACGATTTCGTGGCAATCGCGGAACGGCAGGCCACGGCGCACCAGATAGTCCGCCAGGTCGGTTGCGGTAGAGAACCCGCGCAGCGCCGCTTCACGCATGATCGCGTGCTTGGGCTTGATCGCCGGGATCATGTCGGCAAACGCGCGCAGCGAGTCTCGCAGGGTGTCGGCGGCGTCGAACAGCGGCTCCTTGTCTTCCTGGTTGTCCTTGTTGTAGGCCAGGGGTTGACCTTTCATCAGGGTCAGCAGGCCCATCAAGGCGCCGAACACGCGGCCGCTCTTGCCACGCACCAGTTCGGGCACGTCGGGGTTTTTCTTTTGCGGCATGATCGAGCTGCCGGTGCAGAAGCGGTCCGGCAGGTCGATGAACTGGAATTGCGCGCTGGTCCACAGCACCAGCTCTTCGGAGAAGCGCGACAGGTGCATCATCGCAATACTGGCGGCGGCACAGAATTCGATGGCGAAGTCACGGTCCGACACGCCGTCCAGCGAGTTGCCGCCAACAGCGTCGAAGCCCAGCAATTGTGCGGTGTACTCGCGGTCGATCGGGTAAGTGGTGCCGGCCAGAGCGGCGCTGCCCAGAGGCATGCGGTTGGCACGCTTGCGGCAGTCCACCAGGCGCTCGTAGTCGCGACTGAGCATTTCGAACCAGGCCAGCAAGTGGTGGCCGAATGTCACGGGTTGCGCGGTCTGCAGGTGAGTGAAACCCGGCATTATGGTGTCCGACTCACGCTCGGCCTGCTCCAGCAATCCTTTCTGCAGGCGGGTGATTTCGGACAGGATCAGGTCGATTTCGTCACGCAGCCACAGGCGGATATCAGTGGCCACCTGGTCGTTACGGCTGCGACCGGTGTGCAGCTTCTTGCCGGTCACGCCGATGCGGTCGGTGAGGCGGGCCTCGATGTTCATGTGCACGTCTTCCAGGTCGACGCGCCAGTCGAACGTGCCGGCTTCGATCTCGCCACGGATGGTGGTCAGGCCGTCGATGATGCTGTCGCGCTCGGCATCGGTCAGCACGCCGACCTTGGCCAGCATCGTCGCGTGGGCGATGGAGCCCATGATGTCGTGGCGGTACAGGCGCTGGTCGAAGGTGACGGAGGCGGTGAAGCGGGCGACGAAGGCGTCGACGGGTTCACTGAAGCGGCCGCCCCAGGACTGGTTGGTCTTGTCGGTGCTCATGGATTCGCTCGTGATCTGCTTAATAAGAGGCATGGAAGTGTGCCGGCGATAATAACAGGGTTGCCCGTGGACGCGGTGCCGCGGGTCGTCGGCATTTTTATTTGTGCAAAGGATGGCTAAGTGCCTTGCCGCCGACCGCGTCCAGGACGAGACTGAGTGAAGGGGCTTATTGAAACGATATTTGACGATTGAGCAATATCGTCTCAGCGAGCGTCTACAGTTGGACTGATAGTGTGTGAATGCACCAAAGTCGGGTAATGCGGTCAGAGCCCAGACTATCCATTGAAAAGGGGGGTATTCGGATTGTGTATCAGCAAACCCTACGACGATGCCCGAAGGCAGCAGGTCTTGGGCGCTATTGAACAGGTCCGGGTAAATATGGGTGCCACTCCCAGGGCACTTTTTGCCGCTCGCGCTAGTCTTAGCGTGGATCGCTGTGACGCAAGTCACCGCACCTGTCTACGCTATCCTTGTGCGAGACTCACGCAGGAATCCAGCGCAATATGAATGTCCTGATCGTTGATGACGAACCCCAAGCCCGCGAGCGACTGAGCCGTCTGGTCAGTGAGCTCGAGGGTTACGCAGTATTAGAACCGAGCGCCACCACGGGCGAAGAGGCGTTGACGCTGATCGACAGCCTCAAGCCGGATGTGGTGTTGCTCGATATCCGTATGCCGGGCCTCGATGGCTTGCAAGTTGCGGCTCGATTGAGCGAACGAGAGTCGCCACCTGCCGTGGTGTTTTGCGCAGCCGGTGAAGAGTTTTCCGCGGAAACGCTGGAAGCCAGCGGTGTCAGCTTCCTCACCAAACCGGTGGTGGGTGACGCCTTGCTCAAGGCCCTCAAAAAGGCTGAGCGCCCAACGCGCGTCCAGCTTGCCGCCCTGACTCAGCCTGCCGCCCAAAGTGGTAACGGGCCACGCAGTCATATCAGCGCCCGTACCCGCAAAGGCATCGAACTTATCCCGCTGGGTGAAGTGGTCTATTTTATTGCCGATCACAAGTACGTGACGCTGCGTCACCAGGGCGGCGAAGTGTTGCTCGATGAACCGCTCAAGGCGCTTGAGGATGAATTCGGCGACCGCTTCGTGCGTATCCACCGCAACGCGCTGGTGGCCCGTGAGCGCATCGAACGGTTGCAGCGCACGCCCCTGGGGCATTTCCAGCTATTCCTCAAAGGCCTTAACGGCGACGCGTTGATCGTCAGCCGACGGCATGTGGCCGGTGTGCGCAAGATGATGCAGCAGCTTTAGCCCACGGGCTGTAGCGAGGCCTGCATTCCATATCCCGGTGCGACGTGGCCAGGGAGGCCCCGCACTTGCTGATTCAAATCAAAGCGTATTTGCCTGAGCTGTTATTATCTGCCGTATCTATTCAGTACGGATTGATCCATGTCCTCTCGCGAAATCCGCATCGCCACCCGTAAAAGCGCCCTGGCCTTGTGGCAGGCCGAATACGTCAAAGCACGCCTGGAGCAGGCCCACCCTGGCCTGAAGGTGTCCCTGGTGCCCATGGTCAGTCGCGGCGACAAGCTGCTCGACTCGCCACTGTCGAAGATCGGCGGCAAGGGCCTGTTCGTCAAGGAACTGGAAACCGCGCTGCTGGAAAACGAAGCCGACATCGCCGTGCATTCGATGAAAGACGTACCCATGGACTTTCCCGAAGGCCTGGGCCTGTTTTGCATCTGTGAGCGTGAAGACCCGCGTGACGCCTTCGTTTCCAACACGTATGCATCGTTGGATGAGTTGCCCCTGGGCAGCATCGTCGGTACGTCGAGCCTGCGCCGCCAGGCACAGCTGCTGACTCGCCGCCCGGACCTGCAGATTCGCTTCCTGCGCGGCAACGTCAACACCCGCCTGGCGAAGCTGGACGCCGGTGAATATGACGCGATCATTCTCGCCGCCGCCGGCTTGATCCGCCTGGGCTTTGAAGACCGTATCACCTCAGCCATTAGCGTCGAGGATAGCCTTCCCGCTGGTGGACAAGGCGCCGTGGGTATCGAATGCCGCACCGCCGACAGCGAAATCCATACCCTGCTCAAACCCCTCGATCACCACGATACCGAAGTGCGCGTCACGGCCGAGCGCGCCCTGAACAAGCACCTTAATGGTGGTTGCCAGGTGCCGATCGCTTGCTACGCCGTGCTCGAAGGTGAAAACCTGTGGTTGCGTGGCCTGGTGGGTGATCCGGAAGGCGGCACCCTGCTGGCCGCCGAGGTCCGTGGCCCGCAACGGGATGCCACGGCCCTCGGTATCCAGGTGGCTGAAGCGCTGCTGGAGAAGGGCGCCGGTGCCATTCTGCAAAAAGTCTACGGCGAGGCCGGCCCGCAGTGACCGAATGGCGTGTGCTGCTGACGCGGCCTGCCGAGGAATCGATGGCCCTGGCGGCCACGTTGTCCGATGCGGGGGTTTTCAGCAGCAGCTTGCCGTTGCTGGATATTGAACCGCTGCCTGTCACTCCTGAACAGCAGGCTGTCTTCCATGACCTGAGCCTCTACTGCGCGGTGATCGTAGTAAGCAAGCCGGCGGCGCGACTTGCGGTCGCGCAGCTGGATCGCCCATGGCCGCAGTTGCCATGGTTCAGTGTCGGCGCCGCCACCGCGCAGGTATTGGCTGATCACGGCCTCAACGTTCACTATCCCCCCACTGGCGACGACAGCGAGGCCTTGCTTCAATTGCCTGCGTTGCGCGAGGCTATCGCACGCCCTGATGCCCAGGTCTTGATCCTGCGAGGCGAGGGGGGGCGTGAGCTGCTGGCGGAGCGTTTGCGTGAGCAAGGTGCTAGTGTCGACTACCTGGAGTTGTATCGCCGTTTCCTGCCGGCCTACGACGCCGGGGTACTGATGCAACGCATCCAGTTGGAACGCTTGAACGGCCTGGTGGTCAGCAGTGGGCAGGGTTTTTTACACCTGCAAGCCCTGGCCGGAGCCGATTGGCCCCAAGTGGCACAGCTACCGTTGTTCGTGCCGAGCCCGCGAGTCCAGGAGATGGCGCGGGCCGCCGGTGCAGAAAAAGTTGTGGATTGTCGTGGTGCGAGTGCCGCGGCTTTGTTAGTGGCGATACGGAGCTATACCGTTCCCACTCTCTGAAACGCAAAGGACGGATACGTGAGCGAAACAGCCTTGCCTAAAGATGAAGCCCAGCCCGCGCTTGATGCGCCGGTTGAGTCACCGGTCACCGCGCCGCGCCGTGGCAATGGCCTGGCAATCATCGCCCTGCTGCTCGGCGCCGCCGGTGTTGCCGCCGGCGGTTGGGGGATTTGGCAGGTCCGCGCCCTGCAGGCCAGCAGCCAACAGCAGTTGGGCCAGGTGCAGACCCTCGATGACCAGTCCCAGTCCCTCAAGCAAAGCCAGCAACAACTGGCGGCGCGCCTGGCGCAGTTGCCGGGTGCGGATGAGCTGGAGGAGCGCCGTCGCCTGGTGGCCCAGTTGCAGGGCGACCAGCAACGCCTGAGCCAGCGCCTGGAAACCGTGCTGGGCGCCAGCCGTAAGGACTGGCGCCTGGCCGAGGCCGAACACTTGATTCGCCTGGCGAGCCTGCGCCTTTCTGCCCTTCAAGATATCAACAGCGCCCAGGCATTGGTGCAGGGTGCCGACGAGATTCTTCGCGAACAAAGCGACCCTGGCTCCTACGCTGCCCGCGAACAATTGGCTAAGAGCCTTGCCGCGCTGCGCAGCACCGACCAGCCGGACCGCACCGGGCTGTACCTGCAACTGGCGGCCTTGCGCGACCAGGTCGTGCAGTTGGCGGCCATCGCCCCTGAATATCAGTTGACCGAGCCGGCTTCCCAAGGACGCCCGACCTCGGACACCGAAAGCCGCTGGAGCCAATGGTGGGAGCAGATTTCCCGCTACTTCCGCATCGACTTCAACCCGGACGACAACATTCGTCCGCTGCTGGCCGGCCAAGGCTTGAACCAGGTGCGCCTGGCCCTGAGCCTGGCCCTGGAGCAAGCACAATGGGCTGCGCTCAATGGTGAGTCGGCGGTCTACAGCCGCTCCTTGGGCGAAGCGCGCAGCGTCTTGCAGGACAACTTCAACCAGGACAACCCGCAGAGCAAGGCGATGCTGGCACGTATCGCCGAGCTTGAGCCCAAGGCGGTGTCGGTAGTGACGCCGGACCTGGCTGCGAGCCTGGCGGCTGTGCAGGCGTACCTTGAGCGGCGTCATCTGTCTGCCGACGAAGCCAAGGCGGCGGCGACGCCGGCGAAGCAGGAGTAGAGCCGATGAAACGTTTCTATGTGATCCTGGTGCTGGCGATTGCCATCGCGCTGGCGCTGGCGGTGGGCATTTCGAAACACACTGGCTACGTGCTGGTCACCTATCCGCACGTGCTGCATTACGAGTCGAGCCTGTGGGCGACCGTGGTGGCGGTGTTTGCCATGGGTTTGACGATCTATCTGATCCGCGTGCTGCTGAGTCTGGTCACCACTTCCGGTGGCGTGGTCAACCCGTGGTCACGGCGCAACCGCAGCCGCCGCGTGCAGATCGCCATCGAACAAGGCCAGATGGACCTCGCCGAAGGCCGCTGGGCCAGCGCCGAGCGTCACCTGCACCGCGCTGCCGAAGCCGAGCGTCAGCCGCTGCTGTACTACCTCGGCGCAGCCCGTGCTGCCAATGAACAGGGGCGCTACGAAGAGTCTGATGGTTTGCTGGAGCGTGCCCTGGAGCGTCAGCCCCAGGCCGAGCTGGCGGTTGCCTTGAGCCATGCCCAGCTGCAACTGGACCGTGGTGATACAGAGGGTGCGCTGACCACCTTGCAAGCGATGCACGAGCGCCATCCCCATAATGCGCAGGTGCTGCGCCAATTGCAGCGCTTGCATCAGCAGCGGGGCGACTGGTCATCGGTGATCCGCCTGTTGCCGGAATTGCGCAAGGATAAAGTCTTGCCCGCCAGTGAACTGGCCGAGCTAGAGCGTCGTGCGTGGGGCGAGAACCTCAGCCTTGCAGCCCAACGCGAAGAACAGGGCGAGGCCGGCTTGCAGTCCCTTGAACGGGCTTGGCAACAACTCACCTCCGCACAGCGTCAGGAGCCGCAATTGGTCCTGGCTTACGCCGAGCAATTGCGCCAACTGGGTGCCGACGCCAAGGCTGAGGAAGCATTGCGTGGCGCGATCAAGCGTGGTTACGACAGCCACCTGATCCGGCTGTACGGTCTGTTGCGTGGCAGCGATCCGGCTCGGCAGCTGAAGTTTGCCGAAGGTTGGCTGAAGGATCATCCTGGCGATGCCAGCCTGCTGCTGACGTTGGGCCGTCTGTGCCTGCAAAACAGTTTGTGGGGCAAGGCGCGGGATTATCTGGAAAGCAGCCTGCAGGTGCAGCGCAACCCTGAGGCCTGCGCCGAGCTGGCGCGCTTGTTGGCCCAACTGGGTGACACCGAGCGCAGTAACCAATTGTTCCAGGAAGGGCTGGGGTTGCTGGATAACCGTTTGCTGGCTTCACCGCTGCCCGTCCCGGCGCGGGTTTGAGGTAGGAAGACAGGCGAGGGTTGGCTCGGATAGTTCTGGCAGCCAATCCCTCAGGACCTCAGAAAGCGGCTATCAGCGCGATTGTGGGCAAAGTCCGACACTCTGTTGTCCAAAGTCTTCCATCTTCTGGCGGGATCTCCTTACTCTCTCGCGGAATCGTCTGCTCCAGCATGTATTGAAAGCGGTCAGGCCTTTCCTCTACCGTAGCGACCTATCTTTCGCGATGCGGATAAAGCATGTCTTTGGCCCCTTCACGCTCCTTGTATGTCCTTGCGTTCCTGGCGGGTGCGCTGACATTGGGCGCCTCGTTTTACCTCGAGTTCGGGGTCTCGTTGCGTCCTTGCTTTCTGTGCCAGATGCAACGGGGTTTCCTGGCCGGTTTCACATTGGTCAATCTGGTCGCCGCCCTCCATCACCCCAAGCGCTTGGTTATCTACCTGTATGGGCTGGCGAGCATGGGCTTCGCACTGCTGGGTGCCATTACCGCCATACGCCAAGTACTGCTGCAAAACGCCGCACCGGGACAGTCGGCTGATTGCTGGCCCAGCCTGCATTACATGATCGAAAACCTGTCGTTTTGGCAGGCTCTGCAATTGACTGTCAAAGGCACCGTCGACTGCGTTGAGATCAACTGGACGCTGTTTGACTTGAGCCTGCCGGAGTGGAGCCTGCTGTTCTTCATTGGGATGTTGATACTGGGCGTCATGCAATTTTCACAGCTGTTTTTGAGCCAACGTTTGCGTCTGGCGAGGCGCTGATATCGGGTCGCAGTTTGTAGGGCGGGATTAAACACTTGTATGAACTTTCTCTCCTGCGTACCTTGAAGCCATAGTCATGCGGGCATAATCTGGCCCGCACGTGTTGTTGAAACCGTTTGTCAGATGCGGCCTTGTCCGGCTGCTGCTTTATCCTTGAAGTGTTGCGCGGGCACCAGGCGGCAGCGCCCCTATTAGGGAAGAGAGATCATCATGCTGGAAAGTTGTCAGAATGCTCAGGAACGCTGGGGTGGGGTGCACAAGCTGATCGACAGCTGGTTGAAGGCACGTCACGAACTGGTTCGGGCCTTTGATGCTCTTGGCGCCAAGCCTGAAGCACTGGCCGAGAACCGTGAACCGTTGCAGGACTTTTGTGGTGTGTTGGTTGACTACGTGTCAGCCGGCCATTTCGGTGTCTACGAGCAACTGACCAAGGAGGCGGAGGCCTTCGACGATCAGCGTGGCCTGGACTTGGCGGAGACCATCTACCCGCGTATCGATGTCATCACCGAGAAGCTGCTGGAGTTCACCGACCTGTGTGATGCCGGTAACTGCGTGGCGGATAAATTCAAAGAATTGGGCGCGTTGCTTCACGAGCGATTCGAACTCGAAGACTGCTTGATCGAAGTGCTGCACAACGCCCACAAGGAAGAGTCTGCTACTCAAGCTTGATCCACGACGGCGGTACAAAAAAACGGTGCGCATGGCGCACCGTTTTTTATTGCCTCAGTGTCGGGTACCGAGCAATTCGATCTCGAACACCAGGGGTGTATAGGGCGGAATCAATTCGCCGGCACCGTCGGCGCCATAGGCCTGGGCTGATGGAATCACCAGGCGCCATTTGGCGCCCACCGGCATCTGTTGCAACGCGCTGCTCCAACCGCTGATCACACTGTCCAGGCGAAACCATTGAGGTTGCGCGCTCTGGTCGAACACTGTCCCATCGGGTAGCCGTCCCACGTACTTCACTTGAACCTGGTCGCTGGCCCTCGGCTTGTCGCCAGTGCCTGGGGTGAGTTCGGTGAGCAGGACGCCATCCGCCAATTCGCGCACACCTTTTGCGGCTTTTTCTTTGCTCAGGAATTGTTGTTCGGCCGCGAGCGCTTTTTCGCTTTGAGGTGCCTGCGCATCAGCTTCGTTTTGTGCTTCGTGCTGGGCCAGAATCTGTTCGATGCGTGCGTTGTCCAGCGCCAGGGGTTTGCCTTGATAGGCTTGCTTGAGGCCGTCGATCAGCGCCTGGATCTGCAGGTCGGGAACCTCCTGGCGCAAGCGTTCACCGAGGCTGGCGCCCAGGCTGTAGGCGAGGTCGTGCTGGTTCTGCCCAGGGTTTTTTACCGGCGATTGTTCGCTCGCATTGGCCACCGAAATTGCCAGGCCGAGCACAAGAAAAAGGTAACGCGACATGGGCATCCTCCCGCCGAAAGTGCAACGGATTATGCCAGTGTGGTGACGTAAAAAGTGCCGCGTATTTTCGTTATATCGATAAGAATTTTCTCACGGTGCAACGCAAGGCAAACGATACTGTCAACATGCCCTAGCGGCGGTAAGAGCAGAGGGCTAGTATGAGCCGCACCCACGTCAGCCAGGAGGTAAACCATGTCGGCCAAACAGAAGCCTGTTAATACCCCGTTGCATTTACTCCAACAACTCTCGGGCAGCTTGCTCGAACATCTGGAAAGCGCCTGTTCCCAAGCGTTGGCCGATGCAGAAAAACTGCTCGCCAAGCTGGAAAAACAACGCGGTAAAGCGCAAGAAAAGCTGCACAAATCCCGCACCAAACTGCAAGACGCCGCTACTGCCGGCAAGGCCAAGGCACAAGCCAAAGCCAAAGACGCTGTCAAAGAACTTGAGGATCTGCTGGACGCCCTCAAGGATCGCCAAGCTGAAACCCGCGCCTACATTTCCCAACTGAAAAAAGATGCTCAGGAAAGCCTGAAACTGGCCCAGGGCGTTGGTCGTGTGAAGGAAGCCGTGGCTAAGGTGTTGGGCGCTCGCACCCCAGCCAAAGCTGTTGCAGCGAGCGCGGCGAAGAAGCCGGCGAGCAAAGCTGTTGCTGCCAAGGCACCCGCTAAAGCCGTAGCAAAACCTGCTGCTGCAAAGCCAGCCGCCAAGCCAGCTGCTAAAACCGCTGCTGCAAAACCAGCCGCCAAGCCAGCTGCTAAAACCGCTGCTGCAAAACCAGCCGCCAAGCCAGCTGCTAAAACCGCTGCTGCAAAGCCAGCCGCCAAGCCAGTTGCTAAAACCGCTGCTGCAAAGCCAGCCGCCAAGCCAGTTGCTAAAACTGCTGCTGCGAAACCAGCCGCCAAGCCGGCTGTTAAAACCGCTGCTGCAAAGCCAGCCGCCAAGCCAGCGGCTAAACCTGCTGCTGCGAAACCAGCCGCCAAGCCAGCTGCTAAAACCGCTGCTGCAAAGCCAGCCGCCAAGCCAGTTGCTAAAACTGTTGCTGCGAAACCAGCCGCCAAGCCAGCGGCTAAACCTGCTGCTGCGAAACCAGCCGCCAAGCCAGCGGCTAAACCTGCTGCTGCGAAACCAGCCGCCAAGCCAGCGGCTAAACCTGTTGCTGCAAAACCAGCCGCCAAGCCAGCGGCTAAACCTGCTGCTGCGAAACCAGCCGCTAAGCCAGCCGCCAAACCGGCTGCTGCCAAGCCAGCAACTCCTGCTGCCGCCCCGGCTGCATCCACCGCTCCAACTGCTCCGGCCAGCAGCACGCCTGCCCCGGTAGCGCCAAGCGCCACTCCAACCAGCGCTTCCTAAGTGCTGGTGGCCACGACGCGCAGCTGATGCAGCGCGTCGTGGTCAAGGTTGGCGGCATCCTCAGCCGCCAGTCCTTCCAGCCACCCTCGCCGGTCCCCCGCATCGCCAGTCGGCCACGTTTGTGCCAATGCTTCCAGGCGTGCCAGCAACTGCCGTTCGGCGTCCAGCTCCAGGGCCTTGACCCGCTCGCGTAACCTCGCCAAGTCCTCATCCTGCTGCGCTATGGCGCGCCATTGCATGCGCACCTCTCGTAACGGTTTGATTACGTGTGTCTGCCAAGGCCCGGCGATCTGTTTCAGCGCCTGCATGCGCTCGGCGGTCGCTGTCACCGCGCGCTGCTCCAGCCACGCACCACACAGCAACAGGCACACGTCCGCACCTTGCTCCTGCAAACGCAGGCAAGCGGCCTCGCACCCTGAGCGGGCGTAAGTCGAAAGGGCAAAGCTCCACAGGTCAGCGCACATATTCACACCCAAGCCAGCGGCCAACGAAGCTGGTAGACTCCGCCGCCATTATGATCCGACTTCAAAGCCTAACATTACAGCGTGGCCCGCAACGTCTTCTCGAAGACGCCGAGCTGACCCTGCACGCCGGTCACAAAGCCGGCCTGATCGGTGCCAACGGCGCCGGCAAATCCACGTTGTTCGCCTTGTTGCTGGGTGAGCTGACCCCGGATTCCGGGGACTGCTTGCTGCCGGCCGACTGGCGCATCGCCCATATGCGCCAGGAGATCGACACCCTGGACCGCATCGCGATCGACTACGTGCTCGACGGCGACCTGCGCCTGCGTCAGGTGCAACACGACCTGGCCGAGGCCGAGAAAGCCCAGGACGGCGCCGCACAGGCGCGCCTGCACTCGGAACTCGACAGCGCCGACGGCTACACGGCTGACGCCCGCGCGCGCAAAATGCTCGCCGGCCTGGGCTTTACCAACGAACAGATGGACCGCCCGGTCGCCGACTTCTCCGGCGGCTGGCGCATGCGCCTGAACCTGGCGCAGGCGTTGATGTGCCCGTCTGACCTGTTGCTGCTCGACGAACCGACCAACCACTTGGACCTCGATGCGATCCTGTGGCTGGAAGACTTCCTCAAGAACTATCAGGGTACGTTGCTGCTGATTTCCCACGACCGGGATTTCCTCGACGCCGTGGTCGACAACATCGCCCACGTCGAACAGAAGAAAATCACCCTCTACCGTGGCGGCTATACCGCGTTCGAACGCGCCCGCGCCGAACGCCTGGCCCAGCAGCAACAGGCCTACGAGAAGCAGCAGGCGCAACGTGCGCACATGGAAAGCTACATCGCCCGCTTCAAGGCCCAGGCCACCAAGGCTCGCCAGGCCCAGAGCCGGATCAAGGCCCTTGAGCGCATGGAAGAGCTGTCGGCGGCCCACGTCGACTCACCGTTCGACTTCGTGTTCCGTGAGTCGGTGAAGATCTCCAGCCCGTTGCTGGATCTTTCCGATGCGCGCCTGGGCTATGGCGACAAGACCATCCTGGAAAAAGTGAAGCTGCAGCTAACGCCGGGTGCACGTATCGGTTTGCTCGGCCCCAACGGCGCGGGCAAATCGACGCTGATCAAGAACCTGTCGGGAGAGCTGTCGCCCCTGGCCGGGCGCCTGACCCGTGGCGAGAACACGGTGGTGGGTTACTTCGCCCAGCATCAGCTGGACTCGCTGGACTCCAAGGCCAGCCCGTTGCTGCACCTGCAGCGCCTGGCACCGACCGAGCGCGAACAGACCCTGCGCGATTTCCTCGGTGGTTTCGACTTCCGTGGCGCGCGTATCGACGAGCCGGTGCTGAACTTCTCCGGCGGCGAAAAAGCCCGCCTGGCCCTGGCGCTGATCGCCTGGGACCGCCCGAACCTGCTGCTGCTCGACGAACCGACCAACCACCTCGACCTGGAAATGCGTCTGGCGTTGACCATGGCCTTGCAAGAGTTCAGCGGTGCGGTACTGGTGGTGTCTCACGATCGCCACCTGCTCAAGAGCACCACCGACAACTTCCTGCTGGTGGCGGATGGCAAAGTCGAAGAGTTCGACGGCGACCTGGATGACTACGCGCGCTGGCTGACGGATTACCGCCTGCGCAACGCGCCGGTCAGCAACACCCCGGTCAACCCGGACAAGACCGACAAGAAAGCCCAGCGCCAGGCCGCCGCCGCACTGCGTCAGCAGTTGGCGCCGCACAAGCGTGAAGCCGACAAGCTGGAAGCCGAGTTGGGCAAGGTGCACGAGCGCCTGGCCAAGATCGAAACCAGCCTGGGCGACAGCGCCGTCTACGAGGCGGCCCGCAAGGATGAATTGCGCGACCTGCTGGCTGAGCAGGCCAAGCTCAAGGTACGCGAAGGGCAATTGGAGGAAACCTGGATGGAAGCCCTCGAACTGCTGGAAACCCTGCAAGCGCAGCTGGAGGCGCTGTCCTGATGGAAGCGTTGCAACTGCCGATCCCGACGCAGTGGGTCGAACCCGTATGGGTCGGCGTGCAAATCCTGCTGATCCTGCTGGCCGGCTACCTCGCCCAGCGTTTTGTCGCCAAGGGTCTGACTCGCCTGGGCGAGCGCTACCCGTTCCCGCCGCAACTGCTGATGCCACTGCGCGGTGGCCTGCGCTGGCTGATCATGGGCAGTGCGCTGATCTTTGTGCTGGGGCGCCTGGGCGTGTCCGCCACGGTGTTGTGGACGGCGCTCTCCGGGTTTGTCGCGGTGGCCGCCGTGGCGTTCTTCGCCATGTGGTCGGTGTTGTCCAACCTGCTGTGCGCCATTCTGATCTTCACCGTCGGGCCGTTCCGCCTGGGTGATATCGTCGAGCTGGTGGACACCGTCGACAAACCGGGCGTGAAGGGCCGGGTCGTGGCGATCAACCTGCTCTACACCACGTTGGTCGAAGTGGCCGAGGCCGGTACCGACAGCGCGATGGTGCAGGTGCCTAACAGCCTGTTCTTCCAGCGCTCGGTGCGCCGTTGGCCGGGTACCCATGTCTTTCCGGGCGACCGCTAGCATTCACATCCTGTAAAAATCTATAGCCATCCTTTGGTCGGCGGAGTTAGCTTAAGGCACAACAGCAAACTCCCTCCTGAGGTGTGTAATGGCACTCGATACGTGGCTGGCCTTTTTCCTGGCCAGTTGGATCATCTCCCTTTCCCCTGGCGCTGGCGCCATCGCCTCGATGTCCAGCGGCCTGCAATACGGTTTCCTGCGCGGTTACTGGAATGCCATCGGCCTGCAACTGGGCCTGGCAATGCAGATTGCCGTGGTCGCGTGCGGCCTGGGTGCCATTCTGGCGACGTCGTCCACGGCGTTCTATGCGATCAAATGGTTTGGCGTGGCGTACCTGGTGTACCTGGCCATCAAGCAATGGCGTGCCTTGCCCATGGACATGGCCGATGACGCGAGCGTGCGCCCGATCGGCAAGCCGATGGCGATGATGTTCCGTGGCTTCCTGGTCAACGCCAGCAACCCCAAGGCCCTGGTGTTCATGCTGGCGGTGCTGCCGCAGTTCGTGAACCCGCAGGCGCCGCTGCTGATCCAGTACCTGATCCTGGGTGCGACGATGATCTGTGTCGATATGGTGGTGATGGCGGGGTATACGGGGCTGGCGTCGAAGGTGTTGCGTCTGTTGCGTACGCCTAAGCAGCAGAAGCGGATGAATCGTACGTTTGCGGGGTTGTTCGTTGGGGCTGCGGGCTTCCTGGCCAGCTTGCATCGTGCCACGGCATAACTGACACAACCGGATTAAAAAATGGGGGAGGGGGCTTGCCCCCGATGGCGGTGTGTCAGTCAGCTAACTTGTAGTTGACCCACCGCTATCGGGGGCAAGCCCCCTCCCACAATAGTTTTGCGGTGTTTGTGAATAGGGCGTCAGCGCAAAATTTTCGGCGCTTCATCCCTTGGCAGGTTATTGCGCAACGCAGGCTTGCCCGGGTCTTGATACCCACCACCCAGTTGCTCTGCCAACTGCCGCGCTACATCTTCACCCAGCGCTTTCGACACTTCCTTCACCACCCGCGGCCGGTTCAGGCTGACGCGTACATCGCGGTTGTTCACCAACTTGGTGTCCTGACCTTCACCCATGGCGGTGAACGCCGAGGTGATCTCGTAGGTGCGTGTATTGATCAGGCTGAAATCCGCCACCAGCGTCAGGCCCAGCACCGCCGAGTAGCTGTTGGTGTGGTCCAGGGCGTTGATGTCCTGGGTGAAGTCGATATCCGACAGCGTGCCAAACAGCACATAGTCCGCACCCTTGAAGTGGCCGGCCTTGATGCGCTTGATCACGTCGTAGACGTCACCCTTGGCATCGGCGGTGTAGGGCGTGCCCTGTACCAGCTGGAACTGGTGGGACTTGAGGATCTCGCCCTTGATATCCCCGCTGAATTTACGCAGCTCGGTCTGTTCGATGTAGCTGGTGCGGCTTTCGTACTCGCTGTAGTTCGACGCACCGCTGGCGTGGTAGGCGCTGGCCTGGAAGTTGTTGCTCGCCGACACCTGGTGAATGTATTCCTCGACCCGCGCCTCGTAGGCCAGGTCAGTCACCGCGATCTTCGGGGCGGCCGAGGCGCCGAAGGCGCACAGCAGGCCGATCATGCCGATCCATGCACGCATTGCTTAGCGCTCCGTGGTCTTGCGGATTTCTTTTTCGTCCATCCATTCGGCCAGGCCGCTCTCGACGTCGATCAGTTGCAGGCTGAATTTGTAGAACACGTCCTTGTAGTCCGAGCTGCGCTTGACGATGGAGCTGATGGAGCCTTCCAGGCGGTACTTGGCGGCGACCATGTTGCCGGTCTTGCTGACGGTGGACTTCTTGTACAGGCCGCTCTGGTTCTGCAGCTTGAGCTGGTCGACCTGGCTCTGCATGTCGGTGTTGTCGCTGGCGAAGCGTGCGGTGCCGGTCTTCATCAGCTGGGTCTTGATCGACGTGGTGATCTCGCGGGTATCGATGTACTCGCTGGTCTTGTTCTTCACGTCATACACCTGCACCACCGGGCGGCCTTGCAGGATGCCGGACTGGGCCAGGGAGCGGGTCATGCTTTCGGCGATCATCTGCAGGTCGGTGGAGCCGAACTCGTTGGTCACCAGTTCCACGGCCTTGGTATCGCCGTAGCTGATGTTCTTACCGCCCAGTACCGGCGAAGTGTTGGAGCAACCGCTGGCCAGGATGGCGACGACGGCAAGGATCGAGAAGCGTGCAAACATGGGGAAATCTCTCAGCAGCAAAGAAGGACGGCTCAAGGGGTTTTCACTTCAAGACGGAAGTCCGCCGCCTGCGGCAAATTGGCAATCGCCGGCAGGAAGGTCGCCTGGTTGGCGTACAGGTTCAGCACTTTCCAGGTTTCTTCATCGCCCACCGGGAAGCCATCGGCACCCAGCCAGGCAAAGCGGTAGTACATCATCTGGTTGCTGCTGGTGATGTTGCTCAACTGCACCTTGGCGGTCAGGAAGCCGTTCTCGCGGGCCACACGGATGGCGCCGACGGCGATGCCCTTGAACTTGCCCATCACCACGATTTTGCTCGCGGCGCTGCCGGGTTCCGGCGGTGGCGGGGTGGCGCAGCCGGCCAGCAGGACCAGCGCCAGGGCGCCGAGGATGAAATGACGCATAGCGTGCTCCTTAAGGTTGTTTGAGGGCGATGGCCTGGGCGGCGGTGCTCGGCACCACATGGGCGGCCAGGCCACCGGCGAATACCTGGTTGCCGACCACGCGCAGGGTGATCACCTGATAGCGCTGGTCGGCCTTGACCGTCACCAGCGTGCCACCCAGGGCGTTGGGCAGGCTGACCTGGTGCTCGCCGTGCTTGAGGCGCAGGCGGGTCACCTGGGTCATGTCCGGCAGGGTGCGCCAGGTGCGGGTGTCGGCACCTTCGGTGACGGCCGAAGCAATACCCAGCACCAGGCCGGCCATCGGGTTGGTCTTGTTCAGGTTGTTCTGCGCCACGCCACGGGTGACCGCCCGCACGGTGGTGCGCAGGATGATCCCTGGCATGTCATCGCGCAGGGCGCGGCGAGACATGGCCGTGGTGCTGTTGAGTGCGGTGAGGTTCTGTTGCTGGCCGTCGACGCCGATCTGGGCAAACGTGGCGGTGGATGTATCTGCCTTGATCACCGGGAACGACAGCGGGGTGATCACCAGGTTGCCATTGATCGGGATCGGCAGCGGCAGGCGAATCGAGTCGCGGGCCGGTGCCAGGCCGCTTTGCACCACGATCAGCACGTCGGTTTCATCGGCGCCGACCCTGGATTTGTCCAGGTCCAGCAGGGCCTGTTCCAGCAGCGGGGTATTGGGGCGTAATTCGGCAGCCTTGCGATAGCCGGGCGCGGCCAGGTCTTTTTCGCCCAGTGCTTCGTAGACGAAGCCCGCCAGGTAATGGCTGAACGCACTCTGGTAGCAGTTTTTCAGGCCGACCACTTCCGGTGCGTCGAGGGCTTCTACTGGGTAGCCGCGCAGGTCTTTCATCTGGGTGGTTACGCCTTCGCGCTGGGCTTCGTCCTCACGCTTGAGGTATTCCTTGTCGCGCAGGTCGGCGATCACCGCTTCGCGTTCGTGGGTCTTCTTGATTTCGGTGCGCGCACCGTCGAAGTCGTTCAGGGCCAGCAGGTTCAGCGCCATCTGGGTGGTCAGCATGACCTTTTCGTAGTCATAGCCTTCGTAGCGACGCACCTTGTCGTTGGCCAGGAAACTGCCGAACTGGGCGAGGTATTTTGCGCTGTCGAACTTGACCGACTCTTCCCACTTGTAGACTTGCAGGTCGGCGCTGCGCCAGGCGGTCTGGCTGCCGGTCAAATCACCCTTGGCACGCAGCAACTCGCCCTTCTCGAAGAAATAGAGCAAGTCCTTGTCGTCGCCGGTGTTGTTCTTTTCCAGCAGTGTCAGGGCTGCATCGACATTGCCGGTGGCCAGTTGCTGGTTGGTGGCTTGCAGTTCCGTGTCGTAGCTGCGGAACATCGAACAACCGGACAGCAAGGTCACCGCCACGAGCGCGAGCGAAGGTAAGGCGCGAAATGCCATGCAGACTTCTTCCCTGAAAGTATCAACTGATGTGGTCATTCCTTATAAAAAACAGGAATGAAATTCCCTTTCGCACTAACAGGGCGCGGCATTATAAGCGTCATTGCTGGCAAAACAATGGCTTTTTGCCCGGCTAAGTCGACAAAAGCGCCACTAGTCCGCTCCTGAAAATGCCTCGCCTCAAACAACGACAAATCACTTACGCCTTGAGTCAAACCCTTTAAGGCTTAACAATGTGTTACTTCGTATTTCCCTTTGAGATTCGTTCATGATTGCCCCCCTTCGTTTTCTCGCCTGGCTGATATTGCCGGCGTTGATGTCGTGCAGCGTCAACCTGTTGGCCGCGACGGCCGAGGGCGCGCCCCAAGCCCTGCATTTGCTGGATTACATTGGCGCTGACTACCCAGCGACGGTGGAGGCGGGCAAGGTTATCGATGAATCCGAATACCGCGAACAGCTGGAGTTTCTCGGGGTATTGCAGGGGCTGGTGGCAGAGCTGCCGCAGCGCCCGGAACGCGTGGCGCTGGTCAAAGGCGTCGACGAATTGTTAGCAGCCGTAACCGCCCATCAGGACGGTACGACAGTCGCCCGCCAAGCCCGTCAGTTAGGTGCCCAACTAGCCGTGGCCTATGAAGTCAGTCAGGCCCCGGCGATCACCCCTGATCCAACGCGAGGCGCGCCGCTCTATGCCCAGCATTGCTCGGTGTGCCACGGCACCGCTGGCGCGGGTGACGGCCCGGCCAGCGTGGGCATGACGCCACCACCGGCCAATCTGCGTGACGCCGTGCGCCTGGACCGCCTGAGCCTCTACGCGATCTACAACACCCTGGGCCTCGGTGTTGAAGGCACCGACATGCCGTCTTTCGCCGACCAGTTGGACGACCGCCAGCGCTGGGACCTGGCCACCTACATCGCCGGCTTTACTGCCGACCCGGTGGCTGCAAAAAGCGAGCAACCGTTCAACCTTGCCGACCTGGCCCGCCAGACCCCCAATGAAGTGCTGGCTGCCAACGGCCCAGCCGCCGCCGCGACGTTCCGCGCCCAGCGTGCGCAACCGCCGCAGGTCAAGCGTGGCCCTGCGCAGTTGCTCGACTACACCGCTGCCACCCTGGACAAGAGCCTGGCGGCGTTCCAGAAGGGTGATCATGAGCAGGCCTACGACCTATCCGTGGCTGCGTACCTGGAGGGTTTCGAACTGGTAGAGAGCTCGCTGGATAACGTCGACGCCAACGTGCGCAAGGACACCGAGAAGGCGTTGATGGCCTACCGGCAGTCGTTGCAGGACGGTTTGCCGGTTGAACAGGTGCAGCAACGCCTGGACGTCGCCAAGGGCAAGCTCACTGAATCCGCCGGCCTGCTCGGCGGTGATGGCTTGAGCTGGTCGTTGAGCTACATCTCCGGGTTGCTGATCCTGCTGCGTGAAGGTCTGGAAGCGATCCTGGTGCTGGCAGCGATCCTTGCGTTCCTGCGCAATACCGGCCAGCAATCGGCGGTGCGTAGCGTCAACGTCGGCTGGGGTCTGGCGCTGCTGGCGGGCCTGGCGACCTGGGCATTGGCCGCGTATGTGATCGACGTGAGCGGCGCCCAGCGTGAATTGCTTGAAGGCTGCACAGCGCTGTTTGCCAGTGTGATGGTGCTGTGGCTCGGCGTGTGGATGCATGACCGCCGCCACGCCGCCGCCTGGCAGGACTACATCAAGAGCAGCCTGGTAGGCGGCGGTGGGCGCTTCGGTTTTGCGGTGCTGGCGTTCTTCTCGGTGTACCGCGAGCTGTTCGAAGTGATCCTGTTCTACGAAACCCTGTGGCTGCAAGCCGGCCCGGCCGGGCACAACGCGGTGCTGGCGGGGGGCGCCACAGCGCTGGTGCTGTTGGTGGGCCTGGCGTGGGTGATTCTGCGGGGTTCGGCGAAGCTGCCGCTGGCGTTGTTCTTCGGCATCAACGCGGCGTTGCTGTGTGCGCTGTCGGTGGTGTTTGCCGGGCATGGCGTGAAGGCGCTGCAGGAAGCCGGCATCTTCGGCACCCGGCCGGTGGCGTTCTTTGACTTTGACTGGCTGGGTATCCACGCCGATGCGTACTCGTTGAGTGCACAGGCGGTGGCGATCCTGGCGATTGTGGTGCTGTATGGCCGCAGCCGCCTGGCCGAAAAGCGCCGGGTGGTTGCCTGAGCATGCGGGTGTGGATCGATGCCGACGCCTGTCCTCGGGCAGCCAAGGACCAGGTGGTGAAGTTCGCCCTCAAGCGCCAGTTCGAGGTGGTGCTGGTGGCCGGTCAGAGTCAGATCAAGCCGAGCTTCTCGTGTGTGAAGCTGATTGTGGTGCCCAGCGGCCCGGATGCGGCGGATGACTACCTGGTGGAGCACGCGGTGCCCGGGGAGCTGGTGATCTGCAGCGATGTGCCGCTGGCCGACCGCCTGGTGAAGAAGGGCGTCACGGCGCTTGATCCCCGCGGCAAGGAGTTCAGCCCGGCGAACATGAGTGAACGGTTGGCCGTGCGCAATCTGTTCACTGATCTGCGTGAGCAAGGCCAGATGGGCGGCGGGCCACCGCCCCATGGGGAGAAGGAAAAGCAGGCGTTTGCCAATGCGCTGGACCGCATTCTCACAAAGTTGATGCGTCCGGCTTGACCCTATGGTGATCCGGTTTCTTGTGGCGAGCGGGCTTGTTGTGGTGAGCGGGCTTGCCCCGCGCTGGGCTGCGCAGCAGGCCCAAACCCTGCAGTCATGTTCTAATTGACCCACCGCATCGCCTGAATTGGGGCGGCTTCGCCACCCAACGCGGGGCAAGCCCGCTCACCACAACAAGCCCGCTCACCACAACTAGCGATTTGCCACAGTTGGGGGCTATCAGTCGTTCTCGTGAGTCAGTTCCAGCACCCGATCCACCAGTTTGTTGATCCCCGAAGCGACTTCGCTGATGTTCTTGCCGAGCATATAGGCCGGGGTGCTCACCAGTTTGCGCGCCTTGTCTTCGACGATATCTTCCACCCCGCATTCCTGGTGCGTAGCGCCCATCTTGTCCAGTGCGGCGGCGGTGTCGGCGCAGTTGCCGATGGTGCAGATCACGCCGGGGCCGTAGATCTTAGCCGCCAGGGCCGGTGAGATGCAGATCAGCCCCACCGGCTTGCCCGCTTCGGCAAAGGCTTCGGCCAGTTCCAGCACCTGCGGGTTGACGCTGCAGCCAGCACCCTCCACGGCAAAGTTCGAGAGGTTTTTCGCCGCGCCAAACCCACCGGGCACGATCAGCGCATCGAAGTCGCCGGCGTTGGCTTCGCGGATATCTTTCACGTCACCCCGGGCGATCCGCGCCGACTCCACCAGCACGTTGCGAGACTCGGGCATCTCTTCGCCGGTGAGGTGGTTGATCACATGCAGTTGCGCAATATCCGGGGCAAAGCATTGGACCTGAGCGCCACGCTGGTCCAGGCGCAGCAGGGTGATCACGCTTTCGTGGATCTCTGCGCCGTCGTACACGCCGCAGCCGGAAAGGATCACTGCAATCTTTTTGCTCATGGGCATTTCTCCTGGGGTCTTGGCGTTAAATGTCTACTAATTTGTCATCTGTTGCCAATGGGATCTCACGCCGCTGCACCTAATCTTGATGTAACAAAAATAGACCGGACCAGACCATGGACTTCGTGCCTTACGCGGTACCGTTTTTCATCGCCTTGATCGTGGTAGAGCTGCTCGCCGATCGCTGGCGCGGCCAGCGCAACTACCGGGTGGCGGATGCTATCAACAGCCTCAGCACCGGGGTGCTGTCCACCACCACGGGGCTGCTGACCAAAGGCGTGGGGATTTTGACCTACGCGTTCGCCCTCAAGCATCTCGCCGTCATCGAACTGCCTGCCCAGAGCGTCTGGACCTGGGTGTTCGCTTTCGTGTTCTACGACTTCTGCTATTACTGGCTGCATCGCATGGGCCATGAACGCAACATCCTGTGGGCCGCGCACTCGGTGCATCACCAGAGTGAGGACTACAACCTCAGCACAGCCCTGCGCCAAACCAGTACCGGCTTCCTGCTGAGCTGGATTTTCTACCTGCCCCTGGCCGTACTCGGCGTGCCATTGGTGGTGTTTATCAGCGTGGCATCGCTTAATTTGCTCTATCAATTCTGGGTGCACACCCGGCACGTGCCGAAGCTCGGCTGGTACGAGTGGTTTTTTGTCACGCCATCCAATCATCGGGCTCACCATGCGCAGAACGCTCTCTACATGGATCGTAACTACGGCGGTGTGTTCATTATTTGGGACCGGCTGTTCGGCACCTTCCAGGAGGAAGACGACAACGAACCGGTGATTTTCGGCGTGACCACACCGTTGGCCAGTTGGAACCCGCTGTGGGCCAACCTGCAGTTCTATGCCCAGTTGTGGAGTGATGCGCGGCGCACCGAGCGCTGGTGGGACAAGCTGCGCATCTGGTTCATGCGCACCGGCTGGCGCCCGGCGGACGTGAAGGCCAAGTACCCGATGGTCAAGCATGACCTGAGCCAGTTCCGTAAATTCGACGTGTCGCTGGATGTGCGTCAACAGGTCTATATCGCCCTGCAATTTGCGGCGTATGTGGGCTTTGGCAGCTATCTGATGAATTTTGGCGAGGGTATGCCCACGGCGGCACTGATCCTGGGTTGGAGTGCCATGGCACTGGGCCTGTTTACCTTAGGAGTGGCGCTGGAGAACCGGCCGTGGGCGTGGAAGGCCGAGCTTTCGCGGCTGGTGCTGAATGTGCCGCTGGTGTGGCTGGCACCGTTGGTCGGGTTATGGCCGGCCAGCAACCTGGGCTGGCTGGGCCTGCTGAGCTATAGCTTGCTGAGTGTGATTGGCCTCTACTGCTGCAGAAGCCGGCTTACTCGACTGGCGTCTTAGGCGGCTCGACCGGGACCGGCTCTGCCGCGAGCCGGGCCTTGGCGTCGGCACAGGCTTCACGGGCAATGCGCGCATTCTTGATGCGGCGGCGCAGCCACAGGCCGAAGCCCAGTATCAGTAAGGCACCCAATACCCACAGCTCGTATTTCTTGATGCTGCCCAACATACCTTCCAGCACCGCGCCGAAGTGATAGGCCGCAGCGCCCAAAGCCAAAGCCCAGATCGCAGCGCCAATGCCGTTGAGGATCAGGTAGCGCAACGGCGGGTAGCCGGACAGGCCGATCGCCACGGGCATGACGGTGCGCAACCCGTATACGAAGCGAAAGCTCAGTACCCAGATATCCGGGTGCTTGCGGATGTGCTCCAGGGCCTTGTCGCCCATCAATTGCCAGCGTGGCTTGCGCGCCAACAGCTTGCGGCCGTGTCTGCGGCCCATGTAATACCAAAGCTGATCGCCGGCGTAGCTGCCGAAAAAGGCAACGACCACCACCAGGTTGATATCCATGTATCCACGGAACGCCAGGAAGCCCGCGAGAACCAGAATGGTCTCGCCTTCAAAGAAGGTGCCCAGGAAGAGCGCAAAGTAGCCGAAGTCATGCAGGAATTGTTGAAGCATGGTCTGGGGTGCTGGCGAAATGAACGCGCAGCCTACGCCTTCATGAAGATTCATGAAAGTATCGAGATGTGTCACGAAGTGAACAATTCCTACAGAAATGCCGAATGCGACTACAGGTCGCATCCTTAAGCACAACTGTCATACCTTCGTCATAATGGCCGCTTATAACTGCAACGCTCGCCCGTAAACCCGGGCTCAGGAGTCTGTCGTGAGCTTTACCCCTGCCAATCGCCTGTTCCCCGCCACCCGTCTGCGTCGCAATCGTCGTGATGATTTTTCTCGCCGTCTGGTGCGTGAAAACGTGCTGACGACCGACGATCTGATCCTGCCGGTGTTTGTGCTGGACGGGGAAAACCGTCGGGAAGCGGTGGCTTCGATGCCGGGCGTGGAGCGTTTGAGCATTGATCTGCTGCTTGAAGAGGCCGCGGGTTGGGTTGAATTGGGGATTCCGGCCTTGGCGCTGTTCCCGGTCACGCCGTCTGAACTCAAGTCGCTGGATGCTGCCGAAGCCTGGAACCCGGACGGGATCGCCCAGCGTGCTACCCGTGCCCTGCGCGAGCGTTTTCCGCAGCTTGGGGTGATCACCGACGTGGCGTTGGACCCGTTCACCACCCACGGGCAGGATGGCATTCTTGACGAAGACGGCTATGTTCAAAACGACATCACCGTCGATGCGCTGGTCAAGCAAGCCTTGTCCCATGCGGCAGCCGGCGCCCAGGTGGTTGCCCCGTCAGACATGATGGACGGCCGCATCCAGGCGATTCGCGAAGCCCTGGAGCTGGCCGGCCACGTCAACGTACGGATCATGGCCTACTCGGCCAAATACGCCAGCGCCTATTACGGCCCGTTCCGCGATGCGGTGGGCTCGGCGCTGAACCTGGGCAAGGCCAACAAGGCCTCGTACCAGATGGACCCGGCCAACAGCCATGAAGCCCTGCACGAAGTGGCGGCCGACCTGGCCGAAGGCGCTGATATGGTGATGGTCAAACCGGGGATGCCGTACCTGGACATCCTTTATCGGGTCAAAGACGAATTCAAGGTGCCGACCTTTGTTTATCAGGTCAGTGGCGAATACGCGATGCACATGGCTGCAATACAGAATGGATGGCTGAGTGAAGGGGTGATCCTTGAATCCCTGACAGCCTTTAAACGCGCCGGGGCTGATGGCATCCTGACCTACTTCGCCGCCCGCGCCGCCCAATTGCTTAGAGAGCAACAATAGCCCTCACAGGAACACTCGATGAATACCGAAGGACTCACAGAAGTTGCCGTAAAAGACGCTCACCCGGTGGTTGAACAAGTCACCGAGACCCCGCCGGAGCATGAGCCCGCCGCGCCCGTCGTGGTGGCCGAACCGCCCGTGCCGGCCCCGGTAGCGGCGGTGACCAACCTGGATGACAGCAGCCTGTACATCCACCGCGAGCTGTCACAACTGCAATTCAACATTCGCGTGCTGGAACAGGCGCTGGATGAGTCCTACCCGCTGCTGGAGCGGCTCAAGTTCCTGTTGATCTTCTCCAGCAACCTGGATGAGTTCTTCGAGATCCGTGTTGCCGGCCTCAAGAAGCAGATCACCTTCGCCCGTGAACAGGCCGGCGCCGACGGCCTGCAGCCGCACCAGGCACTTGCGCGCATCAGCGAGCTGGTGCACGGCCATGTGGATCGCCAGTACGCGATCCTCAACGACATCCTGCTGCCGGAGCTGGAAAAACATCAGGTCCGCTTCATCCGCCGCCGTCACTGGACCACCAAGATCAAGACCTGGGTGCGTCGTTACTTCCGCGACGAGATCGCGCCGATCATCACACCGATCGGCCTGGACCCGACGCACCCGTTTCCGTTGCTGGTGAACAAGAGCCTCAACTTCATCGTGGAGCTGGAAGGTATCGACGCCTTTGGCCGCGACTCGGGCCTTGCGATCATCCCGGCGCCGCGTCTGTTGCCACGGATCATCAAGGTACCGGAAGAGGTGGGGGGCGCTGGTGATAACTATGTATTCCTGTCGTCGATGATCCATGCCCATGCCGATGACCTGTTCCAGGGCATGAAGGTAAAAGGCTGCTACCAGTTCCGCCTGACCCGTAACGCCGACCTGGCGCTGGACTCCGAAGATGTCGAAGACTTGGCCCGTGCCCTGCGCGGCGAGCTGTTCTCGCGACGCTACGGCGATGCGGTGCGCCTTGAGGTGGCCGACACCTGCCCGAAACATCTGTCGGACTACCTGCTCAAGCAGTTCAACCTGGGCGAGACCGAGCTGTATCAAGTCAATGGCCCGGTGAACCTGACGCGCCTGTTCAGCATCACCGGCCTGGACAGCCATCCGGAGCTGCAATACACGCCGTTCACCCCGCAGATCCCGAAACTGCTGCAAAACAGCGAGAACATCTTCAGCGTGGTGAGCAAGCAGGACATCCTGCTGCTGCACCCGTTCGAGTCCTTCACGCCCGTGGTCGACCTGCTGCGCCAGGCCGCCAAGGACCCGCATGTGTTGGCTGTACGCCAGACCCTGTACCGTTCCGGTGCCAACTCGGAAATCGTCGATGCCTTGGTTGACGCCGCGCGTAACGGCAAGGAAGTCACCGCGGTGATCGAGTTGCGTGCGCGGTTCGACGAAGAGTCCAACCTGCAACTGGCCAGCCGGCTGCAAGCAGCCGGTGCGGTGGTGATCTACGGCGTGGTCGGCTTCAAGACCCACGCCAAGATGATGCTGATCCTGCGCCGTGAAGCCGGTGAGATCGTGCGTTACGCCCACTTGGGCACCGGCAACTACCACGCTGGCAACGCCAAGCTCTACACCGACTACAGCTTGCTGACCTCCGACGACGCCTTGTGTGAAGACGTCGGCAAATTGTTCAGCCAGTTGATCGGCATGGGCAAGACCTTGCGCATGAAGAAGCTGCTGCACGCGCCGTTCACGCTCAAGAAGGGCATGCTCGACATGATTGCCCGCGAAACCCAGTTCGCCCTCGACGGCAAGCCGGCGCACATCATCGCCAAGTTCAACTCGCTGACCGATCCGAAGATCATCCGCGCGCTGTACAAGGCCAGCCAGTCCGGCGTACGCATTGACCTGGTGGTGCGTGGCATGTGCTGCCTGCGCCCTGGCATTGTCGGGGTTTCGCACAACATTCATGTGCGCTCGATCATCGGCCGCTTCTTGGAGCACACGCGGGTGTTCTACTTCCTCAACGGCGGCGAAGAGCAGATGTTCCTCTCCAGCGCCGACTGGATGGAGCGCAACCTCGATAAGCGTGTAGAGACCTGCTTCCCGGTCGAAGGCAAGAAGTTGATCATGCGGGTCAAGAAGGAGCTGGAAAGCTACCTCACCGACAACACCCACAGCTGGAGCCTGCAGTCGGACGGTCGCTACGTGCGCAACACGCCGACCGGCAACCAGAACCCGCGCAGTGCGCAGGCGACGTTGTTGGAGAAGTTGGGTAGCCCGATTCTGTCGGTGAATTAAAAACCGACGCGGTCTGAAAATGTGGGAGGGGGCTTGCCCCCGATGACGGAGTGTCAGTCAACAGATTCATTGACTGGTCCACCGCCATCGGGGGCAAGCCCCCTCCCACATTTGTTTTGCAGCGTTCTTCAGGTCAGGTCAACGCAGGTTCAGGCTGAACCCCACTCGCGTCAACCACTCCGCTTCCTGGCCAAAATCCGCCTGGGTCAGTTGGTTCTCATCCAGCCAGCCTTTCGGGAACACCACGTCCAGGCTGTCGCCGTCGGCACGCAGCGTCACCTGGGGCATTTCCTGGGTGCCACGGATGTGGTGGAACAGGATCGCAAAGCGCAGCAGCACGCACAGGCGGATCAGCTTGATGCCTTCGTCGCCGAATTCAGCAAATTTGTCCTTGGGGATGTTACGGCGATGGCCGCGCACCAGCAGGGCGAGCATTTGCTGGTCTTCACGGGAGAAACCGGCCAGGTCCGAGTGCTCGATCAGGTAGGCGCCGTGCTTGTGGTAATGGTAGTGGGCGATGTCCAGGCCCACTTCATGCACCTTCGCGGCCCAGCCCAGCAGTTCGCGCCAGACGCCGTCTTCCAGGTCCCAGTCTTCGGCCACCTGGTCGAAGGCGTGCAGGGCTTTACGCTCGACGCGGGCGGCTTGTTCCAGGTCGACGTGGTAACGCTCCATCAACGAAGTGAGCGTGCGCTCACGCACGTCTTCGTGGTGATGGCGACCCAGCAGGTCGTAGAGCACGCCTTCACGCAGGGCGCCGTCGCAGTGGTCCATGCGTTGCAGTTCAAGAGCATCGAAGATCGCCTCGAGAATCGCCAGACCGGCCGGGAAGATCGCGCGACGATCAGGCTTGATACCGTCGAAGTCGATTTTCTCGGCATCCCCCAGCTTGAACAGCTTGCGCTTGAGCCATGCCAGGCCTTCGGCGTTGACCTCGCCGGTGCCATGGCCGCCGGCTTTCAGCGCCAGGCCGATGGCGCGGATGGTGCCGGACGAGCCGATGGCTTCATCCCAGGTCAGGCGATGCAGGGCGTGCTCGATGCTCATGATTTCCAGCCGCGCCGCCGTGTAGGCCTGGGCGTAGCGCGCCGGGGTGATCTTGCCGTCTTTGAAGTAGCGCTGGGTGAAGCTGACGCAGCCCATCTGCAGGCTTTCGCGCAACAATGGCTCGAATCTTTGCCCAATGATGAATTCGGTACTGCCCCCGCCAATGTCGGCGACCAGGCGTTTGCCCGGGGTGTCGGCCAGGGTGTGGGACACGCCCAGATAGATAAGACGGGCTTCTTCACGGCCGGAGATGACTTCTACCGGGTGCCCGAGGATCTCCTCGGCGCGGCGGATGAATTCGCCACGGTTGCGCGCTTCACGCAACGCGTTGGTGCCGACGATTCGAACGGCGCCCAGCGGCATGCCGTTGATCAGTTGCGCAAACCGCTTCAGGCAATCGAGCCCGCGTTGCATGGATTCTTCATTGAGCTGGCGCTCGTCGTCGATCCCGGCAGCCAGTTGCACTTTCTCTCCGAGCCGCTCAAGGATGCGGATTTCGCCGTTCTGGGCCTTGGCCACGACCATGTGAAAGCTGTTGGAGCCCAGGTCGATGGCGGCGATCAGGGACAGATTCTTGGCTTGGGATTGCGGCATGGTTTGGGGTCTCGGTCGATAACCTGACCATCGTGCCACGATCGACCGCTGGAGCCAACGCGTAGTGCGCCGGTAATTTTCCTGCGGGTGTCTGTGAGGAATTCTTGTGGGAAATGTAAGGCGGTTTTCAGGGCTATCAACGAAAGCGGTTTTATCTTTGTAGGAGTCTTTAACTTTTTATTGTCATCATGCTGTTTATGATTTTGCCTACAAGGGGGCGGTTAATAATTTATTGGTTATGTATTTGTGCCTACTCGGTGTTTTGATATGGCTCACTGTTTGTTTTTACGGTTCCCACAACAACTGGCGCCCCATCTGATTCTTTAATCGGGCGCCAAAACGACAGACTGTCATCCGGCAATTTCGCCGTGGTGTTATTTATGTATGGTCAGAATTCTTATCATCGTAAATTCACCTGCTGATTACAGATGACAGGTTAACTATGAAAAAAATGCTTGGTATGACAGTGGGTGTTCTTTGCCTGGCCGCGAGTATCGGGGCTCATGCAACGAATGTGGCTGAACTGATTGTACGAGGGACTATCAAACCGGTGGCCTGCAACCTTAGCCTCACCGGCGGCGGCATCGTCGATTACCAGACAATTCCAGCCGCAAGCCTGTCCCCGACGCAGTTCACTTCTCTTGCACCAAAAACGGTCAACTTGAACATCAGTTGCGGCCAAACGCCCGCGCAGTTTCGAGTAGCGCTGAGTGACCTGCAATCCGCGAGCAAGGTGCCAGGCATCCTCGGTGCTGGGTTCACCGAGGCTCAAAACTACGGCCTGGGTATCGCCAATGGCAAGCGTACCGGTGGGTACTCCGTTACTCTCAAAAACCTGCAATCGTCCAGCGGGGCCCTGAACCCCATCATGCGCAGCAGTCAGGGGGCGGCGTGGGGAAGCAGTGACGGCAAGGTCGCCCAATCGCCTGCCCAGTATTCGTGGCGTAGTGGTACCACTGCGGTGCCTGCATTCATCACCAGTCTGACTGGCATGCTTGAAGTGAAAGCCGTTATCAACCGCACGAACGATTTGGACCTGACCCGCGATGTAACGCTGGACGGTCGCACCAGTCTGTCAGTGGATTACATCTAACTACGCCTTTAACAGCCGACATTAAGCTGAAGATACTTTCGTGTCTCCGCTAAATGTCGGCAGTTTTAATGTGTGCAATTGTTGATGTTCGACTTTTTGGCTGTGGGGAAAATCGGTGAATGTTTTATCAATAACCGTTATGTCGCTGTTGCGATATATAAGCGTGTCCCTTTTTTTGTGCGGCATGGCCGTAGCCGACGGCATGCAGCCCGAAACAACCGTTGTTATTCTGAATGAAGAAGAAGGCGAGGCAACGCTTAATATTAAAAACACGGATCCTGGCCCTGCCTTGCTTCATTCAGTCATACAAAACATACCCGAAGACCTCGAACACTTGTTGATCGTGACGCCCCCGATTACTCGGGTTGAAGCGGGCGAGACACAACTTGTTCGCTTCATCAGTACCGCCAAGCAGCCGCTCAAGACCCAGCGCCTGAAACGCGTTTCCTTTGAAGGTATCCCTGAGGCACGTGCGCCCGGCGCTGCGACCATTGGTATCACCTTGCGCCAGAGCCTGCCATTGATCCTGCACCCCAAAGGCTTACCCAGGCATGACGCGCCCTGGCAGTTGCTGACATGGGAACGTAAAGGGGATCAGTTGAGGGTCCACAACAACAGCGCTTACGTCGTCCGCCTGGGGATGGAAGTACAGCTGCATCCGCAGGCAAGCGTAGCAACGTTGCCGCGAACCTACATCCTGCCGGGCGAAGTGCTGACGCTCGCGTCGGCAGGCTCGGTGGCGGGAGTGGTGGCGGTGGAGATTCACCCGGCCACGGTGTATGGGTTTACGGTGGACAGTTACCGCACGCCCGTCACGGCAGAAGCGGATTGACGGGCCTATGAAAAAGATCCGGCAATCAGGTCGCCCCGCCAAACGGGTACCGTGCAGTGGTTCCGCCCAGGCGCGCTCCAGGTTTTTATTGGGGCTCGCGACGCTGTGGAGTCTGCCAGGCACGAGCGCAGCGGTTGGGCTGGGGGAAGGCTTTGACCTGGTCGCATTGAACTCCCTCGGGATTGATCCACAGGTGTCTGAATACTTTCGCAGCGCAGCGCGCTTTCGCGAAGGTGTCCATATAGTCGGACTGCGAGTCAATGGCACGCCGCTGGGATTGGTTGACGCCCGTTTCGATTACCAGGGTCAGTTGTGCTTCACCCCGGCGTTACTGGCAAAGGCCGGTCTGATCACCCCGTCCAGGCTTCTGAGCGAGGGCGTTACTCCCGATCAGGCATGCCATGATTTTGTTGGAGAATACCCAGCGACCATGGTGCGGCTGCGCCCCAGCAGCGATGAGGTCACCCTGGTGGTGCCGACCCAGTCCCTGCGAGCACCGGAATGGGAGGGCGGTAATTTTTCCGAGGGTGGCGCGGCCGCCATCTTCAACTACGACGTATTGGGTTTCGATACCCACTCGCGCAGTGGGCCAAGTCGCTTCGTATCGGCCTATACGGAGGCGGGATTCAACCTGGGGAACTGGATTGTTCGCAGTCGCCAGTTTTATGTTTCCGACAATGGCAAGACGCGCACCGAACACGTGAATGCCTATGCCCAGCGTGACATCGCGGCGTTGCAGTCGACCTTCCAGGTGGGACAGATTTCCAGCAACAACCCGATCTTTGGCGGGGTACAGCTGACCGGCTTGCAGTTCTCCCCGGATGGCCAGCAGCGTACCGGCGCGGGCGACAGCAACGTGGTAGTCGAAGGGCTGGCGCAAAGTCAGTCGCGGGTCGAAGTCCGTCAGTCGGGCGCATTGATTCACTCCACCCTGGTGCCGGAAGGCCCGTTCAGGCTGACCGGTTTACCGTTGCTGAACAGTACCAGCGACCTCGATGTGAGCGTGATCGACGTGCGTGGGGCAAAGCGCAGTTTCGTGGTGCCTGCTGCTTCCTTTCGTGGTGGGGTTCCGGTTGCGCCGGGCTACTACTTTTCCCTCGGTAAGGTGCGTGAAACGTCTACCGAAAGTCGGGAGTCGCCCGTGGTCGCCATGGGCAGCGGCACTTGGGGGCTTAGTCCGCATTCGTCGCTGGGTTTCGGTTTGCTGGGTACCGATGAGTACCAGTCGGCAGGGGGGGCCCTGAGCAGTGTGTTTTTCCATCGGGTGACCGTGGGCGTGCGCCATAACGTGTCCCGTGATGCTCAAGATGAGGTGGGCGGTGCACGTAGCACGCTGTCTTTGGGGACTCCATTATTCGCCAACCTTGATATCAACCTGAGCGCCTCGACGCAGAGCCGCGGCTACCGGGAGGTACTGGACGCCGGTCAGGCGTCGCGGGGGTATAACCTCGATGCGCGTTTCAAACGCCAGTACACGGCAGGTTTGAGCTGGGCGGCGCCGTCCCTGGGTGGTTTCTCCCTCGGTTTCACCCGTAACTCGCAGTTTGACGGGCAATCCAACGATCACCTCTTTGCCTCATGGAACGACACCTTCAATGGCGTGGGTGTCGCACTCATCGCCGACGCTCAGGTCGGTGCGACCGCCCCTCGGCGCCCGGACCCAATTCGAGGTGGCCGCCGCGACGAGCGGCTGGACGAGGGTACGTCTGTCAGGCTGCAGGTCACGATGCCCCTCGGCAATGATCGGCGCATGAGCACTTACGTCAGTCGTCGAGGTGACCGGCTGGATGCCGGTACCGCGCTCAGTGAGCGGGTCAACGACTATGTGAACTATGAAGTCGGTGTTGATCGGGACGTGAAAGAACGGGAGCAAAGCGTGCGTGGTCGTGTGGATGTCTTGCCGCTGTATACCCGCGTGAGCCTGGGCGTCAGCCGTGACCCTTCGAACACCAACTATTCCGGCCAACTGCAAGGCGGCATCGTGGCCCATGAGCACGGCGTGACCTTCTCGCCGTATGCCGTGCAGGACACCTTTGGCATTGTGTCGGTGGGAGATATCGGAGCGGCCAAGGTCTCGACGCCCCAAGGGCCGGTATGGACCGATTTCAGCGGTCAGGCAGTGATCCCCGGTCTGCAGGCCTACAGCAACAACCATCTGCAGGTTCAGACCCAGTCGCTGCCCAAACGCGTCGACTTGAAGAACGGGACCAAAGTGCTCGCTGCCGGTCGTGGGTCAGTCAATATTCTCAACTTTGATGTGGTGAAAGTGCGTCGTCTATTGCTCGAAGCCCAGGACGAACAGGGTCGGCCCTTGCCTCAAGGGGCGGCGGTGTTCGGGCAGGACAACAGTTTTGTGACCAGTGTGGTGGGTGAGGGCATGATTTTCCTCAGCAACATCGATGGGCTGCAAACCTTGAAGGTTTCATTACCGAATTCGCAATCCTGTCTGCTGCAAGTCAATCCGGAGCAAGAGCCTGACGATGACCAATTCTATGAAACCGCGCCGGTGGTCTGCCATGCTCGCTAAACGCCGAAGCCTGTGGCTGTTGTGGGTGGCCCTTGTGGCGAGCCAGGCGCAGGCTGAAAACTGCCGGATGACCTTGAGCGAGCACCGGGTCGACTACGGGGTGATTCGCCCTTCGCAAGCGTCCTCCGGCAGGGCGACAATGACGCTCGACACGCCGCGTACGCTGCACCTGAGCGTGCTTTGCGCGGATCCTGCGGCAATGGCGCTGCGTTTCAGCGGTGTCGCCGCCGATGCACAAGGCTTTCAATTCGGGCGGCAAGGGCGTTTCACCTTGAACCTGAGGCAGGCTCAGGTCGACGGCAGGCCGGTGTCGTGGCAGCCCGATGAAGCCTCTGGTGGGCAGCTGTTACCGGGGCGGGCGTTGTATGCGACAGCAGGCGATGCGCCGGTGACGGGCCGTCGGCTGACGGCCCTGGTGGAGATAGCGGTTCAATTGCCGGCCGATGCCCTCTCAGTACGTCGGGAGATGCTGCTGGAGGGGCGTGGTCAATTCGAGCTGGTCAGTTCGGCTGTTCCGTAGAACCGATGAAGTTGGCCAGCTCGGCGGTTTGCGGGTTGGCGAACAGCACCTTCGGGTCGCCCACTTCATGCACCTTGCCCTGGTGCATGAACACCAGCTTGTCGCCGACTTCCCGGGCGAAGCGCATCTCGTGAGTCACCATGATCAGGGTCATGCCGTCCTTGGCCAATTGGCGCACCACGCTGAGCACTTCATTGACCAGTTCCGGGTCCAGCGCTGAAGTGATTTCATCGCACAGCAGCACCTTGGGCGACATTGCCAGGGCGCGGGCAATCGCCACACGCTGTTGTTGCCCGCCGGACAGGCGATCGGGGAAGGCGTCGAACTTCTCGCCAAGCCCGACGCGTTCCAGCATCTGTTTGGCCAGTTGGGCTGCCTTGGCCTTGGGTACTTTCTGCACCACTTGTGGCGCGAGCATGACGTTCTCGCCGACCGTCAGGTGCGGGAACAGGTTGAACTGCTGGAACACCATGCCGACTTTCTGCCGCAGGCTGCGCAGGTCCGCACGGGCGGCGTCGAGGTATTCGCCATCGACCTCGATCACGCCGTCGTTGATGGATTCCAGGCCGTTGAGCGTGCGCAGCAACGTGGATTTGCCCGAGCCGCTGCGGCCGATGATCGCCACCACCTGGCCTTCATCCACGGTCAGGTCGATGCCCTTGAGCACATGGTGATCGCCGTAATACTTATGCAGGGCGGAAATTCTAAGCAGAGGCATGCAGTCTCCTTTCCAGGTAGCGGGCACTGAGGGACAGGGGGTAGCAGAGCAAGAAGTAACCAAGGGCCACCAGGCCGTAGACCATGAAGGGTTCGAACGTGGCGTTGGCGAGCATGCCGCCGGTCTTGGTCAGTTCGGTGAAGCCGATGATCGAGGTCACGGCGGTGCCTTTGACCACCTGCACCGAGAAGCCCACCGTCGGTGCCACCGCAATGCGCAGTGCCTGGGGCAGGATCACGTAGCGCAGTTGCTCCAGCGGGTTGAGTGCCAGGCTGGCCGACGCTTCCCATTGCCCGTGGGCGATGGAGTCGACACAGCCACGCCAGATTTCGGCGAGGTAGGCGCTGGTAAACAGGGTCAGGGCAATCGCCGCCGCCAGCCAGGGCGAGATATCCACACCGAGCAGGGCAATGCCGAAGAACACCAGGAACAGCTGCATCAACAGCGGCGTGCCCTGGAACAGCTCAATATAGGTGCGTGCGACATTGCGCGGGAAGGCGTTGCGGCTGATGCGCATCGTCATCACCAGCAAGCCGATCACGCCGCCGCCGACAAACGCCACCAGTGACAGCAGCAACGTCCATTGCAGGCCGGTGGCCAGGTTGCGCACGATGTCCCAGAACGAGAAATCACTCATCGACTGTTCCTCATTACGAAGCGGCGGCCGATCCAGTTGAGCAACTGGCGAATCATCAGCGCCATGCACAGGTACACCAGGGTGGTCAGGGCATAGGTTTCGAACGCACGGAAGTTGCGCGACTGGATAAAGTTGGCGGCAAAGCTCAGCTCCTCAGTCGCGATCTGCGAGCACACCGCCGAGCCGAGCATCACGATGATGATCTGGCTGCTCAGGGCCGGCCACACCTTGCCCAGCGCCGGCAGCAGTACCACGTGGCGGAAGGCTTCGAAGCGCGTCATCGCCAGCGCGGCAGCGGCTTCCAGTTGCCCGCGCGGAATGGCCTGGATACCGGCGCGGATGATTTCCGTGGAGTACGCGCCCAGGTTGATCACCATCGCCAGCACGGCGGCTTGCCACTCGGTGATCTTCAGCCCCAGGGACGGCAGGCCGAAGAAGATGAAGAACAACTGCACCAGGAACGGCGTGTTGCGGATCAACTCGACATAAACGCCGAAGAACCAGGCGAACGGCTGGATCTTCCACGCCCGCACCACAGCGCCGACGGTGCCCAGGGCCACGCCGAGGATGGCGCCGATGGCCGTGAGCTCGAGGGTGAACAGCGCGCCGCGCAGCAGCAGGTCGGTGTTGGCCAGCACCGGCACAAAGTCAAATTGATACGCCATGGGTCAGCTCCGCTTTCAGAGATCGGCGGGCAGTGGCTCTTTCAGCCATTGCATAGCGTTCTTTTCCAGGCTGCCATCGGCCTTGGCCGCGATCAGGATCTGGTTGACCTTCTCCAGCAGGGCCGGCTCGTTCTTGTTCACGCCTACGTACACCGGCGAGTCCTTGAGCTTCACCTTCAGCGCGGGTACGCGTTTGGGGTTGCGTTCGCTGATCGCCACCATTACCACGTTGCCGCTGGCAATCAGGTCGACCTGGCCGGCCAGGTAGGCGGCGATGGTCGAGTTGTTGTCTTCGAAGCGCTTGATCGTGGCTTCCTTGGGGGCGACGGCGGTCAGTTCGATATCTTCGATGGCGCCACGGGTCACGCTGATGGTTTTGCCCTTGAGGTCGTCGGTGCTGCTGATGGCGGCGTCAGGCGGGCCGAACACGGCCAGGTAGAACGGTGCGTAGGCCTTGGAGAAGTCGATGACTTTTTCCCGCTCAGGGTTCTTGCCCAGGCTGGAGATCACCAGGTCGACTTTGCCGGTGGTGAGGAACGGGATACGGTTGGTGCTGTTGACCGGGGTCAGTTCCAGCTTGACCTTGAGCTGGTCGGCCAGCAGCTTGGCGGTGTCGATGTCCAGGCCGCGTGGCTTCATGTCGGGGCCGACCGAGCCGAAGGGCGGGAAGTCCTGGGGTACGGCGACCTTGAGGGTGCCACGGGCGACGATGTCGTCCAGACCATTGGCCTGGGCGGGTGCCTGGCTCAGCATCAGGCTGGCAAACAGGGCAGTAAGCAGGGCGCTGTAGCGCTTGGTCATGGCAACTCTCCGAGAAGGGCGAAGGGATTTTCTGGATTTGCCCAGTGCACAGCGCATGCCATCACCTTCTGAATCGTCTGCAGGGCCAGTATTTATTGAGTTTTGGTGGTCGGACTGGTCTGAACAGTGCAGGGGCTTTGCGCACTGTTTTCGAGCGTCGGCAAAACCTCGCGAGCCCCTTTGGGGCGTGGCTTGCCGCCCGCCACGAATAGCTTTACAACTAGCCACTCAGTTGACTGGAACCTTGAGTTTTTTATGAATTCCATCGCCCAAGCCGTACCGGAAGCGGCCCTGCAGGCCATTCGCAAACTGATCAAGGAGCAAGGCTTCGGACCGGGCGATGCGTTGCCGTCGCAACGGGATCTGGCGGTGCAGTTGGGGGTGAGCCGGGCGTCGTTGCGCGAGGCGTTGTCATCCCTCAGCGCGTTGGGTGTGGTCAGTGTGCAGCCGGGCAAGGGCGTGTTCGTGCAGACCGCCGAGGAGGCGCCGGGGTTTGCCTGGCCCTTCGCTGCGCAGGCCACGCCACTGGATATCTTCCAGTTGCGCTATGCCCTGGAAGGTTTTGCGGCGGGGCTGGCGGCGGTGACGCTGACCATCGATGAGTTGGACAGCCTGGAAGACAATGTCGAGGCCATGCGCAAGGTCCTCAAGGCCGGCGACTTCGAAGCCGCCGCCCGGCTCGACTTCGAATTTCACCAGCGCATCCTGCTCGCCAGTGGCAACCAGGCGATGGTGAGCATCCTGAGCGCGAGTGCCGAGGTTTTTCTGGAGAGCCAGAAGCTACCGTTCATCCGACCGGAACGGGCCATGGAAACCTGGCAGGAGCACCGCCGGATAGTGCGCGCCCTGGCCCGACGCGCCAGCGCGGCGGCGCAGAAAACCATGCAGGAACACGTGCGCAATGCGGCGTTGCGCACCGGTATTGCCTTCGTGACCCCCGTCACGCCCTGAGTTGGGCGATACCCAAACTCATGGGCCATCATAGGAAGACTCAATCAGAGGCGGCTTCCTGAACGGGGGAAGGGCAGCTATGATGGGCCACGTTTTTTTTGCTTACAATCCGGAGACATCCATGAGCAACGATCTTATCAAGCACGTCACCGACGCGACCTTTGAGGCCGAAGTACTCAAGGCTCAAGGCCCGGTGCTGGTTGACTACTGGGCTGAATGGTGCGGCCCTTGCAAAATGATCGCTCCAGTCCTGGACGACATTGCGACTACCTACGAAGGCAAGCTGACCATTGCCAAGTTGAACATCGACGATAACCAGGAAACCCCTGCCAAGCATGGCGTGCGTGGTATCCCGACCCTGATGCTGTTCAAGAACGGCAACGTCGAAGCGACCAAAGTAGGCGCGCTGTCGAAGTCTCAGCTGCAAGCTTTCCTCGACGCGAACATCTAAGCGTCGTCAAAAAAGCCCCGCAAATAGCGGGGCTTTTTCGTGAAACAGGGCTAGACGCTCCGAAACTCAGGTGGTACATTCGGCCCCGCACTGGTTTCTCCACTGCCCCCTGCAAGCCGTCGCCGACGCATTCCTTTTCGATTAGTACGCGATCCTGTCGCCTTCTCTGCGGCGCGGCCTCATTAAGCCAAAAGCTTAATTTCCCCCCTCCATAAATGATTACGTCATTCCTATATGAATCTGACTGAACTCAAGCAAAAGCCGATTACCGACCTGCTCCAATTGGCCGAAGAAATGGGCATAGAAAATATGGCCCGTTCGCGCAAGCAGGACGTGATTTTCTCCCTGCTCAAGAAGCACGCGAAAAGCGGCGAGGAAATCTCCGGTGATGGCGTGCTGGAGATTCTCCAGGACGGCTTCGGCTTCCTCCGCTCTGCTGACGCGTCCTATCTCGCCGGCCCAGACGATATCTACGTCTCGCCGAGCCAGATCCGTCGCTTCAACTTGCGCACCGGTGACACCATCGTTGGCAAGATCCGCCCACCGAAGGAAGGCGAGCGTTATTTCGCCCTGCTCAAGGTCGACACGATCAACTTCGACCGTCCCGAGAACGCGAAAAACAAGATTCTCTTCGAGAACCTGACCCCGCTGTTCCCGACCGTGCGCATGAAGATGGAAGCCGGTAACGGTTCCACAGAAGACTTGACCGGTCGTGTGATCGACCTGTGCGCCCCGATCGGCAAAGGCCAGCGTGGCCTGATCGTCGCGCCGCCGAAAGCCGGCAAGACCATCATGCTGCAGAACATTGCAGCGAACATCGCGCGTAACAATCCTGAAGTTCACCTGATCGTGCTGCTGATCGATGAACGTCCGGAAGAAGTAACCGAAATGCAGCGCACCGTGCGCGGCGAAGTGGTTGCCTCGACGTTCGATGAGCCGCCAACCCGCCACGTGCAGGTTGCCGAAATGGTGATCGAGAAGGCCAAGCGCCTGGTCGAACACAAGAAGGACGTGGTGATCCTGCTCGACTCCATCACCCGTCTGGCCCGTGCCTACAACACCGTGATCCCGAGCTCCGGCAAGGTATTGACCGGTGGTGTCGATGCCCACGCCCTGGAGAAACCGAAACGTTTCTTCGGCGCCGCGCGCAACATCGAAGAAGGCGGCTCGCTGACCATTATCGCCACCGCACTGGTTGAAACCGGTTCGAAGATGGATGAAGTGATCTACGAAGAGTTCAAGGGTACCGGCAACATGGAACTGCCCCTGGACCGTCGCATCGCGGAAAAACGCGTGTTCCCGGCGATCAACATCAACCGTTCCGGCACCCGCCGCGAAGAGTTGCTGACCGCTGACGACGAGCTGCAGCGCATGTGGATCCTGCGCAAGCTGCTGCACCCGATGGATGAAGTAGCCGCCATCGAGTTCCTGGTCGACAAGCTGAAAACCACCAAGACCAACGACGAGTTCTTCCTGTCGATGAAGCGTAAGTAATACGACGTTTCAGGTCCTGAAGAATGGCGCCCCCAGGGGCGCCATTTTTTTGTGCCCGTTTTTTAAGCGCTGCTGGCAGGCAAACGCACCCTGGAGCAGGTAGGATGTACGCCTATTTTACGGGTGGCATGGTTAATGAAATTCAAGGATCTTCGGGATTTCGTGCAGCAACTTGAGCAGCGCGGAGAGTTGAAACGTATCCAGATGCCGATTTCCCCGGTGCTGGAAATGACTGAGATTTGCGATCGTACCCTGCGCAACAAGGGCCCGGCGCTGCTGTTCGAGAACCCGACCGGCTTCGATATCCCGGTGCTCGGCAACCTGTTCGGAACGCCCGAACGCGTGGCCTTTGGCATGGGTGCCGAGTCGGTCAGCGAATTGCGCGAGATCGGCAAGCTGCTGGCCTTCCTCAAGGAGCCTGAGCCGCCCAAGGGGCTGAAGGATGCCTGGTCGAAGCTGCCGATCTTCCGCAAGATCATTGCCATGGCACCCAAAGTGGTCAAGGACGCGGTGTGCCAGGAAGTGGTCATCGAAGGCGATGACGTCGATCTCGCCATGCTGCCGGTGCAGACCTGCTGGCCCGGTGACGTGGGCCCGCTGATCACCTGGGGCCTGACCGTCACCAAAGGCCCGAACAAGGACCGCCAGAACCTCGGTATCTATCGCCAGCAAGTGATCGGCCGCAACAAGGTCATCATGCGTTGGCTGAGCCACCGTGGCGGCGCGCTGGACTTCCGTGAGTGGTGCGAAAAGCACCCCGGCAAACCGTTCCCGGTCTCCGTGGCCCTGGGCGCCGACCCCGCCACCATCCTCGGTGCCGTGACCCCAGTGCCCGACAGCCTGTCCGAATACGCCTTCGCCGGTCTGCTGCGCGGTAACCGCACCGAGCTGGTGAAATGCCGTGGCAACGACCTGCAAGTGCCGGCCACCGCCGAAATCATCCTTGAAGGCGTGATTCATCCGGGCGAAATGGCCGATGAAGGCCCTTACGGCGACCACACCGGCTACTACAACGAAGTCGACAGCTTCCCGGTCTTCACCGTCGAGCGCATCACCCATCGGATCAAGCCGATCTACCACAGCACCTACACCGGCCGGCCGCCCGATGAGCCGGCGATTCTCGGCGTGGCGCTCAACGAAGTGTTCGTGCCGATCCTGCAGAAGCAATTCCCGGAGATCACCGACTTCTACCTGCCGCCGGAAGGCTGCTCGTACCGCATGGCCATCGTGACCATGAAGAAGTCGTACCCGGGCCATGCCAAGCGGGTAATGCTCGGTGTGTGGTCGTTTTTGCGACAGTTCATGTACACCAAGTTCGTTATTGTCACCGACGACGACATCAACGCCCGCGACTGGAACGACGTGATCTGGGCCATCACCACGCGCATGGACCCCAAGCGCGACACGGTGATGATCGACAACACGCCGATCGACTACCTCGACTTCGCTTCGCCGGTGTCGGGCCTGGGTTCGAAGATGGGCCTGGATGCCACCCACAAATGGCCGGGCGAAACCACCCGCGAGTGGGGCCGGGTGATCGTCAAGGATGAAGCCGTCACCGCCCGTGTCGATGCGATCTGGAAAGAATTGGGAATAGATTGATGCGTGTAACCCTGCAACCTTCCGGCGCCGTGCTGGAACTGGTCCCTGGCGAGCGAATCCTCGAAGGCGCGCGTCGCCTGGGCTACGAGTGCCCACAGGCCTGCCGCAACGGCGTGTGCCATGTGTGCGCCGCGCTGTTGGTGGAAGGCCGCGTACAGCAGGCCGGTGAAGTGCGTGATCACGGTGAGTTCTACACCTGCATTGCCGAGCCGCTGGAAGATTGCGTTGTGTTGTGGGATGGCGTGCTGGCGCCGGGAGAGTTGCCGTTGCGCAAACTGTCGTGCCAATTGAGTGAATGCGTAGAGGTCGGTGGCGACGTGTGGCGGGTGCGCCTGCGTGCACCGGCCGGCAAGGCGGTGCGTTACCACGCCGGCCAGTACCTGATGATTGAGCGGGAGAACGGCGAGAAATCCGCATTCTCCCTGGCTTCTGCGCCTCATGCCGGACGTGAGCTGGAGTTGCATGTACTGGCTCGCGAGGACAGTGCCCGCACTTTGCTTGCGCAACTGCAACGCAACCAGATGGCCCGTGTGGAGCTGCCGTTTGGTGACACCCACCTGGCCGAGTTGCCGGACGGGCCGCTGGTGTTGATCGCCGCCGGCACCGGCATGGCGCAGATGCACAGCCTGATCGAACATTGCCGCGCCTCCGGCTTCAAGCACCCAGTGCACCTGTACTGGGGCGTGCGCCGCCCGGAAGATTTCTACGAGATCGAACACTGGGACCAATGGTTGCAACTGCCCAACCTGTTTTTGCACAAAGTCGTCAGCGACCTGTGCGGTTGGGAAGGGCGCTGCGGGTTGTTGCATGAAGCGGTGTGCGAAGACATTGCCGACCTCAAGTCGGTGCACGTCTACGCCAGCGGCTCGCCGGCAATGATCTATGGCACCCTGGATGCGCTGGTCGAAGCCGGCATGGATGCGCACCAGATGCGCGCCGACGTGTTTGCCTATGCGCCGCGTGCTTAAAATCGTACGCCGGTCGTCACCATCGCTGCGTTGAACCCCAGCAACACCAATTCCGCCGCCACTGGCCCGTAATGCGTGCCCACCGACGGAATGATCACCGGCGCCACGCCGAAACGGTTCAACGGGATCTTGTCGCGGTACTTGCCGCGATAGCCCTGGATCGCCCCGCCCGTCAGTTTCAAATACACCGGATAGTCGGCCATGTCGTAGCGTTTACCCGCGTACGCGTAGTACGAGTGCTGGCTGAACGAGTTGCGAAACGTCGCCCCGCCATACACAAAGCCTGAGGCTTCATTGCGCTCCAGGCCGATCAGGTCCTGGTTGTTGTTGTGGTCCGGGTCCGGCGCAAAGTGCCGGGTGTAGACGCTGGTCTGCGCGTACCAGAAACCTTTGTCGTCCTCGGTGGCCGGTGTTTCGCCCGCCAGGGCGGTGGTGGCCTGGGCCAGGAACAGCAGGCCAGGCAGTCGGAATTTTTTCATGGGTGCGACCTCGATAGTCGGTTTGATGCTCGGCTAGGTGGGTCATAAGGTGGGCGCCATTTTGACGGTTTGGCACGTTCCCAGGCTGAACCGGGGCTGAAACTACCGGGATTGGCCCGCGCAATCCTGATGAATGGGCGAGTTTGCTTATGCAATCACTTATGCTTTAAAGGTATTTAATTTGTTACATAAATATCCTTAAGCTATATCGCAACGGACTACCGACTCTTTCACAACCACTAATCACTGACCGCCACCGCCCGCCAGCCGGATCGATCGTAAGAACTCAGAGCACGACGTTCTGGTTTTTGATTCAAAGGGGAGCGGTATGGGGAGCTACAAGCAACACGCGCTGTACACGGCGATTTTGTCAGCCAATTTGCTGGCCGCCGTGGGTTTCAATCCTGTCTTCGCGGCCGAAACGTCGGCCACCGATACACCCAAGCTCGACACCGTGATCGTCACCGGCACCCGCGCCCAGGAGCGTACGGCCAGTGCTTCGCTGTCACCCATCGATGTGATTTCCGGCGATACCCTGCGCAGCACCGGCTCCGATGAGCTGGGCGCAGTGCTGGCGCGGCTGATTCCATCGATCAACTTCCCGCGCCCGAGCCTGGTGGACGGTGCTGAGCTGGTGCGTCCTGCGCAGTTGCGCGGCCTGTCGCCGGATCAGGTGCTGGTGCTGGTCAACGGTAAGCGTCGCCATACCAGCGCGTTCGTCAACCTGGGCGGTGCGGTGGGGCGCGGCTCGGCGCCGGCGGACCTGAACGCGATCCCGCTGTCGGCGGTAGACCATATCGAGGTGCTGCGCGATGGCGCTTCCGCGCGCTACGGCTCGGACGCCATTGCTGGGGTGATCAACGTGATCCTCAAGCACGCCGACCATGGCGGCTCAATCTCCACCAAGTTCGGCGAATACAAGAAGGGCGATGGTATCCAGCGTAACGTCAGCGGCAATACCGGCCTGGCATTGGGCGATAACGGCTTCATCAACCTCTCGGCCGAAGGTGCCGATAACGATTACACCAACCGTGCCGGCAATGATTACCGCCCAGCCAGTGTCGGCTCCACCACCTACGGCCAGCGCGTGTTCCGCCAGGGTGAACCGGCCACCAATGAAGGCAAGTTACAGTTCAACTCGGAATATTCGTTCAACGATGCCGCCGAGTTCTACACCTTCGGCGGCTACAGCAAGCGGCGCGGCGAGACGGCGGCGTTCTATCGGGCGAGCAACGCCTCCAACAACATTGCGGCGCTCAACCCCAACGGCTACCTGCCGTTGATCAAGGGCAACCTGGAGGACACCTCGCTGGTGGTGGGCCTGCGCGGGCTGTTGGCCTACGACTGGCACTACGACCTCTCGGCCAACTACGGCAAGAACCAGTACGAGTTGAGCACCGAAACCATCAACACCTCCCTGGGCCTGGCCACGCCGCGCAAGTTCGACAACGGCACCCTGAGCAACGACCAGAAGCAAGTCAGCCTCGACCTGTCCCGTGAGTTCGACGTGGGCTTCCTGCCATACCCGGTCTCCGTGGCCTTTGGCGGTGAATACCTGCGCCAGGGGTATGAGATTGAAGCGGGTGAACCGGCGTCCTACTACCAGACCGGCAGCTCGGGCCTCGGCGGCTTCCGTGATGCCGACGCCGGCAGCAGTTCGCGCCACAACTGGGCCCAGTACCTGGACCTGGAAACCAACTTCACCGAAAAACTCAGCGCATCGGCCGCCGTGCGGCATGAGGATTACAGTGACTTCGGTTCCAACGTCAGCGGTTCGCTGTCGGCCCGTTACGACTTCACCCCGCAGGTGGCCTTGCGCGGCAGTATCTCCAACGGCTTCCGCGCACCGTCCCTGGCGCAGCAGAACTTTGCGTTTACCTCGTCGCAGTTGATCGGCAGCGACATCCGCGAGGCCGGCACTTTCCCGGCATCGAGCCAGGTGGCCCGCCTGCTGGGCGCGGAAGACCTCAAGGCCGAGAAGTCGCGCAACTATAGCCTTGGCCTGGTGCTGGAGCCTGCCGACGACCTGACAGTAACCGTGGACGTGTACCGCATCGATATCCGCGACCGTATCAGCCTGTCGTCCAACCTCAATCTGGACCCGGCCACCCAGGCCTATCTGCGCGCCAACGGTGTCGGCAATATCAACTACACCACCGCCCGCTACTTCACCAATGCCACCGACACCAGCACCGACGGCGTCGACCTGGTGGCCAACTATCGCTATCAATTCGATAACGGCATCCGCTGGAACAGCACCGTGGGCTACAACTACAACCATACCCGGGTGACGGACGTGAAGCCCAACCCGGCCATCCTCGATAGCCTGGGTGCCAACCTGGTGCGGGTGGACCGTCGCGAAAAGAGCGGCTTGCTGCTGGGCGACACCACGCCTGAGCACAAACTGAGCCTGGGTAACGACTTCACATTCGGCAATTGGGCGCTGCACAGCAACCTGGTGCGCTATGGTGAATTCACCAGCTACCAGGCAGACAAGGTCAACGACCAGACCTTCAAGGCGGCCTGGGTGCTGGATTTGTCGGCGGACTATAAGTTGAAGAACTGGACCTTCACCCTGGGTGGCGACAACGTTACCGATAAATACCCTGAGAAGGTCAATGCCTTCGCCAGCAGCGGTGGCAATTTGGCCTATAGCACTTTTTCGCCGTACGGTTACAGCGGTGCGTTCTATTACGGTAAAGTTGCCTACAACTGGTAAAGCACAGGAGACCTAAGCGATTTGCCATGACCGTTATTGAATCCGATCTTTTGCAATTGGCTTACCCTCCGCGGCTCGATCTTGGGCCGCAACTCACTCACGAACAGTTGATGAGCTCGATGCAGGCCACCATGGCGCGGCATAAGGGTGGGCCGGTCTGGTTATTCGCTTATGGTTCGCTGATCTGGCGCCCTGAATGCTCCTCGACCGAGCGGGTGCGGGCACGGGTCCACGGTTATCACCGGGGCCTGTACCTGTGGTCCCATGAGCATCGGGGTACGCCGGAGCTGCCGGGGCTGGTCTTTGGCCTGGATCGTGGGGGCTCCTGCAGCGGGTTTGCCTACCGTTTGCCGGAAGATCAGCTGGAAGCCTCGCTGTACGCCCTGTGGCAGCGCGAGATGCCTTACCCGTCCTACCGGCCACACTGGCTCAGCTGCCGTCTGGAAGATGGCAGTACCGTACAGGCGCTGGGGTTTGTGTTGGAGCGGCACTTGCCCAGCTACGCCGGTAACTTGCCCGATATCGTACTGAACCATGTGCTGCAAAGTGCTTGCGGGCGTTACGGCACCACTCGCGATTATGTCGAGCAGACCGTCAACGCCCTGCGCAGCCACGCCATGCCAGATAAGAACCTGGAGGCGCGGCTCAAGCGTTGTGCAAAGGGTTGCTCAGGTGCTTAGCGCGCCGAACTGACGCTGTTGGTGTGCCACAGCGTCGGGATCAGGAAGGCGATTGCCAGCAGGCATGCGCCGATCAGCAGCACGAAACCGCCGTCCCAGCCGAAATGGTCGACGGTGTAGCCCATGGCCGCACTGGCCGCCACCGAGCCGCCCAGGTAACCGAACAGGCCGGTGAAGCCAGCAGCGGTGCCGGCGGCTTTCTTCGGTGCCAGTTCCAGCGCCTGCAGGCCGATCAGCATCACCGGGCCGTAGATCAGGAAGCCGATGGAGAACAGCGCAATCATGTCGATCATCGGGTTGCCCGGCGGATTGAGCCAGTACACCAGGGTCGCCACGGTCACCAGCGCCATGAACACGATGCCGGTCAGGCCACGGTTGCCACGGAAGATCTTGTCCGACATCCAGCCGCACAGCAGCGTGCCCGGGATACCCGCCCACTCATAGAAGAAGTACGCCCACGACGATTTATCCACCGTGAAGTGCTTGGCTTCTTTCAGGTAGGTCGGTGCCCAGTCCAGTACGCCGTAACGCAGCAGGTAGACAAACACGTTGGCGAAGGCGATGTACCACAGCATTTTGTTGCGCAGCACGTACTTGACGAAGATTTCCTTGGCGCTGAATTCATCTTCGTGGCTGGCGTCGTAGCCTTCCGGGTAGTCGTTCTTGTACTGCTCAATTGGTGGCAGGCCGACCGATTGCGGGGTGTCGCGCATGGTGATGAAGGCAAACGCCGCCACCAGCAACGCCACGGTAGCCGGTACGTAGAACGCCGCATGCCAGTCGTTGAACCAGGCCATGCCCAGCAGGAACAGCGGGCCGATCAGGCCGCCGCCGACGTTGTGCGCCACGTTCCACACCGACACCACGCCGCCGCGTTCCTTCTGCGACCACCAGTGCACCATGGTCCGCCCACTCGGCGGCCAGCCCATGCCTTGGGCCCAGCCGTTGATGAACAGCAAAATGAACATCATGGTCACGCTGGACGTCGCCCAGGGTGCGAAACCGAAAATGAACATCACCCCGGCGGAAACTAGCAGGCCGAAGGGCAGGAAGTAGCGCGGGTTGGAGCGGTCGGACACCAGGCCCATGAGGAACTTGGACAGGCCGTAGGCAATCGCGATGGCCGACATCGCCAGGCCCAGTTCGCCGCGGGTGTAACCCTCGTCGATCAAGTAGGGCATGGCCAGGGAGAAGTTTTTGCGCAGCAGGTAGTAGCCGGCGTAACCGAAGAAAATACCGGCGAAGATCTGCCAGCGCAGGCGTCGGTAAGTGCTGTCTATTTTTTCTTCAGGCAGGGGCGCCTGATGTGCGGCAGGACGAAAGAAAGCAAACATTCAAGAGCTCCAGATTTCTTGTTTTGACTGCGGATGCGAATGTTACAGTTTCGTTACCGAAAATAGCATCGCCTCTTATCTATAAACAACCAGAAATGAACGCTAATGAATGTTCCCTTACGAACACCGGAGATCGAAAAGTGGGAGGGGGCTTGCCCCCGATAGCTGTTTATCAGTCTGTATAGCTGTGACTGACACACCGCTATCGGGGGCAAGCCCCCTCCCACATTGACGGTATTTCAAATTTTTAGCGGGTTTGGACGACGACCTTTCCAACCGCCTTGCGCTGCCCAAGGTCATTGATCGCCTGGGCGGCCTGTTCCAACGGATACACCTGCGACACCAGCGGCTTGAGCTTGCCTTCACCGTACCAAGTGAACAACTGCTGGAAGTTCGCCGCATTATCCTGCGGCTGGCGCTGGGCGAAAGAACCCCAGAACACCCCGACCACCGCCGCGCCCTTGAGCAGCGCCAGGTTCACCGGCAACTCCGGTATGCGCCCGCTAGCAAACCCCACCACCAACAAGCGGCCGTTCCAGGCGATGGCGCGGATGGCCTGGTCAAACAGGTCGCCGCCCACCGGGTCGTAGATCACATCGGCACCATTGCCGTCCGTGAGGCGCTTGATCTCGTCTTTCAGGCTGGTTTCGCTGTAGTTGATCAACTCATCGGCGCCGGCGGCCTTGGCCACCGCGAGTTTGTCGGCGCTGCTGGCGGCGGCGATCACACGCGCGCCCATGGCCTTGCCGATTTCCACGGCAGCCAGGCCCACGCCACCGGAAGCGCCGAGCACCAGCAGGGTTTCGCCGGCTTGCAGGTTGGCCCGTTGCTTGAGCGCGTGCATCGACGTGCCGTAAGTCATGCTGAACGCGGCGGCGGTGTTGAAATCCATGCTCGGCGGGATCGGCAGTACGTTATAGCCCGGCACCGCGACCTGTTCGGCAAAGCTGCCCCAGCCGGTCAGCGCCATGACTCGGTCACCGACTTTTAGGTGGCCGACTTTTTCGCCCACTTCACTGACCACGCCAGCCGCTTCGCCACCCGGCGAGAACGGAAAGGGCGGCTTGAACTGGTACTTGCCCTCAATGATCAGCGTATCCGGAAAGTTGACCCCGGCCGCGTGCACGTCCAGCAGGATTTCGTTCTTCTTGATCGCAGGGCTTGCGACATCTTCCAGCACCAGGGTTTCGGCAGGGCCGAAGGCTTTGCACAGCACAGCTTTCATCGGACTATTCCTTTTGGCGTCGTGGCCGATAAGTGTAGGAGGGTACGCCCGTGGGTCAACGAGCATGCCCAGGCCTGATAAGCCGCCATAAGCTTGTGCTCTGCCTTGCTAGCGTTATGCTACCCGGCAACCGAATGTGAGGAATGAACTGTGAAAGCGTGGATCCTGTTGATGCTGGCCCTGACCTTGCCGATGGCGGCCCAGGCCGAAGAAGCCAAAGAGGGCGAGGCGCCGAAGGTCAGCTATATCAGCCTGAGCCCGCCGTTCGTGGGCAACTACGGCCTGGATGGCACGGCGAAACTCAAGGTGTTCAAGGCCGACATCGCCCTGCGCGTGACCGGCACCGAAGCGGCCGCCGCCGTCAAAGCCAACGATGCGTTGATCCGTAACCAGTTGGTGGCCCTGTTCACCCAGCAGACCAACGAGGCGATGAGCACCGTCGAGGGCAAAGAAAAACTGCGCCAGGAAGCCCTGAAGCAGACCCAGCAAGTGATGAATGACGAGACGGGCAAGCCGGTGGTGGAAGATCTGTTGTTCAACAACCTGATCATCCAGTAAGCCTCCTAAGTGTTATGGGCCTGGCTTCTGTGGTGAGCGGGCTTGCCCCGCGCTGGGCGGCGAAGCCGCCCCAAAACCATACACCTCGGTGTGCCTGAAGAAATGTGGTGAGTCTGATGGGGCTGCTGCGCAGCCCAGCGCGGGGCAAGCCCGCTCACCACAACAAGCCGGATCCAGGCTTATGAGGCGAGGCTTTTGCGGAACCGCGCCAACGCCACCGCAAAAAACACCAACCCAATCCCCGCCAGTGCCAGCAAATCCGGCCACACCACGCTCACCCCCGCATCACGAAACAGAATCGCCGCACTCAAACTCACAAAATGCGTCGACGGCGACCCCTGCATCACCCACTGCAACCACTCGGGCATGCTGTCCAGCGGCGTACTGCCGCCTGAGAGCAACAGCATCGGGATAATCACTGGAATTGCCAGCAGTCCGAATTGCGGTGTGGAACGGGCAAGCGTCGCCAGGAAAATCCCCAGCGCCGTACTGGCAAACAGGTACAGCGCGGTCACGAACAGAAACAACCCCAGCGAGCCGGCCAGCGGCACCCCAAGCAGGCCCTTGACCACCAGTTCCACCGACAGCCAGGTACACAGCACCACCACCAGCATGTTGCTCCAGATTTTCGCCAGCATGATTTCCAGCGCCGTCAGCGGCAGTACCAGCAGGTGGTCGAGGGTGCCGTGTTCACGCTCACGCAGCAGGGCGGTACCGGTCAGGATAATGGCGAGGATGGTGATGTTGTTGACGATCTGGATCACCGCCAGGAACCAGCCGCCTTCCAGGTTGGTATTGAACAGCGCCCGGGTAGTGAGCTGCGCGGGTGCCCGGCTGGCGGCATCGGCTTGTCCGCTGTAGGTCAGCAGTTCGCGCTGGAAAATCCGCCCGATGTAGCCCGCCCCCATGAACGCCTGGCTCATTGCCGTGGCATCCACATTCACCTGCACCCCCGGCTGGCGCCCCGCCAACAGGTCGGCCTGGAAATTCGCCGGCACATTGATTACGAAAGTGTACTTGCCGCTGTCCATGACCCTGTCCAGTTGGTCATAGGCCAACGGTGCAGGCGCCTGGAACTCGGGCGGTTGCAGCGCTTCGGCCATCTGCCGTGACAGGGCGCTGTGGTCTTCATCGACAAACGCTACGCTGGCATTGTGCACACCGATCACCGAACCGGCGGCGGGCATATAGATGGCGACGGTGAAGGCGTAGAACAGAAACAGCAGCAACACGCTGTCATGGCGCAGGCTGGTCAGTTCCTTGATCCCCAGCCGCAGAATGTGCGCGAACTTATGCATCAGGCCTCCTGCTTCTTGAGCATGACCAGGCTCAGCCCGGTAAACCCGACGAAGAACCCGAACAGCGCCAGGCACTGCGGCCACAACTGGCGCAGGTCCAGGGCCTTGGTGAAGGTGCCCACGGCAATGTCCAGGAAGTGCCCGGCCGGAAACAGCATGCCCATCAAGGCCGCCGCGCCTTCCAGGGACGAGCGCGGCACGATCAGCCCGGAGAACTGGATGGTCGGCAGACTGGTGATGATCATGGTGCCGAGGATCGCCGCGATCTGCGTACGGGTGAAGGCCGAAATCAGCAGGCCCATGCTGGTGGTCGCCAGCACGTAGAGCAGGCCGCCGAACGCCAGGGTGAGGGCGCTGCCCTTGAAGGGCACGCCGAACAGCCAGCGGTTCATCGCCACCAAGACCGTCAGGTTGACCAGGCTCACGGCCAGGTACGGTGCCTGTTTGCCCAATAGAAACTCCAGGCGGGTCAGCGGCGTGGCGTAGAAATTGGTGATCGAGCCCAGCTCCTTCTCGCGCACGATGCCGAGCGCGGTGAGCATCGCCGGGATAAACGCCAGGATCAGCGCCATCACGCCGGGGCCGATGGCGTTTACGCTGACCACGTCCTGGTTATAGCGAAAGCGCGTTTCCAGCTTGGCGGCGGCCGGGGTGTTGCGCGGCAGGCTGCTCAGTTCGGCCAGTTGCTGCAGGTTCTCCTGATGCACGGCCTCGACATAGTTACGGCTGGTTTCCGCGCGAAACGGCATGCCGCCGTCCAGCCACGCGGCCACCGTGGGCTGGCGGCCGGCGTAGAGGTCGCGGCCAAAACCGGGCGGGATCTCCAGGGCCAGTTTGATTTCCGAACGTTGCAGGCGCCGGTGCAGTTCAGTCGAGTCCTGGATCGGCGCTTGCTCAGCGAAATAGCGCGAACTGCGAAACGCCTCCAGATAGGCGCGGCTTTGCGGCGTCTGGTCCTGGTCGTAGACGGCGAAGGCGAGGTTTTCCACATCCAGGGAAATGCCATAGCCGAAGATCACCATCATGAACATCGCCCCCAGCAGGGCGAAGGCCATGCGCACTCTGTCGCGCAGCAGTTCCTTGCCTTCGCGGCTGGCCACGGCTACCAGACGGGCCAGGCTGAAACCGCGTTTACTCACTGGCGCTGTGCTGGTTTCGCTGACGGTCTTGGCCGGCGCGGTGGGTTCGGCTTCACCTTGGGCCTGTTCCAGGCACGTGACGAACGCGGCTTCCAACGTATCGCCGTGGAATTGCTGTTGCAGCGCATCCGGCGTATCGCAGGCCAGCACCTTGCCCGCGTGCATCAGGGAGATGCGGTCGCAGCGCTGGGCTTCGTTCATGAAGTGGGTGGACAGGAAGATGGTCACACCTTGTTCGCGGGACAGCTCGATCAGCAATCGCCAGAAGTCATCCCGTGCGGCTGGGTCGACGCCCGAGGTGGGCTCATCGAGGATCAGCACTTCCGGGCGATGCAGCACCGCCACCGCCAATGACAAACGCTGGCGCAGGCCGAGGGGCAGCTCGCCGGACGGTTGCTCGGCGACGTCACCCAAGTCGAAACGCTGGATCAGCTCATCAATGCGCGGTCCGCTGTCGGCCTTGGGCAGGTCGAACAGTTGCGCATGCAGCACCAGGTTCTGGCGCACGCTGAGTTCGCCGTACAGCGAAAAGCTTTGCGACATGAAACCCACGCGCTTGCGCGTGGCCAGGTCCTTGGCGTTCACCGGGTTGCCCAGCAGCGTCGCGCTGCCCTCGGTGGCCGGCATCAGCCCGGTGAGGACTTTCATGGTGGTGGTCTTGCCGCAGCCGTTGGAGCCGAGGAAGCCGAAGATCTCGCCGCGACCAATCGCAAAGCTGACCTTGTTCACCGCGGTGAAATCGCCGAAACGCAGGGTCAGGTCATGGGCCTCGATGGCGACATCGGTGTTGTCGCTCTCGCTCGGCGGAATCACCAGCGGCTGGTTGTCGTGGGCGCTGTCACCCTGGAAGTGGGTGAAGGCTTCGTCCAATTTGCCGCTGGGTGTCGCGGCGGCCAAGTCGCTGCTCAGGCCATCGGCGATCAGCTTGCCGCGATCGAGCATCAGGCAGTGTTCGAACTGCTCGGCTTCTTCCATGTAGGCCGTGGCCACCAGCAATGTCAGTTGCGGGCGTTCGCTGCGTACGCTGTCGACCAGTTCCCAGAAGCGCCGACGTGACAGTGGGTCGACGCCGGTGGTGGGTTCGTCGAGGATCAACAGGTCCGGGTCGTGGATCAGCGCGCAGCACAGGCCAAGCTTCTGTTTCATGCCGCCGGAGAGCTTGCCGGCCGGGCGCTCGGCGAAGCGTGCGAGGTCGGTGGCCAGCAGCAGGTTGTGCATGCGCTGGTCGCAATCGGCTTTGGACAGGCCGAACAGCGTGGCAAAGAAACGGATGTTTTCGCTGATGGACAGCTCGGGGTACAGGTTGCCGCCCAGGCCCTGGGGCATAAAGGCAATGCGCGGATACAGGCTGTTGCGGTGGCGGCGATCGTCGATGGCGCCGCCGAGCACCTGCAACTGGCCGTCCTGCAGCTTTTTAACCCCGGCGATCAAACCCAGCAGGCTCGACTTGCCCGCGCCATCCGGCCCGATCAACCCGCAGCGCGTACCGGCCGGCAGGCTGAAGGCGATGTCGACCAGGGCCTGCTGTTTGCCGTAGCGGTGGTTGATCCCCGTGGCCTGCAGCGCCAGGGCGGTCATTGCAGGTTGGCCGGCCAGTCGATGTCAGCCGTGCGCACATAGCCGGCGCCGGGCATGCCCGGTTTGGCCTGGGGCACGGCGCTGGGTTGGGTCAGGCGCAGTTTGACGCGAAATACCAGTTTCTGGCGTTCGTCGCGGGTTTCCACTTCCTTGGGGGTGAACTGGGATTTGGCGGCGACGAAGCTGATCCTGGCCGGCAGCGGCTGGTCGGGCAGGGCGTCGAGCAGGATGCGTGCGTCGCTGCCGACGGTGAGACGGCCGGTCACGGAAGCGGGCAGGTAGAGGTTCATGTATTGATCATTGGGATCGATCAACAGCAGTACACGGCCGCCCGCGCCCAGCACTTCACCCGGCTCGGCCAGGCGTAGCTGGATAACGCCGTCGATGGGCGCGCGCAGGCTGCTGTCGTCGATCTCGCTGGTGAGCTGGGCGACCTGGGCCTCGGCGGCGCCAATGGCGGCCTTTACCGAATTGACCTGGGCCTGCGCGGCAATCACGGCGGCGTTGCCGGTGTTCTGTCGCGCCTGCTGTTGATCAATCAGCTGGCTGCTGGCGAAGCCGCGCTTGTACAGCTCCTGGGTGCGCTTGAGTTCCTGGTTGGCCAGCAGTTGCTCGCTCTGGCGCAGTTGCACGTTGGCCTCGGCGGCGGCGAAGTTTTCCTTGGCGCGCAGCACTTCGGCTTCGGCCTGGGCGCGTTGGGCTTCGAGGGTGCGGGTGTCCATGCGTGCAAGCAGTTGGCCCTTGAGCACCTTGTCGCCTTCGTCTACCCGCACTTCGGCCAGGCGCCCGGGGATCTTGGCGGCGATCTGCACTTCGGTGGATTCCAGGCGCCCATTGCCCATGCTCAGGCCTTCGGGCAGGCGGTCCTGGGTGGAGCGCCAGTAACCGAAGCCACCGGCACCCAGCAACAGGGCGATGAGGGCAACGGCGAAAAGGCGGGAGGTGTGGTGGTTCGTCGACATGGCTGCTTCCTGCGGCGTTAGCGTCCTAGTGTGAGCGGTTTGCCCCGGTGGGGCGTTGATGCCGGTCAGTCAAATCAAATGGATCACGGCGTGCCATTGCTCGGGCGTGACGGCCATCACCGACAGCCGGCTGCCTTTTTGCACCAGGGGCAGTTCGGCGAGGGCGGCTTGTTGCTTCAGGTAGCCTAGGCCGAGCACCTTGGGAAAGGTCTGCACATGGGCAACGTTGATCGCGCTCCACGGATTTTTCTCCGGGGTGGCCTTGGCGTCGAAGTAGTGGCTTTCGGGCTCCAACGCGGTGGGATCCGGATAGGCCGCCTCGATGATTTTGCCGATGCCGGCAATGCCCGGCTCCGGGCAACTGGAGTGATAGAAGAAAAAATCGTCACCCACCGCCATGGCCCGCAGGAAGTTACGCGCCTGGTAGTTGCGTACCCCGTCCCAGCGGGCTTCGCCAAGCTTTTCCAGGCCTTTGATGGAGAGTTCGTCGGGCTCGGATTTCATCAGCCAATAGGCCATTGTTGGGCTCCTGAAATAAGCGGTGGGCAAGTTGTCCTGCAATTTGATGACAAACCGACAGTCGGTTGGCGCCAAGGTTTGCGTGTTGGTTCACGTTACCGCAGAATGCCGGCTTTTAAAGCTTGACGCAGCTGCAACGGACTCTTTGGAACGTTGTTGTCATCGTGTACGAGGTGCCTGAAGGGGGGCAATCGATGCAACGTAAACCGGATTTACTATGGATTTTGGTGATTTTGTTTGGTCTGGGCGTCGTGACCACCGGGTATGCCCAAAGCTTGTGGTCGAACAAGACCGATGCGCCCGTTGAACTGGCTCAGCAGCAGCCGCAACCGTTCAAGCGCTGACCCTTCTTCAAGGCGCCGCTGACTCCAGTGGCGTCTTCGCAATATACCAATGCTTATCGGTGACGGTGCCCGCCAACGGCACATCCCAGCTCGCCTGCGCCAATCGATCGACCTTCTGGCATTCATGGGCCAGGCCCAGCAGCGTCGGCTTGCGCCAGCTCTGGCGGCGCGCCAGGTAAGCCAGGCTGCGGTCGTAGAACCCGCCGCCCATGCCCAGGCGTCCGCCGGCATCATCAAAACCCACCAACGGCAGCAGCACCAGGTCCAGCGCCCAGACTTTGCGTTGGCGGCTGATGTTCACCCGTGGTTCCAGGATGCGAAAGCGATTGGGCAGCAGCTTCTCACCAGGCTTGACCCGTTGGAACACCATCTTGGTACGTGGCCAGGCGCTGAGCACCGGCAGATAGGTGGCTTTGCCCCGGCGCTGTGCTGCACGCAGCAGCAAGCGCGGATCGATTTCACCGTCCGTCGGTAGGTATAAGGAAATATGTTTGGCCCGGCGAAACAGCGGGTGCTGTGCCAGTTGCCGATACAGGCCGTGGGCGGCCTTGCGCTGCTCGCTCGGCGTGAGGGCGCGGCGGGCTTTGCGCAACATGCGTCGAAGTTGCGGACGGGAAAGCGGCGCAGGTTCGGTCATGGTTTCTGCTCATAAAACAATGCCAGTCCGAAGACTGGCATTGAGTTTGGGAATTCAGGCTCCCCGACAGAGCCGCTGTCGACTTAGCCCTTGAACCCGAAAGTTCAAGGTGGAAGATGCAGTAGGCTTTAAGGCTTTCCGTCTAGCGGACATGCACACCAGCCCAACGTGCAACTTCCAGGGTAGTGCGAATCGGCTCAGGGACATCGCCGACTGGCAAACACGCCAGGGAGTGGGGCGAGTATACCTTAAACAGTCGCGGCAATCAGCCCTTGGGTGCGTCTGCATCGCTGGAAAGCACCAGATCGACACGCTCCAGCAAGTCACGCACCTGCTCACGCGTCGAACCGCTGGCCTGCACGTCAGGGCGTTCCTGCTTATGCAGCAAATCGTGGGTAATGTTCAGGGCGGCCATCACGGCGATGCGGTCGGCGCCGATGACTTTGCCGCTGCTGCGGATTTCACGCATCTTGCCATCCAGGTAGCGGGCGGCGCTCACCAGGTTGTTGCGCTCTTCCTGGGGGCAGATGATCGAATATTCTTTGTCGAGGATCTGCACGGTGACGCTATTGCTTGAACTCATGAGTCTTGCTCCAGGGCCTTCAGGCGCGAAATCATCGATTCGACCTTACGCCGGGCGATTTCGTTTTTTTCAATGAGGTGAGCGCGTTCCTCGCGCCAGGTCTTTTCCTGAGCTAATAGGAGTCCGTTTTGACTCTTAAGTTGCTCGACCCGAGTAATTAGCAATTCGAGTCTGGCCATCAGCGCTTGCAGGTCGGTGTCTTCCATTGGGTTCCACTGGATTTGTCTGATGAATGGCAACTGCAGGATAAACGATCTGACGCCCTTGATAGTCTTGGTACGTCTGCCGGTGCTAGGATACAGCGCTCCATTCTAGACATTGCGCCGTCTGGCGCCTAGCTCACCATGCCTATTCAGAACTCCCCGTACGATGCTTTCTCCAAACTGCTGAGCACCAGCGGCCACCCCTGCTCGCCGGCCGAACTGCACGGCGTGTTGCTGGGCCGTAGTTGCACCGGCGTCGGCTTCGACGCCGACAACTGGCTGGCCGACGTGGCCGAACTGCTGGAAACCGAACCGACCGACAACGTGCGCAACGCGCTGATCGGCCTACAAGAGATGGTCAAGGGCGAGCTGACCGGTGATGACGTCACCGTGGTCCTGCTGCTGCCGACCGACGACGCGCCGCTAACCGAGCGTGCCGCCGCACTGGGCCAATGGTGCCAGGGCTTCCTCCACGGCTTCGGCGTGAACGCCGGCGGCCTGGAACTGAGCACCGACGCCAAGGAAGTGCTGCAGGACCTGGCAGCCATCTCCCAGGTGCAAGACGCCCTGGAAGAGTCCGAAGACGGCGAGGGCGACTACATGGAAGTGATGGAATACCTGCGCGTCGCGCCGCTGCTGCTGTTCACCGAGACCAAAAAATCGGCTGAGCCGGCTGCACCCAAGCCGTCGCTGCACTAAGAAAGGAAACCCCTCTGCCCATGATCCATATCCCCAAAGCGGAATACACCCGGCGCCGCAAGGCGCTCATGGCGCAGATGGAACCCAACAGCATCGCGATCCTGCCGGCCGCCGCCGTGGCGATCCGCAATCGCGATGTCGAACACGTGTACCGCCAGGACAGTGATTTCCAGTACCTGAGCGGCTTCCCCGAGCCGGAAGCGGTGATCGTGCTGATGCCCGGTCGCCAGCACGGCGAGTACGTGCTGTTCTGCCGCGAACGCAACGCCGAACGCGAACTGTGGGACGGCCTGCGCGCCGGCACCGAAGGCGCGATTCGTGACTTTGGCGCCGACGATGCCTTCCCCATCACCGATATCGACGACATCCTGCCCGGCCTTATCGAAGGCCGCGACCGGGTGTACTCGGCCATGGGCAGCAATGCCGAGTTCGACCGGCACCTGATGGAGTGGATCAACGTGATCCGCTCCAAGGCCCACCTGGGCGCCCAGCCACCGAACGAATTCGTTGCCCTGGATCATCTGTTGCACGACATGCGCCTGTATAAATCGGCGGCGGAAGTGAAGGTGATGCGCGAGGCGGCGCGAATCTCTTGCGCGGCCCACGTGAAGGCGATGCAGGCCAGCCGGGCCGGCCTGTATGAGTTCAGCCTGGAAGCCGAGCTGGATTATGAATTTCGCAAAGGCGGCGCGAAAATGCCGGCCTACGGTTCCATCGTCGCCGCCGGGCGCAACAGCTGCATCCTGCATTACCAGCAGAATGACGCGGTGCTCAAGGACGGTGACCTGGTGCTGATCGACGCCGGTTGCGAGATCGACTGCTATGCCAGCGACATCACCCGCACCTGGCCGGTCAATGGCAGATTTTCGCCGGAACAAAAGGCGATCTACGAGATTGTGCTGGCCTCCCAGGAAGCCGCCTTCGCGGAGATCGCCCCGGACAAGCATTGGAACCAGGCCCATGAGGCGACCGTACGGGTCATCACCGCCGGGTTGGTCAAGCTGGGGTTGTTGCAGGGTGACGTCGACGAACTGATCGCCAGCGAAGCCTATAAGGTGTTTTACATGCACCGTGCCGGTCATTGGCTGGGCATGGATGTACACGATGTGGGCGAATATAAAGTGGGCGGTGAATGGCGTGTGCTGGAAGTCGGCATGGCGTTGACCGTGGAACCGGGGATCTACATTTCACCGGACAACCAGAACGTGGCAAAGAAATGGCGTGGCATTGGCGTACGCATCGAGGACGACGTGGTAGTGACCAAGCAAGGCTGTGAAATCCTGACCGGCGGCGTGCCCAAGACTGTCGCCGATATCGAAGCGCTGATGGCGGCTGCGCGATGAGCCGGGTCAACCTGGCGATCATCGGCGGCGGCCTGGTGGGCGCCAGCCTGGCACTGGCGTTGCAGGCCGGGGCCAAGGCCCGGGGCTGGAAGATCGTGCTGATCGAACCCTTCGCGCCGGGCGACAGCTACCAGCCGAGCTACGATGCGCGTTCTTCGGCGCTGTCCTTCGGCGCCCGGCAGATCTATCAGCGGCTGGGCCTGTGGCAGGACATTTCACGCCGCGCCGAGCCGATCAAGCAGATCCATGTGTCCGACCGTGGGCGTTTCTCCACCGCGCGCTTGTCTGCCATGGAAGAGGGCGTGCCGGCCCTCGGTTACGTGGTGGAAAACGCCTGGCTGGGCCAATGCCTGTGGCAAGGCCTGGACAAAGACGTGGTCAGCTGGCGTTGCCCGGCCGAAGTCGCGCGCATGGAGCCGCTTCCCGATGGCTACCGCCTGACCCTTAACGATGAAACCGTGCTGGAGTGCGATCTCGCTGTACTGGCTGACGGCGGCCGCTCCGGCCTGCGCGAGCAATTGGGCATTGGCGTGAAAACCCGCCCCTACAACCAGAGCGCGCTGATCGCCAACATCACCCCGAGCGAAGCCCACAACGGCGAGGCGTTCGAGCGCTTCACCGATGAAGGCCCGATGGCCTTGCTGCCGCTGCCAGACAACCGCTGCGCGCTGGTCTGGACGCGCATCGGCATGGACGCGCAGCGCCTGGCCAATCTCGATGAACGCAGTTTCCTCAGTGAATTGCAGGGCGTGTTCGGCTATCGCCTGGGTACGCTGAAGCAAGTGGGCGCCCGTCACCTGTATCCGCTGACGCTGGTGGAAGCCGAGGAGCAAGTGCGCTCCCATCTGGCGATCCTCGGCAACGCCGCCCACAGCCTGCACCCAATTGCCGGGCAGGGCTTCAACCTGTCCCTGCGTGACGCGAATGCCCTGGCCGAGGCTTTGCTGGCCGGGCCGCAGGTGCCGGGTGATCTGGCCACCTTGCAGGGTTATCGCGAGCGCCAGCGCCTGGACCAGAAACTCACCGTGGGCTTCTCCGACCAGGTCACGCGCCTGTTCGGCAGCGCCCAACCGTTGGTCGCCCTGGGCCGAAACATGGGGCTGCTGGGGCTGGATTTGTTGCCGCCCGCCAAACGCTGGTTCGCCCGGCAAGCCATGGGCCTGGGCACGCGTCCCGATGCGTAAGTGGTTGATCGCGCGCCTGGGCAAGGCGAGATTGTTGCGTTGGATCATGACCCTGTACCCGCCGTACCTGGGCGCGGGGGTCAGCGTTCAGCGCATGAGCGCCGATTTTCGTCACGTCAAAGTGCGCATGGGCCTGGGCTGGTACAACCGCAACTATGTCGGCACGCAATTCGGCGGCAGCCTGTATTCGATGGTTGACCCGTTCTACATGTTGATGCTGATGGAGAACCTGGGCCGCGACTACATCGTGTGGGACAAGGCCGCGAGTATCGATTTCATTTCGCCCGGCAAAGGCCCGGTGTATGCCGAATTTTCCATCGACGAGGCCTTGCTGGACGAGGTCCGTCGACACACCGAAGGTGGCGAGAAGTACCTGCCCCACCTCAAGGTGCAGATTCATGACGGCTCCGGCACCCTGGTGGCGCGGGTCGACAAAACCCTTTACGTGCGGCGCAAGCCGCCAGTGAGACAGGCTTAAAGCATGGACATGCGCGCAGATGTGCTGATTGTCGGGGCCGGAATGGTCGGAAGCGCCCTGGCGCTGGCGTTGCAGGGCAGCGGCCTGCAGGTGCTGCTGCTCGACGGCAGCCCGCTGAGCGTCAAGCCGTTCGACCGCGAGGCCGCCTTCGAACCCCGTGTGAGCGCCTTGTCGGCCGCCAGCCAGCGCATTCTGGAGCGGCTGGGCGTGTGGGACGGCATCGTCTCGCGCCGCGCCAGCCCTTACGGCGAGATGCAGGTGTGGGACGGCAGCGGCACCGGGCAGATCCACTTTTCGGCCGCCAGCGTGCATGCCGAGGTGCTCGGGCATATCGTCGAGAACCGCGTGGTGCAGGATGCCTTGCTTGACCGTCTGCACGACTGCGACCTGGGCCTGCTGGCCAATGCGCGCCTGGAACAGATGCGCCGTTCCGGCGATGACTGGCTGCTGACCCTGGCCGATGGCCGCACGTTGCGCGCGCCGCTGGTGGTGGCCGCCGATGGTGCCAACTCCGCCGTACGCCGCCTGACAGGCACCGCGACCCGTGAGTGGGATTACCTGCATAACGCCATCGTCACCAGCGTGCGCAGCAGCCAGCCGCATCAGCGTACGGCGTGGCAACGCTTTACCGATATGGGTCCGCTGGCGTTTTTGCCGCTGGAGCGGGATGGGCAGGAGGATTGGTGTTCGATCGTCTGGTCGACCACGCCGGCCGAGTCCGAGCGCTTGATGGCGCTGGATGATGAAAGCTTCTGTCGCGAGCTGGAGCGCGCCTTTGAGGGACGACTCGGCAACGTGATCAGCGCCGACCCACGCGTATGTGTGCCGTTGCGTCAGCGCCACGCCAAGCGCTACGTGGCCGAAGGCCTGGCCTTGATCGGCGACGCGGCTCACGTCATTCATCCGTTGGCGGGGCAGGGCGTGAACCTGGGTTTCCTCGATGCAGCGGTGTTGGCCGAGGTGCTGTTGGCGGCAACCGAGCGCGGCGAGCGCCTGGCGGACGTTAAGGTACTGAGCCGTTACGAGCGTCGGCGCATGCCGCATAACCTGGCGCTGATGGCGGCGATGGAAGGTTTTGAGCGACTGTTCCAGGCCGATCAGCTGCCGCTGCGCTGGTTGCGCAACGCCGGGTTGAAGATGGTCGACCAGATGCCCGAGGCCAAGGCCGTGTTTGTGCGTCAGGCTCTCGGCCTGACTGGCGATCTCCCGGACCTTGCGAAACCCTGATATTGAAATGCGATCCCTTGTGGGAGGGGGCTTGCCCCCGATGAGGCCATCAGCCCACAACCAATCTCCGTCATGCAACATCTGGTAACGCCTCTACCAAGCACTACCAAATGTGAGTCCTTATCATTTGCCCTCTTTTTGCAAATGAGAGACCGCACCCATGTTGGCACCCAAGCGCCTCCTGACTGCCCTGGCACTCACCCTGATCGGCAGCACCACTGTGCAGGCCGCCGACGAAGTGGTGGTCTACTCCTCGCGCATCGATGAGCTGATCAAGCCGGTCTTCGATGCCTACACCCAGAAAACCGGCGTGCAGGTCAAGTTCATCACCGACAAGGAAGCCCCGCTGATGCAGCGCATCAAGGCCGAGGGCGCAAACGCCACCGCCGACCTTCTGCTCACCGTGGATGCCGGCAACCTCTGGCAGGCCGAGCAGATGGGGATCCTGCAACCGTTCACCTCCCCGGTGATCGACAAGAACATTCCCCTGCAATATCGCTCGTCAAAACACACCTGGACCGGCTTGAGCCTGCGCGCACGGACCATCGCCTATTCCACCGACCGGGTGAAACCGGGTGACCTCACCACCTACGAAGCCCTGGCTGACAAACAGTGGGAAGGCCGCCTGTGCCTGCGTACGGCGAAAAAGGTCTACAACCAGTCGCTGACCGCCACCCTGATCGAAACCCACGGCGCGGCCAAGACCGAAGAGATCGTCAAGGGTTGGGTCAACAACCTGTCCACCGACGTGTTCTCCGATGACATCGCTGTGCTCGAAGCCATCAACGCCGGGCAATGCGACGTGGGTATCGTCAACACCTACTACTACGGCCGCCTGCACAAGCAGAAACCGGACCTGGCGGTGAAGCTGTTCTGGCCGAACCAGGGCGACCGTGGCGTGCACGTGAACCTGTCGGGTATCGGCCTGACCCAGCACGCGCCGCATCCGGAAGCCGCCAAGGCGCTGGTAGAGTGGATGACCACGCCTGAGGCGCAGAAGATCTTTGCCGATGTGAACCAGGAGTTCCCGGCCAACCCGGCGGTGCCGCCGTCAGCCGAAGTGGCGACCTGGGGCAAGTTCGTGGCGGACACCTTGCCGGTGGAAGTGGCGGGCAAGCGCCAGGCTGAGGCGATCCGCCTGATGGATCGCGCCGGCTGGAACTGACACACTGCTGGTCAAAATGTGGGAGGGGGCTTGCCCCCGATAGCGGGATATCAGTTCACTCATCATGGACTGATCCACCGCCATCGGGGGCAAGCCCCCTCCCACATTGGATCGAGAGTTGAATTAAAGACATTCACTGAGAACTGACTTTGGCCCACCCCGCCCAACGCCGCTGGTACCTGCCGGTCTTCACCGTCGCCGCCCTCGTACTGCTGCCGCTGAGCGTGCTGTTACTGTCCTGGCAAAGTATCGACAACCAGATCTGGTCGCACCTGTGGGAAACCCAGATGCCGCGCCTGCTGGGCAACACGCTCACCCTGGTGCTGGGCGTCGGTATCGGCGTGACCCTGTTGGGCGTCAGCCTGGCCTGGTTGACCAGCCTCTGCGAGTTTCCTGGTCGGCGCTGGCTGGATTGGGCGTTGATGTTGCCGTTCGCCATTCCTGCCTATGTGCTGGCCTTTGTGTTTGTCGGCCTGCTGGACTTCTCCGGTCCCGTGCAAACCCTGTTGCGTGAATGGTTCGGCACCGGGCTGCGCCTGCCACGGGTGCGCTCCACCAGCGGTGTGATCATCGTCCTGGTCCTGGTGTTCTATCCCTATGTTTATCTATTGGCGCGCACCGCGTTCCTGGCCCAGGGCAAAGGCCTGATGGAGGCCGCGCGGGTGCTGGGGCAATCGCCATGGCGAGCGTTCTGGCACGTGGCCCTGCCCATGGCGCGGCCGGCGATTGGGGCTGGAGTCGCCTTAGCGTTGATGGAAACCCTGGCGGATTTCGGCGCGGTCTCAGTGTTCAACTTCGACACGTTCACCACCGCCATCTACAAGACGTGGTACGGCTTCTTCAGCCTTTCCAGCGCCGCCCAGTTGGCCAGCCTGTTGCTGCTGGTGGTGATGCTGGTGCTGTACGGCGAGCGGCGCGCCCGGGGCGCCAGCCGACCGAGCAATGAACGGCCACGTAGTAAGGCGTTGTACCACCTGCGTGGGTTCAAGGCGGTCGCGGCCAGCAGTTGGTGCGGGTTGGTGTTCGCCTGTGCGTTTGTCATCCCGATGTTGCAACTGGTGGCCTGGTTCTGGCAGCGCGGCCGCTTCGATCTGGATGAGCGCTATTCGGGCCTGATCCTCCACACGCTTTACCTGGGCGGCATCGCGGCCTTGATCACGGTCAGCGTGGCCCTGGTGCTGGCGTTCGCCAACCGCCTGGCGCCGACACGGGCGATCCGTTCCGGTATCAGCCTGGCCAACATCGGCTATGCCTTGCCGGGCTCGGTGCTGGCGGTATCGATCATGTTGGCGTTCAGCTATCTGGACCGTGAACTGGTGGTGCCTGTCTCCAGCTGGCTCGGTGGGGCGGGCAAGCCGTTGCTGTTGGGCAGCCTGTCGGCATTGGTGCTGGCGTACCTGGTGCGTTTCCTGGCGGTGGCCTATGGGCCGTTGGAAAACAGCCTGGCGCGTATCCGCCCGTCCCTGCCGGAAGCTGCACGCAGTCTAGGTGTGAGTGGCCCACGACTGTTTTGCAAAGTGTATCTGCCGTTGCTGCTGCCGGGTACTTTGAGCGCAGCACTCCTGGTGTTTGTCGATGTGCTCAAGGAAATGCCCGCCACCTTGCTGATGCGCCCGTTTGGCTGGGATACGCTGGCAGTGCGGATCTTTGAAATGACCAGTGAGGGCGAGTGGGCACGGGCCTCTTTGCCGGCGTTGACCCTGGTGCTGGTGGGCCTGTTGCCGGTGATCGGGCTGATCCGACGCTCCGCCCGGCAAATCGGTTAGGTGCCAGTCCTACGGCTTGCGGCTACAATGCGCGGCATTCGGTGCGCTTCGTCTTTTGGAGCGGGTCGCTGGACGTGGCTGCAGGCCTTGTGAGTCAAGGTGTTCAGCGCGGACAGTAGCTCCGCGCACCTTCGCCAAGCCCGGAAGGAGAAACCCATGGGACAGCGTACGCCTCTGTATGACCTGCATCTCGCCCTTGGCGCGAAAATGGTCGATTTTGGCGGTTGGGATATGCCTTTGCACTACGGCTCGCAAGTTGAAGAGCACCATCAGGTGCGACGCGACTGCGGGGTGTTCGATGTATCTCATATGACCGTGATCGATGTCAGCGGCCCCCAGGCCAAGGAATGGCTCCAGCACCTGCTGGCCAATGATGTCGAACGCCTGCACGGCTGCGGCCGTGCGTTGTACAGCGCCATGCTCAACGAACAGGGCGGCGTGGTGGACGACATGATTGTCTACCGCACCGAGGCCGCTTATCGGCTGGTGGTCAACGCTGCCACCCGCGACCAGGATATGGCCTGGATGCAAGCGCAACTGGGCGACTATCAGGTGCAACTGCATGAGCGCCCCGAGTTGGCCATGCTGGCCATCCAAGGTCCCCACGCCCGGCAAAAGATCGCCGAACTGGTCACGCAATCGCGCAGCACCCTGATTCACCAGCTCAAGCCCTTCGAAGGCCACGCCGATGGTGACTGGTTTATCGCACGCACGGGTTACACCGGCGAAGATGGCCTGGAGATTGTCTTGCCCGCTGATCAGGCTCCGGGCTTTTTCAATGACCTGGTGGGCGCTGGTATTTCACCCATCGGCCTCGGCGCCCGCGATACCCTGCGCCTAGAAGCGGGGATGAACCTGTACGGCCAGGACATCCACCAGGAGGTTTCGCCCCTGGCATCGAACATGGCCTGGAGCATCGCCTGGGAGCCTGCCGAGCGTAATTTCATTGGCCGCGCCGCGCTGGAAGCAGAAAAAGCAGCCGGGGTGCAGTTCAAGCTGGTCGGGCTGGTGCTGGAAGAACGCGGGGTTTTGCGCGCTCACCAGGTGGTTCGTATCGCCAATATTGGCGAAGGGGAGATCACCAGTGGTAGTTTCTCTCCTACGCTGAGCAAATCCATTGCCCTGGCGCGTGTACCGACGGCAACCGCTGATCGGGCCGAAGTGGAAATCCGCGGCAAGTGGTACCCGGTTCGAGTGGTCAAACCGACCTTCGTGCGCCATGGCAAAACCTTGATCTAACCTATTTCCGGCAGGCCAATGGCCGCTGACATTACTTCTTGAGGACACAGATTATGAGCGATATCCCTGCCGACCTGCGTTTTGCCGAAAGCCACGAATGGGCACGCCTGGAAGCTGACGGCACCGTGACCGTCGGTATTTCCGACCATGCTCAGGAAGCGTTGGGTGATGTGGTGTTTGTTGAGTTGGCCGAAGTGGGCGCCCAGTTTGACGCTGCTGGCCAGGCGGGTGTGGTTGAGTCGGTCAAGGCCGCCTCGGATATCTACGCCCCGGTTGCAGGCGAAGTGATTGCCGTCAACGAAGAACTGAGTGGCAGCCCGGAGCTGCTGAACTCTGATCCCTACGGCGCTTGGATCTTCAAGCTCAAGCCAAGCAACCCGGCTGACCTGGACAAATTGCTGGATGCTGCCGGCTACAAAGCCGCCATCGGCGAGTGATCCTGTTGCGGGAGCCGGTTATACGGCTCCCGCAATGTGCTTTTAGGGCTGTAGAACTGCCTTCACGGCTGCCACCGACCGCTCCACATCCGCCTCTGTCATCGCCGTAAACATCGGCAACGACACGATCAAGCGCCCCACTTTCTCCGCCACCGGGAACATGCCTTCCTTGAACCCCTGTGCCCGATAAAGGCTCAGCAGGTGGATCGGCGGGTAGTGATAGCCAATGCCGACGCCATGGGCCTGCATTTGCTCCATGAAGGTGGCGCGGGCTGGCAGGCCGTCCTGACGTTCCGGCAGCACCAGTTGAAACAGGTGCCAGTTGCTGTTTTCGAAGTCTGCCGGCGGCAGTTGTGCGCCGTACTGCTCTTCAAAGTCACTGCCAAAGCATTTGAAGTAGTGCCGCGCCAGGTTCTGGCGGTGAGCAGTGATCTGCTCGATATGGGCAAATTGCCCCAGGCCAATGGCGGCGGCGATGTCGGTCATGTTGAACTTGCCGCCTAATACATCCACGTCCAGGCCGTCGAAGCCGGTACGGGTAACACCTTGCAGGCGGTATTTTTCTGCCAGTCGCGCTTCTTCGGCGTTGTTCAACACCAGGCAGCCGCCCTCGGAAGAGGTGATGTTCTTGTTGGCCTGGAAACTGAACGACACAAAATCCCCGGTGGCGCCAATACGCTCGCCATCCCAGCTGGAACCCAGCGCCTGCGCCGCATCTTCGATAATGCGCAGGTTGTACTTGTTCGCCAGTGCATACAGCATCGGCATATCCAGGGGCAGGCCGGCCAGGTAAACCGGGATGATCGCCTTGGTGCGCGGGGTAATCGCCGCTTCCACCTGGGACAGGTCGATATTGCGGGTCACCGGGTCAATATCGGCAAACACCGGCGTAGCGCCCACTTCCAGAATCACGTTGGCCGTGGCTACCCAGGAAATCGGCGTGGTGATGACTTCATCGCCTGGCCCGATGCCGGCAATGCGCAAGGCAATCTCCATGGTGCAGGTGCCCGAGTTGAAGGTGCGCACCGGCCGACCGCCAAAGTACTCCGACAACTGAGCTTCGAAGGCCTGCACCTTCGGCCCGCTGGTGATCCAGCCCGAGCGCAGTACATCGCCGACCGCTGCAATGGTGGCTTCATCGATGGTGGGTTTGGAAAACGGCAGGAAGGGCAGTTGGCTCATGACGACGAAGGCATCCGTTTCAGGTTGGCGATGAGTAAGCGAGGTATCAGTACCGGCATGGTTGCACGGCTTGACTGAATATAGCCTGTCATCTGTGAATGAATCGTCACTATTGAGCCGAAGAATGCCACGTCGAAGGCGGCATTCTTCGCAAATAATCAGAAGGCAAGCCGCGCTTCCAGGAACATGTTCTGCTCCTTGAGTTTGCCTTTGAGTTGCTCATCCCGTGCATTTGCGCGGTTCGTGAAGGTGTTGTAACCGGTTTCGACGTCGCCCATGGCGGTGTAACGATAACCCGCCCCTAACGTGAGTCGCTCACTGGCCTTGGCCTCCAGCCCAATACCCAGGCTATAGGCAAGGTTATGTTGGCGGTTGCTGGCAAAACGACGGGTCTCAATGGTTTGATAACCTTCGGACTCAATGCGTGCGATGCCCACACCGGCCATACCGTAAAACGATAGCCACTGGTTGATCGGGATATCTTTATAGCCGTTGAGCATCAAGCGCTGGCTCTGCACATGCAGGCTGTTGACGTTGGCATTGAAGGGGGCCCAGTAGGATTTGAAGGTCGAACTGTTTGGCATCGTGTACTCCCCTTCCAGGCGCCAGCCATTGGCGAAGGCATAGCCTGCGGCGAAAGAGGCCACGAATGCTTTGCTGCTATCCGGGGCGTCCACCCTGTCCGTCACGCGCGGGCTGGTGAGCAGTGAACTGGAGAGGTTCTGGCGAGCGTTGTTGAATTTGGCTGATCCGTACCAGCTTTCTGCCTGGGCGTAGGCGGTGGCAAATGCAGAGAACAGCAGTGCGTAGGCAATCTTGTGCATGGGCAGTGATTCGCTTTGTTCAAAAAGGAATCCTTAGCTTGTGGCCCGGCAGAGTGAGGCTCGACAGGACTTCTCTGTATGCAGTTGGGAAAACAGCAATGCTTGTGTAGTGCCCAGCGATGATGACCGTAGGAATTGAGGACAAAAAAATGCCGCTGTTAACAGCGGCATTTTTATTGAGCCCGAGTTATTCGGTGACTGCATTTTTCGCGAGGATAGCGTTGGCCAGCTCCATGTCCGTGGCCTGCAGGCCAGGGTTGTCGGCGCGGACTTTCTGCATCGCGGCTTCCAGGTATGGGCCACGGATGCCGCCATCGCTGGCAACGAAGCTGCCGGCGTCGTCTTGGGCGGCGACCACCAGCTTGTGGTCCTTGAACGTCAGGTATGTCGAGCCGGTGGTGGCGCCCGACGAGATGACATTGCGCCAGAAACTGTCGGCCATGGCTGATCCGACAGGGAGGGAAAGCACAGCAAGGGTTGCGACAGCATATTTGAGACGCATGATGGGTGACTCCGGGTGGGTTATCTGTACTTTATGATTGTAGTTAGCCCAACCGAGTTCCATCACTGACTAAACAGTTTCAACCCTTAACACCACGCCTTCCTGGCCAACCACCCGCACTTGAGCGCCTACGGGGCTGTCCGGGCCGGTCACCATCCATACGCCATCACCGACTTTTACCTTGCCCCGGCCATCCACAATCGCCTGGTGCACCACGAAGGTGCGGCCGATCAGCTCGGAACCGCGCTCGTTGAGACCCGGCTGGTCGCTGGCCTTGGCGCTGCTGCGCTGACGCTTCCACCAGTACACCGCCGTCATTATCGACAACACGGCAAACAGCAGAAGTTGCCATTCCAGCCCCAGGGGTGGCACCAGAAACTTGATCACGCCCACGGCGGCCGCGGCGATACCCATCCACAACAGGTAACCGCCAGCGCCGAATACCTCAAGAATCAGCAGTACTGTGCCCAGTGCCAACCAATCCCAGAACGACAGATGCTGCAGGAAATCCCACATGGCGCTGGCCTCAGCCTTTCTTGTTGTCGAACGTTGCCTTGACGATCTCGCCGATACCGCCAACTGCGCCGATCACCTGGCTGGCCTCCAGCGGCATCAGGATAACCTTGCTGTTGTTGGCCGAGGCCAGCTTGCCCAGGGCGTCGATGTATTTCTGTGCGACGAAGTAATTGACCGCCTGCACGTTGCCTGATGCGATCGCTTCCGACACCACCTGTGTGGCGCGTGCTTCGGCTTCGGCCTGACGCTCACGGGCTTCGGATTCAAGGAACGCCGCCTGCCGGCTACCTTCGGCCTCGAGAATCTGTGCCTGCTTCTTGCCTTCGGCAGTCAGGATCGCCGAGGCGCGCAGGCCTTCGGCTTCGAGGATCTGCGCACGCTTGATCCGTTCGGCTTTCATCTGGCCCGACATGGCGGCCATCAGGTCGGCAGGCGGGCTGATGTCCTTGATCTCGATACGGGTGATCTTGATCCCCCACGGCGCGGTGGCTTCGTCCACGGTCTTCAGCAGTTTTTCGTTGATGCCGTCACGCTGGCTGAGCATGGCATCCAGTTCCATGGAGCCGAGCACGGTACGGATGTTGGTTTGCAGCAGGTTGCGGATGGCGTGTTCGAGGTTGTTGACCTCGTAGGCGGCCTGGGCGGTGTTTACCACCTGGAAGAAGCACACGGCGTCGATCTGCACGGTGGCGTTGTCGGCGGTGATGACTTCCTGGGGCGGGATATCCAGTACGCTTTCCATCACGTTGATCTTGCGACCGATGCGGTCCATGACCGGGATGATGATGTTCAAGCCAGGCTTGAGGGTGTTGGTGTAACGGCCAAAACGCTCGACCGTCCATTGGTAGCCCTGGGGGACCACCTTGAAGCCCATGAACAGGATGGCGATGGCCAAACCCACGAAAAGAAGCAGTACGGTTCCGATCTGCATAGCGATTCCCTATCTGATGGTGTCAGTGAAACGACGTTGGGCCGATTGTAACGGTGTTGTCACCGATAAGAACGGTTTCACTGCCTGACAAACAAAGGATTTGTTACCGAATCCCCGGGAGTCACCCGCAAGACTTCCGCCATCGTGGTGACCCCCGCCGCGACCTTCTGCATGCCGGCCATGCGCAAGCTGCACATGCCGTGGGTAACTGCGGCCTGGCGCAGGGCCTGCACATCGGCCCCAGGCGTGATCAATGTGTTGAGCGCTTCGTTCAAAACCATGATTTCGTAAACGCCGGCCCGCCCCTGATAACCGCTGTGTCGACATTCAACGCACCCGACCGCTTCATGGGCGTCACCCAGAGACCGCTTGCAGTGCGGGCATAAGACCCGCACCAAACGCTGCGCCATTACGCCGAGCAAGGTGGCCTTGATCAAATAATGCGCAATGCCCAGTTCCTGCAAGCGGCTGATGGCGCTGGGCGCATCGTTGGTATGCAGGGTCGACAGCACCAGGTGCCCGGTCAATGCGGCCTGGATCGCCATTTCGGCGGTCTCCTGGTCGCGGATCTCGCCGATCATGATGATGTCCGGGTCCTGGCGGAGCAGGGCGCGGATGCCGCTGGCGAAGGTCAGGTCGATATTGTGCTGCACCTGCATCTGGTTGAACGCCGGCTCGACCATCTCGATCGGATCTTCCACGGTGCACAGGTTGACCTCCCGCGTGGCCAATTGCTTGAGCGTGGTGTAGAGGGTGCTGGTCTTGCCTGAACCGGTAGGGCCGGTAACCAGGATGATGCCGTTGGTCTGGCTCGTCATGGCTTGCCAGCGTTGCTGGTCCTCAACCGATAAACCAAGCTGGTCAAAGCCCTTGAGCAGTACTTGTGGGTCGAAGATCCGCATCACCAGCTTTTCGCCAAACGCCGTGGGCAAGGTGGACAGGCGCAGCTCCACTTCCGCTCCGGTCGGGCTTTTGGTCTTGACCCGACCGTCCTGGGGCCTGCGCTTTTCCGCCACATTCATGCGGCCCAGGCTTTTGAGGCGGCTGACCACTGCCATCGTGACCTGGGGCGGGAACTGATAGACGTCGTGCAACAACCCGTCGATGCGAAAGCGCACACGGCCCTGTTCTCGGCACGGTTCAATGTGGATATCGCTGGCGCGCTGGCCGAAAGCGTATTGCAACAGCCAGTCGACGATGTTGACGATATGTGCGTCGTTGGCATCCGGCTCCTGGTCGCTGGCGCCGAGGTTGAGCAGTTCGTTGTTGCCCGGTGCCGCAACTTTTTGATCGGCGCCGCTGACGGACTTCGCCAGCCGGTAGAACTCGCCGATGCAGCGCGTTATGTCCTGGGGGTTGGCGACCACACGCTTGATCGAGCGCTTGAGCACCTGCGCCAGCCCGGCTTCCCAACTGGTGACGTGTGGCTGGGCGCTGGCGACGGTGACCGTCTGCGCGTCCACCGCCACCGCAAGGATCGAGTGGCGTTGGGCGAACGCGTGGGACATGAGCGGCACGACCGTCGCCACATCGATCTTCAACGGGTCGATACGCAGGTACGGTTGCCCGGCATGCTGGGCCAGCCATTCGGACAGGGTTTCCAGGCTGGGGCCAAGGGCTGCGATGCGTTCCAGGGGATGCAAGGTGTTGCTGGCCGGCAGCGCCGACAACTGCTGTGCAACTTCTGGGGTGATCAGTCGCCCTTCAAGCAAAGCCGGCAGCAGTTGATGCAGTTCCAAGCGTTGATCAACCGGCATGAAGGTTTTCCTGAGGGCAGTGGGCGTAAATCCCAGGCTAGCCAGCCCCTGGATATCTTCCTCCCGGCGTGTATTGCAGGTTCTTACTGAGCGACCGCCACCACTGCCAGAGGCCCCGCGGCATCAGCCGACCACACGTCCAGCGCGCACACGCTGATCAGGTTTCGAATCTTTTCACCGATCACCTGGGCGCGGTGCCAGCTCAGGCCGTCCATGACGATGCCGATGTTCAACAGGTCTTCTTCGCGGTTGACCGTGACCTGTTGCGGCGTGAGGCATTGCAGGGCGAAGTAGTTAAGTACCCGGCACACCACGTCGGGCTCCGCCTCGGCGACGATCTGGTAATGCGCCTGGCAATGGGCGTTGTTGACGGCCCACGCATCGACGCGGGTAGCGGGGTGGTTGGTTTCGACGGCGTGCATGGGAAAGCTCCAGATTCGACTGGAGAAATTTTTACATTCGCCACCGGAGATTTCTTATCTAAGATGGGCCTGTTTTGTAAAAAATCGAATCAATCAATTCAGAATAAGTGCGATGGAGGGTATTTATATGCACAGCGAGTTGGACGCCTACGACCGCCGTATCCTGGCCCTGTTGCAAGAAGACGCTTCTCTCTCCAGCGCGCAGATCGCCGAACAGGTGGGCCTTTCCCAGTCGCCTTGCTGGCGACGCATCCAACGGCTCAAGGAAGAGGGCGTGATTCGCGGCCAGGTGACCTTGCTGGATCGCAAGAAGATCGGCCTCAACACGCAGATATTCGCCGAAGTGAAACTCAACGCCCACGGTCGTTCCAACTTCACCGAGTTCACCGACGCGATTCGCGGGTTTCCGGAAGTGCTGGAGTGTTATGTGCTGATGGGGGCGGTGGATTTTCTACTGCGCATCGTCACCTCGGACATCGAGGCGTATGAGCGGTTTTTCTTCGAGAAGCTGTCGATGGTGCCCGGGATTCAGGAGGTCAATTCGATTGTGGCTTTGTCCGAGATCAAATCCACCACCAGCCTGCCAGTATTGCGCTGACAGGCTGGTGATAGCGGCCTTACAGGCGCAACAAGGTCTTCCACGCCCGGTTCTGATACACCGCAATCGCCTGATGCATCCGCGCATCCAGCGACTCATCGGTGATCGGCTGGTTGGCCAGTTGCACCAACTTGTTCAGCTCGCCGTACAGACGGTCCAGTTCGGGAATGTCGACCACCTGACGCGCATGGTGCAGCCAGGCCTGGATACGCTCGATGCGTGGCAATTGCTCGGCCAGGTCTTCCGGCTGTTGCTGGTAGCGCGGCAGTTGCAGGGCGACGGCATCGTCGGCCAGCAGGCGCGGCAGCCAGTTGGTGATTTGCGCGGCGCCTTGGCGGTTGCCACGCACGTTGCGGTCCGCGGTCCAGGTGCGGGCCAGCAGCCAGCGTGAAGCGTTCAGCGAGAACAGGCCCCAGCGCACGTCGTCCAGTTCTTCGGCGAACTGCTCCGGCGCGGCTTTGCGGATGTCTTCGTCGTCATCGCCGGCCTGCACCAGTGGGCGCCAGTCTTCCAGCAAGGCATCGAGTGCGCTGCGCAGTTCGCTGGTGGACTGACGCGGTGCCGCCTGGCCGAGGCTGCCGACCAAGGCACGCAGTTCGCCGAGGTTGTCGACCCAATCTTGCAGCAGGCGCCAGTGGCCATTGAAACGGTATTGCTCGGCCAGGCGCTGGCTGCTGCCCAGCAGGTGCCACATGATCGCGGCGAAGGCGTCATCCAGCGGCATTTCGGCGTGCAACTGTGGCGCCGGAAGGCTCAGGGAGTAGCTGCTGGCGTCGTACAGGCGGTAGCCGCGCTCGGCCTTGCTGATATCGCACGGCATCAACGCCAGGGTCGCGGCCAGTTCGGCGGCCAGTTCCAGCAGGGCAGACGGTTCGCCTTCGCGCAGTTCCAGTTCCAGCTCGCAGATTTCTTCTTTCTGCTTGCCGACCACCACGTGGCCCAGGTCCAGGGCGGCTTCGATCACCACCTTGGCCTTGCCGCGCCCCCAGGCGATTTCGGCGCGCTCACGCACGAAGTCGGTGGTGAAGATCGGCTTGAGGGTCTTTTTGTCCAGCTCGGCCAGTTGCTCGGGCCAGCATTCGCCGTCGAGTTTCTTTACGTCGAGCTTGGCTTTGGGCAGTTCCCAGTTGTATTCGTTACGTTCCGACAAGCCGGCGACGCTCTGACCACGGGTCTTGAGGGTCTGGATGATGTCGTCACCGTCCTTGCGCAGGCGCAGGGCGACTTTGGCCTGGGCCAGGTCGCGCTCGGGAGTGTCGAAGTACTGGTTCATCAACTCACGGCGTTCCCAGCCACTTTTGTTGCGTTTTTTCAGGAGCGGGTGCTCACGCAGCGCGGCGAGGGTCTCGCGGCTGACGCGGAGCTTGATTTCAGTTTCTTTTTGCATGGCCGGAACATCCAGGATCGGGAGCGCAGCCGGGTAAAAGAGTGGCTGCCAAGGTCGTGCAGTGTACAGGACTGAGCCCGGCAACGTGCCGCAACGGTTTATTGTGTCGTGCAGATGGCTCTATAGTGAGGTTCATCCGGGAAGTCGAGAGGCCGAGCATGCCGTTACCGTCCATGAAAGAGCAGTTTGCCGCGCTGATTGCTGCGCCATCCGTGAGCTGCACCCAGGCGTCTCTCGACCAGACCAACCGCCCGGTGATCGACTTGCTCGCCGCTTGGCTGGGGGATCTGGGTTTCGCCATCGATATCCAACAGGTCAGCCCCGGCAAGTTCAACCTGCTGGCCAGTTACGGCAGTGGGCCCGGTGGCCTGGTACTGGCGGGGCATAGCGATACCGTCCCTTATGACGCAGCGCTGTGGAAGACCGACCCGCTCAAGCTGACGGAAGTTGACGGCCGTTGGGTAGGATTGGGCAGCTGCGACATGAAGGGTTTTTTCGCGCTGGCCATCGAAGCGGTGTTGCCGCTGCTGGATCAGCCGTTCAAACAACCGCTGCTGATTCTCGCCACCTGTGATGAAGAAAGCTCCATGTCCGGCGCCCGCGCACTGGCCGAAGCAGGCCGCCCGCTGGGCCGCGCAGCGGTGATCGGCGAGCCGACTGGCCTCAAGCCGATCCGCCTGCACAAAGGCGTGATGATGGAGCGCATCGATATTCTTGGCCAAAGCGGCCATTCGTCGGACCCGAGCCTGGGTCACAGTGCCCTCGAAGCCATGCACGACGCCATCGGCGAATTGCGTGGCCTGCGCCTGGCCTGGCAGCGCGAGTACCGCAACCCGCAGTTCAGCGTGCCGCAGCCGACCATGAACTTCGGCTGTATCCACGGCGGCGACAACCCCAACCGCATCTGCGGCCAGTGCTCCCTGGAATTCGACCTGCGCCCACTGCCGGGCATGGATCCCCAGGTGCTGCGCGACGCCATCCGCCAGAAGCTCCAGCCGTTGGCCGAGCGCCATCAGGTCAAGATTGACTTCGCGCCGCTGTTCCCCGAAGTACCGCCCTTCGAGCAACCGGAAGACGCCGAACTGGTGCGGGTGGCGGAACGATTGACCGGCCATCGTGCCGAAGCAGTAGCGTTCGGCACCGAAGCGCCTTATCTTCAGCGCCTTGGTTGTGAAACCCTGGTGCTCGGCCCCGGCGACATCGCCTGCGCGCACCAGCCGGGCGAATACCTCGAAATGTCACGCTTGACGCCTACAGTGCGTCTATTGCGGGAACTGATCGAACATTACTGCCTGAAACCTGCATAAATTAACCCCTGCCTGTTCGTACATAGAAGGAGAGTGAGCGTGTCGCCAAGCCTGTTCCGACGATAACCATCAGCCCGCCGTGCGCTTTCACGAATCATCCTTTTTCGGCTGCTTTTTATTACAGGCCCAGGTTCTATGCCCGACTACGTTAACTGGCTTCGTCACGCGTCCCCCTACATCAATGCCCACCGCGACTGCACCTTTGTGGTCATGCTGCCCGGCGACGGTGTGGAGCATCCCAACTTCGGCAATATCGTCCACGACTTAGTGCTGCTGCACAGCCTGGGCGTGCGCTTGGTACTGGTCCACGGTTCGCGGCCACAGATCGAAGTGCGCCTTGAAGCGCGTGGCCTGATCCCGACTTACCACGAAGGCATGCGCATCACTGACGCGGCGACGCTGGAGTGCGTGATCGACGCGGTCGGCCACCTGCGCATCGCCATTGAAGCTCGCCTATCGATGGACATGGCCTCGTCGCCGATGCAGGGCTCGCGCCTGCGTGTAACCAGCGGTAATTTCGTGACCGCACGTCCCATCGGTGTATTGGATGGCGTGGACTACCACCACACCGGCGAAGTACGCCGCGTAGACCGCAAGGGCATCAACCGCCTGTTGGACGAACGCTCCATCGTGCTGCTGTCGCCGTTGGGCTACTCGCCGACCGGGGAGATCTTCAACCTGGCCTGCGAAGACGTCGCCACCCGCGCCGCCATCGACCTGGGCGCCGACAAGCTGCTGTTGTTTGGCGCCGATATGGGCTTGATCGATGAAAATGGTCGCCTGGTACGCGAGTTGCGCCCGCAACAGGTGCCGGCTCACCTGCAACGCCTGGGCAAAACCAACTATCAGGCCGAATTGCTCGATGCCGCCGCCGAAGCGTGCCGGGGTGGAGTAGGGCGCAGCCATATTGTCAGCTATGCCGAAGACGGCGCCTTGCTCACCGAGCTGTTTACCCGGGACGGCGGCGGTACGCTGGTGGCCCAGGAGCAATTCGAGCAGGTGCGCGAAGCGGCGATTGAGGATGTCGGCGGTTTGCTTGACCTGATCAGCCCGCTGGAAGAGCAGGGCATCCTGGTACGCCGTTCGCGGGAAGTGCTGGAGCGTGAGATCGAGCAGTTCAGCGTGGTGGAGCGCGAAGGCATGATCATCGCCTGTGCGGCGCTGTATCAGATTGCCGATTCGGACGCGGGTGAGTTGGCTTGCCTGGCAGTGAACCCGGAGTACCGTCATGGCGCACGTGGTGATGTGTTGCTGGAGCGCATCCAGGCCCGTGCCCGGGCGCAGGGGTTGAAGACCTTGTTTGTCCTCACCACCCGCACCGCCCACTGGTTCCGTGAGCGGGGGTTTGAGCCGAGCAGTGTTGACCGTCTGCCGTCTGCGCGGGCGTCCCTGTACAACTATCAGCGTAATTCGAAGATTTTCGAGAAGGCCCTGTAACCTCGATTTCGGGAACGACTCAGGTCAAAAAATGTGGGAGCAAGCCCGCTCCCACATGGATCAGTTCTCGGACTGATAAATTTGTCAGTCACCAAGGCCAAGTAATCCGGCAGCACCATCTCCACCTTTCCCTTTTCCTTCAAAAACTTTGCCGTGCCGCCTTTTAGCAGCGCATCGGCTTGTTGTGCCTGGGCATCCGGGAATGTCGTGCCTGCCAGCAGCTCAGGAGTGTCTGCGGCGTTGGCGCCTGTCATTTTCGCGATTTTGTGCACCGGTTCCGTATCCACTAATGACAAACGGCGTGGCGATGGTTTTACCGATCAAATCCCTGGGTGCGTCAATGTGGCTGTCATTACGCACCACCCATGCTTCAGAAGTATTGATCTGGGCCGATACGATGAACGCGACGATGGATAGATTCCGCTATGCCACTGCGGCAAGAGGGCTGGAACCGAGGTTGCCGATTCGCAAGTCGCCCGAGGCGATGGCGGTTACGACTTCCGGCCCACTGTTGAAACGGCACCAGGCAATTTTCTAGCCGATGGTCAAATCGGCGGCTTTGACACCAAAAGAAAGTATTAGTGACACAAAAACTGTAACAAATTGACGGGAGGATGTGCGTTTGGCCATGATGGCGTCGCCTTTTTGATCGTGGGTGACGTATGCAACAGTACGGCCACACTAAACGATCTAAAAAAGCGCTACCAAATACCTTTTAGGCATTAGCTTATTGAGTGGGTCGTCTACCCTGACGGGTCCGCGTCATGAAAAGGCTTATTCCCGAATCGTATGAAAAAGAATGAAACAATTCTTTTTGGGTGTATGAAAAACTCATTACCCTGCAGGGACCAAATCAACTGCGATTAGACGAAGGTAGTAGACACACAAGGTTACGATTGACTTGGTAGTCACTATCTGGCGCTAATCGCGCATCTGTGGATCGAGGGCGTCAGACCCGAGACCAAAGAAATACAAAAATTAGAAATGAGAGGAGCGGTACATGAAGAAGTCAACATTGGCGTTGGCCGTAGCTTTGGCTGCGATTGCCCAGCAGGCAAACTCCGCCGGTTTCATCGAAGACAGTAAGGCAACACTGGGGCTGCGTAACTTCTACATCAACACTGATAACCGTGACGGCCACCCTAACGCCACGTCCAACACACGTAGCAAAAACGCTGAATGGGGCCAAGGCTTCGATCTGCGTTTCATCTCGGGTTACACCCAAGGTACCGTTCAGTTCGGTGTTGACGCGATCGGCCTGTACGGCGTGCGTCTGGATTCGAGCCGTGCTGATCACGGTAACTACACCGGCACCGCTTCCGGCGGCACCATCTTCCCAAGCGACGGCAACAAAGCCGTCCACGATTACGCCAGCCTGGGCGTGACCGGTAAGGTGAAGATCTCCCAGACCGAACTGAAGCTGGGTACCCTGCAGCCAAAACTGCCGGTTATCGTGACCAACGATGGTCGTCTGCTGCCGCAAACCTTCCAAGGTGGCCAGATCACCACCAACGACATCAAGGATTTGACCTTGGTGGCCGGTCAGGTGGAAAAGGCCAAGGGCCGTAACTCCAGCAACAACGAAAACCTGTCGATTGGCGGCGCCAACGGTAGCTCCAACTACAACGCCGGCAAGTTCAGCAACAAGTTCTACTACGCCGGTGGTGACTACAAGCTGACCAAAGACCTGACTGCCCAGTACTACTACGGCAATCTGGAAGACTTCTACAAGCAGCACTTCCTGGGTCTGACCCACAACTGGGCAATCGGCCCGGGCGTTCTGAAGTCTGACCTGCGTTATTTCAACAGCTCGGACGATGGCAAGAACGGCGACACCGCCGCTTACTACTCCAGCGGTAACTACAACAACTTCAACGCCGGTAAAGGCAAGGTCGACAACAACCTGTACAGCGGCCTGTTCCTGTACACCGTTGCCGGTCACACCTTCGGTGGTGGTTACCAAGTCAGCAATGGCAGCAGCGACTTCCCTTGGTTGAACCAGGGTGACGGCTCGTCGGCTTACATCACTACCGACATGCAGATCCAGAAGTTCGCCCGCGCTGGCGAGCGTACCTGGCAAGCTCGCTACGCCTATGACTTCGCAAAAGTCGGTGTACCTGGCCTGACCGCTGGTGTTGTTTACCTCAAAGGCAGCGACATCGACACCATCGCCAACAACAACGGCCGTGCCGAAACCACCGGTCAATCCGAGTGGGAACGCGACATCACCGTTGCCTACGTGATTCCAGAAGGTCCGCTGAAAAACCTCGGCGTTGCCTGGAAAAACGCTATGTGGCGTACCGATCTGGCGAACACCCGTTCCCAGGACGAAAACCGCCTGATCGTCAGCTACTCGCTGCCACTGTTCTAGTAGCGTGACGCTGTTGTAAGCCTGTAAAGCCCTGCCCGGTGCAACACCGGGCAGGGTGTCTTGCTTTCAAGTCGGGCCAAACCCCCGCAGGCCCTTCCTGAACCCCTCTTTGTACAGCGTCTCAAGGCCTTCTCGAACCTTGAAAACGATGTTGCTCCTCGCCTGCACCCACGTCCAATGAACAGATTTTTAATATTCCTTTATCGTCTAGATAAATCGATATTTATTCTTTTTAAATAATCCGCAATCCATGCACAGTGGGCTCCATAAGCACTCATCAGGAGCCACACCATGAGCCTAAGACTGGGCGATATCGCCCCCGACTTCGAACAGGATTCCAGCGCTGGCACGATTCGTTTCCACGAATGGCTGGGCGATAGCTGGGGTGTGCTGTTTTCCCACCCGGCGGATTTCACTCCGGTGTGCACCACCGAACTGGGTTTTACCGCCAAGCTCAAGGACGAATTCGCCCAGCGTGGCGTCAAGGCCATCGCCCTGTCGGTCGACCCGGTGGACTCGCACCACAAGTGGATCGAAGACATCAACGAAACCCAGAACACGGTCGTCAACTTCCCGATCCTGGCCGACGCCGATCGCAAAGTGTCCGACCTGTACGACCTGATCCACCCCAACGCCAGTGACACCCTCACCGTGCGTTCCTTGTTGGTGATCGACCCGAACAAGAAGATCCGCCTGACCATCACCTACCCGGCCAGTACCGGGCGTAATTTCCACGAAATCCTGCGGGTCATCGACTCGTTGCAGCTCACCGACAACCACAAGGTCGCCACGCCCGCCAACTGGCAGGACGGCGATGAAGTGGTGATCGTGCCGTCGCTCAAGGACGAGGAAGAGATCAAGAAACGCTTTCCGAAGGGTTATCGCGCGGTGAAGCCGTACCTGCGCCTGACACCACAACCGAATCGCTGATCACATAGCAGGGGTTTTCAGGCCGTTTCGACGGCCTTTTTTTTCGCCTGGAGATCTATAACTCTCATATGCATTTAGAGAATAAACAAATGAAAAAATAAGATTTATAGATATATGAATCTGCTGATAAGGTCTGTTCCATCTTGGCGCCATCGCCACACAGCGAACCGCCGACACCTGCTCAAGGAATTCCTGCATGTTGGTCGTAACACTTGGAGGCAGTCCCAGCCAGCGTTCGCGCTCCGGGGTGTTGCTGGATAAAACCCGTCAGTGGTTGCAAGACAAAGGCGTAGAAGTGGTGAGTTACCAGATACGGGACTTCCCGGCTGAGGACCTGCTGCATGCGCGCTTCGACAGCCCCAAGGTCATCGACCTGCTGCAGCAAGTCGCCAACGCCGATGGCCTGGTGATCGCCACGCCGGTGTACAAGGCCTCGTTCTCCGGCGCGCTGAAGACCGTGCTGGACCTGCTGCCCGAACGCGCCCTGGCCCACAAGATCGTGTTGCCGATGGCCACCGGCGGCAGCATCGCCCACATGCTGGCGGTGGACTACGCATTGAAGCCGGTGCTGTCGGCGTTGAAAGCCCAGGAGTTGCTCCACGGCATCTTTGCCGAAGACAGCCAGATCGCGTACGGCGAAGGCAGTGCCCAGGCGCAATTGGTGCCGGTACTTGAACAGCGTTTGCACGAAGCCCTGGAAACACTTTACGGCGCCATGGCCCGTCGCCCGAAACCGCTGGACCCCCACGTGTTGAATGAACGTCTGTTGAGTGCTCGCTGGAGCATCTGAGCCTCACCGATATAAAAGAAACACTCACCTTACTCAGCCGCCAACGGCCAAGCAGGTGCAGCCAAAACCCCTAATCGCATTTTTGGAGAGAGCGCCATGCGCACTGTCATCTTGCGTCGTGGTCTGGTCGCACTGTTTGCTGCGGCTGTGTCCTTCGGCGCCATTGTTCAAGCTCAAGCGGCCGAGACCCTGCGGATCGGCTATCAGAAATACGGCACGCTGGTGCTGCTCAAGGCCAAGGGCACCCTGGAAAAACGCCTGGCGGCCCAAGGCGTCAACGTGCAATGGACCGAGTTCCCTGGCGGCCCCCAGTTGCTTGAAGGCCTGAATGTCGGCTCCATCGACTTCGGCGTGACCGGCGAAACCCCGCCGGTGTTCGCCCAGGCCGCCGGCGCCGACCTGCTCTACGTAGCCTACGAACCACCGGCGCCGACCAGTGAAGCGATCCTGGTGCCGAAAGACTCACCGATCAAATCCGTGGCCGAGCTCAAGGGCAAAAAAATCGTGCTCAACAAAGGCTCCAACGTGCACTACCTGTTGGTACGTGCCCTGGAAGACGCCGGCCTGAAATACACCGACGTGCAGACCGTGTTCCTGCCGCCCGCCGATGCCCGTGCCGCTTTCGAGCGTGGCAGCGTGGACGCCTGGGTGATCTGGGACCCGTACCAGGCCGCCGCCGAGAAACAGCTGCAAGCCCGCACCCTGCGTGATGGTACCGGTATCGCCGACAACCATCAGTTCTACCTGGCGACCAAGCCCTACGCCGAACAACATCCAGAAGTGATCAAGGCGCTGGTGGAAGAAGTGCGCGCCGTGGGCGAATGGTCCAAGGCCAATCCCCAGGAAGTCACCGAACAAGTCGCACCGCTGCTCGGTCTGCCGGCTGACATCACCCTGACCTCGGTGAAGCGCCAAGGCTATGGCGCATTGTTCCTGACCCCGGAAGTGGTCGCCGCCCAACAGAAAATCGCCGACAGCTTCTACCAACTCAAATTGATCCCCAAACCCTTGAGCATCAAGGACGTGATCTGGACGCCACCCGCCGCCGTTGCCAAAGCGCCGTAATCCGACTTCTTCAGGAGACAACTCCATGAGCCTCAATATTTTCTGGTTCCTGCCTACCCACGGCGACGGCCACTACCTTGGCACCGCCGAAGGCGCTCGCGCCGTTGACCACGGTTATTTGCAGCAAGTGGCCCAGGCCGCCGACCGCCTGGGCTTCGGCGGGGTGCTGATCCCGACCGGGCGCTCCTGCGAAGACTCGTGGCTGGTGGCCGCTTCGCTGATCCCGGTGACCCAGCGTTTGAAATTCCTTGTCGCGCTACGCCCCGGGATCATTTCCCCGACGGTGGCCGCGCGTCAGGCCGCGACCCTGGACCGCCTGTCTGGCGGGCGTGCGTTGTTCAACCTGGTCACCGGCGGTGATCCGGAAGAGTTGGCCGGCGATGGCCTGTTCCTCAGCCATGAGGAGCGCTACCAGGCCTCGGTGGAATTCACCCGTATCTGGCGCCGTGTGCTGGAAGGCGAGACCGTGGATTACGACGGCGCGCACATCAGCGTCAAAGGCGCCAAGCTGCTTTATCCGCCAATCCAGCAACCGCGTCCGCCACTGTACTTCGGCGGTTCCTCCGAAGCGGCCCAGGACCTGGCAGCCGAGCAGGTGGAAATGGTGCTGACTTGGGGCGAGCCACCGGCCGCTGTCGCGGAAAAAATCGAACAGGTACGGGCCAAGGCCGCCAAGCTCGGGCGTACCGTGCGCTTTGGTATCCGCCTGCATGTGATCGTGCGTGAAACCAACGAAGAAGCATGGAAGGCCGCCGACAAACTGATCTCCCACCTGGACGACGAGACCATCGCCCGTGCCCAGGCCTCCCTGGCACGCTTTGATTCCGTCGGCCAGCAACGCATGGCGGCGTTGCACGGTGGCAACCGCGACAACCTCGAAGTCAGCCCCAACCTGTGGGCCGGTGTCGGCCTGGTGCGTGGTGGTGCGGGCACCGCGCTGGTCGGCGATGGCCCGACCGTGGCGGAGCGCGTCAAGGAATACGCGGCGCTGGGTATCGATACATTCATCTTCTCCGGTTATCCACACCTGGAAGAGTCGTATCGCGTCGCCGAGTTGCTGTTTCCGCACCTGGATATCGAACGTCCCGAGCTGCCGAAAAGCGCCGGCTACGTCAGCCCGTTCGGCGAGATGGTGGCCAACGACATCCTTCCCAAAGCTGCGTCGCAGAGCTGAGGCCGCACCATGAGCTATGAAAAACTAAGCCACCGTGTGGCGCCCTGGATTCTGCCGGTGCTATTGCTCGCGGTGTGGCAGTTGTCGGTGTCGGCGGGCTGGTTGTCGACCCGTATCCTGCCGGCGCCTAGTGCCGTGATTGCGGCCGGTGTGCATCTGGTTGCCAGCGGTGAAATCTGGACGCACCTGGCGATCAGTGGCTGGCGTGCCGGCCTGGGGTTTGTGATCGGCGGCAGCATCGGCCTGGTCCTGGGCTTTATCACTGGTCTGTCGAAGTGGGGCGAACGCCTGCTGGACAGTTCGGTGCAGATGATCCGTAACGTGCCGCACCTGGCGCTGATTCCGCTGGTGATCCTGTGGTTCGGCATTGATGAGACGGCGAAGATTTTCCTGGTCGCCCTCGGCACGCTGTTTCCGATTTATCTCAACACCTACCACGGCATTCGCAACGTCGACCCGGCGTTGGTAGAGATGTCGCGCAGCTACGGCTTGTCCGGGTTCAGCCTGTTCCGCCAGGTGATCCTGCCGGGCGCGCTGCCGTCGATCCTGGTGGGCGTACGCTTTGCCCTGGGCTTCATGTGGCTGACGCTGATTGTGGCGGAAACCATCTCGGCCAGCTCGGGCATCGGCTACCTGGCGATGAACGCCCGGGAATTTCTGCAAACCGACGTGGTGGTATTGGCCATCGTCATGTACGCCATCCTCGGCAAACTCGCCGACCTGGCCGCTCGTGGCCTGGAGCGTGTATGGCTGCGCTGGCACCCGGCGTATCAAGTGAATAAAGGAGGTGCGGCATGACAGCTCAACAACCCCCGCGCCTGCTCAAGGGGATCCCCCTGGCAGTACGCAAGTTGCGCAAGGCCTTTGGCGCGCGCGAAGTGCTCAAGGACATCGACCTGCACATTCCGGCCGGCCAATTCGTGGCGGTGGTCGGTCGCAGTGGCTGCGGTAAAAGTACCTTGCTGCGTCTGCTGGCCGGGCTGGACAAAGCCAGCGGCGGCGAGCTGCTGGCCGGTTCCGCACCGCTGAGCGAAGCGATTGAAGACACGCGGTTGATGTTCCAGGAAGCGCGCCTGCTGCCGTGGAAAAAGATCATCGACAACGTCGGCCTGGGCCTCAAGGGCGACTGGCGCCCCAAGGCGTTGGAAGCCCTGGAAGCGGTCGGCCTGGCTGAACGTGCCAACGAGTGGCCGGCGGCGCTGTCCGGTGGGCAGAAACAACGCGTGGCCCTGGCCCGTGCGCTGATCCACCAACCGCGCCTGCTGTTGCTGGACGAACCGTTGGGCGCGCTGGACGCCCTGACCCGCATCGAGATGCAGCAACTGATCGAAAACCTCTGGCAGAAGCACGGCTTCACCGTGTTGCTGGTGACCCATGACGTCAGCGAGGCCGTGGCGATTGCCGATCGGGTGATCCTGATCGAAGACGGCGAGATCGGCCTCGACCTGATCGTCGACCTACCGCGCCCGCGTGCCCGGGGCTCACATCGCCTGGCCGCGCTGGAAGCAGAAGTGCTCAACCGCGTGCTGTCCCTGCCGGGCTCGCCGCCGGAACCCGAACCTGTTTCACCGCTGCCTACGCAATTGCGTTGGGCTCAATAACTCACTCGTCCCCTGAAGGAAGAACACCATGACTATTAAAGCCATCAACGTGCGTAACCAATTCAAAGGCACCATCAAGGAAATCGTCGAAGGCGACGTGCTGTCGGAAATCGACGTGCAGACCGCGTCCGGTATTGTCACCTCCGTGATCACCACCCGCTCGGTCAAGGAGCTGGAACTGGTGATTGGCAGCGAAGTGATTGCCTTCGTGAAGTCCACCGAGGTGTCGATCGCCAAGTTGTGATGGCGCTTGAGACCGCCATCGGGTGCAAGCCCCCTCCCACACTTTGATTTGTGAATACATTCAAAATGTGGGAGGGGGCTTGCCCCCGATGAGGCCGGCCCGGCCCCCACAAAATTAACGCTTGGGCAGGTAGGGCGGCAGGTACAGCCCCACATACGCATCAAACACCCGCATCCCCTCCTGCGCCATACGCGGCGTGATCAGCCCATGCTGATGCACCGAGCGCGCATACACGCGGTCGCTCAGCTCCAGCGCCAGGGCAAATACATCCACATCCTTCGGTAGCGTCGGCACTTCAAAGTGACGGTTGAACACGGTGAGCATCAGGTCGCCCAGCTCCAGATCATGCTGACGATCCGCCTGGGTTACTTCAGTCAGCCCATGCTGCGCCAGGATCAGCTGACGCGCGGCGGCGTCGTGCTCGTAGATGCTGAGCATGCGCTGTTCAACGATGCAGGACAGGTCGCGCCAGTGCTTGAGTGAGTCATGCTCGATGGGCGCCTGAATCGCCGCCCGGAAAGCGGCGTGCACATCGGCGGTCAAGGCTTCCAACAGCGCCGGCACACTGGCGAAGAAGTGATACACCGACGACGGCGGAATCTGCGCCCGCTCGGCCACGCCGTAGATCGACAAACCCGCCACGCCTTCGGCAGCCAGCAAGGTGCGGGCGGCGTCGAGGATCGCATCGATCCGGGCCTGGCTGCGGGCGCGGGGTTTGCGAAGGGGCGCGGGGCGGGTGGTCATGGAAGTCTCCTACAAGGCTGAGCGCATTGTACGCAGAGCATAAGGATGATCCATACCTGTGAGGCGACTGTGTATGTGTGGCGAGCGGGCTTGCCCCGCGTTGGGCCGCGCAGCGGCCCCAATAAAAAACACCGAGTTCCTTCTGAAAGAACTCGGCGTCTGGATTCAGGGCTGCTTCGCAGCCCAACGCAGGGCAAGCCTGCTCGCCACAACAAGCCCGCTCACCACATTTGATGCAGCCGTCGTTTAGACGGTATGCAAGTACCAGTTGTACTCAAGGTCGGAGATGGAGTGTTCGAACTCTTCCAGCTCACTTTCCTTACAGGCGACGAAGATATCGATGTATTTAGGATCGATGTACTTGGCCATCACCTCGCTGTCATCCAACTCACGCAGTGCATCGCGCAGGTTGTTCGGCAGGCTCTGTTCGTTCTGCTCGTAGCTGTTGCCTTCCACCGGTGCGCCAGGCTCGATCTTGTTGGTCAGGCCGTGGTGCACGCCTGCCAGGACCGAAGCCATCAGCAGATAAGGGTTGGCGTCGGCGCCGGCCACGCGGTGTTCGATACGTACGGCATCGGACGAGCCGGTCGGTACGCGAATCGCCACGGTGCGGTTGTCCAGGCCCCAGCACGGCGAGTTCGGCACGTAGAACTGTGCGCCGAAACGACGGTAGGAGTTGACGTTGGGGCACAAGAACGCCATCTGGGCGGGCAGGGTCTCGAGCACACCGCCGATCGCGTGACGCAATGCGGCGTTCTGCTCGGGATCCTCGCTGGCAAAAATGTTCTTGCCGTCTTTGTCCAGGATCGAGATGTGTACGTGCAAACCGTTGCCTGCCTGGCCTGGGTAAGGCTTGGCCATGAAGGTGGTGTCCATCTCATGGTCGTAGGCGATGTTCTTGATCAGGCGCTTGAGCAGTACCGCGTAGTCGCAGGCCTTGATCGGGTCGGCCACGTGGTGCAGGTTCACTTCGAACTGCGCCGGTGCACTTTCCTTGACGATGGCGTCGGCCGGGATGCCTTGCTCTTTCGCACCTTCCAGGATGTCCTGGAGGCAGTCGACGTATTCGTCGAGGTCGTCGATCAGGTAGACCTGTGTCGAGTGCGGGCGTTTGCCGGAGATCGGCGAGCGGGGCGGTTGTGGGCGGCCGTTCACGTTCTCCTGGTCGATCAGGTAGAACTCAAGCTCGAAGGCGGCGCAGATGGTCAGACCGAGGTCGTCAAATTTGCTTACAACTTGGCGGAGCACTTCGCGCGGATCGGCGAAGAAAGGTTCACCTTCAAGTTCGTGCATGGTCATCAGCAATTGCGCGGTAGGGCGCTTTTGCCAGGGTTCATTGCACAGGGTGTCGGGGATCGGATAACAGATTCGGTCAGCATCACCGATGTCCAGGCCCAGGCCGGTGCTTTCCACCGTAGAGCCGTTGATATCCAGGGCAAATAAAGAGGCAGGCAGGTTAATGCCCTTCTCGTAAACCTTGTGGAGGCTGGTGCGTTCGATGCGCTTGCCGCGCACCACACCATTCATATCCGCAATTAGAAGGTCTACGTACAGAACCTCAGGATGATCCTTAAGGAACGCGTTCGCTTCGTTAAGCTGAACGGCACGCGGGGGTACCGACATGATGCAACACCTTTGTTGTTAAAAATATCAATCATTGATCTTTTCTGGTTTCAGTCAACCCGAACGGCATGCCGAAGTCAAGCGAGGCCTTTTTTGCCCTAAAAAAGCGCCACGAAGGCTTTTTTGGGGCCTTTTGGGGCGGTTTTTTGGGTTTGAACGGCTTAGGACTCGCAGGCTTGAGCGGGCCGTGTTGTATTTTTTACGGGGGTGTTGTGTAAAAAAATGAACAAGGCTAAGCTCGATTCAAACCCATAACAGCAATAATACCGGGGTGCTTCATGTTTCACCTGCCGCCCAACGGCGTCTTGGCCTGCTTCAGCCAGGCTGTGTCATCCGTACATTCCTCCCGCGTGATAGCGCGCTCCCCGGCCAATATTCTTGACGCCCGGGCCGACCTCTTCTTTGCCTCTTCATCTGCCACCGAACGGCGTGCGCCCAGCATGCTGCTCAAGATTGCGCACAACTTTGGCGTGAGGAATGCAACGCAGCAGCAAATGGCAGGTAAGCTCCTACCCTGAACGAAAAAACGACGCGGATGCTGCGTCAAACAACGCCTGGCCTTTAATGGATGCCAGGAAACCCAGCCCAGAGGCATTTATGAGTAACAACCTCGACCAGCTCACCGATTGGTTGAAAGACCACAAGATCACAGAAGTCGAATGCATGATTGGCGACCTCACCGGTATCACCCGGGGCAAGATCTCGCCGACCAACAAGTTCATTGCCGAAAAGGGCATGCGCCTGCCCGAAAGCGTTCTGCTGCAGACCGTGACCGGCGACTATGTCGAAGACGACATCTATTATGAATTGCTCGACCCGGCCGACATCGACATGATCTGCCGCCCCGACCAGAACGCCGTGTTCCTGGTGCCATGGGCCATCGAGCCGACCGCCCAGGTGATTCACGACACCTACGACAAGCAAGGCAACCCCATCGAGCTGTCGCCGCGCAACGTGCTCAAGAAAGTCCTCAAGCTCTACGCTGACAAAGGCTGGCAGCCCATCGTGGCGCCGGAGATGGAGTTCTACCTGACCAAACGCTGCGAAGACCCGGACTTCCCGCTGCAACCGCCGATTGGCCGTTCCGGCCGCCCGGAAACCGGTCGCCAGTCCTTCTCTATAGAAGCCGCCAACGAATTCGACCCGCTGTTCGAAGACGTCTACGACTGGTGCGAACTGCAGGAGCTGGACCTCGACACCCTGATCCACGAAGACGGCACGGCCCAGATGGAAATCAACTTCCGTCACGGCGATGCCCTGTCCCTGGCCGACCAGATCCTGGTGTTCAAGCGCACCATGCGCGAAGCCGCGCTCAAGCACGACGTGGCCGCCACCTTCATGGCCAAGCCGATGACCGGCGAGCCCGGCAGCGCGATGCACCTGCATCAGAGCATCATCGACATCGCCACCGGCAAGAACGTCTTCTCCAATGAAGACGGGACCATGAGCCAGCTGTTCCTCAACCACATTGGCGGCCTGCAGAAGTTCATCCCTGAACTGCTGCCACTGTTTGCTCCCAACGTGAACTCATTCCGCCGCTTCCTGCCCGACACCTCGGCGCCGGTGAACGTGGAATGGGGCGAAGAAAACCGCACCGTCGGCCTGCGCGTACCGGATGCCGGCCCGCAGAACCGCCGTGTGGAAAACCGCCTGCCGGGCGCCGACGCCAACCCGTACCTGGCGATTGCCGCCAGCCTGTTGTGCGGCTACATCGGCATGGTCGAAGGCCATAATCCGAGCGCGCCGGTGGTGGGCCGTGGTTACGAGCGGCGCAACCTGCGCCTGCCGTTGACCATCGAAGACGCCCTGGAGCGCATGGAAAACAGCAAGACCATCGAGAAATACCTGGGTCAGAAATTCATCACAGGCTACGTCGCGGTCAAGCGGGCCGAGCATGAAAACTTCAAGCGCGTGATCAGTTCGTGGGAGCGGGAATTCCTGCTCTTTGCCGTCTGATGCGCCGGGCGCGCTGTGGGAACAGCGCGCCCTCACCTGAAAAGTCTAGGAGATTGGTATGTCCAGCAACAACCCGCAAACCCGTGAATGGCAAGCCTTGAGCAGTGATCACCACCTGGCGCCGTTCAGCGACTTCAAGCAATTGAAAGAGAAAGGCCCGCGCATCATCACCAAAGCCCACGGCGTTTATCTGTGGGACAGCGAAGGCAACAAGATCCTCGACGGTATGGCCGGCCTGTGGTGCGTGGCGATCGGTTATGGTCGCGATGAACTGGCTGACGCCGCCGCCAAGCAAATGAAAGAACTGCCGTACTACAACCTGTTCTTCCAGACCGCACACCCGCCGGTGCTGGAACTGGCCAAGGCCATTTCCGACATCGCACCTGCCGGCATGAACCACGTGTTCTTCACCGGTTCCGGCTCCGAAGGCAACGACACCATGTTGCGCATGGTCCGCCACTACTGGGCGATCAAGGGCCAGCCGAACAAGAAAACCATCATCAGCCGCAAGAATGGCTACCACGGCTCCACGGTGGCCGGCGCCAGCCTGGGCGGCATGACCTATATGCATGAACAGGGCGACTTGCCGATCCCGGGCATCACCCACATCGCCCAGCCGTACTGGTTTGGCGAAGGCGGCGACATGAGCCCGGAAGAGTTCGGCGTGTGGGCTGCCAACCAGCTGGAAGAAAAGATCCTGGAACTGGGCGTGGACAACGTCGGCGCCTTTATTGCCGAACCGATCCAGGGTGCCGGCGGCGTGATCGTTCCGCCAGACACCTACTGGCCGCGCATCAAGGAAATCCTCGCCAAGTACGACATTCTGTTTATCGCCGACGAAGTGATCTGCGGTTTCGGCCGTACCGGTGAGTGGTTCGGTAGCGATTTCTACGACCTCAAGCCGCACATGATGACCATCGCCAAGGGCCTGACTTCGGGCTACATCCCCATGGGTGGCCTGATCGTACGCGATGACGTGGTGGCGGTGCTCAACGAAGGTGGTGATTTCAACCACGGCTTCACCTACTCCGGTCACCCGGTGGCCGCTGCAGTGGCCCTGGAAAACATCCGCATCATGCGCGATGAGCAAATTGTTAAGCGTGTGCACGACGAAACGGCACCGTATTTGCAGAAACGTCTGAGGGAATTGGCGGAGCATCCGCTGGTGGGCGAAGTGCGCGGCGTGGGTATGCTCGGTGCCATTGAACTGGTGCAGGACAAGGCCACCCGCAAACGCTACGAAGGCAAGGGCGTCGGGATGATCTGCCGTACGTTCTGCTTCGAAAATGGCCTGATCATGCGCGCCGTGGGCGACACCATGATCATTTCGCCGCCGCTGGTGATCAGCAAGGCAGAAATCGACGAGCTGGTGACCAAGGCTCGCCAGTGCCTGGACCTGACTTTGGCGGCATTGCAGGGCTAAGTGCTAGGCTCAGAACGCAGCGGCTTTCGGGCGCTGCGTCCTGGGCAGTTATAAATGAGGCTTTGGTTGAAAGCCGGCCTCGGAACTTGCCAGACTGTCGCCCTGTTTTGTTGCCCTTTGGCTGGGCTACTCAACATAAAAAGCTTGTGGCCCAAAAAAGAAAAAATTGGAGCATCACCAAATGAAGGCATTAGGTTTGAAGAACGCTGGCAAGACCCTCCTCGCCTTGTCCCTGATGGGCGCAATGGCGGGCGCGGCCCAGGCCGACGATAAAGTGCTGCACGTGTACAACTGGTCCGACTACATTGCACCGGACACCATCGCCAACTTTGAAAAAGAGTCGGGCATCAAGGTGGTGTACGACGTTTTTGACAGCAACGAAACCCTGGAAGCCAAGTTGCTGGCAGGCAAGTCCGGTTACGACATCGTCGTACCGTCGAACAACTTCCTCGCCAAGCAGATCAAGGCCGGTGTCTACCAAGAGCTGGACAAGTCCAAGCTGTCCAACTACGACAACCTGAACAAATCCCTGCTTAAAGCCGTGTCGGTCAGCGACCCGGACAACAAGCACGCCTTCCCGTACATGTGGGGTTCGATCGGCATCGGCTACAACCCGGAGAAGGTCAAGGCCGCGCTGGGCGTGGACAAGATCGATTCGTGGGACGTGCTGCTCAAGCCTGAGAACATCGCCAAGCTGAAAAGCTGCGGCGTGAGCTTCCTCGATTCGCCAACCGAAATGCTGCCGATCGCTCTGCACTACCTGGGCCTGCCGACCGACAGCCAGAAGAAAGACGACCTCAAGCAGGCCGAAGCGCTGTTCCTGAAGATCCGTCCTTCGATCGGCTACTTCCACTCGTCCAAGTACATCTCCGACCTGGCCAACGGCAACATCTGCGTGGCCGTGGGGTACTCGGGTGACATCCAGCAGGCCAAGTCCCGTGCGGCTGAAGCCGGTGGCAAGGTCAAGGTGGCCTACGACATTCCGAAAGAAGGCGCTGGCAGCTTCTTCGACATGGTCGCCATCCCTAAGGATGCCGAAAACGTCGACGCGGCCTACAAGTTCATGAACTACCTGCTCAAGCCGGAAGTCATGGCCAAGATCACCGATAGCGTGCGCTTCCCGAACGGTAACGAGAAGGCCACCGCACTGGTCGACAAAGACATCACCAGCGACCCGGGCATCTACCCGCCAGCGGATGTGCAGGCCAAGCTCTACGCGATTGCCGACCTGCCGGCTGCAACCCAGCGTGAAATGACACGCAGCTGGACCAAGATCAAATCGGGCAAATAAGCCCTGAAACCTGTGGAGGGGCAGTTTGACTGCCCCTCTCACAAATTAAATGACAGAAAGTTTTGCCGGATCGGTTTATCGAGGGTAAGTTGCGCGCCGGTTTTGTTGCCGGGCAACAACTTTAAGGCCCAACTATTTAAGAGGACCTCCACTTGCCAATTTCTTTATTTCGCAAAGCCTTGCTGGTGGGTGCAGGTATCACGCTGACGTTGAGCGTGCAGGCCGCACCGACTGTGCATATTTATAACTGGTCGGATTACATCGGCGCCGACACCCTGGCCAACTTCGAAAAGGCCAGCGGCATCAAGCCCGTGTATGACGTGTTTGACTCCAACGAAACCCTGGAAGGCAAGCTGCTGGCCGGGCGTACCGGCTACGACGTGGTGGTGCCGTCCAACCACTTCCTGGGCAAGCAGATCAAGGCCGGGGCATTCCAGAAACTCGACAAGTCACTGCTGACGAATTACGCCAACCTCGACCCGGCGCTGCTCAAGCGCCTGGAAAAGAACGACCCGGGCAACCAGTACGCCGTGCCGTACCTGTGGGGCACCAACGGCATTGGCTACAACGTCGATAAAGTGAAGGAAGTGCTGGGCATCGACCATATCGACTCCTGGGCCGTGCTGTTCGAGCCTGAGAACATGAAGAAGCTGGCGACCTGCGGCGTGTCGTTCATGGACTCGGCGGATGAAATGCTGCCGGCAGTGCTCAACTACATGGGCCTGAACCCCAACAGCGAGAACCCGGAAGACTACAAGAAGGCCGAAGCCAAGCTGCTCAAAGTGCGGCCCTACGTGACCTACTTCCATTCTTCCAAGTACATATCGGACCTGGCCAACGGCAACATCTGTGTGGCCGCCGGGTTCTCCGGCGATGTGTTCCAGGCCAAGGCTCGCGCAAGCGAAGCGGGCAAGGGCGTGAACATCGCCTACGCGATTCCGAAGGAAGGCGGCAACCTGTGGTTCGACGTGCTGGCCATCCCCAAGGATGCCACCAACGTCAAAGAGGCCCACGCCTTCATCAACTATTTGCTGCAACCTGAGGTGATCGCCCAGGTCAGTGATTACGTCGGTTACGCCAACCCTAACCCAGGGGCGGACAAACTGATGAAGCAATCGATACGCACGGACGAAGCGGTTTACCCACCGCAGGCGGTACTCGACAGGACCTTCGTCAACTTCGAGCTACCCCCGAAAGTGCAACGCTTGATGACCCGTAGCTGGACCAAGGTCAAGACGGGCAAGTAAGGCTCAAACTATCCAAGGCAGGCCCGCATTGGGTCCGCTGCACTCTTTTTTTTCTGGGAGTTTCGTAAATGGCAGTTGCCTCCGGCGCCTATAAGAAAGCCCTCGAAGGGGACCAGACACCGAAGAAGGTGCTGGTCAAAATCGACCGGGTCACGAAGAAGTTCGACGAGACGATTGCCGTGGACGATGTGTCCCTGGAAATCAAGAAGGGCGAGATCTTCGCCCTGCTCGGCGGTTCGGGTTCGGGCAAGTCCACCTTGCTGCGCATGCTCGCAGGTTTCGAGCGCCCGACCGAGGGTCGCATCTACCTCGATGGCGAAGACATCACCGACATGCCGCCCTACGAGCGGCCGATCAACATGATGTTCCAGTCCTACGCCTTGTTCCCACACATGACCGTGGCGCAGAACATCGCGTTCGGCCTGCAACAGGACAAGATCCCCAAGGCCGAGATCGACGCCCGTGTGGCCGAGATGCTCAAGCTGGTGCAGATGAGCCAGTACGCCAAGCGTAAGCCGCACCAGTTGTCCGGTGGCCAGCGTCAGCGTGTGGCCCTGGCCCGTTCCCTGGCCAAGCGTCCGAAACTGCTGCTGCTCGATGAGCCCATGGGCGCCCTCGACAAGAAGCTGCGTTCGCAGATGCAACTGGAGTTGGTGGAGATCATCGAGCGCGTGGGTGTGACCTGCGTAATGGTGACCCACGACCAGGAAGAGGCCATGACCATGGCCGAACGCATCGCGATCATGCACCTGGGCTGGATCGCCCAGATCGGCAGCCCGATCGACATCTACGAGACGCCCACCAGCCGCCTGGTGTGCGAGTTCATCGGCAACGTCAACATCTTCGATACCCAGGTGGTAGACGATGCCGAAGGCCACGCGGTGCTCAAGTGCGCCGACCTGGACCGCGACATCTATGTGGGCTACGGCATCGCCACCTCGGTGGAAGACAAGTCGGTGACCTACGCGATCCGCCCGGAAAAACTGCTGGTCACCACCGAAATGCCGACCTGCGAGCACAACTGGTCCAGCGGCAAGGTGCACGACATTGCCTACCTGGGCGGCCACTCGGTGTTCTACGTGGAGCTGCCGAGCGGCAAGCTGGTGCAGTCCTTCGTGGCCAACGCCGAACGTCGCGGCCAGCGGCCGACCTGGGGTGACCAGGTGTACGTGTGGTGGGAAGACGACAGCGGCGTGGTACTGCGCTCATGAACATGAAGAAGCTCAAGCGCCGCCTGCAACGAATAACGCCCAGTGGCCGTCATGCGGTCATTGGCATTCCCTTCCTGTGGCTGTTCCTGTTCTTCATGCTGCCGTTCTTCATCGTCCTGAAGATCAGCTTTGCCGAAGCCGACGTGGCGATCCCGCCGTACACCGAGATCTACACCTTCGTTGAGCAGAAACTGCAATTGGTGCTCAACCTGGGCAACTACGCGATGCTCGGCGACGACGAGTTGTACATCGCTGCGTACCTGGGCTCGCTGAAAATGGCGTTCTTCAGCACGTTGCTGTGCCTGTTGATCGGCTACCCGATGGCCTACGCCATTGCCAGCGCGCGCAAAGAGATGCAGACCGTGCTGGTGCTGCTGATCATGATGCCGACCTGGACCGCGATCCTGATCCGCGTGTATGCGTGGATGGGAATCCTCAGCAACAACGGCCTGCTCAATGGCTTCCTGATGTCCATCGGCTTGATCAACGAGCCGCTGCAGATCCTCAATACCAACATCGCGGTGTATATCGGCGTGGTCTATTCGTACCTGCCGTTCATGATCCTGCCGTTGTACGCCAACCTGGTGAAACACGACCAGAGCCTGCTGGAAGCCGCATCCGACCTGGGTTCGAGCACCTTCAACAGCTTCTGGAAGATCACCGTGCCGCTGTCCAAGAACGGCATCATCGCCGGCTGCATGCTGGTGTTCATCCCAGTGGTGGGCGAGTTCGTGATCCCGGAACTGCTCGGCGGCCCGGAAACCCTGATGATCGGTAAAGTGTTGTGGCAAGAGTTCTTCAACAACCGTGACTGGCCGGTGGCCTCTGCCCTGGCGGTGGTGATGCTGGCGATCCTGATCGTGCCCATCATCCTGTTCAACCGCAGCCAAGCCAAAGAGATGGAGGGCAAGATATGAAGCGCTTCAGTTTCTCGAGTTTCATGCTGGTGGCGGGGTTGTTGTTTATCTACCTGCCGATGCTGATCCTGGTGATCTACTCGTTCAACGAATCCAAACTGGTGACAGTGTGGGGCGGTTGGTCGATCAAGTGGTACGTGGGCCTTTTGGACAACACTCAGTTGATGGGCTCGGTGGCACGTTCCCTGGAAATCGCCTGCTACACGGCGGTGGCGGCGGTGGCGCTGGGTACGTTGGCGGCCTTCGTGCTGACGCGCATCAGCCAGTTCAAAGGCCGCACGCTGTTCGGCGGCCTGGTGACCGCGCCATTGGTGATGCCGGAAGTGATCACCGGTCTGTCGCTGTTGCTGCTGTTCGTGGCCATGGCGCAGATGATCGGCTGGCCCCAGGAACGTGGCATCGTCACCATCTGGATCGCCCACACCACGTTCTGTGCGGCGTATGTGGCGGTGGTGGTGTCGGCGCGCTTGCGTGAATTGGACCTGTCGATCGAAGAAGCGGCAATGGACCTGGGTGCGCGACCGTGGAAGGTGTTCTTCCTGATCACCATCCCGATGATCGCGCCGTCGTTGGCGGCGGGCGGCATGATGTCGTTCGCGCTGTCCCTGGATGACCTGGTACTGGCCAGCTTCGTGTCGGGGCCGGGTTCGACGACCCTGCCGATGGAAGTGTTCTCGGCGGTGCGCCTTGGGGTCAAACCCGAGATCAACGCCGTGGCCAGCCTGATCCTGCTGGCGGTGTCGCTGGTGACCTTCCTGGTGTGGTTCTTCAGCCGGCGTGCCGAAGAGATGCGCAAGAAGGCCATTCAGCAAGCCATCGAAGAAGCCGCGGCGGATGGCTGGCAGCAGCCGGACAAGCGCCGGGCGGCTGCACCGGTCTAAATGTGGGAGGGGGCTTGCCCCCGATGACAGTGTGTCAGCCAATGGATATGTGGCTGATGCTCCGCTATCGGGGGCAAGCCCCCTCCCACATTTGATTGCATTTCAAGTCAACTATGCGACCCACGGCGACTTGCGGATCACTTCAACAAAATTCATCGGCTTGAACCCCGGCTCCTGATCCACCAGCACATCCGTCTTCACGTTGCCAAACGTGGTCTGCGGACGATGGCGCAAGCCGTCGGCAAACGCGCAGATGATGCACTCCTTGAACCCTTCACCGCGTGGATGCGCATGCACCACGGCTTCGCGCTGCACGCTGGAAAACGCGGCATAGTCCATGCCCAGCACGTCCATTTCCACACCGGCCGTCACCAGTGCCACGGTCGGGCGCAAATGCTGCGGCACGCCCGGCGTGGTGTGCAGGGCGATGGACAGCCACACCTGTTCGATGTCGTCATCGCTCAGCCCGTACGGCTTGAGGAACGCGGCCGCAGCGTTGGCGCCGTCGACTTCGAAGCGCTCGTTGTCACTGCGATGGCCCTCCACCAGGCCCAAGTCATGGAACATCGCGCCGACGTAAAGCAGCTCCGGGTTGTAGGCCAGTTGCTTGCGTTCACCGCTCAAGGCGCCGAACAGGAACACTCGGCGCGAGTGATGGTAGAGCAGGTCGGATTCGACGTCGCGGATGTACTCGGTGGTGGCCTTGGCCAGGGCGCTGTCCGGGATCTGGATGCCGGCGATGGTGGTGCTCATGGTCGTTCTCCTCTGGAAAGATTCCAGTCTGGTCTTGTGCCAGCGAAGGGGCCATTGCGGCGAGGGAGCAATCCCGGCCAATGTGGTTGTACATCGTGCCAAAGGTGTATTCGGTCAAATGTGGGAGCTGGCTTGCCTGCGATAGCATCGACTCGGTATACCTGAATGATCGAGGCGTCTGCATCGCAGGCAAGCCAGCTCCCACAGGGGTTCTGTGTTTATCCAGTTAGAGAAGGTGTGCCTGCTCATGAGCAAAACCGTCGCCATCCTGATCTTCCCCGGCGTCCAGTCACTGGATGTGACCGGTCCCATGGACGTGTTCTGCGAAGCCAACCGTTTTCTGCCGCCGCAGGATCATTACCAGCTGGAGGTCATTGGCGTTGGCCACGGCAGCATGGCCGCCTCCAACGGCCTGTCATTGCAGGCCCACCGGCACTACAGCGAAGCACTGCAGGTGTATGACCTGCTACTGGTGGCGGGCGGCCCGCAGTTGCCCTTCGAAGACTTCGGCGCCGAGTTCGATGCTTGGCTGCGTGGTGCCACGGCGCGTGCGCAGCGCTTCGGCTCCATCTGCAACGGCGCCTTCATGCTGGCCCGCGCCGGGCTGCTGGACGGGAAAACCGTCACCACCCACTGGAACGATGCGGCGGATCTGGCGCGCCTGTGCCCCACGGCCCAGGTCGAAGCCGATCGCCTCTACGTACAGGATGGCAATCTCTACACCTCGGCCGGGGTCACGGCGGGCATCGATCTGTCGTTGTATCTGCTGGCCCAGGACCATGGCCCGGAAGTCGCGTTGAGCGTGGCCAAGCGCCTGGTGGTGTTCACCCAGCGGTCGGGCGGGCAGTCGCAGTTCAGCCCGTTTCTGACGCCCCACGCCGAAACCACCTCGGCGGTGGCGCTGGTGCAGTTGTACGTGTTGGCGAACCTGACCGGGGACCTGACCATTGCCGACCTGGCCAAGGCCGCGAACATGAGTGCGCGCAATTTCTCCCGGGTGTTTGCCCGCGAGGCGCGCATCACGCCGGCGGAGTTTGTCGAGCGCGCGCGGGTGGACGCGGCGCGGGTGATGCTTGAAAGCAGCCCCGCACCGCTGAAGACCGTGGCCTATCAATGCGGATTTCGTGACGCCCAGCACATGCGCAGTGTGTTCAACCGTCGGCTGGGCGTGACGCCGCAACAGTTCCGGCTTAACTTTGCGGCGCCGGTTTGAGCGTGTCGTAGGCTTCCAGCGCGCGCAGCGAGTAGATGTACGCCGCGCCGGCATTCAGCGAGATCGCAGTGGCCAGCGTGGCAGCGACTTCTTCGCGGGTGGCGCCGGCCCTGATTGCCGCATCGGCATGCACGCCGATGCAACCGTCGCAGCGGGTGGTAATGGCCACGGCGATGGAAATCAGTTCACGGGTCTTGGCATCGAGGACGTTGTTTTCCTCGGCAGCTTCGCCCAGCGCCATGTAGGCTTTGACCATCTTCGGGTTGCTCTTGCCCAGCGCGCCAAAGGCTTTCTTCACGGTAGGCAGCAAGTCGGACCAGTTATTGAACATTGCGGTAACTCCTGAACGGGTAGGGTGGTGTGGAGCCAGTGTCTTCCGTTCGGGGGCGGCGTTATTGTTCAATCCGCTCATGTTTTTGACCGATGCTCGCAAATGAATTCGATCGACACGCTTATCGCGCTGGCCAACCTGCGCGGCAGTCTGGATCTGCGCTGCCAGTTCCAGGGCGACTGGGCCTTGGACCATGCGCCGGAAAGCCTGGGTATGGCGCCCTATCACATCGTGCTCAGTGGCACCTGCCGCGCCGAGTTGTCGGGTGGGCAGCAAGTGACCCTGGAGCAGGGCGATATTTTGCTGATGCCCGGCGGTGCCACGCATTTGCTGCGCAGCCAGGGCGCGCGGATCCGGCCGATGCAACCCAAGGTCATCGAAGGCGGTGTGCTCACCGTGCACCGCCTGGGCGGTGACCAGCCGGACCTGGACATGCTCTGCGGCAGCTTTCACTACAACCGCCAGTCGCTGCTGCTCGGCGCGTTGCCGGAATACCTGGTGGTGTCCAGCCGCGAGTGGCACGGCGACGGGCAACTGGCGGCGTTGATCGCGTTATTGCGCAGCGAAGCGGACGGCCAGCAACTCGGCGCCCGCTCGTTTATCGATGCATTGTCATCGGCGCTGTTCACCCTGATCCTGCGCGCCTGGCTCGCCCGTCAGGCACCGGTCGCCGGCACCTTCGCCTTGCTTACCGACAAGCGCCTGAGCAAGGCCTGGCAAGCCATGCTGGCCGATCCAGGGTATGAGTGGACCATCGACAGCCTGGCGGCCGCTGCGACGATGTCACGCGCCACCTTCATGCGCGCCTTTGTGAAAGTCGCGGGCGTATCGCCGTGGGTGCTGCTGACCCAATTGCGCATGGAGCTGGCGTTCAACCTGCTGCGCCAGTCACACCTGAGCCTGCTGGATATCGCCGCCCAGGTGGGTTACCAGTCCCAGGCGGCGTTCAGCAAGAAATTCAAGGAAACCTATGGCGAGGCGCCGGGGCGTTTGCGTTCATCGGGCGGGTAGCAACTTGAGGGTGCCACGGGTGTTGGCGGTGACTTCCTCGTCAGTGAAGTGCGCCTGCTCGTAGCCACCTTCGATGTAGGTTTCGGCCTGGTCGCTGTAGTGGCGGTCAAACGGCACGCCACTTTGCCCGACCGGGTTGATGGTCAGCGCGTGGGCCACGTCGGCGAAATCGATCAGGCGACGGGTCGAGGGGCCGTAGGTGACCGGCCACGGTGCCGGGCCGATCATGGCCGACTGGTTGTTCGGCACTTCATGGGTGCCCGGGGCAGGGAACGGGCCGACGTTGAACACCTTGTCCAAAGGCTTCTGCATGCCCAACGGATGACCGTGGGTGAGGGTATGCGCGGTGCCCCACTGCCATTGGCTCGGGTCATCGCCAAGGGTGGCCTTGAGGTGCGCGAGGCTGTTGTCCCAGGCGAGCTTGACGGTGTCGGCGCGCTTGCCGTCCCACCACGGCGAATCCGGCATGGCGGCCAGGCGGGGCAGCGCGGCGTCAATCACACGGGTGGTGAGCAGGGTCTTGAACATGCTGTCGCCGAGTTTCGGGTGGAAGGCCGCGTCCGCGAGGTTGAACAGGAACTGGTTGAACAGCGTGGCGCTGGTGGAGTCCAGCGGGTAGTCACCCTTCCAGCTGGCAAGCTGTTCCACCAGTTTCAGCTGCGCCGGGTCCTTGACCACCTCACGCAGTACCGGCAGCAGCGGCGCCAGCAGGCGCGGGCCGAAAGCGGTGGTGGTGCCCAGCTGCAAGGCCTGGCTGTTGTTCACGTCCCACTTCACGCTCTTGTCGCTCAACTGCGCATTCAACTGCTGGCCACGGTCGGCCAGGTTGTAATAGCCGGGGATTTCCATGCCGGTGGGTGACACGGGCTGAGCATTGGCCGACACCACATAGCCGCGCACCGGGTTCTCTTCCTGGGGGTTGGCGGTGAAGGGGTAGAAGCCCAGTTTATCGGCTTGTTCGGTACTGCCATCGAGGATGAAACCGGGGTTGGCTCCGGCCGGGCGGATCGGCAATTGCGCCGCTGCCCACCAGCCGATATCACCCTTGGCGTTGGCCCACACGATATTCAGGCCCGGTGCGGAAACCTTGGCTGCAGCGGCTCGCGCCTTGGCCAGGGTGTCGGCGCGGTTGAGTTGGTAGAAGCCTTCGAGGATCGGGTTCTGGGTATCGAGGAACGCCCACCACATAGCAATCGGTGTGTTGCCGGCGTTCTCGCCGAGCACGTCATTGATGATCGGGCCGTGGGGCGATTGGCGCAGGGTCAACGTCAGTGGCGCCTGGCCCTTCACCGCGATCTGTTGCTCGGTGCGGGTCATGTCGACCCACTGGCCGTGGTACCAGACCTGGTTGGGATTGTCCGGGTTGACCCTCTCGGCGATCAGGTCGAGGTCATCGTTCTGGAACATGGTCAGGCTCCAGCCGAAGTCCTGGTTGTGTCCCAGGAACGCCATCGGCACCAGAGCGTTGTGATAGCCATACAGCTCAAAACCCGGTGCCGACAGCTGCGCTTCGTACCACACCGATGGCACCGAGAAACGAATATGCGGGTCACCCGCCAGCAACGGCTTGCCGCTCTTGGTGCGGTTGCCGCTGATGGCCCAGGCGTTGCTGCCTTCGAACTGCGGCAGGCCGTTGTCGGCCAGGGCCTGTTCGCTCAGTGAGGCGAGGGCGCCGAGGGTCTGCCAATCGCTGGCGGCGAGGTTGAGCGCACCCTTGGGTTGCCAGTCGAGGTCGAAGACTTTCAGGTAGTCGCTGCCCAATTGGTCGCGTACGTAAGTCAGCAACGGCTCGGTACGAAACGCGGCGGCAAAGCTGTAGGCCATGTACCCGGCAACGCTGATGGTGTCTTCAGCGGTGAACGGTCGCTTGGGGATGCCCAGCACGTCGAACTCCATCGGGCGGGCGTGGCTGTCCTGATACTGGTTGATCCCGTCCAGATAGGCCTGCAGGGCCTTCCAGTGCGCCGACTCATGATCCAGTTGCGCCACATAGGTCGCGGCGCGGTCGCGAATTCGCAGGCTGCGGAACAGCTTGTCGGTCTCCAGCACTTTGGGGCCCAGCACCTCGGCCAGTTCACCACGCGCCAGGCGCCGCATGATCTCCATCTGGAATAGACGGTCCTGGGCATGCACATAGCCGAGGGCGCGATACAGGTCGGTTTCGTTCTCGGCGCGGATATGCGGCACGCCACGGTCGTCATAGCGCACCGTGACGGAGCCTTGCAGGTTGGCCAGCGTCACCGTGCCCTGGCGGGTGGGCTGTTTGCTATAGACGTACGCGCCTGCGCCAAGGGCAGCCAGCACGACCAGAACCGCGAACACCTGCAAGACGCGCTTCATGAATATTCCTTACCAAGAGAGAGGCGGGTTACGAGCCTTTTGGCCACGAACAATAGCAGCCCACTGCCAGGGTGTGAGTAGCATTTATCTGGCGTCCCGCGTCTAGGGCCTTGAGGATCGGCTCAATGAAGCTGTTGCTGGAGTTGCATGTGAGGCCCTCGCTGTAGGGCCCGAAATACGCGAGCTTGCCTGTGCGATCCCAGATCCCCACGGCCGGGCTGGCAGGCACCTGGTCGGCGCCGGGCAGGGTGGTGAGGGTTTTCATCGTGCGCAGGTTGTCGGGCAGTTGGCCGTGGCTGCCGGGCTTTTGCAGGGCGTAGAACTCGACGCCTTGGGGCGCGTATTGCTCGATCAGCTCGCCCAGGTGCTGCTGGTTGCCGACGTTGCACGGGCAGGCCGGGTCCCAGAAGTGCACCAGGCGGATCGGGCCGGGGCCGGCGAGGTCGGCGGGCAGCTTCAATGGGTCGCCGGAAAACACCGCCGTGTGTTCGCTGAAGGCGCGCAGGTAGCGGCCCTGGAACCAGTCATACGCCGCCCACAGCACGCCGGCGCAGATAACCAGGATCAGGCTGGCGAATAGGGCGGTGCGGTAGGGCGGTCGCATTCAGATGTATCCTCGAAGGTCGCGTAGCTTGCCATGCTTGTCCTGACAGATGAATATCGCAGCTCGATATTCATCTTCGCCGCCAGTCTGGAAGCCTTTATGCCCGTTACCTTTGACCCCGATCATCTGCGCGAAAGCTTGCGGCCCCTGGTGGATGCGCAACCGCTTTCAGCCGAGGCACGGGTCTACCAGCGTTTCTACGGGCTGGACCAGGCCGAGAGCCGCCTGGGGCGCTTCGAGGTGGACGGTTTCGAGGTGGTCGCGCAGGTGTGGTGGCCGCCCAGGCCTGTAGCGACGATGTTCATGTTCCACGGCTTCTACGACCACATGGGGTTGTACCGCCATGTGGTGAAGTGGGCGCTGGACCAGGGTTTTGTGGTGATCGCCTGCGATCTGCCCGGGCATGGGCTGTCCAGCGGCGCACGCGCCAGCATCGATGATTTCGCGGTGTACCAGCACGTGGTGCGGGCGCTGTTTACCCAGGCCGAAGCATTGCAGTTGCCGCAACCCTGGCACCTGTTCGGGCAAAGCACCGGCGGCGCGGTGGTGGTGGACCACCTGCTCAACCACGGCGCCGACAGCCCGGCCCAGGGCAAGACCTTCCTGCTGTCACCGTTGGTGCGGCCGCGTGCCTGGGGTTGGTCGCAGGTCAGTTATTACCTGCTGCGCCCATTCGTCAAAGGCATTGCGCGGCGGTTCAGCGAAAACACCCACGACCCCGCGTTCAAACCGTTCCTTGAAGTCGACCCGCTGCAGCCGCGGCAATTGCCGACCGCCTGGGTGGGTGCATTGGCGCGCTGGATCAAACGCATCGAAGCCGCACCGCGCAGCCCTCGGCGACCGGTGATTGTGCAGGGTGAAGAGGATATGACCGTGGATTGGCAGCACAACCTGCAGGTGTTGCGCAGCAAGTTCGACCAGCCCGAGGTGTTGATGCTGCCGCGTGGCAGGCATCATCTGGCCAATGAGATTCCGGAGATTCGTGAGCAGTACTTCAGCTATCTCACCCAACACCTGAACTAACGCGATCCAAATGTGGGAGGTGGCTTGCCCCCTCCCACACTTTTTACTGCGTAAGGCTGGAAGTGCTTTGCCCGACCGCCAGCCCGGCGCGAATAGCGGCAAGTGCCGCCTGGTAATACGCCTTGCCCTCCGGCGACTCCGCAAACGTCGCGAATTCTTCCAGCTCCGGGTCGGACAGATCCCGATAAACGTACAGCAGCGTGTTGTTCAGGTCCTTGTCGATCTGCTGCATCAACCGCTCGCGTTGGCCATTCAACATACCCTGGGCCTGGCCGCCGCCCAGCAGGCCGGGGATCATCTGGCTCAGGCTGTCGGCCGCCACGCCGGCAATCGCCAGGCTGACTTCCGCGCCGGCTTCGCGGGCCGGCAGGGCCTGGGCCAGGTGGCCGATGATCAGGCTGCGGGTGGCGTCGGCCTCGATTTTCGGCAGGCCCTGGGCATTTTTCGCCAGTTGGTCGCGGCGGGTGGCGAGCAATTCGGCGGCGACAATCTTGCGGCCCAGGGGTGATTGGAAAAACGCCAAGGCAGGCGCAGGGTCCGCCAGGTGCTTGCGCAATTGCGCTTCGGCACGCTGGTCCACCGCCTGGGCGGCGAAGCGTTTATTGCTGTTGTCCACCAGCGCCTGGTACACCGCTGGCGGCAGGCTATTGCGGTAGCGTTGCTGGGCGGCACTGAGGGCGTCATTGAAATGCGCACGTTGTTCGGCCCAGCCGGCGACCTTGTACAACTGGTCATGGCCGTCTGCCCAGGCGGGCAAAACGCAGAACATCAGCAAGGAAAAAAACAAACGACGCATAGGGACTCCTGTCAGTCGGCCACTATTGTCCGTGTCGGGCGTAGGATTTGTCGAGAAGTCCTATCAGTCACCTGACTAAAGTGCATTCAGACGCTCGGCGGCTCTGTCGGATTCACAGGCGTATGGATACTATGCGCGCCATGCAAATACCCCTCGATCACCCCTTGCTGCAACGTATTGTCGACGACCTGGCCGAAAAGGGCTGGTCCAGACAGGACGGCTTCCTGCCCCAGGCTCTGACCCTGGAACTGGCGGCTGAGTGCCGTAAACGCAAGGCCGAAGGTGAACTGGCCCCGGCAGCGGTAGGGCGGGGGCCGACCCAGGAGATTCGAGAAGGCATTCGCGGTGACCACATCCAGTGGCTGGAAGAGGGCGATGCGGCGGTTTGCGACACTTACATGGCGGTGATGGACAGCCTGCGCCTCGCCATGAACCGTGGCCTGTTCCTGGGCCTGGAAGACTTTGAGAGCCACTTCGCGATGTACCCGCCGGGGGCTTTTTACCTCAAGCACCTGGACCGTTTCCGCGACGATGACCGGCGCATGGTCTCGGCGGTGATCTACTTGAATGACGCCTGGCTGCCCGAACATGGCGGCCAGTTGCGCATGTACCTCAAGGACGGCGTCGAATACGATGTGGTGCCCACCGGCGGTTGCCTGGTGGTGTTCCTGTCGGGCGAGGTGCCCCACGAAGTGATGCCCGCTACGCGCGAACGCCTGTCCCTCACCGGCTGGTTTCGCCGGCGGGGCAACGAGCCGTTTTAAACATGCAAAAGATTCTGATCAGCCGCTGTCTGCTCGGGCACAAGGTGCGTTACGACGGCGGGGCCAGCGGGCCGTTCGACCAATTGGCGGCGTGGCAGGCCGAAGGGCGTGTGGTTGCGATCTGCCCGGAAGTGTCGGGTGGTTTGCCAACGCCACGACCTGCTGCCGAGATCCCAGGCGGGCAGGGCGTGGATGTGTGGGAGGGGCGTGCCCAGGTGCTGACGGCTGAGGGCGAAGATTTCAGCGCAGCGTTCCTTGATGGCGCCCGCCAGGCACTGGCGCTGGTTGAACGCCACGCTATCCGCATCGCCGTGCTCAAGGCCAATAGCCCGTCCTGTGGCAACCTGCTCACTTATGACGGTACCTTTACCGGCGTGAAAGTGAGTGGCGAGGGCGTAACCGCGGCGCTGCTCAAGCGCCACGGCGTGCAGGTGTTCAGTGAGTTGGAGTTACCTGAGGCTGCGCAGGCACTGGCGCAGTTGTAGTCGGGGCTTCTGCGTCAAACCACTTCTGCGACAGCGCCTTTAACCGGCCATCCTCCTTCACCCGCTTCAGCGCGCCGTCCAGGCTCGTCTTGAACGCGGGGTTGCCCTTCTGGAACGGGATCACCAAATCGGGCTTCTCGCGATAAGCCTCACTGAAATCGAACTGATCCTCAAGGTCGGCAGTCTTAGCGATATGGTTGATGGCCACGTCGTACTTGCCGGTTGCCACCCCTGGCAGCAAGTCGGCGTCATCGGTGGTGATGAACGAGGAGCGCACGTCCATTTCCTTGGCCAGCAGTTCACCCAGTTCCACTTCAAAACCGGTGAGTTTGTCGCCGTCCTTGAAGTTGAACGGTGGCGTATTGGCTTCAAGGGCGATGCGCAGTTCGCCACGATCGAACACATCATCGACCAGTTCGGCGTGAGCCAGGGGGCTCAGAAGGGGAAGCAGCAGTAACAGGCCAGGCGAAAAGCGCATGGTCACTCCTAGAGAATTTTTATGTGCGAGGCGCCGGTCAGCATCGCTTTGCTATGGTGTTGAGTGCCTTGGACAGCAATTTGTCGCGAAGTTGTCATAACCCTACAGATTTCACAGAAAAACTGGAGAAGCGAATGAAAGCCCTTTTGTCCCGTGCCACCCTGGCCTCCCTGATGCTGGGTGCTTCGATGTTGGCGAATGCTGCTGATGTTCCGCGCACCCCCGCCCCCAAAGGCGCCGAGGTGTTTATCGTATCGCCCAAAGATGGCGCGACCGTCGACAAGACCTTCACCGTCAAATTTGGCGTGAAGGGTCTGGACCTGGAACCGATCGACAAGCAGGTGCCAGGTGCCGGTCACCATCACCTGCTGGTCGACCAGGACGTGACGTCGCTCAAAGCAGACGAGGCTATCCCGGCCACTGCCACCTCGATTCATTTCGGTAAGGCGCAAACCGAAACCGAGTTGACATTGACCCCAGGCAAACACACCTTGCAGCTGGTAGCGGGCGATAACGTGCACCGCCAGTTCGAGCCCACTGTAGCCTCGAAAGTGATCACGGTTAACGTCAAGTAAGATTTGTTCAGATGCAAAAAAGGGAGCCCCGAGGGGCTCCCTTTTTCGTGGTGCGGTTGAAACCTTAGAACAACACGCGGCTACGGATAGTGCCGTTGATGTGCTGCAGCTTCTCTTGCGCCAGGTCCGAGTACTCGGCGTCGACGTCGATCACCACGTAGCCGACCTTCTCGTTGGTCTGCAGGAACTGACCGGAGATGTTGATGCCGTTTTCCGCGAAGACCTTGTTGATCTCCATCATCACGCCAGGGATGTTCTGGTGGATGTGCAGCAGACGGTGCTTGCCAGGGTGAGCCGGCAGGGCCACTTCCGGGAAGTTCACCGACGATACCGAGGTACCGTTGTCGCTGTACTTGACCAGCTTCTCGGCCACTTCCAGGCCAATGTTGGCTTGGGCTTCAGCGGTGGAACCACCGATGTGCGGGGTCAGGATCACGTTGTCCAGGCCACGCAGCGGGCTTTCGAAGATGTCGTCGTTGGAGCGAGGCTCAACCGGGAACACGTCGATGGCGGCGCCGATCAGGTGCTTGTCCTTGATCGCGTCGGCCAGGGCGTCCAGTTCGACCACAGTACCGCGTGCCGCGTTGATCAGGATGCCGCCCTTCTTGATGGCGCGGATTTCCTTCTCGCCCATCATCCACTGGGTCTCAGCGGTTTCCGGAACGTGCAGGGTCACGATATCGGACATGCCCAGCAGCTCGGTCAGGCTGGCCACTTGGGTGGCGTTGCCCAATGGCAGCTTGGTCAGGGTGTCGTAGAAGAACACCTGCATGCCCAGGCCTTCAGCCAGGACCGACAACTGGGTACCGATCGAGCCGTAGCCGATGATGCCCAGCTTCTTGCCACGGATCTCGAAGGAGTTGGCCGCGCTCTTGATCCAGCCGCCACGGTGGCAGGAAGCGTTCTTCTCGGGAATGCCGCGCAACAACAGGATGGCCTCGGCCAGCACCAGCTCCGCTACGGAACGGGTGTTGGAGTACGGTGCGTTGAACACCGCGATGCCACGCTCGCGCGCAGCAGAGAGGTCGACCTGGTTGGTGCCGATGCAGAAACAGCCGACCGCCACGAGTTTCTTGGCGTGATCGAAGATTTCTTCGGTCAGCTGAGTGCGGGAGCGAATGCCGATAAAGTGCGCGTCGGCGATCTTTTCCTTGAGCTGGGCTTCCGGCAGAGAACTGGTGATGTACTCAATGCTGGAGTACCCGGCGGCCTTCAGAACTTCGACGGCCGATGGGTGGACGCCTTCCAGAAGAAGGAACTTGATCTTGCTCTTATCGAGAGAAGTCTTGCTCATCTGCGTAAACCTGTATCCCGGAGAAAAATGGCAGGGAATCGGATCGCTTAAGCTGACCCGGACGGCAGGAAAGCCGTCACCGCAGAAACGCCCTTGGGCTCTGTCCTGCGGGGGCGGTATGCTAGCATACGCGCCCTGCTAAACACTCATTCCTGCGACGTGAAGCGTTCTCAGGATGACCATGAATTGTTCGAGAGTTCTGTCGATGACCCATCCTGCCCTGATTGATGAGCTAAAGACCCTGGTTGAGCCCGGCAAAGTGCTGACCGATGCAGACTCCCTGGAGGCTTACGGCAAGGATTGGACCAAGCACTTCGCACCCGCGCCGACCGCCATCGTCTTCCCCAAGACCACTGAGCAGGTCCAGGCCATCGTGCGTTGGGCCAATACCCACAAGGTCGCGCTGGTGCCATCCGGTGGGCGTACTGGCCTGTCGGCCGCTGCCGTGGCGGCCAACGGCGAAGTGGTGGTGTCGTTCGACTATATGAACCAGATCCTCGACGTGAACCTCACCGACCGCACCGCCGTGTGCCAGCCGGGTGTGGTCACCAAGCAATTGCAGAACGTCGCCGAAGAAAAAGGCCTGTACTACCCGGTGGACTTCGCTTCGTCGGGGTCCAGCCAGATTGGCGGCAATATCGGCACCAATGCCGGCGGGATCAAGGTGATTCGCTACGGCATGACCCGTAACTGGGTGGCCGGCATAAAGGTCGTCACTGGCAAGGGTGACGTACTGGAGCTGAACCGCGACCTGATCAAGAACGCCACCGGCTACGACATGCGCCAGCTGTTCATCGGCGCCGAAGGCACCCTGGGCTTTGTGGTCGAAGCCACCATGCGCCTGGACCGTGCGCCGAAGAACCTCACCGCCATGGTGCTCGGTACGACTGACTTCGACTCGATCATGCCGGTCTTGCACGCGTTCCAGAGCAAACTGGACCTGACCGCCTTCGAATTCTTCTCCGACAAGGCCCTGGCCAAGGTCATGGGCCGTGGCGATGTGCCGGCGCCGTTCGAAACCGACTGCCCGTTCTATGCGCTGCTGGAATTTGAAGCCACCACCGAAGAAGTCGCCAACCACGCGCTGGAAACCTTCGAGCATTGCGTGGAGCAGGGCTGGGTGCTGGACGGCGTGATGAGCCAGAGCGAAACCCAGCTGCACAACCTGTGGAAACTGCGCGAGTACATCTCAGAGACCATTTCCCACTGGACCCCATACAAGAACGATATCTCGGTGACTGTCTCCAAAGTACCGGCGTTCTTGAAGGAAATTGACGCGATCGTCGGCGAACACTACCCGGACTTCGAAATCGTCTGGTTCGGCCACATCGGCGACGGCAACCTGCACTTGAACATCCTCAAGCCGGAAAACCTGAGCAAGGACGAGTTCTTCGCCAAGTGCGCCACCGTGAACAAGTGGGTGTTCGAAACCGTCGCGAAGTACAACGGTTCGATCTCCGCCGAACACGGCGTGGGCATGACCAAGCGCGATTACCTGACCTACAGCCGCTCGCCGGTTGAAATCGAATACATGAAGGCAGTGAAAGCGGTGTTCGACCCGAACGGGATCATGAACCCTGGCAAGATCTTCGCTGTTTAACCGCCCTGAAGGAGTCGTTCCATGAGCTACCAGCACAAGTATGTCGACGGCACCAACATCCACTTTCCGGTCGGGAAAGTGGTGTGTATCGGGCGTAACTACGCCGAACATGCCAAGGAACTGGATAACCCGGTGCCGACCGAGCCGTTGCTGTTCATCAAGCCGGGCAGCTGTGTGGTGCCGTTGGAAGGTGGTTTCAGCATCCCGACCGAACGCGGTTCGGTGCATTACGAAGCGGAAATCGCGGTGTTGATCGGCAAGCCTTTGTCGAACAAGCCCAGTCGTGAAGAAGTGCTGGACGCTATCTCCGGCTTCGCCCCGGCCCTGGACCTGACCCTGCGTGACAAACAGGCCGAGCTGAAAGTCAAGGGCCTGCCGTGGGAAATCGCCAAGTCCTTCGACGGCGCGGCGGTGATTGCACCGTTCGTGGTGGGCAGCACCTTTGCCGATGTCACCGACATCGGCATCCGCCTGAGCATCAATGGCGAAGTGCGCCAGGACGGCAACAGCGCGCAGATGCTCAACCCGATCATCCCGATGATCCAGCACATGGCCGGCTGCTTCTCGCTGCAGGCGGGCGACGTGATCCTCACCGGCACGCCGGCCGGTGTAGGCCCGTTGAATGTGGGGGATGAGTTGGTGCTGGAACTGGCGGGCCAGAATCGCTTTGAAAGCGTTGTTCGTTAAGCACTGACAAAACGCGGTCAACATTGTGGGAGGGGGCTTGCCCCCGATAGCGGTTTATCAGTCAAACATCTGTTGCCTGACACTCAGCAATCGGGGGCAAGCCCCCTCCCACATCTCAGGCTTTTGCATTTTTTTCACACGCCATCCGGATAATCCTCAGCCTCGTGCGCGCAGGCCCGTTGTTCCTGTGCTATCACCTAACGCTGACTTTCCGGAAAAAGCGCCCAATGGCCGTGTCCCTGCCCTCCGCTTCACCCAAGCCGCGTTCCCGTTTTGCCATGCGCTGGTATTCCTGGCTGTTGCTGACAGGGGTGATCCTGTATGGCGTGGCCTGGGCCCTGCACTGGGACGATCGCGGTGTGCTGTGGGTGCTGGAGCGCTTTGAGACGCCGGCCGAACGCCAGCAGAGCGTATGGCTGCCTGACTACCATGCGGTCATCGATGGCAAGCTTTTGCCGGGGATGGAGAAGGACGAAGCGTCGGACGTTGCCTACAATCCACAGACCAAAACCCTGTTTTCCGTGATGGGCAAAAACCCGTTCCTGGCGGAGTTGAGCCTGCAAGGCGATGTGCTGCGCAAGATGCCGCTCAACGGCTGGGACAACCCGGAAGGCGTGACGGTAATGGAAAATGGCCTGTTGGCGGTGGTCGACGAGCGGCAGCACACCCTGACCATCGTCAAGGTCGATGCGAGCACCACCCAACTGAACAAGGCCGACTTCACCAGCTATGACCTCGGCCCGTCCAAGGACCAGAACAAGGCCTTCGAAGCCATCACCTGGGACAAGCGCAACCAGCAGTTGATCCTTGGCGAAGAGCGCCCGCCCGCGTTGTTCACCTGGAAAAGCGACGGCGGCTTGACCCTGGCGGGCGATAAACAAAAGCTGGCCAGCAAAGAACTGGACATGCGCAATCTCTCGGCCCTGGCTGTTGACCCGCGTACCGGGCATTTGCTGGTGCTGTCGGCCGACTCCCACCTGCTGCTGGAGCTGGACGAGAAGGGCCAGCAAGTCAGCTTCATGACCTTGCTCGGCGGTTTCAACGGCATCAAGCACACCATTCCCCGTGCCGAAGGGGTGACCATGGACGAGGAGGGCACGCTGTACATCGTCAGTGAGCCCAATCTGTTCTACCGGTTCGAAAAGCAGAAATAGCACACCGATTACGTCAGATAGGTCTCTGTGAGCGGCATCTGCCAGACATCCGGGCGTGTTTAAGTTTAAATTCAGACGGGCGTGATATTCATTCGCCACTTTTGACTTTGAGCCCGCCCGATGCAACGACTAGCCCGCCCCAAACCCCTGTTTATCATGCTTGCGCTGATCACCCTGGTCAGCGCCGGGGCCGTTGCGCAGCATTTTCGTCTGTTTGAACGCGCCTGGTTCAATTGGCAGGTATGGCGCCAGCCAGCGGACGAACGCTCCATCGGGCTGGCGGACTACCGCGTCACGCTTGAGGCTCAGGCCATTGAGGGGCTCGACGACGATGTGTCGGCCCTAACCTACGACCCGGTGCGCAAAAGCCTGTTCACCGTCACCAATAAAAACGCCGAGCTGATCGAGTTGTCCCTGGAAGGCAAGATCCTGCGACGCATCCCCTTGATCGGGTTTGGCGATGCCGAAGCCGTGGAGTTCATCAGCGACAACATCTATGTCATCAGCGATGAGCGCCAGCAGCGGCTGATCAAGGTGCACGTGGACGACGATACCCAATTCCTCGACGCCGCTGATGCGGAGCAGATGACCCTGGGTGTGCATGTCGGTGGCAACAAGGGCTTTGAAGGCCTGGCCTACGACTCGGTGGGCAAGCGCCTGTTCGTGGCCAAGGAGCGCGACCCGATGCTGATCTATGAGGTGCATGGCTTCCCGCATTTCAAACCGGAAAAAACCTACTCGGTGCACGTGATCAATAACCCCAAGCGCGACGCCGGGTTGTTTGTGCGTGACCTGTCGAGCCTGCAATACGATGAGCGCAGCGGCCATCTGCTGGCGCTGTCGGATGAGTCGTTCCTGGTGCTGGAACTGGATATCGACGGTCGCCCGCTGAGCAGTCTGTCACTGCTCAACGGGCGCCATGGCCTGACGAAGCGAGTGCCGCAGGCCGAAGGCATCGCCATGGATGACGAGGGCGCGTTGTACCTCGTCAGCGAGCCGAACCTGTTCTACGTCTTCAAGAAGCCTTGAGGGTCTTGACGCCTTCGGCGGTGCCCAGCAGCAGCACATCGGCCGGACGCGCCGCGAACAGTCCGTTGGTGACCACGCCGACAATCGCGTTGATCTGAGTTTCAAGCTCCACCGGATTGGTGATCTGCATGTTGAACACGTCAAGGATGATGTTGCCGTTGTCGGTCAGCACACCTTCGCGGTACACCGGGTCGCCGCCCAGCTTCACCAGCTCGCGGGCCACGTGGCTGCGGGCCATCGGGATCACTTCCACCGGCAGCGGGAAGGCGCCGAGTACGGGCACCAGCTTGCTGGCGTCGGCGATGCAGATGAAGGTCTTGGCCACGGCGGCGACGATCTTCTCGCGGGTCAGGGCTGCGCCGCCGCCCTTGATCAGGTTCAGGTGCGCGTCGCTTTCATCGGCGCCGTCGATGTAGAACTCCAGGTCGCTCACGGTGTTGAGCTCGTACACCGGAATGCCGTGGCCCTTGAGGCGTGCGGCGGTGGCTTCGGAGCTGGCCACGGCGCCGTCGAACGCGCCTTTGTGCTGGGCCAGTGCATCGATAAAGCAGTTGGCGGTGGAGCCGGTGCCGACACCGACGATGCTCTTGTCGTCGAGTTTAGGAAGGATTAAATCGACGGCGGCCTGGGCCACTGCCTGTTTGAGTTGATCCTGGGTCATGCGGGCTCCGGAACGGGCGGGGAGTTATCGAGGGGCGCGAGTATAACCCAACAAAACCTCTGGATTCGTGTGGTCGCCCGCCCGAACGCTGGGTTAGACTCCTTGGCCCTGCCCAACCCGCCCAGTGATATCCGCCGATGCTTGAACAGTACGTCAAAAAGATCCTCACCTCGCGCGTTTACGACGTTGCCGTAGAAACCCCGTTGCAGACCGCCCGCCAGCTCTCCGAGCGGCTGGGCAACCAGGTCTGGCTCAAGCGTGAAGACTTGCAGCCGGTGTTCTCGTTCAAGATTCGCGGCGCCTACAACAAGCTGACCCAACTGAGCGCCGAAGAACGTGCGCGCGGCGTGGTCACGGCTTCTGCCGGTAACCATGCCCAGGGCCTGGCCCTGGCGGCGAAGGTGCTGGGGGTCAAGGCCACCATCGTGATGCCCAAGACCACGCCGGAAATCAAGGTCGAAGGCGTGCGCTCCCGCGGCGGCAAAGTAGTGCTGCATGGCGATTCGTTCCCGGAAGCCCTGGCCTACTCGCTGAAACTGGTCGACGAAAAAGGCTACGTCTACATTCACCCCTACGATGATCCGCACACCATTGCCGGGCAGGGCACCGTGGCGATGGAGATCCTGCGCCAGCACCCAGGGCCGCTGGACGCGATTTTCGTACCGGTGGGCGGCGGCGGGCTGATCGCCGGGATTGCGGCGTACGTGAAATACCTGCGCCCCGAGATCAAGATCATCGGCGTCGAGCCGGACGACTCCAACTGCCTGCAAGCCGCCATGGCTGCTGGCGAGCGCGTTGTGCTGCCGACCGTGGGCATCTTTGCCGATGGCGTGGCGGTGGCGCAGATCGGCCAGCACACCTTCGACATCTGCAAGGACTATGTGGATGAAGTGATCACCGTGAGCACCGACGAGATCTGTGCGGCGATCAAGGACATCTACGACGACACCCGTTCCATCACCGAGCCGGCAGGGGCTTTGGGCGTGGCCGGGATCAAGAAGTACGTTGAAACCCGTGGTGTCACCGGGCAGACCCTGGTCGCCATCGACTCCGGTGCCAACGTCAACTTCGACCGCCTGCGCCATGTGGCCGAGCGCGCCGAGCTGGGTGAAGGCCGCGAAGCCATCATCGCCGTGACCATCCCCGAGAAGCCCGGCAGCTTCAAGGCGTTCTGCGAGGCCGTGGGTAAACGCCAGATCACCGAATTCAACTATCGCTACCACTCCGGCAGCGAGGCGCACATCTTTGTCGGCGTGCAGACCCATCCGGAAAATGATCCGCGCAGTGCCCTGATCGCCAGCCTGACCCGCCAGGGGTTCCCGGTGCTGGACCTGACCGAGAACGAACTGGCCAAGTTGCATATCCGTCATATGGTCGGCGGGCACGCTGCCAAGGTCAGCGATGAAGTGGTGTTGCGCTTCGAGTTTCCGGAGCGTCCGGGGGCGTTGTTCAACTTTCTTAACAAATTGGGCGGGCGCTGGAACATCTCGATGTTCCACTATCGCAACCACGGCGCAGCAGACGGCCGTGTGGTCGCCGGGCTGCAAGTGCCGGCGGATGAACGTCACCTGGTACCGGCCGCCCTGGAAGCCATCGGCTACCCGTACTGGGATGAAAGCCATAACCCGGCCTACAAACTGTTCCTCGGTTGAGCGACTACGCTGAGGGGGCGGCCTTTAAGGAAAACGACACATGGAAACCCTGACCACCCTGAAAGTTATCCACATGGCAGCCACCGTGGTGTTGCTGCTCAGTGGCCTTGGCCTGGCGCTGCTGGCCTGGCGCAAACGCAGCGCCGGCCCGGCGGCGACCGTGCAACGCCCGTGGGCCTTTGTTTGGTTGCTGATGGGCGTATGCGTGGTCAGCATGCCGTTTACCGGCTGGTGGCTGGTGCACCTGGTGGGCTGGCCGCTGGGCCAGACCTGGATCCTGGGCTCCAGCATCCTCTATACCGTGGCGGCGCTGGCCTGGTTCTGGCTGGTGGCGCGGCTCAATCGCCTGGGCAAAGGCGAGGGCGGTAGCCTGAACTTCACGCTGGTGCTGGCGGTGGTCAGTCTGGTGGGGTTTGTGGCGATTGCCGGTCTGATGGGCGCCAAGCCGGTTTAAGGCTTTGGACCGAGTCGTCTGCATCGGGGGCAAGCCCCCTCCCACATTTTGACCGTGTGAACCCGATCAAGTGTGGGAGGGGGCTTGCCCCCGATGGCTTCATCAGCTGCGCAGCGTGATTACCGGCCACCCGCGTTTCTCGGCCTCGGCCCGCAGATTCGGATCCGGATCCACCGCCACCGGGTGAGTCACTTTCTCCAGCAGCGGCAAGTCGTTCATCGAGTCGCTATAGAAGTAGCTGTCTTCAAGGCTGTACCCGGTTTCTTCCAGCCAGCGGTTCAAGCGCGTCACCTTGCCTTCACGGAAGCACGGCACATCGGTGCTGCGCCCGGTGTAGCGGCCGTTTTCCATCTCGCACTCGGTGGCGATCAAGGTTTCAACGCCCAGGCGTGCGGCAATTGGCGCGGTGACGAAACGGTTGGTGGCGGTGATGATCACCAGCGTATCACCGGCGGCGCGGTGCTTGGCCAGCAGCTCAATGGCCAGCGGCAGCATGATCGGCTCGATGCAGTCGCGCATATAGTCGTTGTGCCACTCGTCCAGCTGGGCCATCTCGGTGCGGCCGAGGATCTCCAGGCAGAAGTTCAGGTAGGCGGCATTGTCCAGCTTGCCGGCCAGGTAGTCCTGGTAAAACTCGTCGTTGCGGGCCTTGTAGGCCACCGGGTCGAGAATCCCGCGTTCACAGAGGTAATCGCCCCAGGCGTGATCGCTGTCACCGCCGAGAAGGGTGTTGTCCAAGTCGAATAAAGCCAGGCGCATTGCAGTTACTCGCTGAAAAGTCTGTAAAAAGGCGTCCAGAATACGGTCTTTTCACAAGAGTGCACATAAGGTACGAAGCCTCGTTGCCGCTTCATCAACCTTTGTGGAACAATGCGGCGACATGCGTTTGCGAGGTTGTTGCCGTGATCGACCCCGATGGTTTCCGTCCTAATGTCGGGATTATTCTTACGAATGATGCCGGACAGGTGCTATGGGCTCGCCGAATCAACCAAGATGCCTGGCAGTTTCCTCAAGGTGGAATCAACCCCGACGAGACCCCTGAAGACGCCTTGTACCGCGAGTTGAACGAAGAAGTCGGCCTTGAGCGCGAAGATGTGCAAATTCTGGCCTGTACCCGTGGCTGGTTGCGCTATCGTTTGCCGCAACGCCTGGTGCGTACCCACAGCCAACCGCTGTGCATCGGCCAGAAGCAGAAATGGTTTCTCCTGCGCCTGATCTCCAACGAGCAGCGGGTGCGGATGGATTTGACCGGTAAACCGGAGTTCGATGGCTGGCGCTGGGTCAGCTATTGGTATCCGTTGGGCCAGGTGGTGACATTCAAGCGCGAGGTTTATCGTCGCGCGCTCAAAGAGCTTGCCCCGCGCCTTTTAGCGCGCGACTGACGACGGAGTTCGACCCCGAGCCATGCTCAATACGCTGCGCAAGATCGTCCAGGAAGTTAACTCCGCCAAGGATCTCAAGGCGGCGTTGGGGATTATTGTGTTGCGCGTCAAGGAAGCCATGGGCAGCCAGGTCTGCTCGGTTTACCTGCTGGACCCCGAGACCAACCGTTTTGTGCTGATGGCCACGGAGGGCTTGAACAAGCGCTCCATCGGCAAGGTCAGCATGGCGCCCAATGAAGGTCTGGTGGGCCTGGTGGGGACGCGTGAAGAACCCCTGAACCTTGAAAACGCGGCCGATCACCCGCGTTATCGCTACTTTGCCGAAACCGGTGAAGAGCGTTACGCCTCGTTCCTCGGTGCGCCGATCATTCACCACCGCCGCGTCGTCGGCGTGTTGGTCATCCAGCAGAAAGAACGTCGCCAATTCGACGAAGGTGAAGAAGCCTTCCTCGTGACCATGAGCGCGCAACTCGCCGGGGTTATCGCCCACGCCGAAGCCACCGGCTCGATTCGCGGCCTGGGGCGCGAAGGCAAGGGTATCCAGGAAGCCAAGTTCGTTGGTGTACCCGGTTCGCCAGGCGCTGCGGTCGGTACGGCGGTGGTCATGCTGCCGCCGGCGGATCTGGACGTGGTGCCGGACAAGACCGTCACCGACATCGACGCTGAAATCAAACTGTTCAAGACCGCCCTGGAAGGCGTGCGCGCCGACATGCGCAACCTGTCGACCAAGCTGGCCACCCAACTGCGCCCCGAAGAGCGCGCGCTGTTCGACGTGTACCAGATGATGCTTGACGACGCGTCGCTGGGTAATGAAGTCAAGACCGTGATCAAGACCGGCCAGTGGGCCCAGGGCGCGCTGCGCCAGGTGGTCACCGATCACGTCAACCGTTTCGAACTGATGGACGACGCCTACCTGCGCGAACGGGCCTCGGATGTGCGCGACCTCGGTCGCCGTCTGCTGGCGTACCTGCAGGAAGATCGCACCACCAACCTGGTCTACCCCGACAACACCATCCTGATCAGCGAAGAGCTGACCGCCACCATGCTTGGCGAAGTGCCAGAAGGCAAACTGGTTGGCCTGGTCTCGGTGCTGGGTTCGGGTAACTCCCACGTCGCGATCCTGGCCCGGGCCATGGGCATCCCGACGGTGATGGGCCTGGTGGACCTGCCGTATTCCAAGGTGGATGGTATCGACATGATCGTCGATGGTCATCGCGGTGAAGTGTTCACCAACCCCAGTGAAGTGCTGCGCAAGCAATACGCCGAAGTGGTTGAGGAAGAGAAGCAACTGGCGCTGGGCCTCGATTCATTGCGCGAGTTGCCATGCGTGACCACCGATGGTCACCGTGTGCCGTTGCTGGTGAATACCGGCCTGCTCGCCGACGTGGCCCGTGCGCAACAGCGCGGCGCCGAAGGGGTGGGGCTGTACCGCACCGAAGTGCCGTTCATGATCAACCAGCGCTTCCCGAGTGAGAAGGAGCAGCTGGCGATCTATCGCGAGCAACTGCAGGCCTTCCACCCGTTGCCGGTGACTATGCGCAGCCTGGACATCGGCGGCGACAAGTCACTGTCGTATTTCCCGATCAAAGAAGACAACCCGTTCCTCGGCTGGCGTGGCATTCGCGTCACCCTCGACCACCCGGAAATCTTCCTGGTACAGACCCGCGCCATGCTCAAGGCCAGCGAAGGTCTGAACAACCTGCGCATCCTGCTGCCAATGATTTCAGGCACCCATGAGCTGGAAGAGGCGTTGCATCTTATCCACCGCGCCTGGGGCGAAGTACGCGACGAAGGCGCCGACGTACCGATGCCGCCGATTGGTGTGATGATCGAAATCCCGGCGGCGGTGTACCAGGCCAAGGAACTGGCACGGCAGGTGGACTTCCTGTCAGTGGGTTCCAACGACCTGACCCAATACCTATTGGCCGTGGACCGTAACAACCCACGGGTTGCCGACCTCTACGACTACCTGCACCCGGCGGTGCTGCAAGCCCTGCAACATGTGGTGCGCGACGCCCATGCCGAAGGCAAGCCGGTGAGCATCTGCGGCGAAATGGCTGGTGACCCGGCGGCGGCAGTGTTGTTGATGGCGATGGGCTTTGACAGCCTGTCGATGAACGCCACCAACTTGCCGAAGGTGAAATGGATGCTGCGCCAGGTGGAACTGAGCATGGCCAAGGAGCTGCTGGCGGAGTTGATGACTATCGACAACCCGCAAGTTATCCACAGCTCGTTGCAGTTGGCCCTGAAGAACCTGGGGCTGACGCGGATGATCAACCCGGCTTCTGCCAAAACCCTTTAAAAATGTGGGAGGGGGCTTGCCCCTCCCACATTGGGTTTCGGTGTGGTTATAGGTTGATTTCGACTTCGCCCAGCCGCCCACCATGCGGCCCAAAACTGCGCTCCACCATCCGCCGCGTTCCGTCGGCATTCACTATCAGCGCTGTGCTCGCCCGCGTGCCGTAACTCGGGCTGGCAATAAACACGCTCGACAGCAGGCTCTCCGTCGCCAAGCCCACCCCGGTGTCCGGCAAGTCCGCAAACGGCGCGGTCTGTGGGTCACTCAAAATATCCAACAACGCCTCTGGTTGCGGATCATCCAGCACCGCGCCCAACGCCGCCTTGGCCTTGAGCAACTTGGGCCACGGCGTATCCAGCCCCGCATTGGATAATCCATACACCCCGGCCGCCAGCCGCGTCGGCTCGGTATGGTTGGCGTTGTAATGCCACAACTCATCCCGCGTGCCCACCAGCAGGTTAAACCCGGCATATTCAATTGAACGGCCGTTAACGTCGGCTAAATACTCATCAATCGGCAGCGAGCCATTGAGAAATCGCGCAACCAGCTCCCCCCGTGACTTACGGGCCGGTGGCTGGTGCGGATCACGGATATTGGTCAGGGCGGCAAAGCGCCCATCGGCATTCACGCCCAGCCAGGTGCCACCGGCTTCCTGGTCACGACCGGCGTACACCTCTGGCGCATCCGGCCACTGGGCCAGCGGCAGGCTGGGGCGGGCGTAGAACTCGTCACGGTTGGCGGCGACGATCAGCGGCTGGGCGTGGCCCGGCCGCCAGGCAAAAACAATCAGGCACATCAGGCGATCCCTTTTGTGTTTTTTGTCACTCTACTCATACAGCGGCAGGCGTTCCATCGTATCGAAGTTGGGCGGCACGCCTTCCATCCGTTAACATGCCTGGCGTTTCGGTGCGTGTGAACTTCTTAATTTGAAACAGCGGCTGTAACGCAGGCTTAATCGCACACCGGCATGGTCCGCACGCCTAACGAATGATTTAACGAGGAGTCGCAATGCTGCCTTACCCGCAGATCGACCCGGTGGCCCTGGCCATCGGTCCGCTGAAAATCCACTGGTACGGGTTGATGTACCTGATCGGCATCGGCGGTGCCTGGTTTCTGGCCTCTCGACGCCTGAACCGGTTCGACCCGACCTGGACCAAGGAGAAACTCTCCGACCTGATTTTCTGGCTGTCGATGGGAGTGATCGTCGGCGGGCGACTCGGCTATGTGCTGTTCTACGACCTTTCGGCGTACATCGCCAACCCGACACTGATCTTCGAAGTGTGGAAGGGCGGCATGGCGTTCCACGGTGGGTTCATCGGTGTGATGATCGCCGCCTGGTGGTTCGGTCGCCGTAACGGCAAGTCGTTCTTCCAACTGATGGACTTCGTTGCGCCGATGGTGCCGATCGGCCTGGGCGCCGGGCGTATCGGCAACTTCATCAACGCCGAGTTGTGGGGCAAGCCGACCGACGTACCGTGGGCCATGGTGTTCCCGCCGTTCAGCGACCCGGCGCAATTGCCGCGCCACCCGTCGCAGCTTTACCAGTTCGCGTTGGAAGGCGTGGCACTGTTCCTTATTCTCTACATTTTCTCGCGCAAACCGCGCCCGACCATGGCGGTTTCCGGCATGTTCGCGCTGTTCTACGGGATCTTCCGCTTTATCGTCGAGTTTGTGCGCGTACCGGATGCGCAGCTGGGCTATCTGGCGTTCGGTTGGGTGACCATGGGCCAGATCCTCAGCCTGCCGATGATCATCGGCGGCCTGGGCCTGCTGTGGTGGGCGTACAACCGCCCGCAACCTCTGAAGAACACCGCGCTTTAAATTCGAATGCCCAGGTCTTTATCTGGCCTGGGCTTCAACGATACGGGTACCCACATGAAGCAATATCTCGAACTACTGAACGACGTCGTGACCAATGGATTGACCAAGGGCGATCGCACCGGCACCGGCACCAAGGCCGTGTTTGCCCGTCAGTATCGGCATAACTTGGCCGACGGCTTCCCGCTGCTGACCACCAAGAAGCTTCACTTCAAAAGTATCGCCAATGAACTGATCTGGATGTTGAGCGGCAACACCAACATCAAGTGGCTCAACGAAAACGGCGTGCGCATCTGGGACGAATGGGCCACCGAAGAGGGTGACCTCGGCCCGGTGTACGGCGAGCAGTGGACGGCCTGGCCAACCAAGGACGGCGGCACGATCAACCAGATCGACTACATGGTCCACACCCTCAAGACCAACCCCAACAGCCGCCGCATCCTGTTCCACGGCTGGAACGTCGAGTACCTGCCCGACGAAACCCAGAGCCCGCAGGAAAACGCGCGCAACGGCAAACAAGCCCTACCACCGTGCCACCTGCTGTACCAGGCGTTCGTGCACGACGGTCACCTGTCGATGCAGTTGTACATCCGCAGCTCCGATGTATTCCTCGGCCTGCCGTACAACACCGCCGCGCTGGCCTTGCTCACCCATATGCTGGCCCAGCAGTGCGACCTGATCCCCCACGAGATCATCGTCACCACCGGCGACACCCACGCCTACAGCAACCATATGGAACAGATCCGCACCCAGTTGGCGCGCACGCCGAAGAAGCTGCCGGAGCTGGTGATCAAGCGCAAACCTGCGTCGATCTACGACTATAAGTTCGAAGACTTCGAGATCGTGGGCTACGACGCCGACCCAAGCATCAAGGCCGACGTCGCGATCTGAAGGCTGTCCTGGTCTTAAGGTGTGGCTTGTGTGGGAGGGGGCTTGCCCCCGATAGCGGTGGATCAGCTAAGTATTGGGTGGCTGGAACTCCCCATCGGGGGCAAGCCCCCTCCCACATTTGAACCGTCTTCGTTTGAGTTAATGGCCGTGGCTTCTGCCCACATGGGAAGGCTCAGCCTCACTGGCCAACACACTGCCGCTGACTTCCAGCCGCTGCAGAATCCCGCACTGATCCCCGCCGCCACAGCGTTGGCGCAAGTCCAGCAATTGCTCCTGCAACGCCAACAGCCCATCGATCCGCGCCTTCACATGGTGGATGTGTTCGTCGATCAACGCATTCACGTTTTCGCACTGGTCCTGTGGGCTGTCCCGTAGGCCCAGCAGGCTGCGGATTTCTTCCAGGGTCATGTCCAGGCTGCGGCAGTTGCGGATAAACACCAGCCGCTCGGTGTGTGCCTGGGTGTATACGCGGTAGTTGGCGTCGGTGCGCGCCGGGGGCGGCAGCAGGCCTTCCTTCTCGTAGTAACGGATGGTTTCCACCGGGCAGTCGGTCAGTTTGGCCAGTTCGCCGATCTTCATCGCAACAATCTCCAAATGGGTGCTTGACCCTATAGTGGCTACAGGGTCTTTACTTGGCAACAGGCACCTTTACGGACGCGACAGAATGAGCGATTCCATCCACACCCCGCACAAGCACGATCACGACCATGATCATGGCCCGAAGAAATTGACCCCTGTGCATGACCACGGCCACGGCGGCTCCTGCTGCTCCGGCACGCCGGCCCCGGCATTGGTGCAATTGAGCGAAGCGCCCACCGCCGGTTCGCGGCTGAGCACCTTCCGCATCGAAGCCATGGACTGCCCCACCGAGCAGACGCTGATCCAGAACAAACTGGGCAAGCTTGCGGGTGTGCAGCAGCTGGAATTCAACCTGATCAACCGCATCCTCGGCGTCACCCACGACCTGCCGAGTACCGCGCCGATCATCGACGCCATCAAGTCCTTGGGCATGCAGGCCGATCCCATCGAAGAAGGCACCCCCGCCGCCGAACCGCCCGCCAAGAAACATTGGTGGCCGCTGGCGTTGTCCGGCATCGGCGCGTTGGCGGCGGAAGTGCTGCACTTCACTAACGCCGCGCCGACCTGGGTGATTGCCATCGTGGCGCTGGTGTCGATCCTCAGCGGCGGCCTCACCACCTATAAAAAGGGCTGGATTGCCCTGAAAAACCTCAACCTGAACATCAATGCCCTGATGAGCATCGCGGTAACCGGAGCGATCCTGATCGGCCAGTGGCCGGAAGCGGCGATGGTGATGTTCCTGTTCACCGTGGCCGAGTTGATCGAAGCCAAATCCCTGGACCGTGCGCGCAATGCCATCAGCGGCTTGATGCAGATGACGCCCGAGCAGGCCACCGTGCAACAGGCTGATGGGTCTTGGGCTGAACAAGAGGTCAAGAGTATCGATCTTGGCGCCATCGTGCGGGTAAAGCCTGGCGAGCGCATCGGCCTGGACGGCGAAGTCACCGCTGGCCAATCCACCATCGACCAGGCGCCGATCACTGGTGAAAGCCTGCCGATTGAAAAGACCGTGGGCGACAAAGTCTTCGCCGGCACCATCAACCAGGCTGGCTCCCTGGAATATAAAGTCACTGCCGCCGCCAACAACTCCACCCTGGCGCGCATCATTCACGCGGTGGAGCAGGCCCAGGGCGCCCGGGCACCGACCCAGCGCTTCGTCGACAGCTTCTCGAAGATCTACACCCCGGCGGTGTTCCTGTTTGCGCTGGGCGTGGCGTTGATCCCACCGCTGTTCATGGCCGGCGCCTGGTTCGACTGGATCTACCGTGCCCTGGTGCTGCTGGTGGTCGCCTGCCCGTGTGCATTGGTGATTTCCACCCCGGTGACCATCGTCAGCGGCCTCGCGGCAGCGGCGCGCAAAGGCATCCTGATCAAGGGCGGCGTGTATCTGGAGGGGGGTTACAAGCTCGACTACCTGGCCCTCGACAAGACCGGCACCATCACCCACGGCAAACCGGTGCAAACCGACTACCTGGCGCTGTTCCCCAACGTCGAAGACAGCGCACCGGCGCTGGCCGCCAGCCTGGCGGGGCGTTCCGATCACCCGGTGTCGCTGGCCATCGCCAACGCGGCTGTGGATAAAAACCTGCCCACCCACGTTGTGGATAACTTCGTGGCCCTGGCCGGTCGCGGCGTGCGTGGCGAGATCAACGGCGAAACCTACCACCTGGGCAACCACCGACTGGTGGAAGACCTGGGCCTGTGCTCGCCGGAGCTGGAAGAGAAACTCTTCGCCCTGGAAAAACAAGGCAAATCCGTGGTGTTGCTGCTCGACAAATCCGGCCCGCTGGCGCTGTTCGCCGTGGCCGACACGGTCAAGGACAGCAGCCGCGAAGCCATCCAGCAGTTGCACGAGCTGGGCATCAAGACCCTGATGCTTACCGGTGACAACACCCACACCGCCCAGGCGATTGCCACCCAGGTCGGCATCGACCAGACCCAGGGTGACCTGTTGCCGACCGACAAGCTGCAAGCCATCGAAACCCTCTACGGCCAAGGTCACCGCGTTGGCATGGTTGGCGACGGCATCAACGACGCTCCGGCCCTGGCTCGCGCCGAGATCGGTTTTGCCATGGCCGCAGCGGGTACTGACACGGCCATCGAGACCGCTGATGTGGCCTTGATGGACGATGACCTGCGCAAGATTCCGGCTTTCATTCGTCTGTCGCGGCAAACGTCGAGTATCCTCAAGCAGAACATCGCCCTGGCATTGGTGATCAAGGCGATCTTCCTCGCGGTCACCTTCCTGGGCATGGCCACCATGTGGATGGCGGTGTTCGCCGACATGGGCGTGAGCCTGCTGGTGGTGTTCAATGGCCTGCGCCTGTTGCGCAAATAAACGATGAGAGGGTGGTGTGCTGAGTGCCGAGTTGAAGGCTTTTTTCATGGTCGCCCGCCTGGGCAGCATTACCCAGGCGGCGAAAAAACTCGGCCTGAGCCAACCCACGGTCACCACCCAGATCCGTAACCTGGAAAGCCAATACGGTGTTGAGCTGTTCTACCGTGGCGGCCGTCGCCTCACCGTCAGCGACGAGGGCGCGCGGCTGCTGCCGATGGTCAAGGCGCTGTTGCAGCAAGAAGCCGACATCGAATTTTTTCTACGCAACAATGGCCAGGTCCAGGGTGCACTGAGGATTGCCGCCACGGCACCGTACTACATCCTCGATCTGGTCAAAGCCTTTCGTGAACGCCTGCCGCAAGTGGAAGTGTCGGTGGAAATCGGTAACTCCCAACAAGTGCTAGAAGCCTTGGACGATTACCGTGTCGACGTCGCCGCCTCCTCGCAACTGCTGGAAGACCCACGCCTGATTCGTCGTGTGCTGGGCACCGACCCGCTGGTGCTGGCGGTGCATCGCAACCATCCGTTGGCCAAGCTCGACCATGTGCCGCTCAACGCATTGGCCGGGCACACGCTGTTGATGCGTGAGGCGGGCTCTACCACGCGACGTTTGACCGAAGAACTGTTGCAGAGCGCAGGTGTGAGCTTCGGACCGCTGCTGGAAATCGGCAGCCGCGAGTCGATTCGTGAAGCGGTGCTGCGCAACATTGGCATCAGCATCATCGCCCGCCAGGAAGTGCCCCATGACCCGCAATTGCGCGTGCTGACGTTCGAGAACGCGCCGCAGATTCCGGAGTACCTCTACTGCCTCAAGGAGCGGAAAAGTGCTCGCCTGCCGGCGGCGTTTCTGGGGTTGGCGCAGGAAATGTCGCCGCTCTGAAGCGTGGTGATCGCCTTGAGGGCCAATCGGGGGCAAGCCCCCTCCCACACTTGACCGAGTTCCAACATGAGAACGGGGTCTAATGTGGGAGGGGGCTTGCCCCCGATAGTGATAGACCAGGCAACTCAGCGCTGAGAGCCCTACCCAAATCCACCAATACCACTATCACCGGGTTTTGCCTTTCTGCCACATGAGGGACGCATTGCCTGCCTAGCATGGCCTTCATCCGTTCGATGAGGTGCCTTGCATGAACACAGCCCTGACCCAACCCGGCGCGCCCATGAAGGTGCGTGGTATCCAGAAACGCTTCGGCGCGTTTACCGCGCTGGATAACGTATCGCTGGACGTCGCCGCCGGCGAGCTGGTGTGCCTGCTGGGCCCGTCCGGTTGCGGCAAGACCACCTTGCTGCGCTGCATCGCCGGCCTGGAACGCCAGGACAGTGGCGAGCTTTACCTGGGCAACCGCGATGTGTCCCGGCTGCCGCCCCAGGCGCGGGACTACGGCATCCTGTTCCAGTCCTACGCGTTGTTTCCCAACCTCACCGTCGAAGCGAACATCGGCTACGGCCTCACCGGCAGTGGTCGTGATGAAGTGCGCCAGCGTGTTGGCCAGATGCTCGAACTGGTCGGCCTGGTCGGCAGCGAAAAGAAATACCCCGGCCAGCTGTCTGGCGGCCAGCAGCAGCGCGTCGCTTTGGCGCGTGCCTTGGCGCCCGCGCCTTCATTGTTATTGCTGGACGAACCGATGTCGGCCCTCGACGCCCGCGTGCGTGAGCATCTGTGCACCGAGCTGCGCCAACTGCAACGGCGCCTGGGCATCACCACGCTGATGGTCACCCACAATCAGGACGAAGCCATGCTGATGGCCGACCGCATCGCCGTGATGAACAACGGCGAGGTCGAGCAATACGCCACGCCCCAGGAGATCTACGACCGCCCGGCCACGCCGTTCGTGGCGGAGTTTGTCGGCCAGGGCAATTGGCTGCCGTTCAGCCGCAACAGTGCCAGTCACGCCCAGGTCGGCGGGATGAACATGCGCCTGGCCGACGATGCTGGCGTGGCCAAGTCGGGCCGCCTGTTCTGCCGTCCGGAGGCGATCAGCGTCAACCCGCCGGTGCATGAAGAAAACCTGTTCCCGGCCAAGGTGCGCGAGATCACCTTCCTTGGCAACCGCTGCCGCATGAGCTTTGAACTGGAGCAATTGCCCGGCCACCCGCTGCTCGCCGAACTGGCCCCGGAAGCCATGCCGCGCCTGGGCGCCCAGGACATCTGGGTGGCCTTGCCGCCGCGCAGCCTGCAGGTGTTTGCCTGAGATGGCCGCTGTCATGACGCTGCCACGCCAGGTTTCCCGCGCCGAAACCGGCGACAGAATTTTCGTCGTCGGCGGCAAACTGCTGTGGCTGTTGCTGTTGGGTATCGCTGTATTGATGCCGTTGCTGGCGATCTTCTGGCGCGGTTTCAGCAGCGAGGCCGGGCAGGGCGGTGGCCTGTTGGCGGCGCGGGAGCTGGTGACCAGCGCCAACTTCCACTGGCTGCTGGGCAATAGCCTGAAAGTGTCCCTGAGCGTGGCAGCCATCGTCGTACCGCTGGCTTACCTGTTTGCCTACGCCCTGCAACGCACCTTGATTCCCGGCAAGGCGATCTGGCGCGGTATGTCGCTGCTGCCGCTGATGGCGCCGTCGATGCTGCCGGGCATTGCGCTGGTCTACCTGTTTGGCAACCAGGGCATGCTGCGTGGGTTGCTCTCGGAGAATATCTACGGTTTCTGGGGCATTGTGCTGGGGGAGGTGATCTACACCTTCCCACATGCCTTGATGATTCTGCTGTCGGCGTTGTCCCTGGCGGATGCACGCCTGTTCGATGCCGCCTCCAGCATGGGCGCCAGCCCGGCCCGGGCGTTTCGCAGCATCACCTGGCCGGCCACGCGCCAGGCGGTGTTCGCCGCGTTTTGCCTGGTGTTCACCCTGACCATCACCGACTTCGGCGTGCCCGTGGTGGTGGGGGGCGATTATCAGGTGCTGGCCCTGGAAGCCTACAAGGCCGTGGTCGGCCAGCAGCAGTTCGGGCGCGGTGCGCTGATCGGCATGGTGTTGCTGCTGCCGGCGCTGCTCAGCTTTGGGGTGGATGCCTGGCTGCGCCGTCGTCACGGCGATTCGATGAGCGGCCGTGCACAAGTGTTTCAACCGGTGCCCTCGCGCCTGAGAGACGCCTGTTACCTGGCCATCGTGCTGCTGATCTGCGCGGTGTTGCTGCTGGTGTTCGGCATGGCGGTGTACTCCTCGCTGGTTAAATTCTGGCCGTACAACCTGTCGCTGTCCCTCAACCATTACCAGTTCGAAGACACGGCCGGCGGCGGCTGGCTGGCCTATCGCAACAGCCTGACCCTGGCCCTGTGCACCGCATTGATCGGCAGCGCGCTGATCTTCACCGGCGCCTACCTGATGGAAAAAACCAAGGGCCAGAAGGGCCTAAACCTGGCCCTGCGCATGCTCAGCTTCGTGCCGATGGCCGTGCCGGGCCTGGTACTAGGCCTGGGCTACGTGTTCTTTTTCAACCTTAACGGCAACCCGCTGCATGTGTTCTACGGGACCATGACCCTGCTGGTGGTGTGCACCATTGCGCACTATTTGACCACCGCCCAGATGACCGCCACCACGGCGCTGCGTCAGCTGGACGCCGAGTTCGAAGCCGCCGCGCTGTCCCTCAAGGCACCGCTGTACCGGCATTACCTGAAAGTGACGGTACCGATCTGCCTGCCGGCGCTGCTGGATATCGTGCGCTACCTGTTCGTGTCGGCGATGACCACCGTGTCCGCCGCGATCTTCCTCTACAGCCCCGACACCATCCTCGCCGCCGTCGCCGTGTTGAACATGGACGACGCCGGCAACGTGGGCGGTGCGGCGGCGATGTCGACCCTGATCCTGTTCACGTCGGCCGGCGTCTCGCTGCTGCTGGCGTGGGCCTCACGTGGCGCACTGCGCCGCTCCCAAGCCTGGCGCCAGACCGCGCCCGGCCAATAATCCTGAAGGAGGTGTTCCATGTTCAAGCCCCTGGCGCTGGTCGCGGCGGTACTCACGGCATTCAGCGTGAATGCCTTTGCCGCGAAAACCGAGTTGACCGTGTACACGGCCCTCGAAGCCGAGCAATTGAAGACCTACAAAAAGGCCTTCGAACAGGCTAACCCCGACGTCGAGATCAAGTGGGTGCGCGATTCCACCGGCATCATCACCGCCAAGCTGCTGGCCGAGAAAGACCGCCCGCAAGCTGACGCAGTCTGGGGCCTGGCCGCGTCCAGCCTGGCGATCCTCGACCAGCAAGGTATGCTGGACAACTACGCGCCGAAGGACCTGGACAAGATCGGCAAGCACTACCGCGACGCCGCCAACCCTCCGGCCTGGGTCGGCATGGACATATGGGCCGCGACCATCTGCTTCAACACCGTCGAAGCCGAGAAACAGGGGCTGACCAAGCCGGTGAGCTGGCAGGACCTGACCAAGCCTGAGTACAAGGGCAAGATCGTCATGCCTAACCCTGCCTCGTCCGGCACCGGTTTCCTCGACGTCAGCGCCTGGTTGCAGACCTTTGGCGAGAAGCAGGGCTGGCAGTACATGGACGACCTGCACCAGAACATCGGCCAGTACGTTCACTCCGGTTCCAAGCCGTGCAAGCTGGCCGCTTCCGGTGAATTCCCGATCGGCATTTCGTTTGAATACCCAGCAGTACAACTCAAGCGCCAGGGCGCGCCGTTGGACATCATCCTGCCGAAGGAAGGCCTGGGCTGGGACATCGAAGCCACCGCCGTGATCAAAGGCACCGCGCACAAGGACGCCGCGCAGAAGCTCGCTGACTTCTCCGCCAGCCCGGCGGCCATGGGCCTGTACAAGGACAACTTTGCCGTGCTCGCCCAGCCGGGTATCGCCAAGCCGCAGACCGAATTGCCGGCCGACTACGAGCAGCGCTTGATCAAGAACGACTTTGCCTGGGCGTCGAAGAACCGCGACAGCATCTTGACCGAGTGGCGCAAGCGCTATGACGGCAAATCGGAGAAGGTTGCCGGTCAGTAAGGTTTTTCGTTAGGGCTACTGGCCTTATCGGGGGCAAGCCCCCTCCCACATTTTGAACTGTGAACACTTTCAAGTGTGGGAGGGGGCTTGCCCCCGATGGCGGTCTGCAAAACAGGACATCACGATATGACACACCACAGCGACCTGCTGATCATCGGCGCCGGCATCCTCGGCCTGTCTCACGCCTTTGCCGCCGCCAGGCGCGGCCTCAAGGTCAAGGTCTTCGAACGCAGCGCCACGCCGCTGGGCGCCTCGGTGCGCAACTTCGGCCAGGCCCTGGTGACCGGTCAACCACCTGGGCCGATGCTCGACCTGGCGCGAGAAAGCCGCGAAATCTGGGGCCATTGGGCGCAGGTGGCCGGGCTGCAACTCAAGCGCAACGGCTCATACCTGTTCGCCCGTACCGAAGCCGAAGAGCATCTACTGGAAGCGTTCTGCGCTGGCCGTGCGCAGGAGCACGGCTACCACGTCGAGTTGCTGCAAGGCTCCGCGATGAAGGACCTGTACGGCGGCCAGTTCCGCCATCACCGCGCCGCGTTGCACGGCAAGGATGACCAGCAGTTGTATTCGCGTGAAGCGATCCCGGCGCTGATCAACTACCTGGCGCAAGAGCTGAACGTGGAGTTCTACTTCTCCACCCTGGTGCGCGACGTCGAACCGGGCCAGTTGCACAGCACGGCAGGCAGCTTTCGCGCTGAACAGATCATCGTGTGCTCCGGCCACGACTACCAGACCCTGCTGGCCGAAGCGATGGCCGAACTCAACCCGAGCATCTGTCGCCTGCAAATGCTGCGCGCGCGGCCAGCGGTGAACCTGAACCTGCAACACGCCTTGCTCACCGGCTTGAGCTGCGTGCACTACGGCGCTTTCGCCGATCTCCCGGAAGCGCCGCCGATCCAGGCGCAGATCCTGCGTGAAGCGCCACACCTGCACGAACACGGCATCCATTTGCTGATCAGCCCCACGCCCCATGGCGAACTGATCATCGGTGACTCCCATGACTACGGCAGCGATGCATCGCCGTTCAATGCCGAGCAGGTGGATGACTGGATGATCGAGTTGGCCGAGCAGACCCTGGGCTGCAAGATCCAGGTGGTGGAGCGCTGGCAGGGTGTGTACGGCTCGCGCGGGCCGGCGCCGTTTTCGTTCCTGCGAGCGGCGCCGGGTGTGAGTGCAGCGTTGATGCACACCGGTGTGGGCATGAGCGTGGGGCCGGCGATGGCCGAACGCAATATCACAACCTTGTGGGGGTCGGCGTGATGACCTCTGAACAGACCATCGACGAAGTCTTCGGCTTGTACGAGCAACACGGCACGGCGGATTACATTGGCGAGCCGGTGTCGCAGATCGAGCACATGTCCCAGGCGGCGCAGTTGGCCATGGCCGAAGGCTTCGATGATGAAGTGGTGCTGGCGGCGTTTTTCCACGATATCGGGCACCTGTGCGGCGAGGGCAACGACAACATGGGCGGCTATGGCGTGGTCAGCCATGAGCGGCTCGGCGCCGATTACCTGCGTCGTGCAGGCTTCAGCGAGCGCATGGCCAAGCTGGTGGAATATCACGTGCAAGCCAAGCGCTACCTGACCTTCAGCCAGCCGGACTATTACGCCTGCCTGAGCGAAGCCAGTCGCCGTACGCTCGGGTACCAGGGCGGTGTAATGACCCAGGAAGAAGCGCGGGCGTTTGAGCAAGACCCGCTCTGCGAGATCAGCCTGCGCATGCGCCATTGGGACGAACAGGCCAAGGCAATGCACGTGCCGGTGCTCGACCTCGAGGTGCTCAAGGCCAAGGCGCGGCAAGTGCTGGCGGCTTAGGTTTCGTCGAGGCGCCGGGCCAGTGCTTCGACCTGTTCCTGGCGCTCCGCCTGGCTGAGCTTGGGGTGAGGGTTGAGCGACGACCATTGCGGATGGGCGCGGGCTTTGTGCAACGCGTCCGGCAACTTGCCTTCGCGCCAGGTCTTGTCCTGAGGCGTGTCGACCTTGATGCTGTGCATCGCCGCATGGCCGCGCAGGTCCAGGGCCTTGAGCAACTGGCGTTGGCGCAGGGCGAGCAGGCGCAATACGCTGTCGTCCACGGTCAGCTCGCGCTGGCCTTTGATCTTGCCCAGCAACCGGCTGCCATAGCTGCGCGCGGTTTGCAGCGCGCCGCCGGCAATGGCACCGGCCAGGGCGGCGGCGCCCAAGGTCAGGCCGCCGACCAACAGATCCACACCAGCACCCGCCGCCGCGCCTGCGGCGATCCCGCCACCGACGCGCACGCCGAGTTGCTTGAGGGTTTCCGGGTTGAACAGGTCGTCGCCCCAGCGCCCGTCCAGCAGCGGCAAGTCACTGGCGGCGGCATCCTGCGGGCGGAAGCCGAACAGCTTGAGCAGCGCCTCCACACACTTTTGTTCACGTTGGCGCACGGCTTTGCGCAGGTCGCCGATGGCGTGTTGCTCATCTTCGGTGACCACACTGCGGCGGCAGGCGGCGCAGTCGATCAGCAATTCGGCGATCAGCCGGGCGGCGCTTTGCTGACGGGCCTGGCTCTGCGCCTCTTGATCCAGGATCAGCCGTTCCAATTGCGGTCGTGCGTTTTCCAACAGCAGGGCCAGGCTTTCATACAGGCGCCGTTCGCCGTTTTCCGGTGGTGCCACGCTGTCGAAGCGCACCAGCGCGTGCAGGCCAAGCCGGGCCAGGGCTTCGCGCCAGTCCGGCTCGCGGTGGTCGCTGCTGCTGACAAAGTTGAGCACCGGCAGCAACGGTTTGCCGCAGCTGGCCAGCACTTGCAGCTCATCGCGGTACTTGGCCAGTACCGGCTCGCGAGCGTCGATCACATACAGGCCGGCGTCGGAGGCGAGCAGTTGGCGCAGCACCTTGGCTTCCTGTTCGAAACGCTGGCGCGCTTCGCTGCCTTCCAGGAAGCGCGCCAGGCGGGCCGGGCCGTCGAGGCGTTCGCCGGGGCGATCCAGGCGTTCCAGGTAGTCGAGCAGGGCGATGGCGTCTTCCAGGCCGGGGGTGTCGTACAGCTCCAGCAAGGCTTCGCCGTCGACCGACAAGCGCGCGCCTTCCACATGCCGTGTGGTGCTGGGACGATGGGACACTTCGCCGAAACCGACGTCTCGCGTGAGGGTGCGCAGCAGCGAGGTCTTGCCGACATTGGTGTGGCCAACCACGGCGAGTTTCAGGGGCTTAGTCATGACCGGTCTCCAGCCAGTTCAGCGGCGCGCAGTTGGCAAAGGGCAATTCAAGCTGCTGCAGCGCGGCATGCCAGTCGCCCAGGCGTTCGGCGTCCAGGGCCTGGCCGGGCGGCGCTTGCAGCAGCCATACGCGGGTGGCGGTGGCGCTGCGGGCGAGTTCGGCGATCAGCGCCAGGCTGCCGCGATCCGGCGAGCGGCGCGGGTCGCAGGCGATGGCCAGGCGGGCGGGCGGAAAGCGCGTGAGTTGCTCCAGCAGTTTGTTACGCGATTCGCGGCTGTCGAGGACGCCGGCGTTCTTCACGTTGTGCGGCAGTTTGGGCGGCCAGGAATGCTGGTCGTCCAGTTCGATGGCGACCAGCAGCGCGCCGTCGCTTTGCAGTTCGCTGACGCCGCCGCTGACGTGATGCAGTTGTTCGGGCGCGGCATCATTGACCCCAAGGCGCTCGCTGCTCGGCATCAGGCGCTCGCGCAATTGGCTGTAGCCGGGCAGGTTGAGGTCCAGGCGCAGCGCGGCGCGCCCACGCTTCCAGCGCCACAGGCACAGCAGGGCGAGGATCAATCGTGGCAACAGGCCATAGACCAGCAGCACGCCCACCAGCCATGCGGCCCAGGCTTGGCGGGCGCTTTCGATATTCAGCGCGGAATCGCCGCTGGCACGGATCATCTCGACGCTCGGCACATTGAAGCCCATCAGCACGGGCAGGGTGCCGAGGGCCTGGGTCACGGCGACGAAGGTGTCGGCGCCGAGGATGGTGGTTTCCCACACGAAGCCGTAGCGGCGGGTGGCGAGTAGCGTAAGAAGAATCACCAGGGCGCTGAGCAACGCCAACAACCACAGGCTGTTGACCAGCACACCCACGGCCCAGCGATTGAGTTTCTGGCGTTGCAGCAATAGCAGGAGTGCAGGCGCCAACTGCGCAGCCTTTGCGTCACGGGCGAGTTTTTCGCTGAGCCATAACCACAGTCGCCCGAGGCTGGCGCTGTGTTCACCGGCAAACAGCAGGCCCAAGGCCCAGCTGATCAGCAGGATCAGGTTCAAGCCGAGCAAGCTGCCCAAGGCCCAGAACACATTCACCGGGACCAGCCCGTTGCCCAGCGCGGCAAAGGCCAGGCCCGCGCCGCTGATCACGGCGATGACCGCCAGCAGCACCAGCGCCAGGCGTGCGCCTTGCAACCAGCGGGTGAGGGCGGTCGTGAGCCCATCGCGCTCGGCCAGGTGCAGGGCACGCTGCTGGATACGCGTCGGCAGATCGCCACCTGCCGAGCGGGCCAGGCGATTGGCTTCCAGGTCTTCCAGGGGGCCGGCGTGTTCTTCGCGCAGGCGCACGGTTTCTGTCAGCCAGAGAGTGTGCAGAGGAGTCACGCGTTGTCCTGTCGTGTTTGTGAGCCTGGAGCATAACCCCTGGCTCGGGGCTCTGGTATTCTCGTCGCCATGAAAAAAACTCTCCCTTTAAGCCTGATCGCAGCTCTCGGTGAAAACCGTGTGATCGGCGTCGACAACAGCATGCCCTGGCATTTGCCGGGGGATTTCAAATACTTCAAGGCCACCACGCTCGGCAAGCCGATCATCATGGGGCGCAAGACCTGGGATTCCCTGGGCCGACCGCTGCCGGGGCGCTTGAACCTGGTGGTTAGCCGTCAGACCGATCTGGCGCTGGAAGGTGCGGAAGTTTTTCCGTCTCTGGAGGCCGCGGTGGAGCGCGCTGAGGAATGGGCAACGGCGCAAGGTGTTGACGAGCTGATGCTGATTGGCGGTGCGCAGTTGTATGCGCAGGGGCTGGAGCAGGCGGATCGCCTGTATTTGACGCGGGTGGCGTTGAGCCCGGAGGGGGATGCCTGGTTTCCAGAGTTTGATCGGGGCCAGTGGAAGTTGGTTTCCAATCTGGAGAATCCAGCTGAAGGTGATAAGCCGGCGTACAACTTCGAAGTCTGGGAAAAAGCCTAAAAGCGTCGGGGGCAAGCCCCCTCCCACATGTTGACCGTGTGAGCCCAGTCAAGTGCGGGAGGGGGCTTGCCCCCGATTGCTATCTATCAGGCTTGCGCTAATTCCGCATGCTCATCCGCATTCAACAACGCCTTATCCGTCTGCCCCATGACCTGGCTGGTGATCGCACCTGCCGTCATCGAACCGTTCACGTTCAGCGCCGTACGGCCCATGTCGATCAGTGGCTCTACGGAAATCAGCAGCGCCACCAGTGACACCGGCAAACCCATGGCCGGCAGTACGATCAGCGCGGCGAAGGTTGCGCCACCGCCCACGCCAGCAACGCCTGCCGAACTCAAGGTCACAATTGCCACCAGGGTCGCGATCCACAGCGGGTCCAGCGGGTTGATGCCCACGGTAGGCGCGACCATCACCGCCAACATCGCAGGATAAAGACCGGCGCAACCGTTCTGGCCGATGGTCGCGCCAAACGAGGCAGCAAACCCGGCGATGGATTGCGGGATGCCCAGGCGGCGGGTCTGCGCTTCAATGCTCAGCGGGATCGCCGCCGCACTGGAGCGGCTGGTGAAGGCAAAGGTCAGCACCGGCCACACCTTGCGGAAGAAGCGCAGCGGGTTGATCCCGGCCAGGGACAGCAATAGGCCGTGCACCACGAACATCAGGCCCAGGGCCAGGTACGACACCACCACGAAACTGCCGAGCTTGATGATGTCTTGCAGGTTGGAACCGGCGACCACTTTGGTCATCAGCGCCAATACGCCATACGGCGTCAGCTTCATTACCAGGCGCACCAGACGCATTACCCAGGCTTGCAGGGTGTCGATGGCGTTGAGGACTTTCTGGCCTTTTTCCACGTCATCCTTGAGCAGTTGCAGCGCCGCGACCCCCAGGAACGCAGCGAAAATCACCACGCTGATGATCGAGGTCGGCTTGGCCCGGGCCAGGTCGGCGAACGGGTTGGCCGGCACGAACGACAGCAGCAGTTGGGGGATATTCAGGTCGGCGACCTTGCCCGCGTAATCGCTCTGGATCACTTGCAGGCGCGCCATTTCCTGGGTGCCGGCCACCAGGCCTTCGGCGGTAAGGCCGAACAGGTTGGTCAGGGCGATGCCGATCAGCGCCGCAATCGCGGTGGTGAACAGTAGTGTGCCGATGGTCAGGAAGCTGATCTTGCCCAGGGACGAAGCGTTGTGCAGGCGGGCCACGGCGCTGAGGATCGACGCGAATACCAGCGGGATCACGATCATTTGCAGCAATTGCACATAACCGTTACCGACCAGGTCGAACCAGCCGATGGAGGCCTTGAGTACCGGGTTGCCGTCACCGTAGATCGTGTGCAGCACGGTGCCGAACACCACGCCAAGGACGAGGGCAAACAGCACCTTCTTGGCCAGGCTCCAGTTTGTGCGACGGGTTTGTGCCAGGCCCAGCAACAGGGCCACGAACACCAGTAAGTTGAGAATCAGGGGCAGATTCATTGAAGCTCCGTTGAGAAGGCAGCCAATCGCGCGAGCCTGCGATTGCGAACCGGAAAGCCTAACAGCTTGAAATATATTGATTTAATACCGATATGGAATGGTGACTGTCGTTTTTGGAATAAGCCTTTGACGCCCAGGCACATGCCGTTGGCGCGATCACGACGCAAGCGGTCGTGCTCGGGCGATAACTGTCACAGGGATTTGTTAGCGTCGATGTTTTTCACTCAGGGAGAAACGCATATGAAGCTCGCTTCGAGATTGTTTGCCGCCGCGCTGTGCATTGGCCTTGCCGGACCAATCATGGCCGCCACCGAGTTGAAACACTGGCCGGCCCCGGCCGCCGAGCAACTGAACAAAATGATCGCCGCCAACGCCAACAAGGGCAATTTCGCGGTGTTCGACATGGACAACACCAGCTACCGCTATGACCTCGAAGAGTCCCTGCTGCCCTACATGGAAAACAAGGGCCTGATCACCCGCGACAGCCTTGATCCGTCGCTCAAGCTTATGCCGTTCAAAGACACCGCCGACCATAAGGAAAGTCTGTTCAGCTACTACTACCGCCTCTGCGAAGTGGACGACATGGTCTGCTACCCGTGGGTCGCCCAGGTGTTCTCGGGGTTCACCCTCAAGGAACTCAAAGTGCAGGTTGATGAGCTGATGGCCTCCGGCAAGCCCGTGCCCGTCACCTATTTCGAAGGTGACGCGGTTAAAAAGTCCGAGGTGCAACCGCCGAAAGTCTTCACCGGTCAGGCCGAGCTGTACAACAAGCTGATGGAAAACGGCATCGAGGTGTATGTGATGACCGCCGCTTCCGAAGAGCTGGTGCGCATGGTCGCCGCTGATCCGAAGTACGGCTACAACGTCAAACCCGAGAACGTCATCGGCGTGACCACCCTGCTCAAGGACCGCAAGACCGGCGAGCTGACCACCGCGCGCAAACAGATCACCGCCGGCAAATATGACGAGAAGGCCAACCTCGGCCTGGAACTCACGCCCTACCTGTGGACCCCGGCGACCTGGATGGCCGGCAAGCACGCAGCGATCCTCACTTACATCGACGAATGGAAAAAGCCGGTACTGGTGGGTGGCGACACCCCGACCAGCGATGGCTACATGCTGTTTCACGATGTAGACGTGGCCAAGGGCGGCGTGCATTTGTGGATCAACCGCAAGGACAAGTACATGACCCAACTCAACGGCATGATCGCCAAGCACGCGGCGGCGCAGGCCAAGGAAGGGTTGCCGGTAACGGCGGACAAGAACTGGGTGATCGTCAAGCCTGACGAAATCCAATAAGTCCGAGGTGGCTTTGATCGGGGGCAAGCCCCCTCCCACATTTCGACAGTGTGAACTCGGTCAACTGTGGGAGGGGGCTTGCCCCCGATAGCTATCTGATTGACACCCCAAAGGTCACAGCAAAAATAGATATCAATTGCGAGCCAATCTCATCCTCTGCTAGCGTGCGCACTTCCTGAACCCTCGGTTCTTCTCAAGGTAGTGCTGTGTCCTCCTGGAATTCGCAGATCGCGCGCCTGTTCGCGGAGCAGAAGAAAGCCCTCGAAGCCTTCGTCACCCGCCGCACCGGCAGCGCTCAGGTGGCCGCCGACCTGACCCAGGAATCGTTCCTGCGCCTGGCACGCCTGGATTCCGGCGAGAAGATCGACAACCTGCCAGCCTTCCTCTTCACCATCGCCAGCAACCTGGTGCGCGATCACCAGCGCCAGGCCATCCGCCGTGAGCGCCTGGATGCCGGCGAGCCCAGCGAAGAGCTGCCGTGCGGCAACCCCGGTGCCGACGAACAACTGGCCGCCTACCAGCAGGAGCGACTGATGCAGGACGCCATCCTGGCGTTACCCGAAGCGACTCGGCAGATCTTCCTGCTCTATCATGTCGACGAACTTTCCTACCGCGAGATTGGCGAACGCCTGTCGATCACCCCACGCAGCGTGGAATACCAACTGCGTCGCGCCTTGATTGAATGCCGCGCCTACATCAAGACGCGGCTCGCCTGCGACACACAAGGACGTCGGTCATGACTGCGTTACCCCCTGTCGACGTGTTGTTCGAAGAAGCGTCCGCCTGGTATTTCCGCTTGCAGGCCGAGGACGTGACCCCGGCCGAGATGGACGCCTTTGCCGCCTGGCTCGGGCAGGGCCAGCCCCAGGACGACGCCTGGCAGGAAGTGCAGGCGATGCTCGGTGGTTTGCGTGAACCGGCACGGCTGATCCGCCGCGCCGAGCAGGCCGCGTGGCGCAAACCCGCGCGGCGCTGGGCTTATGCCGCTGCGGTGCTGCTGACGGTTGGGTTGACCGTGCAGCACACGCCCTGGCTCGACCGCCTGCGCGCGGACTATGCCACCGGCACCGGCGAGTCGCGCACGGTCGAGTTGGCCGATGGCTCCCAGTTGCAGCTCAACACTGACAGTGCTGTTCAGGTACGCATGAGCGGCGGTGAGCGTCAGATCCGCCTGTTGCGCGGGGAAGGTTTTTTCAGCGTGACCAAAGACCCGGCGCGGCCCTTCGTGGTGCAGTCCGGCGAGGGCTGGGTGAAGGTGGTCGGCACCCAGTTCAGCGTGGCAAGGCGGGATGCGCAGACGCGCGTGCAAGTGGCGCAGGGCAAGGTGCAGGTCAGCGCGGGCGCCGGTGAGCCGGTCTACCTGGAGCCGGGACGGGCCGTGGAATATCAGGGCGAGCGCCTTGCCGAGGTGCACGGTTTCGATGCGGCCAGCGGTTTTGCCTGGCGCCAGCGACAACTGGTGTTTCGCCAACAGCCGCTGTCGGAAGTGGTCAGCGAGTTGAACCGCTACTGGCCTGGCACGACCCTGGTGCTGGGCGATTCGCTGCGTAATCGCGTGGTGTCCGGCGTGTTCGAGATCGACAAACCCGAGGCCGTGATCAAAGCGCTGGAATACACCCTCAACCTGCGCGCTGAGCGCTACACCCCGTATTTACTGGTGTTGCGCGAAGGCAAAGCCTCTTAGCGGCAACTTTTGCAAAATATTTTCAGGGTTTCCCCGCAAGCCATCGTCCTTGATCACTGAGGCGTAAATAGTAAGCACTCTCAAGTAGTGCGGCGCCGATCACAGACTTTTTGCACCGGGGAGCACTATCCATGGCACACCGATTCGCCGCACGGCCCTTGCTGGCACTGGCCATTTCCATGGCCTGCGGCACTGCGCCGCTGTACCTGCAGGCCGCCGAAACCACCCAGGCCCAGACCTACCGATTCGACATTCCGGGGCAGAGCCTGGACGGTGCGCTGGCGGCATTTTCGGCGGTGACACGGGTGCAGGTGCTGGTGAATGGTGAGTTGACCCAGGGGCTGGTGTCGCCAGGTGTCAGCGGTCACTTGGGGCAGCGCGAGGCAATGGGCTTGCTGCTGGGAGGTACAGGGCTGAGCGCGGCGTTCATCAATGCCGACACCGTCACCCTGGAAAAGCGCGTAGACACTGGCAGTGCCCTCGAAGTCGGCGCCACCACCATCAGCGCTGACCACTTGGGGACGACCACCGAAGGCAGCGGTTCTTACACCACCGGAGCCGTGACCATCGGCAAGGGCACGCAAAAGCTCAAGGACATCCCGCAATCGGTCAGTGTGCTGACCCGCAAAGCGATGGATGACCAGAACATAACCACCCTGACCCAAGCGATTGAAGCGGTGCCGGGCATGGCGTCGGTCAAGTCGCCAGGGCCCGGGATGTTCATGTTTGCGCGTGGCTTCGAGATTGAATCGCTGCAATACGATGGCGTGCCGGTACCCCGTAACGTGTATGCGTTGGGTAGCTACATCACCGAGAACATGGTGATCTACGACCGCATGGAAGTCCTGCGTGGTGCTGCTGGCCTGCTGCAAGGCGCCAACAGCCCGGGCGGGGCAATCAATCTGGTGCGCAAGCGTCCCCAGGCTGCACCGACTGTAACCTTGAGCGCCAAGGCTGGCAGTTGGGACCGGTATGCGTCCCAGGCGGACGTGGGCGGCCCATTGAACGAGGCCGGGACGATCCGTGGCCGCGCCGTGGTCAACTATGAGAAGGGCCACTCCTTCACCGACTACGTGTGGAATTGGGAGCAGACCGTGTACGGCGCGCTGGACTTCGACTTGGACGATGACACGACCCTGGGGGTCGGTTTCAGCAATAAAAAGAGCCATGGCCGTCCGTATTTGATCGCCTTGCCGCGTCACACCGATGGCAGTGCATTGGATGTGTCACGTTCGACCTATACGGGAGCAAGTTGGAACCGCTCGTTCAACGATCAGACGGCGGTATACCTGGATCTTGAGCACCGCTTTAACGATCACTGGAAATTCAACGCCTCCGCGCTGGCGATGAATGAATCCAATGAAGCCACTTATCAATTTATCGTGGGTGCGGTGCCGGTCGGCTCAACGCGCAGCGGTAACTACGCTGACTACTCCACAGATTTCTATGGCAAGAACCGCGGGTTCGACGCCTATGTCAGCGGAGATTTTGAAGCGCTGTCGTTCAAGCAGAGCCTGGTGCTGGGGGGCAACTATTCCAAGTACAACACGGATGACGGCTATGCCCGTGCGTTCACGCCGGGAGCCGATATCGGTGCCATCGACCATCACCGACCACAACCGACCTATAACAGCATTGCTGATCGCGCCAACTTGGCCTTGAGCACCTATGACATCACCCAAAAAGGTCTTTACGGCACCTGGCGGATCAACCTGACGGAGCCTCTGACATTGATCCTCGGCGCTCGTACCAGTTGGTACGACTTCGCCTTCGACCAAGACAACTACTATGCCCGTGAGTATCAGGAGGGTGGTGAAAAAAACTCGGTCAAGAGCAATGGCAAGGTCACACCCTTTGCGGGCCTGGTGTACGCACTGGACGACCAGTGGTCGGTGTATGGCAGCTACGCGGAGGTGTTCATCCCGCAAACCCAGTTGACCCAGCAAAAGACCGGTCTGCCGCCGATCGAAGGGCGCAACTATGAGGTGGGGATCAAGGGGGAGTTGCTGGATGGACGTCTCAATACATCCCTTGCGCTGTTCCGCTATATCCACGAAAACCGCGCCGTCACTGACTTCAGCACCGATATCGATGGACCAAACGCCTGCAGTGGCTGGTACTGCTCCACCGCCTCGGGCAAGGTGCGCAGCCAGGGGCTGGAGGCTGAGGTCAGCGGCCAATTGGCGCCGGGTTTGCAGGTCAGCAGTAGCTATACCTACAACACCACGGTGTTTTTGAAAGACACCGAACTGAAGGGTAAGGTCTTCAGTACGGCGGTGCCCAAGCACATGCTGCGGATCTGGGGCGATTACAAACTACCGGGGGATTTCAACCGTGTCAGCCTGGGTGCAGGGGTCAATGCACAGACGGCGACCACCAGCTTTGACCGCAACTTTGGCCAGGCCGGCTTTGCAATTTTCAATTCCCGAGTCGCCTACGATGCCAGTGATGAAGTCACCTTGGCGGTGAACTTCAACAACCTCTTGGACAAGCGTTACTACATCCCGTCCTACAGCCAGTTGGTAGGCAACAACTACTTCGGCGACCCGCGAAACATGATGTTCAGCGTGACGTACAAGCCGCAGTTCTAGAACCCGGCGCCTATACAAGGGGTCACTTCACCGATTTCAAATGCCAGTTCCATTGCGCAACCAACGCGTTCTCATGCAGTTTGATGAACAGCCCATAGTCGCTCAGGTAGGCTGCCTGATAAGTCCAACCTTTCATCTGAACGCAGTCGAGTACCTTGGCTTGTCCCTTCAGGTCCGGGGTGAGGGTGGCAGCCGGGATTTCCCGAGCGACCTTGCAGGTCACGGTTCTTGGCTCGCTGTTCTCTGGCGAAGGACTGCCATCGGGGTTGATGGATTTTGACCATGTCTGGGTGTAGCCCACCTCACTGGCGAGGGGCAAGTTACGCCAATCGCCTTGAAAGCTCAGGCCAACCAAGAGGCGGGTCTTCACCTTGTCACTGCCGGTTTTGCGGTCCAGACCTTGGCTGTCCAGATCAAACAGGCCTTGGAAGGTCAGCTCCTGGTTAAAGCCAAGTGCCGAGTCGCGTGTTTGTACCAGCGTCTGACCCGATGCGTTGTCGACACTGATGAATGTCTGTTTGGTCTGGTCGCCCACGCGGGTGTTGTTGAAGAGCACGGCGTCATAGTCGTAGGCCAGCTCGCTCAGGGTGCGGGTTGGCGCAGGCAGGCCGAGCGCTCGGATGGCCGCCAGTACGGCTGGGTTGGCATTCGTTGCGCTGGCAGCGGGTGGCAATGCCTGGCGCGCCTTGAAAGCGGGTAACTGGGCCAGCTCCATCGGCGCCTGGCACAGAGCCTTGAAGAGCTGGGCATGTTCGCCGGAAGCTTGCTCCAAGGCTTGCGGCTTGAATTGTCGACGGATTTCGCCGTTGATCATCTGGCGCGTTTCATCGAGGTTGAACTGGCTCATCAACGTAATGGTGCGTTGTGTGCAATCCAGGGTCAGCCGCTCCTGCCGTTGAGTAAACAACGATGCGTTCTTGGCGACCTGATAGTGCAGGTAATCCTGTGCGACCCAGGCGGATATCTGACTGCCTTGCTGCTGCACGCTGTTACGGTCGATCAGCAGCCAGCCCTGATCGGCAGAGGTTTGCAGCACCCGCCAGTCGGGCACGGGACGTGCCTTGCATACGCTCTGCAATTGAGCGCTTTGCTGCAGTTGTTGGGCCTGTGCCGCCGGCAGGTCGACGCCTGTTGCCGGTGAGGGAGTAAATGCCCGCAGGCCCGTGCGCGTGGGGTAGAGCATCCTTCCAGGACCTTGTGTGCAATAGGCGTCGAACTGCACAGAGATCGGGTTTTGCTGCAAATCGACGGAGTACGCGACTCTGTCGCCGTTGCGCAGGATGGTGTAGTCGAGCGCCGGCAGTGTCATGGCTTCGTTGAAGAGTGCCAGGCCTGGGTCCACCTGAGGCTTTTGCAGCGAGCTGCAACCGGCCAACGCCAATAGGGAAAGCGCCCATGCAGCTGGGCGTAGAGCGGAAGAGCGAGCATCCATGCGGGTAAGGTCCTTGAGAATACAGATGCGCCTGTTATCGGCCGGCGTATGAAAAACTACAGCGTCAGAACGCCAGGCAAAAAAATGCCCCGCACTTGGCGGGGCATTTTCATGGGCGAGGCTTACAGGCCGTCGAGCATCGCTTTGTTACGCACCGCACCCTTGTCGGCACTGGTGGCCAGCAGGGCATAGGCTTTCAATGCGGTGGTGACTTTGCGCGGACGCTTCTCCACCGGCTTCCAGCCTTTCTTGTCCTGCTCGACCCGGCGTGCCGCCAGTTCTTCGTCGCTGATCAACAGGTTGATCGAGCGGTTTGGAATGTCGATCAGTACCTTGTCGCCGTCCTGCACCAAGCCAATCGCGCCACCGGCCGCGGCTTCCGGCGAAGCATGGCCGATGGACAGGCCCGAGGTACCACCGGAGAAGCGGCCGTCGGTGAGCAAGGCGCAGGCTTTGCCCAGGCCCTTGGATTTCAGGTAGGACGTCGGGTACAGCATCTCCTGCATACCCGGGCCGCCTTTCGGGCCTTCGTAGCGGATGATCACGATGTCGCCTTCCTTCACTTCGTCAGCGAGGATGCCACGAACCGAGCTGTCCTGGCTTTCGTAGATCTTGGCGCGGCCTTCGAACACGTGGATGGACTCATCCACACCGGCGGTTTTCACCACGCAGCCGTCCAGGGCGATATTGCCGTACAGCACGGCCAGGCCGCCTTCTTGGGAGTAGGCGTGCTCGACACTGCGGATGCAGCCGTTTTCACGGTCGTCGTCGAGGGTGTCCCAACGGGTCGACTGGCTGAATGCGGTTTGCGTCGGGATACCGGCCGGGCCAGCCTTGAAGAAGGTGTGCACGGCTTCGTCGTCGGTCTGGGTGATGTCCCACTTGGCGATGCCTTCGGCGATGGATTTGCTGTGTACGGTCGGCAGGTCGGTGTGCAGCAGGCCGCCACGGGCCAGCGAGCCAAGGATCGAGAAGATCCCGCCGGCGCGGTGCACGTCTTCCATGTGGTACTTCTGGATGTTCGGCGCAACTTTGCACAGTTGTGGCACGTGGCGGGACAGGCGGTCGATGTCGCGCAGGTCAAACGCGATCTCGGCTTCCTGGGCGGCGGCCAGCAAATGCAGGATGGTGTTGGTGGAACCGCCCATGGCGATGTCCAGGGTCATGGCGTTCTCGAACGCCTTGAAGTTGGCGATGTTACGCGGCAACACCGACTCATCGTTCTCGCCGTAGTAGCGCTTGCACAGCTCGACGATGGTGCGGCCGGCCTCCAGGAACAGTTGTTCGCGGTCGCTGTGGGTGGCCAGTGTCGAGCCGTTGCCCGGCAAGGCCAGGCCCAGGGCTTCCACCAGGCAGTTCATCGAGTTGGCGGTGAACATGCCGGAGCACGAGCCGCACGTTGGGCAAGCGCTGCGCTCGTATTCCGCGACCTTCTCGTCAGAAGCGCTGGAATCGGCGGCGATGACCATGGCGTCGACCAGGTCGAGGCCGTGGGAAGCGAGCTTGGTCTTGCCGGCTTCCATCGGGCCGCCGGACACGAAGATCACCGGGATGTTCAGGCGCAGGGCGGCCATCAGCATGCCGGGGGTGATCTTGTCGCAGTTGGAAATGCACACGATGGCGTCGGCGCAGTGGGCGTTGACCATGTACTCCACGGAGTCGGCGATGATCTCGCGGCTCGGCAGGGAATACAGCATGCCGTCATGGCCCATGGCGATGCCGTCATCCACGGCGATGGTGTTGAACTCTTTGGCGACACCGCCGGCGCGTTCGATCTCGCGGGCGACCAGCTGGCCCAGGTCCTTGAGGTGGACGTGGCCGGGTACGAATTGGGTGAACGAGTTGGCAATCGCGATGATCGGCTTCTTGAAGTCGTCATCTTTCATCCCCGTGGCACGCCACAGTGCGCGCGCGCCGGCCATGTTGCGGCCGTGGGTGGATGTTTTCGAGCGGTAATCTGGCATGGAGCACTCCGGGCGGCTAATCAAGTACTAAAGGGGAGTGAGCTTCTATTTCACTACTGGAACACCCGAAAAATGGCCGTGTGTCCGGAAGTTGCCACTCGCGTCGCGGGATCGCCGCGTGCTTGGGCCTCGAGCTCATAAACCCGCCGGGGGATGACTGGCGATGAATAGGGCCGATTCTACACCGCTGGCGGCGGGAGGGAATGACCGAAACCGTGAAGATAGCGGCTACGGGACGTGCGGGTGACGCCGCGCCCATGCGTTCAGGGCCAGGGCGACGGCGCTCAGCATCAGAAAGCACAGACCCAGCGCGGTACTCAGATGGTGGGTAAAGGTGCTGATGAATGCACTGATAAGACCACCGGCAATGAATAGCACTGCCGCCACCGCTGAGGCCGCCGTCCCTGCATTGTCCGGAAACAAGCTCATGGCCTTGGAATTGGAAATGGGGCGGGTGATGGTCGTGCCTGCTGTGCAGAGCAGCATGGGCACCAGCACGGTCGGGGTTGATAAGCCGAACTGATAGGCGAGGACCAGCATGACGATGCCCGAGATCGCGATCAGCACCAGCCCGGTGGCCATCTGGGTCGCGGCCGGTAGTCGCTTGTGCAAGAAGCCCGCACTGACACCGCCCAGTACATAAGCGGCGCCGTAGAGGAGCAGGGTCAACGAGTATTCGTGGGGCGTCAGCTGCAACTGGTCCATGAAAATCAGCGGTGACACAACGATGAACGAGAAATGACAGGCGAAGGTAATCGCGGAGATCGTGGCATAGCTGGCGAAGTGCCGGCTGGCGAAGACCTTGGTGTAGGCCTTGAACATGCTTTGGCGGCTTGGTGCCGCTTGAGGCAAGCCGCCATGGAGTAGCCGGTGAGCCATGATCAGGGTGGCTGCACAGAGCGCTATAAACACATAGAAGCTGGCTTGCCACCCCCCGTGCAGTTGCAGCCACGCGCCCAGCAGCGGGGAAACCGAAATGAAAATTCCCCCGGCCGTAGCCATGGCGATCCGCAACCGCTCTTGTTCTCTGCCGAAGAAAAGGTCCTGCACCAACGCTTGGGACAGTATGAAACCGCCGCAACCCATGGCCTGGATGACGCGAAAGAACAGGAATTGGGCGGTCGTGCTGGCGGTTAAACACCCGGCCGCACCCATGATTGCGACGAGCATGCTGGCCAGTAGCAGCTTCTTGCGGCCGATCCTGTCGGACAGCGGGCCGATCAACAGCATGGCGCAGGAAAAGCCAATGGCGAACAGGCTGACCGAGCGGGCGACCTGGGTGGTGGAGGTGGAGAAGTGTTCCGCCAGGGCGGGAAAGGAGGGCAGCACGACGTCAAGCGGGAAGACGCCCAGTAGGGTCATGGTCATCAGCCAGAAAACAATGAAAGGTTTTTCAGCCTGTGTGATTGCCGTTGACATGGGCGAGCCTCGATTCCGTGAGGGGGTCGAGGATCGAGCCTGAGCAGAGGAAAGTCAAAACCTGGTGCGGGGCGAAACTTCCTGAAAGCCTGTAGGAACCCGGAGGCCCCTACAGGCCAACGGCATCAGCTATTCGGCAACAGCCGGCACGTAATGCTCTTGATATACCGCGTCTCGGCAATCGCTGGGTGCACCGGATGATCCGGACCCTGGCCACCACGTTCCAGCATCTGGATATTACGGTCCAGGTGACGGGCGCTGGTCAGCAGGATGTTTTGCAGGTCGTCTTCCGGCAGGTGCATGGAGCACGACGCGCTGACCAGGATGCCGTCCTTGCTGAGCAGGCGCATGGCTTGCTCGTTGAGGCGGCGGTAAGCGCCTTCGCCGTTTTTCATGTCTTTCTTGCGTTTGATGAAGGCCGGCGGGTCGGCGACGATCACGTCGAAGCGTTCTTCGCTGGCTTTCAGTTCTTTCAACGCTTCAAAGACGTCGCCTTCGATGCAGGTCATCTTCTCGGCAAAGCCGTTCAGCGCGGCGTTGCGCTCCACGCCGTCGAGGGCGAAGGCGGAGGCGTCGACGCAGAACACTTCGCTGGCGCCGAAGGCTGCGGCTTGCACGCCCCAACCGCCGATGTAGCTGTACAGGTCCAGCACGCGCTTGCCCTTGGCATACGGGGCCAGGCGGGCGCGGTTCATGCGGTGGTCGTAGAACCAGCCGGTCTTCTGGCCCTGGATTACCGGGGCTTCGAATTTCACGCCGTTTTCTTCCAGCGCCACCCACTCCGGCACCAGGCCGAATACGGTTTCGACGTAGCGGTTGAGGCCTTCGGCGTCGCGCGCGGCGGAGTCGTTCTTGAACAGGATGCCGCTTGGCTTGAGCACTTGGGTCAGGGCGGCGATCACGTCTTCTTTATGCGCTTCCATGGTCGCCGAGGCGATCTGCACCACCAGGATGTCACCGAAACGGTCGACCACCAGGCCCGGCAACAGGTCGGAATCGCCGTAGACCAGGCGGTAGAACGGCTTGTCGAACAGGCGATCGCGCAGCGACAGGGCGACGTTCAGGCGGTGCACCAGCAGCGACTTGTCCAGCGGCAACTTGATATCGCGCGACAGCAGGCGGGCGCAGATCAGGTTGTTCGGGCTCATGGCCACGATGCCCAGGGTCTTGCCGCCGGCCGCTTCGAGGATGGCCTGGTCGCCCGCCTGGAAGCCGTGGAGTGGGGTGGCGGCCACGTCGATTTCGTTGCTGTAGACCCACAGGTGGCCGTTGCGCAAACGACGATCGGCGTTGGCTTTGAGACGCAGGCTTGGCAGGGACATGACGTCGCTCCGGAAAAAAGAGCGGGAGTATACCTGTTGCGGCGCGGTTCATGTGGGAGTGGGCTTGCCCGCGATGCAGGCGGCGCGGTGTATCTGACGTACGGCGGTGATGCCATCGGGAGCAAGCGCCCTCCCACATTTAGTCCGGTTTCAATCGGGCATTTGGGTGTCGGTCAGGTTTGCTTAGGGGTTAGAATCCCCGCCTAGCCCAGAGTGTGTACTTATGTCCCAAGAGCTTTCCGCCGAACAGATCCAACAGGCCCTGCAAGGCATCAGCGTGCCGCCCCAGCCGCAAATCATGGTGGATTTGCAGATGGAGCAATACATGCCCGATCCGGACCTGGAAGTGATCGCACGGCTGATCTCCCAGGACCCGGGCCTGTCCGGCGCGTTGCTGAAGATCGTCAACTCGTCGTATTACGGCCTGAGTAACAAGATCGCTTCGATCCAGCGCGCGGTGAACCTGCTGGGCAGCCGCTCGATCATCAACCTGATCAATGCGCTGTCGATCAAAGGCGAGATGAGCGACGACACCATCGTCACCCTCAACCGCTTCTGGGACACCGCCCAGGATGTGGCCATGACCTGCCTCACCCTGGCCAAGCGCACCGGCGCCCAGGCGGTGGACGAGGCCTATGCCCTGGGCCTGTTCCACGACTGTGGCGTGCCGTTGATGCTCAAGCGCTTCCCCAACTACATGTCGGTGCTGGAGCAGGCGTATGCAAATGCCGGCCCCGATTGCCGCGTGGTCGATACCGAGAACAACGCGTTCAACACCAACCATGCGGTGGTTGGCTACTACACCGCGAAATCCTGGCGCCTGCCGCAGCATGTGACTGACGCCATCGCCAACCACCACAACGCCCTGGCGATTTTCAGTGATGAGTCAGCGCGCAATTCGCAATTGAAGAACCTGCTGGCGATCCTGAAAATGGCCGAGCACATCTGCTCGTCCTACCGCGTGCTGGGTAACCAGGCGGTGGACCATGAGTGGAACGCCATCGGCCACCTGGTGCTGGATTACGTGGGGCTGTCGGACTACGACTTCGAGAGCATGAAGTTGTCGATCCGCGAACTGGGCGCCCACTGATCCTTCCTTCAAGAGGTACACATGCCCGAGTTACCAGAAGTCGAAACCACCCGGCGCGGGATCGCGCCGCACCTGGAAGGCCAGCAGGTCAGCCGCGTGGTGGTGCGCGAGCGACGCTTGCGCTGGCCGATCCCGGAAGACCTCGATGTGCGCCTGTCCGGCCAGCGCATCGTGCTGGTGGAGCGGCGGGCCAAGTACCTGTTGATCAATGCCGAAGTGGGCACCTTGATCAGCCACCTCGGCATGTCGGGCAACTTGCGCCTGGTAGAGGTTGGCATGCCAGCGGCCAAGCATGAGCATGTGGATATCGAACTGGAGTCCGGCCTGGCCTTGCGCTACACCGACCCTCGGCGGTTTGGCGCGATGCTCTGGAGCCAGGACCCCCACAACCATGAACTGCTGATCCGCCTGGGGCCGGAGCCGCTGACCGACCTGTTTGACGGTGAGCGTCTGTTCCAGCTGTCCCGTGGGCGGTCGATGGCGGTGAAGCCGTTCATCATGGACAACGCGGTGGTGGTGGGTGTGGGCAATATCTACGCGACAGAAGCGCTGTTTGCGGCGGGGATCGATCCGCGTCGCGAGGCCGGCGGTATCTCACGAGCACGTTATTTGAAGCTGGCGATCGAGATCAAGCGCGTGCTGGCGGCTGCCATCGAGCGTGGCGGCACCACGTTGCGCGACTTTATCGGCGGCGACGGGCAACCGGGCTACTTCCAGCAGGAACTGTTCGTCTATGGCCGGGGCGGCGAGGCGTGCAAGGTCTGCGGCAGCGAGTTGCGCAATGTGGTGCTGGGACAGCGCGCGAGTGTGTTTTGCCCTAAGTGCCAGAGCTGATTGATGGGTGATTGCTGATATTGCCATCGGGGGCAAGCCCCCTCCCACAGTGAAAGTGTTCGCAATCCAAATGTGGGAGGGGGCTTGCCCCCGATGAGGTCATGACAGGCGCTAAAGGTGGGTCAGGCCTTACCGGTAATCTTGCGGTACTTCTCCATCAGTTGCTCTTGCGTCTCTGGATGGGCTTCATCCAGCGGAATGCAATCCACCGGGCACACTTGCTGGCACTGAGGCTCGTCGTAGTGGCCGACGCACTGGGTGCACAGGTTCGGGTCGATCACGTAGATCTCTTCGCCTTGGGAAATTGCGGCGTTCGGGCACTCGGGTTCGCAGACGTCGCAGTTGATGCAATCGTCGGTGATGATCAGGGACATGGAAACTCCTGCCAGGGCTGTCAGCCAAGGCATCTGAAAACTAATGCGCGCAATTGTGCCGCATTGGCGCCCGCAGTGCGAGCAGGCGCCGATTGGGGGCTTATTTCTTGAAGCGCAGGGTCAGTGCATCCGCCACGGCCGGGTGCACGAACTTGGTGATATCTCCGCCCAAAGCGGCAATTTCACGAACCAACGTCGAGGAAATGAACGAATAACGCTCCGACGGCGTGAGGAACAAGCTTTCCACGTCCGGCGCCAATTGGCGGTTCATGTTGGCCAGCTGGAATTCGTATTCGAAGTCCGACACCGCACGCAGGCCGCGCAGGAACACATTGGCATTCTGCTCCTTGGCGAAATGCGCCAGCAGTGTGGAAAAGCCCACCACTTCCACATTGGGCAGGTGTTTGGTGACCTCACGCGCCAGCTCCACGCGCTGTTCCAGGGGAAACAGCGGGTTTTTCTTGGGGCTGGCTGCGACCGCGATGATCACATGGTCGAACAAGCGTGAGGCACGTTCGACCAGATCGCCATGGCCTTTGGTAATCGGGTCGAAGGTACCTGGGTACAACACTCGGTTCATCGCGTCGTCCTGGCGGAGTCCGTTGGGGAACCGGATGGTATCGCAGCCGTCCCGGTCGGGAAAGTCAACTTATGCAGAAGAAAGCACTATAGACACGGCGAATACTGTGTTTTTTCACGCTGTTTTCAGACGTTCGGCCAACGCTGTCGCCAGTTGGGCGGTCAAACCGTACACCGATAATTGTGGATTGGCCCCAATGCTGGTGGGGAATAGAGAACCATCGTGGATCGACAGATTGCGCAACTGGTGATGGCGACCCAGGCTGTCGGCCACTGCGTTTTTCGGGTCTTCACCCATGGCGCAGCCGCCCATCACATGGGCGCTGCCTAGCGTGGTTCGGTGCAGTTCCAGGTTCAACCCGTCAATCACACGGCGTGCCTCGGCCAAGGTGTTCACGAACCGCGCGTCGTGGTGTAGCGGCTTGACCGACTTGGCGCCCGCCGCGAACTGGATCTCGGCCATGCTGTGAAACGCCCGGCGCAGGCCGTCCCAGGCATAGGGGGAGACCTGATAATCGAGCACCGGCGTACCGTCACCGCGTAAATCCACGCTGCCGCCCTGGCTGTCGGGGTGAAAACCGTCACGCAACAGCGCAAGCATGGCGTGGGTATGCGGCAATTGGCTCATGTCCAAGGCGTTCTGCGTGCCATAGCCGCCGAACAAGGTGCTGGCTAAGCCTGGATGCAGGGGCGGTGCTTCCAGCTTGTAGGACATTTTGCCGGTAGTGCCGTCCTGCCATTGAAAGTGATCGGAATAGATCGACTGCGGCGCGCCGTAGAACGGGTTGATCACCTCGTCGAACAGCCCGGCGGAGAAGTTCACCAGATGCAGAAAGGTACGCTTGCCTAGCCGCGAGTGCGGGTCGGGTGCATCCGAGCGCATCAGCAGCGCCGGGCTGTTGATGCCGCCGCCGGAGAGCACGTAATGCCTGGCCTTCACGGTGATCCTGCGTCCGGTAGGCGCCACGCAACGCTCGTCCATCGCCACGCATTCCAGGCTACTGATAGCGTCGCCTTTATAGAGGAGGCGCTCGGCGCGGGCCAGGTACAACAGCTCTCCGCCTTTTTCCAGGGTGGACGGGATGGTCGTCACCAGCATCGACTGCTTGGCATTGACTGGGCAGCCCATGCCGCAATAACCCAGGTTGAAACAGCCGCGCACGTTACGTGGGATCACATGCCAGCTGTAGCCGAGCTTTTCGCAGCCTTTGCGGATGACATCGTTGTTGGCATTCGGGGGGATGGCCCACGGTGCGATGCCCAGGCGCTGCTCCATCTTTTCGAACCACGGTGCCATCTCGGCGCTGCTGTGGCCTTTCACCGCGTATTCGCTGGCCCAGTGGGCGAGGGTGGCGTCCGGGGTGCGAAAGCTCGACGTCCAGTTGATCAGCGTGGTGCCGCCCACCGCCCGGCCTTGCAGGATGGTGATGGCGCCGTCCTTGCTCATGCGGCCGATACCTTCCTGGTACAGGCTGGCGTAGGCCTCGTCTTCCAGCAGTTTGAAGTCACTGCTGGTCTTGAGCGGGCCTTCTTCGATCAGCAGCACCTTGTAGCCGGCGGCGCTGAGAATCTCGGCAGTGGTGCCGCCACCGGCGCCGCTGCCGATGATCGCCACATCGGCTTCCAGGGTCAGGTCGTTATCGAGCGCGGCGCCATTGTGGGTTTTCCAGCCACGGGCCATGCCGTCGCGGAACAGGTCGGGTACGGGCATCAGGGTCGTCTCTTGTTTTTATGGGGGGGGGGCCGAATCAAATCTTCGGTGGGCCGGGGTAACCGCAATGCGCCCAGGACGCCGGCTGGAAATACCAGGCCATGATCACCAGCTTGAGCAGCGAGCCCTGGCCCATGCGCAGCAGGTTCAGGTAGCTGTTTTCCCAGCGGTGCAGGAAGTTGCGTATCTGCTCGCCGCTGGCGTTTTCCCAACTGCCCCAGATCCCGGTCAACGGCCCACGGGTAACGCCCATGCCCAATACGTCGAACAGTTGCTGGGTGAGCTTGAACATCTCCGGCGACAGGTGTTGCAGGCTGTAGTCGAGCTTCTTAAGGGTGTCTTCAATCCCGCTGGCAACTTCCTGGGCGCTGGCCACGCCTTCGAGCAGCACCGGGATCACCGCGCGCAGGAACGGCAGGTCACTGCTGCGCAGCATGGCGAAACCGCTGGCCGGCGTGCTGCTGGAGCAACCGCTGAGGCTGGCGCCCAACCCGGCGGTCGCCAGGAAGGCGCTGGCGCACAGGCCAATCTTCAAGACGCCGCGCCGCGACAGCGCGGGTGAATCAGTCAGGCTAGGGTTCATTGTTATTGTTATCCCGTGGGTGGCGGTTTCAGCGGACGAACAGCTTCTGGATCAACTTCTGGATGGCTTTGCCGTAGGGCGGGTAGATCAGTTTCGCCGCGTTCAGGCGCTGCTTCACCAGTACACTCTTGGCTTTGCTGAACGTCAGGAAGCCTTCGTGGCCGTGGTAGTGGCCCATGCCCGACGGGCCGATGCCGCCAAAGGGCATATCGTCCTGAGCCACATGCAGCAGCGTGTCGTTCAGGCATACGCCGCCGGAGTGGGTTTCGTGGAGCACGCGGTCCTGCTCGCGCTTGTTGTAGCCGAAGTAGTACAGGGCCAGTGGGCGAGGGCGTTGGTTGATATAGGCAAAGGCCTGGTCGATACCGCGATACGGCACGATCGGCAGTACCGGGCCGAAGATCTCGTCCTGCATCACGGTCATGTCATCGCTGACATTCAGCAACAGGCTGTGGGCCATGCGCCGCGCCTGGCCCTGGTCGTACAGCGGGATCAGGGTGGCGCCTTTGTCGGTGGCGTCCTTGACGTAGGCATTCAGCCGGGCCAGTTGCCGTTCGTTGATGATGGCGGTGTAGTCCGGGTTGTCGGCCAGGGTCGGATAAAACCCGCGAACAGCCTGGGTGTAGGCCTCGACGAACGCATCAACTCGGTCTTCAGGTACCAGCACATAGTCCGGCGCCACGCAGGTTTGCCCGGCGTTCAAGGCTTTACCGAAGGCGATACGTTCGGCGGCGTCCTTGAGCGGTACATCCGCAGACACGATGGCCGGCGACTTGCCGCCCAACTCCAGGGTGACCGGCGTGAGGTGTTCGGCCGCCGCACGCATCACATGCTTGCCAATGCTGGTGGCGCCAGTAAACAGCAGGTGGTCGAAGGGTAGCTTGGAAAACGCCATGCCTACCTCGGCTTCACCCAGCACCACGCACACCAGGTCTTCGGGGAAGACTTTCGCCAGCAGCGCCTTGAGCAACTCGCCAGTGGCGGGGGTGGACTCACTGAGCTTGAGCATCACCCGGTTGCCCGCCGCCAACGCGCCGACCAGCGGACCAATGGCCAGGTACAACGGGTAGTTCCAGGGCACGATCACGCCAACTACGCCCAACGGTTGATAAATGACTTTGGCCGAGGCTGGTTGGAAGGCTATGCCTACAGCCCGCCGGGAAGGTTTCATCCAACCCTTGAGGTGTTTGCTGGCATAGTGAATGCCATGCAGGCTGGGCATCAGTTCGGCGAACAGGGTTTCGTCGGCACTGCGGTGGCTGAAGTCCTGGCTGATCGCGTCGATCAGCGCCTGGCGCTCGTCGCTGAGCAGATCGCGCAGGGCCTTGAGCCATTGCTGGCGCTGCGTGGCTGGCGGCATCGGGTTGGCGGCGTAGGCGCGGCGCTGGGTATCGAACAGGTGCTGGAGCTGGTCCAGTGCCTGGGAATCTTGCAGATAGGCAACGTTGGCAGACATGGCGGCGTTCCCGATAGTTATAGGTCTGCCTGGATTTTTAGAGTCATTACTCTAAATTGTCAAATAACATTGCAGCAACATCCGGTTTTATCCGTGCAAGGATAGGCCGTAAGATGCCTTATCACGTGTAAAGAAGCTGATCCCCTATGGCACCACGAGTAAAGACCAGCGAGCGCATTGTGCAAACCAGCCTGGAGCTTTTTAACCAGCAGGGCGAGCGCAGTGTGAGCACCAACCACATTGCCGCCCACATGGAAATTTCGCCGGGCAACCTGTACTACCACTTCCCCAACAAGCAGGCGATCATCGCCGTGCTGTTTCGCGAATACGAAGCCCTGGTGGACAGTTTCCTGCGCCCGCCCCAAGGCCGCGCCGTCACCGTCGAAGACAAACGCTTCTACCTGCAGGCCGTTCTGGCCGGCATGTGGCGCTACCGTTTCCTGCACCGCGACCTCGAACACCTGCTGGAAAGCGACCCGGAACTGGCCACCGGCTACCGGCGTTTTTCCCAGCGCTGCCTGACCCAGGGCGGCGCCATTTACCAAGGGTTTGTCGACGCTGGCATCCTCAATATGGACCCGGTGCAAACCGAAGCCCTGACCCTCAATGCCTGGATCATCCTCACCTCCTGGGTGCGCTTTCTGTGCACCACCAATGAAAACTCTGCACATTTGAGCGCCGAGGCGATCAAGCGCGGGGTGTATCAGGTGCTGGTGCTGGAGGCGGGGTTTGTCACGCCCCAGGCGAAGGAGGCCGTCGATGCCTTGTTCAAAGAATTTTACGTGCCGTTGAATCAGGCATTGGAAGAAGTGAAGTAGGACCTTTCCCGAATCTGTTCATAGGAGTCCGTCATGCCGCTCGCCCAATTGATCAGCCCCCAGCAACTGGCCGAGCGCCAGAAGTCGGCCGGGCTGGTGATCCTCGATTGCCGTTTTGCCTTGGAAGACCCGGACTACGGGCTCTGCAGCTATGCCGAAGGGCATATCGAGGGCGCGCAGTATGCTGACCTGGAGCGCCACCTCAGCGGGCCGGTGACCAAGGGTGTGACCGGTCGCCATCCGTTGCCGGAGGCAGATGCCTTCGCCGAGCAATTGCGTGCCTGGGGGATCAACGCCGACACCGATATCGTGTTGTATGACGACGGCCCTGGAGCCTATGCCGCACGGGCCTGGTGGTTGCTGGCCTGGCTGGGCAAGCGTGATGGCGTCTTTATTCTGGATGGTGGCCTCAAGGCCTGGCATGCGGCCGGGGTTCCGCTGAGCCTGGACGCACCGGTGGTTGAGCCGGGCACCTTTGTCGGTACGCCGGACAATCGCCTGGTGCTGGATGCCGAGCACCTGCAAAAACGCCTGGGCCAACCCGGGCTGACCCTGATCGATGCCCGCGCCCAGCCGCGCTTTCGTGGTGAAGTGGAACCCATCGACCCGATTGCCGGGCACATCCCTGGGGCGCAGTGTGCGGCATTCAACGAAAACCTGGGTCCGGACGGCCGCTTCTTGCCCGCCGAGCAGCTCAAGCAACGCTTCGCCGAAAAATTACAGGGGCGCTCGCCGGATGAGCTGGTGGCGTATTGCGGTTCAGGAGTGACAGCGTGCCATAACCTGTTCGCCCTGAGCCTGGCGGGTTACCCATTGGGCAAGTTGTATGCAGGGTCGTGGAGCGAGTGGATCACCGATCCGGCGCGGGCCATCGCTACCGGCGACTGAGTAACCAGGCCGGAATACGGCGCTCCAGATAGTAACCGGGGCGCTTCAACGTTCCATCGACAAAACCGACATGCCCGCCCTTGGCCAGCAATTCGAACTCGGTGCAGTCCGACAGCTCACTGGCCTCGGGCAGGCTGTGGGCAAACACAAACGGGTCATCGGCGGCCTGGATGATCAGGGTGGGCGTGCGGATATCACCCAGGTAATAGCGGCTCGACGCGCGGCGGTAATAGTCCTCGGCACTCAGGAAACCATGCAACGGCGCGGTGACCCGGCCGTCGAAGTCCCAAAACGTGCGCATCTTCTCCAACGAGCCCAGGGCTTCAAGCGTCTTCAACCCTTCCGCCCGGCCGTCCTGTAGAAAACGGCGTTGCTTGACGCGGATATACGCCAGCATTTCCCGCATGAAATGCTTCTGATAGACCCGCGAAAAGCCCAGGCCGATACGGTCTGCGCATTGGTCCAGACGGAACGGCACCGACACCGCCGCCGCGCCTTGCAGCCCCGATGCCTCGCCGGTTTCGCCCAAATGCTTGAGCAGCACATTGCCACCCAGTGAGTAACCCACCGCATACAGCGGCGCCAGCGGTCGCTTGGCCCGCAGATGGGCAATCGCCGCCGCCAGGTCTTCGCTGGCGCCGGAGTGATAGCTGCGCGCCAACAGGTTCGGTTCGCCCGAGCAGCCGCGCCAGTTCAACGCCGCGCTGGCCCAGCCTTGCGCGGCCAGGGCTTTTTGCAGGCCGGCCACGTAGGGCGAGTTGGAGGAACCGGTCAACCCGTGCAGCACCAGCACCAACGGTGCTTGCGCGTCATGGGGGCCATGCCAGTCGAGGTCGAGGAAGTCGCCGTCGTCCAGCCACAGGCGTTCGCGTTGGCGTTCGATGTGGGTGGTGGGGCGCCACAGCGGCCCCCACAGTGTCTGCAGGTGGGGGTTGCCGAGGCCGAAGGCGGGGGTGAACAGGTCGGAAGAAGGGGTCATGACACGCTCTGCTGCGGATGCATTTAACTGTGGCGAGCGGGCTTGCCCCGCGTTGGGCTGCGAAGTAGCCCCATCAATAACACCGCGAATAATCAGTTAGAACATCATTGCTGGTTTTGGGGCTGCTGCGCAGCCCAACGCGGGGCAAGCCCGCTCGCCACAAACAGAGGTCAGGCGGCGCTGCGTTGCCACAACGCGTAATACACCCGTCCGGACTTTTGTTCCCGGTGTAGCCGCCAGGTGGCCGGCAAGCCCAGGGTAGAAGGCGCGGTCTCGCTTTCAGTGTAGATCCACGAATCCGCTGCCAGCCATTGGCGTTCTTCCAGCAACGCGCACACGCTCGGCAGCAGGTTCTGGTTGAACGGCGGGTCGAGGAACACCACGTCGAATTCGCTGGCCGGCTGGGTTTCGAGATAGCGCAGCGCGTCGGCGGTTTGCACCTGGCCGGTGGTGCAGCGCAGGGTGCCCAGGTGTTCCTTGAGGCTGGACACCGCCACATTGCTGGCGTCCAGCGCCTGGCCCAGGGCGGCGCCACGGGACAGCGCCTCCAGGAACAGCGCGCCACTGCCGGCGAACGGGTCGAGTACCTTGGCGCCGGCGATGTACGGCGCGAGCCAGTTGAACAGGGTTTCACGCACGCGGTCCGGCGTCGGGCGCAGGCCTACGACGTCGGGGAAGCTCAGCTTGCGGCTGCGCCATTCGCCGCCAATGATGCGCAGCTGGCCCACCCCGTTATGCACGTTGTGGACAGGTTTTTTCGGGCGAGATGAACTGGCCATTAATGCTCCGGAACCCCGAGCGGCTGCTCGGCGGGTTTATCAGTGGGGGGCGGTAGTGGCTTTTGCGCAATCGTCGGGCCGGCGGTCACGATGACCATCTTGTCGGCGCTCAAGTGTTTGTTCATTGCAGCCTTGACCTGCTCTACGGTCAGGGCCTGGGATTGTTTCACGAAATCTTCCAGATAGGTCAGCGGCAGGTTGTAGAAACCCATCGCGCCCAACTGCCCGACGATATCGGCATTGCTCGCGGTCGACAGCGGGAAGCTGCCGGCCAGCTCGCGTTTGGCGTCATCCAGTTCCTTTTGCGTCGGGCCGGTCTTGAGGTAATCGGCCACCACGTCCTCGACCAGGCGCAGGGTGCCGCCGCTCATTTCCGCGCGGGTCTGCAGGTTGATCATGAACGGGCCGCGCACCTGCATCGGCGAGAAGCCGGAGTACACGCCATAGGTCAGGCCGCGCTTTTCACGCACTTCGCTCATCAGGCGGGTGCCGAAACCGCCGCCGCCGAGGATCTGGTTACCCAGGGACAAGGCTGCGTAGTCCGGGTCGGCACGATCGATGCCCAGTTGCGCGAACAGCAGGTGGGTTTGCTTGGATGGGAACTCGATTCGGCTCAGGCCCGGTTTGGGTTCGGTCGGCTGGGCGATCTTCGCCAGCGCCGGGCCCTTGGGCAGCGATGCAGAAGCCTTGGCCGTCATGGCTTCGGCTTCGGCGCGGGTCAGGTCACCCACCACCGCAATCACCGCGTTGCCCGCTGCGTAAGCCTTGGCGTGGAACGCCTGCAACTGCGCGAGGGTAATCTTCGGCACGCTTTCGGGCGTGCCTTCGCTCGGGTGCGCGTAGGGGTGATCGCCGTACAGGCGCTTGAACAGTTCAAGGCTGGCCAGCTTGCCGGGGTTCTGCTTCTGGTACTCGAAGCCGGCGAGGATCTGGTTCTTGATCCGGGCCAGGGAGTCGGCCGGGAAGGTCGGTTTGCCGATCACCTGGTCAAACAGGCTCAGGGCGGCGTCGCGTTTACTGCTGTCGCTGAGGCTGCGCAGGGACACCAGCGCCATGTCGCGGTAAGCGCCATTGCCGAAGTCAGCGCCCAGGCCTTCGAAATCACGGGCGATCTGGCTCACGTCCTTGCCCGGTACACCTTCGTTGAGCATGGCGTTGGTCATCAGCGCCAGGCCCGGTACGTTGCCGTCCTGGCTGCTGCCGGCGGCAAACAGGATGCGCATGTCGAACATCGGCAGTTCATGGGCTTCGACGAACAGCACCTTGGCGCCTTCGGCGGTGGTCCAGGTCTGAACGTCGAGCTTGCGGTTGGTCGGCGCCTTGCCGTCCAGTTCCGCCAGGGATTGCAGCTGGTTGCTCGATTGGGCTTTTTCCAATGCCGGGCTGGCGACGGAGTCGCTGGGGCGCAGGAAGTACACGGCGCTGGCGGCGATCAGGGTAACGACGACCAGGCCGGGGAAGATCAGGCGGCTGCTTTTGCGATCACTCATGAGCGGTCTCCTCAGGCAAAACATGGGCGACGCTCAGACGTTCGCGGGTGAAATAGGTGCGCGCGGCTTTCTGGATATCTTCCGGGGTCACGCTTTGCAGGTCGGCGAGCTCCGTGTCCATCAGTTTCCAGGACAAGCCCACGGTCTCCAGGGAGCCGATGGCCGTGGCCTGGCTGGTGATGGAGTCACGCTGGTAGACCAGGCCGGCAATGACCTGGGCGCGGATGCGTTCCAGTTCTTCGGCGGTCGGCGGCTTGGCCTTCAACTCTTCCAGCAGGCGCCACAGGCCGGCTTCTGCCTGGGCGACGGTTTTCTTCTTCTGCTGATTCGGCGTGGCGCTCAGCATGAACAGGGTATCGCCACGGGTGTAGGCGTCGTAGTTGGTGGAGGCAGCGGAAACCAGCTCTTCACCACGCTCCAATTGTTCTGAGATGCGGGCGCTGTAGCCGCCGTCCAGCAAGGCCGAGATCAGGCGCAGGGCCTGCACCGAACGTTTGTCTTCGGCGGTGGCCAGGCCCGGCACGTTAAAGCCCAGCATGACGCTCGGCAATTGGGTTTTCACATGCATCGTCAGCAGGCGCTCGCCGGGCTCGGCCAGTTCCATCGGGATCTTGGCCGGTGGCACATCACGCTTGGGGATCGGGCCGAAGTAGCGCTGGGCCAGGTTCTTCACCTCGTCCGGGGTGACATCGCCGACTACCACCAGGGTGGCGTTGTTCGGGACGTACCAGGATTGGTACCAGTGGCGCAGCTCTTCGACTTTCATGCGGTCCAGGTCGGCCATCCAGCCGATGGTCGGCGTGTGGTAGCCGCTGGCCGGGAAGGCCATGGCCTTGAAGCGCTCGTAGGCCTTGGACATCGGGTTGTCGTCGGTGCGCAGGCGGCGCTCTTCCTTGATCACCTCGATCTCGCGGCTGAACTCATCGGCCGGCAGGCGCAGGCTGGCCATGCGGTCGGCTTCCAGCTCGAAGGCGACGCCCAGGCGGTCGCGGGCCAGTACTTGGTAATAAGCGGTGTAGTCATCGCTGGTGAAGGCGTTTTCTTCGGCGCCCAGGTCACGCAGGATCAGCGAGGCTTCGCCGGGGCCGACCTTGGCGCTGCCCTTGAACATCATGTGTTCCAGGGCGTGTGACAAACCGGTCTGGCCCGGGGTTTCGTAGCTCGAACCGACCTTGTACCAGACCTGGGAAACCACCACCGGCGCGCGATGGTCTTCGCGTACGACCACCTTGAGGCCGTTGTCCAGGGTGAATTCATGGGTGGGTTGTGGGTCGGCAGCCATGGCTGAAAGAGGCAGACAAACTGTGCTGAACAGCAGGCCTGCGGCGCGGCGGGCTAGAGCATTCATTCGTTTTTAAACCTGTTGGGCTGCCCGCTTGGTCTTAGCGTCGGCGGGCGAGGAGGTGCTAGGATACTGGTCGGATTTACGGACGGCCACTGCGGCAGTCTTGTTTAGGCCCTATTTAGGCCTTACAAAATGTTGCGCATGAACGAGCTGGCTAAAAAACAGTCTGTTACGCATCGAATTTTATTTACCGACGCGCCCCTTGGCGCGTCGCTACCTTGAGATAGCCGTCTCCATGTTTGGTTCCAACGACGACAAGAAGACCCCAGCTGCGGCTGGCGAGAAGAAAGGCCTGTTCGGATGGCTGCGCAAAAAACCGCAGGAAACCGTCGACGAACAGCCGCAGGTTCTGCCTGAACCTATCCCAGAACCCATAGTAGAAGCCGAACCGGTTGCCGAAACCCCGGCGCCGGTGGTGTTGCCGATGGCCGAGCCGGTGTTGCAGCCGGTCGTCGAGGCTGCGCCGGAACCCGAGCCGGAACCAGAGCACAAACCGTGGCCGGAACTGCCGGTGGCCGAAGAACCCGTGGCGCTGGTTGAAGATGTGCAGGCTGAGCACGTCACCCCGCCGATTCCGGTTGTGGCCGAGGTGGCTGTGCCTGCGGTGATCGAGCCGGAGCCCGTCGTCGCCCCTGCCGAAACCAGCAAGACCGGCTTCTTCGCCCGCCTCAAGCAAGGCCTGAGCAAAACCAGCGCCAGCATCGGCGAAGGCATGGCCAGCCTGTTCCTCGGCAAGAAGGTCATCGATGACGAACTGCTGGAAGACATCGAAACCCGCCTGCTCACCGCCGACGTGGGCGTTGAAGCCACTGCCGTGATCATCCAGAGCCTCACCCAGAAGGTCGCGCGCAAGCAGCTGACCGACGCCGACGCGTTGTACAAATCCCTGCAGGCCGAGCTGGCCGCGATGCTCAAGCCGGTGGAAGCGCCGCTGGTGATCACCCCGAAGAAGCCTTTCGTGATCCTGGTGGTGGGCGTCAACGGTGCCGGCAAGACCACCACTATCGGCAAGCTGGCCAAGAAGCTGCAGTCCGAAGGCAAGAAAGTCATGCTGGCAGCCGGCGATACCTTCCGTGCCGCTGCGGTGGAACAGCTGCAGGTGTGGGGCGAGCGCAACAAGATCCCGGTCATCGCCCAGCACACCGGCGCCGATTCCGCCTCGGTGATCTTCGATGCCGTGCAAGCCGCCAAGGCCCGTAACATCGATGTGCTGATCGCCGATACCGCCGGTCGCCTGCACACCAAAGACAATTTGATGGAAGAGCTGAAAAAGGTTCGCCGGGTGATCGGCAAGCTCGACGCAGACGCGCCGCACGAGGTCCTGCTGGTGCTGGATGCCGGCACCGGCCAGAACGCCATCAGCCAGGCCAAACAATTCAACCAGACGGTACAACTGACCGGCCTGGCATTGACTAAGCTCGACGGCACGGCCAAGGGCGGTGTGATCTTCGCCCTGGCCAAACAGTTCGGGTTGCCGATTCGTTATATCGGCGTTGGTGAAGGCATCGACGATCTGCGCACCTTTGAAGCCGAACCCTTTGTACAGGCACTGTTTGCCGAGCGGGAGCGTTCATGATTCGATTCGAACAGGTCGGTAAACGCTATGCCAACGGGCATGTCGGCTTGCATGAGCTGAGCTTTCGAGTGCGGCGCGGCGAGTTTCTATTTGTAACCGGGCACTCCGGCGCCGGCAAAAGTACCTTGTTGCGGCTGCTGCTGGCCATGGAACGCCCGACCACTGGCAAGTTGCTGCTGGCGGGTCAGGACCTGGCCACCATCAGCAATGCGCAGATTCCATTCCTGCGCCGCCAGATCGGCGTGGTGTTCCAGAATCACCAGCTGTTGTTTGATCGCACCGTGTTCAATAACGTGGCGCTGCCGTTGCAGATCCTCGGGCTGTCCAAGGCCGAGATCGTCAAGCGCGTGGATTCGGCCCTGGAGCGCGTGGCGCTGTCGGACAAGACCGACCTTTACCCTGGCGACCTATCCACCGGCCAGCAACAGCGCGTCGGTATCGCCCGCGCCATCGTCCACCGCCCGGCGCTGCTGCTGGCGGACGAACCCACCGGTAACCTTGACCCGCGCCTGGCGGCCGAAATCATGGGCGTATTCGAAGACATCAACCGCCTGGGCACCAGCGTGCTGATCGCCAGTCACGACCTGGCACTGATCGCACGCATGCGCCATCGCATGCTGACCCTGCAACGCGGCCGCCTGATCGGTGACGGGGAGGCCGGCGTATGAGTGCAACACGCAGCCCTAAAGTCTCCGAACGCGTGGCGCCGAAACCGGCCGACCCGCAACCGCCGAAGAAAAAACACGAGCATGATGACGACGGTCCGGATTTCAGCACCTTGCTGCGCGCCTGGATCGAGAGCCATCGCGCCAGCCTGGTCGACAGCCTGCGCCGCCTGGGCAAACAGCCGATCGGCAGCTTTTTCACCTGCCTGGTGATGGCGGTGGCCCTGAGCCTGCCGATGGGTTTGTCGCTGCTGCTTAATAATGTGGAGCGCCTGGGCGGTTCCTGGCAGCGCGCAGCGCAGATTTCGCTGTACCTGAATATCGACGCCAGTGCCAAAGATGGCGAAGCGTTACGCGACGACATCAAGAACATCCCCGGCGTGGCGGATGCCGAGTACATCAGCCGCGATCAGGCGCTGGAAGAGTTCCAGCAACAGTCCGGCCTGGGCGAGGCGCTCAAGGAGCTGCCACAGAACCCGCTGCCGGGCGTGGTGCTGGTGACGCCGAACGAAGTCGATAAGCCGGCGCTGGAGGCCCTGCGACAAAAACTCGCAGAGATGCCCAAGGTACAGCAGGCGCAGCTTGATCTAGTCTGGGTAGAGCGCCTGGCGGCGATCCTCAAGCTGGGCGACCGCTTTGTGTTCGGCCTGACGGTGCTGTTGGTGTCTGCATTACTTTTGGTGATAGGTAATACCATTCGTCTTCATATTGAAAACCGTCGCACCGAGATAGAAGTGATTAAACTGGTCGGCGGCACGGACAGCTATGTGCGTCGTCCTTTTCTGTACATGGGCGCGCTTTATGGCTTCGGTGCCGGGATTTTGTCCTGGGGCGTGCTGGCTTTTGGCCTGGACTGGCTGAACGACGCGGTTGTCGGGCTTGCCGGACTCTACGGCAGTGATTTCGCCCTGGCCGGCGTGCCGGTAGCCGATGGTCTGAGTCTCTTGCTTGGCGCGGTATTGTTGGGGTATATCGGTGCTTGGATTGCGGTCGCTCGTCATTTACGCGAGCTGGCACCGAAGTAGTTAATGTCAGATTAATGTGGTTTCGTTTGTATTGACCGTATGAGTGGTTTAGGGAACTTGTCCTACGGTTCCCGGTCAATTTTCGCAGTGCTTCACTGCACGAGTTATGTGAGTCGGAGGTTTTTTCGTATGACCACTTCTTTGCAACCTGCTTATGCCTTGGTCCCGGGTGCGAACCTGGAAGCCTATGTGCACACGGTCAACAGCATTCCATTGCTGACGCCCGAGCAGGAGCGTGAACTGGCCGAGAGTCTCTACTATGAGCAGGATTTGGGGGCGGCTCGGCAGATGGTGCTCGCCCACCTGCGTTTTGTCGTACATATCGCCCGTAGCTATAGCGGCTACGGCCTGGCCCAGGCTGACCTGATCCAGGAAGGCAACGTCGGCCTGATGAAGGCGGTAAAGCGCTTCAACCCCGAGATGGGTGTGCGCCTGGTGTCGTTTGCCGTGCACTGGATCAAGGCGGAAATCCACGAATTCATCCTGCGCAACTGGCGCATCGTGAAAGTGGCGACCACCAAGGCCCAGCGCAAACTGTTCTTCAACCTGCGCAGCCAGAAGAAACGCCTGGCGTGGCTGAACAACGAGGAAGTGCACCGCGTGGCCGAAAGCCTCGGCGTGGAGCCGCGTGAAGTGCGCGAGATGGAAAGCCGCCTGACCGGCCATGACATGGCCTTCGACCCCGCTGCTGAAGCGGACGACGACAGCGCCTTCCAATCGCCGGCCAACTACCTGGAAGACCATCGCTACGACCCGGCGCGTCAACTGGAGGATGCGGACTGGAGCGACAACTCCAACCACAACCTGCATGAAGCGCTGGAAGTGCTGGACGACCGCAGCCGTGACATCCTCTACCAGCGCTGGCTGGCGGAAGACAAGGCCACGCTGCATGACCTGGCGCAGAAGTACAACGTGTCGGCCGAGCGGATTCGTCAGCTTGAGAAAAGCGCGATGAACAAGCTGAAACTGTCCATCGCAGCCTAAAAATATGGGAGGGGGCTTGCCCCCGATAGCAGAGTGTCAGTCAACATCAAGGTGACTGTTCCATCGCTATCGGGGGCAAGCCCCCTCCCACATTTGTTTTTGTTGTGTCAGTCGGACCAGGGGGCCTTGCGGGAGTTGTTCAGTTCAACCAGGTAACCGTCTCCACCCAACTGACCCATCTGCTGCCGAATCCAAGCAGCGCGCCGCGCCACATACGCCGTCGGATGACTGGCACTCCACACCCGTGGGTTGGGCAAAACAGCCGCCAGATAGCTGGCCTGCTGCCGCGATAACCCCTTGGCACTCACCCCAAAGTGATGTCGTGCCGCCGCTTCCGCCCCAAATACCCCTTCGTCCCACTCCACGCTATTGAGGTACACCTCAAGAATCCGTTGCTTGGGCCACAACACCTCGATCAACCCGGTAAACCAGGCTTCCAGGCCTTTGCGCAGATAACTGCGGCCGGCCCACAGAAACAGGTTCTTCGACACTTGCTGGCTCAACGTGCTGGCACCGCGAATCGAGCCGCCGCGCTCGTTGTGCAGGATCGCCGCCTGGATCGCGCCGAAATCAAAGCCCCAATGCTGCGGGAAGCGTTGGTCTTCGCCAGCCATCACCGCCACTTTGAGGTCATCGGAGATCTCGTCCCACGGCACCCAGGTGCGCTGCAGGTCAATGGGTTCGCCGTCGAACCAGGATTCGACCTTGCGCTCCACCATCAGCGCGGTGAAGGGCGGCGGGACGACACGAAACAGCAGCACCAGCAGCACACTGCCGATGGCAAACCATTTGACGACGTTGAGAAAGCGTTTGAAGAGGAGACGCAGCATAGAGATGGCTTGGCCGAACCCGTTGAGCGGGCCATTATACAGACCCTGCCCTATGAGTCTGACTGGAGTTCCTCATGCTGCGTGGCTTTCTGATGTTGGCTGCCTTTTTCGGCTTCACCGGTGTCGCCCTTGGCGCCTTCGCCGCCCACGGCCTGAAAAACCGCCTGAGCGCTGAGTACCTGGCGATCTTCCACACCGGCGTGACCTACCAGTTGGTGCACGCCCTGGCACTGTTCGGCGTGGCGCTGCTGGCGGCGCATATTCCTGGCCGATTGGTCAGCTGGGCGGGCATCTCGTTTACCGTCGGCATCCTGCTGTTCTCCGGCAGCCTGTATGTGCTGACCCTGACCGGCATCAGCAAACTCGGGATCATCACGCCGTTTGGCGGCCTGGCCTTCCTGCTCGGCTGGTTCTTCCTGGGCCTGGCGGCTTGGCGTTTGCAGGCAGCCTGACCAAGGGACTTGGGCCGGCAACCTCAATCGGGCTAGAATGCCGACCCCTAAAAACGATGGCGGCCCGTGGCATGCGCATTCAGTTGAACGGCGAATCCTTTGAACTGCCCGACGGTGAAACCGTTGCGGCCCTGCTGACCCGCCTGGACCTGACCGGGCGTCGCGTCGCAGTGGAACTCAACCTGGATATCGTCCCGCGTAGCCTGCACGCCGAGACCGCGCTCGCCGAAGGCGACCAGGTCGAAGTGGTCCACGCCATCGGCGGCGGCTGATCGCGCAGCTTCCTGAATTCTGCAGAACCTCACCCCATTTCGAGGATTTCCCATGAGCATCGTTCGTAGCGACAAGCCTTTCGTCCTGGCCGGCTGTACCTACCAGTCCCGCCTGCTGGTCGGCACCGGCAAGTACCGCGACATGGAAGAAACCCGCTTGGCCATCGAAGCCTCGGGCGCCGAGATCGTCACTTTCGCCGTGCGCCGCACCAACCTCGGCCAGATCGAAGGCGAGCCAAACCTGCTCGAAGTGCTGTCGCCGGACCGCTACACCTTCCTGCCGAACACCGCCGGTTGCTACGACGCCATTGAAGCCGTGCGCACCTGCCGCCTGGCCCGTGAGCTGCTCGATGGCCACAACCTTGTGAAGCTGGAAGTGCTGGCCGACCAGAAAACCCTGTTCCCCAACGTGATCGAAACCCTCAAGGCCGCCGAAACCCTGGTCAAGGAAGGTTTCGACGTGATGGTCTACACCAGCGATGACCCGATTATCGCTCGCCAACTGGCCGAGATCGGCTGCATCGCGGTGATGCCGCTGGCCGGCCTGATCGGTTCCGGCCTGGGTATCTGCAATCCCTACAACCTGCAGATCATCCTCGAAGAAGCCAAGATCCCGGTGCTGGTGGATGCGGGCGTGGGCACGGCCTCCGACGCAACCATCGCCATGGAACTGGGCTGCGATGCGGTGCTGATGAACTCGGCCATCGCCCACGCCCAGCAACCGATCCTGATGGCCGAAGCCATGAACCACGCCATCGTCGCGGGCCGCCTGGCCTACCTCGCCGGCCGCATGCCGAAAAAACTCTACGCCAGCGCCTCCTCGCCGCTGGATGGTCTGATCAAGTAAGAGCCATTGATGACTGAATCAAACGAAACGCCGAACACCCTGGAAGCAGGAGACGAGTCCAAGCACCGCCGCATCAAGAGTTTTGTGATGCGCGCCGGTCGCATGACCGAAGGCCAGCAAAAGGGCCTGGAGCAAGGTACGCCGTTGTTCGTGTTGCCATTGGCCGACGCGCCGGTGGACTACGACCAGGTGTTTGGCCGTTCGGCCCCGCGTTCCCTGGAAATCGGTTTCGGCATGGGCCACTCCCTGCTGGAAATGGCCGCCGCTGCGCCGGACCAGGACTTCATCGGCGTTGAAGTCCACCGGCCAGGTGTCGGCGCGCTGCTCAACGGCGTGTTGACCCAAGGCCTGACCAACCTGCGGGTCTACGATTGCGACGCGATCGAAGTGCTCAACCGCTGCATCGCCGACAACAGCCTCGACCGTCTGATGCTGTTCTTCCCGGACCCATGGCACAAAGCCCGTCACCACAAGCGCCGCATCGTCCAGGCCTCCTTTGCGGAACTGGTGCGCACCAAGCTGAAAGTGGGCGGCATCCTGCACATGGCCACCGATTGGGAGCCGTATGCGGAATACATGCTGGAAGTGATGAACGTGGCCCCTGGCTACCGCAACCTGGCTGAAGACGGCAAATGCGTGCCACGCCCGGCCGAGCGTCCGATTACCAAGTTCGAGCGTCGTGGTGAGCGGCTGGGGCATGGGGTGTGGGATTTGAAGTTCGAGAAGCTGGCGTAACTCGTCTCTGAGTTGCAATGCAATCAAATGTGGGAGGGGGCTTGCCCCCGATAGCAGAGTGTCAGTCACCCCATAGAGTGACTGGTCCACCGCCATCGGGGGCAAGCCCCCTCCCACATTTGTATCGACGTTTTGCTCAGGATCAGCGGCGGTCTGCGACTACGCCGATCAACACCAGTACGACAATCAACACCGGCGCCAGGCTGTAGTTATTGAACTGGCTCAACCCCCGCACAATCCACGGCGTGGCATAAATCAACGCCGCGCCGCTGCCGATCATGCACACCAGCGCCATCAACGGCACGCGCAACGCACCCGCGATGCTGCCCAGGCGTGCTTCGATCCAGCCCTTGATGTCGGCGCCAAACAGCACCAACAGGCAGCCCACCAGGGCCAGGGAGATTTCCGACAGGTTGCTACGGCTCCAGCGGGACACGGTGGCGAGCAGGTCGAGTACCAAATCCATTCGATTTCCTTAAGAGCGTCAGCTCAAAAACTTCTGCAACAGATCATTGAGAAAGAGTTGCCCGCGGTCGGTCGCCGCCAGGCGTGACGGTTCGACCTGCATTAAGCCACTTTGTTCTGCCTCGCGGCGGCCTTCATCGAGGCTCGCCAGATCGAGACCGGTACGCTCGGCGTAGAGCCTGGCATCGACGCCTTCGGTGAGGCGCAGGGCGTTCATCAGGAACTCGAATGGCAGCTCTTCGTTGGTCAGTTCCTTCGCGCCGGCCTGGAAGCTTTTGGCCGGGTTGAGGTAGTCCTTCGGTGCCCGCGTCTTCCAAGTGCGCACGATGCGCCCGTCCGGGTGGCTGAGCTTGCCGTGGGCGCCGGCGCCGATGCCGATAAAGTCACCGAAGCTCCAGTAATTGAGGTTATGCCGCGCCGGGCGACCCGGTTGGGCATAGGCCGATACTTCATATTGCGCGTAACCGTGCTCGGCGAGCAGCGCCTGGCCGGCTTCCTGGATGTCCCACAGGGTGTCGTCTTCCGGCAGCGCAGGTGGCTGGTTCCAGAACACGGTGTTGGGTTCCAGGGTCAGTTGGTACCAGGACAAGTGCGTCGGCTTCAAAGCGATGGCCTGGCGCAGGTCGCTCAAGGCATCGTCCAGGGACTGATCGGGCAGCCCGTGCATCAAGTCCAGGTTGAAGTTATCAAAGCCAGCCTGGCGCGCCATGCCGGCGGCGCGTACGGCTTCGTCGCCATTGTGGATACGGCCGAGGGCCTCAAGCTTTGCCTGCTGGAAGCTCTGGATGCCGATGGACAGGCGATTGATCCCCAGCTTGCGATAGGCCACGAATTTTTCTTGCTCGAACGTCCCGGGGTTGGCTTCCAGGGTGATCTCGATATCGCCGGCAAACGGGATGCGTGCTTCCACACCCTTGAGCAGCCGCCCCAGCGCTGCGGCGCTGAACAGGCTTGGCGTACCGCCGCCGAAGAAGATCGAACTCAGCTCACGGCCATACACGGCGTGCAGGTCCTGATCAAGGTCCGCCAGCAGCGCGTCCACATACTCTTCTTCCGGCAGCACTTTGCTGGCGGTGTGGGAGTTGAAGTCGCAATAAGGGCATTTGCGCACGCACCACGGGATGTGGATGTACAGCGCCAGGGGCGGCAGCACAGGCAAGGCCGCCCGAGGTGTTTGCGCGCCGCCGTGGATCAGCGGCTGCGCAGAGGTGTTCTGGGTCATTTCAGGCTCAGGCGTTGGCGCAGCAAATCCATTGCGCGAGCACGGTGGCTGATCTGGTTCTTGTCGGCCGGGCTCAGTTCGGCACTGGAAACGTTACGCTCCGGCACCCAGAACAGCGGGTCATAGCCAAACCCATGCTCTCCGCTGGCGGCATGCAGGATGCGCCCGTGCCACAGGCCTTCGCAGAGGATCGGCAGCGGGTCATCGGCGTGCCGCACCAGGGCCAGCACGCAGACGAACTGAGCGCCGCGTTCGGCGTCCGGTACGTCCTTGAGCGCGTCCAGCAGCTTGGCGTTGTTGGCTGCATCGCCTTTGCCGTCGGCGTAGCGTGCCGAATAGATGCCAGGCGCGCCGCCGAGGAAGTCCACCGCCAGCCCCGAGTCATCCGCCAGCGCCGGCAAACCGGAGATACGTGCGGCGTTGCGCGCCTTGAGGATAGCGTTCTCGACGAACGACAGGCCGGTCTCTTCCGGCTCCACCTGGCTGAACTCGCCGATGGAGCGCAGTTGCACGGAGTCACCGAGCATGGCTTGCAGTTCTTTGAGTTTGCCGGCGTTATGGCTGGCCAGTACGAGTTGGGTGAGGTTCATTATTCCGCCGGAAACAGTTCCTGGTTGAACTGGAAGCTATGGGCTTTGCCGCCGGTTTCAACGTTGATGGTAAACGTCTTGTATTCGCGCTGCGTCACGGAGTAGGGCGCCAGGTAATTGATGCCGCCTTTCTCGTTGATCTGCTTGAACGTCAGGACTTCGCTCTTGCCGCCCAAGTCCTTGATGGTGCCGGTCACTTGCGCGGCCACTGGGGTCACGCCCTTGATCACCGTCACGTTGATCAAGCCCTTTTCCTTGCTGCGCACCACGCCGACGGCCTGGGCGGTTTCCGGTTGCAGGAAGCTGGAGGTGAAGGTGTTGTAATGCACGGTGATGTCACCGAAGTCTTTCTTGCGATTGGCGTCGATAGCGTCGGCGGCCATGGCGCTGGCGCCCAGGCACGCGGTCAATAGAAATACAGCCAGGCGTTTCATGAGCGTCCCTCTTGAAGATGATTAGACGGCAATCTTGTGGTCCGTCAGGCCAGGACTGCTGACCCGGTAAATACCGATTTCGCCCAACAGATTGGGCCATAGTTTACTTGCCCAGCCGTGACGATGCTGTTGATCGACGGCAAGGCGGTTGATCACCTTGGCTTCACGCTCACTGCACAGGGCTTCGAAGTCTTCGAAGGTGCAGAAATGGATGTTCGGCGTGTTGTACCAGGTGTACGGCAGGAAGTCCGACACCGGCATGCGGCCCTTGGTGGCCAGGTACCAGCGGCAGCGCCAGTGCCCGAAGTTGGGGAAGGTGATGATGCACTGGCGGCCTACGCGCAGCATTTCGTCGAGGATGCGGTCCGGGTAGTGCACCGCCTGGAGGGCCTGGGTCATCACCACGATGTCGAAGCTGTTGCTGGCAAAGTTGCCCAGGCCCTTGTCCAGGTCCTGCTCGATCACGTTGATGCCCTTGGCCACGCACTGGGCGATGTTGTCCGGGTCGTTTTCCAGGCCGTAGCCGGTGACTTGCTTGTTGTCGCGCAGCCAGCTCAGCAGTTCGCCATCGCCACAGCCCAGGTCGAGCACGCGGCTGCCGGCGGGGATCCAGTCTTGGATGATTTCCAGGTCGGCTCTCATGGCGTTCTCACACAGTAATCCGGTTCATGTAATTGCCGAACGCCTGCAAGTAACGCGGGATCGGGATCAGGAAGGCGTCGTGGCCTTGCGGTGCATCGATCTCCAGGTAGCAGACGTCTTTGCGTGCCGCCATCAGCGCGTCCACCAGCTCACGGGAGCGGGCCGGCGAGAAGCGCCAGTCGGTGGTGAAGGACATCACGCAGAACTTGGCCGTGGCGCCTTCGAAGGTTTTCGCCAGGTCGTCGTCGTGGTGGGCGGCCGGGTCGAAGTAGTCCAGCGCCTTGGTCATCAGCAGGTAGGTGTTGGCATCGAAACGCCCCGAGAACTCCTCGCCCTGGTAGCGCAGGTAGCTTTCCACTTGGAACTCGACGCTGTGGAAGTCGTAGTTGAGTTTCTCGCTCTTGAGGCCACGGCCGAATTTCTCGCCCATGGAGTCATCGGACAGGTAGGTGATATGCCCGACCATCCGCGCCAGCATCAGGCCGCGCTTGGGAATCACGCCGGCTTCCTGGAACGAACCACCGTGGAACTCCGGGTCGGTGAGGATGGCCTGGCGCGCCACTTCGTTGAAGGCGATGTTCTGCGCCGACAGCTTGGGGGCCGAGGCGATTGCCAGGCAGTGGCGCACGCGGTCCGGGTAGGTGATGGTCCATTGCAGTGCCTGCATGCCGCCCAGGCTGCCGCCGATCACCGCAGCCCACTGGCTGATGCCCAGCAGGTCGGCCAGTCGCGCCTGGCTGTGTACCCAGTCTTCCACGGTGAGCACCGGGAAGTCGGCGCCGAACGGCTTGCCGGTTTCCGGATTGAGGCTGCTGGGGCCGGTGGAACCGTTGCAGCCGCCCAGGTTGTTCAGGCTGACCACAAAGAACTTGTTGGTGTCGATGGGTTTGCCGGGGCCGATGCAACTGTCCCACCAGCCGGGCTTGCGATCCTCGGCAGAGTGAAAACCGGCCGCGTGATGATGGCCGGACAAGGCGTGGCAGATCAGCACGGCGTTGCTCGCCGTGGCGTTCAGTTGGCCATAGGTTTCATAGATCAGGTCGTAGGCGGGCAGCGAACGGCCGCAGGCCAGGGCCAGCGGTTCGCTGAAGTGCGCCACTTGGGGCACGACCAGTCCAACAGAATCGGGGGGAAAGGCAGCTGGCATCGACCCTGCTCTCGTTTAAATGAGGCGTAAGTCTAAAGACCGCTGCACCTAGCGGCAAGCAATGGCCTGAGCGGTTTGAAATGTGGGAGGGGGCTTGCCCCTCTCACATTTGCTTTGCGTCAGATCAGCAGACGCAAAATCTCCGGCATCCCGGTCATGGCCGCCAGGTTGTTGATCACCAGCATGTCCAGCAACTTGAGCACCATGAACGCCAGGATCGGCGAGATATCCAGGCCGCCCAGGTTTGGCAGCAGGCGGCGGAACGGCGCCAGGGCCGGCTCGCAGATCTGGTTCACCAGCTCGGCGCCAGGGTTGTGGCTACCGGGGGCGACCCAGGACAGGATCACACTGATGATCAGGGCGAAGAAGAAGATCTTCAAGAACAGCGCGGTCACGCCGATGATGGCCCAGATCAGCAACTGTACGAAGTTGCCGGTGGTGCCGTAGGTCAGCAGCAGGGTCAGCGCCATCAAGGCCAACTGCACCAGGATCGCCAGTACCAGCGACGACATGTCCAGGCCGAACAGGCTCGGGATGATCCGGCGCAACGGCTTGAGCAGCGGTTGGGTGGCCTTGACGATGAACTGGCACAGCGGGTTGTAGAAGTTCGCACGCACCAGTTGCAGTACGAAGCGCATCAGGACGATCAGCAGGTAGAGGCTGCCGAGGGTTTGCAGCACGTAGACGGCTGCGGTATTCAAACCAATCATGTTGGCTCCTTATTTGCCCAGTTGTTCGGCGAGTTCCGCCGAGCGGTGCGCAGCGGCACCCAATGCTTTTTCCACCAGGGCTTCAAAGCCCCCGGCCTGGAACGACTCGATGGCCGCCTGTGTGGTGCCGCCCGGCGAGGTCACGCGGCGGCGCAGCTCGGCGGCATCCACATCGCTGGACACCGCCATGCGCGCAGCACCCAGGGCGGTCTGCTCGGCCAGTTGTTCGGCAACGTCCTTGGATAGGCCCAGCTTCACGCCGGCGGCGGTCATGGCTTCGATCAGGAGGAAGAAATACGCCGGGCCGCTGCCGGATACGGCGGTGACCGCGTCCAGTTGCTGTTCCTGCTCCAGCCACAGGGCGAGGCCCACGGCGGACAGCAGCTCTTGCGCCTGGTCGCGTTGTTCGGCGCTCACTTCGGCGGTGGCGTACAAGCCGCTCACGCCTTGGCTGACCAGGGCAGGGGTGTTGGGCATGCAGCGCACGATCGGCTGGGCGCCGAGCCAGGTGTTCATGCTGGCGCAGGTGATGCCGGCGGCGATGGACACCACCAGTTGCTGCGGCTGCAGGCTTGGACGCAGGCTTTCGCACACGGCCTTCATGGCCTGCGGCTTCACCGCCAGCACAATTACATCGACGCCCTGGATGGCCTCGGCGTTGTCGGCAAAGGTTTCAATACCGTGCTCGGCGCTGACGCGGGCACGGGTGTCGGCGCCCGGGTCGCTGGCGCGGATCTGCGCGGCATCCAGGCCCTTGGCCCGCAGGCCACCGATCAGGCTGGCCGCCATGTTACCGGCGCCGATAAAGGCTATACGCGTGTCTCTCATGACAGGTCCTTAGCTAAATGGAAGTCAGCCATTTCATGGCTGGCCGTAGTCGCGGGCTCCGAACAGGGCGGTACCGATCCGCACCCAGGTGGCGCCTTGGGCGATGGCCGACTCAAGGTCGTGGCTCATGCCCATGGAAAGTGTGTCCAGCGCCAGGTTCAAACTGGCTTGCAGCTCGCGCACGGTAGCGAAGGCTGCATCTTGCGCGGCGCGCTCTTCGGTCGGCTCGGGGATTGCCATCAGGCCACGCAGCTTCAGGCGCGGCAGGGCGCTGATAGCATTGGCCAGGGCTGGCAGGTCGGCGGGTGTACAGCCGGACTTGCTGGCTTCGCCGCTGACGTTGACCTGGATGCAGATGTTCAGCGGTGGCAGGTCGGCCGGGCGTTGTTCGGACAGGCGTTGTGCAATTTTGAGGCGATCCACGGAATGCACCCAGGCGAAGTTCTCGGCGATAGCGCGCGTCTTGTTCGATTGAATGGGGCCGATGAAGTGCCAACTCAAGGGCAGGTCGGTTAATTCGGCCTGTTTGCCCAGGGCTTCCTGCAGATAGTTCTCGCCAAAGTCGCGCATGCCGGCGGCATAGGCTTCGCGCACTGCCTGCGCGGGTTTGGTCTTGCTCACGGCCAGCAGGTGGATGCTGCTTGCGTCACGTTGCACGGCGTCGGCAGCGGCGCGGATGCGCTGGCTAACCTGGCCGATGTTGTCTGCTATCGTCGACATTCAAGATGCGCCCGTGGATATGGAGTCCGCGGCATTCTACTGGAAATGGAAAGCCCTATGGATATCACTGAATTACTCACGGCCAGCGTGTGCCGTGGCGCCTCCGACCTGCATTTGTCCGCCGGCCTGGCGCCGATGCTGCGGGTGGATGGCGAGGTCTGGCCGCTGGATGGGCCGGTGCTTTCACCCCCGCAAGTGGCGGACTTGTTGAGCCCATTGCTCAATCAGCACCAACAAAAGGATTTCGAAACATCTCTTGAAACGGATTTTGCCTTCGAGCTGCCCGGTGTCGCGCGGTTCCGCGCCAATGTGTTCCGGCAGGACCGTGGCATGGGCGCGGTGTTTCGTGCCATCCCGTCCGAGGTCCAAAGCCTGGAGCGCCTCGGCCTGGGGGAAGTATTCCAGCGTATTGCCCAACTGCCGCGCGGCCTGGTACTGGTGACCGGCCCCACCGGCTCGGGCAAGTCCACCACCCTGGCGGCGATGATCGATTTTCTCAATCGGCATCGGCGCCAGCACATCCTGACCCTGGAAGATCCCATCGAATTTATCCACACGCCGAAAATGGCGTTGATCAATCAACGCCAGGTGCACCGCGATACCCACAGCTTTTCCGTTGCCCTGCGCTCGGCGCTCCGGGAAGACCCGGACGTGATCCTGGTGGGTGAACTGCGCGACTTGGAAACCATCCGCCTGGCCCTGACGGCGGCTGAGACCGGGCACCTGGTGTTCGGCACCTTGCACACCTCGTCGGCGGCAAAGACCGTGGATCGGCTGGTGGACGTGTTTCCGGCGGGGGAAAAGGCCATGATCCGCTCGATGCTGTCGGAGTCGTTGCAGGCGGTGGTGTCCCAGGTGCTGGTGAGGAAGATCGGCGGCGGGCGTGTGGCGGCCCATGAAATCATGCTGGGCACGCCGGCTATCCGCAATCTGATCCGTGAGGACAAGGTGGCGCAGATGGTCTCGGCCATACAGACCGGTGGGGCGTTGGGGATGAAGACGCTGGATATGAGCTTGAGGGCGTTGGTCGGGGAGGGGGTGATCAGTCGGGAAGAGGCGCAGCAGAAGGCGAGGGTGCCTGGGGATATATGAAGCTCCAAATGAGGGAGAGGGCTTGCCTCCGATAGCAGTGGATCAGTTAGCTTATTTGTAGCTGACCCACTGTAATCGGGGGCAAGCCCCCTCCCACATTGTTTATCGCATTCCAGCCTGGAATCAGCGCTGCACGACCCGCAGGTTGTTCTGCTCTTTAGGCAGTACCCGCTTGGCAATCACGTAGTTCTTGTCCCAGAACGGTTTCTTCAGCGTGTCGATGCTGACCGCTTTGCCACGGCGCGGTGCGTGGATGAAGCGGTCGTTGCCCAGGTAGATGGCAACGTGGTTAACCTGGCGACTCTTCAGTTTGAAGAACAGCAGGTCACCCGGTTTCAAGTCCTTGCGATCAACCTTCTGCCCGTGGCCAGCGGCCATGGCGTTGGAAGTGCGCGGCAAATCCACAGCGGCGACGTCGTTGAACGCATATTTCACCAAACCGCTGCAGTCGAACCCTTTACTTGGGCTGCTGCCGCCCCAACGATAAGGAGTACCGAGCACGTTGACGGCGCGGCTAAGCACGGTGCTGCTCTGCTTGGTGTTGACGCCTACCAGGCCGGCCGTGGCTTTACCGTGGGCCTTGCTCAGTTGAGTCGGGCGGTTGACGGTCAGCTTGACCGACTTGGCGGTGCTTGGCGTGCTGTGGACTTTAGGGGTGAAACCGTTAACGTTGGGAAGTCGTTGCTCACGATTGGTGGCGTGGGCGGCCAGTGGCATTAATAGGCAAATGGTTAGCCATGTCTTGAAAAATGGTCGCATTAGGCGTGGCTCTTATGGGTTTGCGCGCAACTTTATAACAGCTTTTTGTGTCGTTCTCAGGCCGTTTGTCGACTGAACCTTGACGTCAAAATCAGGAAAAACGCGACGATTCGCCGCAATTGTCCTACACAAGTCAGGTGGCATAAGGCTTTCAGGGCAGGGAAGATACCATTTGCCGTACGTCGGGCGCCCGTAAAAAAGTCACAAAGAAAATGAAAAAATTTATCTATCGAGGCAAAAGAGGTACGCGATGAACACCTATCAGCAGATTGGCGAGCAGCAAGACACTCACAGCAAGGTGATCGGTTACCTGCTGTGGATTTTCGGTTTTACCGGAGCGCACCGCTTCTATTACGGCAAGCCGGTGACCGGTACGATCTGGTTTTTCACCTTTGGCTTGCTGGGTATCGGCTGGCTGATCGACCTGTTCCTGATCCCGGCCATGGACCGTGAAGCGGACCTGCGATTTACCGCCGGGCCTATCGAATACAACGTGGCCTGGATTCTGCTGGCGTTTCTCGGGGTGTTTGGCGTGCACCGCATGTACCAGGGCAAATGGATCTCCGGCCTGATCTACCTGCTGACCGGCGGTTTGTTCCTGGTGGGGGTGCTGTATGACTTCTGGACGTTGAATACGCAGATATCGATCCGCAATGCCGAGCGCAACAGCGGTCGCTGATCTTTAACTTCTGGTGGAGATCAAGATGTGGGAGGGGGCTTGCCCCCGATTGCAGTGGGTCAGCTACAGATAAGCTGACTGATCTACCGCTATCGGGGGCAAGCCCCCTCCCACATTGGATGTCTATCAGGCCTGGTAGGTGATGCGTCCATCCACCAGGGTGTAACGCACCGTCGCCGGCAGGCTGTGGCCGATGAACGGGCAGTTTTCACCCCTGGACAGCCAGTGTTCCCCGGCAACCGTGGAGCTGGCCGGATCAAACAGCACCAGATCCGCCGCCGAACCCACCGCCAACTTGCCCGCCGGCAGACGCAGGGCCTCGGCTGGGCCGCTGCTCAAGCGTGCCAACAATGTCGGCAAGTCCAGCAACCCATCCTCTACCAGCGTCATCGCCAGCGGCAGCAACAGTTCAACACTGCTGATACCCGGCTCTGTCGCGCCAAACGGTGCCAGCTTGGCATCCCGTTCATGGGGCTGGTGATGGCTGGAAATCGCCGAGACCACACCGGATTTCACCGCTGCGCGCAAACCGTCGCGGTCGGCCAGGGTGCGCAGGGGCGGTTGCACGTGGTACAGGCTGGAGAAGTCGATCAGCGCTTCGTCCGTCAGGATCAGTTGGTACAACGCCACATCCGCCGTCACCGGCAAGCCACGGGCCTGGGCCTGGGCGATCAAGGCCACGCCCCGCGCACTGGTCAACTGGCTGAAGTGCGCGCGCACGCCGCTTTGTTCCACCAGCAGCAGGTCACGGGCCAGGGCCACGGTCTCGGCGGTTTCCGGGATGCCCGGCAGGCCGAGGAAGCTGGCCACGGCGCCTTCATGGGCCAGGCCGCCTTCGGCAAGGTCACGGTCCTGGGAATGGAAGATCACCGTCAGGTCGAAAGTGGCCGCGTACTCCAGGGCACGTAACAGCGTGCGGGTGCTGCGAAAGCTTTCCAGACCGTTGCCGAAGGCCACGCAACCGGCGTCGCGCAGGGCGATCAGCTCGGCGAGTTGTTCGCCTTCCAGGCCCTTGCTCAGTGCGCCGATTGGGAACACTTTGCAGTTGCCGGCTTCACGGGCGCGGTCGAGGATCAGCTCAGTCACCGCCGAGGTGTCCAGCACCGGCTTGGTGTGCGGTGGGCAGCACAGGCTAGTCACGCCACCGGCGGCGGCGGCGCGGGTTTCGCTGGTGATGTTGCCCTTGCGGCTGTAACCCGGCTCGCGCAGTGCGACGTTCAGGTCGACCAGGCCAGGCGCGGCCACCAGGCCTTTGGCGTCGATGGTCTCGCTGGCGTTGAAGCCTGCGGGCGCGGCGCCAATGGCAATGATCTTGCCGGCTTCCAGATGCAGATCGGTAACTTGATCCAGGCCACTGGCCGGATCGATGACGCGGGCGCCGAGGATGCTGAGCTTCACTGGGCGTTCTCCTGCTCGAATTGACGTTGCGCGGTTTGCCCGCTCATGGCCATGGACAGCACGGCCATGCGTACGGCGATGCCGTAGGTCACCTGGTTGAGGATCACCGACTGCGGACCGTCGGCCACCGCCGACTCAATCTCCACGCCACGGTTGATCGGGCCAGGGTGCATCACGATGGCATCCGGCTTGGCGCCGGCCAGGCGTGCGGTGGTCAGGCCGAACAGGCGGAAGAACTCGCCTTCGCTCGGCAGCAGGCCACCGGTCATGCGCTCGCGTTGCAGGCGCAGCATGATCACCACGTCCACGTCCTTCAGGCCTGCAGCCATGTCGGTGTAGACCTTCACGCCGTACTGTTCGATACCGATGGGCAGCAAAGTTTTCGGCGCGATCACGCGGATATCCGGGCAACCCAGGGCTTTGAGGGCCAGCATGTTCGAGCGCGCGACCCGCGAGTGCAGGATGTCGCCGACGATCGCCACCGAGAGGTTTACAAAGCTGCCCTTGTGCCGACGGATGGTGAGCATGTCGAGCATGCCTTGGGTCGGGTGGGCGTGGCGGCCGTCACCGCCGTTGATGATCGCCACCTGCGGGCACACATGCTCGGCGATGAAGTGTGCAGCGCCGGAGTCGCCGTGGCGTACCACGAACATGTCGGCGGCCATGGCTTCCAGGTTGCGCAGGGTGTCGAGCAGGGTTTCGCCCTTGCTCGCCGATGAGGTGGACACGTTCAGCGTGATCACGTCGGCCGACAGCCGCTGGGCCGCCAGTTCGAAGGTGGTGCGGGTGCGGGTGGAGTTCTCGAAGAACACGTTGCAGATGGTCTTGCCGCGCAACAGCGGGACCTTCTTCACCGCCCGGCCACCGACTTCGAGAAACGAGTCGGCGGTGTCGAGGATTTCGGTGAGCAGTTCGCGGGGCAAACCGTCGAGGGACAAGAAGTGTTGCAACTGGCCCTGAGCATTGAGCTGCAGCGGGCGCTTGGCATCTAGAGGCGTCATCGCGGGGACTCTTTACAAGGCGGTTTAAAGGGCAAGGTCTTGCAGTTCGAGTGCGAGCGGCGTGGGACCGAGCAATTTTACCCGTTGATGGGCTTCAAGCGACAGGGTGGCGCCGACTACGTCCGGGCTGATCGGCAATTCGCCGGCGTCCAGGTCCAGCAGGCACACCAGGGTCACGCTGGCCGGGCGGCCGTAGTCGAACAGTTCGTTCATGGCGGCGCGGATGGTGCGGCCGCTCATCAATACGTCGTCGATCAGCACCAGGTGCTGGCCTTCGATCTCGAACGGCAGGGCCGACGGGCGCACTTGCGGGTGCAGGCCGTTCTGGCTGAAGTCGTCGCGGTAGAAGGACACGTCCAAGGTGCCCAGGGGCGACTCGCTGCCCAGTGCTTCCAGCAGCGCCTGGGCCACCCACACACCGCCGGTGCGAATGCCGATGAAGCGTGGCTCGCTGATGTTGCGGTGTTGCAGATGGGCCGTGAGGCTGGTGGCCATCTGGCTGATCAGTTCGGCGGGGTTCGGCAGGCTCATGGGGGCTCCTTCTAGGCCTCGCGCAGGCAAGGACCGGGCTCAAACGTAAAAAGACGCGGCAAGCCGCGTCAGTCAGGATTCAAATAAAGCGGTGTTTTCATCCAGCCAGCCCTGCAACAGCAGGGCGGCGGCGATGGCGTCTACCGGGTTGTCGCGGTAGCTGCCCTTTTGTCCGCCACGGTCACGGCGCTCGCCCTTGGCTTCAAAGGTGGTGAGGCGTTCGTCGTGGGTATAGAAGGGCAGGTTGTAGCGGCCATTGAGTCGGCGGGCGAATTTTTCGGCGCGCAGGCACATGTCGCTGGGGGTGCCGTCCATGTTCAGGGGTAGCCCGACCACGACCGCGTCGGGCTTCCACTCTTTTATGAGGGCCTCGACCTGGTTCCAGTCCGGCACGCCATTCTGGGCTTTCAAGGTACACAACTCGCGGGCCTGGCCGGTGATCACCTGGCCGACCGCTACGCCGATCTGTTTGGTGCCGTAGTCAAAGCCAAGGATCAGACGCAAAGCCATCAGGCGTGCCCCGCCTGGCTGGTCAGCAGGTTGAGGTTGATTCCTAGCGTCGCCGCCGCTGCGTCCAGGCGCAGTTCGCTGACGGTGTTGAACAGGATGTCGGCGTCGAACGGGCAGGTCAGCCAGGCATTGCTGGCCAGTTCTGCCTCCAGTTGGCCGGCTTCCCAGCCCGCGTAGCCGAGGGTGATCACGCTTTGCTCAGGGCCCACGCCATCGGCGATGGCGAACAACACGTCCTGGGAAGTGGACAGCGATACGCCGTCAAGATCGACCGTGGTCTGGAACTTCGGCCCGGTGGGGTGCAGCACAAAGCCGCGATCGGTCTGCACCGGCCCACCAATATAGATCGGCACGCCCTGGCAACGGGCCGGCGGGTCGATCTCGGGGCGCAGTTGCTCAAGGATATCCGCCAAATTCAGCGCCTGCGGGCGGTTAACTACCAACCCCATCGCACCCTTGGCGGTGTGCTCGACGATGTAGGTCAAGGTTTGCGCAAAGTTCGGGTCGGCCATATGGGGCATGGCGATCAGGAAGTGGTGCTTGAGGTAGGTCGGGCTGACATTTTTCATGTCCGCTAGTGTGGCGGGGGAGGGGCGAACTGACAAGCTGGTGATGTGCCACAGGCGGCAATTGTCATCAATTGCTCGACAGCCGATCGCCCTTGGCAAATTTCCAGGTGCGGATGATTTCCAGGCGGTCGACGTCGTTCAAGTCGCCGCTGAACGGCGCAAAGGGCGCGGCCAGGCGCACGATACGCTGGGCGGCCTGGTCCAGCAGCGGCTGGCCGGAGGACTCCAGCACTTGCACTTCATATAACGTGCCGTCGCGGTTGATTGACACCAATAGACGCAAATTCCCGTAAATCTGCTGGCGTCGGGCTTCCTCCGGGTAATTGAGGTTGCCGATACGCTCGACCTTCTTGCGCCATTCGTCCTTATACCAGGCGCCTTTGTCGCGCATGGTCGAGGCGGCATTCAGCCGGTAGATGCGCGGGCGCTTGGCGTACAGCTGCTGTTCATTGGCCAGTTCGGCTTCGAGGCTGGAGATTTCGTCGGACAGGGTCGAGCTGTCGAAAGTCGGCGCCGGTTTTACGGGCTCGGGCGTGGGTTCGGTCTTGGTTTTTTCGCGTTGGGCCGGGGCTTTCTGCGGTTTGGGGGCGATGGTGGTCACGGCGGGCTTGGGCGCTGCCTGCTTGATCTCCGGTTTGGGCGCCGGTGGCGGGGTGACTTTGTTGACCTTGTTGTCCTGGAACGGCGCCACTTCGGTGGTCTTGGGCACGGCTTTCTTGTCGAGGGTGCCGCTGCCCTGCTGGTTGTCCTGGGCGAGGAAGTCGGCCTTTTCGGGCTTCTTTTCGCTCTTGAACGTGGCAAGGGTGATTTCTAGGGTCTGGGTGATTTGCTTGGGTTCGACCATGGTAAAGCCCACGCCGAGGATCAGGGCCAAGTGAATCAACGCCGCCAGGAACAGGGTAAATCCGAGCCGATCAGCCGGGCGCACGCCGCTGTGGGAGAGTTCGGGGGGTAGCTCGGACGGGAGTGTCATGACAAAAAAACCAACATCGCGCGTTTCACAGGTGGGGCATGATAGCGCAATGTTGGTGCGTGTCCGGCTGTTCTATATCACTTGGCTTGCAGCTTGCGCTCAATGGCAGCCATCAACATTTCGCCGATGTTCGTGCCAAATGCGTTGTCGATCTCGCGAATGCAGGTGGGGCTGGTGACGTTGATTTCGGTGAGGTTCTCGCCGATCACATCCAGTCCCACGAACAGCAGGCCTTTTTCGCGCAGGGTCGGGCCAACCTGGGCGGCAATCCAACGGTCCTTGTCCGACAGAGGGCGGGCTTCACCCCGACCACCGGCTGCCAGGTTGCCACGGGTCTCGCCGGCGGCCGGGATGCGCGCCAGGCAGTAATCCACCGGCTCGCCGTCAATCATCAGGATGCGCTTGTCGCCGTCCTTGATCGCAGGCAGGTACGCCTGGCCCATGATCTGCTGGGTGCCCAGGGCGGTCAGGGTTTCCAGGATCACCGACAGGTTCGGGTCGCCTGCGCGGTGACGGAAGATCGAGGTGCCGCCCATGCCGTCCAGCGGCTTGAGGATCACATCGCCATGTTTGGCGGCGAATTCACGCAGCACGTCGGCGCGGCGGCTGACCACGGTCGGCGGCGTGCACTGTGGGAACAGGGTGGCAAACAGCTTTTCGTTGCAGTCGCGCAGGCTCTGCGGCTTGTTGACGATCAGCACGCCGGCGCGCTCGGCCTGCTCCAGCAGGTAGGTGGAGTAGACGAATTCCATGTCGAACGGCGGGTCCTTGCGCATCAGGATCACGTCCAGATCGCGCAGCGGGCTGTCGATTTCGTCTTGCAGTTCGAACCACTTTTCCGGGTTGGCAAACACCTGCAGCGGGCGCATGCGTGCACGGGCCTCGCCGTCGCCCTGGTAAAGATCGCGCTGCTCCATATAGAACAGGGTCCAGCCGCGGGCCTGGGCGGCCAGGAGCATGGCCAGCGAGCTGTCCTTTTTATAGGAAATGCTGGCGATAGGGTCCATGACAATGCCGACGCGAACGCTCATGGGGGATTTCCTCTAGCAAATAAGGGCGCATAAAAGTGGCGTCAGAGTGGCGCTGCGGCTGTTGTGGGTCAAGGAAAAACCACCTGGCCGGTTGCTCGATAGATTGCACCCGGAGACTGTGCTAAAAAGACTGCCACGGCGCAGCAGCCCTTGAATTCCGAGGCTTGTGGCGTTCATCCTGTGCAACATCAGGCAGTACACACCGAAAACCGATTCGCTGTGGCGATGGCAGAGCAGATATGGAACAGCATTCCAACGCCTTGAGAGTGATGGTGATCGACGATTCGAAGACGATCCGCCGCACCGCCGAGACCTTGTTGAAGAACACGGGGTGCGATGTCATCACGGCCATCGACGGTTTCGACGCCCTGGCCCGGATCGTGGATCATCACCCGCACATTATTTTTGTCGACATCATGATGCCGCGCCTGGATGGCTATCAGACCTGCGCGCTGGTGAAGAACAACCCGGCGTTCAAGTCGATCCCGGTGATCATGCTGTCGTCCAAGGACGGCTTGTTCGACAAGGCCAAGGGGCGCATCGTGGGTGTCGATCAGTTTTTGACCAAGCCTTTCAGCAAGGAAGAACTGCTGGGCGCGATCAAGGCCTACGTGCCGGGGTTCGCCGTAGTAGAACAAGCACACTGACGCCGCCTCACAAGGGCCGGCGTCCACCTATGTAGTGGGGAAAACCATGGCACGTGTTCTGATCGTCGACGATTCGCCGACCGAAATGTACAAACTGACCGGCATGCTGGAAAAGCATGGCCACCAGGTCCTCAAGGCCGAAAACGGTGCGGATGGTGTGGCCCTGGCCCGCCAGGAAAAGCCCGACGCCGTGCTGATGGACATCGTGATGCCGGGCCTCAATGGCTTCCAGGCCACCCGCCAGCTGTCCAAGGAGCCGGAAACCAACGGCATCCCGATCATCATCATCACCACCAAGGACCAGGAAACCGACAAGATCTGGGGCGCTCGCCAGGGCGCCAAGGACTACCTGACCAAACCGGTGGATGAAGAAACCCTGATCGCCACCCTGAACAAGGTGCTGGCCGGCTGACGGTTCGCCATCATGACCGAGTCGCAAACCGCCTTTGAGCTGCTGCTGGACATCGACCGCCGCTGTCGCCTGTTGGCCGCCGACCTGCCGTCCCAGGAAACCCGCCTGCAACGCTGGAGCGGGATCGGCTTTCGCCTGGGGCAGCACTGGTATGTGGCGCCCATGGGCGAAGTTGCCGAAGTCCTGCATGAACCGCGCTGCACGCTGATGCCCGGGGTCAAGGCCTGGGTCAAGGGTGTGGCTAACCTGCGTGGGCGCTTGTTGCCGGTGATGGACCTGGGCGGGTTCCTCGGCCTTGAGTTGTCCAAGGCGCGCAAACAGCGGCGCGTATTGGTGGTGGAATTCAACGATTTGTTTGTCGGGCTGCTGGTGGACGAGGTGATGGGGATGCAGCATTTCGCACAAGACGCACTGCTGGCGAGTGCCGCTCCCGGTGCACCGTATATCCAGGGGCGTTTCGAGGGCAACCCGCAGTGGCAGGTCTTCAGCCCCTTCGCCCTGGCCCAGGCCCCTGGCTTCATGGATGTTGCCGCATGACCACCGTTACCCCGCCAAAACCCCAGGCCGCTTCGCGCAGCCGCTCCCAGATCATCGTGCTGTTCATTGCACTGATCGTGTTCATCATGTTGCTGTTCGCCAACTTCGCGTACCTCAACACCCAGTCCACCTATGACAAGCAGTACATCGGCCACGCCGGTGAGCTGCGCGTGCTGTCCCAGCGCATCGCCAAGAACGCCACCGAAGCCGCTGCCGGCAAGGCCGCCGCGTTCAAGCTGCTGGGGGATGCGCGCAACGACTTCGCCCAGCGCTGGGGCTACCTGAAAAAAGGTGACCCGGAAACCGGCCTGCCGGCCGCGCCCAGTGCGGTACGTGCTGAAATGCGTGCGGTGCAGACCGACTGGGAAGCGCTGCTGAAAAACACCGACGCGATCCTCGCCAGCGAACAGACCGTGCTGTCCTTGCACCAGGTCGCGGCGACGCTGGCGGAAACCGTTCCGCAGTTGCAGGTGGAGTCGGAAAAGGTCGTCGACATTCTGCTGCAGCGCGGCGCCCCAGCCAGCCAGGTCGCCCTGGCCCAGCGCCAGTCGTTGCTGGCCGAGCGTATCCTGGGGGCGGTGAACACCGTACTGGCCGGCGACGAAACCGCCGTGCAGGCCGCCGACGCCTTCGGCCGCGATGCCAACCGCTTCGGCCAGGTGCTCAACGGCATGCTCCAGGGCAACCCCGGCCTGCGCATTACCCAGGTCGAAGACCGCGATGCCCGCGCGCGGCTGGCGGAAATCGCCGAGCTGTTCGAGTTTGTCTCAGGCTCCGTGGATGAAATCCTCGAAACCTCGCCGCAACTGTTCCAGGTACGTGCCTCGGCGAGCAACATCTTCAACCTGTCGCAAACCCTGCTCGATGAAGCTTCGCACCTGGCCACCGGTTTCGAAAACCTGGCCGGCGGGCGCAGCTTCGACACCATCGGCGGCTATGTGCTGGGCCTGCTGGCGCTGACCTCGATCATCCTGATCGGCCTGGTGATGGTGCGCGAGACCAATCGCCAACTGCATGAAACCGCCGAGAAGAACGAGCGCAATCAGAACGCGATCATGCGCCTGCTGGATGAAATCGAAGACCTGGCCGACGGCGACCTCACCGTGACGGCCTCGGTGACCGAAGACTTCACCGGCACCATCGCCGACTCCATCAACTATTCCGTCGACCAGTTGCGCGACCTGGTCGCCACCATCAACCTCACCGCCGGGCAAGTCGCTGGTGCAGTGCAGGACACCCAGGCCACTGCCATGCACTTGGCCCAGGCGTCTGAGCACCAGGCCCAGCAGATTGCCGAGGCCTCAACGGCGATCAACCAGATGGCCCAGTCCATCGACCAGGTATCGGCCAACGCCGCCGAATCCTCGGCGGTGGCGGAGCGCTCGGTGGAAATTGCCAACAAGGGCAACGAGGTGGTGCACAACACCATCCACGGCATGGACAACATTCGCGAACAGATCCAGGACACCGCCAAGCGCATCAAACGCCTGGGCGAGTCGTCCCAGGAGATTGGCGACATCGTCAGCCTGATCGATGACATTGCCGACCAGACCAACATCCTCGCCCTCAACGCGGCGATCCAGGCGAGCATGGCCGGGGATGCCGGGCGCGGCTTTGCGGTGGTGGCCGATGAAGTGCAGCGCCTGGCCGAGCGCTCGTCGGCGGCGACCCGGCAGATTGAAACCCTGGTGCGGGCGATCCAGGCCGACACCAACGAAGCGGTGATTTCCATGGAGCAGACCACCACCGAAGTGGTGCGCGGCGCACGGCTGGCCCAGGATGCCGGGGTGGCGCTGGAAGAGATCGAGGGCGTGTCGAAAACCCTGGCGGCGCTGATCCAGAGCATCTCCAACGCGGCGCAGCAGCAGACGAGTTCGGCGGGGCAGATCTCCCTCACCATGAACGTGATCCAGCAGATCACCACCCAGACCTCGTCGGGCTCCACGGCCACCGCCGAAAGCATCGGCAATTTGGCGAAGATGGCCAGCCAGTTGCGACGGTCGGTGTCGGGGTTCACCCTCCCGCCCGCAAAGCAGGTTGATGATTGAAATGCAGTGTCAATGTGGGAGGGGGCTTGCCCCCGATAGCAGTGGGTCAGTCACCCAATCTTTGACTGATGCACCGCCATCGGGGGCAAGCCCCCTCCCACATTTGATCTCTATCTGTCTTGAGACCTCGCACCACCAGCAACCCATGAATTCCAAGCGGAGCAGTTATGGTTGATCGGCACGACTACGTGGCCCTCGAATGGGTCAAGGGCGACATTGCCGAAACCCTGAAACAGGCCCGTTCGGCGCTCGATGCGTACGTCGAAACCTCCGACGGCGATGCGATCGGCGAGTGCCTGGCGTGTGTCCATCAAGTGCATGGCGCCCTGCAAATGGTCGAGTTCTATGGCGCGGCCCTGCTCGCCGAAGAAATCGAAGCACTGGCCCTGGCTCTGCAAGCGGGCCATGTGAGCCAGCGCGACGAAAGCATCCGCCTGCTGCAACAGGCCCTCAACCAATTGCCGTTGTATCTGGACCGTGTGCACAGCGCCCGGCGTGACCTGCCGCTGGTGGTGTTGCCATTGCTCAACGACCTACGCAGCGCGCGCGGTGAAAGCCTGCTGTCGGAGACCAGCCTGTTCAGTCCGCAACTGTTGACGATCGCCCCGTTGCCCGACGAAGCCCTGGCCCAACGCGCCGTACCCGACCTGAAAGAGCAACTGCGCCAGTGGCACCAACTGCTGCAACAGGCCTTGGCCGGGTTGCTGCGCGAAGACCACGGCCCCAGCAACCTGGAAGACATGGCGCGGGTGTTCGCGCGCCTCGAAGCCTTGTGCCAGGGCGCGCCGTTGTTGCCGCTGTGGCAAGTCACCTCGGCGCTGGTCGAAGGTATGCTCACCGGTGTGATCGCCAACAGCCCGGCGCTACGCAGCCTGCTCAAGGCCAGTGATAAACAGCTCAAGCGCCTGCTGGCCCAAGGCATCGGCGGGATCAACCAGCCGGCGCCGGATGAACTGCTCAAGAGCCTGTTGTTTTACGTCGCCAAGGTCACTCGGCCGACGCCGCGCATGCAAAGCTTGAAGGAACGCTACGGCCTGGATGAAGCCCTGCCCGACAGCGCGGTGGTCGACGCCGAGCGCGCACGCCTGGCCGGGCCGGACCGCAATGCGATGGGGTCGGTACTCGGTGCCTTGTGCGAAGAACTGGTACGGGTCAAGGAGCGCCTCGACTTGTTCGTGCGCAGCGACCGTCAACACACCAGCGACCTGGATGCACTGCTCGCACCGCTGCGGCAGATCGCCGACACCCTGGCGGTGCTGGGCTTCGGCCAGCCGCGCAAAGTCATCATCGACCAACTCGCCGTGGTGCTGAGCCTGGCTCAGGGCCAACGCGAGCCCAACGACGCGGTGCTGATGGACGTCGCCGGCGCCTTGCTCTACGTCGAAGCCACGCTGGCCGGCATGGTTGGCACCGTCGAGCCGGAGAGCCGCGAAGAAAGCCGCCTGCCCACCACCGACCTGACCCAGATTCACCAATTGGTGATTCGCGAGTCCTGCCAGTGCCTCAAGCAAGCCAAGGAACTGGTGATCGACTGCATCGAAGCCGATTGGGACCGTCAGCGCCTGGAGTCCCTGCCCGAGCTGCTGAGCCAGGTGCGCGGTGCCCTGGCGATGATCCCGTTGCCTCGCGCAGCGAGCCTGATGCGCGGGTGCACGGATTACGTCGACGAACAGTTGATGGGCAGCGACGCGCCACCGTCCGAGATGCAATTGGCGCATTTCGCCGACGTGATCAGCAGCCTGGAGTACTACCTCGAACGCATGCTCCAGGACCCCGATGCTGCAGGTGAGCGCGTGCTGGAGCTGGCCACCCAAAGCTTGGCGGCGCTGGGTTACCTGCCTGCCGAGAAACCCTGGCGCCAGGCGTTGGTTGCACCGGATGGCGCACTGCCGGCCGAACTCGCGCCGAGCCAATCCCAATTCGACGCCCTGGCCAGTCCGACGTCGCGCCTCAACCCGCCGGCCCTGCAACGTCCCGGCAGCCTGCTGCCGCCGCCCGACGACGAGGAGCCCATCGACGACGAACTGCGCGAAGTCTTCCTCGAAGAGACCGACGAAGTCCTCGAGGTGCTGCACCGTTACCTGCCCAACTGCGCGGACAAAACCGCCCAGGGTGAAATGCGCCGTGCTTTCCACACCCTCAAGGGCAGCGGCCGGATGGTGCGCGCCCTGGTCTTGGCCGAGCTGGCCTGGGCCATGGAAAACCTGCTCAACCGTGTGCTGGAGCGCAGCGTGGTGCTCGGCCCCGAGGTGCAGCAGGTGCTGGATGAAGCGGTGGCCCTGCTGCCGGAATTGATTGCTGACTTTGCCATCGACGACCAGCGCCAACGCGATGAAGTCGACACCCTGGCCGCCCGCGCACACGCCTTGGCCAGTGGCACATCTGTGCCGGCCGCCGAGCCCCATGACCCGATGTTGCTGGAGATCTTCCGCAACGAAGCCCAGAGCCACCTGGACAGCCTCAACCACTTCCTGCAACAGGCCGCCGAGCATGTGCCGCTGCAAGTCAGCGATGAACTGCAACGTGCCCTGCACACCCTCAAGGGCAGCGCCTACATGGCCGGCGTGCTGCCCATCGCCGAACTGGCACGCCCGCTGGACCACCTGACCCGCGAATACAAGGCCCACCGCCTGCCGCTGGACCTGGATGAAGTGGAATTGCTGCTGGAAGCCGAAGGCCTGTTCCAGCGTGGGCTGCGCGACCTGGACAGTGATCCCTTGGCGCCGATCAACGGTGCAGAGGACCTGATCAAGCGCACGCAAAGCCTGCTGGACCAGCAGCTTGAAGCGCTGCTCGACGTGCGTATCAAGCGCGACCCGCAGCTGATCGCCAACTTCCTGGCCCAAGGCATGGACATCCTGCTCGACGCCGAGAGCCTGCTGCGCCGCTGGCAGCAGCACCCCGGCGAGCGCCAGGAGCTGACGGCACTGCTGGATGAGCTGACCACCCTGGGCGAAGGCGCGCACGTCGCGGATCTGCACGCCATCGACGAACTCTGCGAAGCCTTGCTGGATTTGTACGGGGCGGTAGAAGAAAGCAGCCTGGCGGTGAGCGAGCGGTTTTTCCACGAGGCTGAACAGGCCCATGAAGCGCTGATCAGCATGCTCGACCAACTGGCCGCCGGCCAGGAAATCAGCCCGGCGCCGGCGCGGGTCGAGGCCTTGCGCGAACTGCTGGATGAAGCCCTCGACCCGTCCGCCACCGGCTTGATCAAAAGTGACGGCAGCCGAGTGCTGAGCATTGCCGAACTGGGCGCCGCTACCCAGCAGTTGGATCACGAAATCACGATGGACGACGAGATCGTCGAGATCTTTCTCGAAGAAGCCGTGGACATCCTCGACAGCGCTGGCCAGTCGCTCAAGCGCTGGCTGCTAGAGCCCGACAGTGCTGCGCCGTTGTCGTCATTGCAGCGCGATCTGCACACCCTCAAAGGGGGGGCGCGCATGGCCGAAATCGGCCCGATTGGCGACCTGGCCCATGAGTTGGAATGCCTGTACGAAGGGTTGGTGGACCGTCGCTACAGTTACTCCGCCGAATTGTCCCAGGTGTTGATGGCCAGCCATGAGCGCCTCGCCTTGCAGCTTGAAGAGCTGCAGCATCACCAACCCTTGAGCGACAACGCAGAGCTGATCGCCAAGGTGCGGGCGCTGCGCCAAGGCAACGCGCCTGCCGCACCGGCCGCTGCGCCAGCGGCGTCGGGCGCCGACCCTGAACTGCTGGATATCTTCCTCGAAGAGGCGGCCGACATTCTCGACAGTTCCAGTGCGGCGCTGTCGCGCTGGCAGGCCGAGCCCGGCAATCGCCAGGAGGTGGAGACCCTGCTGCGTGACCTGCATACCCTCAAGGGCGGCGCGCGCATGGTCGAGATCGCGCCCATTGGCGACCTGGCCCACGAACTGGAATTTCTCTACGAAGGCCTGTCTGCCGGCCTGCTCGCGCCGTCGCCTGAGCTGTTTGCGTTGCTGCAAGGTTGCCACGACCGCCTGGCACAGATGATCGACGCCGTGGCGGACGGCTTGCCGGTCGGCTCGGTGGACAAGCTCATCGAGCGCATCAAAAGCCTGGTACACCCCAGCCAGGAGCCGGTGACGCCGGTGGCGTTGCCTGCGGGCAAGGCGGAGGCCGTCGTGGACCCGACTGCCGACATGGTGAAGATCTCCGCCGAGCTGCTGGATGATCTGGTCAACCTGGCCGGAGAAACCTCGATCTTCCGTGGCCGCATCGAGCAGCAGGTCAACGACGCACGCATCGCTCTTACGGAAGTGGAAACCACCCTCGAACGCATGCGTGACCAACTGCGGCGTCTCGACACCGAAACCCAGGGCCGTATCCTCAGCCGCCAGCAGGCCGAGGCCGAGCGCCTGGGCTACGAAGAGTTCGACCCGCTGGAGATGGACCGCCATTCGCAGTTGCAGCAACTGTCCCGCGCATTGTCCGAATCCGCTTCCGACCTGCTCGACCTCAAGGACACCCTGGAGCGCCGCAACGAGGACGCCCACGGCCTGCTGCAGCAACAGGCGCGCATCAATACCGAGTTGCAGGAAGGCCTGATGCGTACGCGCATGGTGCCGTTCGAACGCATGCTGCCACGCCTCAAGCGTATCGTGCGCCAGGTGGCGGGCGAGCTGGGCAAGGATGTGGAATTCATCGTCGGCAATGCCGAAGGCGAGATGGACCGCAACGTGCTGGAGCGCATGGCGGCGCCGTTGGAACACATGCTGCGCAATGCCGTTGACCACGGCCTGGAGTCCCGCGATGCACGGCTGCTGGCTGGCAAACCGGAGAAAGGCCGCATCACCCTGGACCTGACCCACGAAGGCGGCGATATCGTCTTCGACATGCGCGACGACGGCGCCGGCGTGCCGTTGGAAGCCGTGCGGCGTAAGGCGATCAAGCGTGGCCTGCTGGCCCCGAATCAGGAGATCAGCGACCGTGACGTGTTGCAGTTCATCCTGCAGCCGGGCTTCTCCACTGCTGAAAAGATCACGCAGATTTCCGGGCGCGGCGTGGGCATGGACGTGGTGCATGAAGAAGTGCGCCAGCTCGGTGGCTCGATGGTCATTGATTCGACCCCGGGCGAGGGTGTGCATTTCCGCATTCGCTTGCCGTTCACCGTGTCGGTCAACCGGGCGCTGATGGTGCAGTGCGCGGACGACCAATACGCGATCCCGCTCAATACCATCGAAGGCCTGGTGCGGGTACTGCCCCATGAGCTGGCCGGGCATTACCAGCAAGATCCGCCGTGTTATGAATACGCCGGCCAGCGTTACGAGCTGTTCTACCTGGGCGACCTGCTGCACAGCGTCAGCCGCCCGAAACTGCTGGGGCAGTATCAACCGGTGCCGGTACTGCTGGTGCAGTGCAATGAGCGGCATGTGGCCATCCATGTGGACGCCATGGCCGGTACGCGGGAGATTGTGGTCAAGGGCCTGGGGCCGCAGTTTGCCGGTGTGCAGGGGCTGTCCGGCGCGACGATCCTGGGCGATGGTCGTGTGGTGTTGATCATCGACTTGCTGGCGCATATCCGTGCGCGGCAGCCGGCATTGCCGGCTCAGTCGGTGGATTCGCCACTGATCCTCAACGACCCGCTGAAAAAACGCCCGTTGCTGGTGCTGGTGGTGGACGACTCGGTCACCGTGCGCAAAGTCACCAGCCGCCTGCTGGAGCGCAACGGCATGAACGTGCTCACCGCCAAAGACGGCATCGACGCGCTGGCGGTGCTTGAAGAACACACCCCGGACCTGATGCTGCTCGACATCGAAATGCCGCGCATGGACGGCTTCGAAGTGGCGACCCAGGTGCGCAACGACCCCCGGCTGATGCGTCTGCCGATCATCATGATCACCTCGCGCACCGGCCAGAAACACCGCGACCGCGCCATGGCCATTGGCGTCAACGACTACCTGGGCAAGCCGTACCAGGAATCGGTGCTGCTCGAAAGCATCGCCTACTGGAGCAAGTCCCATGCTTGACCACCGCACCAGCCAACTCACCGGCCTGCTGCTGCCCCTGGCCGACCGCCACCTGGTGCTGCCCAATGTCGCCATCGCCGAGTTGATCGACTTCCAGCGCGGCGAACCGGCCAGCGATGCTCCGCCGTGGTACCTGCGGCAAGTGACCTGGCGCGACCGGCAAATCCCGCTGATCAGCTTTGAAGCGGTGTGCGGCGAAGCGAGCGTGACCGGCGAACGCTCGCGCATCGTGGTGTTGAATGCATTGGGCGGGCGGCCGACGTTGAAGTTTATTGCGCTGGTGATCCAGGGCATTCCCCGGTCTTACAAGCTCGACAGTGAGTTGAGTTATGTGGACGTGCCGCTGTGCACGCTGGAACTGGCGGCGGTGCAGGTGGGCGAGCATGTGGCGAAGGTGCCGGATTTGCTCGGCCTGGAGGCACTGCTGGTAGAGTCCGGCCTGGCCTGATCCCTCATTCTCAATCCCAGTGAATATCAAAATGTGGGAGGGGGCTTGCCCCCGATTGCAATCTGTCAGTCACTGCATCTGGTGGCTGACCCACTGCTATCGGGAGCAAGTCGAATCGTCGTACCGCCCCTCCCACAATCCGTAGACGTCAATCAATCCGCGCAAACCGCTCAATCACCGGCTGCTCCCGATGCTCGGCCTGCCACAAGTCGTAGGCGCTTTGCATCGACAGCCATAACTGCCCAGTGCTCACACCTGCCCGCTCAAGCCGCACCGCCAAGTCAGGACTGACAGGCGCACGCCCATGCAAAATCCTCGAAAATGTCTCACGGGCGAATCCCAGGCGCCGGGCCATTTCGGTGATGGTGATGTTCAGGGCAGGGATTACATCTTCAAGCAGGATTTCACCTGGGTGAGGGGGGTTGTGCATGCCCATATCGATACCTCTACTCAGTGGTAATCAAGATAATCAACCAGTTCGACTTGGTCGTCGAACATCCGAAAAATGATGCGCCAGTTACCACTAATGCTGACAGACCAATAGTCGATCAGGTCGCCATTCAACCGATGGAAACGCCAACCAGGCAAGTTCAGTGCATCTGGACGTTCGGCTTTGTCCAGAATGAACAGAACGCGGCGTAAGCGCTTTGCATGATTTGCGTTGATTCCACTGGTCGAGCCTGTCTCATAGAAGACCCTGAGACCTTTGTGTTTCCAGCTGACGATCATGGCACGATTGTGATGTGATACATCACGCTCTGCAATGGCCTTGCATCGGTTTTAACGGTCGGCTTCATGATGTCTGTCCGCGGAACGATTCGGAGCGGAAAGGCTAGAGACACAGGTTCCGAGCAACAACCTGAAAGCGCTGTCAGAACATTCTTTGTTGCTTGTCGGGACGACAATCGTAGGTAGGGCTCGGACTGATAGCGTGTCTGAAATTTCTGTAAGTCTCACCTTCGTATTTTTACTGATGTTTGAGTGCTAGTTTTTATCGCTCAACCCCATCAGCAAGGATTCGCAAATGGCCGTCCCTCCCATACCTTCGGGCGTTTCGCTGCAAGACAATATCGCCTTGGCCAACAACCGCAGGATGCATTTGAAGCCTGGTTCGGCCTTCGCCTATTCGTGGTTTTACTCGCAGGTCAGAGGGCGTGGCCCTTGGGATTACAAACAGAAAAGTCGCGAGTATGAGGCGTTCGGTAACTTCAACTACGGCGTCACCGGCACTGTGCTGGGTATTCCGGAGAGTGTGCTGTTGAGAGCGGCTGGTGCGGCGCAAAAGGCAGCAGGGACTTCTCGGGCGGAGTTCGGAGACTGGTGGGGCGATGCGCCGTATGGCGATGATCACAGCGACCAGCATTGGATCAAGGAGGGTATCGAATATGCCAGAGCTCAAGGGTATTAATTGGCCGGTCCAGGGCTTGTTCAACGGGCTGCTGGTGGTGTGTCTCGGGTACTTGGGTGTTGGTTGGTTGATGAGCCCAGGTCCACCGGAATTGGATGAGGTTGTGCTCAAGTATTCTCTGAATAACGGGAGCTCCATTTACGGTGCGCGAAACAATCAGGGTGGCGCTACGGTGGGCTTTTCCTACCTGTACTACGTCCACAAGGATCTGGGGAATGATCGGGAAATACTCACGACATTGGTGTCGGCACACCCTTTTCTGAAAACCAAAGAGCCGGATGTTCAAGTTACCCGGCAGGGGGGCCTTATCCGCCTCACTGTTCGAGGTGAGGTTTATGAGTACCGTAGTTACCCGCTCGAAGGTTTAGGGGCTGTGAGACTAGACATGAGGTTATAGGTCGGCAGGCTCTCGGATTTTTCCTGCAAGATTTTGGGCTGTGCATGAACTTGTCGCATGCCGTCAGCGCGCCTAGTCTTCGCCCCGTCATCGCAAAAAACGGTGACACGGACGTGCAAGTCCGGTTACATGTCGGCGCACAAACGCCCATAGCCATTCAACGGGCGTTTTTTATGCCTGCTGTACTCGTTATGGCGGCTGTGCGTGGGAGATCCCTCGGGGTCTGCCGGGGTCCGATATGCCCGGTCTTGCACACCTGCGCACAGCTGCCACCTTAATTCGCGTGCAAGCGGAAGAGGGCAGTCTCCATCACATATCGGAGTTGTAGATCATGATCAAACCTACCCCCAATCCGCCCCTCTTCACCGTAAACCCTCACCAAGACACCGAAACCCTGCTGGTCAACGCCAGCGAAACCCTGTCCTCCCTCAACGCACTCACTTGCAACCTCGCCTTCGACCTGGACACCTCCCAGCGCGCAATCATGCTCGGCATCCAGCAGATGGCGGAGCTGGGGCAGTTGCTGGTGGACCGTGCCTTGGAACAGATTTCCCCTTCTCCAGTCGCTTAAAACTTGATCGTTCCCAAAAAGGGACCTATCGTTCCCTTTTTGGGACTCTTTGGCCGCTGCCATGCACACCTTGCCGCTCAGCACTGCGCTCTTCACTGTCACCCAGCAAAAAGTGCTGGGCCTGCTTTTCGGCAAGCCCGACCAAAGCTTCTTCACCAATGAAATTGCACGCTGGGCCCAAGTGGGCAAAGGCAGTCTCACCCGTGAGCTTGAGCGGTTGCAGTTGGCGGGCATCTTGAACATGACGCGCCAGGGCAACCAGACCCATTACCAAGCCAATCCCCAATGCCCTATCTACTCGGAATTGTTAGCTATCGTGCGCAAGACCCTGAGTCTGGACGAGCCCTTGCGCGATGCACTGGCACCTTTCGCCGAGCAGATAACCTGGGCCTTTGTCTACGGTTCCATCGCCAAGGGCGAGGCGCACTCATCCAGTGACATAGATCTCATGTTGATCGGCGAAAGCCTCAACTACAGTGAAGTCATGGAGCAGCTCATGCCACTGGAAGAGCAACTGGGGCGCACCATCAACCCGACGCTTTACACCCCTGAAGACTGGATCGGCAAATGGAATGTCGGGAACAGTTTTGTGCAGCGGGTCGTGCAGCAGGACAAGATCAATCTGATTGGGGGCAACCCCCTGGAATCCACGGATGGACAGCAAGGCAAACCTGGAGAATCTGCAACGTAGCGGCGGTTTGAAGGCTGAGCCGCCGGATCGCAAAGAGTGTGATGGGCTGATGCGTTCAGCCAGGGATCGGCTGAGGGATGCCGGCAAGGTGCAGGTGAGGTTGTTGGCGCTGTGTCATGAGCGTCGGAACCTGGCGGAGTACGAAGGGTATATGGATGAGGACGAGCCGCTCTTAGCCCAGTTGATTGACAGCACGACCACGTTGCGGGGAAACGTGGAGGGCCTGTTGGCTGGCTATCAGTGGGCATGACTCGATCAAAAATGTAGGAGAGGCGTCCTGGTGAATTGTGACGGGTTGCGGATCACTTGTTCCTTTCCCCTCGTAAAGATCCCCACCCCACTGCCGATAGCCAAGGGAGTTTTTCGACAGAAGTATCGACGCAATGTGGCTTTTGGATGGGTTTGCCTGGCTGTACGACCTCAACCGTTTTACCGGCACGCTTCTGATGTGGTTTGGCGTGCTGGTGCTCACGGCAGCGGTGACCATGAACGTGCAGTCCAATCGTGGGAAGTTGTGGGGGTTCATGATTACCACCGCAGGCGCGGTGTTTATCCTGGTGTACCTGGAAAGCCTCAAGCTGATCGGTGCCGATAAGGCAATCAGGGGCGTCGTGAGCAACTTTGTGGTCATGACCCTGGGCGGTCTTGGCTCGGGTCTGCTGGCGGTGGCGATATCCAAAGGACCTACCCCGGAAGAAGACAAACAGGCCCGAGGGTTTATCCGTGATCGTCTGCTGGATGCGCTTGAATACGCCTTCGTGTACGTCGCGATTTGCGCGTTCACCGTGTTCGCGGTGTGCTTGCCACTCAACCTGCTGGGCTGGCCGCCCGTCGACGAGCATGACTTGCTGAGCCTGCTGGTGGTGTGCCTGGGGGCACTGCTGGGTTACGCCATAGCCTCCCGTCCCAGTCGCTTGAGAAACTGGGAGCAACTGGGCGGCTGCGCGCTGGTGGTGCTGCTCTTGCTGCTGTTGCCGGTTTACGCCCAGGCGCTATCAGGCCTGTGGGAGTGGAGTTGGGCGGCTGTGTTGGGGCTGCACGGTTTTGCCGCCTTGGCGTTGTTCAGGACCGTATGGTTCCACCACACCGAATGGCACCGCACCTGAACGCCCGTGTTTATTGATGCATCATTAACCCAGGCGTAACAGTCCAGCGCCCAGCTTGATTGATGGCCCCCTCAATCACTCCTAAGGTAAGCCCCACGACAGCAAACCCGTGGAGCGACCATGACAACAACAATAACCCCCGACTCACGCTGGACGCGGCGGCGCGACGAGAAGCAGCGGCGGCTCGGGCTGGTCAAACAGTACGCAGACGGTGCGGTGCTGCCCAGCGACAGGATCGTCGAGGCGCTTGAGGCGTTGATCCTCCCCGGCGACCGCGTGGTGCTGGAAGGCAACAACCAGAAACAGGCCGATTTCCTCTCGCGCTCCCTGGCCAAGGCCGACCCGGCCAAGCTCCACGATTTGCACATGATCATGCCCAGTGTCGGCCGCTCCGAGCACCTGGACCTGTTTGAAAAAGGCATCGCCCGCAAGCTCGATTTCTCCTTTGCCGGCACCCAATCCCTGCGCATCAGCCAGTTGCTCGAAGACGGCCTGCTGGAAATCGGCGCGATCCACACCTACATCGAACTCTATGCGCGGCTGGTGGTGGACCTGATCCCCAACGTAGTGCTCTCCGCCGGTTTCATGGCCGACCGCGCCGGCAACATCTACACCGGTGCCAGCACCGAAGACACCCCGGCGCTGATCGAGCCCGCCGCGTTCAGCGACGGCATTGTGATCGTGCAGGTCAACCAGTTGGTGGATGACGTTACCGACTTGCCCCGCGTCGACATCCCCGCCAGTTGGGTGGACTTCGTGGTAGTGGCCGACAAGCCGTTCTACATCGAGCCGCTGTTCACCCGCGACCCGCGCCACATCAAGCCGGTGCATGTGTTGATGGCGATGATGGCGATCCGTGGCATCTACGAAAAACACAATGTGCAGTCGCTGAACCACGGCATTGGATTCAACACCGCCGCCATCGAGTTGATCCTGCCGACCTACGGCGAATCCCTCGGCCTCAAGGGCAAGATCTGCCGCAACTGGACGCTCAACCCGCACCCCACGCTGATCCCTGCGATTGAAAGCGGCTGGGTGGAAAGCGTGCATTGCTTCGGCACCGAACTGGGCATGGAAAACTACATCGCCGCCCGCCCGGATGTGTTCTTTACCGGCCGCGACGGCTCGATGCGTTCCAATCGCATGTTCTGCCAGCTCGCCGGCCAATACGCGGTGGACTTGTTTATCGGCGCCACCCTGCAGGTCGACGGCGACGGCCATTCCTCCACCGTGACCCGTGGCCGCCTTGCCGGGTTTGGTGGCGCGCCGAACATGGGCCATGACCCGCGCGGTCGCCGTCATGGTACGCCGGCGTGGCTGGACATGCGTCACGACGATGCGCCTGAAGCCTTGTTGGAACGCGGTAAAAAACTCGTGGTGCAAATGGTCGAGACCTTCCAGGAAGGCGGCAAACCCACTTTCGTCGACACCCTCGACGCCGTGGAAGTCGCACGCAAAAGCGGCATGCCCCTGGCGCCGATCATGATCTACGGCGATGACGTCACCCACCTGCTCACCGAAGAAGGTATCGCCTACCTGTACAAGGCGCGCTCCCTAGAAGAGCGCCAGGCGATGATCGCCGCCGTCGCAGGCGTCACCGCCATCGGCATGCGCCACAACCCCAAGGACACTGCACGCATGCGCCGCGAAGGCTTGATCGCCTTACCTGAAGACCTGGGGATTCGCCGCACCGACGCCACTCGTGAACTGTTGGCCGCCAAGAGCGTGGCTGACCTGGTGGACTGGTCCGGTGGTCTGTACAACCCGCCCGCCAAATTCAGGAGCTGGTAAATGCGCGCCCTCAAACTGCATGAACTCAGCCTTGCGGATCAACTGGCCGACATGGCCGTCGATGCGCTGATCGATGAAGCCGACCTGTCGCCCAAGCCCGCCCTGGTGGACCGGCGCGGCAACGGCGCCCACAGCGATTTACACCTGGGCCTGATGCACGCCTCGGCGCTGTCGCTATGGCCGATGTTCAAGGAAATGGCCGAGGCGGCGATTGAGATCGGTGAAATCGGCTTGCCCCTGCGCGAAGCCCTCGGGCGCATTGGCCGTGAAGGTGAGCAAGCGATGCTCATCACCACCAACGGGGTGAACACCCATCGTGGCGCGATCTGGGCCCTCGGTTTGCTCACCGCCGCCGCCGCGCTGGAACCACGCGCCGTGACGCTGACCGCCGCCCAACTGGCCCTGCTCAACGACCGCTTCGCTCCGCAACCCCTGAGCCATGGCGCCCAGGTTGCCCAGCGCTACGGCGCACGCGGGGCTCGTGAAGAAGCGCAGCTCGGCTTCCCCTCGGTGGTACAACGAGGCCTGCCGCAACTGCGCAAAAGCCGCCTGCAGCATGCCGGCGAACAGAATGCGCGCCTGGATGCCTTGCTCGCGATCATGACCGAGCTGGCTGACACTTGCGTGCTTTACCGCGCCGGCACCGAGGGCCTTCAAGCCATGCAGCACGGTGCCCAAGCGGTGCTCGACGCTGGCGGCAGCGCAACCCTGGCCGGTCGTCGCCAACTGCATGAGCTGGACCAGCAACTGCTGGCCCTGAATGCCTCCCCCGGCGGCGCCGCCGACCTGTTGGCCGCCTGCCTGTTTATCGACCGCCTCGACGGAGCGTTGTGATGGAAACCTTATCCTTTGAATTCCCCGCCGGGCAGCCGCCAAAAGGCCGTGCGCTGGTGGGCTGCGTCGGCTCGGGCGACCTGGAAGTGCTGCTGGAACCGGGCACGCCGGGCACCCTGACCATCCAGGTGCAGACCTCGGTGAACGGTGCCGAGCAACGCTGGCAGCATCTGTTCGAGCGGATGTTCCAGGAGCAGACCCCGCCGGCCTTGAATATCGATATCCACGATTTTGGCGCCACCCCCGGCGTGGTGCGCTTGCGCCTGGAGCAGGGTTTCGAGGAGGTCGGCCATGACTGACTTACTCGCCAAACACAGCTTCGTGGAACTGGGCGCTCGGCAGCGCGCCAAGGCTTTGCTGGACGCCGGCTCCTACCGCGAATTGATCGACCCGTTCCAGCGCGTGATGTCGCCGTGGCTGAGCCGCCAGGGCGTGGTGCCCCAGGCCGATGACGGGGTGGTGATCGCCAAGGGTAGCATTGGCGGAAAACCGGTGGTGATTGCCGCCATCGAGGGCAACTTCCAGGGCGGCAGCCTTGGCGAGGTGGGCGGCGCGAAAATCGCCGGCGCTCTGGAGCTGGCGGCCGAAGACAATCGCAAGGGCATTCCAACCCGCGCTGTGTTGCTGCTAGAAACCGGCGGCGTGCGCTTGCAGGAAGCCAACCTGGGCCTGGCGGCCATCGCGGATATCCATGCGGCAATTGTCGACCTGCGCCAGTACCAGCCGGTGATCGGCGTGGTGGCGGGCAGTGTCGGTTGCTTTGGCGGCATGTCCATCGCCGCGGGGTTGTGCAGTTACCTTGTCGTCACCCGCGAAGCCCGCCTTGGCTTGAATGGCCCGCAAGTGATCGAACAGGAAGCTGGGCTTGAAGAGTATGACTCCCGCGACCGGCCCTTCATCTGGAGCCTCACCGGCGGCGAGCAGCGCTTCAACAGCGGCTTGGCCGACCGTTATGTAGCGGACGATGTGGCCGAGATTCAACAGACCGTCAGCGCATTGCTGCAACAGGGCCTGCCCACCCAGCAACGCAGCCGCCAATCCGAATACTACCTGGCGCGCCTGGCCGAACTGGATGCTACGCCGCAGCTCGACCCGGCGACGGTACGCGCGCTGTTTCAAGGAGAACGCTCATGAGAGGTTTGCAGTGGTTCAACGCATTGAGCGCCGGTGCAACGCCCGTTGAGGGTTTGCCGAACTCCCTGAAAGTGGCCGACGGCCTGCTGGGCGAGCAAGCCGTACGCTTTATCGCCGTGGTCACCGACGCGCAAAACCGTTTCCCCCGCGCACGCAATGGCGAAGTCGGTTTGCTCGAAGGTTGGGGTTTGGCGAAGGCTGTCGATGAAGCCATCGCCCGAGGCGACAAACGCCCGATCATTGCCATTGTCGACGTGCCCAGCCAGGCCTATGGCCGGCGCGAAGAAGCCCTCGGCATCCACCAGGCGCTGGCTGCCGCCGCCGACAGCTATGCCCGTGCCCGATTGGCCGGGCACCCGGTGATCGCGCTGCTGGTGGGCAAAGCCATGTCCGGCGCGTTCCTCGCCCATGGCTACCAGGCCAATCGCCTGATCGCCCTGCGCGACCCCGGTGTGATGGTGCACGCCATGGGCAAGGCCTCGGCGGCGCGGGTGACCCTGCGCAGCGTCGAAGAGCTGGAAGCCCTGGCCGCCAGCGTGCCGCCGATGGCCTATGACATCGACAGCTATGCCAGCCTCGGCCTGTTGTGGGAGACCTTGACGGTCAGCCAGATCGAACAGCCCACGGCGCAAGATGTGGCGCGGGTCAACGAGTGCCTGGTGAGTGCGATCAAGGATGTCGGCACGCCGGATTTGAGCAGCCGCCTCGGTGCGTCCAACCGCGCCGCTTCCAGCCATGTGCGCCAACTGCTGCGGGAGCAATGGTGAACGCCCACGACCTGCTCTGGGGCATGACCCCGGCGCACCTGCCCGCTGACGCACCGGCGTGGGCGAAGGATGCGGTTGGCACGGTGGTCGTGCGCCGCGCCATCGTCGCGCCGGGGCGGGTCGCCGTGGGCGTGCGCGGGCGTTTGCGCGAGCAGCGGTTTGCCGCGTTGATGCCGATGGCAGCCGTGCAGCGGCGGGTCGCGCCGGAGGCGTTGCGCGATGTGGTTTCGACAAGGGATCTACCGGCATTGCAAGCCCTTGATCAACTGCGGCCGGTGCTGGCGCCATTGAGTTGGGGCGTCACGGGTAGCGCTGGTTTTGAGTTGGCAACGGGCATTGAAGCACTGCATGCCCAGAGCGACCTGGACCTGATTCTGCGCACACCCGATCCGCTGGATCGCAGCGATGCACGCGACTTGTTGGCCACCTTGGACAACGCCGCGTGCGCTGTGGATATGCAACTGCAAACGCCTTTCGGTGCCGTCGCCTTGCGCGAATGGGCCGGTCCATCACGGCGGGTGCTGTTGAAAACCGCCAACGGTGCGCATTTGGTCCTTGATCCCTGGCAGGCCGTGGCATGAGCAGCCTTCTGGTGTTCCCAGGGCAGGGCGCCCAACGCCCGGGCATGCTCCAGGCGTTGCCGGCCGATGTGTTGGAACAAGCCAGCGATGCCTTGGGTGAAGACGTGCGCACCTTGGATTCTGCTGAGGCCCTGGCCAATACCCGCGCTGTACAACTTTGCCTGCTGATCGCCGGCGTGGCCCACGCCCGCCTGCTGCAACACACGCCGGACTACGTCGCAGGCCTGTCCATTGGTGCCTACGCGGCGGCGGTGATTGCCGGCGCGATGGACTTCAACGAGGCAATCAAGCTGGTCAGCCTGCGCGGTGAGCTGATGCAAAACGCTTATCCACAGGGCTACGGCATGACCGCGATCATCGGCCCCGAGTTATCCACCGTCGAAAACCTCCTGGCCGAAGTGCACAGCCCTGAAACCCCGGTGTATCTGGCCAATATCAATGCCGATAACCAGACTGTGATTGCCGGCAGCGACCAGGCCATGAAACGCGTCGCCGACCGCATCAAAGGCAACGGCATCGCCAAACGCCTGGCCGTCAGCGTGCCATCCCATTGCGCATTGTTGGACCAACCGGCCCAGGCCCTGGCCCAAGCCTTCGGTACGCTCAAGGCGCCGCGCATCACCTACCTGAGCAGCACCCGCGCACGGCCGATTCACAACCCCGAGCAATTGCGCGACGACCTGGCCTTCAACATGTGCCGCGTCGTCGACTGGCGCGGCACCGTGCAAAGCGCCTACGAGCGCGGCGTGCGCCTGCAAATCGAACTGCCACCGGGCGCAGTGCTCACCGGCCTGTCACGGCGGGTGTTTGAGCAAGGCACGGTGATCGCCTGTGAAGGCGCACGCCTGGACACCCTGCAGGCCTTGCTGCAAGAGGAGGACCGCCGCCACCGATAAAGCACTGCCCAAGGCTTTCGAAGCACAAAAACAACAATTTCGATTGAGCACTTTGAGGACAACAACAATGATTATCTACGGTGTGGCATTACTGGCGATCTGTACGCTCGCGGGCGTGATCATGGGCGACATGCTCGGCGTGTTGCTGGGTGTCAAATCCAATGTGGGCGGGGTGGGGATCGCGATGATCCTGTTGATCTGCGCCCGCCTGTGGATGCAAAAGCGTGGCGGCATGACCAAGGACTGCGAAATGGGCGTGGGATTCTGGGGCGCGATGTACATCCCCGTGGTGGTGGCGATGGCTGCGCAACAAAACGTGGTCACCGCCCTGCACGGCGGCCCGGTGGCGGTGCTCGCCGCGATCGGTTCGGTAGTGGTATGTGGTTGCACGATTGCCCTGATCAGCCGCACGCACAAGGGCGAACCGTTGCCCGATGAAGAGCCGCTGATTGCTCCAGTGGGAGGTCGCTGATATGTGGGATCTCATCGAAAAAGGCCTGGAACACAACGGCCTGATCACCGCGTTTGCCTTCGTGGGTGTGGTGATGTGGATTTCCGTGGTGCTGTCCAAGCGCCTGACCTTCGGACGCATTCATGGCTCGGCGATTGCCATCGTCATCGGCCTGGTATTGGCCTGGGTCGGCGGTACGATCACCGGCGGCCAGAAAGGCCTGGCGGACCTGGCGCTGTTCTCTGGCATCGGGTTGATGGGTGGGGCAATGCTGCGCGACTTTGCCATCGTCGCCACGGCGTTCGAAGTGCAAGCCACCGAGGCGCGCAAGGCTGGGATGATCGGCGTGGTCGCGCTGCTGCTGGGCACGATCCTGCCGTTTATCGTTGGTGCGAGCATGGCCTGGGTGTTTGGTTATCGCGATGCGATCAGCATGACCACCATTGGCGCAGGGGCTGTGACCTACATCGTCGGCCCGGTGACCGGCGCGGCGATTGGCGCGACCTCGGATGTGATGGCGCTGTCGATTGCCACCGGCTTGATCAAGGCGATCCTGGTCATGGTCGGTACGCCGGTCGCGGCGCGCTGGATGGGCTTGGACAACCCGCGTTCGGCGATGGTGTTTGGTGGGTTGGCCGGCACCGTCAGCGGTGTGACGGCGGGGCTGGCGGCGACGGATCGGCGGTTGGTGCCGTATGGCGCGCTGACGGCGACGTTCCACACCGGGCTGGGCTGCCTGCTTGGGCCTTCGCTGCTGTATTTCATTGTGCGCGGCCTGGTTGGGTAAGGGGTCTATCAGGGCCTCATCGGGGGCAAGCCCCCTCCCACATTTGGAACGCATTTCAAGTGTGGGAGGGGGCTTGCCCCCGATAGCGGTGTGTCAGGCTGGCACCTGGCGGTTGGCATACATCCGACACTCCGCCAGCAACGCCAGCAGGTTTGGGTCCCTTTCCTTGGCCTTCAAGAACACCACCCCGATATGCTGCTGCAACCGATACCTGGGTTGCAGCGGTATGAGCTTCACGCGGTTCTCATACACCGCCGCAATCCGCCCCGGCAGCAACGCATAACCCACGCCCGAGCTGACCATGCTCAGCAGCGTGAAGATGTCATTGACCTGCATCGCCACCTTCGGCTCGAACCCCGCCTGCTTGAACACACGGTTGCCATCCTGGTGCGTGGCGAAGCCTTGGGTGAGGGTGATGAAGGTCGCGTCGCGCACGTCGGCGAGGTCGATTTGCTGTTCGCGGTCGAAGGGTGAGTCGGCCGGGGTGGCGAGGAATATATCGTCGGAAAACAGCGCGATCTGTTCGCAGTCGGAGTCGTTGGCGTGCTCATCCAGGGAGATGAGGATCGCGTCTACTTCCATGTTCTTGAGCTTGTAGAGCAGGTCGAAGTTGGAACCCAGGATCAGGTCGATATTGAGCTCGCTGCGGCGGATCTTCAGGCCCATGATCAGCTGCGGCACGGTCTTCACTGTCAGCGAATACAGCGAGCCCAATTTGAAGCGTTCGGCGGAGAACCCGGCGGCTTCGCGGGTCAGGCGTACGCTGTCGACCACGTCGGCCACCAGTTTCTGCGCACGTTCTTCGAGGACGTAGGCGCTTTCCAGCGGCGTGAGGTTGCGCCCTTCGTGCTTGAACAGCGGGCAGCGCAGCGCGTTTTCCAGGGAGTGGATGGCGCGGTGTACGCTCACATTGCTGGTTTGCAGTTCGGCGGCGGCGCGGGCCAGGTTGCCGGTGCGCATGAACGCCAGGAAGATTTCCAGTTTCTTGAGGGTGAATTCTTCGTCGATCAGCATGGCCGTGGCTCTTGTTCGAATGCGGTCGATTGTGCCCGCAAAACCCTTCGGCGTCGCCGGAACGTCATAAGCCGCTTGCACTCTTATGCGCAAGGCTGGACGCTTGCCAGCCAGTCCTAACGGTTACAGGAGGTCAGCGGCACATGTACCACGGGGAACGATTCAACGCCTGGAGCCATTTGCTCGGTGCTGTCGCGGCGTGTATTGGCGCCGTGTGGATGTTGGTGGTGGCGAGCCTGGACGGCAGCCCCTGGAAGATCGTCAGTGTGGCGATCTATGGCTTTACCTTGATGGTGCTGTACAGCGCGTCCACCGTGTACCACAGCGTGCAGGGTCGCAGAAAGGAGATCATGCAGAAGGTCGATCACTTTTCGATCTACCTGTTGATCGCCGGCAGCTACACGCCGTTTTGCCTGGTGACCCTGCGCGGGCCATGGGGCTGGACGCTGTTCGGGATCGTGTGGGGGTTGGCGGTGATCGGGATCTTGCAGGAGATCAAGCCGCGCTCCGAGGCGCGCATCCTGTCGATCGTGATCTATGCGGTGATGGGCTGGATCGTGCTGGTGGCGGTCAAGCCGCTGCTGGCAGCATTGGGCACGGCCGGGTTTATCTGGCTGGCCTCGGGCGGGGTGTTGTACACCGTCGGCATCATCTTTTTTGCCTTGGAGGATCGCCTGCGGCATTCCCATGGGATCTGGCATTTGTTTGTGATCGGCGGCAGCCTGCTGCATTTTGTGGCGATCATGCATTACGTGTTATAGCCGCTCCAGAAGCTCCCTGGCACGGTGGCCAAAGATCTCCAGCAGATTGGCCAACATATGCGGCGGCGGTTCGTCGGCGCGGGTCAGGGCGTACAGGGTGATTGGCAGCGGCGGTGTGAGGGGGCGGATGCAGGTGGTGGCCGTTGACGCACCCAGCGCGGTGAAGGGATCGATCACCGTCAAACCAGCCCCGGATTCCACCATGGCGCGAGCCAGGGAATAGGTTTGCACCGAGATCGTTACCCTGGGCGGTGGGTCGACGTTTTCCAGGTAGCTGTCGAGCTTCGCCGCCAGCGGGTCGGCGCTGGAGAGGCCGATCAGCGGTGCGCCCGCCAGGTCAGCCAACGGCAAGGGCTTGCTCAGTTCGGCTGGCGGCCAATAGCCTTTGGACGCCAATGCCACCAACACGCCGTTGGCCAGCACCTGTGTGGTCAACCCCGGATGGCCGGAAAAGTTGAGCGTCAGCGCCAGGTCAATTTCACGCATCAACAGCTTCTGCACCAGCTCGCGGCTATGGTCGCTGGACAGCTCGCAGGCCATGTCCGGGTAATCGCGTTTCCACTCCAGAATCGCCGGCGGCAGCAACGACAGCGCCAGCGCCGGGATCGCGCCGATGCGCACACTCTGGCCCGGTTCACGGCGCAGGCTTTTGGCCAGGCGTCTTACGCCTTGCAGGCTATCGGTGACTTTCTCCACTTCGCGTTCCAGCGCCAGTGCTTCCGGGGTGGGCAGCAATTTGCCGCGCACCCGCAGGAACAGCGGGAAGCCCAGCTGCAATTCGGCGTGCTGCAACACCTTGGTCACCGCCGGTTGCGAGACATGCAGCAATTGCGCGGCGGCGCTGACCGAACCGGTCTGGCGGATGGCCTGGAAGATTTCGATATGACGCAAGCGCATGGCGAGTCCATAACCTTTGTTTATAGGTAGCCCATCTTTATTCATTGTCGGTGGCCTGTCACCTGCCCCTAGGCTGGAGGCTTCTTGATTCAACGACGGGCGGCGGGAATGGTGTGCATTATTGGCGGTGGGGTGATTGGACTGGCCAGCGCCTACGCGTTGGTGCGCGCAGGTCATGAGGTAACGGTGATCGATGCGCGTGACACTCTGGGCAGTGAAACCAGCTTCGCCAACGGCGGGCAATTGTCCTATCGCTACGTGGCACCACTGGCGGATAAAGGTGTACCGCTGCAAGCCATTGGCTGGTTGCTGCGCGGTGACTCGCCGCTGAAGCTGCGCCCGCGCCTTGACCCCCAACAGTGGCGCTGGATGGCGGCGTTCCTCGGCGCTTGCCGTGGCTCGGTGAATAAGCGCAATGCCGCGCACCTGCTGCGCTTGGCCTGCCTGAGCCAGGACACCTTGCAGCAGTGGCGCGAGGACGACCACCTGGACGGTTTCGACTGGCGGCGCAACGGCAAGCTGGTGACCTTTCGCAATGCCGGCTCCTTTGAGCATGCCCGCAGCAAGGTCACCGATATCCTGCAACAGCAAGTGCTCTCGGCCGCTGATTGCGCGCGCCTGGAACCGGCGTTGGCGGGCGGTGGATTTGTCGGCGGGATCTATACGCCGAATGAAGAGGTCGCTGATTGTCATGCCTTCTGCCAGCGCTTGGCGGCGCGGCTGGAGGCATCGGGACGTTGCACCTTCTTGTTAGGGCGCAAGGTCACCGGGATTCGCCATGCCGAGGGCGCGGTGCAGGCCATCGAGGTCGGTGATGAAGTGATGCCGGTCGAACATCTGGTGCTGTCGGCCGGGTATCGCAGCGCCGAGTTGGGCGTGTCGCTGCCGCTGTACCCGCTCAAGGGCTACAGCCTCAGCGTGCCGATTGGCGCCCGGCACCAGGCGCCGAACGTGAGCATCACCGACTATGACCGCAAGATGGTCTACGCGCGTATCGGCGAACAACTGCGGGTCGCGGCCATGGTGGACATCGTCGGCTTCGACGCCCGCGTCGAACCCAAGCGCCTGGCGCTGATGAAACGCCAGGCCGTGGAGACGTTTCCGCTTGCAGGGGATTACGCCCACGCAGTGGAATGGGCCGGCATGCGCCCGGCCACTCCGACCGGTGTGCCGCTGATCGGCGCAGGCGTCTACCGCAACCTGTGGCTGAACCTGGGCCACGGCGCACTCGGCTTCACCCTGGCCTGTGGCAGCGGCCAGTTACTGGCTGAATTGATCGGCCAGCAAACGCCCTCCATTGATATGCGGGGCCTTACGCCCCGCGCTGCGTGAAGACTCACAACCCGAAAACCAACGGAGAATAACAATGAAAAAGATCCTGTTGACCGGCTGCACCCTGGGGCTTTTGCTGGGCGCGCAGGCCCATGCCAATCAAACGCCGCTGGACGGCACGCTGGGCAAGATTGCCAACGCCAAGTCCATCACCTTGGGCTATCGCGATGCGTCGGTGCCGTTTTCCTACGTGGGCGATAACAGTGGCAAGCCCATGGGCTATTCAGTGGAGCTGGCGAACAAGATCGTCGAGCGCATCCAGCACAAAACCGGGGTGGCCAAGCTCAACGTGAAGTACAACCTGGTGACGTCCCAGACCCGTATCCCGCTGGTGCAGAACGGCACCGTCGACCTGGAATGCGGCTCCACCGGGGTGACCGCCGAGCGGCAGAAACAGGTGGGGTTTTCCTACGGGTTTATCTATGTGAAGGGGCAGTTGCTCACGGCAAAAGACAGCGGCATCCAGGGTTTCGCCGACCTTGCAGGCAAGAACGTGGTGACCACGGCCGGCACCACCAACGAACGTTTCCTCAAGCGCTACAACGCCGAGCACAAGGCCAATATGTTCGTGATCAGCGCCAAGGACCACGGCGAAGCCTTCAAGATGCTTGAGACCGGCCGCGCGGCGGCGTTCTACATGGACGACGCGTTGCTCTACGGCGAACGCGCCAAGGCCAAGGACCCGCACAACTGGGTGGTGGTGGGCGAGGAGCAATCGCGGGAAATCTACAGCTGCATGGTGCGCAAGGACGACCCGCAGTTCCTGGCGGTGGTCAACGAGACACTCGCAGACCTGTACCGCAGCGGAGAGATCAACGGGATTTACCAGCGCTGGTTTGAACAGCCGATTCCGCCCAAGGGCTTGAACCTGGAATTCCCGATGACCACTGAGTTGAAGGCGATCATCGCCAAACCGATCAGCGATCCGGTGGAGTAAACCCTAGAAGTCGCCCCACAGCTGTTGGGCGACGGCCAGCGCTACCACCGGCGCCGTCTCGGTACGCAACACCCGCGGGCCGAGGCGGGCGGCGTGGTAGCCGGCACCCTGGGCGGTTTCGACTTCGTGGTCGGTCAGCCCGCCCTCGGGGCCGATCAGAAACGCCAGGCTGGCAGGCTTGGCATGGCTGACCATCGGCTCGGCCACCGGGTGCAGCACCAGCTTCAAATCCGCCTCGGTCTGCTTCAACCAGTCCGCCAGCAACAGCGGTGGGTGGATCACCGGCACCGTCGAACGCCCGCATTGTTCACAGGCGCTGATCGCCACCTGGCGCCAGTGCAGCAGGCGTTTGTCGGCGCGTTCGTCCTTGAGGCGCACTTCGCAGCGCTCGCTGAAAATCGGTGTGATGGCGTTGACGCCCAGTTCGGTGGCTTTCTGGATCGCCCAGTCCATACGCTCGCCCCGGGACAGGCCCTGGCCGAGATGGATGTGCAGCGGGGATTCGGCCTGGCCTGCGAAGCTTTCCGTCAGTTGCACGGTGACGCGCTTCTTGCCGACCTCCAGCAGTGTGCCCAGGAACTCCTGGCCGGAACCGTCGAACAATTGCACGGCATCGCCTTCGCCCATGCGCAGCACGCGGCTGATGTAGTGCGCCTGGGCTTCGGGCAGTTCGTGATCGCCGATGCTCAGCGGGGTGTCGGTGAAAAAGCGGGACAGTCTCATTTCTGTTCTCTGGAAAAGGAGTGCGGGCAATCAGCCCGGATCACGGAAGCCTGGGTGGAAATCTTTTGGCACCGCCACGCTGACCTTGCTGTTGGTGGCGATATCGATGCCTTCGCTGGCGACTTCGGCGAGGAAGTCGATCTGCTCCGGGGTAATCACATAGGGCGGCAGGAAATACACCACACTGCCCAGCGGTCGCAACAGCGCGCCACGTTCCAGGGCATGCTCGAACACTTTCAAGCCACGGCGCTCCTGCCACGGGTAGGCGGTCTTGGTGGCTTTGTCCTGGACCATCTCGATGGCCAGCACCATGCCGGTCTGGCGCACTTCCGAGACATGTGGATGGTCCACCAGGTGTGCAGTGGCAGTGGCCATGCGCTGGGCCAGGGCCTTGTTGTTCTCGATGACGTTGTCTTCTTCAAAGATATCCAGCGTCGCCAGTGCCGCCGCACACGCCAGCGGGTTGCCGGTGTAGCTGTGGGAATGCAGGAAGGCGCGCAAGGTGGGGTAGTCGTCGTAGAAGGCGCTGTAGACATCTTCGGTGGTGACCACGGCGGCCAACGGCAGGTAACCGCCGGTGAGCGCCTTGGACAGGCACAGGAAGTCCGGGCGGATGCCGGCCTGCTCGCAGGCGAACATCGTCCCGGTACGGCCGAAGCCCACGGCGATTTCGTCGTGGATCAGGTGCACGCCGTAACGGTCACAGGCTTCGCGCAATAGCTTGAGGTAAACCGGGTGGTACATGCGCATGCCGCCGGCGCCCTGGATCAGCGGTTCGATAATCACAGCAGCGACGGTATCGTGGTGCTCGGCCAGGGTCTGTTCCATGACTTGGGCCATCGTGCGCGAGTGGTCTTCCCAGCTCATGCCCTCGGGGCGCAGGTAGCAGTCCGGGCTTGGCACTTTAATGGTGTCGAGCAACAGCGCCTTGTAGGTCTCGGTAAACAGCGGGACGTCGCCCACCGACATCGCGGCAATGGTTTCGCCGTGGTAGCTGTTGGTCAGGGTGACGAAGCGCTTCTTGTTCGGCAGGCCGCGGTTGAGCCAATAGTGGAAGCTCATTTTCAGTGCAACTTCGATGCACGACGAGCCGTTATCGGCATAGAAGCAACGGGTCAGGCCCTCGGGCGTCATCGCCACCAGGCGCTCGGACAGTTCAATCACCGGCTGGTGGCTGAAACCGGCGAGGATCACGTGTTCGAGTTGGTCGACCTGGTCCTTGATACGCTGGTTGATGCGCGGGTTGGCGTGGCCAAACACGTTCACCCACCAGGAGCTGACGGCGTCGAGGTAGCGCTTGCCTTCGAAGTCTTCCAGCCAGACGCCTTCACCGCGCTTGATCGGGATCAGCGGCAGTTGCTGGTGGTCTTTCATCTGGGTGCAGGGATGCCACAGCACGGCAAGGTCGCGTTGCATCCACTGGTTGTTCAAGCCCATCGGTGATCTCCTCGAAGCGGTCCTGCGGCCGGCGCAGGTGAAACAATCGCGCAAGCCTATGCAATGGGCGGCTGTGTCACAACCCATAACGGCTGAATTCGTAGTAAACGCGGGACGGTCTGTCACGTTTCTTAGGAATAGTCCTTAATCCATTGTTAACGTACTGTGCATAATCTCTTGATCGTATTTCTCGATATTTCAAAGCGAAATTTTCCGCTTTAATTCGATAGGTAAATCGCTAGTCTTGGGCACAGCTCTTACGGGATTAAGTACATGCAGCTACGCAATTCACCGGCCCGCTATGGTTGGGTCAGCATGGTTTTGCACTGGGGCGTGGCCCTGGTGGTGTTTGGCTTGTTCGCCCTGGGGTTGTGGATGGTCGGTCTCGACTACTACAGCGCCTGGCGCAAAGACGCGCCAGACCTGCACAAGAGCATTGGCATCACGCTGTTCGCCATCATGCTGGTACGTATTGTCTGGCGCATGGTGAGCCCGCCGCCGCCACCGTTGGCCAGTTACAGCCGCATGACCCGTATCGGCGCGGCCTTTGGCCACGCGTTCCTTTATCTCGGGCTGTTTGCCGTGATGATCGCCGGTTACCTGATTTCCACCGCAGACGGTGTCGGTATCCCGGTGTTTGGTCTGTTTGAGATTCCTGCCGTGGTTTCCGGGCTACCGGACCAGGCAGATAACGCGGGCCTGGTGCACCTGTACCTGGCCTGGGTGCTGGTGGTCTTCGCCGGCTTGCACGGCGTGGCTGCGTTGAAACACCACTTTATCGATCGTGATGCGACCCTCACGCGAATGCTGGGGCGCAAAGCCTGATGTTCAACCTCGACTCACAAGGAATAGAAAGCATGTTGAAAAAGACCCTCGCTGCTCTGGCAATCGGTACTGCCCTGCTGTCCGCAGGCCAGGTGATGGCTGCTGACTACAAGATCGACAAAGAAGGCCAGCACGCCTTCATCGACTGGAAAATCAGCCACCTGGGCTACAGCTACATTCACGGTACCTTCAAGGATTGGGACGGTACCTTCAGCTGGGATGCCGCCAAGCCAGAGGCCAGCAAAATCGCGGTCGACGTGAAAACCGCCAGCCTGTGGTCCAATCACGCAGAACGTGACAAGCACATCGCCAGCAAAGACTTCCTGGACGTTGCCAAGTTTGCCGACGCCAAGTTCGTGTCCACCGCAGTCAAGCCAACTGGCGCGAAAACTGCTGATGTGACTGGCGACCTGACCTTCCACGGCGTGACCAAACCGGTGACCTTCAAGGCCACCTTCAACGGTGAAGGCAAGGATCCATGGGGCGGCGAGCGTGCTGGCTTCAACGCCACCACCACCGTCAACCTGAACGACTTCGGCATCAAGGGCCCAGGCCCGTCCTCGCAGACTGTGGACCTGGACATCTCGCTGGAAGGTGTCAAGCAGAAGTAATTTCTGCCTGTACAAAAAAAGCCCCGCATCGAAAGATGCGGGGCTTTTTCATGGGGCTATAAAACTCAGCGATTGCGCGTCAGCAGCGCTGGCTTTTCACCACGAGGACGGCCTGGCAGTTGATCCAACTGCTCGGGTGTCGGGAAGCGATCTGCCTTCGACTCCTTGTGGATGATCTTCGGCGCCGGGCCACCGCGCGGGTTCTGCACGGCTGGTTCGGACAAGCGTGGCTGGTCGTCACGGGCCGGGCGGCGGTTGTTGCTGCGCGAGTCTTCACGGCGGGCCTGACCGTCACGGGGTGCGCCATTGCGCGGGCCGTTGCGCTTGGCAGGCGGCGTACCGGTGGTGCCGCCGCTGCTGTTGCGAGGGCCATTCTGACGGCCGCCCTGTGGCTGGCCGCCACGTGGAGCGCCCGCACCCGCACCCTGTGCCGGAGCACCTGGGCGACGGCCACGGCCTTGGGCCGGCTTGGCCTGGGGTACGTAGTCAACGCGGTTGCCGAAGTTATCCACATCGTCATCCAGGAACTCGTCCGGAGCACGGTCGGCAGCGGCGCGTGGCGGCTGGCTCGGCTGGCGCTGTTCGCGGGCCGGGGTGCCTTCACGGGGCTTCTGCTCACGGGCTGGGCGTTCGCCACGGCCGCTGGTGGCGGATTTTTCCTTGCCCTTGTCTTTGCCCTTGTCGCGACGCCCACCGCCACCCCCGCCGCCGTTCGGGCCATCGCCCTTCGGACCGCGTGGGTTGCGTGGGTTGCGTACGTCCGGACGCTCGCGCGCTTCTGGCTTCTCGGCCTCCACGGCGCTGGCATCGAAGCCCATCAGGTCGCCATCGGCGATTTTCTGCTTGGTCATGCGCTCGATGCTTTTCAGCAGTTTTTCTTCGTCCGGCGCGACCAGGGAGATGGCCTCGCCCGAACGACCGGCACGGCCGGTACGGCCGATACGGTGTACGTAGTCTTCATCAACGTTCGGCAGCTCGAAGTTGACCACGTGCGGCAGTTGGTCGATATCCAGGCCGCGGGCGGCGATATCGGTGGCCACCAGGATGCGCACCGAGCCGGCCTTGAAGTCGGCCAGGGCCTTGGTGCGCGCGTTCTGGCTCTTGTTGCCGTGGATGGCGACGGCGGTGAGGCCGTGCTTGTCCAGGTACTCGGCCAGGCGGTTGGCGCCGTGCTTGGTGCGGGTGAACACCAGCACCTGTTCCCAGGCGCCTGCGGTGATCAGGTGAGCCAGCAGCGCACGCTTGTGGCTGGCGGCCAGGCGGAAGACGCGTTGCTCGATCCGCTCGACCGTGGTGTTCGGCGGCGTGACTTCGATGCGCTCCGGGTTGTGCAGCAGCTTGCCGGCCAGGGCGGTGATGTCCTGGGAGAACGTGGCCGAGAACAACAGGTTCTGACGTTTGGCCGGCAGGCGGGCGAGGACCTTTTTCACGTCATGGACGAAGCCCATGTCGAGCATGCGGTCGGCTTCGTCCAGCACGAGGATTTCCACATGGGACAAGTCGACGCTGCCTTGGCCGCACAGGTCGAGCAAACGACCGGGGCAGGCCACCAGCACGTCTACGCCGCGGGACATGGCCTGAACCTGTGGGTTCATGCCGACGCCGCCGAAGATGCAGGCGCTGACGAACTTCAGGTCGCGGGCATACAGCTTGAAGCTGTCATGCACCTGGGCGGCGAGTTCGCGGGTTGGGGTCAGGACCAGTACGCGCGGTTGGCGCGGGCCGTGACGCTGGGATTTGTCCGGGTGACCGTTGGGGAACAACCGCTCCAGAATCGGGAGGGCGAAACCGCCGGTTTTACCAGTACCTGTCTGAGCCGCAACCATCAGGTCGCGACCTTGCAACACGGCGGGAATGGCCCGCTGTTGCACCGGAGTAGGCTCGGTATAGCCCGCTGCCTCGATGGCGCGGACTAAAGCCTCGGAGAGACCGAGGGAAGCAAAGGACATGAGTAATCCTGTTTTAGTTAGGGCTTGGCCCAAAGGGATAATCTTGCCGGGCGTGAATGGCGCTTAGGGGAGCGCAACCCCGTCCGGTCCTGCTGCGTCTGGCGGGCACTCCACCGGCTCGCGCGGGCTGAAAGCTGCGCTGTAGCGGGGTTGGGTGCCTTTTTCAAGACCTCAGCGGCCGGGCGTGAGCCTGGCGGAAAGGCCGGAGTATAACAGAGCAATCACTGTGCGCTGCTTTCCTGCTGCTCAACGGTGCGTCCGGAGGCCGTAATGGCTTGGATTCCACCATATTTGGCACTCAAGGCGCTATAGGCCGGCTCTTGCTTGAAGCGTTTGAGCTCGGCGGCAAAGCGCTGTACCAGCAGGTCCATGCCTGCGCTACGGCGTACCGCGAGAAATTGCTGTTGGCGGCTGACCACGGCCGGCGCCTGGCTGACCTTGCCTTCCAGGCCCAGCGCCTTGATCACATGCTGGCCTACGCGACGGTCGGTGATCACCAGGTCGATGCGTCCCAGCATCAATTTGCCGAAGTTGGCCTCATGGCTCGGTGCCGGTTCACGACTGAACAGGGGGGAGTCGCTGAACGCTGCGCCGTACAGATAGCCCGGCGATGTGCCGACGGTCAGGCCACGCAGGTCTTCGAGGCTTTGCACGGGGTGGGGGCGCTCATTGGCGTAGAACAGCGTGAACTCCACTTCCGACAGTGGCTCGCTGGGGTACAGCAGCAAGGCGTCGCGTTCATGGCTGTGAAAGATATCCAGTGCGCCATCGGCATGGCCTTGGTCGAGCATGGCCAGGCAGCGCTTCCAGGGCAGGAACTGCCATTCCACCTCCACGCCCAGGCGCTGGAACACGATCACCGTGGTTTCATAGTCCAGCCCCCGCATGCTGCCCTGGTCCTCATACACGTAGGGCGCCCAGGGCTCGGTGACAATGCGCAGCTTCTCGCCATAAGCGGCGAGGCTCAGGCAAGTGAAGAGGGCGGCAGTCAACAACTTCAGAATGACGGGCATGCCCTGAGGTTACGACGCTCCCGCACTAAAGAGAAGCTCTGGCACGCGCATCCGCGGGCCGGGCTATTTGCCCGGAGAGGTCATCAAGTGTTCGTAGATCGCTGCCCGTCGCTCGCCGAGGATCAGGCGTACCACGGGGTTGGCAAACCAGTGCTCCAACTGATGAGTGTCGATCGGGCGCTTCTGGCGTTCTTCCAGGTTCTGCCGGGCCTTGTCCCACCAAACCGGGCCACACGCCTGGTCGAACTCGTTCTCATGCTCGTAGCAGCCGTAGAGAATTTCACGGATGAATTGCTGCTGGTGCTTGGGCAGCACCAGCGTGATCAGCTTGTACAGAAGACGCTGCAGGCGGGGAGGGCGTGGCAGGTGCGCGGACACCTTGCGAGTGTCGGCCAACGCCAGTGCGCTGGTGGGCGCGGCCGCATGCTTGGCGATCCAGGCCTTGACCTTGGCGCGAAACAGCTGCTTGCGACTCCAGTAGTGGTGGATCAGGTCCGGGCATTCGCGCACGTTGACGGTGCGATAGGCGGCGATCGACAGGCAGAATTCTTCGAGGGTGTACGCGCCTTGGGCATAGGGGAACAATTCGTCCATCAAGGCGATGGAGCGGTCGAGGATGTGCGCATCCTGTTGCGTCAGGCCCATGACCCCGGAGTTGAGCGTCATCATTTCATCGTCGGCCACGCCCATGTCCAGCAGGCGCTGGCGCAAGGCGGTGTAGAGAATGCTCTCGTGGTTGTCGCCGTACTTGCTGTAGAAGGCATTGCACAGCAGGGTGCCGGGTTGCACGCGCTCGAACAGGTCCATCGGTGAATGATGGAAGAAGGTATCGGTGTCGATCAGCATGGCCACCGGCGATTCTTCCAGCACTTGGCGCAATACCACATGCTTGGTACGGAAGTGATAGCCGTGGGGTTCGCTCCAGCGTTTGCGGGTAGCTTCGTCCAGCGGGCGTACACGTACCGGCAAGAGGCGATAGGGCTCGGGGTTGTCGCTGAATACCTGGATATCCACGGCGGCTTCCGGGGTTGCCTGCAGGAAAGCCAGCGCACTGGCGATGCTGAACACCGCTTCCTGGTGGTAGGTCTCGGCGCCGAAGACCAGGTAGACCAGTTGTGGGCGGGACGGCGTGGGCACTGTATTCATGGACTGCTGGGTTCCGTGGGCATGTAAAACGACAAAGGCCCTCGTAGACGAGGGCCTTGGCACCGCCGGGCAACCTTCAGCGTGGCAGCTTGAGGTTGTTCCAGATTGCAAGGCTTGGTTCAGCCTGGTTCAGGGTATAGAAGTGCAACCCTGGCGCGCCACCTTGCAACAATTCTTCACACATTGTGCTGATGACCTGTTCGCCGAACGCCTGGATGCTCTTGACGTCGTCGCCATAGGCTTCCAGTTGTTTGCGCACCCAGCGTGGGATCTCGGCGCCGCAGGCGTCGGAGAAGCGCGCCAGCTTGCTGTAGTTGGTGATCGGCATGATGCCCGGCACGATGGGGATGTTCACGCCCATGGCTCGTACACGCTCGACGAAGTAGAAGTAGCTGTCGGCGTTGAAGAAATACTGGGTGATTGCGCTGTCGGCGCCGGCGTTGGCCTTGCGCACGAAGTTCTGCAGATCGTCTTCGAAATTGCGCGCTTGTGGATGCATCTCCGGGTAAGCCGCAACTTCGATATGGAAGTGGTCGCCGGTTTCTTCACGGATGAAGCTCACCAGGTCGTTGGCGTAGCGCAGTTCGCCGCTGGCCATGCCCATGCCGGACGGCAGGTCGCCACGCAGTGCGACGATGCGCTTGATGCCGGCAGCCTTGTATTGAGTCAGCAGGCCGCGCAGGTCGGCCTTGCTGTCGCCCACGCACGACAAATGCGGAGCGGCGGGAACTTTGACTTGGCTTTCCAGCTGCAACACGGTGTTGATCGTGCGATCACGGGTCGAGCCGCCGGCACCGTAGGTGCAGGAGAAGAAGTCGGGGTTGTAGCTGGCCAACTGTGTGGCAGTCGCCATCAGTTTTTCATGCCCAGCATCGGTCTTGGTCGGGAAAAACTCGAAGCTGTAGCGACGGTCTTGGGACATGGTAATACCCTTTGAAACTCATACAACCGGGAGATGTACACCGTCAATGTGGGAGGGGGCTTGCCCCCGATGACGAGGTATCAGTCGACATATTTGTTAACTGACATTCCGCTATCGGGGGCAAGCCCCCTCCCACATTGAAAGCCCGCCCTCACAAGGAGGGCGGGTGGTAGGCTTATCAGTAACGGTAAGCGTGCGGCTTGAACGGACCTTCGACGGTCACGCCGATATAGTCGGCCTGGGTCTTGGTCAGTTGAGTCACCACGCCGCCGAAGCCGCGGACCATTTCCAGGGCCACTTCTTCGTCGAGTTTCTTCGGCAGTACTTCCACGGTCAGGCGCTCGGCTTTCTGGGCCGGCGACAGGTCGGCGTACTTCTGGCCGAACAGGAAGATCTGGGCCAGAACCTGGTTGGCGAACGAGCCATCCATGATACGGCTTGGGTGGCCGGTAGCGTTGCCCAGGTTAACCAGGCGGCCTTCAGCCAGCAGGATCAGGTAGTCGTCGTTCTGTGGGTCGAAATCACCCGCGCCGGTGCGGTGAACCTTGTGCACCTGAGGCTTCACTTCTTCCCATGCCCAGTTCTTGCGCATGAAAGCGGTGTCGATTTCATTGTCGAAGTGACCGATGTTGCAGACTACGGCACGTTTTTTCAGCGCGGCGAGCATGTTGGCGTCGCAGACATTCACGTTACCGGTGGTGGTGACGATCAGGTCGATCTTGCCCAGCAGGGCCTTGTCGATGCTGGCGGCGGTGCCGTCGTTGACGCCGTCGATGAACGGCGAAACCACTTCAAAACCGTCCATGCAGGCTTGCATGGCGCAGATCGGGTCGACTTCGGAAACCTTGACGATCATGCCTTCCTGACGCAGGGACTGGGACGAACCCTTGCCCACGTCGCCGTAGCCGATCACCAGGGCTTGCTTGCCCGACAGCAGGTGGTCGGTGCCGCGCTTGATGGCATCGTTCAGGCTATGACGGCAGCCGTACTTGTTGTCGTTCTTGCTCTTGGTCACCGAGTCGTTGACGTTGATGGCCGGGATTTTCAGCTCGCCCTTGGCCAGCATGTCCAGCAGGCGGTGCACGCCAGTGGTGGTTTCTTCGGTCACGCCGTGGACGCGATCGAGGATCTGCGGGTACTTCTTGTGCAGCAGCTCGGTCAGGTCGCCGCCGTCGTCGAGGATCATGTTGGCATCCCAGGGCGCGCCATCTTTGAGGATGGTTTGCTCCAGGCACCACTCGTACTCTTCTTCGGTCTCGCCTTTCCAGGCGAATACCGGGATACCGGCGGCAGCGATTGCGGCAGCGGCCTGGTCTTGAGTCGAGAAGATGTTGCAGGACGACCAGCGCACTTCGGCACCCAGGGCAACCAGGGTTTCGATCAGCACGGCAGTCTGGATAGTCATGTGGATGCAGCCGAGGATCTTCGCGCCTTTGAGCGGCTGCTCGGCGGCGTACTTGCGACGCAGACCCATCAGGGCTGGCATTTCGGATTCGGCGATAAAGGTTTCGCGACGGCCCCAGGCAGCGAGGGACATGTCGGCGACTTTGTAGTCGTTGAAATCTGCAGGCGTGTTGACAGCGCTCATGAAGAGCCTCCATTCGTAGTGTGCGAATGGGCGCCGTTGTGCGTTTAGTATCAGGCCAGGTGGTACCTGTCCGGACAACGCCCCATCCGAGCCTGACAGGTTGAACCTGCTGCAGCGCCCCTCGGACAGGTGGCGGGAGAACGGTATCAACCGAAGATGACCGTTTTGAAGCGGGGGCGATTATAGCCGTGTGCGCCAGACTTCCCAAGCCTTTCTGTCGGCCATATGAAGATCGCTCATGGGGCTGATAGGCAATGGCGCGTAGAGCTTGGGGCGGGCCTCTGCCATGATGTTGCCCATCATTCGGCAACACGCTTTGGAGTGAACATGAACTTCCACACCCGCAAATGGGTAAAACCCGAAGACCTCAACCCCAACGGCACCCTGTTCGGTGGCAGCCTGCTTCGCTGGATCGATGAAGAGGCGGCCATCTACGCCATTGTCCAACTGGGCAACCAACGCGTCGTGACCAAGTACATCTCCGAAATCAACTTCGTCAGCGCCTCACGCCAGGGCGACATCATCGAGCTGGGCATCACCGCCACTGCGTTCGGTCGTACCTCCATCACCCTGACCTGTGAAGTGCGCAACAAGATCACCCGCAGCAGCATTCTCACCGTGGAAAAAATGGTCTTCGTCAACCTTGGTGAAGATGGCCTGCCAGCGCCTCATGGCCGCACTCAGATCAGGTACGTGAAGGACCAGTTCGAGGACGACACTCCTCCACAGTAATCGCGGGCCGGGTCGATTTGCTTTACCAAATCATTCCGGCTGGACCTGTCCCAGGCTCTCGCGTCACTCAGGATGACATCCTGTAGAGAGTGGCGCGTATGAATATGAAAGTGTCCAGCCCACATGCCAGTACTCAACCTCAGCCGCCTGACAATGCTGAAAAAAATGTAAAGACATTGCTGGTCAAAGGCGTAGGCGAACGCAAGGTGAGCCTTGAGCGCTCCAGCGATGGCCGGGTGGAGGTGGTTTTGTCACCGCCGCCGCTCACACATCTGGTATTGAGTGGGGGCGGGGCCAAGGGCATTGCGTTCCCAGGCATGGTCCAGGCGCTCGAAGACCACAAGGCGTTGGTGGGCGTCAAAGTGATCTCCGGCTCATCCGCGGGCGCAATTTCTGCTGCGTTGCTGGCCAGTGGCATGGATGCCAAAACTTTTGCACGCCTGTCGAACGGCCTCAACCTGCCTGAGTTGCTGAACAGCAAGAATCCTTTGATTGCAAAGCTGCAGAATGCCAGTACTGAAATTGGAAAATTGGCAGGGCGCTTGCCAGGAGCGGCCGGAAACATCGCGCAATTATTGTTCACCCTGATACCGCGCCTGCAAACCGAAGCGCAGCCCCTGGAAGACCTGATCGGCAATGAGGCGCGCAAGTCGCTGCTGGCAAAGATCGCCGGGACCCGGCGGGAAGACCGGCCTGCCGACGTCATGAAGATTGCGGACCGGCTCAGTGCAGGGAAAGGGCCGACTTTTCGCGATATTGAGGTGTTGAGTCGTCACATTCCTGCGGTCAAGCAGCTCAACATCACGGGAACCGGTCTGTTCGATGTCCGACCGCAGTTGGTGGTGTTGAATGCGAGCACCACACCGGACATGGGCATTGCCCGGGCGGCTCTTATATCTGGCTCAATGCCGGGGTTGTTCAAAAGCCCGAAAGAGAAAGGCCATGCATTTCAGGAGCACGCTGAGCAAAAGGCATTTCTGGATGGTGGACTGCTGGTCAATACGCCGTCTTCTGCGGTGATTGATCCGCCTTTTCCAGAAAGCCCCCTGTGCAAGACCGAGTCACTGGTCGTCAGGTTTGAAACTGAAAACCTGGAGCCTGCCAAGGCAGGTAGCGTGGGGAGCGGCCTGGTCGATACGATCATGGGTGTCCCGCATGCGGCTGCCGAGGGGTACCAGGAAGACAAGCTCAAGGCGCAAGCGGATCAGACTGTCGTGTTACCGCTGAAATCAGAAAAGGGTGACTTTCGTAACCTACTCAATGGCACGGTTAACTTCACCATGACCGACGATAAGAAAAAGCATCTGCAGGCGTCGGCGCGTGCGGCGGTGAGCGCACATCTGGACACGCGTGCCGCGTTGCGTGAACGCTACCAATTCCGCTCATTGGACGTCGCTGTGTTGGCCATGGACGACAAAATGCTGGCGAGCGTTGAGAGTGATCTGGAGAAGGATCCCGCCGCCAAGGATGTGCTGATGTTTCGCAAGAGCGCACAGCAAGCGATGCAGGCGCTGGAGGCCGCCATTACCGAAGCCAATCAGGCCAGTGACAAGCTGACGGTGACTCCCAGGTTGGCGGCGGCGTTGCGTAATCTGGATGCGCTGGCGCGTCGTCCCGAGTATGTCGAGTGGTTGGGGCGGCGTCTCAATGCAGTCGGCAGGCCTGATTTTCAGCAGCTTCTGCAAGTGATGAGCAAGCAGTCACCTGGCGACACAGCGGCGATGTCGAAAGTCATGACGAGCGCGGTTGCGCAGATGAGCAGGCGTGATCTTGCGGTAAAGGCCGAAAACTTCACGCGGGAAGTCATCTACCCGTCGCTCTATCGGCCTGGCCAGCCGCAGGCCAATATCGAGCTGCTGCGGCGTGCGGCCCGTGACTTGGCGGATGCCAGGACACCACCAGCGTTCAACAACGTGCTCGAAGGCATCGTCAAATACTACAAGGCGCGCAATAAACCCTGGAGCACCCCGTTCAGATCTACCACTGTGGAAGCCGCCAAGGCCTGGCGCATACCGGTTTAGTCGTCAGGCCACTGAACAGCCATCGCCGTGGCGTGTCGTAGCTACAGGCACCCCTCGGACTCTGGTACATCATGGCCACTCAAACAGACGGCAAGACCCCCAACCTGTCGCAGGAAGAGCAGCAGGACGTGGACAAGAACCAGCCGCCCCGCGCGGCGGTACTGCATGAAATAATCCGCACTCAGGGCGACCAGGAGCTTGAGCGCAGCGTTGCCGCCCTGTGGTGGTCGGCGCTGGCGGCCGGTTTGACCATGGGGCTGTCGCTGATGGCCATGGGGTTGCTCAACTCCCGTCTGCCGGAGGGCGAAGCGTTCAAGGTGATCGCCAGCTTCGGTTACTGCGCGGGCTTCCTCGCGGTGATTCTCGCGCGCCAGCAGTTGTTCACCGAAAACACCCTGACCGCCGTGCTGCCGGTGATGAGCAAGCCCACCCTGGGCAATGCCGGTCGCCTGCTGCGGTTATGGTCGGTGGTGCTGGTGGGTAACCTGTGTGGCACCTTGCTGGTGGCGTACGTGATGCTGCACTTGCCGATCTTCGATACCAGGACCGACATGGCGTTCCTTGAGATCGGGCGCAAGATCATGGAGAACGACCCCGGCCAGATGTTCGCCAAGGGCATCGTTTCCGGCTGGATGATCGCCACCATGGTGTGGATGATCCCGTCCATGGAAAGTGCCAAGATGTGGATCATCATTCTGATCACCTACCTCATGGCATTGGGCGACTTCACCCATATCGTCGTCGGCTCGGCGGAAGTGTCGTACCTGGTGTTTGCCGGCGAGTTGCCGTGGAAGGACTTCTGGCTGGTGTTCGCCGGGCCGACCCTGGCGGGCAATATCATTGGCGGCAGCTTTATCTTTGCACTGATCAGTCACGCACAGATTCGCAGTGAAAGCAGCCTGCCGAGCAAAAAAGCTGCGGACCCCAGGCATCCGCAGCGGATCAACAAGGATCAGTGAGTGTCAGGCGTGGCCTGGGGCTCGTCCTGGGTCACGCGCTTGACCAGCTTGCCGATGCTCAACCCCTGTAGCAGGATCGACGACAGCACCACGATGTAGGTGATGCTCAGCAGCAAATCGCGCTCCGGGCCCAGTGGCAAGGCCAGGGCCAGTGCCACTGAAACCCCGCCACGCAAGCCACCCCAGGTCAGGATGCGGATGGTCCCGCGTGGCACCGTGCGCCAGCGGCGCAGCAACAGAATGGCTGGGGCGACTGTCAGCAGGCGCGACAGCAGGATCGCGACGGCCAGCAGGCTGGCGGCGAACACGTGCAGCCAGTTGAACGGCAACAGCAACAGCTCCATGCCGATCAGTGCAAACAGCAGGGCGTTGAGCATGTCATCGAGCAGCTCCCAGAAGCCGTCCAGATAGCGCCGGGTCATGTCGTTCATGGCCAGCTTGCGCCCCAGGTTGCCGATGATCAGGCCGGCGACCACCATCGCGATCGGTGCCGAGACGTGCAGTTCGGTGGCCATTGCCGAGCCTCCGATCACCAGGGCCAGGGTCAGCATCACTTCGATCTGGTGTTGCTCGATGCTTTTGATCATCAGGTAAACGAGGTAGCCGATCAGGCCACCGAACACCACGCCGCCGATGGCCTCATGGGCAAACAGCATGGCGGTAGCGCCCACGGTTGGCGTCTCGCCCAGCTGTGCGATGCCCAACAATACGGTAAACACCACCACTGCCGTGCCGTCATTGAACAGCGACTCGCCGACGATGGTGGTTTTCAGGGGTTTGGAGGCGTTGGCGGTACGCAGTACACCCAGTACCGCAATCGGATCGGTGGGCGAGATCAGCGCGCCGAACAGCAGGCAGTAGAGGAAGCTTACATGCCAGCCAAACAAGGCAAAGATGTAATACGCCAGGCTGCCGATCACCACGGTGGCGATCAGCACGCCGAAGGTCGCCAGCAGGCCGATGGGCCAGCGGTAGCTGCGCAGGTCGTTCAGGTTGACGTGCAAGGCGCCGGCGAACAGCAGGAACGAGAGCATCCAGTTCATCAGCAAATCACCGAAGTCGATCTGGCCGATCAGTTGCTGGATGCGTTCCTCAAGACCGGGGTAGCCGAGAAAACTCAAGCCTTGCAGGATCAGTGAAAACACCAGCGCTGTGACCATCACGCCGATGGTGGGTGGCAGGCCGATAAAGCGAAAGTTCACGTAGGTGAGCAGGGTGGTAAGGCAAATAAAGGCGGCGACAAGTTCGAGCATCCGGGGTCCTTGGAAGTTGGGGAGAGAGCGTCGATGGGGGATGGACCGCAACAGTGGTGCGATGTTGCAGGCGTGTGGGCAAATCACCGATAGAACCTTTCCGAGCGCGGCGGTTCATAGCGGTGGGTGCGGTTTTACAGGTTTAGTGCTAAAACTCTAATTTCTGTTTAAAACTTAAAACAAAATTAAAAAAGGAATCAGTGATGACGGTGGCCTTCTGGTGTGTGTTGATCGCAATTTTCCTGCCTTATCTGTGCACAGGCGTGGCCAAGTTCAGTGGTGGCAAGTTCGGACCACGGCAGAACCACGACCCCCGCGCTTTCCTGGACACCCTCGAAGGGTTTGCCAAGCGGGCCCACAGTGCGCAACTCAACAGCTTTGAAGTCACGCCGGCGTTTGCGGCGGCCGTGATTATCGCGCACCTGGCCGGTACGGCCGAATTGGTGACCATCAATGTGCTGGCCGTGCTGTTTATCACCAGTCGCCTGCTGTACATCATCTGCTACCTGGCGGACTGGGCGATGCTGCGTTCGCTGGTGTGGTTTGTGGGGATGGCGTTGATTGCGAGTTTCTTCTTTGTCTCAATCTGACGGTTGAAGCAGGTCCCCTGTGGGTGTGGGCTTTGCTGGTGAGCGTGCTTTTTGTGTTATGAGCGTGCTTGTTGTGGTGAGCGGGCTTGCCCCGCGTTGGGTGGCGAAGCCGCCCCAGAACCATACACCTCGGTGTGCCTGAAGAAATGTGGTGAGGCTGATGAGGGCTGCTGCGCAGCCCAACGCGGGGCAAGCCCGCTCACCACAACAAGCTTGCCCACTAGCAGCCTGCTGACCCCACTGAACCAAGCTGGACAGACCGCTTTCAGGTCCCGGCAGGTGCATCCGGCACCTGCGGCAATGCTGCGCCCTTGGGCCACAACATCCATATCTGCCCCTGCTGTTTCATGTTGCCCGCCAATTCTCCCGCTGCCTCACCAGTGCCCCAGAACAGGTCCGCGCGCACTTCGCCCGTGATCGCACCGCCGGTGTCCTGGGCGGCGACGGGCCTTGTGATGGGTGAGCCATCCGGTTTGGTAGTCGACAGCCACAACAGGCTGCCCAGCGGAATCACCTTGCGATCCACCGCAACGCTGTAGCCTGCGGTCAACGGCACGTTCAGTGAACCCCGCGGGCCCTCGTTACTGTCGGGGCGGGCGCTGAAGAAGACGTAGCTGGGGTTGCTCGCCAGCAGTTCCGGGATGCGCTGCGGGTTGGCCTTGGCCCAGGCGCTGATGGCGCCCATGGTCACATCTTCTTTCTTCAACTGACCTTGCTCCACCAACCAGCGGCCGATAGGGCGATAGGGGTAGCCATTCTGGTCGCCATAACCGACGCGCAGTTGGCGCCCTCCGGCCAGTTGGATCCGGCCTGAGCCCTGGATTTGCAGGAATTGCAGGTCCATCGGGTCAGTCAGCCAGGCAATCGGTTTGGCGGTAGAGCCCTGGCCGTTGATGGCGCTGGCATCGTCGTACGGTTTGAGCACACGGCCTTCAAGGCGACCGCGCAGGCGCTTGCCCTTGAGCTCCGGGTAGATGCTTTCCAGGTTGACGATGATCAGGTCGTCCGGCACGCCATATACCGGTACGTTAGCCTTGGCGGTCTTGGTCAGGCTGCCGGGGTAGACCGGTTCGTAGTAACCGGTGATCAAGCCGTTCGGGGTGTTGTCGGCCGAGCGCAGGCCGAACACATCCAGACGCTCCTTGAGAAACCCGCGCACGGCCACGGCATTGCCGGGCACCGTAGCGGCGGCTGCGCAGGTCGCGCCCCAGATCGGGTCTGCCTTGAGGCGCTGGCAGGCGCTGCGCCAGGATTCAAAACCGGCCAGCAGGTCGTTGTCAGACACCGCCGGCAACGCCTCCCACGGCGCACTGACATAGGTGGCGACGGCGTGGGGCTTGGGAGTTTCATCTTTGGCTGCTTCTTTGCCCGCGTCGCAGCCGGCCAGCAGTGCGATCATCGGCAGAGCCCACGCCAGGCGGCGGCTCCAGGGTTTAAAGGTTACATTCATACAAACACTTCCTGAAGCGATTGCCCGCGCGGTAACACCTTCGGGCAACCCTTATTATTAATAGGGCTATTGGTCTTTATGGGCGGGACGAGGATACTGGCCGCCGTTTCCCGTGACCTCGAAGCCACCATGACTTTTAAACGAATGACTGTTGTACTGCTGGCCTGCCTGGCCCTGTCCGCCTGTGGCGGTGTTGATCCGAATTCGCCGCTGGGCCAGCGCAAGGCAATCTTCAAACAGATGCTCAAGACCGGCGAAGACCTGGGCGGCATGTTGCGTGGGCGCATCCCGTTCGACGGCGCCAAATTTGCCGAGGGTGCGGTCAAGCTGGACGCCTTGTCCCATGAGCCTTGGAAACATTTCCCAAGCGTGCGCGAAGAAGATCACACCAGCGCCAAGGACGATGTCTGGCAGAAACAGGCGCAATTCCAGCAACTGGCCCGCAACCTTGAAGCGGCCACCGGCGAATTGGTGACTGCCAGCCAAGTGCAGCCCTACAAGGCCAGTAACCTGGGGCCGGCGGTGCAGAAAGTCGAAGATGCCTGCAGCGCCTGCCATAAACAGTTCCGGGACCACTGACCGGTTTTACTGGTCGAGCTCTTCCACCGCGTCCTGCAGTTCCTTGCGGGACTCGGCGAGCTTATCCTTACGCTTGTTGATCTTGTCCGCGTCGCCTTTTTTCATGGCCTTGTCGAGGTCGGCCTGACGGCGGCTGACTTCGTGCTTGGCGTCGAGCACCTTGTTTTCACGCTCCTTCTTCAGGGAGGCGTCGGTGCAGTTGGCGGTGACTTCACTCAGGGCTTTTTCCAGGCCGGCTTGTTGCGCGCTGTTGCCGTGGGCCTTGGCTTGTTCGATCTGGATGCTGATGGCTTGGCGTTTGGCGGCGCAGCCGGTGAGGGGGGCGGCTTGTTCAGCGGCCAGCAACGGTGTGGTCATGAAGCTTGCGACGGTCAGCAAGGCAAAAGGGGCTAGAAATTTCATGTGGGGCTCCAAAGTCGCAATCTGATGGCGGGGGCAGCGGGGTTCAAAACCCGTCTATCCCCGCCATGCGTAATGTTTCAGCCAAGGCCTGTACGTGCGGGTCGCGAAAAAAAGCGCTCAGTTGCGCTGCGCGGCCCGGGCCGATGCCATCAATGTTCAGCCAGGCCTGGGTGTCTCTGGCGACCAGCGTCTGCCAGTCGCCCTCCAGGTTATTACGTGCCGCAGGCGGTACACCCAGGGCCTTGAGCCATTGTGCAAAGGGCCGCTGCCGAGCGCTGTGAAGGCTTTCGAGCACGCGTTCGCGGCTGCGATCACCGAAGCCATCAATGTTAGCAAGCTCTGCCGCGTCCAGGGTTAACCAATCGAGAAAGCCTGCGATTAGACCGGCCTGGATCAATACGTTCCAGGTCTCGCGACCTATGTGTGGCAACGCGAGGCCCTGGTTGCCACTGAGCCAGGTAAGGCGTGCCAGTAATTGTTCCTCGCAATCGGGGTCCAGTTGCCAGCAGCTCATCGCATGGAATTTGCCAGGGTTGGGCACTGGCAGGTCCACCCTGGTGGTACTGCGCAGAATGACCGCGTCCAACCGAGGAATCACCTGGCCCGCGAGGCTGATGGAGACCTGGTCGCCAGGTCGGATGTCCAACGCTTGCCAGCGTGCCAATGAGCCGACACTTACCCGGCTGATTTTCCGGTCGTCCAAGCGTACCGGCTCCAGTTCCAGCATGGGGGTGATGCGCCCGGTGCGGCCGATCTTGAACTGCACGTTGCGCACCAGTGCCAGGGCTTTGGCGGCCGGGTACTTCCATGCAGTCGCCCAATACGGCGCAACGACCTGCCAACGTTCGGCGGGTGCGCGCTGCGCCTGGTGCAGTACCACGCCATCGCTGGCGAACGGCAATGGATGGTTGTACCAATAGGTGCGCCAATGCGCGGCTTCGGTGATGTCTCGAATGGGGTGGCTGTAGCGTCGGCTATCGGTGAAGCCCCAGCGTTCCAGTGTGGCCAGGCGCTCGGTAAACGCTGCCGGCCCTTTCGGCCAAGCCCAGACGAACAGGCCAATGCCTGCGGCGTCGGTGTCGCTCAATTGTTTGCGGTTCATCAGCCCGGCCACCTTGCTACGGGCATTGAGCCCGCCGGTGGCCGACTGCACATGGCCATCGAGGCGCCAATAGAGTTCGCCTTGCAGCAGCAGGTCGATGCGCTCGGGCAACTGCTGGACTATGCCGGGGATTTTGTGCGCGGAGGCAGACCAGTCGTGGCCCTTTGCTCCATCGCCGCGGCTGATGACTTGGCTCAGGCGCCCCTTGCGATACACCAGGGTCACCGCCACACCGTCCACCTTCGGTTGAATCCAGACATCCTCGCGGGTGGCCAGCCAGGCAGCGACTGCCTGTTCATCCAGCAGTTTCTCCAGGCCGGTATGGGCAACGGGATGCAGCCGGGTACCGCGTGCACTCGCCAGTGGGTTGTCGGGCGTCAAAGGGGGGTCGGGGAAGCACTGGCGCCAGTGGGCCAGGCGCAGGCGGGCCTGGTCGTAGAGTTCATCGCTCACAGGGGATTGGCCGAGCCGGTGGTAGCTGTCATCCCACTGGCGGATTTGTTTGGCCAGGGTGCTGACCTGGGCCCGAGCATCGTCGGGGCAATCTTCGGCCCATAGGCTGAACGGTAAAATACTGAGTAAAAGGGCCATCAGTAGACGCATCATGAGCATCCTTGCTCGAAAAGGGTGCCCAGCCTAATGGAACCCTGCGGCCACAAAAAAGCCCCGGCAGAGCGGGGCTTTTTACCGGGTGTTTCTGTTTACTTGAACAGGCCGCCCAGGGCTTTCACCGCGTCAGGTTTATCGGCCTTGGCTTCCTGTGTTTGCTGCTTGGCATCGGCTTTGGCCTGCGCTTCGGAAAGTTTGTCACAGCCTTTGTTGATCTGGTCTTGCGCGGCCTTGAAGGCCTTCACTTTCAAGGTGTCCTTCTGGGCTTCGGCTGCATCGATCTTGGTTTGCAGGTCTGCGGCTTGCTTCTGGCAGTCGCCGGAATTGCCGCCACCGAGCTGCGAGCTCAGGGCGCCGCTCAGTGCGCTCAGGTCGGCGGCGTGGGCCGGCAGGGCGAACAGGCTGAGCAGAAGGGCGGCGGGGGCGAGCGTGGAGATGCGCATGAAAAACCTCAATGTTCGATTGCCTGCACGCTTGGGACTCCCGGGCTGGCGCAGGGCAATATCCAAATAAGGTGAGAGGCCCGAGAGGGCGCGGATTCTAGAGGGCCATCATTGGGCCTGCAAGCATTGGATCCAAAAAATGTGAGGGGCGTCGCGCAACGTGCGGTGCAATAAAAAGCCCCGCCAGGCGAACCCGGCGGGGCTTTTGTGCACCTTGAGCGGTTACAGGCCGGCGGCGGTACGCAGGTCGTTGGCGCGGTCGGTTTTTTCCCAGGTGAAGGTGGTGAAGGTGTCGTCGCCTACAGTCTTCTGCGCAGGGGTACGACCAAAGTGGCCGTACGCTGCGGTTTCCTGGTACATCGGGTGCAGCAGGTCGAGCATGGTGGTGATCGCGTAAGGGCGCAGGTCGAAGATCTCACGCACCAGCTTGACGATCTTGTCGTCGCTGATCTTGCCGGTGCCGAAGGTATTCAGCGAGATCGACGTAGGCTGGGCCACGCCGATAGCGTACGAAACCTGGATCTCGCAACGCTCAGCCAGGCCGGCCGCGACGATATTCTTCGCCACGTAACGACCAGCGTAGGCCGCCGAGCGGTCAACCTTGGACGGGTCTTTACCCGAGAACGCGCCACCGCCGTGACGGGCCATGCCGCCGTAGCTGTCGACGATGATCTTGCGACCGGTCAGGCCGCAGTCGCCTACCGGGCCACCGATGATGAACTGGCCAGTCGGGTTGATGTGGAACTGGGTGTCCTTGCTCAGCAGCTCGGCCGGCAGCACGTGCTTGACGATCAGCTCCATGACGCCTTCGCGCAGGTCGGCGTAGGAAACTTCCGGGTTGTGCTGGGTCGACAGTACAACCGCGTCGATACCCACGACTTTGCCGCCTTCGTAACGGCAAGTCACCTGGGACTTGGCGTCCGGGCGCAGCCACGGCAGCAGGCCGGATTTGCGGGCTTCTGCCTGACGCTGCACAAGCTGGTGCGAGAAGGTGATCGGTGCTGGCATCAGCACGTCGGTTTCGTTGCTGGCGTAGCCGAACATCAGGCCTTGGTCGCCGGCGCCTTGATCTTCTGGCTTGGCGCGGTCGACACCCTGGTTGATGTCCGGGGACTGCTTGCCGATGATGTTCATCACGCCGCAGGTCGCGCCGTCGAAGCCGACGTCGGAGCTGGTGTAGCCGATGTCGGTGATCACGTCACGAACGATCTGCTCCAGGTCAACCCAGGCGGTGGTAGTCACTTCGCCCGCGATGATCGCTACGCCGGTTTTCACCAGAGTCTCGCACGCCACACGGGCGAACTTGTCTTCAGCAATGATGGCGTCCAGCACCGCATCAGAAATCTGGTCGGCGATTTTGTCCGGATGCCCTTCAGACACGGACTCGGAGGTGAAAAGGGAGTATTCGCTCATCTCGATGTTTTCCTGATATTTACCGATGGTGAGTGTCGCCAGCCGGCCGCTGAAAATGGCGGACCTGGATCTGGAAACCATTGCGTAAACCTACATAGAGGCTATCCCCGGGAACGAGTCCCGCAGCGGTGGCCCAACGGGCCAGATCATCCTGTTCAAAACCCAACCAGAGATCACCGCAGGCCTCCCTGGCCCAATTCTGGTTGTGGCTGCATAAATCCGTAACCAGCAGGCTACCGCCGGGGTGCAGCAGCCCGGCCATTTGCTTCAGGGCCTCGGCGGGGGCGGCGAAATGGTGCAAGACCATATTCAGCACCACGCAGTCGGCCTTGATTGTCGTGCTGCTCAGTGCGTCGGCCAGTTGCAGGCGGACATTGCCCAGCGACTCGCGCTCGCAGAGCTGGCGTGCCAGGTCGAGCATCGCCGGGCTGTTGTCCAGCGCCGTGACCTGGTGAAAGCGCCGCGCCAGTTCCGGCAGGAAACCGCCATCGCCCGGGCCGACTTCCAGCGCCGTGGCCTCGTCAATGAAGCTCAGCTTGTCCAGCAGCGCCAGTACGCTGTCGCGGTATTGAGCCAGGCCTGCGATCAGGTCCTGCTGGGCACGAAACTTCTCTGCCACCCGTGCGAAAAAGTCCTGGCTGGCAGCGGCGCGCTGCCCGTGGACCTGGCCGATGCGCGATTGCACATCAAGCGGCAGGCTCAGGTTGTCCACCTCTTCGAGCAGTGCGGTGTGCAGCTTGCCGCCCAGCAGTTCGGTGTGGGGCAGGGCGCGACGATAGAAAATCGCATTGCCTTCACGGCGGGTCGCCACCAGATCGGCCTGGGCCAATACCTTCAAGTGGTGGCTCATGCCGGACTGACCGATGGCGAAGATCTGCGCCAGCTCCAGCACGCCAAAGGAATCGTTGGCCAGCGCGCGCAACACGTTCAGACGCAGCGGGTCGCCAGCGGCCTTGCACAAGGCTGCCAGTTCATCGCCGTCGTCGGCACGCAGTGAGGGCATGGGTAGATTCATAAGGCCAGCAGTCTAGTGATGGGGCGACAGGCTCGCAAGGCCAATATCAAAAAGTTTTGATATTGATCGATAAGTGGCGGTTATAAGCGGCCGCTATAACCTTTAGACGAACCGGTTAAAGGTTTCTGCAAGCGATTGGTGCCCAAAGCACAGGAAAAACACCCTCAAGTGACTATCTGTCATTGCCCGCAGGCGGTGGCTGAGGGAAAATGCCGGTCCTTTTTTCCGTTTCTTTTATATTCAAACCTCAGGAGATCAGCGATGCCCAGCCGTCGTGAGCGTGCCAACGCCATTCGTGCCCTCAGCATGGATGCCGTGCAAAAAGCCAACAGCGGCCATCCCGGTGCCCCGATGGGCATGGCGGATATCGCCGAAGTACTTTGGCGTGACTACCTGAAACACAACCCGAGCAACCCGTCGTTCGCCGACCGTGACCGCTTCGTGCTGTCCAACGGCCATGGCTCGATGCTGATCTATTCGCTGCTGCACCTGACCGGCTACGACGTCACCATCGACGACCTCAAGAGCTTCCGCCAACTGCACAGTCGCACCCCGGGCCACCCGGAATTCGGCTACACCCCAGGCGTCGAGACCACCACCGGTCCCCTGGGCCAAGGCCTGGCCAACGCCGTTGGCTTCGCGCTGGCTGAAAAAGTCCTGGGCGCGCAGTTCAACCGTCCTGGCCACGACATCGTCGACCACCACACCTACGTGTTCCTGGGTGATGGCTGCATGATGGAAGGTATTTCCCACGAAGTCGCTTCCCTGGCCGGCACGCTGGGCCTGGGCAAGCTGATCGCCTTCTACGACGACAACGGCATCTCCATCGATGGCGAAGTCGAAGGCTGGTTCACCGACGATACCCCGAAGCGTTTCGAAGCCTACAACTGGCAGGTGATCCGCAACGTCGACGGTCACGATCCGGAAGAAATCAAGACCGCCATCGACACCGCCCGCAAGAGCGCACAGCCGACCCTGATCTGCTGCAAAACCACCATCGGCTTTGGCTCGCCGAACAAGCAGGGCAAAGAAGACTGCCACGGCGCCCCACTGGGTGACGCGGAAATCGCCCTGACCCGTGAAGCGCTGAAGTGGAACCACGGCCCGTTCGAAATCCCGGCCGACATCTACGCCGAGTGGAGCGCCAAGGAAAAAGGCCTGGCCACCGAAGCCGAGTGGGACCAGCGTTTTGCGGCCTACTCCGCCGAATTCCCTGAGCTGGCCAACGAGCTGGTACGTCGCCTGGCCGGTGACCTGCCTGCCGACTTCTCGGAAAAAGCCTCGGCCTACATCGCCGAAGTCGCGGCCAAGGGCGAGACCATCGCCAGCCGTAAAGCCAGCCAGAACACCCTGAATGCCTTCGGCCCGTTGCTGCCGGAGATCCTCGGCGGTTCGGCTGACCTGGCCGGTTCCAACCTGACCCTGTGGAAAGGCTGCAAAGGTGTCTCGGCTGAAGACGCCAGCGGCAACTACATGTACTACGGCGTCCGTGAGTTCGGCATGAGCGCCATCATGAACGGCGTGTCCTTGCACGGCGGTCTGGTGCCTTACGGCGCGACCTTCCTGATGTTCATGGAATACGCGCGCAACGCCGTACGCATGGCTGCGCTGATGAAGAAGCGCGTGATCCACGTGTACACCCACGACTCCATCGGCCTGGGCGAAGACGGCCCGACGCACCAGCCGGTCGAGCAACTGACCAGCCTGCGCACCACGCCGAACCTGGATTGCTGGCGCCCAGCCGACGCGGTGGAGTCCGCCGTGGCCTGGAAGCACGCCATCGAGCGCAAGGACGGCCCTTCGGCGCTGATCTTCTCGCGTCAGAACCTGCAACACCAGGTACGTACCGACGCACAGATCGCCGACATCAGCCGTGGCGGCTACGTGCTCAAGGACTGCATCGGCGAGCCGGAGCTGATCCTGATCTCCACCGGTTCCGAAGTGGGTCTGACCGTCCAGGCGTACGACAAGCTGACCGCCCAAGGCCGCAACGTACGTGTGGTGTCGATGCCTTGCACCAGCGTGTTCGAAGCACAGGACGCCGGCTACAAGCAGTCGGTATTGCCGTTGCAGGTCAGCGCGCGTATCGCCATCGAAGCGGCTCACGCCGACTACTGGTACAAGTACGTGGGCCTGGAAGGCCGCGTGATCGGCATGACCACCTATGGTGAGTCGGCGCCGGCGCCAGCGTTGTTCGAAGAGTTCGGCTTCACCCTGGAAAACATCCTGGGTCAGGCTGAAGAGCTGCTGGAAGACTAAGTCAGTCTGCGTTGTCTGTACTGGCGCCATCGCGGGCAAGCCCGCTCCCACATTTGGATCGCGGTCTAATGTGGGAGCGGGCTTGCCCGCGATGGCGATGGTGCTTTCAACACCGAACTCACCTTGATCGAGAACCCCATGCCTCAACCGCGTCCCTACAAAGTTGCACTCAACGGCTACGGCCGCATTGGTCGTTGCGTCTTGCGTGCTCTGTTCGAGCGAGGGGCGGCGGCCGGGTTTGAAATTGTCGCGATCAACGACCTGGCCGACATGGCCAGCATCGAATACCTGACACGCTTTGACTCCACCCACGGCCGCTTCCCCGGCGAAGTGCGGGTCGAGGGCGATTGTCTGCATATTAATGGCGCTTGCGTGCAGGTCTTGCGCAGTGCCACCCCCGAAGCCATCGACTGGAAAGCACTGGGCGTCGACCTGGTGCTGGAATGTTCCGGTGTCTACCACACCCGTGCCGATGGCCAGCGTTTCCTCGACGCCGGCGCGCCGCGTGTGCTGTTTTCCCAGCCGATGGCCAGCGAGGCAGATGTCGACGCCACCATCGTCTACGGTATCAACCAGGATTGCCTGACCGGCAATGAACTGCTGGTGTCCAACGCCTCCTGTACCACCAACTGCAGCGTGCCGTTGTTGCGCCTGCTGGATCAGGCGATCGGCCTGGACTATGTGTCGATCACCACGATTCACTCGGCGATGAACGACCAGCCGGTAATCGACGCCTATCACCACGAGGACCTGCGCCGTACGCGTTCGGCGTTCCAATCGGTGATTCCGGTGTCTACCGGCCTGGCCCGGGGCATCGAGCGACTGTTGCCGGAACTTGCCGGGCGAATCCAGGCCAAAGCCGTACGGGTGCCGACGGTGAACGTGTCCTGCCTGGACATCACCATGCAGACCGTCAGTGACACCGATGCGACGGAGGTCAACCGGATCCTGCGCGACGCCGCCACCAGCGGCCCGCTTAAAGGTTTGCTGGCCTACACCGAGCTGCCCCACGCCAGTTGCGATTTCAACCATGACCCGCATTCGGCAATTGTCGATGCCAGCCAGACCCGCGTTTCCGGCCCCCGGCTGGTGAATATCCTGGCCTGGTTCGACAACGAGTGGGGTTTTGCCAACCGAATGCTGGATGTTGCGGAACATTATCTGCACATCGCCTCTAAACAACCTCATCAACAGTAATTCAGGAACTGCGACCCATGACCGTGTTGAAGATGTCCGACCTCGATCTGCAAGGTAAGCGCGTACTGATCCGCGAAGACCTCAACGTCCCAGTCAAGGACGGTGTTGTCACCAGCGATGCGCGAATCCTGGCCTCGCTGCCGACCATCAAGCTGGCCCTGGAAAAAGGCGCGGCCGTGATGGTCTGCTCCCACCTGGGTCGCCCGACCGAAGGCGAGTTCTCTGCCGAAAACAGCCTCAAGCCTGTCGCCGATTACCTGAGCAAGGCCCTGGGCCGCGACGTGCCGCTGGTGGCTGACTACCTGGGCGGTGTGGACGTCAAAGCTGGCGACATCGTGTTGTTCGAAAACGTACGCTTCAACAAGGGCGAGAAAAAGAACAGCGACGAACTGGCCCAGCAATATGCGGCGCTGTGCGACGTGTTCGTGATGGACGCATTTGGCACCGCTCACCGTGCTGAGGGTTCGACCCACGGCGTGGCCAAGTTCGCCAAGGTCGCGGCTGCCGGCCCACTGCTGGCCGCTGAACTGGACGCACTGGGCAAGGCCCTGGGCGCGCCGGCGCAACCGATGGCTGCCATCGTGGCTGGCTCCAAGGTGTCGACCAAGCTGGACGTGCTTAACAGCCTGAGCCAGATCTGCAACCAGCTGATCGTCGGCGGCGGCATTGCCAACACCTTCCTGGCGGCTGCCGGTCACCCGGTGGGCAAGTCCCTGTACGAGCCGGACCTGCTCGACACTGCTCGTGCCATCGCTGCCAAAGTCAGCGTGCCGCTGCCGGTTGATGTCGTCGTTGCCAAGGAGTTCGCCGAAAGCGCCGAAGCCACTGTCAAGCTGATCGCTGACGTGGCTGCCGACGACATGATCCTGGATATCGGCCCGCAAACTGCGGCCAACTTTGCTGAGCTGCTGAAAGCCTCCCAGACCATCCTGTGGAACGGCCCGGTCGGCGTGTTCGAATTCGACCAGTTCGGCAACGGCACCAAAGTGCTGGCCAAGGCCATCGCTGAAAGCTCGGCCTTCTCCATCGCTGGCGGCGGCGACACCCTGGCGGCTATCGATAAATATGGCGTTGCTGACCAGATCTCCTACATTTCTACCGGTGGCGGTGCGTTCCTCGAGTTCGTCGAAGGCAAGGTACTGCCAGCCGTTGAAGTGCTGGAAACCCGAGCCAAAGGCTGAGGCTCGTGATCCGGAAAAGGAGTATTCCCATGATCAAGTCGTTGGCATTGGTGATCGCAGCGGGCCTGTTGGCCGGTTGCGGCAGCACGCCGAACGCGAAGTCTGCGGCAGATGAACCTGCCCCCGGGCAGAAAAAGAGCTGCTACCAGGCCGACTGGCAAGCCGAGACCATGCCGGTGATCAACAAGCGCATCGGCAACGAACGGCTGGAGAAATACGACGCCGCGCCCAACGGTCAGGAACAGGGTTGCCCTTGATGGGTCTGATCAACTGGCGGCCGTCGGTCGCCTCACGAGGATTGGCAATGAAAGGCGTTTTCGCCCTGGCAGCCCTGGCCCTGTTGGCCGGCTGCAGCAGCATGAACATGTTCAGCAACAAGGCAGAAACTGCCGACAAGTGGACCACGTGGACCTGCGACAGCAAGGCTGAGGTGAACTGGCGCTTTGCTAATCAGGCCAAATCCGAGGTGGATGTCCGTTTGGGCGGTTCCGACCAGGTTTACCGCCTCAAGCAGGACGTTGCCGCCTCGGGCGTGCTGTACAGCGACGGCCAATTGGCGTTTCACACAAAAGGTGAGGAAGGCCTGGTTTACTGGGTCGCCACCGATGATTTGATCGGGCGTGGCTGCAAAGCGCAGTAAGCCTGACAGCAATAACGATTCAGCAAGCCAGGTGTGTAAAGCCTGGTCTGCAATAACTTGAATAGCAGCCGCCGCTACGGCAGGCTTGCACGATTAACGACCCTCGACCGGGAGAGACAACACAATGGCACTTATCAGCATGCGTCAAATGCTGGACCACGCAGCCGAGTTCGGCTACGGCGTCCCAGCCTTTAACGTCAACAACCTTGAGCAGATGCGCGCCATCATGGAAGCCGCTGACAAGACCGACTCCCCCGTGATCGTCCAGGCTTCGGCCGGTGCCCGCAAATACGCCGGTGCGCCGTTCCTGCGTCACTTGATCCTCGCCGCAATCGAAGAATTTCCGCACATCCCGGTGTGCATGCACCAGGACCACGGCACCAGCCCTGACGTGTGCCAGCGTTCCATCCAACTGGGCTTCAGCTCGGTGATGATGGACGGCTCCCTCGGCGAAGACGGCAAGACCCCGACCGACTACGAGTACAACGTACGCGTCACCCAGCAAACCGTAGCCATGGCCCACGCCTGTGGTGTTTCGGTTGAAGGCGAGCTGGGCTGCCTGGGTTCCCTGGAAACCGGCATGGCCGGCGAAGAAGACGGCATCGGTGCCGAAGGCGTGCTGGATCACAGCCAGATGCTGACCGACCCGGAAGAAGCCGCCGACTTCGTGAAAAAGACCCAAGTCGACGCCCTGGCCATCGCCATCGGTACCAGCCACGGCGCCTACAAGTTCACCAAGCCACCTACCGGCGACGTGCTGGCCATCGACCGCATCAAGGAAATCCACAAGCGCATCCCCAATACCCACTTGGTGATGCACGGTTCTTCCTCGGTCCCGCAAGAGTGGCTGGCGATCATCAACCAGTACGGCGGCGACATCAAAGAAACCTACGGCGTGCCGGTTGAAGAAATCGTCGAAGGCATCAAGTACGGCGTGCGCAAGGTCAACATCGACACCGACCTGCGCCTGGCGTCCACCGGTGCGATGCGTCGCCTGATGGCCACCAACCCGAGCGAATTCGACCCGCGTAAATTCTTCGGCGCCACCGTGACCGCGATGCGTGATGTGTGTATCGCTCGCTACGAGGCCTTCGGTACTGCCGGCAATGCTTCGAAGATCAAGCCGATCTCGTTGGAAGCGATGTATCAGCGGTATTTGAAAGGTGAGTTGAACGCTAAGGTGAACTAAGCCAATAGCGCCAAAAAAACCCGCAGAAATGCGGGTTTCTTATAGGTATGAAGTATTTTTCTAAGGACAGTGAACAGTTTTTTATCGTGGGTAACGCAATAGTTTTTCAGGTGTTGGATAAGCCATCTTAGTAATTACTATAGTTATACAACTGTAAATCTCAGGTTCTGTCCGATCTCCGTATATGTTTGAGATGCATTTTCAAGCTCCCAGTAAACATCATAGACTCCTGGGTTTGGAAGGTAGCAGGGTATTTCCTTCTCAAAATGTTCGCGTTTATTGTTGATGTAAATTTGTAGCAGCGCGGCAGTAAGAGTTATTTGTTCCAGAAACATCGTAGGAAGACCTGCGGACGGCACAGGGTAGCAATAATAAGTCAGCACATCGCCTATCCTGGTGTTGTTGCTCAATAAGTGTGACAAGACGAGATACCTGAAGGGCCTGGTGACAACTGGCATGTTTTGGGGCGGCGTCGCAAAAGAACCAGGTGGGGTGGCATTGTATATTTTTGGTTGCGACCCGGCGCCAAACCCCGAGACGGCAGGTTGGTTAATGGTGGCTATCGTTGGCATGTGTTTAACTCCTGAATGGGTACATGAGTCGGACGCACATGATTTTATAAGATGTGCCCTAGGGTGCGCACTGCAAGAAATACTATTTTTATGCTGTTTTGCTATAGCGGTAAGACGATCTTCGGAGTTCGTTATATCCAAGTAATCATTCCTCCGCCGTAGCGGGGGATGATTGAAATAACCTTACTCGTGATCAATATCCAACTTGGCAAACGTCACCCGCGCGCCTTCCTTGCTGTTGCCACTGTTGTCCTGCACATACGCCCCGGCCTTGAAGTACAACGGCTTGGCGCCCCACGCCGCGCCGATGCGTTCGTTCCACTCGCCATCTGCGGCATACACACTGAGCAGCCCGGCTTTGTTGAGGTTGATCACATAGGTAAAGCTCTTTTCCAGCGGCACATTGGAGGCAACAATGATCGTGCGCCCTTCATCCTCGTCCGGGCGCATGCGCACTTTGGCGACGATGTTGCCGGTCTGCGTCTTTTCCTTGAACTGATATTCCAGCTTGATCAGCGGTTTCTGGCTGTCATAGGCGTGGATTTGCCCGATCACGATTTTGCCGGAGGACGGCACTTGGTTGACGGCCAGGGTGGCACGCAGGAAGTTGTCCGCATCCGGATAGGTCCAGTTGCGCAGGCGCCCGTCGGCGTAGGTCTCGCGCAGTTCGCTGCGCGGGTAAATGGCGTTTTCGGTACGGGTGCCGGTGACCGGGGTCCAGAATTGGACGTTGCTGCCTTCGGCCTGGAAATATTGGTCGTTGAAGCCGCTCATCAATCTTGGGGTTTCGATGGTCGCGGGCGGAGAGCCGACAGGGATGCTGAGGTTCCAGGTGGATAGGTCGATCATGGCGTAGGCCTTTTTACAGAGGGGTGTAGGCTATGGCCCTTGGGCCAGACAGGTTCTTTATAGGTGGTGTTAACCATCTTGTTAAATCATTGCTGGCGATTTATTGGCGCCAAAGGAATGCCAAAAAGCCATGTTTCCCATGGTTCGTGGCTTGTAGCGGTTGACCGTTAGTCGGCTTCCTGAAGATTGGCGCAATGATGGCACTGAGGTTACTTCTGCTTTTTCTGAACCGGGGCTAGAGTGAGGCCTCAGAGTTTGTCCGGGTTTTCTGTCAGAAATGACCGGAGTAGTCCTAAGGAAGAGACGTAGCATGGAATGCGCTCCACACCACGGCGATGGTCATTCGGTTCTGCTTGTGGTCGATGACTACCCGGAGAACCTGCTTAGCATGCGTGCGCTGTTACAGCGTGAAGACTGGCATGTGGTGACCGCCGCGTCCGGTGTGGAAGCCCTCGAGTTGTTACTCAAACATGAAGTCGACCTGGTGCTGCTGGACGTGAAGATGCCCGGCATGGACGGCTTTGAGGTGGCGCGCCTGATGCGCGGCAGCCAGCGCACGCGCATGACACCGATCATTTTCCTCACGGCCCACGCCCAGTCGCCGGCCGCAGTACTCGAAGGCTATGCCAGTGGCGCCATCGACTACCTGTTCAAACCGTTCGACCCGCACATCCTCAAACCCAAGGTCCAGGCGTTGCTGGAACATCAGCGCAATCGCCGGGCCTTGCAGCGCCTGAGCCATGAGCTGGAGTCGGCGCGGGCGTTCAATGCCTCGGTGTTGGACAACGCCGCCGAAGGCATCCTGGTGGTGGGCGAGGGCAGCGTGATCGAGTATGCCAACCCGGCCATTTCGCGGCTGTTGAACGCTACCCTGGCCGAGTTGCGAGGCGAGAGTTTCCTGAGCTTCCTGCAAAAGCCCCATGTACCGGCCTGGCTGGGGTTCGAGATGTTCCTCGCTTACCGCCAGGGCCAGACCTGGCGCTTGCACGATGCGATCCTGCGGACCAGCCGAGGCCAGCAGGTGCCGGTGGCGTTGTCGTGCGCGCCGCTGCCGGCCGAACAGAAGGCCATGGTGGTGACCGTGCTGGACATGTCCGAAGTGCGTCACCTGCATCAACAATTGGAGTTCCAGGCGGTCACCGACCCGCTGACCGGACTGTTGAACCGGCGCGGGTTTTACCAGGCGGCGGAAAACATTTTGCTGCGCAGCGAGCGCAACGAACAGTCTCTGGTGCTGCTGTACCTGGACCTTGACGGCTTCAAGCGGGTCAATGATTCCCTTGGCCATGACGCCGGCGACCGTGTGCTGCGCTGGGTATCGGAGCAGTTGCAGGGCTGCCTGCGTTCCTATGACATTCTGGGGCGCATGGGCGGCGATGAGTTCACCGCGTTGCTGGAGCTGGAGTTCCCCGAGCAGGCGGCGAAAATTGCAGAAAAACTGATCGAACGGGTGTCTATCTGCCAGCAAGTTGAAGGTTTGGATGTGATGCTCGGTGTCAGTATCGGTATCGCCACCTTCCCGGATTGCGGCTCGGACATTAACGGTCTGTTGCGCGCGGCAGACATCGCCATGTACGAAGCCAAGCGCGCAGGCCGTCAGCAATATCGCTATTACGACCAGGAAATGAATGGCCGCGCCCGTTCGCGCCTGATGCTGGAAGACAGCGTGCGCACGGCGATTCAAAACAAGGAGTTCACCCTGGTGTACCAGCCGCAGGTGGCGTTGGCGGATGGGCGTGTGCGCGGTGTGGAAGCGCTATTGCGCTGGCGGCACCCGAGTGTCGGCGATGTGCCGCCCGGTCTGTTTCTGCCATTGCTGGAAGAAGCCCGGCTGATCAGCCAGCTCAGCACCTGGATTTACCAACAAGTCGGCGCCCAACTCCAGGCCTGGCACGCCGGCTTCGACGATGAACTGGTGCTCAGCGTGAGCCTGAGCAGCAACCAGTTCAACATGCCCAACCTGGCGAACCAGCTGCAGCAGGTGCTCGAACGACATGGGCTGCCGGGGCGGCAACTGGAGGTGGAAATCAGTGAAGACTGCCTGATGAGCAACCTTGAAGAGTCGGTCAAGCAGCTCAAGTTGCTGCGCCAGATCGGCGTGCGCACCGCCCTGGATGACTTTGGCTTGGGCAATTGTTCCCTGGCGCATCTGCGCGACCTGGCCTTCGATACCCTCAAGCTTGACCCGCAATTGGTCGCTCGCCTGCCGGGCTCGGTGCGCGATGAGGTGATGGCGCGCAGCATTATCGAGTTGTGCAAGCATTTTGATGTAGTGGTAGTGGCCGAGGGGGTGGAAACCCAGGAGCAGGCCCAATGGCTGAAGGCCAATGGTTGCCCATTCATTCAGGGCCCGATGGCGGCGCAGCCGTTGATGGCTGAGGAAGTGGCACACTGGTGCCACGCTCGCCTGCGCTGAATTCGCTACACTGGCGGCCATCCGAACCCTGTTGCAGAGCCCATGACCGCGCTGAAATACCTCCAGGCCTATCCCGCCGCCCTCCAGGAGCAAGTGCGCCAGCTGATCGCCAAGGATCAGTTGGGTGCCTACTTGGAGCAACGTTACCCCGAACGCCACGCGGTGCAGAGCGACAAGGCCCTGTACGCCTACGCGCTGGCCTTGAAGCAGGAACACCTGCGCAATGCGCCGGCCATCGACAAGGTGCTGTTCGATAATCGCCTGGACCTGACTCATCGCGCCCTCGGCCTGCACACCTCCATCTCGCGGGTGCAGGGCGGCAATCTGAAGTCGAAGAAAGAGATCCGCATTGCTGCGCTGTTCAAGGAGGCCGCGCCGCAGTTCCTGCGCATGATCGTGGTCCACGAACTGGCGCACTTCAAGGAATCGGACCACAACAAGGCGTTCTACAAACTCTGCGAGTACATGATGCCGGGCTACCATCAGGTGGAATTCGACCTGCGGGTGTACCTCACGTACCGCGACCTGCTGGGCAAACCCTGACCGCACAAGGCAACCGACCATGGATGTGAGCAAGACCAAGAGCAGCTTCTACCGCCGCCTGTACGTGGCCTACCTGATCGACAGCGGCCAGGCCAGCAGCGTCCCGGCCCTGACCGACGCCACCGGCATGCCCCGGCGCACGGCGCAGGACACGATTGCGGCATTGGCCGATCTGGATATTGTGTGTGAGTTCGAGCAGGAAGACGGTGCCCGCAACCATGCCGGGCACTATCGGATTCGCAGCTGGGGCGCGATTGATCGGCGTTGGATCGAGGCGAACCTCGGCCAGATCAAGCAGGTGCTGGGCTACCCCTGATCCTTTCGCATGCCGATGTGTGGAATATCATCCTCAAGGTATTCCTCACCCGCCACCACAAACCCATACCGCCCGTAATACCCCTGCAAATGCGCCTGGGCTGACAGGAACATCGGTGTCTCAGGCCAGATATCGGCAATCAGCTTGAGCGTCTCTTCCATCATCCGATGCCCCAGCCCGGTGCCGCGCGCCACCGGCGCTACGATCACGCGGCCGATCACCACGTCGCCGCCCTGGGATTCCGGGTCCAGCAGGCGCAGGTAAGCCACCAGTTGGTCGTCCTGCCACGCCATCAGGTGATGGGTGTCGCCTGACAAATCCTGCCCATCGAGATCCTGGTACACACATTTCTGCTCGACAACAAACACCTCGTTGCGCAAGCGCAGGATCGCGTAAAGCTGCTCCTTGCCCAGGTCATCGTGGTGTTTGCACACCCATTCAACGGTCATGGCGAGTTCTCTTATCAATGTCTGTTGCGGATAGTAAGCGCAGCGGGCAACGCTGTCTAAATCAACTATTTTTGTGAGTGAAATCAATTTGCCATCATTGAGTGCGTTCGGCACCGGTTTCTTTGTGTAATCTGAGCTACTGTTAGAACCTCGGGCCGCGCCTGAGCCAAGGCCACCGCCTGCCTGCCAAGGACTTTGAGCATGCCGCGATTCTCTCGTGCCGTTGCTTTGATTGGAGTGTTGCTGCTGGCCCAGCCGGCATTCGCGCAGCGTCTGCGTCTGGTGGCAGATGCCTGGCCGCCCTTTACCGATGCCACCTTGATCAATGGCGGGCTGGCCACCGACATCGTCAGTACCGCCCTGGCCCGTGCGGGTTACGCCAGTGACTTCGAGCAGGTGCCCTGGGCCCGTGCGCTGATGGGGGTGGGCGACGGCCGTTATGACGTGCTGATCAACGCCTGGTACGACGATGCCCGTACGAAACTGGGCCAATTCTCAGGTGAATACCTGCTCAACCGTGTGCGCTTTATCAAGCGCCGCGACGATCCCATCGAATTCCAGAACCTTGCGCAATTGCACGACTATCCCATCGCCGTGGTGCGTGGCTATGCCTATTCGGCGGCGTTCGATGGGGATGCGCAGTTGCAGAAAGTCCCGGTGCACAACTTCGCCATGGCCGTGCGTATGCTCGCGGCGCAGCGGGTGCGGTTGACGGTGGAGGATGAGTACGTGGCGCGCTATTACCTCTCGCGTGAATCGGCACGGGTGCGCAATGCGGTGGAGTTTTTGCCCCAGCCGCTGAGTGAAAACAGCCTGCACATCCTGGTCAGCCTGAAGAACCCTGAGCATGAGCAGATCGTGGCCAGCTTTGATCGGGAGATTGCCAAGATGAAGGCCGACGGCAGCTATGAGCGGCTGATGAAGGCCCATGGCATGTAGTGCCTGTGCGGACCTCATCGGGGGCAAGCCCCCTCCCACCTGTTGACTGTGTTCACAAATCAAAACTGTGGGAGGGGGCTTGCCCCCGATAGCGACCTAAGCCGCGCTGGTGTCCTTGATCAGATGCGCCGCCAACGTGCGCAACGGCCCCAGCTGCCGGCAAATCAACGCCAACTGCGTCTGCACCAACCGCTGCCCTTCATCGATCTCATCCGGCATCTGTTCCAGGTCCGCCGCCAGCGCTTCCTCGGCATCGCTCTGGATCGCGATCGGCTGCTTATTGGCCAACCCCGTGGCGATTTCATCGATGCTCGCCGCCAGGGTCTTGCCGGCGCCATCGATCAGATGTTCACGCACTTCGGCCGGCAATTGGGTTTCGCGATGCGCGCCCAGTCCTGACAAATAACTGAGCAAGGTGTGCGACAACACCAGGAACCGAAAGCCCACGTCGGCTTCCTTACGGAAATGCCCCGGCTCCATCAGCATGTTCGCCAGGGTGGTGGACAGCGCCGCATCGGCGTTGTGCGCGTTGCGCCGCGCCAGGCGGTAGGCCAGGTCGTCACTCTTGCCGGCGGCGTACTGCTGCATGATCTGGCGCAGGTAGATGCTGTTGCAGGTCAGGGTGTTGGCCAGCACTTTGTTCAAGCGGCGGCCTTGCCAGTCCGGCAGGAACAGGAACACCGCCAGGCCGGCGATCAGGCTGCCGAGCAAGGTATCGAACAGACGTGGCAGGAACAGCCCGTAGCCATCGCCGACCTGGTTGAAGCAGAACAACACCATCAGCGTGATCGCGGCGGTGGCCAGGGTGTAGCGGGTGGTGCGGTTGATAAAGAACACCAGGCCGGCGGCGATGGCGAACATCGATTGCACCAGGGGGCTCGGGAACAGGTCGAACAGTGCCCAGGCCACGGTCAAGCCGATGGCCGTGCCGATGATGCGTTGGCCGAGCTTGCGCCGCGTGGCGCCATAGTTCGGCTGGCACACGAACAGCGTGGTGAGGATGATCCAGTAGCCTTGGGACGCGTGGATTGCATGCAGCATGCCGTAGCCGACGGTCAACGCCAGCGACAGACGCAACGCATGGCGGAACAGCAGCGACGTCGGCGTCATCTGCGTGCGCAGGCGCGTCCACATTTCCTTGAGGTTGCGCGGGGCGCGGTCCAGCAGGTTGCTGTCGGTGGCGTCCGCCAGGCTGTCGGGGTTGCTGGCGTCGCCGAGCAGGCGGTCCAGGGTCGACAGGTTGGCCGCCAGGGCGCGCAACGAACGCAGCAGGCCGCGCCAGGCCGGGTTGCTCTGGATGCGCAGGTGCTCCAAGGACGCGTTGAGGTCGCCCAGGGCTTCGGCGAAGCTGTCGTCATAGATGAACGGCTGGCGCATCTGGATCGACTCGGCCAGGGTCTGGCAGGCCTTGCCTTGCTGGCGCAACAGGCGCTGGCAGCGGAACAGCACGTCGCTGTGGAAGAAGGCCTCGGCCAGGGCGTTGTACGGGTAGTGCGACGAGCTGGCACGTTCGTGGATGTCCTGGGCCAGGAAATACAGCTTCAGGTAGCGACTGACTTTCGAACCGGGGCGACCATTACCCACGCGATGCAGGATGATTTCCTTCGCGGCATTGAGCGCCGCCACCACTCGACCATTTTGCTGGGCCAGTTCCAGGCGCCGCGCTTCCACGTCCAGCTGGCGGATCGGCTCGAACAACGATGATTTGAGCTTGAGGTACCGTCCCAGTTCACGGAACAGCCGCGCCAGGCTCTGTTGCACCGGCTGGTTGGAAAATAGCGCCTGCCACAGCACCGACAGCGCGCCATACCAGGCGGCACCGGCCACCAACAGCAGCGGCTCGTGCCAGAAATCGCTGACGGCGCCGCCGCGCTGGTCCACGCCGATCATGGTGTATACCGACAGGATCAGCGTCGCTGAGGCTATCGCGCCATAGCGCTCGCCCAAGGCACCGAGCATGGTCAGGCAGAAGGTGGCCAGGGCCAGGGAGACCGCGAAGATCAAGGGATAAGGGAACAGCAACTCCACCGACAGCGCGGCGATGCTGAAACACACCAGCGTCACCGCCAGGGCGTTGAGGCGGCCTTGCCAACTGTCATCGGTCTCGGCCAGGGCGCTGGCGATGATCCCCAGGAACAGCGGGATCAGCAGTGTCATTTCATCCTGGTACCAGCACAGCGCCATGCTGCCGGTGAGGGCGATGAATACCCGAATGCTGTAGCTGAATTTATCCAGTGCCCACAGGCGCCGCAGGGACTGCTTGAACGAGGTCGATGACATGAAGTCTGGAGTCTTCCGGGACGATGCCGCTAAATTGAGCCATCAGTGACGTCACGGCAAGCGTGGCGATCACATCAATTCGCAAAATATCTCCCACATTTGACCGATTACATCCTTCAGGCGTACTGCGCCGCGGCGTAGCCGGACGCCCACGCCCACTGGAAGTTGAACCCGCCCAGGTGACCGGTTACATCCAGCACTTCACCGATAAAGTACAGGCCAGGGCTTTTCAGTGATTCCATAGTCTTGGACGACACTTCCCGCGTGTCCACGCCCCCCAGCGTGACTTCGGCCGTGCGATAACCCTCGGTGCCCGCCGGCACCAACTGCCAATTGCCGAGTTTTTGTGCGATGTCGGCAATTTCGGCATGGGTGTACTGCTTCATCGGCTTGGATGCGAACCACGTCTCGGCCAGCAGGTTGGCCATCTTCTTGGTAAAGATCTCGCCCAGCAGGGTTTTCAATTCGCTGTTGGGGCGCTCGGCTTGTTGCTGTTGCAGCCAGGTGTGGGCGTCGTGGTCGGGCAGCAGGTTGATTTCAACCGTGTCGCCGGATTCCCAGTAAGAAGAAATCTGCAAAATCGCCGGCCCGCTGAGGCCACGATGGGTAAAGAGGATGTTCTCGCGAAAGCTCTGGCCGTTGCAGCTGACCAGGCAATCCACCGACGTACCCGACAACTCGCCACACAAGTCCTTGAGCTGGTCGGTGATGGTGAACGGCACCAGCCCGGCGCGGGTCGGCAGCAGTTCGTGGCCGAATTGTCTGGCCACCTGGTAACCAAAGCCGGTCGCGCCCAGGGTCGGGATCGACAGGCCGCCGGTGGCAATCACCAGGGATTCACAGCGCAACTCGCCCAAGGTGGTCTGCAACTGATAGCCGCTGTCCAGCCTGGCAATTTCCTGGATCGAGGTGTCCAGGTGCAGGCTTACGCCGACCTGAATGCACTCATCGAGCAGCATGCCGAGGATGTCGCTGGATTTGTTATCGCAGAATAGCTGGCCGAGTTTCTTCTCGTGGTAGGGCACACCGTGCTTGGCCACCAGCGCGATGAAGTCCCACTGGGTGTAGCGGGCCAGGGCGGACTTGCAAAAGTGCGCATTGTGCGAGAGGAAGTTGGCCGGCTCGGTGTACATATTGGTGAAGTTGCAGCGGCCACCGCCGGACATCAGGATCTTCTTGCCGGCCTTGTTCGCATGGTCGATCAACATCACCTTGCGCCCACGCCCGGCGGCGGTCAGCGCGCACATCAAGCCTGCGGCGCCGGCGCCAATGATCACAACTTCGGTCGAGCGCAAAACGGTGTCCTCATACAAGTTCTGAGTTGGAATACATTCAAATGTGGGAGGGGGCTTGCCCCCGATAGCAGTGTGTCAGTCAGCGCATCGGTAACTGATAGATTGCTATCGGGGGCAAGCCCCCTCCCACATTGGATCTCCATTGAAGGGGAGATCGTGTTACAGGATTCGAACGCGCAGCGAACGGCCTTTGATCTTGCCATCGTTCAAGCGCTGCAAGGCCTGCTTGGCGATCCCGCGCTCCACGGCCACGAAGGCCTGGAAGTCAAAGATCGCGATCTTGCCGACCTGGGCACCCGGGATGCCGGCTTCACCGGTCAACGCGCCGAGGATATCGCCCGGTCGAACCTTGTCTTTACGCCCGGCAGCGATGCACAGGGTGCTCATCTGCGGCAGCAATGGGCCACCGCTTTGCGGCTTGAGGTTGTCCAGTTGGTCCCAGTTCAACGGTGACTTCTGCAGTTGCTCGATGGCCTGGGCACGGTGCGCTTCGGACGGGGCGACCAGGCTGATGGCGATGCCGGTCTCACCGGCACGACCGGTACGGCCGACGCGGTGGATGTGGATCTCCGAATCGCGGGCCAGTTCGACGTTGATCACCATGTCCAGCGAGTCGATGTCCAGGCCACGGGCTGCAACGTCAGTGGCAACCAACACGGAGGTGCTGCGGTTGGCGAACATCGCCAGCACCTGGTCGCGGTCGCGCTGTTCCAGGTCGCCATGCAGGCCAACGGCGGAAATACCCTTGGCGGTCAGGTGATCCACGGTTTCCTGCACTTGCTGTTTGGTAAAGCAGAAGGCTACGCAGGAGGCCGGGCGGAAATGCGCCAGCACCTTGGTCACGGCGTCCATGCGTTCTTCCGGCGAAATTTCGTAGAAACGCTGCTCGATCTGGTCATCGGAGTGGAACGCCTCGGCTTTCACCTGCTGCGGCGCGCGCATGAATTTCGAGGCCAGCTGCTTGATGCTCACCGGGTAGGTGGCCGAGAACAGCAGGGTCTGGCGGCGCGGCGGGGTCTTGCTGATGATGTCTTCGATGGCGTCGTAGAAGCCCATGTCGAGCATGCGGTCGGCTTCATCGAGGATCAGCGTGTTGAGGCCGTCCAGCACCAGCGAACCTTTGCGCAAGTGCTGCTGGATGCGGCCCGGCGTACCGACGATGACGTGGGCGCCGTGTTCGAGGGAGGCGATCTGCGGGCCGAGGGACACGCCACCGCACAGGGTCAGTACCTTGATGTTGTCTTCGGCACGGGCCAGGCGACGGATTTCCTTGGCGACCTGGTCGGCCAGCTCACGGGTCGGGCACATCACCAGGGCCTGGCAGCCAAAGTAGCGCGGGTTGATCGGGTTCAACAGGCCGATGCCGAATGCAGCTGTCTTGCCGCTGCCGGTCTTGGCCTGGGCAATCAGGTCCAGCCCTTTGAGGATCACCGGCAAGCTTTGCGCCTGGATCTGCGTCATCTCGACATAACCCAGCGAGTCGAGGTTAGCCAGCATGGCGGCGGACAGGGGCAAAGTATTAAAAGCGGTGGCGATGGTAGTCACGGGACTGGCTCTGCAAAACAAAATGTCGCGCAGTGTACCAGTCCCGTGGGAATTTCCCTGCAAGTTCTAGACGAGAAGCCTATTAATGCTCGATGTCGTGCTCGCGGCTGACTACTCGTTTGCCGTCGGTGGGCGACAATTGCAGGAAGATCGCCGCTGCCAGCATCGCCATGATGCCCACGGTGAGGAAGGTCAGTTGGAACGCACCGAGTACGCTTTCCACCCCATCATTACCGGTTTCGGCGGTGAACCCGCCGAGCAGCGCACCGGCGCAGGCCACGCCGAGGCTGAGGGACAACTGCGCCACCACTGACAGCAAACTGTTGCCGCTGCTGGCCTGGGCGTCGTCGAGGTCGATCAGGGTGACGGTGTTCATCGCGGTAAATTGCAGGGAATTGATCGCCCCCAGTACCGCCAGCATGCACAACAGCAGCGGGTAGGGCGTGTGCTCGCTGACCAGGCCCATGCTCGCCAGCATGATGCCCAGCGCCAGGGTGTTGCCGGTGAGCACGATGCGGTAGCCCAGGCGTTCGATCAGGGTGCGGGCGATGGATTTGGCAAACATCGCCGCCGCCGCCAGGGGCAGCATGCTCATACCCGCTTCGGACGGCGAGTAGCCCAGCGCGACCTGCAACAGCAGCGGCACCAGGAACGGCAACGCGCCACTGCCCAAGCGTGCAAACAGGTTGCCGAGGATACCCACGGCAAAGGTGCGGGTCTTGAACAGCACCGGTGAAAACAGCGGGTTGTCGATATGCCCGGCGCGCAGCCAGTACGCCGCCAGGCACGCCAGCCCGCCGAACAGCAGCAACATCACCCGCAGGTGCGGCAGGTGCAGTTCGCCCAGGCCTTCCATGGCGATGGTGATCAACACCATCGCCGCGCCAAACAATAGAAACCCCACGCCATCAAAGCGTGTGCGTTCGCTGCCGCGCAGGTCGGGGATCAGTTTCCACACGGCGTAACAGCCGACCATGCCCACCGGCAGGTTGATCAGGAAGATCCAGTGCCAGGTCAGGTATTGCACCATCCAGCCACCCATGGTCGGGCCGAGCAGCGGGCCGAGCAGGCCGGGGATGGTAATGAAGCCCATGATGCGCACCAGTTCGGAGCGGGGGTAAGCGCGCAGCACCACCAAGCGGCCGACCGGCAACATCAGCGCGCCGCCCAGGCCCTGGATCACCCGGGCGCCCACCAGCATGGTCAGGCTGCTGGACAAGGCGCATAGCAGCGAACCAATGCTGAACAGCATGATGGCGCCAAAGAAGATTTTCTTGGTGCCGAAGCGGTCGGCAATCCAGCCTGAGGCCGGGATGAGCAAGGCGACGGTGAGCATGTAGGCGATCACCACCCCTTGCATGCGCAGCGGGTTTTCCGCGAGGTCCCGGGCCATGGCCGGCAATGCCGTGTTGAGGATCGTCCCGTCCAGCGACTGCATGAAGAAGGCAATCGCGACCACCCAGGGGAGCCAGCGGGCGGTCTTGGCATCGAGCGGGACGCGATTGGGCATAGAGAACCTTTTTGTTAGCTGGCTATGTGTCGGCGATTATGCGCCAACCGGGGTGCTTTTTCCCACCAGGAAATCCAGCAGTTCACGGTGTACCGCGGTGGCCGCTTCGTTGGATTCGAGGTCGAGCAAGTGGCCGGTGTGTTCGGCCACGGCAAAGCTGCTGCGCCCCACGTACTGCTTGAACAATTGCGCCTCGGCGGCGGGGGTGTATTCGTCGAGCGCGCCGTTGAGGAAGTGCACCGGTGTTTCAATCTGCTTGAGTGCTGGCAGGTAATTGCCGTCGCCCAAGCCCAGCACCTGGTGGATATGAAAACGCGCCTGGCGGTATTCGGTGGTGGCCATGCTCGACAGGTGCCGGTGATTGTTGCGCTTGAGCCGGGGCGAGAGGTATTTGCCCACGGTCTCGTTAAGCAGGTGGCCAACGGCCGACTTGTCGTCCGCTTCGATCAACACGCGCACGCGCTCCACATAGTCGAGCATGGCCTGGTTGAGGTTGGGCGCCAGGGCCATCACCACCGAGCTTTCGATGGACGGCGGGTTGTGGGCCAGGGTCAGCAGGGTTGAGATGCCACCCCAGGAGGCTGACACCAGGTGGTTGACCTGGAAGCGCTCGACCAAGGCGCGCAGCATATGCACCTCGTCATCCTTGGTGACCAGGTCCAGGTCGGTATTGTGTTCGCGGGAATAACCGGAGAACGGCAAGTCGAACAGCAGCACATTGAAATGCTCGGCCAGGCATTTGCTGGTGCGGGCGAAGGAGCGCGTGGTGGACAGCGCGCCGTTGACCATCAGGACGGTCTTTTTTTCCGAATCGTTTCCTAGCTGCTCAACATGAACGTTGTAGTGCTTGAACAGCTTTTCTATGACAAAACTTCCATGATTCATGTCAACGCTCCAGCTTGCCCTTCCCGGGCAAGGTCATGCTCTCGTGGGTGGGGTGGCGGGGTGCCACTAACCCTTATAACGAGGTTTTTTGCAGGCGACAACAGGCTGCCCGTGCAGGTGGGGAAGACAAGAATTAACCGTAGGAAGGGGCGAAACAGAGATGTCTGAACTCAGCACAACTCAATGTGGGAGGGGGCTTGCCCCCGATTGCAGCGTGTCAGCTGATGAATACTTGGCTGATACACCGCTATCGGGAGCAAGCCCCCTCCCACAGGGGAACTGCTGTGTTTAGAGGGTGAGGGTCAGGCGTTTGACCAAGGCACCCGGCAACAGGTTGGAGGCCGTGTTGCGCTGGCTGTACGTGCTGGCCGAGAGCAGCAGTTCCCGCTCAGCGGTCAGGGCTTCCAACTGCGTACCCAGCAGGTTGTACACGCTGTCATCAAAGCGCATGGTGCTGACCGGTGCCTTGATTTCGCCGTCTTCCACCCAGAACGTGGCGAAGCGTGTCATGCCGGTCAGGCGCGCCGCCGGCAGGTCGGAGTAGTTCAAATACCACAGGTTGCTGATGTACAACCCGGTGCCCAATTGCTTGAGGATATCGGCCTGGGCCAGGTCGCCGGCGGCCATCTGCAAGGCGCTGGGGGACTCGTCGCTGCTGGCGCCGTTGGTGCTCAGGCCATATTCGGCGGCGCTGCGCGAGTTGATCAACTGGCCTGCGCCTTTGCCCGCGTTGATCAACGTGACGTCGCCGCGCGGGTAGCCTTCGGTGGAGAACGCCTGGCTCAGGGAGCCGCTGATCTGTTCGTCGACGGTCACCAGCGGGCTCAGGGATTGTTCACCGGCATACAGCTTTTGCAGCGAACTGCCTTTGCTGGCGATGGCCTGGGCGGAAAAACCACCCCAGGTGATGAGACTGATGATTTCTTCCAGCGCCGCCGGGGCGAGGTAGGCGCGGTACTGCCCGGGTGCCAGCTTATGCAGCGGGCGGCCGAGGAATTCCAATTGCTCGCGGGCTTGCTGGAAGCGCGCGGCGAACTCGGCGCTGTCCCAGGTGTGCCCGGCGTAGCTGGCCTTGACCGCTTCGCCATTGGCGTGGAACAGGCTGAAATCGAAGTTGAAGCTGTTGGCGCGGTGCCAGCCGAACGCGCCGTCCGAGCTGGCAAAGCCACGGCTGATCGGGCCGGAAGCGTAGAACCCGACCAAATCAACGCCCTCAGCCGCCTGGCTGATGTCTTCCAACACCCGGGCCAGGTCCGGCAGCGGTCGCGTTTGTTCGTTGTTGCTTTGCCAGGCGTTGTGGTTCAGCAGCAGGTACGGGTCCTTGGGTAGCAACGGCAAGGTGTCGCGCAGTTGTTGCAGGCCGTCGGCCAAACGTTGGCGGTCCAGTTCCGCTGCGCCGGACAAGGTGATGCCCAGGTCGGCATGGCGGCCATTGTTGATCAGTTTCAGGCTGAGGCTGGCTTGTTGCACCTGGCCGGCCTGGCGCACCTTGGCGTGGTTGAAGCGCACGAACTCGGACGCTTCATCCGCATAGCCCAGGTGGAATTGTTCGTTGTCGGTGATGGCCTGTTTGAGCCACTCCACCAGTGCCTTGAAGTTGTTCATCAGGCATCTCCCCCAAATACGTCGACATCGCTGAATACGCAGGCCGGCGAGGCATGGCCGACGCGAATCACCTGGTTGGGTTCACCTTTGCCGCAGTTCGGCGTGCCCAGCACCTTGAACGTACTGGCATCGCCGACCGCGCTGAGGTTGCGCCAGAAGTTCGCGGAAATGGCCCGGTAGTTGGGGTTTTTCACCACGCCTTTCAACTCGCCATTTTCGATCAGTTGGCCCCATTCGCAGCCGAACTGGAATTTATTGCGCGCATCGTCGATGGACCACGAGCGGTTAGTCGACATCAGGATGCCGTTTTCGATACCGCCGATCAGTTGCGCGAGGCTCTTGTCGCCCGCTTCGATATTCAAGTTGGCCATGCGATCGATGGGCGCGCGGTTCCAGCTGCTGGCCCGGCTGTTGGCCACGCCTTGCATGCCCGCACGGAATTGCGACAGCGCGCCACCGAGCGGTTTGAGCAGCAGCCCCTCACGGATCAGGAACTGTTTGCTGGCTTTGGTGCCTTCGTCGTCGTGGCCGTAGCTGGCGAGCTGCTCGGGAATGTCCGGGTCGAAGGTCACGTTCAGCAGCGGGGAGCCATATTGCAGGTGGCCGAAGTCGCTGGCCTTCACAAAACTGGTGCCGGCGTAATTGCGCTCGTCGCCGAGGATGCGGTCCAACTCCAGCGGGTGGCCGATGGACTCGTGGATCTGCAGGATCATCTGATCGGGCATCAGCAGCAGGTCACGCGGGCCGCTGGGCGTGTTCGGCGCGGCCAGCAGTTGCAGGGCCTCGTCGGCGATGCGTGGCGCGGCACCGACCAGGCCGAAGCGGCTGATTACGTCGAACCCGCCTTGCTGGCCGAAGTTGCTGCCGCCGAGGGTGCGGGTCTGGCTGTCATTGCCGTCGTAGGCGGTGACGTTGACGCCGGGGAACACAAAGCGCTGGGCCTGGCGCAACTCGGCACCGGCACTGTTCAGGTAGATCTGCTCGACGTGGGTCAGGCCCAGGCTGACTTCCCAGCTCACCAGGCGCTCGTCCTTCGGCACGGAGGCCGATTCGCTGCCGAGTAACTGGTAGCAATCGCTCAGGGATGGGAAGGGCTGTTGAAGGTTGGGCGACAGGTAATCGGCGACGTCGCTGGAGACGTGTTGCTCGCGCAGGTCGAGCAGGGCGTGGGGCAAGATCTGCCGGGCTTGCTGTTCGGCACGCTCAAGGGCGGCTTGCAGGCCGGCCAGGGAAATATCGTTGGTCGCGGCGTAGGCTTCCACGCCATTGAGGCGCACGGTGAGCATGGCGCCCTCGTCGTGGCTCAGGTGCGGCGGTTCGGCGACGTTCTTGCGTACGGCCAGGTACTGGCCGGATTCACGTACGTAGCGCAGCGAGAAAAATTCGGCACGGGTGCGCAGGGCACTGAAATGCTGTTTGAGTGTGGCGTGGTGATCGAACATGGGGCCTTCCTTGTGGGCGGCTCGTCGCGGGCAGGCAGACAGAGTAGCTGATCAAGGAGGGGTTTTGCAGTGACTGGTCGGGCCTCTTCGGGGGCAAGCCCCCTCCCACACTTGATCGGGTTCACACGGTCAAAAATGTGGGAGGGGGCTTGTCGAGTCGTCGCACCGCCCCGATGGGAACACCGTGGTGTATCCGTTACTGCGCGGTAGGACCCACTTCACGCAGCGGCTTGCCACGCACCGGAGCATCACCCGCCACGTAGTAGTCGGCGGTGCTGCGTGGCAATGGCTGGCGGCCACGGATCTTGTCGGCGATTTTCTCGGCGATCATGATCGTCGGCGCGTTCAGGTTGCCGGTGGTGATGATCGGCATGATCGACGCATCGACCACACGCAGACCCTGCATGCCATGCACGCGGCCTTCGCCATCGACGACAGCCATCTCGTCGGTGCCCATCTTGCACGAGCAGGACGGGTGGAACGCGGTTTCGGCGTGCTCGCGGATGAACTTGTCCAGTTGCTCATCGGTTTGCACGTCGATGCCCGGGCTGATTTCGCGGCCACGGTACGGGTCCAGCGCCGGCTGCTGCATGATTTCACGGGTCAGGCGGATGCCGTCGCGGAATTCCTGCCAGTCCTGCTCGGTGGCCATGTAGTTGAAGAGGATGCTCGGGTAGTCCCGTGGGTTCTTCGACTTCAGCTGGACGCGGCCACGGCTTGGCGAGCGCATGGAGCCCATGTGTGCCTGGAAGCCGTGCTCTTTTACGCCGTTGCTGCCGTTGTAGTTAATCGCGACCGGCAGGAAGTGGTACTGGATGTTCGGCCATTCGAACTCTTCACGGGTGCGGATAAACCCGCCCGCTTCGAACTGGTTGCTGGCGCCGATGCCGGTGCCGTTGAACAGCCACTCGGCACCAATGGCCGGTTGGTTGTACCAGAGCAGCGACGGGTACAGCGACACCGGTTGGGTGCAGGCGTATTGCAGGTACAGCTCAAGGTGGTCCTGCAGGTTTTCGCCGACGCCCGGCAGGTCGTGGACCACCGGGATGTCGAGGCTTTCCAGCAGTTTGGCCGGGCCGACACCGGAGCGTTGCAGCAGTTGCGGCGAAGCAATTGCGCCGCTGCACACCAGCACTTCCTTACGGGCGCGGGCTTCAACACGCTCTTCGGCGGCACCGATCAGGTAACGCACGCCAACGGCACGCTTGCCTTCAAACAACACTTTGTCGGTGAGGGCATGGGTGACGATGGTCAGGGTCGAACGCTTCTTGGCGGTGTCCAGGTAACCGCGTGCGGTACTGGCGCGACGGCCGTTCGGCGTGACGGTACGGTCCATCGGGCCGAAGCCTTCCTGCTGGTAGCCGTTCAAGTCTTCGGTACGCGGGTAACCGGCCTGCACGCCGGCTTCGACCATGGCGTGGAACAGCGGGTTGTTGCCGGCTTTAGGCGTGGTCACGCTGACCGGGCCATCGCCGCCGTGCCAGTCGTTGGGGCCGATGTCGCGGGTTTCGGCCTTGCGGAAATACGGCAGGCAGTCGAGGTAGGTCCAGTCTTCCAGGCCTGGCAGCTTCGACCAATTGTCGTAGTCCATGGCGTTGCCGCGGATGTAGCACATGCCGTTGATCAGCGAGGAACCGCCCAGGCCCTTGCCGCGACCGCATTCCATACGGCGGCCGTCCATGTGCGGCTCTGGATCGGTCTCGTAGGCCCAGTTGTAGCGGCGGCCTTGCAGCGGGAACGCCAGGGCGGCTGGCATCTGGGTACGGAAGTCGAAACGGTAGTCCGGGCCGCCGGCTTCCAGCAGCAGGACGGTGACGCCTTCGTCTTCGGTCAGACGGGTCGCCAGGGTGTTACCGGCGGAGCCGGCACCCACAATGATGTAATCGTATTCTTGGGACATTGGATGCACCCTCTTTGATGTGTGGTCAGGTCGGGCCTCATCGGGGGCTTGCCCCCGATGGCGGCCTCACAGGCAATACAAATCCCGGCTCTTAGAACACCGAGGCGTAGTCGCCCAGCTCAACCTGTACCGATTTGATGCGGGTGAAGTTGTTCAGCGAGCTGATGCCGTTCTCACGGCCAACACCCGATTGCTTGTAGCCACCGACCGGCATCTTCGCGTCGGATTCGCCCCAGGCGTTGATCCAGCAGATACCCGCTTCCAATTGGTGAATCACGCGGTGGGCGCGGTTCAGGTCCTTGGTCACCAGGCCAGCGGCCAGGCCGAAGTCGGTGTCGTTGGCGCGACGGATCACTTCTTCTTCGGTCTCGTAAGTGAGGATGCTCATCACTGGGCCGAAGATTTCTTCGCGGACGATGGTCATCTCGTCGGTGCAGTCGGTGAACACGGTTGGGGCAACAAAGGCGCCTTTGGCGAAGTCGCCGTCGGTCAGGCGGTCGCCGCCGCACAGTACGCGTGCGCCTTCTTCCTTACCTTTGGCGATGTAGCCCAGCACGCTTTCCATGTGGGCGAAGCTGACCAGCGGGCCGAAGTTGGTGGTGTCGTCCTGCGGGTTGCCAACGCGGATGCGCGCCACACGCTCGACGATCTTGGCTTCGAACACGGCTTGCAGGTGCTTGGGTACGAACACGCGAGTGCCGTTGGTGCAGACCTGGCCGGAGCTGTAGAAGTTGGCCATCATCGCGATGTCGGCGGCACGATCCAGGTCGGCGTCTTCGAACACGATCAGCGGCGACTTGCCGCCCAGTTCCATGGTCACTTCCTTGAGCGAGGAGCTCGAAGCGCTGGCCATGACCTTCTTGCCGGTGTCGGTGCCGCCGGTGAACGAGACTTTCTCGATGCGTGGGTGCTCGGTCAGCCAGGTGCCGACTTCACGACCGCTGCCGGTCAGCACGTTGAACACGCCCGCTGGAACGCCGGCTTCGGTGTAGATCTCGGCCAGTTTCAGGGTGGTCAGCGAGGTGACTTCGCTTGGCTTGAAGATCATTGCGTTACCGGCGGCCAGGGCCGGTGCGGATTTCCACAGGGCGATCTGGATCGGATAGTTCCACGCGCCGATACCGGCGACCACGCCCAGCGGCTCGCGGCGGGTGTAGACGAACGAGGTGTCGCGCAGCGGGATCTGCTCGCCTTCGATGGCTGGCACCAGGCCTGCGTAGTATTCCAGCACGTCGGCGCCGGTGACGATGTCGACGTATTTGGTTTCGGAGAAGGCTTTACCGGTGTCCAGGGTTTCCAGGGCGGCCAGTTCGTCGTTGCGTTCGCGCAGGATGTCGACGGCACGGCGCAGGATGCGCGAACGCTCCATGGCGGTCATCGCGGCCCAGATTTTCTGGCCTTTTTCGGCGCTGACCACGGCACGTTCAACGTCGTCTTTCGTCGCGCGTTGCACTTGGGCGAGAACTTCACCGTTAGCCGGGTTGATGGCTTCGAAGGTGGCATCGCTGCCAGCGTCGCTGTAGCCGCCGTCAATGTAGAGTTTTTGCAGGTCGAAACGGGCCATAAAGTCCTCGCAAGTGCATAAGTGGTTGGCGTTACCCGCCGTAGGTGGGCCATGAAGGTGTGGCAACACTGAGCGGCAGACGTTCAGGGGTTGAGCGGTTTATGTGTGCTCTAACTCACCTGCTTGGCCAATTGGAAATCCATGTATTCGTAAGCGATCCGTTGCGCCTGCGCCGTGTCGAAAGCGTCTCCCGACAGGGCGCCGCGCAACCACAAACCGTCGATCAGGGCCGCCAGGCCGCGGGCTGCTTTGCGTGCGTGCGGCAGCGGCAGCACTCGGCGGAACTGGCAGCACAGGTTGGAATACAGACGTTGATCGTTGATCCGCTGCAACCTGTGCAATGACGGGTGGTGCATGCTGGTGGCCCAGAAGGCCAGCCAGGTTTTCATTGCCGGTCCGTTGACCTGGCTGGCGTCGAAGTTGCCCTCGATGATCACCTGCAGGTGCGCCCGTGGGCTGTCGTCCGTCAGCGCCTGTCGGCGTTCGTGGACGTTGTCGATCAGCGCGTTCATCAAGTAGCGCATCGTCGCTGCAATAAGGCCGTTCTTGTCCTTGAAGTAGTGACTGATGATACCGTTCGAGACGCCGGCCAAACGGGCGATCAGCGCAATGCTGGCATCTCCCATTCCGACCTGATCGATGGCCGTCAACGTGGCTTCGATCAATTGCTGGCGGCGTATGGGTTGCATACCGACCTTGGGCATGTAGCACCTCTCCTTAGGCCTGCGGCGGGCGATAAACGTCCGTCGGCTTGATGGCCAGTCTATTTTGTTTTGATTGAACGTTCAATCAACAAAGAATAAGATCTGCGACAAATGGTCGCTGCCTACAGATATTTCCTACCTGGGAGCCGCGACATCTGACACCTGCAAAAATCCTTGAAACAGGCCGTATCAGGGCCTGTACACCGCTTCGGCGGGGTTCAGGAATTTTCGGGGTGTCTTTATAACACCCGTCCGTCGACTGCCGAAAAATCGATGTCCCGGGATAACCGTTGCCTTGTGTTTCTCTCTCGCACTGCCCGGAGCATCTGCGCCATGAGTTCTGCCTCTCTTATAAAAACCCCACCAGAAAAGGTGCGGGTCAACGGTTGGGTGTTCTACACCTCCACCGCGCTGATTCTGTTGTTGACCGCCATTCTGATCATCGCCCCGCAGGAGGCCGGGCGCATGCTCGGTGTCGCCCAGGCGTGGCTGTCGAAAAGCTTCGGCTGGTACTACATGGTGGTCATCGCCGCCTACCTGGTGTTTGTGGTGGGCCTGGCGTTTTCGTCCTACGGCAAGTTGAAACTGGGCAGCAAGGACGATACCCCGGACTTCAGCTACGGCGCCTGGGCCGGCATGTTGTTCTCGTCGGGTATCGGCATCTCGCTGCTGTACTTCGGCGCCTCGGAGCCGTTGGATCACTACTTCAACCCGCCCGAAGGCACAGCCGCCAGCAACGGCGCCGCCCGCCAGGCACTGCAACTGACCTTCCTGCACTGGGGCCTGCATGGCTGGGCGATCTATGCCCTGGTCGGCCTGGCCGTGGCGTACTTCGCGTATCGGCATAACCAGCCGCTGGCCCTGCGTTCGGCGCTGTACCCGCTGGTGGGCGAGCGTTGGGTGAAAGGCGCGGCCGGCCATGCGGTAGACGGTTTCGGCATGTTCGTGACCCTGCTGGGCCTGGTGACGAACCTGGGGATCGGTTCGATGCAGGTGTCGTCCGGGTTGGAAAACCTGTTCGGCATGCAGCACAGCAACACCAACCTGTTGATCGTGATCATCGTGATGAGCACCGTGGCGACCATCGCCGCAGTGTCGGGCGTGGAGAACGGCATTCGCCGTCTGTCCAACCTCAACATCGTGCTGTTCAGCGGCCTGTTGATTTTCGTGCTGTTGTTCGGCCCGACCCTGCATTTGCTCAATGGCCTGGTGCAGAACACTGGGGACTACCTCAACGGCATCATCCTGAAAACCTTCGACCTGTACGTGTACGAAGGCGACGCCGACAAGACCGAACGTTGGATGGGCCTGTGGACCCTGTTCTACTGGGCGTGGTGGATTTCCTGGGCGCCATTCGTGGGCATGTTCATTGCGCGGATTTCCCGTGGTCGCACGGTGCGCGAACTGGTGGCCGGCGTGCTGCTGATCCCGTTGGGCTTTACCCTGGCGTGGTTGTCGATCTTCGGTAACTCGGCGCTGGACCTGGTGCTGAACCACGGTGCGGTGGAGTTGGGCAAGACCGCACTGGAACAGCCGTCGATGGCCATCTATCAACTGCTGGAGCATTACCCGGCGTCGAAAATCGTCATCGGCGTATCGATCTTCGTCGGCTTCGTGCTGTTCCTGACCCCGGCGGATTCCGGTGCGGTGATGATGGCCAACCTGTCGTGCAAAGGCGGCAATGTTGACGAAGATGCGCCGCACTGGCTGCGGATCTTCTGGTCGGCGGTGATCACCCTGGTGACCATCGGCCTGCTGTTCGCCGGCAACTTCGAAGCCATGCAAACCATGGTGGTGCTGGCGGGGCTGCCGTTCTCGGTGGTGCTGATCTTCTTTATGTTCGGTTTGCACAAGGCGATGCGCCAGGACGTGGCCATCGAACAGGAGCAGGCGCAATTGGCCGAGCGGGGTCGCCGTGGTTTCAGCGAGCGTCTGACGGCGCTGGACCTGCAACCTAGCCAAGGCACCGTGCAGCGCTTTATGGACAAACACGTGACGCCGGCGTTGGAAGAGGCGGCGACGGCGTTGCGTGATCAGGGCTTGGAAGTGCAGACCTTGCTCGGCAAGTCCAAGCGCTGCATCGGTGTACGCATCGAGATGGAAGAGGGCAACCCGTTTGTCTATGAAGTGAGCCTGGATGCCTACTCGTCGGCGCCGAGTGACCTGCCCGAGGAAGAGCGCACTCGCTACTACCGTGCCGAGGTGTACCTGCACAACGGGCCTCAGGAATACGACCTGATGGGCTTCGCCCAGGAACAGATCACCCGGGACGTGCTCGATCAGTTTGAAAGCCATCGGCAACTCCTTGGCCGGGTCTATAGCTGAAGCCTGGTAGTGCTTTAAATGTGGGAGGGGGCTTGCCCCCGATTGCAGTATGTCAGTCAGTATATTTATTACTGATCCACTGCTATCGGGGGCAAGCCCCCTCCCACATTGACCCCGTTTCTACAGTGAGATGTGCAGTGTTAGCCCAGGTTCTTGCCGAGCAGGGCGTGGTACAGCTCGCTGTCTCCGAGAATCCCCACCACCTGATTGTTGTCATGCAACACCAGCTTGTTCCCGGTGTGATAACGAATCTGCAACGCGTCGCGCATGCCGATGTTCGAGTCCACCAGTGTCGGTAGCCGGCCCAGGTCTTCCACCGCTTGCCCCGGCGCCCAGTTCTGCAGGTTCATCACCGCGCCATTCTGGCGAGCGCCCTTGATGGTGTTGCCTTCGGCCAGGTCCAGCCACGAGTCGCCGCCCGGGTCCAGGCATACCGAACCGTTGACGCGCTTGCAGTTGTCCAGGGTGCGCATCAGGCTGCGGCCGCACAGCACGTTCAGCGGGTTGGTGTGGGCGACGAAGGTACGCACATAGTCGTCCGCCGGGTTCAGCACGATCTCTTCCGGCACGCTGTACTGGATGATCTTGCCGTCTTTCATGATCGCGATACGGCTGCCCAGCTTGAGCGCTTCATCGAGGTCGTGGCTCACGAACACGATGGTCTTGCTCAGCTTGCGTTGCAGTTCCAGCAACTCGTCCTGCAGGCCCTGGCGGATCAGTGGGTCGAGGGCGGAGAAGGGTTCGTCCATCAGCAGGATATCGGCGTCCATCGCCAGCGCTCGGGCCAGGCCGACGCGCTGCTGCATGCCGCCGGAGAGTTCGTCCGGCTTCTTGTTGCGCCACTGGGTCAGACCCACCAGCTCGAGTTTCTCATCCACCAGTTTGCGGCGGTCTTTCTCCGGGCGGCCCTGCATCTCCAGGCCGAAGCTGATGTTTTCGCGCACCGTCAGCCAAGGCATCAGGGCGAACTTCTGGAACACCATGGCGATGCGCTTGGTGCGCATCATTTTCAGCTCGGCGGGGGTGCAGGATGCGATGTCGATCTGGCGACCTTCATGCTCCACGAACAGCTGGCCACGGCTCACGGTGTTGAGGCCGTTGATGCAGCGCAACAGGCTCGATTTGCCGGAACCCGACAGGCCCATCAGCACGCAGATTTCGCCTTTCTCGATATCCAGGCTGGCTTTTTCCACGCCGACAATCTGCCCGGTCTTTTTCAGGATCTCGTTACGGCTCATGCCCTGGTCCAGCAGCTTGAGCGCTTCGCGTGGGTCTTTGGAGAAGATCACGTCGACTTTGTCGAATCGGATAATGCTCATGCATCACCCCCTACTTTAGCGTCGGGTTGTTTGCAGATGCGGTCGAGCATGATGGCCAGCAAGACAATTGCCAGGCCGGCTTCAAAGCCCAGGGCGATGTCGGCGGTGTTGAGTGCGTTGACCACCGGTTTGCCGAGGCCGTCGGCGCCCACCAGGGCCGCGATCACCACCATCGACAGCGACAGCATGATGCATTGGGTAATGCCGGCGGCAATGCTCGGCATGGCGTGGGGCAGTTCGATGCGCGAGAGCAGCTGACGGCGCGAGCAGCCAAAGGCCTTGCCGGCGTCCATCAACTCTTGCGGTACATCACGGATACCCAGGTAGGTCAGGCGGATCGGCGCGGCAATCGCGAACACCACCGTGGAAATCAGCCCAGGCACCACACCCAGCCCGAAGAGGGTCAGGGTAGGGATGAGGTAGACGAAGGTCGGTACGGTCTGCATCAGATCGAGCACCGGCCGCATCATGGTGTAGAACAACGGTTTGTGCGCGGCAACAATGCCCAGCGGCACACCGATGACCACGCAGACCAGGGTGGCGAACAGCACTTGCGCCAGGGTCTCCATGGTTTCCTGCCAGTAACCCAGGTTGAGGATCAGCAGGAAGGAGGCGATGACAAACACAGTCAGCCCCCATTTACGTTGAATAAAGTGAGCCAGCAGCGCAATCAGACCGATCAATGCCAGCGGATTGAACCAGGTCAGCGCAAACGTCACGCCGTGGATCATCGTTTCCAGGGTCGATGCGATTGCGTCGAAGTAGTTGGCGCCGTGTTGGGTCAACCATTCGACGAAGGCAGCGATGTACTGGCCTAGTGGGATTTTCTGTTCAGTCAGCATGGTAGTGAATGTCCACATGCGAAGAGGGAAAACATCCCGGGGCAGCGCACCGCCCCGGGGTCAGCGGCATTACTTGGAGAGGTAAGCTTTCACGGCGTCCAGGCCAGGTTTGCCATCAACGGTGGTGACGCCGGCGAGCCAAGTGTCGAGTACTTGCGGGTTCTTCTTCAGCCAAGCTTTCGCCGCGGCGTCGGGTTTCATCTTGTCGTCCAGGACATTACCCATCAGGGTGCTTTCCATGTTCAGGGTGAACACCAGGTTCTTCAGCAACTGGCCCACGTTGCTGCATTCCTGGGTGTAGCCCTTGCGGGTGTTGGTGTAGATGGTGGCCTGGCCGTAGTTGGGGCCGAACGAATCGTCACCCCCGGTCAGGTACTTCATCTTGAAGCGGGTGTTCATCGGGTGCGGTTCCCAGCCGAGGAACACGATGGCCTGGTCGCGCTTGGTGGCGCGTTCAACCTGAGAGAGCATGCCGGCTTCGCTGGATTCGACGACTTTGAAACCGGCGGTTTTCAGGCCGAAGGCGTCTTTGTCGATCAGCGTCTGGATGGTGCGGTTGCCGTCGTTACCCGGCTCGATGCCGTAGATCTTGCCGCCCAGCTCATCCTTGAATTTGGCGATATCGGCGAAGTCCTTCAGGCCTTTGTTGTACAGCGCTTCCGGGACCGCCAGGGTGTACTTGGCGTTCTCCAGGTTGGCACGCACGGTCTCCACGGTGCCGGCATCACGGTACTGCTTGATGTCGTTTTCCATGGTCGGCATCCAGTTGCCGAGGAAGATATCCATGTTCTTGCCGTCGGCCAGGGACTTGTAGGTCACCGGCACCGAAATCATCGTGGTGCGCGGCTTGTAGCCCAGGCCCTTGAGGATTTCGCTGGTAGTGGCGGTGGTGACGGTGATATCGGTCCAGCCGACATCGGAGAAGTTGACGGTCTGACATTGTGCCGGTTCTGCAGCGTGCGCCAGGACTGGCAGACTCAGCATGGCGGCCAACAACAACGAGGGTGAAGCTTTCATGGGGCTAGACTCCTGTGTTTTTTCTGGCGGCGTTCGCCGCGCTTTATAAGTGTTGCGGTTGGAGCGTGCGACAACAGCTCTGGCACGGTGCCTTGCAAACGAGTCGAGACTGATCATGTACCAGTGAAAATCTGACGCCTACAGGGGGCGTCGTATCCAGTACAGGGAGGGTCGTATCCAGTGTCGGTGACGTCGCTTACAGGTTTTTCCCAAGGCAAAACTGCAGTTTTTGCCCATCTGCACCGCTAAAAACGGCCAAAACCGGTGATCGCACAGACGCGGCGCTGGTGAGCATGGGTGCGTCGGTGTGAGACGCCGTGACGGTGAACAAAAGCTTGATGATGCCGCCATCTGGGCGATCTGAGCGTAGCAGCTCCTTGGTGTCCGGCCTGTTCACCTGCGGAGTTCCACGTTAATGGCTATCAGTGTTTTCGACCTGTTCAAGATCGGCATCGGGCCTTCGAGTTCTCACACCGTCGGCCCCATGCGCGCCGCGGCGTTGTTCGTTCAAGGCTTGCGTGAACGTGAACTGTTGGAGCAAGTGCGGCGCGTCGAAGTTCAGCTCTACGGCTCCTTGTCGGCCACCGGCATCGGCCACGGCAGCGATACAGCGACCATCATGGGCCTGATGGGCGAATGGCCTGACGCTATCGATCCGTCGCAAATCGGCCTGCGCATTCACACCCTGCGCGAGACCGACACCTTGCTGCTGGACGGGCGCCTGCCAGTGCCCTTCGTCTGGGCGCGGGACATGCGCCTGCTCGACGAAAACCTGCCGTTCCATCCCAACGCCATGACCCTGGTGGTGTCGGGTGACAACGGCGAGCTGCACCGCGACACCTACTACTCGGTGGGCGGCGGTTTCGTAGTGGATGAAGCCCAGGCGCAAAGCGGCGTGGCCGACATGGACCGCACCGAGTTGCCTTACGATTTTTCCAGCGCGGTGGAGCTGTTGCAGCTGTGCAAGACCCACAACCTGCGCGTGGCCGAGTTGATGATGGCCAACGAGAAGGTCTGGCGTTCTGAAGATGAAATCCGCAGCGGCCTTATGAAGCTCTGGCGTGCCATGCAGGATTGCGTTGAGCAAGGCCTCAAGCACGAAGGCATCCTGCCCGGTGGCCTCAACGTGCGTCGGCGTGCCGCCAAGCTGCACCGCAGCCTGCAGGAGTTGAACAAGCCGAATGTGATCGGTTCGACCCTGAGTGCCATGGAATGGGTCAACCTGTTCGCCCTGGCGGTGAACGAAGAAAACGCCGCCGGTGGACGCATGGTCACCGCACCCACCAACGGCGCGGCTGGGATCATCCCGGCGGTGCTGCACTACTTCATGAAGTTCAGCGAGGAAGTCACCGAAGCCAATGTGGTCGACTACCTGCTCGGTGCGGCGGCGGTGGGCATTCTGTGCAAGAAGAACGCCTCGATCTCCGGCGCCGAAGTCGGCTGCCAGGGTGAAGTCGGTTCTGCCTGCGCCATGGCCGCCGCCGGGCTGGCCGAGATCCTCGGCGCCACGCCGGAACAACTGTGCAACGCCGCCGAGATCGGCCTGGAACACAACCTGGGCCTGACCTGCGACCCGGTGGGCGGGCTGGTGCAAGTGCCGTGCATCGAGCGCAACGCAATCGCGGCGGTGAAAGCGATCAACGCGGCGCAAATGGCGCTGCGCGGCGACGGCCAGCACTTTATCTCCCTGGACCGGGTGATCCGCACCATGCGCGATACCGGGGCGGACATGCATGACAAGTACAAAGAGACCTCGCGCGGTGGGTTGGCGGTCAGCGCCGTGGAGTGCTGAGACCGCGTTGCCTGCATCGGGGGCAAGGCCCCTCCCACATTTGGATTGGTGAACACAGTCAAAGGTGGGAGGGGGCTCGCCCCCGATAGCAATCATCCAGGCGCCGCTGCGCAAAAAGTGAACACCCCAACCAAAAGCGCCACCTTTTAGCGCGTCGCAAATAGATAAGTAGCTTGCGAACGATTTCCGACCTGACCACCGGTCTCCCGCGCGTTGGGTGACAGACTTCTCCCACGCCCGCAAAGCGCCTTCCCACAAGTGCTACCGATCTGCTCACACACCTTGTCCGGGCATGTTCCTACGGCCAATTCCAGCCATAACCATACTTGCTGCGCGGGCTTGTTTAGACGCGTCATGAGGTCGTTTTTAGGAGTTATTGGACGGCCATTCAAATTTAGGCATGGCATTTGCTCTATCAATTCAAAGCCTCTCTCCTCGCCGGATGAAGAGCGCAATAACAAGAGCCTCGCCTGAGGCCATCACCCGCTTTGTGTGAGGAGATACCGCGATGACGTCGTTCAACTCCGGGGCCCAACCCCAGAACCGTGCGCCTCAATCCATCGGCTTTTTGCTGCTGGACAATTTCACGCTGATTTCCCTGGCCTCCGCAGTCGAACCGCTGCGCATGGCCAACCAGCTCTCCGGCCGCGAGCTGTATCGCTGGACGACCTTGAGCGTCGACGGAAACCAGGTGTGGGCCAGCGACGGTCTGCAAATCACTCCCGATGCTTCCATGCACAAAGCCCCGGCCCTGGACACCGTGATCGTGTGCGGTGGCGTAGGTATCCAGCGTACCGTGACTCGTGAACACGTGTCGTGGCTGCAAAGCCAGGCACGCCAATCGCGCCGCTTGGGCGCGGTATGCACCGGCAGTTGGGCCCTGGCCTGTGCCGGTCTGCTCGACGGTTTTGATTGCAGCGTGCACTGGGAATGCCTGGCCTCTATGCAGGAAGCCTTCCCCCGCGTGGCCATGAGCACTCGCCTGTTCACCCTCGACCGTAACCGCTTCACCAGCTCCGGCGGCACCGCGCCGCTGGACATGATGCTGCACCTGATCAGCCGCGATCACGGTCGCGAACTGTCGGCCGCCATCTCCGAGATGTTTGTGTACGAGCGCATCCGCAACGAGCAAGACCACCAACGCGTGCCGCTCAAGCACATGCTCGGCACCAACCAGCCGAAGCTGCAGGAAATCGTGGCGTTGATGGAAGCCAACCTGGAAGAGCCGATCGACCTGGATGAGCTGGCGGTGTACGTCGCCGTCTCCCGTCGCCAGTTGGAGCGGTTGTTCCAGAAGTACCTGCACTGCTCGCCGTCGCGTTACTACCTCAAGCTGCGCCTGATCCGTGCACGGCAGCTGCTCAAGCAAACGCCGATGTCGATCATCGAAGTGGCGTCGGTGTGCGGGTTTGTGTCCACGCCGCATTTCTCCAAGTGCTACCGCGAATACTTCGGCATTCCGCCAAGAGATGAGCGCGTCGGCTCCAACACCACCCAGCAGGTGGCGATGATGCCGATTCCTCAGGCGCTGGTGTTGTCACCGTTGTCGGGGCCGATGTCGGCGTTGAGCCAGGCGCGCAACGAGTCGACGTTTGCCAGCGTGCGGCTCTAGACCGAGGTGTCTGTATCGGGGGCAAGCCCCCTCCCACATTTGGATGGGTGAACACAGTCAAAGGTGGGAGGGGGCTTGCCCCCGATAGGAATCGATCAGGCGCGGGAGTTCTGCTTGAACTGCACCAGTGCCGGCAACAGCTGCTTATCGATCGCCTGGCGCACGGCCGGCAGAATCGTTGCACTGCCGGTGTACATCTGCTCCACCATGCCCTTGAGCGCCTTGGCCCGCGCCTCGCTCAAACCACGCACCGCGCACTCGCAGGCCTGCTCGGCGGTGGCGCCGCTGGAGACTTCGAAACCCAGCGAGCGCAGTTGGCCCAGCAGGTCATCCTGGTCAATCAAATCCGCATGCATCATGACGTTTATCCTGGTGTAGGGAACGGGGCTTGATTGGGATTCTGGTAGGCCTCCGACCGGTCGGCAAGGGCAGAATCCACGAATGGCTCAGATGGCTATGAGCAGGTCGTTTTCGGGTCATATACCGATAGCAGTAATGGGCACACTGAACACCAGCACGCACCTTGAAGGTTTGGTCACCCTCGGGATGCAAGGCTCACACAAAGCGCTATGCCCCGATCTTGTCACGGCTTGATCGGGGCTTTTTTGTTTTGGGCGCCCCGTTTCTAGAAGGGTGGGATGAATAGGGGATAGCTAGTCGTTATTGTTTGGCATTAGCATTGCCGCAGCTCAAATGCCCGGAATGCCTATATGCTGTTTACTTACACGGGTGGGCTTTACCAGCGTTGTTGGCGTCCAACCTAGCCCACGCTCTCAGGCAAATCAAAAGGTAATGCAATGCTAAAGCTCCTGTCTCTCAAAGGTGTCGGCCCTGCTGAAAAGTTTGGGCCGGTTGAGTTTGCGCCTCGTCTCAACTTCATCACGGGTGACAATGGCCTCGGCAAAAGCTTTCTGCTGGATGCTGCCTGGTGGGCTTTGACGCGCACTTGGGCACGTGGAGCAGAGGCGATTCCTAGAGAATCCTCCAATGCGGCTAGTATTGGTTTTGCGTTCAGCAAGGTGACGGCTGGAGACAAGGAAGGTGAGGTTCATTTCAAAGACGGTTTTTGGCGCCAGCCTAAGGCTCGACCATCCATCCCGGGAATTGTTATTTATGCTGGGGTGGATGGCAGTTTTTCTGCTTGGGACCCTGCGCGTAACTATTGGACGGATCAGCAGGCTGGAACTGAAGAGAAAATTCGAGCGTTTAACTTTTCTCCCGATGAGGTATGGAAAGGGGCAATTTCGGAAAAGGGAACAAATATATGTAATGGTTTAATTCATGACTGGGTTCGTTGGCAGCGAACGGCGGGAGACCCTTCTTTCAAAGAGTTAACGGTCGCATTGGATGCATTGTCGCCATCGGGCATTGAGAAGTTGTCGCCGGGCGAGCCCTGCCATATAGGCCCTCTGGACGAGACCGAATATCCAACATTGCGCATGTCCTATGGCCTTGACGTCCCACTGGTTCATGCCTCTGCGGGAATGCGTCGAATTGCTGCGCTGGCCTACATGATTGTCTGGACTTGGAATGGCCATAAGCGCGCCTGCAAGCAGCGAAAAGTTAACCCTGCCAAAGAAATTATTTTCCTGATCGACGAAGTCGAATGCCATTTGCATCCTCAATGGCAGCGTCGGATCGTGCCTGCTCTTTTGAAAGTGGTAGAGGAGATGACGCAAGAAAAAGTTGCAGTGCAGCTGATCGTAGCGACCCACTCCCCACTGGTATTGGCCTCGGCCGAGCCTGAGTTTATTGAAGAGAAAGATGCCGTTTTCAACATTCACCTTGAGGCTGGAGAAGCCAAGGTCACTAAAGAGGTGTGGTCCAAGCAAGGCGATGTCGTGAACTGGCTAGTCTCGGATGTTTTTGGTTTGCAACAGGCCCGTTCAGTTGCCGCAGAAGACGCAATCGAAGCCGCCGAGGCATGGATGCGTGGTGATAAGGAACAGCTGCCAGAAAAGTTGAGTACGAAGTCAGCTATTCATCAAGAGTTGGTTCGGGTTTTACCAGGTCTTGATGACTTTTGGCCACGCTGGGTCGTTTCTCAGGGCAAACCTGAAAAAGCAACGAAAGGGAAAAAATAATGACGCCTGTGTCGAATCCTATCCCGGAGCCAGATAAGTTTGATGAAAAATGTCGAAAACCGGGTGGTGTTTGGCTTAAGGAAAACCCGACTGCCGAGAGACCAAGAGACTTGTGGTCACCCTTCAGGCATGCGCTGGCGGACGGGTTTTATGACCGGTGTGGTTATGCCGCGATGTATATCCCCAGTGGTACTGTCGATCATGGTGTCAGTTACAACGAGGATCGATTGCTTGCTTACGAATGGTCGAACTATCGATACATTGACGGATGGATTAACAGCTCTAAAAGCAAGCAAGTGGCTGCTGGATTGTTGGACCCATTTGAAGTGCAGGAAGGATGGTTCGAAATCAGTCTGCCATCCCTTCAATTGGTATTAACGGATGCTGTTCCAGCCGAATTCCGAGAGCGCGCGGAAAATACGCTCAAGAAACTCCCCATCAGGGATGATGAACGGATAATGAGGCCTCGACGCAAATGGCTGAGCCTTTATGAGAAGAATGGCGATTTAGAAATGCTGCGTGAAATGGCGCCTCTCATTGCCGCCGCTGTAGAAAAAAAAGAGGCCCTTGAGGCTGCACAATTGCCAGATGAGGAGGCTAGGTAACCTAGCGCAACCAACCCAATGTTATCGCTGCAACACCAGGATTCTGGAGAGCAATTCATCCCGGTCGATGTAGCACCCCTGGAAGTGCCGCGCACCGGAAGCCGGGTTGAAGGCATTGCGCGCATGCAAGGTGCGGCGGTTATCAAAGCACCACAGCTCACCCGGATTCAGGCGCTGTACCACGCGAAAGCGATCTTCCCGCGTCATCGCGATAAAGCGCCGATAGGCGCGATACAGCAACGGCATCTGCTCCACGCTCGTCTCAAACGGCCCGCGTAGAAAATTGGCCATGCGGATCTCCGCAACATCCCCAGAGGCATCCAGCGCAATGATCGGTGCCAGGCGACGGTAGTCGCTATGACGGTCCTTGTTGCGAAACTCCACCGGGATGTCGCACAGCGCCCGGAACGCTTCGGGGGCTTCTGTGCGCAGGGTATAGGCGATGGCAAAACCGTCGACAAAAATGCTCTCGCCACCGTCTGCATCATTCACCAGGCAATGCAAAAACTGCAGGCCCGGTTGCAGCTCCCGCGTCGGCAAATCACTGTGCAACGGCAGGTTGAAAGCGGTGTAGGCATTGCTGTCGGCATCGGCCTTGGATTGCACGTTGAACAGCACGCCGAAGTTGCTCTCGCGGATGAAGGAAATGCGCTTGGCCACCAGCGCCAGGGCGCCGGGCTCGGTGGGCACGCCGCGGATTTGCGTGAGGCCGCAATCGCGTAGCGCCAGCAACCATTGCAACAATGTGTGCGGGTCTTCCATGACTGCTGAATAGTCGAATACCGGCAGTTGGAAGCGGCTGTCCCACAGTTGGGATTTGGGTTTCGCCGCCTGGCGTTCGGCACGCGACTCATCGTCGTAGGCATGCGCCCGCAGCCAGCCGGGATCGTACTGGCTGCGGTGGCCACCGCGCCATTGCACGCTCAGCAAGCCTTGATCGATGCGAGCGTCGACAGCACTGAGGTGCTCGTCCACGTCGACAATCTCCAGCACCTGCTCGCGGGTCACGCTGTATACGCACTCGGGGCACGGGCAGTTGTCCCGCAGCCATTGATGATGAAACGGGCTGACCCGTCCATCGGCCCATTGCACATGAATCTGATCATCCAGCACCCGCACCTGCGCAAGGTCACAGATCTTCGGGTAGGTACGGAAATCGGCAACAGCGGCGGCGGTTTGCATGGTGGCTCCTTATTGTTTTTTGGGTGGCAGTCCAATCACTCGGCCGAGCAGGGCAGGGCGCGGCAGGTCAGCCTGCTCGGCGCTGATGGCAGTGAGTCTTTCCAGTGTGGTCTCGGTGAACGGCGCGGCGTGCGGGCCGGCCAGGTCCACGTGCAACAGCATCTGTTCGTTGCCCGCCAGTTCCTTCTCATCCCCCACCAGGTGCAGGCTGTGATAGAGGTGCAGGCGCTTGGCGTCATGGGCGATCAGCTGGGTATGCACCTCCACGTCGGCGCCGAGTTTCACTTCGTGCAGGTAGTTCAGGTGCAACTCCAGAGTGAACAGCGAATGGCCGCTGGCTTCGCGGTTTTCACTGTCCAGCCCGAGGGTGTCCATCAGCGCGTCGGTGGCGTAGCTGAAGATCAGCAGGTAGAACGCGTCGCGCAGGTGGCCGTTGTAGTCCACCCAGTCGGGGTGGACCTGGGTGGTGTAGGTGGTGAGTGCGGGCATGTCGGGGTTTCCGTTATTCAGCGAAGGTCATGCCGTGCTTGGCCTTGGTGGTTTTCACCGCTTCCAGCACCGCCAGCAGGCAATCATCACGATAGCGTTCCAGCGCCGAAATGCTGTGCTTGCCCAACTGATCGCTGGTGCCGTCGACCACATCGTCGATCAGCTTGTCGGTCAGTTCCGGCGCCGGCAGGTAGGTCCACGGCAATTGCAATGCCGGGCCGAACTGCGCCATGAAGTGCCGCATGCCGGCATCGCCACCCGCCAGGGTATAGGTGAGGAACGTGCCCATGAACGACCAGCGCAGGCCAGCGCCGAAGCGAATTGCATCGTCGATTTCGCCGGTGGTAGCGACGCCGTCATTGACCAAGTGAAGTGCTTCACGCCACAGCGCTTCCAGCAGGCGGTCGGCGATAAAGCCAGGCACTTCCTTGCGCACATGCAGCGGGCGCATGCCGAGGGATTCATACACCTTGATCGCAGCCTGGATGGCTTCTGGCGCGGTGTTCTTGCCGCCGACGACCTCCACCAGCGGCAACAGGTAAACCGGGTTGAACGGATGGCCGACCACACAGCGTTCCGGGTGGGTCGAACCTTCGTAGAACTCACTCGGCAACAGGCCCGAGGTGCTTGAACCGATCAACGCATTCGGCTTGGCTGCTGCGCTGATCTTGCTGTGCAGGTCGAGCTTCAGCTCCAGGCGCTCCGGGGCGCTTTCCTGGATGAAGTCGGCGTCTTTCACACACGCTTCGATGGTCGCGACGAAGCGCAGGCGCTCTTGCGAGGCACCCGGCGCCAGGCCTTGTTTCTCCAGGGCGCCCCAGGCGTTGGCGACGCGCTTGCGCAGTGCGGCTTCGGCACCGGGCGCCGGGTCCCAGGCGACCACATCCAGGCCATGGGCCAGGGCGCGGGACACCCAGCCGCTGCCGATGACACCGCTGCCGAGGGCGGCGAAGGTTTTGATTTCAGTGATAAAGCTCATGGCACATTCCTATGGATTTCGGTGGCCCAGTGTGGGAAGGGGCTTGCCCCCGATAGCGGTGTGTCAGTCGATACATTCGGTACTGATGCACCGTAATCGGGGGCAAGCCCCCTCCCACATTTTTTGATTAGCGGCGTTTGGTGAGGCCCATTTTTATGCGTCCTTCGGCCGGGGTCATGACCCGTGCGCCGAGGCGGCTGAGGATTTCACTCGCCCGCTCCACAAGCTGGCCGTTGGTCGCAAGCACACCTTTGTCCAGCCACAGGTTGTCCTCCAAGCCGACCCGCACGTTGCCGCCCAGCAGCACCGCTTGGGCCGCCATCGGCATTTGCATGCGGCCGATGCCGAAGCCGGCCCACACGGCGTCGGCGGGCAGGTTGTCGACCATGGCCTTCATGGTGGTGGTGTCGGCCGGTGCGCCCCATGGGATGCCCAGGCACAGTTGGAACAGCGGGTTGTCGAGCAGGCCTTCCTTGATCATCTGCTTGGCGAACCACAGGTGACCGGTGTCGAAGATTTCCAGCTCGGCCTTTACGCCCAGCTCCTGGATGCGTTTGGCGCCCGCCCGCAGTTGCGCCGGGGTGGACACGTAAATGGTGTCGCCATCGCCGAAGTTCAGGGTGCCGCAGTCCAGGGTGCAGATTTCCGGCAGCAGCGCTTCGACGTGGGCCAGGCGGGTCAGCGGGCCGACCAGGTCGGTGTTGGGGCCGAACTCCATCGGGTTTTCGCCGCCACCGATCTCCAGGTCGCCGCCCATGCCGGCGGTGAGGTTGACGATGATGTCGATGTCGGCCTCGCGGATGCGCTCCATCACTTCGCGGTACAGGGCGACGTCGCGGCTGAACTTGCCGGTTTGCGGGTCGCGCACATGGCAATGCACCACGGTCGCGCCGGCCTTGGCGGCTTCCACCGCAGCGGCGGCGATTTGCTTGGGGGTGACCGGCACGTGTGGGCTTTTGCTGGTCGTGTCGCCAGCACCGGTGAGTGCGCAGGTGATGATGACGTCGTGGTTCATGAGGCAGGTTCCTTACAGGCGGGCGTAGTGATGCCGTGCGCAGCCGGGAATGGCTGCGACACGGTGATTCGAATCAGGTTATTTGCTGGTCAGTTGCAGGTTGGCCGCAGCCGGCTTGCCGTCGAAGGTGGTCACGCCTTCCAGCCAGCGGGCCTGGTCTTGCGGGTGATCCTTGAGCCACTGTTTGGCGGACTCGATGGCGTCCTTGTGATCCAGCAACGGCTGCATCATCCGGCTCTCGTCGGCGGCGGTGAAGGTCAGGTTGGTCAGCAGTTTGTGCACGTTGGGGCACTGCTCGGCGTAGTTCGGTGCAGTGACGCTCCACACGGTGGCCATGCCTTCGTTCGGCCCCAGGGCGTCGTCGCTGCCGGTGAGGTAGGTCATGGCGACGTTGACGTTCATCGGGTGCGGCGCCCAGCCGAAGAACACCACGGCTTCCTTGCGGCGCACGGCGCGGTCGACGGCGGCGAGCATGCCGGCTTCACTGGACTCGACCAGCTGGAATTTGCCCAGGCCGAACTGGTTCTTGGCGATCATCGCCTTGATCTGGGTGTTGGCGCCCGAGCCTGGCTCGATGCCGTAGATTTTGCCGCCCAGCTCTTTCTCGAACTTGGCGATGTCGGCGAAGGTTTTCAGGCCCTTGTCTGCCAGGTAGGTGGGCACGGCGAGGGTGGCGCGGGCGTCTTCCAGGCTGGGCTTGTCGAGCACCTTGACTTGCTTGGCGTCGACGAACGGCGTGATGGTCTGGGTCATCAGCGGGTTCCAGTAGCCCAGGAACAGGTCCAGGCGCTGGTCGCGGATACCGGCGAAGATGATTTGCTGGGAGGCGCTGGTCTGTTTGGTCTTGTAGCCGAGGCCTTCGAGCAACACTTGGGTCATGGCGCTGGTGGCGATTACGTCGGTCCAGTTCACCACGCCCATGCGCACGTTCTGGCAGGATGCCGCGTCGGCAGCCAGTACGTTCGTGCTCAAGATGGCGCTGGCGCTGAGTGCGAGCACGCAGCGGCTGATCAGTCGGTTCATGGTGGATCCCTCGGCAGGTCGTTATTGTGGGGTCCGGCGTCTTTGTGCGCCGTGGGATCAAATTACGCAGCTTGAGGGCCGACAAAACGCACGGCGGCGACCAGCTCTTGCACTGCAGCGACCTGTGCTCTTGAATGGCTCGTTGAACTGGCGTATCACAGTGAGCACGCTGCCCGTCCGACGAGAGCGCCACCATGTCCCAGGATTTCTACTTTCTGCTGATGCCGGGCTTTTCGGCCATCGGCTTTATCTCTGCGCTGGAGCCGCTGCGGGTGGCCAACCGCTTCCGTGGCGAGCTGTACCGCTGGCATGTGTTGAGTGCCGATGGCGGCGCGGTATTGGCGAGCAATGGCATGTCGGTCAACGCCGACGCCGCGCTGGAACCGTTGAAAAAGGGCGCGACGTTATTGGTGGTGGCGGGCTTCGAACCGTTGCAGTTCGCCACGCCTGCGTTGGAGCACTGGCTGCGTCGCCTCGATCACGATGGCGTGACCCTCGGCGCCATCGACACCGGCGCCTGCGTCCTCGCCGAAGCCGGCCTGCTCGACGGCCACCGCCTCACCCTGCACTGGGAAGCCATCGACGCGTTCAAGGAATCCTATCCCCAACTGACCGTCACCCAGGAGCTGTTCGAGATCGACCGCCGCCGCATCACCTGTGCCGGTGGCACCGCTTCCATCGACCTGATGCTCGACCTGATCGCCCAGGCCCACGGCCCTGAGCTTGCGATCCAGGTCTCTGAACAATTCGTGCTTGGCCGTATCCGCCCACGCAAAGACCACCAGCGCATGCAGATCGCCACGCGCTACGGCATCAACAACAAGAAACTGGTGCAAGTGATCGGCGAGATGGAACAGCACACCGAACCGCCGCTGAGCACCTTGGCCCTGGCCGAGGCGATCAAAGTCACCCGGCGCCAGTTGGAGCGCCTGTTTCGCCTGCACCTGAACGACACCCCAAGTAACTTCTACCTCGGCCTGCGCCTGGAAAAAGCCCGGCAGCTCTTGCGCCAAAGCGGCATGAGTGTGCTGGAGGTGAGTATTGCGTGCGGGTTCGAGTCGCCGTCGTACTTCACCCGCAGTTATCGGGCGCGGTTTGCGAAATGTCCGAGGGAGGATCGGCGACGGGAGGTGGTGTAATGGGCAATTATAGTCAATTATACTCGCGACTATAATTTATAGTCCTTTCCATAATTGAGTATAAAACCATGTCCAAGCACAGCGGCTTTGTATTCCGCCGCCCCACCCTGGCTAGCAGCATTGCCGACGGGCTGGTAGGCGCAGGCATCCAGGATTTCACCTCTGGCCTGTTTCTCGCAGCGCCGCGTCGTACGGGCAAAAGTACTTTTTTACGTGAAGATCTGATCCCGGAGTGTCAGCTTCGAGGTTGGCTTACCGTGTATGTCGATCTGTGGGCAGACAAAGAGAAAGATCCCGCGGAGTTGATTGCCAGTGCGATTGCTGCCGCGCTGGTGCCCTATGAAAAGGGCATTCGCAAGCTGGCCAAGCACATTGGAATCGAGAAACTGAGCTTTCTGCGTACCCTGTCCTGGGACTTCAGCAAGCCTCAATTGCCGCTTGGCGCGACGTTGACCCAGGCCTTGGAGTTGCTCCACCGCGTAGCGGAAAAACCTGTCGTGCTGGTGATTGACGAGGCCCAGCACGCCTTGACCAGCGATTCGGGCATCAATGCGATGTTCGCCCTCAAGGCTGCCCGGGATCAGCTGAACCAAGGGCGTGACGAGGACGGCAGCGGTTTGCATCTGGTGTTCACCGGCTCCAATCGCGACAAGCTGGCTCACTTGGTACTGGGTAAAAGTCAGCCGTTCTTCGGCTCCAGCATCACGCCGTTCCCGCTGCTGGGTAAAGAGTTCACCCAGGCCTACACCGCGCACCTCAACGCGCACCTGGCCAAGACCAACCAATTCAACGCCGCCGATATTGATGAAGCCTTTGAACTCGTCGGCCGGCGTCCCGAGATGTTGCGCACGATCATCGGTGAAGTGGCACTGGAGCTGGGTGAGGCCAGCAACCTCGGCCAGTTGCTGCACAGTCGTGCCGAACTGCTGCGTGCCGGTGTGTGGACCGAATTCGAAAGCGCCTGGAACAACCTCACCATCCCCCAGCGCGCCGTGCTGGAAGTGATGGTGCAGCGCTCGCAAAACAACGAACCCTTCGCGCCGTTCACCGACAGCACCCTAACGGCGGTCAGCAAGGCGCTGGAGGACATGGGCAGCGACGTGGTGCCGGGCACCCAGACGATTCAGGCCTGTATCGATGCCCTTCGCGATAAAGAGCTGGTGTGGAAGTCGAGCCGGGGAGGGTATGCCCTGGAGGACAAAACCTTTGGCGACTGGCTGCGCAACAAGCGCTGACATGTGGGAGGGGGCTTGCCCCCGATGACAGGCTGTCAGTTGATACAACGTTGGCTGACCCACCGCTATCGGGGGCAAGCCCCCTCCCACAGTAGATTAATGATGTGGCCTATTTCTTCAGCAGCGCCGAACACGCCGCCTTGTAAGCCTCATGCTGATACTTGTTCAGCGTCGCCGGCAGTTCGAAGTTGTGCTTCTTATTCTGCGCATTAAGGGTCTGCGGCGACAGCAACGTCACCTCAACCCCATCCAGCAACTGAAACACGCCTTCAATCTTGAACGTGGTCGGGCCACCGGCGAATTCACCTTTCTTGCTGCGCTTCTTGATCGCGATACGCTCGATGGCGTTTTCCTGCACAAATGCCTTTACCTGTGCGGCGAAGGCTTTGACGTTGGCGGCCTCGTCGTCGTCTTCCAGGGCAATTTTCTTGGTCGCCAGGGCGACGTGGGCCAGCGTCTGGTTGTCCAGTGACGCGACGGCGATGATGGCTTCGCTGCCTTTGATTTCGATGCCGCAGGTTTTCATGGTCTGGCCTTGAAGGATGTGAGATGGCGCAGATGGTCGCGCACCTTTCGAGAAGGGTCAAAGGTGTCGCAGGCCAGATGAAACTCATAAAAATATAAGAGATAAAATATTGTCTGTTATTAACAATAAATTCTATTTTTGGATAACCCGTTGTCCGTTATGTGATAGGTTTATTCAGCGCCTGCTACACTTGCTAACACTCACTTGAGGTCGAACCATGGCCCTTACTCATATTCTCTACGCCCCCGGCGAGATTGCTTTGCAGATCGCAGGGAATGCCAAGGCGCTGCGGCTGAGCAAGAACCTTTCTCGCCGAGCCCTGGCAGCCCAGTCGGGGGTTGCCGAGTCCACGCTCAAGCGCTTTGAAACGACCGGAAAGGTTTCCCTTGATGCCTTGCTGCTGATTGCGATGAGCCTGGGGGTAGGCGCACAAATGGCGAATCTGTTCAGCGCGCCGCCGCCGATCAGTCTTCAGGAATTGAAAGGTCAAACCAGGCTTCGAGGACGTCGATGAAAACAGTCTCCGCATTGCACGTCATGTTGCAAGGTTCACACGTCGGTGAGCTGGTGGATGCGCCCGGCAGGGGAATTTATTTTTCGTATGATCCGGGTTGGCTGGCGAACGGCTTCAACTTGGCGCCGCTGTACATGGACTTCTCTTCTACGCCTCAGTTGGCGGCCGACCCGTTGCTGTTCGGTGGCCTGCCGGGAGCGTTCAGCGATTCGTTGCCCGATGGCTGGGGGCTGTTGCTGATGGACCGGTTTTTTCGCATGGAACTGGGGATTGAACGGCGTACGATCCGCCCATTGGACCGGCTGGCCTATATGGGCAACCGGGGCATGGGGGCGCTGGAGTACAGGCCGATGTTCGAGAAGGATCCAGAGCCAGGCGAGTTGGACCTGGCCTCCCTTTACCAGGCTTCGCAAAACGTGTTGTCTGGGGAAACGCATGAGGTGATCGAGTCATTGCGCCTGGCGGGCGGCTCTCCCGGTGGTGCGCGACCAAAAGCGGTGATTGGGCTTTCGGCCGACAAGACGCAGGCCATCTCTTCATTTGGCGATATGCCTGAAGGCTATGAACACTGGTTGATCAAATTCCGCAGCCAGGACGAGCCTCGCGACAGTGGCGCTATCGAGCAAGCCTACGCCATGGTCGCTCGTAACGCGGGGGTCGAGGTCTCGGATTCAAGCTTGCTCGAGGTGCAGACGGATACCGGCGTAGAACGTTTCTTCAGCACTCGACGCTTTGACCGCACCGGCCACATCAAGCGTCATATGCTGACCAGCGCGGCGATCCTGTATGCCGATTTCCGCATGCCCAGCCTTGACTACGGCGACCTGTTGCGTCTGACCTTCGCCATCACCCAAAACGCCGGGGATGTGCAGAAAATGGCCCGGCTGATGGTCTTCAATGCGTTGGCACACAATCGCGACGATCACGCGAAAAACTTCTCTTTCTTCGGCTCTTCGGCTGGCTGGCAGATGGCGCCAGCCTATGACCTGACGTTTGCCACTACCAGCGGTGGCGGGAATGAGCACACCTGTGCTTTTGCAGGTGCAGGCCAGCCATCACGTCAGGCGATCAAGAAGGTCTGCGCACTCTTCAGCTTTCTCGAGCCCGACCTTTACATCGAGCAGACGATGGAGGCCTTATCGCAGTGGGGCCAGCATTGCGCGGACCTCAATATCGACAAGACTCAGCGTGATCATCTGCAAATGGCCTTCAACTCAATATGGAAGGCCTTTTAACCGTCACTCTTGCCCAATCGACTCCAAAAACTCCGACCGCTCATCACTCATCCGTGCCAGGCAGTCATTCTGTGCAATCGCATAGGCCTTGGTGCCGGTCACCGCCGGGAAGGTGTCCACGGCACAATCAGCATCACGCAGTTTTTCCCACTTCTGCTGGGCATCCTTCAGACGAGCGGTAATGTCCGCCAGCTTGGTCTTGTCGCTGCCGTAGGTCGACGCCATGCGTTCGAGCAGGCCTTGATAGTTGTCTTTGAGCAGTTGTTCGGCGGTGGTTTTGTTATAGGTGGCGCATTCCAGGGTTTGCTTGTCGTTTTCGATGCCGTCGCACGGCGTGCTGTCGGTGTCTTCAGCCGCGTGGACGCCGGTTGCGATTAGTGCCAAAGCCAGGAAAATCGATTTCATTGCGCCGTCTCATATCAGGTAATGCCCGAATTCTGGCTCAAGCGTAAGACAAAGAACAGCCGCGAGTCAGACCTCTCTTAACAGCCTTTGTCGCGGATTGACGCTTTCGGCAATTCCCCTGTCGTTTTTGCACCCGGCTCTGTCGGCCCCTGGGCATATGCTGGCCCCAAAGCGCCGGCAGACGATTCGGCGCATGAATCGCCAATAAGGGGACGCCTGATGAGCCCAGCCGAATTGCACGCCGACAGCATCGTTATCGACGGGCTGATTATTGCCAAGTGGAACCGCGACCTGTTCGAGGACATGCGCAAAGGGGGGCTCACCGCCGCCAACTGCACGGTGTCGGTGTGGGAAGGGTTCCAGGCCACCATCAACAATATCGTGGCCAGCCAGACCCTGATCCGTGAGAACAGCGACCTGGTGATCCCGGTGAAGACCACCGCGGACATCCGTAAAGCCAAGGAGCAGGGCAAGACCGGCATCATCTTCGGCTTCCAGAACGCCCATGCGTTTGAAGACCAGTTGGGCTACGTCGAGATCTTCAAGCAGCTCGGCGTCGGCGTGGTGCAGATGTGCTACAACACCCAGAATCTGGTCGGCACCGGTTGCTACGAGCGCGACGGCGGCCTGTCGGGCTTCGGGCGTGAGATCGTCGCCGAGATGAACCGCGTCGGCATCATGTGTGACCTGTCCCACGTGGGTTCCAAGACGTCCGAAGAAGTCATCCTCGAATCGAAAAAGCCAGTGTGTTACTCCCACTGCCTGCCGTCCGGCCTTAAAGAACACCCGCGCAACAAGTCCGATGAAGAGCTGAAGTTCATCGCCGACCACGGTGGTTTTGTCGGTGTGACCATGTTCGCGCCGTTCCTGGCCAAGGGCATCGATTCGACCATCGACGATTACGCCGAAGCCATCGAATACACCATGAATATCGTCGGCGAAGACGCCATCGGCATCGGCACCGACTTCACCCAGGGCCATGGCCAGGATTTCTTCGAAATGCTGACCCATGACAAGGGCTATGCACGCCGCCTGACCAGCTTCGGCAAGATCATCAACCCGCTGGGCATCCGCACCGTGGGCGAGTTCCCCAACCTCACCGAGACCCTGCTCAAACGCGGCCACCCTGAGCGTGTGGTGCGCAAGATCATGGGCGAGAACTGGGTCAACGTCCTCAAGGACGTCTGGGGCGAGTAAGCCACCGCCACCGCATCTTCTTCCCCGGCCATCCGCGCCGGGGCACTACACAAGAATTTTCTGGAGTTAAGTTTCCATGGCCAAGATCGCCCCGCAATTGCCTATCGAAGTCGACAGCGAAACCGGTGTCTGGACTTCCGACGCCCTGCCGATGCTGTACGTGCCGCGCCATTTCTTCGTCAACAACCACATGGGCATCGAAGAAGTGCTGGGCGCCGAGGCTTACGCCGAAATCCTCTACAAGGCCGGCTACAAGTCCGCCTGGCACTGGTGCGAGAAAGAAGCCGAATGCCACGGCCTGGAAGGCGTCGCGGTGTTCGAGCACTACATGAAGCGCCTGTCGCAACGCGGCTGGGGCCTGTTCAAGATCCAGGACATCGACCTCGACAAAGGCACCGCCAGCGTCAAGCTCGAACACTCGGCGTTCGTCTACGTGTACGGCAAGGTCGGGCGCAAGGTCGACTACATGTTCACCGGCTGGTTTGCCGGTGCCATGGACCAGATTCTTGAGGCCCGTGGCAGCAAGATCCGCACTGTGGCCGAACAAGTCTACGGAGGCTCCGAAGAGGGCCACGATGACGGCCTGTTCACCGTCAAGCCGTTGTAAGCCGAGGACCGTGCCATGGCTTTCGAAGCAATGTTCCAGCCGATCCAGATCGGCAAACTGACCATCCGCAACCGCGTGCTCAGTACCGCCCACGCCGAGGTGTATGCCACCGACGGCGGGATGACCACTGACCGCTATGTGAAGTACTACGAAGAGAAAGCCAAGGGCGGTATCGGCCTGGCAATCTGCGGTGGCTCCTCGGTGGTGGCCATCGACAGCCCGCAGGAATGGTGGAGCTCGGTGAACCTGTCCACCGACCGCATCATCCCGCACTTCCAGAACCTGGCTGACGCCATGCACAAGCATGGTGCCAAGATCATGATCCAGATTACCCACATGGGCCGTCGCTCGCGTTGGGACGGCTTCAACTGGCCGACGCTGATGTCGCCGTCCGGCGTGCGTGAGCCGGTGCACCGCGCCACCTGCAAGACCATCGAACCGGAAGAAATCTGGCGCGTGATCGGCAACTACGCCCAGGCCGCGCGCCGCGCCAAGGCCGGTGGCCTGGACGGGGTGGAACTGTCCGCCGTGCACCAGCACATGATCGACCAGTTCTGGAGCCCGCGGGTCAACAAGCGGACCGACGAATGGGGCGGCAGCTTCGAAGGCCGCATGAAGTTCGGCCTGGAAGTGCTGAAGGCCGTGCGTGCCGAGGTCGGTGACGACTTCTGCGTGGGCATGCGCCTGTGCGGTGACGAGTTCCACCCGGACGGTTTGTCCCACGAGGACATGAAGCAGATCGCCAAGTATTACGACGACACCGGCATGCTCGATTTCATCGGCGTGGTGGGCTCGGGTTGCGACACCCACAACACCCTGGCCAACGTGATCCCCAACATGAGTTATCCACCGGAGCCGTTTTTGCACCTGGCCGCCGGTATCAAGGAAGTGGTCAAGGTCCCGGTGCTGCACGCGCAGAACATCAAGGACCCGAACCAGGCCACGCGCATTTTGGAAGGCGGTTACGTGGACATGGTCGGCATGACCCGTGCACATATCGCCGACCCGCACCTGATCGCCAAGATCAAGATGGGCCAGATCGACCAGATCAAGCAATGCGTCGGCGCCAACTACTGCATCGACCGCCAATACCAGGGCCTGGACGTACTGTGCATCCAGAACGCCGCGACCTCCCGTGAATACATGGGCGTGCCGCATATCATCGAAAAAACCACCGGCGTCAAACGCAAGGTCGTGGTGGTCGGTGCCGGTCCTGCCGGGATGGAAGCCGCGCGCGTGGCCGCCGAACGTGGCCATGATGTGACCCTGCTGGAGAAGAAAGAATTTATCGGTGGGCAGATCACCACCGCTTCGAAAGCGCCGCAGCGTGACCAGATCGCCGGCATCACCCGCTGGTATCAGCTGGAGCTGGCGCGCCTGAAAGTCGACCTGCGCCTGGGCGTGGCGGCGGATGCCGACACCATCTTGGACCTGCGCCCCGATGTGGTAGTGCTGGCGGTGGGCGGGCACCCGAATGTGGAGCAGAACGAACACTGGGGCGCCGCCGAAGGTTTGGTGGTGAGCAGTTGGGACGTGCTCGACGGCAAGGTGGCGCCGGGCAAGAACGTGCTGGTGTACGACACCATCTGCGAATTCACCGGTATGTCGGTGGCGGATTTCCTGGCGGACAAAGGCAGCCAGGTCGAGATCGTCACCGACGACATCAAGCCGGGCGTGGCCATCGGCGGTACGTCGTTCCCGACCTACTACCGCAGCATGTACCCCAAGGAAGTGATCATGACCGGCGACATGATGCTGGAAAAGGTCTACCGCGAGGGCGACAAGCTGGTGGCGGTGCTGGAGAACGAATACACCGGCGCCAAAGAGGAGCGGGTGGTCGATCAGGTGGTGGTGGAGAACGGCGTGCGTCCGGATGAAGCCATCTACTACGCGCTCAAGGAAGGCTCGCGCAACAAAGGCCAGATCGACGTCGAGGCCTTGTTCGCGATCAAGCCGCAGCCGTGCCTGAGCGAGACGGGCGATGGGTACTTGCTGTTCCGCATCGGCGACTGTGTGGCGCAGCGTAATACCCACGCTGCGATCTACGACGCCCTGCGCCTCTGCAAAGACTTTTGATGAGGTGAACGCGGTCAAATATGGGAGGGGGCTTGCCCCCGATGGCTTAGTGTCAGTTGATACAGCTGTAGCTGACCCACTGCCATCGGGGGCAAGCCCCCTCCCACATTAAGGCCGGTTTCACAGTAGACCTGTGTGGTCTGTGGGAGCTTCACCATGTTGAACACCTTGCTGCCTATTCTCTTGTTTGCCGCCCTGGGCCTCGCCGTCCTCGGCGCCCTGCGCCGGGTGAACATGTGGCGCCGTGGCCGCGCGTCCAAAGTCGACCTGCTGGGCGGCCTGCTGGCCATGCCCAAGCGCTACATGGTCGACCTGCACCACGTGGTCGCCCGTGACAAGTACATCGCCAACACTCACGTCGCCACGGCACTGGGCTTTGTGCTGTCGGCATTGCTGGCGATCCTGGTCCACGGTTTCGGCCTGCACAACCGTATCCTCGGCTACGCCTTGCTGCTGGCCTCGGTGCTGATGTTTGTCGGCGCCACCTTCGTCTATCTGCGTCGGCGCAACCCGCCGTCGCGCCTGTCGAAAGGCCCGTGGATGCGCCTGCCGAAAAGCCTGATGGCGTTCTCGGTGAGCTTCTTCCTGGTGACCCTGCCGGTGGCCGGGATTTTGCCAGCAGACTTCGGTGGCTGGTTGCTCGCCGCTTTGCTGGGCGTGGGCGTGTTATGGGGCGTGAGCGAGATGTTCTTCGGCATGACCTGGGGCGGCCCGATGAAACACGCCTTTGCCGGTGCCCTGCACCTGGCCTGGCACCGCCGCGCCGAGCGTTTTGGCGGTGGGCGTTCCACCGGGTTGAAACCGCTGGACCTCAGTGACAAGACTGCGCCCCTGGGTGTGGAGAAACCCAAGGATTTCACCTGGAACCAACTGCTCGGTTTCGACGCCTGCGTGCAGTGCGGCAAGTGCGAAGCCGCGTGCCCGGCGTTCGCCGCCGGCCAGCCGCTGAACCCGAAAAAGCTGATCCAGGACATGGTGGTCGGCCTGGCTGGCGGCACCGATGCCAGGTTCGCCGGCAGCCCGTATCCGGGCAAACCCGTGGGCGAGCACGGCGGCAACCCGCACCAGCCGATCGTCAACGGCCTGGTGGACGCCGAGACCCTGTGGTCGTGCACCACCTGCCGTGCCTGCGTGGAAGAGTGCCCGATGATGATCGAGCACGTAGACGCCATCGTCGACATGCGCCGCCACCTCACCTTGGAAAAGGGCGCCACGCCGAACAAGGGCGCCGAAGTCCTGGAAAACCTGATCGCCACCGACAACCCTGGCGGCTTCGCGCCGGGTGGCCGCCTGAACTGGGCGGCGGATTTGAACCTGCCATTGCTTAGCGAAAAAGGTAGTGCCGAGGTGCTGTTCTGGGTCGGTGATGGCGCGTTCGACATGCGCAACCAACGCACCTTGCGCGCCTTCGTCAAAGTGCTGAAAGCGGCCAAGGTCGACTTTGCCGTGCTCGGCCTGGAAGAACGCGACAGCGGCGACGTCGCCCGGCGCCTGGGCGATGAAGCGACCTTCCAACTGCTGGCTTCGCGCAATATCCAGACCCTGGCCAAGTACAGCTTCAAGCGCATCGTCACCTGCGACCCGCACAGCTTCCATGTGCTGAAAAACGAGTACGGCGCCTTCAACGGCAACTACGTGGTGCAGCACCACAGCACCTTCATGGCCGAGTTGATCGGTGAGGGCGCGCTGAACCTGGGGCTGCACAAAGGCAACAGCGTGACCTATCACGACCCTTGTTATCTGGGCCGCTACAACGGCGAATACGAGGCGCCGCGCCAAGTGCTGCGAGCGCTGGGCATCGAGGTCAAGGAGATGCAACGCTCGGGCTTCCGTTCACGCTGCTGCGGCGGTGGTGGCGGTGCGCCGATCACTGACATTCCCGGCAAGCAACGTATCCCCGATATGCGCATGGAAGACATCCGCGAAACCGGTGCCGAGCTGGTGGCCGTGGGTTGCCCGCAATGCACCGCGATGCTGGAAGGCGTGGTCGAGCCGCGCCCATTGATCAAGGACATTGCCGAGCTGGTGGCCGACGCATTGCTGGAAGGCGCTGCACCGGCCAAAGCCCCACTCAAGCGTGAACCTGCGGAGGTGCACTGATGAGCGACATTATCCGCCGCGACCCACGGGCCGAATGGATCGCCCGCAACCGCCTGCACCCGCTGCATGCGGCAATGCAACCGGTGCAGCACAGCTGGATGGGGCCTAACGGCGTCATCCGCAAGAATGTGCATGGCGTCGGTTTTATCGGCCCCAACGGCATCAAGCGCATCGACCGCAGTGGCGCCCAGCAGGGCGGTGCGGCCAAACGTACGGCAGCGGTGGAAGTGCAATTGCCGCTGCATCAGATTGCAGCCCCCGCGTTCTACATCAACGTGGTACCGGACATGGTCGGCGGCCGCCTGAGCAGTCACGACCGCGACCTGCTTGGCCTGGCACGGCAACTGGCCGGCAGCGACGGCGCGGTGCTGGCGGTGGTGTTTGGTGAACACAAGGAAAGTGCGTTTGCCACGGCGGGTGTCGACCGTTTGCTGGTGCTGGAAGGCCATGCATTCGACGGTTATTCACCGGAGCAACGCGTCCAGGGCCTGCGGGCTGTGGATAACCAGCTCAACCCGCGCCACTGGCTGCTGCCGGACAGCCGCAGCGGGGGGGGCGAGTTGGGTCGGCGCTTTGCCGCCAGCCTCAAGGAGCGCCCGGCCACGCGGGTGTGGCAGATCAAGGGTGACGAGTGCATCGGCCGTGCCGGTGCTGGCCAGGAAGACTTGGCTCGGCCACTGCCGCGCTTGATCCTGGCGGCTGCCGAATGTGCCGACCCGGTCAGCGAGACCCGTCACGAAGTGCTGCCCGTAGAGTTATCCACAGCCCTGGCGCGCAGCCTGCCACGCATCGAAGACCTCGGCGCGGTGGCGGTGGACCCGGCGGCGATTCCGATGGCCGAGGCAGAGTTCATTTTCTCCGGCGGCAACGGCGTGAAGGACTGGGCGCTGTTCCACCAGACCGCCGCCGCCCTGGGCGCCACCGAAGGCGCCTCGCGGGTGGCGGTGGACGATGGCTTCATGGCGCGCGATCGCCAGGTCGGCGCCAGCGGCACCTGGGTCACGGCGCGGGTCTACGTGGCCGTGGGTATTTCCGGGGCGATCCAGCACCTGCAAGGCATCGGTGCTTGCGACAAGGTGGTGGCGATCAACCTCGACGCTGGCTGCGACATGATCAAGCGTGCCGACCTGTCGGTGATCGGCGAAAGCGCCGCAATACTGCACGCCTTGATCGCAGCGGTCGAGGCCTACCGCAATGGCGCCAAGCGCGATGCAGCTTAAGGATATGGTCATGAACACGAATGTAATCAGCCTGGTGTCCATCGGCGCCCACCCTACCTCCGGGCGCCCGCGCCGTGCCGAGCAGGATGCGCGTGCCGTGGAACTGGGCCTGCAAATGGCGGGGGATAAGTTGCAGGTGTTGCACGCCGGCAACATCGCCGAACCGACCTTGCGCAGCTACCTGGGCATGGGCCTGCCGCAATTGCATGTGCTGGAGCAACCGGCGGGCAGCGATGCGTTGCCGGTGCTCAGCGAGTACCTGCGCGATGCCGGTGCCCAGGTGGTGCTCGCCGGCAGCCAGGCCGAAACCGGTGAAGGCTCGGGCATGCTGCCGTTCCTGCTGGCCGAGCAACTGGGCTGGCCGCTGATCGTCGGGCTGGCGCAGGTGGAGTCCATTGAGGGCGGCGTGGCCCATGTGCTGCAAGCCTTGCCCCGTGGTCAGCGGCGGCGCTTGAAGGTGCGTTTGCCGTTCCTGGCGACCGTGGATAACGCTGCGCCCAAGCCACGGCAAAGCGCCTACGGCCCGGCGCAGCGCGGCGAGTTGGCGGCGCATGACGTCCAGATTGAAGAGGATGAGTTGTTCAATGCTGCGGTGTTGCAGCCGGCCAAGCCACGGCCCAAGCGCCTCAAGGTGATCAAGGCCAAAAGCGGCGCTGACCGTATGAAGGCTGCAACGGCCAAGGCCAGTGGCGGTGGTGGGCAGGTGCTCAAAGGCCTGAGCCCTGAGGCGGGCGCAGAGGCCATTCTCAAGCTACTCATCGAAGAAGGCGTGGTGCGCTGAACCCAGACTGTAGAAGGGGGCTTGCCTCCTCCTACAGGGTTCTTACCCACAATCCCTGTTGATCCACTTGTGGATAACCTGTTCGCGGCTGTCCGCACCCCTTGTATTTCAAGCTCTCCAGCCCTCTGTACGAAAAACAACCAGGCTAACTGACGGTTTTTATTCAGGTTTTTCGCCGATCAAGCTGATTCTCCGATGCAGAGTTGCCCCCAAAGTCTGTTGGCGCTTCTGTGGATAAGATGTTCGCTGTCGGCTCTAGCCCTTATAAATAAAGGCTTTGGTGGGGGTGATTAAAATATGACCAGAATCGCGCATTTGGCATGAAAATGTCAGTGGAAGCCTTGATTTTCATGGTCTTTATTGGGTTTTCCACAAAGGATTAAAAGTTGCCCCCAAAGTCTGTTGGCGGTTATGTGGATAACATGTTCGCTATCCGATAAAAGGCCCGTAAACACAGGGTTTGATCGGTGTGGTCAAAAAATGATCGATTGTGCCTATTCTCGAATTACCTGGGGTCACGGCGAGTTTTCCACAGTGCGCAGCACAGTTGCCCACAAAGTCTGTGCGCGTTTCTGTGGATAAGATGTTGGTGCTGCTTCACAGCCCAGGTAACACCTGGCTTACAAGGAAGTGATCAAAAAATACCCAGCTTGCGGCATGGGCAGATTATTTGTAGTGAGCGGGCTTGCCCCGCGCTGGGCGGCGCAGCCGCCCCAATAAAAACACCGCGCTCTGCCAGGCAGGTCGCGGTGTCTGGTTTCAGGGCGGCTGCGCCGCCCAACGCGGGACAAGCCCGCTCACTACAAAAAGCGGTTTATCCCTGTACAGGCACGCCTTTGAGGTACGGTGCCGGTGCTGCGCCCAGGTTGTTCAGCATGCGCTCGCTGTACCAATCCACGAAGTTCACCACGCCGAACTCATAGGTCTTGGAATACGGGCCAGGCTGGTAGGCGGTGGAGTTGATGCCGCGCTGGTTCTCTTCGGCCAGGCGACGGTCCTGGTCGTTGGTGGCGTCCCACACTTCGCGCATGCGCGCTACGTCGTAGTCCACGCCTTCCACGGCGTCCTTGTGCACCAGCCACTTGGTGGTGACCATGGTTTCCTGGGCGCTGATCGGCCACACCGTGAACACGATGATGTGGTCGCCCATGCAGTGGTTCCACGAGTGAGGCAGGTGCAGGATGCGCATCGAGCCCAGGTCCGGGTTCTTGATGCGGCCCATGAGCTTGGCGCAGCCCTGCTTGCCGTCCATGGTCATCGATACGGTGCCCTTGAGCAGCGGCATGCGCACGATGCGGTTACGCAGGCCGAAGCTGGCGTGGGCGTAAGGGATCTTCTCGGCATCCCAGGCGGCGGCGGAGGCGGCCACATGGTCCTTGAACGCCTGGTCGGCGCGTGGGTCGGTGACGTCGTCCCATTCCAGCAGGGTTTTCAGCAGTTCCGGGTGCGATGCGTTGCAGTGGTAGCACTCACGGTTGTTTTCCAGCACCAGCTTCCAGTTGGCTTTTTCCATCAAGGTGGTTTGCACCGCCACCTTGGTGTTCTCCATGTCGTAGGGTTCCATGTAGTGGTTCAGCGTCGACAGGAAGTCATCGATGGCTGGCGGGTTCTCGGCCAGGCTGATGAAGATGTAGCCGCCGGCGGTCTTCACATTCACTGGCTTGAGGCCGTACTGCTTCATGTCGAAGTCGGCGCCCATCTCGGTGCCGGCGAACAGCAGGCGACCGTCCAGTTCGTAGGTCCACTGATGGTAGTGGCATACGAGTTTGGCGACCTTGCCCTTGTCGCTGGTGCACAAGCGCGAACCACGGTGGCGGCACACGTTGTGGAACGCATGCACCACGCCTTCGGCGCCACGGATCACGATGATCGGGTTTTTGCCCACTTGCAGGGTCAGGTAGTTGCCCTTGGTGGGGATTTCGCAGGTCATGCCGGCGATCAACCACTCTTTCTGGAAGATCTCCTGCATGTCGATATCAAACAGTCGCTCATCAGAGTAGAACGGCTGCGGCAGCGAGAAAGTGCGCTCGCGCTCTTGCAGCATCTGCGCGGTGGCCTTGCGTGCGGGTTCCAGCGGATCGCCCAAGCTTAAGGTTGCGGTGACGTCCATCGTGTGTGTCCTCATGGCCATTCTGTGTGGCCGGCGAATAGTGGCTACGGTTGTACTACGCAAGGCATAAAGAAAGCGTCGTTGTTGGGAGCGAGTGTGGGGCCGCGCAACGTCAGAACCTTATCCATGGGCGACATGGCCCAATCTGTTCCCGACGCGCAACCCTAGGTCGTTGGGGGCTGGTCGCGATAAGTATGTGAATGTCGCAGATAGGTAAATGGGTGGTTCCGGCGTTACGCAGAATCGCCACCATAAGGCCGACGTCGGCGGTGGAGAACAACATGTCCAATAATTTCCTGAATCCGGTAACCACCCAGACCTGGGCCAATGGTCGGCACATCGTCCGGTGCGTCAAAGTCATCCAGGAAACCTGGGACGTGCGCACCTTTTGCTTTATGGCCGACCAGCCGATCCTGTTCTTCTTCAAGCCAGGGCAGTTCGTCACCCTGGAGTTGGAGATCGAAGGCCAGCCGATCATGCGCTCCTACACCATTTCCAGCTCACCGTCGGTGCCGTACAGCTTCTCGGTGACCATCAAGCGCGTGCCGGGCGGCAAGGTTTCCAACTGGCTGCATGACACGTTGCACGAGGGCCAGGAGCTCGCGGTACACGGACCGGTGGGCCTGTTCAATGCCATCGACTTTCCTAGCCCGAAAGTGTTGTACCTCAGCGGCGGCGTCGGCATCACGCCGGTGATGTCCATGGCCCGTTGGTTCTACGACACCAACGCCAACGTCGACATGACGTTTATCCACAGCGCCCGCTCGCCCAAAGACATCATTTACCACCGCGAGCTGGAGCACATGGCGTCGCGGATCGACAACTTCAGCCTGCACCTGATCTGCGAGAAACACGGGTTGGGTGAGCCATGGGCCGGTTATCGCGGTTACCTGAACCACAAGATGCTCGAACTGATGGTGCCGGACTTCCTCGAGCGCGAAGTGTTCTGCTGCGGGCCTACGCCGTATATGAACGCGGTGAAGCGCCTGCTGGAAGTGGCGGGTTTCGACATGACGCGGTATCACGAGGAGTCCTTCGGCGCCACGCCGCCGGAGGCCCGTGCGGATGCGGTGGAGCAAGCCGAGCAGGCCGCCGACGCACCGGAAATCGACCTGGCGGATCTGCACCAGGTGGAGTTCATTGCGTCGGGCAAGAGCATTCGCGTGGCGCCGGGCGAAACCGTGCACGCAGCAGCAGCCAAGCTTGGCCTGTTGATTCCAAAAGCTTGTGGCATGGGTATCTGCGGGACGTGCAAGGTACTGAAGCTGGGCGGCGAGGTCGAGATGGACCACAACGGCGGGATTACCGAGGAAGATGAGGCCGAAGGCTACATCCTGTCGTGCTGCAGCGTGCCGAAGGGTGATGTGCGTATCGAGTTCTGACTAACGAAGCCGGTCTAAATGTGGGAGGGGGCTTGCCCCCGATAGCAGTGTGTCAGTCAGCGCATTGGTTAATGCCCCACCGCCATCGGGGGCAAGCCCCCCTCCCACAGTCAGTGGTTAACGCACGAACAGGTTGATGATGTACGCACCGGATGCTGTCATTTCGAACTCTTTACCGGTGACGGTAAAGAGCCTTGAAGGCTCGATGATAGTGTCACCAACATTCGCCAGTTTCCTCAGGTCGTCCAGGCCGACGAGGGTGGCGTTGGCCTCGGATCGAAGCTGAGAATCAGTCGTGTAGCATTGAATTTCCATGATGTTGCCCTCTGTGGGATTTCCATTTCCAGCCGACTATTCGGCAGGCAGTCAGCCCCGAAACAACGCGTCCGTTGCGTTCGGGGTGACGAGATCTTATCCAGGGCAGGGGCTAGATAGATACTGTCAGAAATACGTACAAACAGTCTCTGAAATCGGGCTGAAATGCCCGTGGCATCAGGCTTCCATCACTTTCCGAATATCCGCCGCCAGTTCTCTTACACGCTCTTCCTCGGTATCCCACGCACACATGAAGCGCGCGCCGCCTTTGCCGATGAAGGTATAGAAACGCCAGCCCTTGGCCGTCAGCGCTGCGATAGCCGGCTCCGACAGTTGCAGGAACACGCCGTTGGCCTGCACCGGGAACATCAACTCCACACCGGGAATATCCGCCACCAGGCTGCTCAGCAGTTGCGCGCAGTGGTTGGCATGGCGTGCGTGTTTGAGCCAGGCGTCGTTTTCCAGCAGGCCCACCCACGGGGCCGAAAGAAAGCGCATTTTCGACGCCAACTGCCCGGCCTGTTTGCAGCGGTAGTCGAAGTCCTCGGCGAGCTTGTGGTTGAAGAACAGGATCGCTTCACCCACGGCCATGCCGTTCTTGGTTCCGCCAAAACACAGCACGTCCACACCAGCTTTCCAGGTCAGGTCGGCGGGCGAGCAGCCGAGGAACGCGCAGGCGTTGGAGAAGCGTGCGCCGTCCATGTGCAGGTTCAGGCCCAGCTCTTTGCAGGTGACGCTGATGGCGCGGATTTCTTCCGGGGTGTAAACGCTGCCGACTTCCGTGGCTTGGGTCAGGGTGACCACGCGTGGCTTGGGGTAGTGGATGTCCTGGCGCTTGAGGGCGATCTCGCGGATCGAGTCCGGGGTCAGCTTGCCGTTTTCGGTGCGGGCGGTGAGCAGTTTGGAGCCGTTGGAGAAAAACTCCGGCGCGCCGCATTCGTCGGTTTCGACGTGGGCGGTTTCCGAGCAAATCACGCTATGGTAGCTCTGGCACAGCGAAGACAGCGCGAGCGAGTTGGCGGCGGTGCCGTTGAAGGCGAAGAACACTTCGCAGTCGGTTTCGAACAAGTTGCGGAAACCGTCTGCGGCGCGGTGGGTCCATTCATCATCGCCGTAGGCACGCTGATGGCCCTGGTTGGCTTGTTCCATGGCGGCCCAGGCTTCCGGGCAGATGCCGGAATAGTTGTCACTGGCGAATTGTTGGCTCTTGTCGGTCATGGCCCATTCCTGTGGTCGATGTTGGTGCGCACTGTAACCAAGATTGTCGCGGGTGCGCACGCTCTGTAAATGCAAAGTCACTGGGGAATTATGCACGGTACTGGAACGATGCCTGTCGGACGTGTCCGCGATGGCGCCTTGGATCTGCTCAAGTGGCTGGCGCTGTTGAGTATGGTGCTGGACCACCTGCGCTATGTCGGTTTAAGCCTGGATGGCCTGTATGTGCCGGGGCGCCTGGCATTTCCGTGGTTTTGCCTGGCGATTGCGGCGAATTTGCACCGGGCGAAAAACGCGCCGGTGAGCGGGAGTTACCTGGGCTGGTTGTTGCTGTTCAGCGTGATCAGCGAGGTGCCGTATCGGATGTTAATCGAGGATGCCGATACGTTGAATGTGTTGCCAACCCTGGCGCTGGGTTTGCTGGTTGCCCGAGGATGGCAGCAGAAGGCGCTTTTTGATCGAGGATTGGCGCTAATTGCCGTCACGATTGCGGCCGTGTTTTCCGCGCAGTTGATGTTCGGTTTGTTTGGGGTCTTGCTGCCGCTGGCTATGCTATTGGTGTTCAGTCGCCCATGGTATTTCAGCGTATTGCCAGGTTTGGTCTGTGTCGCCGCCAATCAATGGCAAATCCTGCTCGATAGCGGCACGCCTGTGGCGCTGTTGGGGTTGGCTGCGTGCCTGATTGCGCCATTGGCAGGCTTGGTCTTATTGCGACATGGGAAAAACATCTCGCCACCCGCCATGCGTCGCTGGGCCTACACCCTCTATCCCCTGCATTTCCTGCTGCTGCTACTCATCCGCCAGATCATCGTATAAACCCTGGTGGGAGGGGGCTTGCCCCCGATAGCGGTGGGCCAGCTTGCAGATGCAGTGGCTGACGCTCCGCAATCGGGGGCAAGCCCCCTCCCACATTTTTTCCGCGTTGTTCCCGCTATGTCGTAAACGCACCTTTGCGTGGCGTGCGTAGGCATTTGACCTGCCTGCGCCAGCCCTACCATCGCATCAAAGGGCCCTGCACGGGCCTCAACAATACGAAAGGCTGGGAGAGACGCGATGTTCAGCAAACAAGACCAGATCCAGGGATATGACGACGCACTGCTGGCGGCCATGAATGCCGAGGAACAGCGCCAGGAAGATCATATCGAGCTGATCGCGTCGGAGAACTACACCAGCAAACGCGTGATGGAAGCCCAAGGCAGCGGCCTCACCAACAAATACGCCGAAGGCTACCCGGGCAAGCGCTACTACGGCGGCTGCGAGCATGTGGATAAAGTCGAGGCCCTGGCCATCGAGCGCGCCAAGCAGCTGTTCGGCGCCGATTACGCCAACGTGCAGCCGCACTCCGGTTCGTCCGCCAACAGCGCGGTGTACCTGGCGCTGATCAATGCCGGCGACACCATCCTGGGCATGAGCCTGGCCCACGGCGGTCACTTGACCCACGGCGCCAAAGTGTCGTCCTCGGGCAAGCTGTACAACGCGGTGCAGTACGGCATCAACACCGACACCGGCCTGATCGACTACGACGAAGTCGAGCGCCTGGCCGTCGAACACAAGCCGAAAATGGTCGTGGCCGGTTTCTCCGCCTACTCCAAGACCCTGGATTTCCCACGCTTCCGTCAGATCGCGGACAAAGTGGGCGCGCTGCTGTTCGTCGACATGGCCCACGTCGCCGGCCTGGTTGCCGCCGGCCTGTACCCGAACCCGCTGCCCTACGCCGATGTGGTCACCACCACCACCCACAAGACCCTGCGCGGTCCTCGCGGCGGCCTGATCCTGGCCAAGTCCAACGAAGAAATTGAAAAGAAACTCAACGCCGCCGTATTCCCCGGCGCCCAGGGCGGCCCGCTGATGCACGTCATCGCCGGCAAGGCCGTGTGCTTCAAGGAAGCGCTGGAGCCAGGCTTCAAGGCTTACCAGCAACAAGTGATCGACAACGCCCAGGCCATGGCCAGCGTGTTTATCAAACGCGGCTACGATGTAGTGTCCGGCGGCACTGATAACCACCTGTTCCTGGTCAGCCTGATCCGTCAGGGCCTCACCGGCAAAGAGGCGGACGCCGCCCTCGGTCGCGCCCACATCACCGTCAACAAGAACGCCGTGCCGAATGACCCGCAGTCGCCGTTCGTGACCTCGGGCCTGCGCATCGGCACCCCGGCGGTGACCACGCGTGGTTTCAAAGTGCCGCAGTGCATCGAACTGGCCGGCTGGATCTGCGACATCCTCGACAACCTCGGCGACGCCGATGTCGAGGCCAACGTGGCCAAGCACGTGTCTGCCCTGTGCGCTGATTTCCCGGTTTATCGCTGAGCGCGGTTTTGGAGTAATGACTATGCAACGCTACTCGGGCTTCGGCCTCTTCAAGCACTCCCTCAGCCACCACGAAAACTGGCAGAAGATGTGGCGCACGCCGACCCCCAAGAAGGTCTACGACGTGGTCATCGTCGGCGGCGGCGGGCATGGTCTGGCGACCGCCTATTACCTGGCCAAAGAGCACGGCATCACCAACGTGGCCGTGGTCGAGAAAGGCTGGCTGGGCGGCGGTAACACCGCGCGCAACACCACCATCGTGCGTTCCAACTACCTGTGGGACGAGTCGGCGCACCTGTACGAGCACGCGATGAAACTGTGGGAGGGTCTGTCCCAGGACCTCAACTACAACGTGATGTTCTCCCAGCGTGGCGTGTACAACCTGTGCCACACCTTGCAGGACATCCGTGATTCCGAGCGCCGCGTCAGCGCCAACCGCCTCAACGGCGTGGACGGCGAACTGCTCAACGCCAAGCAAGTGGCCGACGAGATCCCGTACCTCGACTGCTCGAAAAACACCCGCTACCCGGTGCTCGGCGCCACCGTGCAACGGCGTGGTGGCGTGGCCCGTCACGATGCCGTGGCCTGGGGCTTCGCGCGTGCCGCCGACGCATTGGGCGTGGATTTGATCCAGCAGACCGAAGTGATCGGCTTCCGCAAGGAAAACGGCGTGTGCATCGGCGTGGAAACCAACAAGGGCTTCATCGGCGCCAAGCGCGTCGGTGTGGTCACCGCCGGCAACTCCGGGCACATGGCTTCGCTCGCCGGCTTCCGCCTGCCGATCGAATCCCACCCGCTGCAAGCGCTGGTGTCGGAGCCGATCAAGCCGATTATCGACAGCGTGATCATGTCCAACGCCGTGCACGGCTACATCAGCCAGTCCGACAAGGGCGACCTGGTGATCGGCGCCGGTATCGACGGCTACAACGGCTACGGCCAGCGCGGTTCGTACCCGGTGATCGAACACACCATCCAGGCCATCGTCGAGATGTTCCCGGTGCTGTCCCGCGTGCGCATGAACCGCCAGTGGGGCGGCATCGTCGACACCACGCCCGATGCCTGCCCGATCATCTCCAAGACTCCCGTGCCGAACATGTTCTTCAACTGCGGTTGGGGCACCGGTGGCTTCAAGGCCACGCCGGGCTCAGGCAACGTGTTTGCCGCCAGCCTGGCCAAGGGTGAAATGCACCCGTTGGCGGCACCTTTTTCCATCGACCGTTTCCACAACGGTGCGTTGATCGACGAACACGGCGCTGCGGCCGTCGCCCACTAACAGGAGAAATTCCCTATGTTGCATATCTTCTGTCCTCACTGTGGCGAACTGCGCTCCGAAGAGGAATTCCACGCGTCCGGCCAAGCGCACATCCCGCGTCCGCTGGACCCGAATGCCTGCACCGATGAAGAGTGGGGCGACTACATGTTCTTCCGCGACAACCCCCGTGGCCTGCACCACGAGCTGTGGATTCATGCCGCCGGTTGCCGCCAGTACTTCAACGCGACCCGCGACACACTGACCTACGAAATTCTTGAAACCTACAAGATCGGTGAGAAGCCACAATTCACCGCCAAGGCCTCTGGAGAGAAGGTATGAGCCAGACCAATCGCCTGTCCAACGGTGGCCGGATCGACCGTAATAAAGTCCTGACGTTTACTTTCAACGGCCAGACCTACAAAGGCTTTGAAGGCGACACATTGGCCGCAGCCCTGTTGGCCAACGGCGTCGATATCATTGGCCGCAGCTTCAAGTACTCGCGCCCGCGCGGTATCTTTGCCGCCGGTGCCGAAGAGCCGAACGCGGTGCTGCAGATCGGCGCCACCGAAGCCACCCAGATTCCCAACGTGCGCGCCACCCAACAGGCGCTGTACCAGGGCCTGGTCGCCACCAGCACCAACGGCTGGCCGAACGTCAACAATGACGTGATGGGCATCCTCGGCAAGGTCGGCGGCAAGCTGATGCCGCCGGGTTTCTACTACAAAACCTTCATGTACCCGCAATCGTTCTGGATGACGTACGAGAAGTACATTCGTAAGGCCGCCGGTCTTGGCCGCTCGCCGACCGAGAATGATCCGGACACCTACGACAACTTCAACCGTCACTGTGACGTGCTGGTCGTCGGCGCCGGCCCTGCTGGCCTGGCTGCCGCACTGGCCGCCGCCCGCAGCGGTGCCCGCGTGATCCTCGCCGATGAGCAGGAAGAGTTCGGCGGTTCGCTGCTGGATTCGCGTGAAAGCCTCGACGGCAAGCCAGCGGCTGAATGGGTTGCCAGCGTCATCGCTGAATTGAAAGCGCTGCCGGACGTGGTGCTGCTGCCTCGTGCCACTGTCAACGGCTACCACGACCATAACTTCCTGACCATTCACGAACGCCTCACCGACCACCTCGGTGACCGTGCGCCGATTGGCGTGGTGCGCCAGCGTATCCACCGGGTGCGCGCCAAGCGTGTGGTGCTGGCGACCGGTGCGTGCGAGCGTCCGCTGGTGTACGGCAACAACGACGTGCCGGGCAACATGCTGGCCGGTGCGGTCTCCACTTACGTGCGTCGCTACGGCGTGGCACCCGGCAAGAAACTGGTGCTGTCGACCAACAACGACCACGCCTACCGCGTTGCGCTGGACTGGCTCGATGCGGGCCTTGCAGTGGTGGCGGTGGCCGATGTGCGCCACAACCCACGTGGTGCGCTGGTGGAAGAGGCCCGCGCCAAAGGCATTCGTATCCTCACCGGCAGCGCCGTGATCGAAGCCCGTGGCAGCAAGCACGTGACCGCCGCCCGCGTGGCCGCGATCGATGTGAAAGCGCATAAAGTCACCAGCCCAGGTGAATGGCTGGAGTGTGACCTGGTAGCCAGCTCCGGCGGCTACAGCCCGGTGGTCCACCTGGCTTCGCACCTGGGCGGCAAGCCGACCTGGCGTGAAGATATCCTCGGTTTTGTACCGGGCGAAGCGCCGCAGAAACGCGTGTGCGTCGGTGGCATCAACGGCGTCTACGGCCTTGGCGACTCCCTGGCGGATGGTTTTGAAGGCGGCGTGCGCGCTGCCAGCGAAGCCGGTTTCGCGCCCGTGGAAGGTACCTTGCCAAAAGCCTTGAGCCGCCTGGAAGAGCCGACTTTGGCTATTTACCAAGTGCCACACGACAAGCCCACAGCACGAGCGCCGAAGCAATTCGTCGACCTGCAGAACGACGTGACCGCCGCCGCCATCGAACTGGCGACCCGCGAAGGTTTCGAGTCGGTCGAGCACGTCAAGCGCTACACCGCGCTGGGCTTCGGTACCGACCAGGGCAAGCTGGGCAACGTCAACGGCCTGGCCATTGCCGCCCGTTCGCTGAACGTGACCATCCCGCAGATGGGCACCACCATGTTCCGTCCCAACTACACGCCGGTCACCTTTGGCGCGGTAGCGGGCCGTCACTGTGGGCACATCTTCGAGCCGGTGCGCTACACCGCGCTGCACGCCTGGCACGTGAAGAACGGCGCCGAGTTTGAAGATGTCGGCCAGTGGAAACGCCCGTGGTACTTCCCACGCAACGGTGAAGACCTGCACACCGCAGTCAAGCGCGAATGCCTGGCCGTACGCGACAGCGTCGGCCTGCTGGACGCGTCCACCCTCGGCAAGATCGACATCCAGGGCCCCGACGCGCGGGAGTTCCTCAACCGCATCTACACCAACGCCTGGACCAAGCTCGACGTGGGCAAGGCGCGCTATGGCCTGATGTGCAAGGAAGATGGCATGGTCTTCGACGACGGCGTGACTGCCTGCCTGGCCGACAACCACTTCCTGATGACCACCACCACTGGCGGCGCGGCACGCGTGCTGCAGTGGCTGGAAATCTACCAACAGACCGAATGGCCAGACCTCAAGGTGTACTTCACCTCGGTCACCGACCACTGGGCGACCATGACGCTGTCTGGCCCCAACAGCCGCAAGCTGCTGGCCGAAGTCACCGACATCGATCTGGACAAGGACGGTTTTCCGTTCATGACCTGGAAGGAAGGCCTGGTGGGCGGCGTACCGGCGCGGGTGTTCCGCATTTCGTTTACCGGTGAGCTGTCGTACGAAATCAACGTGCAGGCCGACTACGCCATGGGCGTGCTGGAAAAAATTGTCGACGCCGGCAAGAAGTACAACCTGACGCCGTACGGCACCGAGACCATGCACGTGCTGCGGGCCGAGAAGGGCTTCATCATTGTCGGCCAGGACACCGACGGCTCGATGACCCCGGACGACCTGAACATGGGCTGGTGTGTGGGCCGCACTAAACCGTTCTCGTGGATCGGCTGGCGCGGCATGAACCGTGAAGACTGCGTGCGTGAAGAGCGTAAGCAACTGGTGGGCTTGAAGCCGGTCGATCCGAAGGTGTGGCTGCCGGAAGGCGCGCAACTGGTGTTTGATCCGAAGCAGTCGATCCCGATGAAGATGGTCGGTCACGTCACCTCAAGCTATGCCCACAACTCCCTCGGCTATTCGTTCGCGATGGCGGTGGTGAAGGGTGGCTTGAAGCGTATCGGCGAGCGGGTGTTCTCACCGCAGGCCGATGGCAGCGTGATCGAGGCGGAGATTGTTTCTTCGGTGTTCTTCGACCCGAAAGGCGATCGCCAGAACATCTGATGGATCGAGTCGCCTGTATCGGGGGCAAGCCCCCTCCCACATGTTGAAATGCATTCCCCTGTGGGAGGGGGCTTGCCCCCGATGAGGCCAGAACAGACACCACAGCATTTAGAACAGGTGCTTTATGACAGCAGCCAATGTTTACCAACAACGCCCCACCTCCGGCGCCAAGGCCGAGTCGTCGCTGCACCATGCCGACCTCGCCAGCCTGGTCGGCAAGGGCCGCAAGAACGCCGGTGTGACCGTGCGTGAAAAGAAACTCCTGGGCCACCTGACTATTCGTGGCGACGGCCATGACGCAGCCTTCGCCGCCGGCGTGCACAAAGCTGTCGGCATCGAGTTGCCGGGAGCCCTGCAAGTGATCGTCAAGGGCGAAACCAGCCTGCAATGGCTCGGCCCGGATGAGTGGTTGCTGATCGTGCCGAGCGGTGAAGAATTCGCCGCCGAGCAAAACCTGCGCGCCGCCCTGGGCGACCTGCATATCCAGGTCGTCAATGTCAGCGGCGGCCAGCAGATCCTCGAACTCAGCGGCCCGAACGTGCGCGATGTGCTGATGAAGTCCACCAGCTACGACGTGCACCCCAACAACTTCCCGGTGGGCAAGGCAGTGGGCACGGTGTTCGCCAAGTCGCAACTGGTGATCCGCCACACGGCTGAAGACACCTGGGAGCTGCTGATCCGTCGCAGCTTCTCGGACTACTGGTGGTTGTGGTTGCAGGATGCCTCGGCCGAGTTCGGCCTGAGCGTCCAAGCCTGATTGAATGAGCACAAGAGGGCTGTTGTGGCGAGGGGGCTTGTCCCCCGTTGGAGCGCGCAGCGGTCCCAATACAGTCAGCGCATTTATCATGAAATAACCGAGCAGCAGGTTTAAGGGCTGCTTCGCAGCCCAACGGGGGACAAGCCCCCTCGCCACAAGGGCCTGAGGATTGCACTATGAGCCGCGCACCCGATACATGGATTTTGACCGCCGACTGCCCCAGCGTGCTCGGCACGGTGGACGCGGTCACCCGCTACCTGTTCGAACAGGGTTGCTACGTCACTGAGCATCACTCGTTCGATGATCGGCTTTCGGGCCGGTTCTTTATCCGCGTGGAATTCCGCCAGCCCGACGGTTTTGACGAGCAGGCGTTCCGCGATGGCCTGGCCACGCGGGGTGAAGCCTTCGGCATGATCTTCGAGCTGACGGCGCCGAACTACCGGCCAAAAGTGGTGATCATGGTCTCCAAGGCCGATCACTGCCTCAACGACCTGCTGTACCGCCAGCGCATCGGCCAGCTGTCGATGGACGTGGTCGCGGTGGTGTCCAATCACCCCGATCTGAAACCGTTGGCCGACTGGCACCAGATTCCCTACTACCATTTCCCCCTCGACCCCAACGACAAACCGTCCCAGGAGCGTCAGGTGTGGCAAGTGGTGGAAGACACCGGCGCCGAATTGGTGATTCTTGCGCGCTACATGCAAGTGCTGTCGCCGGAGCTGTGCCGCAAGCTGGATGGCAAGGCCATCAATATTCACCACTCGTTGTTGCCGGGGTTCAAGGGCGCCAAGCCGTATCACCAGGCGTACAACAAGGGTGTAAAGCTGGTAGGCGCTACGGCGCATTACATCAACAACGACCTGGACGAAGGCCCGATCATCGCCCAGGGCGTGGAGGTGGTGGACCACAGCCACTATCCCGAGGACTTGATTGCCAAGGGGCGGGATATCGAAGGGCTGACGTTGGCCCGGGCGGTGGGGTATCACATTGAGCGGCGGGTGTTTTTGAATGCCAATCGGACGGTGGTGCTCTGACTGGCGCCAATCGGGGGCAAGCCCCCTCCCACCTTTGGAATGCGGTCGAATGTGGGAGGGGGCTTGCCCCCGATGAGGCCCTCACTAACAACGCAAGAACAGCATCTGTACCCGAGCACTTAACGCGCTGCCTCCCTGGGCAACGCAGTTCCATAAAAACAACAGCGAGGTGAAAGCATGTCTGGTAATCGTGGTGTCGTGTATCTCGGCAACGGCAAGGTCGAAGTACAGAAAATCGACTATCCCAAAATGCAGGACCCCCGTGGCAGGAAGATCGAGCACGGCGTCATCCTGCGCGTGGTCTCCACCAACATCTGCGGCTCCGACCAACACATGGTGCGTGGCCGTACCACTGCCCAGACCGGCCTGGTGCTCGGTCATGAAATTACCGGTGAAGTGATCGAGAAGGGCAGCGACGTCGAGAACCTGAAAATCGGCGACCTGGTTTCCGTACCGTTCAACGTAGCCTGCGGCCGCTGCCGCTCATGCAAAGAGCAACACACTGGCGTGTGCCTGACCGTCAACCCGGCCCGTGCCGGTGGCGCCTACGGCTATGTCGACATGGGTGACTGGACCGGCGGCCAGGCCGAATACGTACTGGTGCCGTACGCCGACTTCAACCTGCTCAAACTGCCGGATCGCGACAAGGCCATGGAGAAAATCCGCGACCTGACCTGCCTCTCCGACATTCTCCCGACCGGCTATCACGGCGCCGTCACTGCCGGCGTTGGCCCAGGCAGCACGGTCTACATCGCCGGTGCCGGTCCTGTGGGCCTGGCGGCTGCCGCTTCCGCCCGCCTGCTGGGCGCTGCCGTGGTGATCATCGGCGACGTCAACCCGGTCCGCCTGGCCCACGCCAAGGCCCAGGGTTTCGAAATTGCCGACCTGTCCAAGGACACCCCGCTGCACGAACAGATCGCCGCACTGCTGGGCGAGCCGGAAGTGGACTGCGCCGTCGATGCCGTGGGCTTCGAAGCCCGGGGCCACGGCCATGAAGGGGTCAAGGCAGAAGCCCCGGCCACCGTACTCAACTCGCTGATGGGCGTGGTGCGCGTGGCGGGCAAGATCGGTATCCCAGGCCTCTACGTCACCGAAGATCCGGGTGCCGTGGATGCCGCCGCAAAAATGGGCAGCCTGAGCATTCGCTTTGGTTTGGGCTGGGCTAAATCCCACAGCTTCCACACTGGGCAAACGCCGGTGATGAAGTACAACCGCCAGCTGATGCAGGCGATCATGTGGGACCGTATCAACATTGCCGAAATCGTGGGTGTGCAGGTGATCAGCCTGGATGATGCGCCACGCGGGTATGGCGAGTTCGATGCGGGTGTGCCGAAGAAGTTTGTGATTGATCCGCACAAACTGTTCAGCGCGGCTTAAATCCCTGGGATACCGCGTTCCAGATGTGGGAGGGGCAAGCCCTCCCACAGATCTAACAGTCTGCGCGCCGGGTTCCTGGCGCCATCTCACCTCAAAGTGATGCCAATTGACCCTGATACAGCACCGGCCCGGTCGGTTGGCCGGTAGGCGAGCCCCCTTGTGGCTCCAGGCTGACGGCGAGGGTCAGCGGTGTTTTCAGCAGCGCCTGCTGCGTTTTGTTCAACGCGATTCGACCTTTGCCCGCCACTGGCACCAGGCCCAGTGATATCGGCTTGCCCCCGGCAGGAATGGCCCACAGTTCCAGGGCGCGTGTCGGCTCAAGAGCGGCCAATGTCAGCGGCTCGACTTGTAGGTGGTCGGCAAACGCCTTGATCTGCAGCGCCGGTTGCTGGTTGGCGGCGACCAGCGTGGCGTTGTATTCCATTCCCAGGTCGCGCTGGTAGAGCACGCCCACCAGCACAGCAATGACGATGCCAAACGCCGCCGCCTGCAGGCGCAGGTTCATCCAGAACGGTTTTTTCGCCGGCACATGCAGCACCTGCGGCTCTATGCGTGCCTTGATGCCTTCCCAGACATGCGCCGGCACCGCTCGCTCGGGCAAGGCACCGGTCAGGCTGGCGAGCGCGTCCTGCCAATGGCCGAGTTCCACGCGTAGTGCGGCATCCTCCAGAAGTAGCGCATCAAAACGCCGGCGCGCGGTGGCGGGCATCAGGCCTATGGCATAGTCGGCGGCGAGGGCGCGACGCAGGGCGGTGGTCTGGTAGTTCATGATTCAAGGCACCTGCGCAGGCGTTCCATGCCGCGACGAATCCAGGATTTGACCGAGCCCAGGGGCGCGGCCAAGTGTTCGGCCAATTCCGAGCACGACAGGCCCTGGAAGTAAGCCACGCTGATCGACTGGCGTTGCATGCCGTCGAGGGTGTCCAGGCAACGGTTCAAGGCGCGGGCTTGGCGTTCGTTGTCGAGTTGGTCGTGAGCGCTGGGGGCGTCATCGAGCAAGGCGTCTTGCTGACCCTCGGCCAGCGGCTGTTCACGGTGCTTGCGCAATTGGTCGATGGCCAGGTTGCGGGTGATGTTGACCATCCAGGTCATCGGCGCAGATAGGTGCGCTTCGTAGCGGGAGGCGTTGTACCAGATGCGCACGAAGGCTTCCTGCAACACCTCTTCGGCCAGGTCAGGGCGGCCCATGAAACGCAGGGCCACGCCGTGCAGGCGCGGCGACACGCTGCGGTAGAGGGTTTCGAATGCCTGGCGGTTACCTAGGGCACATTGCGCCAGCAAAGGGCGCAATGGGTCAGCATCATCGGCGCTAATAGGGCTTCTCCAGACCCTCGTTCGAGGGTGACGGGACTGCACGCGGTAAGCGGAGGGTAGTTCAGCCTGGGCATTCATTCCATCCAACTCCGAGTGGCGTATGCAGGCTATACGCGGGCCGAGGCGATTCGGATGCAGATAAATCTGAACTAACCTTGGTGTGGGAACAATCGTTCCCGACTGTCAGTCAAACGCCTGCTTTTAGCTCCTACACCCAGAGGTTGTTTCGATGAAGATTTCACGCGGTTTCGCCCTTTCCTGCCTGATGACCCTGGCAGCCGGCCCGGTGCTCGCCGCAGGGTTCAGCCTTGGCGACGCGGCCAATGCCATTTCCGGCATGCAGGGTGGTAACAACAAGGCAGCCGCTGCTGCACCGTCGTCCGAGACGGCCGGCCTGTTGAGCGCCCTGACCTCGCAACTGAACATCACCCCCGAGCAAGCGGTCGGCGGTACGGGCGCCATGCTGGGCCTGGCCAAGAACAAATTGAGCGGCAACGACTATTCGCAACTGGGCAATAGTGTGCCGGGCCTCGACCAACTGTCGGGCAATAATGCGTTGGGCAGCCTCGGGGCCTTGAGCGGGATGCTCGGCCAGGCTGGCGGTAGCAAGACCAGCGGCCTCGACGGCCTGCTGGGCAATGTGAAGAACACCAACGACCTGAACACTGCGTTCAGCGCCCTGGGCATGGACAGTGGGATGGTAGGCCAGTTTGCGCCGGTGATCCTGCAATACTTGGGTGGACAGGGTGCGAACCAGTCATTGCTGGGTAAATTGGCCTCGGCCTGGGGCACTGGCAACTGACGGATGTTCAGCATGCCTTTTTGCCTCTCCGTGGCGGGCTCATCCAGTGCGGGGGGGGCTTACGAGGATGCGCGGTCACTGTGCTCGTGTATTCCTCTATTGGTATCGTCTTCGTCTGTGTTGGAAGGACGACTGACTGCGTAATATCCTGTGATATAGCGCTGGGAACTGTGGGAGGTTGAGTGGCCACCTAATAAGAACTCTCTCATCAATCGCTAAGAGCGGTATTTGAGAGACTCTTCAACTGACCGAAATGGTGCTCCAATGACTCAGATTAATTCACAGTTCCCAATGTCTTCCGGTATTTCTTTCGAGCAGGCCCAGGCAGCGGTTCGTGTGGCCCGGCAAGGCCTCACCCTGCCGTCCGGGTTGATCCAGGATATACGCAATGCCTGGGAGGTGGCAGGGAGCAGCAAGAAGCCGGACTTGCAACTCAAGCAACTGCTTTCGGATCTTCGACGTTTTGTGGAACACACTCAATCTGAGCAAAAATCGAATTTTCCGCTGGGTGCCAATGCATTGTTCGCGGGCATAAAAGCGCCGACGAACGAGGAGTCGGAGAAATTCGTTGCCGCTTACAAGAAAGCGGTGGCTGATAGCACTACCAACTCCTTGGGCGGAGACGAGATGCTTTCCAGCATGAGGGATTTCCTCAAAGCCGAAGCTTCCGAAAAAGGCCTTGAGCCGGCCGATCTTGAACGCCTGGCTGCGGTAGCGAAAGCGTTCCTGAAGCTCGATGGCGCGGTAAACACCTCTGATGCTGACTTGATTGCCAGTCTCAAAGCTGCGCTCGAAGGCGCCAAAGCATTTTGATCGGGATGGTGGGGCACCTGAACGACGCCATGCCGTATTACTTGAGCAATAGCTGAATGCGCTGATCCTTCTCCTGCCAGAGCTGGTTCACCCAGCTCTGGACAGTCTGGCGAAACGCCGGATCGTTCTCGTAGTCCCCTTGCCATAGCGCCGGGTCCAGTTCGCGGGTGCGGATATCAATGATCACCTTCGGTACCGAACCGCTGATCAACGCCCAGAACCCCGGAATCTTTTGCTGCGGATACACCACCGTCACGTCCAGCACCGCGTCCAGTTGCTCTCCCATCGCCGCCAGCACAAACGCCACGCCGCCCGCCTTGGGCTTGAGCAAGCGGGTGAAAGGTGAGCCCTGCTGTTTGCGCTTGGCCTCGCTGAACCGCGTGCCTTCCAGATAATTGACCACTGTCACCGGCTGGCGCTTGAACAGCTCGCAGGCCTCTTTGGTGATCTTCAAATCCTGCCCCGCCAGTTCGGGATGCTTGGCCAGGAACGCCTTGGTGTAGCGCTTCATGAACGGGTAATCCAGCGCCCACCAGGCCAGGCCCAGGAAGGGCACCCAGATCAGCTCTTTTTTCAGGAAGAATTTGAAGAACGGCGTACGGCGGTTGAGGGCCTGGATCAAGGCCGGGATATCCACCCAGGACTGGTGGTTGCTGATCACCAGGTAACTGGTGTCACCCCGCAGATCGCCGCCGCCGCGAATGTCCCACTGGGTCGGGATGCACAGCGAGAAAATCAGCTTGTCGATCTCGGCCCAGGTCTCGGCGATCCACATTACCGCCCATGACATGTAGTCACGCAAGCGCCCCGGGGCTACCAGCTTGAGCAGGGCAAACACCATCAACGGGCCGAACAGCACGAGGGTGTTGAGCAAGAGCAGCAGGGTGACGAAACAGCCGGTGAGCAGGCGGCGCATAAGTAACTCTTGGAATCTTGTGGGCGGGCCATCATAAGCAAGGTGAGTCTAGAGGCCAAATCGCAAATCACCGTACGAATGTTTCACAATGTGCCGGGTATGGTGGGATGAGCTAACTAACCGGCGCTTTTGCGGTCTAGAATCCGCCTACTTCTTTCCGAGGAAATCACTTCGTGAAACTGCTCCTTGCCTCTTTGGCCCTGGCTGCCCTGCCGGTCATGGCCGCCGAACCGACCCTCTACGGTCGCTACGAATACATCCAGCTGCCGGAGATCGGCGAAACCTTCAAGGCCAAGATGGACACCGGCGCGCTCACCGCCTCGCTGTCGGCCCGTGACATCCAAACCTTCACCCGTGACGGTGACGATTGGGTGCGTTTCCGCCTCGGCGGCAAGGACGCGTCCAATAAGGTCTACGAACACAAAGTCTCGCGCATCAGCAAGATCAAGAGCCGCGCCGACGAAGACGAGGACAAGGACGAAGCCACCGTGGCCAAGCGCCCGGTGATCGACCTGGAAATGTGCCTGGGCGACGTCAAGCGCACCGTCGAGGTCAACCTCACCGACCGCAGCAGCTTCAACTACCCGCTGTTGATCGGCGCCAAGGCTCTGCGCGAGTTCGGCGCTGCGGTCAACCCGGCGCGTCGTTACACTGCTGACAAACCGGACTGCTGACGGACCACCATGCCCCACATCCTGATTGTCGAAGACGAAGCGGCGATAGCCGACACGCTGATATTCGCCCTGCAAGGCGAGGGCTTCACCACCACCTGGCTGACACTCGGCCAGGCTGCGCTGGAGCATCAACGCCAGACGCCGGCCGATCTGATCATCCTTGACATTGGCCTGCCGGACATCACCGGGTTTGAAACCTGCAAGCAACTGCGCCGGTTCAGCGAAGTGCCGGTGATGTTCCTCAGCGCGCGGGATGGCGAGATCGACCGGGTGGTGGGGCTGGAAATCGGCGCCGACGATTATGTGGTCAAGCCGTTCAGCCCACGGGAAGTGACGGCGCGGGTCAGGGCGATCCTCAAGCGGATTGGTCCAGGGGCTGCGCCGGCGGTATTCCAGGTAGACCTGGAGCGCATGCAGATCATGTATCGCGGTCAGCCGTTGAGCCTCACACGTCACGAATTCCGCCTGTTGCAAAGCCTGTTGGAACAACCCGAGCGCGTATTCAGCCGCGAGCAGCTGTTGGACGCGGTCGGCGTCGCGGCGGATGCCGGTTACGAGCGCAATATCGACAGCCATATCAAAAGCCTGCGCAGCAAGTTACGCAATGTGGCTGCCGACGCCGAGCCGATCCAGACCCATCGCGGTCTTGGCTACAGCTACAGCCCAGGCAACAGCTGATGCGCCTGGGGCTGCGGATTTTCCTGGTGTACGCGCTGTTTATCGGCCTGACCGGCTACTTCGTGCTCAGCACCGTGATGAAGGAAATCCGCCCCGGCGTGCGCCAGTCCACCGAAGAAACCCTGGTGGACACCGCCAACCTGCTGGCCGAAATCCTGCGCGACGATGTGAAGAACGGCACCCTCGGCCAAAGCCACTGGCCTGAACTGCTCAAGGCCTACGGCAATCGCCAGCCGGGCGCGACGATCTGGGGGCTGCCGAAGAACCAGGTCAATCACCGCATCTACGTGACCGATGCCAAGGGCACCGTGCTGCTCGACTCCACGGGCGAAGCGGTGGGGCAGGACTATTCCAAGTGGAACGATGTGTACCTGACCCTGCGCGGCGAGTACGGTGCCCGCTCCACACGCAGCGAGCTGGATGACCCCACTTCCTCGGTGATGCACGTGGGCGCGCCGATCCGTGACAACGGCCAGATCATCGGCGTGGTCACCGTGGCCAAGCCGAACAGCTCGTTGCAGCCCTACGTCGACCGCACCGAGCGGCGCCTGCTGTGGTACGGCGCGGGCCTGGTGATTCTCGGCCTGTTGCTCGGCGCGCTGCTGTCGTGGTGGCTGAGCGTTGCGCTGCGTCGCTTGACGGCCTACGCCGAGGCGGTCAGCGAGGGCCGGCGCGCCGAGTTGCCGCATTACCGTGGCGGCGAACTCAAACAGCTGTCCACCGCCGTCGAACACATGCGCACGCAACTGGAAGGCAAGGCCTACGTCGAACACTACGTGCACACTCTGACCCACGAATTGAAGAGCCCGCTGGCCGCGATACGCGGTGCGGCAGAGCTGTTGCAGGGCGATATGACCCGTGAGCAACAGCAGCGCTTCGTCGGCAATATCGACAGCGAAAGCGCGCGCCTGCAGCAGTTGATCGAACGTCTGCTGAACCTGGCGCAGGTCGAGCAACGCCAGGGCCTGGAAGAGCAGGTGAGCATCCTGCTGGCAGCCATGGTCGATGATGTGCTCAAGGCGCAATGTGCGCGGATCGAAGGTTCCGGATTGCACGTTGAACAGACGATTGCGGCGGATGTGAAGGTGTACGGCGAACCCTTCCTGCTGCGCCAGGCCCTGGGCAACCTGCTGGATAACGCCCTGGATTTCACACCGCCTGGCGGCACCTTGAAATTCAGCGCGCAGACCCGGCACAACGACGTGCAGGTGAGCCTGTTCAACCAGGCCGCGCCGATTCCCGACTACGCCCTGCCGCGCCTGAGCGAACGGTTCTATTCGCTGCCACGCCCGGCCAGTGGGCGCAAAAGCACCGGCCTGGGCCTCAACTTTGTCGAGGAAGTGATGAAGCTGCACGGCGGCGCGTTGCAGATCGGTAATGTGCAAGGTGGCGTGCAAGTGGTGCTGCATCTCCATACAGTCTCCACATTGCCCACATAAATCTCCCACACAGGCTGCCCAGACTCTCCCCCATCAAAACAGGGAGAGACCCATGAACCGCAGCCTGCTTTTCAAACTTGGCGCGATTGCGCTGCTGATCCTGCTGTTGCTGATTCCGTTGCTGATGATCAACGGCATCATCAGCGACCGCCAGCAACTGCGCGACGGCGTCCTGATGGACATCGCCCGCAGCTCCAGCTACGCCCAGCGCCTCACCGGCCCGGTGATGGTGGTGCCGTATCGCAAGACCGTCCGCGAGTGGAAGCTCAATGAAAAGCTCAACAAACGCTACGAAGTCACCCGTGAAGAGCGTGGTCGTCTGTATTTCCTGCCGGACCGTTTTGAACTCGACGGCAAGGTGCAGACCGAACTGCGTGCACGCGGCATCTACCAGGCGCGGCTGTTCCATGCCGACAACCGCATCAGCGGGCGCTTCGAATTGCCTGCGCAGCTGGGCATCACCGAGGACTTTGCCGATTACCGCTTTGATCCGGCGTTTCTGGCGGTGGGCATCAGCGATATTCGCGGCATCGAGAATGCGTTGAAGTTGGAGCTGGGCAGCCAGCAACTGGAGTTCGAGCCGGGCTCTCAGGTGGACTGGCTGGGTGAAGGCGTGCACGTGGCGCTGCCTGAGCAGGACAGCAAAAAGCCCTCTGTCGTGGACTTTGCCTTCGACCTGCGCCTGCAAGGCACCGAACAATTGCAAGTGGTGCCGGTGGGCAAGACCAGCCAGGTGTCACTCGCCTCCAACTGGCCGCACCCCAGCTTTATCGGCAACTTCCTGCCGGCGCAACGTGAGGTCACCGACAAGGGGTTTACCGCCAACTGGCAGACCTCATTTTTCTCCACCAACCTCGAACAGGCCCTGCAAACCTGCCTGGACGGCCAGGGCTGCAATGACTTCAACAACCGCAGCTTCGGCGTGAACTTCATCGACCCGGTGGACCAATACCTCAAGAGCGACCGTGCGATCAAATACGCGCTGCTGTTCATCGCCCTTACTTTTGCCGGCTTCTTCCTGTTCGAAGTGCTCAAGAGCCTGGCGGTGCACCCGGTGCAGTACGCGTTGGTGGGCTTTGCGCTGGCGTTCTTCTACCTACTGTTGTTGTCGTTGTCCGAGCACATAGGCTTCGCCCTGGCCTACCTGATCTCGGCCAGTGCGTGCGTGTTGTTGATCGGCTTCTATGTGTGCCACGTGCTGCGCAGCGTCGCCCATGGCCTGGGCTTTTCGGCGGGGCTGGCGGCGTTGTATGGCTTGCTCTACGGGTTGTTGAGTGCCGAGGACTACGCGCTGCTGATGGGCTCGCTGTTGCTTTTCGGCCTGTTGGGCACGGTGATGGTGCTGACGCGTAAATTGGACTGGTATGGCGTGGGCAAGCGGAAGCCGGCTGAGCCGTTGATGTTTGACCTGGAGGCGGTGCAATGATCGGGTTGCGGGAAGATCAGCAAATGAAGGCGAGGATCATCGACTATCTCAACCTTGCCACCGGCCAGTGTGGGAGGGGGCTTGCCCCCGATTGCAGTGTGTCTGTTACTTCACCTGTAGCTGACCCACCGCCATCGGGGGCAAGCCCCCTCCCACACCGGACTACAGTGACTGTCAAAGCGGTGGCTGGGTTTCCAGCATCGAAGGGCGCTGGCTGACCTCCGCGTACCAAGCGGCAAGCTGCGGGTTGTCCAGGCGCCATTGCATATCCGGGTGGCGGAAGTCGAGGTAACCCAGGGCGCAAGCCACGCTGATGGCGGCGATATCGAAGTGGCTGGCCAGCTCGGCAATCGCGTCGGCTTCCAGCTCGGCGAGGGTGCGACGGATCTTGTTGCGCTGTTCGTCGAGCCATTGGTCCCAGTGTTTTTCTGCCGGGCGCAGGGCGGTTTCGTAGCGCACCAGCACGGCGGCATCCATGATGCCGTCGGCCATCGAGGCCAGGGTCAGGCGGCGCCAGCGGGCCGAGCCGTCGCGGGGGATCAGCGGGTTGCCGACGTGTTGGTGGTCGAAGTAATCGAGGATCACCCGGCTGTCGTGCAGCACCGTGCCATCGGCCAGGCGCAGGGCCGGGATCTTGCCCACGGGGTTGCCTTGCACCACCTGCGCATCCGGGTTGACCGGGGTCGGCATGCAGCCGTGCAGGGCGACGCGGTCCTGCTGGCCGGTTTCAGCCAGCAGCACGCGAACCTTACGAACAAACGGTGAAGCGGGGTTTTGGAACAAGGTCATGCTGGGAGCGGACATGGGCATTCCTCTGATTGGGCTGCGCTAATCTATCTCACCGTTTGAGCAAGGCCCAAGTGCCAATTGCAGCGGGAATGCCCAACCCGAGCCAACTGAGCGAATCCCACAGCCCATCGCCGAGCAGCGCTGCAAACAACCCGGCGGCGCTTAGCAGGCCGATCCCCAGCGGAACCCCGAAAACCTTCCAGAAACTCGACTGACGTGGCTTCATGCTCGGCGCCTTACGATCCACAGGTAAATCCCGCTCACCAGCACGATGATGGTCAGCACATCCAGCGCCGCCCACAGGATCTTCATCGGCATGCCGCCGTAATCGCCAAAATGCAGCGGTTGGGACATGCCCATGGCGTCCATGTACCACGGGCGTTCGGCGATGGCGGTGACGGCCAGGGTGCTGGCGTCGATCAGTACCGGCGTGAGCAAATGCGAGGTGAGGTGGGTGCTACCTTTCATGAACACCGCGTAATGGTGCTCGCTGGAAAAGCGTGTGCCGGGGAACGCGATGAAGTCCGGTTCCATGCCGGGGGCGGCCTTGGCGGCAATCGCCAGCAGCTCGGTGGCCGGTGCGCGCTGGGTCAGCGGCGGGGCGTTTTTGTAAGGTTCGATCATGGCGCTGAGGCTGTCCTGGCGCCACGCGTCGATGATCAGGTCGGCGCAGGCGCTGATTACGCCGGTCACGCCCACTACCAGTGCCCAGGTCAGCGTGACCACGCCGATCAGGTTGTGCAGGTCGAGCCAGCGCAGGCGGGTGGATTTGTCCTGACGCACAGTGGCGAATTTCAGGCGGCGCATGAACGGCAGGTACAGCACCGTGCCGGAGATGATCGCCAGCACAAACAGAACCCCCATGAACGCCAGCAGCAACTTGCCCGGCAGGCCAGCGAACATATCCACATGCAAGCGCAGCAGGAACAGCGTGAATCCGCCGTTGGCCGCCGGGGTTTCCATGGCTTCGCCGGTGCGCGCGTCGAGCATGAAGGTGTGCGACGAGTTGGGTTCGGTGCCGGCGGTGGCGGCCATGATTGCGATCACACCGTTCTTGTCGTCTTCGTCCCAGGCCAGGTACTGCATGGCGTCGCCGGGGCGATGGGCCTGCGCTTTGGCTACAAGCTGCTGGAGGTTGAGCTGCGGCGTATCGGCGGGCATCTGCGCCAGTTCCGGCTCGTTGCCCAGCAGGTGGTCGATCTCGTGGTGAAACACCAGCGGCAGGCCGGTGAGGGCGAGCAGCAGCAGGAATACCGTGCAGATCAGGCTGGTCCAGGTGTGGATGAAGGACCAGCGGCGGATGGTTTGGCTTTTCATGTTTTCAACCTTCAGACACACCAAAGCCGCCCCTTGGGCGGCCCGGCGGTTAACTCAGCTGATTACCACTGGTAGGTGGCGCTGGCGACGACGCTGCGTTGGTCGCCGAAGTAGCAGTAGTTGCCGTCACAGGTGGACAGGTAGTCCTTGTTGAACAGGTTGGTGGCGTTCAACTTGACCGATGCGCCCTTGAGGCTGTTGTCCAGGCGGCCGAGGTCGTAGTGCACCGCGCCGTCGAATACGGTGTAGGCGTTGGCCTTGCCCAGCCAGGTGTTGGCCTGGTCGCCGTAGGTGTTGCCGGTGTAGCGGGCGCCAAAGCCGATGCCGAAGCCGTCGAGCAGGCCGGTGTGCCAGGTGTAGTCGGTCCAGAGTGAGGCTTGCTGGTTGGGCATCAGTTGCAGGCGGTTGCCTTTGTATTGGCCCTTTTGTACCTCAGACTTGGCCAGGGTGTAGGCCGCGATCACCTTGAGGTTTTCGGTGACATCGGATACCGCTTCCAATTCCAGGCCCTTGACCTTCACTTCGCCAGTCTGGTCGGTGACCGAGATGCCACCGGACTGGAAGCTGGTGACGAGTACGTTTTTCTGGGTCAGGTCATACACCGCTGCACTCAACAACGTGTTGGAGCCTGGTGGCTGGTACTTGACCCCCAGTTCCCACTGCTTGCCTTCAGTCGGCTTGTAGGACAGCACCGGGTCAACGCTGGCGTTGCTGGCTGGCTGGAAGGATTCGGCATAGGACAGGTACGGTACAAAGCCCGAGTCGAATACATAGCTCAGTGCCGCGTTGCCACTGAAGTTCTTGCTGCGGTCGGTGTTGGTGGCGTCGTTCTTATTGAAGTAAGTGGTGCCCTGGTGCACCCAGTCCTCGCGACCGCCCAGGGTCAGGCGCCATTTATCCAGGGCCATCTGGTCTTGTGCATAGAGGCCGGTCTGTACGGTTTTCTGGTTGTAGTCGTAGAACGCCGTCGAGCGCGCTGGGCGTACGGTTGGCTGGGTGTTGATCGGATTGAATATATTGATACTCGAGGCCCCACCGAAAATCGACAAGTAGGACGTGTCGGTGCGCTGGTGGTCCAGACCCAGCAGCAGCGTGTGGGTGACGTCGCCGGTCGCGAAATCAGCCTGGAAATTGTTGTCCACCGCGAACTGGCCGATGTTCTCGTCAACGTTGGTGGTCGAGCGGCTGATGTTGCCCGCTGCGTCTGCTGGCGAAAAGATGTAGGAACCGACGGTCAATTGCTGGAACGACAACTCCGACTTGGTGTAGCGCAGGTTCTGCTTGAACTGCCAGGTATCGTTGAAGCGATGCTCGAACGCATAGCCCAGCGCGTAGTAGGTACGGTCGTAGAACTCGTAGTCCGGATCGCCGAGGTTCTTGTGGTGCGACACGTCGCCCAGCGGCGAATTGATCTTGGTGCCTTGGATCGGCAGGAACTGACTGGTGGTGCCGGTATCATCGCGGGTGAACTGCGAAAGGAACGTCAGCTTGGTGTCCGGGTCGATGTTCCAGGTCAGGCTCGGCGCAATGTTGTAGCGCTTGTTGTCGATATGATCGACCTGGGTGCCGGCATCCCGCACCACGCCGCTGAGGCCATAGAGGAACCGGCCTTCGTCATCGATCTTGCCGGTGCTGGCGAAGTTGATCTGGCGGTAGTTGTCGCTGCCGTATTGCACCTGTACGGCATTGCTCGACTCGGCACTGGGGCGGCGGCTGACCATGTCCAGCAGGCCGCCCGGTGGGGTCTGGCCGTAGATCGACGAGGCCGGGCCGCGCAGCAGGGCGAGGCGATCGAGGTTCCAGGTTTCGGCTTTCGGGTTGGCGTACACACCGCGTGGCAGCGGCAGGCCGTCGAGGAACTGGGTCGGTTCGAAGCCGCGCACGCGCATCCAGTCGTAGCGGGTGTCGCTGCCGTAGCTGGCGGAGACGATGCCGGGCATGTATTTGACCGCGTCATCCAGGTTCTGCACGTTGCGGTCCTGCATCTGCTGGCGCGTTGCAACCGAGATCGAGCGCGGCGCCTCGACCAGCGCGGTGTCAGTCTTGGTGCCGGCGGCGGTGCGCTTGGCCAGGTAGCCGTCGACCGGGCCCCAGGCGCTTTCATAACTGTCCTGCCCGGTGATATTGGTGGTCGGCAACGCCACGACGCCCTCCGGAACCGGCACCAGGGTATAAGTCCCCGCACTGCTTTGCTCCAACTGCAGGCCCGTCCCACGCAACGCCTCACGCAGCGCACCGGGTGCATCGAACTGGCCCTGGACCGGCGCCGAGGTCTTGCCCGATGCCAGTGCCGGGCTGAGGGTCAGTGCCAGGCCGCCCTGGCTGGCGATCTGGTTCAGGGTGCTCGCCAGTGGCGCCGCCGGCAAGTTGTAGGCGCGCACGCTGGACGCCTGTTCGGCGGCGATCAGCAAAGGGCTGACCAGCGGGGTGCCGAGGGCAATGGCCACGGCTAACAGGCTGGGGCGCAACAAGGTGTCTAGCGTGCGGGACATAGGGCGGCTCCTGAATGGAAGTAATTCGCAATTGCCTATGTGCCGAACGAGAATCAGAAAGTGATAGGGCAGGGTGAAAATATTTTTCCCCGGGGCGTAAGGTGTGCTTGCGGGCCTCTTCGCGGGCAAGCCCGGCTCCCACATTCGACCGTGTTTTTTCAGGTAGAACGCGGTCAAGTGTGGGAGCTGGCTTGCCTGCGAAAGCGATAGCCAAGGCACCGCTAAAACTAAGGCTTGCCCTTAACCGTCACCCACCACGGCGTGTGCTGCTCGATCTGCACCGGCAGGGTCGGCAGCAGCGCATTGAGCGCCAGCGTGGTGTCGCGCAATGGGAAGCTGCCAGTGATGCGCAAATCGGCCACGTTTTTATCCACACCCAGGTAACCGGTGCGGTAGCGGCTCAATTCCTCGATCACATCGCCCAGGCGGGCGTTGTCCACCACCAGCATGCCGCGGGTCCAGGCGTCGGTGGCGGGGGTAACGGCCAGCAGTGGGCCGAGGCCGTCGCTGCGCATCAGCACTTGCTGGCCGGCCTTGAAGATCTGCTCCTGATGCAGCGCCTCGGGCTGGGCCGCCACCGCCGATTGCAGCACGCTCAAGCGCGTGGCGTCGTCTTCGCGTTTGACGATAAACCGCGTACCCAGGGCCCGCAGGCTGCCGTCGCGGGTTTGCACATAGAACGGGCGCGCATCGTTATGGCCGGTCTCGACCAGGATCTCGCCTTCCTGCAACACGATCAGGCGGCGCTTTTCATCAAAACGCACGTCGATGGCGCTGTGGGTATTTAGGTTGATCACCGTACCGTCTGCCAGCTTCAGCGTGCGCTGTTCACCCGTGGCGGTGCGTTGGTCGGCCAGCCAATAGTGGATCGGCACATAGCGTTCGCCGGCAAACAACGCCAGGCCGATCACCAGTGCGATGCTCGCCAGCCCACTGCCCAGCTTGCGCACGCGTTGGCGAATACCTTCGCGCGATTGCAACAAGGCCACCCGCGCCGGGCCCGAGGCCACGCTAAAACGCTGGTCGAGCATGCCCAGTTGGTGCCAGGCGCGGGCGTGCTCTCCATCGCTGGCCAGCCATTTATCGAACTCTTCGCGCTCAATGGCGCTGCCGTCGCCTGAATCAAGGGACAACTGCCAGGCAATCGCGGCATCCAGCACGCGGGCCGAGACCGGTTTAGAACTGATCACTGTCATGTTGGCTCGCCGTACAGTGCGATGTAGCACTGGCGAATGCCCTGGGCCAGGTACTGGCGCACCCGCGGCACCGAGACGCCGAGGCGCTGGGCGATTTCCGCGTGGCCCAGGCCGTCTAGGCGGTTATAGAGGAAGGCGGCGCGGGCCTTGCTCGACAGTTTGCCGAGCAGGCGGTCGATGGCCTTGAGGTCTTCGAGAATCAGGTGCTGTTCTTCCGGCGAGGGGTGTTCGCTCTCCGGGATCAGCATCAGTTCGGTGAGGTAGGCCTGTTCCAGGGCGGCGCGGCGGAAGTAGTCGAACAGCAAGCCCTTGGCGATTGCCACCAAAAAGGCCCGTGGCTCGCGGGGCTCACGCAACTCGTCACGGCCGAGCAGGCGCATGAAGGTGTCCTGGCTCAGGTCTTCGGCGCGGCTTGGGCAGGCCACGTTGCGTCGAAGCCAGGCCAACAGCCAACTGCGATGGTCGCGATACAACGCACCAACAAGCTCACTGCGTGGGTTCTGGATCGACGACAAGGCATCACCTGATAAACGCGATGTTTAAACTAACGAGAATTATTCGCGATTGTGTCAGAGCCGTCGAGTGTGCGCAATTGGCGTCTGTCGGTTGATCGTTCCCACGCTCAGCGTGGGAATGCCTCCCAGGACGCTCCGCGTCCGCTAGAAAGAGGGCGCTTGTTGACGCCGTTTCCATTGGCTCAAACGCTCTTGCAGCGCCTGTGGCGTGTCGATGTGTTGCGCCCGTGCGCGGCTGAACAGGATGAGCATCAGCTCTGCCGTGGCCAGGGCATCGGCGCTGGCGTGATGGCGCTCGCCCACGTGCAGGTTGAAATGGTTGATCCAGTCGTCCAGCCCGGCCTCGCGGATATGCGCGTCGGGGCACAGCAAAGGGGCGATGTCGGCCACGTCCAGGAACGGGTGGGCCAGGCGGTAACCCAGGCTGTCCTTGAGCGCCCGGCACAGCATGTGTTGATCGAATGGCGCATGGAAGGCCAGTAAAGGGCTGTCGCCGACGAACTCCATGAAATCCAGCAGTGCCTCGGCCGGGTCGCTGCCGGCGGCAATGGCACTGGGGCCGAGGCCGTGGATCAGTACGCTGGGGCTGAGTCTGGTCTCGGCGCGTTGCAGGGTGCGTTCGAACATCTGGGAGAAGTCCACCGCACCGTCCTCGATCACCACCGCGCCGATGGACAGCACCTGGTCGCGATTGAGGTTCAGGCCGCTGGTTTCCAGGTCCACCACCACCCAGCGTTGGCTGCGCAAAGGTTGGTTGCCTAGCGGCGAAGGCTTGCACAGTTGCTCCAGGCGCTGTTGTTGCGCGCTGTCGAGCCCCGGTTTTTTCGTACGCAGCCAGTTGAACAAGCTCACAGCTGATACCGCAACGTCAGGCTGCTTTGCAGGCGTTGGGCCTGGCGCAGGGATTCACGCAGGATGCGCCGGTCCAGATGGTTGAGGCTGTCGGGGTCGACACGGTTGGAGTACGGCTGGTTCTCGCGGGTCTGCAACTGGTGCTGCTGCATGCGGGTTTGCTGGATAAAGTGGTAAGCCTCTTCATAGGCGGCGCCGTCCAGGGGCTCAATGACTTCCTTGACCACCAGTTGGCGCAGGCGCTCCAGGGTGTTGTTGGCATGGATACCATTGGCCAGGGCCAGCAGGCGCGCGCCGTCCACAAACGGCGTAAGGCCCTGCACCTTGAGGTCGAGGGTGGCTTTTTCGCCACCTTTACGGGTCAGCACAAACTCGCGGAAACGTCCTACAGGCGGGCGCTGGCGCAACGCGTTCTCGGCCAGCATGCGTTGGAACAATCGGTTGTCCGCGACCTGATCCAGAATGCCCTGGCGCAGTTGCTCGCAGCCACGCTCGTCGCCCCACACCACCCGCAGATCGAAATAGATACTGGAACCCAGCAGATTCTCCGGCGTGGCCTCGCGGATAAACGCTGCGAAACGGCGCGCCCACTCAGCCCGCGACAGGCACAACTCCGGGTTGCCGGCCATGATATTGCCCTTGCACAAGCTGAACCCGCAGAGCGCCAGGCTCTGGTTGATCTGCTGCGCCAGCGGCAGCAGCCGGCCACGCATCTCGGCCGCTTCGGCGGCGTCCTTGGCATCGAACAGGATGCCATTGTCCTGGTCGGTATACAGCGTCTGCTCGCGGCGGCCTTCGCTGCCAAAGCACAGCCAGCTGAACGGCACGCCGGGGTCGCCTTTCTCGGCCAGGGTCAATTCGATCACCCGGCACACGGTGTGATCGTTGAGCAGCGTAATAATGTGGGTGATCTGAGTGGACGACGCGCCATGGGCCAGCATGCGCTCCACCAGTTGACCGATTTCACCGCGAATCGCCACCAAGTTATCCACCCGCGGTGCGTTGCGGATGGTTCGCGCCAGGTGCACCAGGTCCACCCGTTGCAGGGAAAACAGGTCGCGTTCGGACACCACGCCGCACAGGCGCTGCTCCTTGACCAGGCACACATGGGCGATATGCCGCTCGGTCATGGCGATGGCCGCGTCGAAGGCGCTGTGGTCCGGGGTCAGGAAAAACGGTGCCTGGGTCATATGGCCTTCAATGGCCCGGCTGAAATCGCTGGTGCCATCGGCCACCACCTGGCGCAGGTCGCGCAGGGTGAAAATCCCCAGGGGCGCTTTGTGTTCATCGACGATCACGATGCTGCCCACCTGCTGCTCATGCATCAGCGTGACGGCCTCGCGCAGCGGCGTGGTTGGGCTGCACGTTACCGGGTGGCGCATGGCCAATTCACCCAGGCGAGTGTTCAGGGAGTATTGAGTGCCAAGGGTTTCCACCGCCTTTTGCTGCACTTGCTGGTTGACCTGGTCCAACAGGCTGCTGACGCCGCGCAGGGCAAAGTCGCGAAACGGGCTGGACAGCGCGAACAGCTTGATAAACGCCGGTTTGTTCAGTTGCAGGCAGAAGGTGTCTTCGGCGGCCTTGTGCTCGGTGCGGGTGGCCCGTTCACCGAGCAGGGCTGCCAGGGGGAAGCATTCGCCCGTCGTGATTTCAAAGGTGGTTTCGGCGCTGTCCGGCCGCTCGCCCACAACGCGGCCCTGCTTGACGATATAAAAATGCTCTACCGGCCCGCCCGATGGTTTGAGGATGCTGTCGCCGGGGCTGTAGAAGCGTAACTGACACTGTTCCACCAAAAACGCCAGGTGGGCGTTTTCCATCTGGTTGAACGGCGGGAAACGTTGCAGGAATTGCAGGGTGCCGTGGATATTTTGCAATACGGCAGTTTTCCCCGCCTGGGCGTAGGCATCAGCTTTACTCATAACAGTGACCGCAGTTTTTTTGTCGTTATCGTCCCTCATGGTCGACTCCTGCGCAGCGGGTGCCCATTGGACGTAAGTCTAGGTCGATACAAACGGCACACACCTAGGGAAAAACCTTACATGACTATCGTCCAAACCCCGTAGAACACCCACTAGTCAAACTTTCCGACGAAGTGCACATTGATCGCCCTTCCGCAGATGTCTGACGAGTGTGCTGGGAGCTAGATGAGAATTGCTGAGAACTGTATGTCCGACCACGATATTTTGAGCGATGCCGAGCGCGAGGCGTTGAGCGCCGTGATGCTGGAGCCTGATTTACCGCCACAACGCGTGTTGATTGTTGACGACGACAAGGACGCGCGTGAACTGCTGGCGGAAATCCTGGGGCTGGACGGCATTCGCTGCATGACTGCCGACAGTGGTGAGGCAGCGTGGGATTTGTTGAAGTCCAGCAGCTCCATCGGTTTGCTGATCACCGACCTGCGCATGGCGCCCAGCAATGGCCTGGAACTGATCCGACAAGTGCGTGAATCCACCCGGGCAGCGCTGCCGATCATCATCATGTCGGGGGACGCCGAAGCGCCGGACGTGATCGATGCGATGCATTTGAGCGTGGTGGACTTCTTGCTCAAGCCGATTGATAGCGTGAAATTGGCAAAGATGGTGAAGCGGGAGTTGGGGATGGCGTCCTGATTCTGCGGTGTCTATAACGGCCTCATCGGGGGCAAGCCCCCTCCCACATGTTCTATTAGTTGTGGGAGGGGGCTTGCCCCCGATAGCGCCAGTTCAGCCACCACAACCCTAAAGAAAAAGCCCCGATCTCTCGATCAGGGCTTTTTCATTTACAGGCCGTTTTTAGCCTTGAACTCCCGACGCCGACGGTGCAGCACCGGCTCGGTGTACCCGTTTGGCTGCTTGGTCCCTTCAATCACCAACTCCACCGCTGCCTGGAACGCGATGTTGCTGTCGAAGTCCGGTGCCAGTGGGCGATACAGTTTGTCCCCGGCATTCTGACGGTCTACCACCGGCGCCATGCGCTTGAGGCTTTCCATCACCTGGGCTTCGTTGACGATGCCGTGGCGCAGCCAGTTGGCGATGTGCTGGCTGGAGATACGCAGGGTGGCGCGGTCTTCCATCAGGCCCACATCGTTGATGTCCGGCACTTTCGAACAGCCGACGCCCTGGTCGATCCAGCGCACCACATAGCCCAGGATGCCTTGGGCGTTGTTGTCCAGTTCGTTGCGGATTTCCTCGTCAGACCAATCGGTGTTGCTGGCCAGGGGAATGGTCAGGATGTCGTCCACCGACGCGCGTTCGCGCTTGGCCAATTCGGCCTGGCGGGCGAATACGTCGACCTTGTGGTAGTGCAACACGTGCAGCGCAGCCGCCGTAGGCGACGGTACCCACGCGGTGTTGGCGCCGGCCAGTGGGTGGGCGATTTTCTGTTCGAGCATCGCCGCCATCAGGTCGGGCATCGCCCACATGCCTTTACCGATCTGCGCACGGCCTTGCAGCCCGGTGCTCAAGCCGATATCGACGTTCCAGTTTTCATAGGCGCCGATCCATTTTTCTGCCTTCATTGCCGCCTTGCGCACCATCGCGCCGGCTTCCATGGAGGTGTGGATCTCGTCGCCGGTACGGTCGAGGAAACCGGTGTTGATAAACACCACACGCTCGCTGGCGGCCTTGATGCAGGCCTTGAGGTTGACCGTGGTGCGGCGTTCCTCGTCCATGATCCCGACTTTCAGGGTATTGCGTGGCAGGTTCAGCACGTCTTCGATGCGGCCGAACAGCTCGTTGGTGAACGCGGCTTCTTCCGGGCCGTGCATCTTCGGTTTCACGATGTACACGGAACCGGTGCGGCTGTTCTTGCGGCTGCCGTTGCCATTGAGGCTGTGAATCGCCGCCAGGCTGGTGATCAGCCCGTCGAGAATGCCTTCGGGCACTTCGTTGCCGTCTTTGTCGAGGATCGCGTCGATGGTCATCAGATGACCCACGTTGCGCACGAACAACAGCGAACGGCCATGCAGCGTCACGTCCTGGCCATTTACGCCGGTGTACACGCGGTCGGCGTTCATGGTGCGGGTGAAGGTCTTGCCGCCCTTGGCCACTTCTTCGGCCAGGTCGCCCTTCATCAGGCCGAGCCAGTTGCGGTAGATCACCACTTTGTCGTCGGCATCCACGGCGGCGACGGAGTCTTCGCAGTCCATGATGGTGGTCAGCGCGGCTTCCACCAGCACGTCTTTGACGCCGGCGGCGTCGGTCTGGCCGACCGGGGTGCTGGCGTCGATCTGGATTTCGAAGTGCAGGCCGTTGTGTTTCAGCAGGATCGCAATCGGCTCCGCCGCAGGGCCCTGGTAGCCGATCAACTGGGCATCGTCGCGCAGGCCGCTGTTGCTGCCGCCCTTGAGGCTGACGATCAGCGTGCCATCGACGATCTTGTAGCCGGTCGACTCCACATGGCTGCCAGCGCTAAGCGGGGCGGCCTCATCGAGGAAGGCGCGGGCGAAGGCGATCACCTTGTCGCCACGGACCTTGTTGTAGCCCTGGCCCTTCTCGGCGCCGTCGGCTTCGCTGATGGCGTCGGTGCCATACAGCGCGTCATACAGCGAGCCCCAACGCGCATTCGAGGCGTTGAGGGCGAAGCGCGCGTTCATCACCGGCACCACCAGCTGCGGGCCGGCCATGCGGGCGATCTCGTCATCGACGTTTTGGGTCGTGGCCTGGAAATCCGCGGCTTCTGGCAGCAGGTATCCAATGTCTTGCAGGAAGGCTTTGTAAGCCATCGGGTCGTGCGCCTGGCCTGCGTGAGTCTGGTGCCAGGTATCGATCCGCGCTTGGAAATCGTCGCGTTTGGCGAGTAGGGCTTTGTTCTTCGGTGCCAGGTCGTGGATGACCTTGTCGGCACCGGCCCAGAACTGGTCGGCAGTGATGCCGGTACCGGGAATGGCTTCGTTGTTCACGAAGTCGAACAGGACTTTGGCGACCTGCAGGCCACCGACTTGAACGTGTTCAGTCATTGCTTGCCTCACTCTGCGGAGCTTATGCGCTTTTTCAGATTTTCATTATGTAGTGCACGGTTGGGCATACTACATGATGACTTGCGGTTGTGAAAATTAGACTAAATACGTCGTTTAGCGACCCACTTTGGTCGTACGGTCACAGCGGAGAACCGGATGTTCTCAAAAAACTATTGGATTGTTCCAGATAAATATAAAAATGGTACACGATTTGTTTTCGAGGGCTTCCGAGTCCACCTTGTAGATTGAATTCAGAGGGCTTTGCCATGGACCATCTTGTACTCACAATTATCGCCGCCGACAAACCCGGTCTGGTCGAGCGCATCGCACAGAACATCGCCGCCCACGGTGGCAACTGGCTGGAAAGCCGCATGGCGCACATGGCCGGGCAATTTGCCGGGATCCTGCGCGTCGGCGTTCCTACAGAGAACCGTCAGGCGCTGGTCGGTGCGCTGGAGGACTTATCCACACACGGCATTCGCGTGCTGGTGGGTGAGGGCAGCAGCGGGCAGGCCTCAGCCTCCAAGTCGATCATGATGACGCTGGTGGGCAATGACCGTGCGGGCATTGTGCGCGAGATCACGGCGCTGCTGAGCAAGCAGGGCGTGAACCTGGAGAGCCTGAGCACGGACGTGCGCCCGGCGCCCATGAGCGGTGATCCGTTGTTTACCGCCGAGGCGCTGTTGCAGGTGCCGGCAGCGTTATCCCTGGATACTTTGCAATTGTCCCTGGAAACCCTGGCCGATGATCTGATGGTGGAGCTGCACCACGAGGAATAATCTGCCCACAGGGTTATGCATGGAAATCTTGCATGGGCCTGTGGATAACCTGTAGAGACCCGGCGCCAGGCCACGCCGTGCGGGGTTCTTCGCTACTTGAGCAAAAAACGAGCAGTTTCAAGGGCTTGTGCACAAATGGCGGGGATCAGGTTGTGGATAACCTTGGGGTGGATGTCTGCAAGCCACGTAGATTATGGCTTGCAGAGGTTTGTACGTTATTTGATCAGCGTTTGCGTGCGCTGAGCCAGATGTCCATGCTGTACACCACCAGGCCCGCCCAGATGAACGCGAAGGCGGTCAAAGTGCTTGGTGCCAGATGCTCGCCGAACAGCAGCACGGCTTCCAGCAATACCAGGGTCGGCGCGACGTACTGCAAAAAGCCCAGGGCGGTATAGGGCAAATGCCGTGCGGCGGCGTTGAAACACACCAGCGGGATCAGTGTCACCGGGCCGGCGGCTACCAGCCACCAGGCTTCGGAGGTGCCCCAGAATTCCATCTGCGCACTGTGGGCGGTCGGATTGAACAGCAGCCATGCAACCGCAATCGGCACCAGCATCCAGGTTTCCACCACCAGCCCTGGCAGCGCTTTCACCGGTGCCTGCTTGCGGATCAGCCCGTAGAAACCAAAGGTCAACGCCAGTACCAGCGACACCCACGGCAAGCTGCCCACCTGCCACACCTGTTGCGCCACACCCACCGCAGCCAGCCCAACGGCGACCCACTGTAAACGGCGCAGGCGTTCACCCAGGATCAACATGCCCAGCACCACATTCACCAACGGGTTGATGTAGTAACCCAGGCTCGCTTCCAGCATGCGCCCGGTGTTGACCGACCACACGTAGGTCAGCCAGTTACCCGCGATTAACGACCCACTGAGGGCCAGGATCGCCAGGCGCTTGGGGTTGTCACGCAGTTCGCGGAACCAGCCGGGATGCTTCCAGACCATCAACAGCAAACCGCCGAACAGCGCCGACCACAGCACGCGGTGCACGATGATTTCGGCGGCGGGCACGCTGGCGATGGCTTTGAAGTAGAGCGGGAACAGACCCCAGATGACATAGGCGCTCAGGCCCAGGATGTACCCCTTGCGGGGGTTGGCGGCTTGCATTGCGAAATCCTTGCTTAGGCAGCTAACAAAGCGCGATTGTAAGGATATTTGTCAGTCAAAACAGCTTCAGTGGCTCTTCATTCAACGCCGAGAGCTGTTCGCGCAAGGCCAACACCTGATCGCCCCAATACCGCTCACTGCCAAACCACGGGAAACTATGGGGGAACGCCGGGTCATCCCAGCGCCGTGCCAGCCAGGCGCTGTAATGCATCAGGCGCAAGGCGCGCAGGGGTTCGATCAGCGCCAGTTCACGCGGGTCGAAGTCGTGGAACTCCTGATAGCCGTCCATCAACTCCGACAGTTGCCCCAGGCATTCCTGACGGTCGCCGGCGAGCATCATCCACAGGTCCTGAACCGCCGGGCCCATGCGGCAGTCATCCAGGTCGACGATGTGGAACATCTCGTCGCGGCACATCATGTTGCCGGGGTGGCAATCGCCGTGCATGCGGATGTTCTTGTGCGGCGTGGCCTTGTACACCTCTTCCACGCGCTTGAGCAGGTCGCGGGCCACGGACTCGTAGGCCGGCAGCAGGCTTTTGGGGATGAAATTGCCTTCCAGCAAGGTGGTGAGGGAATCGTGACCGAAGTTCTTCACGCCCAGGGCTTCACGATGTTCGAACGGGCGGGTCGAGCCCACCGCATGCAAACGGCCGAGCAGTTGCCCGAGGCGATAGAGTTGGTCGAGGTTGCCCGGTTCCGGCGCACGGCCGCCACGGCGCGGGAACAGGGTGAAGCGGAAGCCGGCATGTTCGAACAGGCTTTCGCCGTTGTGGATCAGCGGTGCCACCACCGGCACTTCGCATTCGGCCAGTTCGAAGGTGAAGCGGTGTTCTTCAAGGATCGCCTCGTTGGTCCAGCGCTGCGGGCGATAGAACTTGGCGATCAGCGGCTCGGAGTCTTCGATGCCCACTTGGTAGACGCGGTTTTCGTAGCTGTTGAGCGCCAATACGCGCGCATCGCTGAGGAAACCGATGCTTTCGACAGCGTCGAGTACCAGGTCGGGGGTGAGTGTTTCAAACGGGTGGGCCATGCGAACTCCTGCGCGCAGCAGGGCGCCGCGTCCGGCCGGGTATGGTAACGCACCGGGGCTGAGATAGGTGGTGGCTGTGCCATTGCTATCGGGGGCAAGCCCCCTCCCACATTGACTGCATTCACATATTTTGACTGTGAACACAGTCAGTGTGGGAGGGGGCTTGCCCCCGATGAGGCCTTGTCAGGCTCCGACGATACCGCCGTCATCCCGCCGAATTGCCATCACTGACGAGCGCGGCTTGCCATTCGGCAGATGTTCCGGCCAGGTCGAACCGCCGGTTTCGCCTGGGTGCTGAATCCCCACAAACAGCGTCTTCTGATCCGGCGAGAAGCTGATGCCTGTCACCTCACAGGCCACCGGCCCTACCATGAAACGGCGGATTTCCCCGGTAGACGGGTCGGCGCAGAGCATCTGGTTATTGCCCATCCCGGCGAAGTCACCCGCGTTGCTGTAGTCGCCATCGGTGAGAATCCACAAGCGCCCGGCCTTGTCGAAACCCAGGCCATCCGGGCTGTTGAACATGTTCTGCGGGTTGATGTTCGACGAGCCACCCTTCGGCGTGCCGGCGTGCACGCCCGGGTTGCCGGCCACTACAAACAGGTCCCAGCTGAATTCCGTGGAACCGTGGTTATCCGCGTCGGCCTTCCAGCGCAGGATCTGGCCGTAGACGTTTTTCTCACGCGGGTTGGGGCCGCCGACCGGCTGGCCGTCTTCACCGCGCTTGGCGTTGTTGGTGAGGGTGCAATAGACCTGGCCATCGGTGGGGCTGACCACGATCCATTCCGGGCGGTCCATGCGGGTGGCTTTCACCACACTGGCGGCCAGGCGCGCGTGGATCAGCACCTCGGCCTGGCTGGCGAAACCTGTGCTGGCGTCGATGCCGTTCTTGCCGTGGCTGAGCTCGACCCATTGGCCCTTGCCCTTGGGATGGTCGGCGTTGCCGTCGCCCGCATCGAAGATCGCCACGTACAAGGTGCCGTGGTCGAGCAGGTCCTTGTTGGCCTTGGGGTTGTGGTGGTTGATCGGGTCGCGGCTGACGAACTTGTAGATGAACTCGCCGCGCTCGTCGTCGCCCATGTACACCACGGCGCGGCCGTCACGGGTTTCGGCCAGGGCGGCGTTTTCATGCTTGAAGCGGCCCAGGGCGGTGCGTTTGACGGGGGTGGACTTGGGGTCGAACGGGTCGATTTCCACCACCCAACCGTGGCGGTTGAGCTCGTTGGGGTTCTTGGCGATGTCAAAGCGCGGGTCGTGCGGGTGCCAGTTGATGTCTTTGCTGGCGGCTACCACCCCGTAGCGTTTCTGCCCGGCGTCGAAGGTTTGTTGTGGGTTGCTGCTGCCAAAACAGTCGGTGAAGTTCTCTTCGCACGTCAGATAGGTGCCCCACGGTGTCTTGCCGTTGGCGCAGTTCTGGAAAGTGCCGAGGGCCTTCTTGCCGGTTTTGTCGGCGCTGGTTTTCAGCCAGGCGTGGCCGGCGGCGGGGCCGCTGAGATTGATCGGCGAGTTGCCGTGGATGCGCCGGTTGTAGCGCGAGTCCTGCACGAACTGCCAGGTGTCGCCCTTGCGCCGCACTTCGATCACCGACACGCCTTCGCTGGCCTGGGCCTTGCGCACGTCTTCGGCCGATTGCGGCGCGCCGCCGTGGGCGAAGAGGTAGCGGTAATTGGTGTATTCGTTGTTGATCGCCATCAGCGCACGGTTGTCGTCGCCCGGGAAGGCGAACAGGCTCATGCCGTCGTTGTTGTCACCGAACTGCTGTTCCTGGGCCTTGGCCGTGCCGTTGCCGGACGGGTCGAAGGCGGGTGCGCTCTTGCTCAGCGGTTGGCCCCAACTGATCAGCACCGAGGCGCTGTAGCCTGGCGGCAAGGTGATTGCGTCACTGGTGGCGGCGGCGATGCTGGTAAAGCCCAGCAGCGGGCTGGCGCTGGCGGCGTTGACGGCCAGGGCGCTGCGGGTCAGCAGGTTGCCGCCGAGGAACATCGCGGCACCGCACAAGGCGCCGGCGCCGATAAAGCGGCGGCGGGTGAGGCCGACCATCTGTTCCAGGTCGGTGGCTTGGTTTTCTTCTAATAGGCTCATCTCAGGCTCCCTGCGGTTTTTGCAGACACCATAAGGAGCGGGCGTGACGAAATTGTTGCAGTTTGAAGGCGGGCTGCGGCTACACCGGCGTACCGAGCAGCACATTGCTGGGCGCGAATTGCACGGTGATGGTTTTACCTTCGGCGGCGCCCACGTCCTTGAGTGCCTCGGGCCGCGCCAGGGCGCATAAAACCTGGCCATTGGGCAGGGCAATGCGCACTTCGCTGGGGCCGTCGTCGGCGTCGAGAATGACGTCGACGGTGCCGCTCATGCAATTGTGTCCAGGTGTTGCAGCTTGCTCGGATGCGAGCACTTCCAGCCAGCCGGCCTTGATCAGCGCCACCACTTCCACGCCGGTTTCCAGTTCCAGGCGTTGCGTGCTGTCATGGGTGATCTGCGCGTCCAGGCTCAGGCCACCGGCCAGTTGCAGGCGGATCAGGTCGTTACGGCCCTGCTGCTCGATGGCGATCACCTGGCCATGCAATTGGTTGCGCGCGCTGGTGCGCAGCATCAAGCGGCCCAGCAGGTTGAAGTCGCTGGCGGCTTCATCGGAACCCAGCACTTCGGCTTGCAGCACTTGCAGGCGCTGATAAAGACGCAGCACGCGCTCACCTTCGGCCGTCAGCTTCGCGCCACCGCCGCCCTTGCCGCCCACGCTGCGTTCCACCAACGGCTTTTGTGCCAGGTTGTTCAGCTCGTCGATGGCATCCCACGCCGCCTTGTAACTCAAGCCTGCGCTTTTGGCCGCACGGGTGATGGAACCCTGCTCGGCGATATGTGCCAGTAAGGCAATGCGCTGGGGGCGGCGGATGATGTGTTGGCTGAGGGAGGTTGGCAGAGACATGTGGATACGCTTGGCTGGGATGAGCCGAACGTTGCGGGCAAGGTGGGCTGGAGTCAAGTCAACTGCCCGGTTTGGGTGTGCGGGCCAGGCAATACACATCGACCTGCTTCGCACCGGCGTTCATCAATAACCGCGCCAGGCTATGGGCCGTGGCGCCGGTCGTCAGCACGTCGTCGACCAGGGCGAAGTGGCGGCCCTGCACCTGGGCGTGGGGCGCCAGGGCGAAGGCACCGAGCAGGTTGCGTTTACGGGTCTTGGCGTCGAGTGCCTGCTGTGCCACGGTTTCATGGGGGCGTAACAACAGCTGTTCATCGTGGGGAATGTTCAAGTCGCTGCTGAGCCAGCGTGCCAGCATCAACGCCTGGTTGTAGCCGCGTTCGCGCAGGCGCTTGCGGGCCATGGGCACCGGTAGCAGGCAGTCGGGGCGGGTGAGTCCGGTGTTATCAAAGCGATGGTGCAGGTGCTGCGCCAACAGCCACGCCAGCATCTGCCCGAGGGGCCAGCGTGCCTGATGCTTGAAGCGGCTGATCAGACTGTCGATGGGGAAGCTGTAGGACCAGGGGGCGATGACCTGTTTAAACGCGGGGGGATTTTTTTGGCATTGTCCGCAAGTCAAACCCTCCATCGGCAGGGGCAGGGCACACACATCGCAGTGCTCCATGAGCCAGGGCAGCTCGGTTTCGCAGACGTTGCACACACAATGGGCGGATTGTGTCGCTTCATCACAGATTAAACAGGTTTGTATGTTATTTGACCAGATGTAAACCTGGTGTTTGTGTCTCGGTTGACAGTGCATGAATCTTCCTTAAATATGCCGAGCATCCGTGTCGTGCCTGTGGGTATTGCCCTTCCCGCAGCGCTTGCCAAAGCATAATCAAGGAATCGCCCATGAGCGCCAGCACCACCGCCACCTTGCGTCACGATTGGTCCCTCGCCGAAGTCAAAGCGCTGTTCGTGCAGCCATTCAATGACCTGCTGTTCCAGGCGCAGACCGTGCACCGCGCGCATTTCGACGCCAACCGTGTGCAAGTGTCGACGCTGCTCTCGATCAAGACCGGCGCCTGCCCGGAAGATTGCAAATATTGTCCGCAGTCGGGCCACTACAACACCGGCCTCGAAAAAGAGAAGCTGATGGAAGTGCAGAAGGTCCTCGAAGAGGCTGCCCGCGCCAAAGCCATCGGCTCGACGCGCTTCTGCATGGGCGCCGCCTGGAAGCACCCGTCGGCCAAAGACATGCCCTACGTGTTGCAGATGGTCAAAGGCGTAAAGGCCATGGGCCTTGAAACCTGCATGACCCTCGGCCGCCTCGACCAGGACCAGACAGAAGCCCTGGCCCAGGCCGGCCTGGACTACTACAACCACAACCTCGACACCTCGCCGGAGTTCTACGGCAGCATCATCACCACCCGCACCTACAGCGAGCGCCTGCAAACCCTGGCCTATGTACGTGATTCGGGGATGAAGATCTGCTCCGGCGGCATCCTCGGCATGGGCGAGTCCCTCGACGACCGCGCCAATTTGCTGATCCAACTGGCCAACCTGCCGGAGCATCCGGAGTCGGTGCCGATCAACATGCTGGTGAAAGTGGCGGGCACGCCGCTGGAAAACGCCGAAGACATCGACCCGTTCGACTTCATCCGCATGCTCGCCGTGGCGCGCATCCTGATGCCGAAGTCCCATGTGCGCCTGTCGGCCGGCCGTGAAGCGATGAACGAGCAGATGCAGGCGTTGGCGTTCTTTGCCGGTGCCAACTCGATCTTCTACGGCGACAAGTTGCTGACCACCGCCAACCCGCAGGCTGACAAGGACATGCAACTGTTTGCGCGCCTGGGCATCCTGCCGGAAGCCCGTGAAGAACATGCCGATGAAGTGCACCAGGCCGCAATCGAGCAGGCGTTGGTGGAGCAGAAGAGCAGCGAGCAGTTCTATAACGCCGTTGTTTGATTGAAATGCCAGCCACCTGTGGGAAACGGCTGGTGTGGGAGGGGGCTTGCCCCCGATAGCGATGGGTCAGTCGACACCTGCATCAACTGACAGATTGCAATCGGGGGCAAGCCCCCTCCCACACTGGATCCCCGCCACATTCTTGACCGCCTACATCTGTTTAATCGAGGCCTGCATGTCTTTCGATCTCGCCGCGCGTCTCGCTGCCCGCCGTGCCGAACACCTTTATCGCCAACGCCCGCTACTCGACAGCCCCCAGGGCCCGGAAGTGGTGGTGGACGGCCAGCCGCTGCTGGCGTTCTGCAATAACGATTACCTGGGCCTGGCCAATCACCCGCAGGTGATCGAGGCCTGGCGCGCCGGTGCCTCGCGTTGGGGTGTGGGCGGCGGCGCTTCGCACCTGGTGGTCGGGCATGCCACGCCACACCATGAACTGGAAGAAGCCCTGGCCGACCTCACCGGTCGCCCGCGTGCGCTGCTGTTTACCACCGGCTACATGGCCAACCTCGGCGCGGTCACGGCATTGGTGGGGCAGGGCGATACGGTGCTGGAAGACCGTCTCAACCATGCGTCGCTGCTGGATGCGGGCTTGCTCTCGGGTGCGCGTTTCAATCGTTACCTGCATAACGATGTGCAGAGCCTGGCCAAGCGCCTGGAGAAAGCTACCGGCAATACCCTAGTGGTCACCGATGGTGTATTCAGCATGGACGGCGACCTGGCCGACCTGCCCGCGCTGGCCCGCGAAACCAAGGCCAAAGGCGCCTGGTTGATGGTAGATGACGCCCATGGCTTTGGCCCCCTGGGCGCCAACGGCGGCGGGATCGTCGAGCATTTCGGCCTGAGCCAGGAGGACGTGCCGGTGCTGGTCGGCACCCTCGGCAAGGCGTTCGGCACGGCCGGGGCATTTGTGGCCGGCAGTGAAGAGCTGATCGAAAGCCTGATCCAGTTCGCCCGCCCGTACATCTACACCACCAGCCAACCGCCCGCCCTGGCCTGTGCCACCTTGAAAAGCCTGGAACTGTTGCGCAGCGAACATTGGCGGCGCGAGCACCTCAACCGCCTGATCCGCCAGTTCCGCCAGGGCGCCGAGCAGATTGGGCTGGAGCTGATGGACAGCTTTACGCCGATCCAACCCGTCCTGATCGGCGACAGCGCCAAGGCCGTGCGCCTGTCGCAGATGCTGCGTGAACGCGGCCTGATGGTGACGGCGATCCGCCCACCCACCGTGCCCGCCGGCAGCGCGCGTCTGCGCGTGACATTGACGGCAGCCCACAGCGCGGCGCAGGTGCAGCTATTGTTAAACGCATTGGAAGCGTGTTTCCGCTTGTTAGGCAGTTCGGAGCGAGGCCATGCGTGATCGACTGATATTACTGCCCGGCTGGGGCCTCGGTGTATCGCCGCTGGAGCCGTTGGCCGCCGCCTTGCAAGGTTTGGACGAGCACCTGCAGGTGCAGATCGAACCGTTGCCTGCACTGGACTCCAGCGACCTGAACGAGTGGCTCGACGAACTCGACGCTACGCTGCCGGACAACGCCTGGCTGGGCGGCTGGTCCCTGGGCGGCATGCTGGCCTCGGAACTGGCGGCGCGGCGCGGCGAACGTTGCTGCGGCCTGCTGACGCTGGCGAGTAACCCGTGTTTCGTCGCCCACGCTGGCTGGCCAAGCGCGATGCCCGCCGAGACCTTCGATGCATTCCTCGCCGGCTGCCATGCCGACTCCCAAGTCACCCTCAAACGCTTCGGTTTGTTGTGCGCCAAGGGTGCCGAAGACCCGCGCGGGCTGTCGCGCCTGCTGGTCAGTAGCGCGCCGAACACGCCGCCCAGTGTGTTGATGCCCGGCCTTGAGCTACTCGCCCAGTTGGATACCCGTGAAGCCTTATTGGCCTATCGCGGCCCGCAGTTGCACCTGTTCGCCGGCCTGGATGGGTTGGTGCCCGCCGAAGCCGCCAGCGACCTGCTGGCCCTGCTGCCGGATGTTGAAATCGGCCTGATTGAACAGGCCGGCCACGCTTTTCTTCTGGAAGACCCTCACGGTGTAGCGGGGGCCATCCAGGCTTTTTTGCATGAGTGCGTCGATGACTGATTTATCCCACGCCCCGCTGCCGGGTGCGTTGCCGGACAAGCGCCAGGTGGCGGCGTCCTTTTCCCGTGCCGCCGCCAGTTACGACAGCGTCGCCGAGTTGCAGCGGGCGGTGGGCTGCCAATTGCTGGCGCGCTTACCGGCCGATACCGCGCCGCAACGTTGGTTGGACATGGGCTGCGGCACCGGTTATTTCAGCCGTGTGCTGGGGGAGCGCTGGCCCGCCAGCCAAGGCATCGCGTTGGACATCGCCGAAGGCATGCTCAACCACGCACGCCCCCTGGGTGGCGCCGAGCACTTCATCGCCGGCGACGCCGAACGCTTGCCGCTCAAAGCTGACAGCGTGCAGCTGATCTTCTCGTCCCTCGCGGTGCAGTGGTGTGCGAATTTCGAGGCGGTACTCAGCGAGGCCCATCGGGTGTTGCAACCGGGCGGTGTGCTGGCCTTCGCCAGTCTCTGCACGGGCACCCTGGAAGAGCTGCGCGAGAGCTGGCGTGCGGCGGATGGCCTGGTGCATGTCAATCGCTTCCGCACCTTCGAGGCGTATCAACAAGTGTGTGCGGCCAGCGGCCTGCGGGTGGTGAGCCTGGAGCGCCGTCCTCATGTGTTGCATTACCCGGATGTGCGCAGCCTGACCCACGAATTGAAGGCCCTGGGCGCGCATAACCTCAACCCCGGTCGCCCCGGTGGGTTGACGGGGCGCGCGCGGATTGTTGCACTGGTGCACGCGTATGAGCGGTTCCGCCAGGCCCAAGGCCTGCCGGCGACTTACCAAGTGGTGTATGCCGTACTGGAGAAACCTCTATGAGCGCCGCCTACTTCATCACCGGCACCGACACCGATGTCGGCAAAACCACCATCGCCGCCGGTCTGTTGCACGCGGCGCGGCAAGCCGGCAGAAGCACCGCGGCGGGTAAGCCGGTGGCCTCCGGTTGCCAGGTCACGCCCAAGGGCTTGCGCAACGCCGATGCGTTGGCGTTGCTGTCCGAATGCTCGCTGCCGTTTAGTTATGCCGAGGTCAATCCGGTGGCGTTCGAACCGGCCATCGCACCCCATCTGGCGGCGCGGGAGGCGGGTTTCTCGCTCACCGTGCAATCGTTGTTGAAGCCCATGCAGCAGATCCTGGCACGGCAAGCGGATTTCACCCTGATCGAAGGCGCCGGTGGCTGGCGCGTGCCATTGGCTGACCAGGCGAATATGTCGGACCTGGCCATGGCGCTGAAATTGCCGGTGATCCTGGTGGTGGGGGTGCGCCTGGGTTGCATCAGCCATGCCTTGCTGACCGCCGAAGCCATCGCCCGGGATGGCCTGCCGTTGGCCGGGTGGGTGGCGAATATCATCGACCCCAAGACCTCCCGTCTGGAAGAAAACCTTGCCACCCTGGCTGAGCGCCTGCCTGCGCCATGCTTGGGGCGTGTGCCGAAACTCAAGCACGCCGGGGCTGAAGCGGTTGCCGAGTACTTGCAACTGGACCTGCTTGACTGATTTTGGCTATCGACAAGGCATTATGCCATTATTGTTTTTGACGAGCCCTTTGACGGGATATCTGCTTCAATTCAACTTCACGATTCTCTAAAGGCAGGCTTACGCCATGGAAATCTCTGGAAGCAGCGCGTTTTACTCGGGCCTGAGCAGCATTCAGTCCGGGCAGAACCGTGTCGATCAGGCCGCCGGCAGAATTGCCAGCGCCGCGACCACTCAGCCATCGGACGCGCAAAGCGACCGTCTGCAAGCCAACGACCGCGCCCAGCCGTCCAACTCGGCCAGCAACATGGTTGAAATGGCCCAAGGCAAGTTCCAAGTGGAACTCGGCGCTAAAGTCGCCAAGGCTTCCGATGAAATGCTCGGTACCCTGATCGACACCTACGCCTGATCTGCTGGCGCTAAAAAATGTGGGAGGGGGCTTGCCCCCGATAGTGATGGACCAGCCAATGTGTGTATGGCTGACACTGCGCTATCGGGGGCAAGCCCCCTCCCACATTTTTACTGTGTCGTCCTTCTGAACTTCTACACTCCCCCAGTCATGTGGCGTCTAGCCGCAAGCGTTACCGTGCGCGCCATTGACCCGCGTCATGACAAACGGCATCCGGACGACGCTTGACATCCCCAGGTCGTAAACGTATGTTTCAAACACCTGTTTGACCGCCCCAACACTTCCACGCGGTTGTTCATTCCAGATACATCAGCAGAGGTTTATCGCTATGCCTGACTACAAGGCCCCCTTGCGTGATATTCGCTTCGTTCGTGACGAACTGCTTGGCTATGAAGCGCACTATCAGAGCCTGCCGGCTTGCCAGGACGCTACCCCGGACATGGTTGACGCCATCCTTGAAGAAGGCGCCAAGTTTTGTGAGCAAGTGCTGGCACCGCTGAACCGCGTGGGCGACATCGAAGGCTGCACCTGGAGTGAGTCGGGCGTTAAAACCCCTACCGGTTTCAAAGAAGCCTACAAACAATTCGTAGAAGGCGGCTGGCCAAGCCTGGCCCACGACGTGGAGCACGGCGGCCAGGGCCTGCCGGAATCCCTGGGCCTGGCCGTGAGCGAAATGGTCGGCGCCGCCAACTGGTCGTGGGGCATGTACCCAGGCCTGTCCCACGGTGCGATGAACACTATCTCCGAGCACGGCACGCCCGAGCAGCAAGAGGCCTACCTGACCAAACTGGTGTCGGGCGAATGGACCGGCACTATGTGCCTGACCGAGCCACACTGCGGCACCGACCTGGGCATGCTGCGCACCAAGGCCGAGCCTCAGGCGGATGGTTCCTATAAGGTCTCCGGCACCAAGATCTTCATCTCGGCCGGTGAACACGACATGGCCGACAACATCGTCCATATCGTACTGGCCCGCCTGCCGGACGCACCGGCCGGCACCAAAGGCATCTCGCTGTTCATCGTGCCGAAGTTCCTGCCGAACGCCGATGGCTCGATTGGCGCGCGCAACGCCGTGAGCTGTGGTTCCCTGGAACACAAGATGGGCATCCACGGCAACGCCACCTGCGTGATGAACTTCGACGCGGCCACCGGTTTCCTGATCGGCCCGGCGAACAAAGGCCTGAACTGCATGTTCACCTTTATGAACACCGCTCGCCTGGGTACCGCGCTGCAAGGCCTGTCCCACGCCGAAATCGGCTTCCAGGGTGGCCTGAAATATGCCCTCGATCGCCTGCAAATGCGCTCCCTGACCGGCCCGAAAGCCCCGGACAAAGCCGCCGACCCGATCATCGTGCACCCCGACGTGCGCCGCATGCTGCTGACCATGAAGGCCTTTGCCGAAGGCAACCGTGCGATGGTGTACTTCACCGCCAAGCAAGTGGACATCGTCAAATACGGCACCGACGAAGACGCCAAGAAACAGGCTGACGGCCTGCTGGCCTTCATGACCCCGATCGCCAAGGCGTTCATGACCGAAGTCGGCTTTGAATCGGCCAACCACGGCGTGCAGATCTACGGCGGCCACGGCTTCATCGCCGAGTGGGGCATGGAGCAGAACGTTCGCGACAGCCGCATTTCGATGCTGTACGAAGGCACGACCGGCATCCAGGCCCTCGACCTGCTGGGCCGTAAAGTGCTGATGACCCAAGGCGAAGCGCTCAAGGGCTTCACCAAGATCGTGCACAAGTTCTGCCAGGCCAACGAAGGCAACGAAGCGGTCAAAGAGTTCGTTGCACCGCTGGCTGCGCTGAACAAAGAGTGGGGCGAGTTGACTATGAAGGTCGGCATGGCCGCGATGAAAGACCGCGAAGAAGTGGGTGCCGCCTCGGTGGACTACCTGATGTACTCCGGTTACGCCTGCCTGGCTTACTTCTGGGCCGACATGGCGCGCCTGGCGGCCGAGAAACTGGCTGCCGGCACCACCGAAGAAGCGTTCTACACCGCCAAGCTGCAGACCGCGCGCTTCTACTTCCAGCGCATCCTGCCGCGTACCCTGGCCCACAAAGCCACCATGCTGTCGGGTGCCAACAACCTGATGGACATGAAAGAAGAAGACTTCGGCCTGGCTTACTAAGCCTTACCGGTTCACTTCCAGAGCCGCCGCTCCTCTACGGGGGCGGCGGCTTTTTTGTGGGCGATAAAAAACCACACCGCAGCACTCAGGGATTACCGCCGGCTGCCGTTACAGTGATGGCAATGTGATGCATGTGTGTCAGGTTGTGCTTAACTGTCCATATAGAGGCACAGTGCCATCATTTTTTGCGGGTCGGAGTTTTACCCTTGTCACGCGTGTCCGCTGTACGTTTCAGTCATTTTCTACCTTCGTTGCTGCTCTTGCTGGCCGGGCTCTCGGCTGCGTACGTCAAGGACCTCAACGTTTTCTTCACCTCACTGTTCAATGTGTTGCCGACCCTGGTGCTGTTGCTCGGTGGTTCGTACTGCGCGGTGTACCGCCGCCAGCGTGAACTGTTCCTGATGATCACGGTATACATCGCCTACTTCCTGCTCGATACCCAGACCGACTTCTACCGCGACAATGGCCGCGTGCGCGAAGACGCCGCCGTGGTGTTCCACCTGTGCTGCCTGCTGCTGCCGTTGTTGTTCAGCATCTACGCGCTGTGGCAGGAGAAGACCCACCTGTTTCGTGACTTTGTCGCCCGTGGCGCGGTGTTGCTGGCGGTGGGCAGCGTGGCCCTGGCGCTGGAGCAGAGTTATCCCCAGGCGGTGCTGAACTGGCTGGCGGAGATCCGCTGGCCGGCGCTGCATGGCAGCTGGATGAGCCTGATCCAGCTGTCGTACCCGATGTTCCTGATCGGCTTCCTGACCCTGGCGGCGCAATACTGGTACCAGCCGCGCCCGCTGCATGCGGCGCAACTGGTGGGGTTGCTGGGCCTGTTCTGGATGTTGCCGCAGACGTTCATCCTGCCCTTCACCCTGAATATCATGTGCAGCCAGGTGATGCTGATGATCGCGGCCGGTGTGGCCCACGAGGCTTATCAAATGGCCTTCCGCGATGAGCTGACCGGCTTGCCGGGGCGTCGTGCGCTGAACGAGCGCATGCAGCGGCTGGGGCGCAACTACGTGCTGGCGATGAGCGACGTCGATCACTTCAAGCGCTTCAACGACACCCATGGTCATGACGTGGGCGACCAGGTATTGCGGCTGGTGGCGAGCAAGCTGTCCAAGGTCAACGGCGGCGGGCGCGCCTACCGCTACGGTGGTGAAGAGTTCGCCGTGGTGTTCGCCGGCAAGACCCTGGATGAATGCATGCCGCACCTAGAGGAGATCCGCGAGATCATCGCCGACTACGACATCAAGCTGCGTAATTCGGACCGCCCCCAGGACGATCAACAGGGTCGCCAGCGCCGTTCGGGCAGCGGCGCCTCCAGTGTCTCGGTGACCATCAGTATCGGCGTGGCCGAACGCCAGGCCGAGCAGCGCTCCCCCGAGGAAGTGCTCAAGTCCGCCGACCAGGCGCTGTACGCCGCCAAGGGCGCCGGGCGTAACTGCGTGGTGGCGTCCGGGCAGACCCGGCGTGGCGCGGTGCGCATGCAGAGCGCTGCCGGTTGAGTGATGGCGGTGTATTCAGCGGTTCTACAGTGATTGTCCCAGGCGTTGGCCGGCAGTAGGTTGAAACCATCTGCTGACGGAGACATTGCCATGCCTGAGTACAAAGCTCCCCTTCGCGACATGCGCTTTCTGATCGACAACGTGTTTGATTTCCACGGTCACTACGCCGCGTTGGGTGCCACCGACGCCAGCCCGGACATGGTCGGCGCGATCCTCGAAGAGGGCGCGAAATTCTGCGAGAACGTACTCGCGCCGCTCAACCGCAGCGGCGACGAAGAAGGCTGTCATTTCGACAATGGCGTGGTCACCACGCCCAAGGGCTTCAAGGAAGCCTTCGCCCAGTACGTGGAGGGCGGCTGGCACGGCGTGGCGGCGGACCCGGCCTACGGTGGCCAGGGCTTGCCGCAGTCGCTCGGCCTGGTGCTGAGCGAGATGATCGGCTCCAGCAACACCTCCTGGGGCATGTACCCGGGGCTGACCCACGGCGCGATGTCGGCGATCCACGCCCACGGCACCGCCGAGCAAAAAGACACCTATCTGACCAAGCTCACAGCGGGCGAATGGACCGGCACCATGTGCCTCACCGAAGCTCATTGCGGCACCGACCTGGGCCTGATCAAGACCCGTGCCGTGCCCCAGGCAGACGGCAGCTATGCGGTCACCGGCAGCAAGATCTTCATCTCCGCCGGCGAACACGACATGAGCGCCAATATCATCCATCTGGTGCTGGCCAAGCTGCCGGATGCGCCGGCAGGCACCAAGGGTATCTCGCTGTTTATCGTGCCCAAATTCCATGCCGATACGGGTGAGCGCAATGCGGTGCACTGCGGTTCCATCGAATACAAGATGGGCATCAAGGCGTCCGCTACCTGTGTGCTGAACTTCGATGGCGCCAGGGGCTTCCTGATCGGCGAGCCGAACAAGGGCCTCAACTGCATGTTCACCATGATGAACCACGCGCGCCTGGGCACCGGCATGCAGGGCCTGTGCAATGGCGAAGCGAGCTTCCAGGGTGCGATCAAATACGCCAACGACCGTCTGCAAATGCGCGCGCTGACCGGCGCCAAGGCCCCGGACAAAGCGGCTGACCCGATCATCGTGCACCCCGATGTGCGCCGCATGCTGCTGACCATGAAGGCCTTCAACGAAGGCAACCGCGCACTGACCTACTTCACCGCGCAATTGCTCGACACCGCGCACCTGAGCAGTGACGCCGGCCAGCGCCAGGATGCCGAAGACCTGTTGGCGTTCCTCACGCCCATCTGCAAAGCCTTTATGACCGATACCGGCCTTGAGGTGACCAACCACGGCATGCAGATCTTCGGCGGCCACGGTTACATCCGTGAATGGGGCATGGAGCAGCTGGCGCGCGATGCGCGGATTGCGCCGATCTATGAAGGCACCAACGGCATCCAGGCCCTCGACCTGCTGGGGCGCAAGGTGCTGGGCAGCCAGGGCAAGTTGCTGCGTGGGTTTACCAAAATCGTGCATAAGTTCTGCGGGGCGAATGCCGAGCACCCACAACTCAAGGCCTATGTGGCGCAGCTCAATCAGTTGAACGGGGAATGGGGCGAGTTGACGACGAAGGTCGGCATGGCCGCCATGAAGAACGCCGATGAGGTGGGCTCGGCAGCCGTGGATTACCTGATGTACAGCGGTTACGTGGTGCTCGCGTACCTGTGGCTGCGCATGGCGATCGCTGCTCTTGAACAGCCAGATGGCGATTTTGCCAAGGCCAAGCTGGCCACGTGCGAGTTCTACTTCAAGCGTCTACTGCCGCGTACGGCTACCCATCGCGCTGCCGTGGAAGCGGGCAGCGAATGCCTGATGAGTCTGCCTGCGGAGGCGTTTGCGTGGTAATGACTTAAAAATACCAATCAGTCACAAGTGGACCCTATGTGTCTGAAAAGTTGTTCGGGTACACTCTGAGCCTGTAAAACCGACTCTTACCGAATTATTTTTCACGTTCTCACGAGGTTTGCCATGGCTGATTACAAAGCGCCGCTGCGTGATATGCGCTTCGTCCTCAACGAAGTCTTTGAGGTCGCCACCACTTGGGCCCAGTTGCCGGCATTGGCAGACACCGTTGACGCCGAAACCGTAGAGGCCATCCTCGAAGAAGCCGGCAAGGTCACCGCCAAATCCATCGCCCCGCTCAGCCGTGGTGGCGATGAACAAGGTTGCCGTTGGGATAATACCGCCGTGTTTACCCCGGACGGTTTCCCACAGGCCTACAAAACCTACGCTGAAGGCGGTTGGGTGGGTGTAGGCGGTGATCCTGCGTTCGGCGGCATGGGCATGCCCAAGGCCGTGTCGGCCCAGGTCGAAGAGATGATCAACTCGTCGAGCCTGGCCTTTGGCCTGTACCCGATGCTGACGTCTGGCGCCTGTGTGTCGATCAACACCCACGCCAGCGAAGCACTCAAGGCCACATACCTGCCGAAGATGTATTCCGGCGAGTGGGCCGGTTCCATGTGCCTGACCGAGGCCCACGCCGGGACCGACCTGGGGATGATCCGCACCAAGGCTGAGCCGCAGGCGGACGGTTCCTACACAGTCAGCGGCACCAAGATCTTTATCACCGGCGGTGAGCACGACCTCACCGATAACATCATCCACTTGGTCCTGGCCAAGCTGCCGGACGCGCCGGCGGGGCCCAAGGGGATTTCGCTGTTCCTGGTGCCGAAGTTCATGGTGAACACCGACGGCAGCCTGGGTGCCCGTAACGCTGTGAGCTGCGGCTCCATTGAGCACAAGATGGGGATCCAGGCGTCGGCGACCTGCGTAATGAACTTCGACGAGGCCGTGGGTTACCTGGTGGGCGAGCCGAACCGAGGTCTGGCGGCGATGTTTACCATGATGAACTACGAGCGTCTGGGGGTGGGTATCCAGGGCCTGGCGTCCGGCGAGCGTTCCTACCAGAACGCCATCGAATACGCCCGCGACCGCCTGCAAAGCCGTGCACCGACCGGCGCCCAGGCCAAAGACAAAATGGCCGACCCGATCATCGTGCACCCGGACGTGCGGCGCATGCTGCTGACCATGAAAGCCGCCAACGAAGGTGGCCGGGCGTTCTCCACCTACGTGGCGACGCAACTGGACATCGCCAAGTTCAGCGACGACGCCGCCGCCCGTGAGCGTGCGGATAACCTGGTGGCGTTGCTGACACCCGTGGCAAAGGCGTTCCTGAGCGACCTGGGTCTGGAAACCACTATGCTGGGCCAGCAGGTGTTTGGCGGCCACGGTTACATTCGCGAGTGGGGCCAGGAGCAACTGGTGCGCGATGTGCGCATCACCCAGATCTACGAAGGCACCAACGGCATCCAGGCTTTGGACCTGATGGGACGCAAGATCGTCGGCAGTGGCGGGGCGTTCTACACCTTGTTTGCCGATGAGATCCGCGCGTTCATTGCCTCGGCGGGGGCCGAGCTGGCTGAATTCACCAAACCGTTGAGTGCGGCGGTGGATAACCTGGATGAGTTGACCGCCTGGGTGCTGGACCGCGCCAAGACCAACCCGAATGAGATCGGCGCGGCGTCGGTGGAGTACCTGCATGCCTTTGGCTACATGGCGTATGCCTACATGTGGGCGCGCATGGCCAAGGCCGCGTTGGGCAAGGAGTCGGAAGAAGACTTCTACGCCAGCAAGCTCGGGACTGCACGCTTCTACTTTGCGCGCCTGTTGCCGCGCATCCACTCGCTGAGTGCATCGGTAAAAGCCGGTAGCGAATCACTGTTTTTGCTGGATGAAGCCCTGTTCTAAAGGCTTGGAGGGCGTGTAAGCATTCTCTTACATGACGTACTGCTATTCGTCCTCTATCGCCATATTGGATCCACGGATAATCTACTTCACATGGACGTCGCGCAGGAAGCGCAAAGCAACAACACGGACACGTAGGATTCTGCCAGGACGGCGGAGTGAAATGGATGTCAGGGAAACAGTCTGCAAAGCCCCGCTTCGGCGGGGTTTTCTTTTGCCCGCGAAAAAGTCAGGCAGGCGCCTGCGGGGCATTCATCACGTCTTCCAGCAAGGTGCGCAGCAACGCCACCGTCGCCTGCTGGCGTTGCACATCGCGGCATACCAAACCGACTTTCAGCGGCACCCTGGGTTCACTCAAGGGTTTCCACAGCAGCGCCTGGCTGTTGTGTTCATCCTGGGAGCGCCCCGGCAGTACCGTCGCCAGCTTGGTATGAGGCAGGCTATCGAGAATTCCCGCCATGGTATTGAGCTCTGCCTGCACTTGCGGGCGCCGCCCGAGGTTGGACAGTTGGCCCTGCCAGATCTGCCGGACCTGGAATTCTTCCCCGAGCAGCAACATCGGCAACTCTGCGGCCTGCTTCAGTGAGACTTTCTTGAATTCGCGCAAGGGATGGTCTTCTGGGATGACCACCTTCAACTCATCTTCGTACAACAACACGCCGTGCAGCCCCGGCTGGCGTGGCGGCAAGTAGCTGATGCCGATATCCAGCGAGCCGTTGAGTAGCCGCCGCTCAATCTCAATTCCAGTCAATTCGTAAATCTGCACCACCAAATGTGGCTGGGCCTTGCGCACGCGCTCAAGCATCTGCGGGACCAGGCTGGTGTGCACAGTTTGCAGCACGCCGATGGCCAACGTGCGCATCGCCTGGCCCTTGAAGTTGCGCAGGGCCTCAACCGCCTGCTGCATGCCATCGATCAATGGCAGGGCGTGGTTGTACAGCGTATGCGCCGCCAGTGTCGGCAGCAGGCGCTTGCTGCTGCGTTCGAACAGGCTCACATCCAGGTTCTGCTCCAACTGGCGAATCTGCTGGGACAGCGCCGGCTGGGAGATCGACAGACGCTCGGCGGCACGGCCTACGTGGCCTTCCTCATACACCGCGACGAAATAACGCAGTTGCTTGAAATCCATAAGACTTACTTATCGAAAAAGCTGGAAAATCGAAATGGCCGCTGGCCCCCGAGGCGCCTAGTCTAGCGCCTATTCGCAGGGCTTACAGGGCCGGATCGGGCAATGAACAGCGTTTATGTTGATAGCGTTTACATAGGCAAGGCAAAAAACCTCAAGGCAATAATGACGGGTCGCAGCGACCAAGGTCCGATTACTATTGGGGGTGAATCATGAATCTGTTCCGTCGCCCCGCGCCGAGCCTGGACGATTTAGTTCTGGAGACGCCCAGCGATAATCCTCCCAACGAATCCCTGATGCCCTCCGTAGCGCGGCCACCCCAAGTCTTCGTGCGCGGCCAGGGTTCCTGGCTGTGGGACAGCGATGACAGGGCTTACCTGGATTTCAGCCAGGGAAACGCCGCCAACAGCCTCGGCCACAGCCCGCAGGTGTTGATCAAGGCACTGGCCGACCAGACTCAGGCGCTGATCAACCCAGGCAACGGCTTGCATAACCGCGCTCAACTCAACCTCGCCGAGCGCCTGTGCCATCGCACCGGCAGTGACCAGGCTTACCTGCTTAACAGCGGCGCGGAAGCCGTTGAAGCCGCGATCAAGTTGGCGCGCAAATGGGGCCAACTGCATCGCGGCGGCGCCTATCGCATCATCAGCGCGAGCGGTGGTTGCCATGGCCGTAGCTTTGCGGCGATGTCGGCGTCGGCAAGTACGCTTGAAAACCGTTTTGAACCACAGTTGCCCGGTTTCAGCCATGTGCCCTTCAACGATCTGCCGGCCCTGCATGCAGCAGTCGACGCACAAACTGTCGCCATCCTGCTGGAGCCGATCCAGGGCGAAGCGGGTGTAATCCCCGCGACAGAGCACTATCTCAAGGGCGTCGAGCGCCTGTGCCGTGAACTGGGGATCTTGCTGATCCTCGACGAAGTGCAAACCGGCATGGGCCGCTGCGGCACTTTGCTCGCCGAGCAACAATACGGCGTACGTGCCGACATCATCACCCTCGGCAAAGGCCTGGGTGGTGGGGTTCCCGTTGCAGCGCTATTGGCTCGCGGCAAGGCCTGTTGCTTCGAAGTGGGCGAGCTGGAAGGCACCCACCATGGCAACGCGCTGATGGCGTCGGCCGGGCTGGCAGTACTCGACTCCGTGCTGGAGCACGGCTTTATGGATCACGTGCGTGAGACCGGCTTGTACCTGGGCGAAGGTCTTGCCCGCCTGGCCTACCGCTACGGCCACGGTCAACTGCGTGGCCATGGCCTGATGTGGGGCCTGACGTTGTCGGATGATTCTGCGGATGCTGTTGTAAAAGCGGCGCTGCACGAAGGCCTGATCCTTCAAGCTCCGCAACCCAACTGCCTGCGCTTCACCCCGGCCCTGACCGTGAGCAAAAGCAACATCGACGAAATGCTCCTGCGCCTGGCCCGCGCCTTCTCCCGCGTGCGTACCGCCCAACTGCAATGCCGCAAGGGTATCGCCGTTTAACCCTTATTCCTGAACCGTCTCGCGGTCTACGCAGCGCCTCCGGCCTGATTCTTTTGGCCGGGGGCGTTTTTTTGCCTGGATGGCCCAACGCCAGATCCCACTGAACCCTCACGAACGCCCAAGGTCGATTAGCTACACGGCTCACACGAGCCGATTTTCTGGAGCTGATCCCATGGATTTCATTCGTATCATCATCGCCATTCTGTTGCCGCCACTGGGTGTGTTCCTGCAAGTGGGTTTCGGCGGCGCGTTCTGGCTGAATATCCTGCTGACCCTGTGCGGCTACATCCCGGGCATCGTGCACGCGGTGTACATCATCGCCAAGCGCTGAGGCCGTCAGCCTTTTGCGATAAGCCGTGAGTTGCGCTCATTGCGAAAGGCCAACTGCTGGATGGTCTGGGTGGCGTATTCGGCTTCTTCCCGCGCTTGCAGGATAATGCCGTGCTGCTCGGACTTGCTGCACACCGGGTCGGCATTGCTCGCGTCCCCCGTGAGCATGAAGGCCTGGCATCGGCAGCCGCCGAAATCCTTTTCCTTTTCATCGCATGACCGGCACGGTTCGGGCATCCAGTCGTAGCCACGAAAGCGGTTGAAGCCGAACGAGTCGTACCAGATGTGCTGCATGCTGTGGTCGCGCACATTGGGAAATTGCACCGGCATCTGTCGGGCGCCGTGGCAGGGCAGGGCGGTGCCGTCTGGCGTCACCGTCAGAAAGATACTGCCCCAGCCGTTCATGCAGGCTTTCGGGCGTTCTTCGTAGTAGTCCGGAGTGACGAAGATCAGCTTGCACGGGTGACCTTCCGCTTCCAGCTTGGCGCGATATTCGTTGGTGATGCGTTCGGCGCGCACCAATTGTTGCCGAGTCGGCAACAAGCCCACCCGATTGAGCTGTGCCCAGCCGTAGAACTGGCAGGTGGCGAGCTCCACGAAGTCGGCCTCCAGCGCAATGCACAGCTCGATGATGCGGTCGATCTTGTCGATGTTGTGCCGATGGGTCACGAAGTTGAGCACCATCGGGTAGCCGTGGGCCTTCACCGCACGGGCCATCTCCAATTTCTGCGCAAAGGCTTTTTTCGAGCCGGCCAGCAGGTTATTCACCTGTTCGTCGCTGGCCTGGAAACTGATCTGGATATGGTCCAGACCGGCCTTCTTGAAGTCGCTGATCTTCTGCTCGGTCAACCCGATGCCGGAGGTGATCAGGTTGGTATAGAACCCCAGTTTGCGTGCTTCAGCGATCAACTCGGCAAGGTCCTGGCGCACCAGCGGCTCACCGCCGGAAAACCCCAGCTGCGCGGCCCCCATCTCGCGGGCTTCGCGAAACACCTTGAACCACTGCTCGGTCGTCAGCTCCTTGCCCTGCTCGGCAAAGTCCAACGGATTGGAGCAGTACGGGCACTGCAACGGGCAGCGGTACGTCAGCTCGGCCAGCAACCACAGCGGCAGGCCGATGGCCGGCTTTTCAGGCAAGGGTGATCCAGTGCTCAGCACGGGCGACCTCCATGAATTGCTCGATATCTTCACCGAGCTCAGGCACACCAGGAAATTGTTTCTCCAGCTCGGCGATGATGGCCGCCACGTCGCGCTCGCCGTCGATCAAGCCACCGATCAATGCGGCGCTGTCGTTGAGCTTGATCATGCCTTCGGGGTAGAGCAACACGTGGCCTTTTTGCGCCGGCTCGTACTGGTAACGGTAGCCTGGGCGCCAGGTCGGTTTCTTGCTGCGGTCAAAGCTCATAGGGTGATCCCTTTATGCCACACCCGCTGCTCGGTCACGCTGTGATACGGCGGGCGCTTGAGTTCATAGGCCATGCTCATGGCATCGAGCATGCTCCACAGGATGTCGAGTTTGAACTGGAGAATCTCCAGCATGCGCTCCTGGCCTTCGCGGGTGGTGTAGTGCTGCAGGGTGATCGCCAGCCCGTGTTCCACATCGCGGCGGGCCTGGCCCAGGCGGGTGCGGAAGTATTCATAGCCGGCCGGGTCGATCCAGGGGTAATGCTGCGGCCAACTGTCGAGGCGCGACTGGTGGATCTGCGGCGCGAACAGCTCGGTCAGCGAGCTGCTGGCGGCCTCCTGCCAACTGGCGCGGCGGGCGAAGTTGACGTAGGCATCTACCGCGAATCGTACGCCGGGCAGTACCAATTCCTGCGAGCGCAGTTGGTCGGGGTCGAGGCCTACCGCCTGTCCCAGGCGCAGCCAGGCTTCGATGCCGCCGTCTTCACCGGGGGCGCCATCGTGGTCGAGCAGGCGCTGGATCCACTCGCGACGGATCTCACGGTCCGGGCAGTTGGCCAGGATCGCAGCGTCTTTGAGCGGGATGTTCACCTGGTAGTAGAAACGGTTGGCGACCCAGCCCTGGATCTGCTCGCGGGTGGCGCGGCCTTCGTACATCGCCACGTGATACGGGTGGTGGATGTGGTAGAAGGCGCCCTTGGCTCGCAGGGCGGCTTCGAATTCGGCGGTGGTCAATGGCGTGTCAGTCATCTCGTCAGCTCCTACAATTCAATGCTCATGCCGTCGTAAGCCACTTCGACATTGCGCCGCACCAATTCCGCTCGCTCGGGGGAGTCTTCATCGAGGATCGGGTTGGTGTTGTTGATGTGGATAAGCACCTTGCGCTGCTCGGGCAACTGTTCCAGCACTTCGAGCATGCCGCCGGGGCCGTTTTGCGCCAGGTGGCCCATCTCGCGGCCGGTGCGGGTGCCCACGCCACGGCGCTGCATTTCATCGTCATCCCACATCGTGCCGTCCACCAGCAGGCAGTCGCTGCCGGCCATGATCTCCAGCAATGGCGCGTCGACCTTGCCCAGGCCCGGGGCGTAGAACAGTTTGCCGCCAGTGCGCAGGTCTTCGACGATCAGGCCAATGTTGTCGCCCGGGTGCGGGTCGAAGCGGTGTGGCGAGTAAGGCGGCGCTGCGCTGCGCAACGGCAGCGGGGTGAAGCGCAGGTTGGGGCAGGCCGGGATGGTGAAGCTGGCGTCCAGCTCGATACGGTTCCAGGCCAGGCCACCGTTCCAGTGGGTGAGCATGGTGAACAGCGGGAAACCGGTGCTGAGGTCTTCATGGACCATGTCGGTGCACCACACCTGGTGCGGGCAGCCTTCGCGCAGGCTCAATAGGCCGGTGGTGTGATCGATCTGGCTGTCCATCAGGATGATCGCGCTGATGCCGGTATCGCGCAGGGCGCGGCCGGGTTGCATCGGTGCAAAGCCCTGGAGTTGCGCGCGGATATCCGGCGAGGCGTTGCACAGTACCCAATTCACGCCATCGTCGGAGATCGCGATGGACGACTGGGTGCGCGCCTGGGCCCGCAGGCTGCCATCACGAAAACCCGCGCAGTTCACGCAGTTGCAGTTCCACTGCGGGAAACCACCGCCGGCGGCGGAACCTAGAATCTGGACAAACATGGCAGCTCCATCAAGCTCAAAACAAAAACGCCCCGGGCGAACCGAGGCGTTGTAGTACCCAGCGGATTAACGGCTGGCGAAGTACATGGTGACTTCGAAACCGATGCGCAGATCAGTGTAAGCAGGTTTGGACCAGGTCATATTCATACTCCTACGAAGGGATGGGACGTTTACTACCAAGTAATACATATAGTCCACCTCCAGTCGGAGATGTTCAGATGTGTGCGTGGGAATATTACTCAATTCTTTTCAAGTTAGCGCTGTCTTGAGGGAGAAAGCCTTTTGCAGGGGCGGCAATGATCACCCTGCCGCTTGCCACTTAGTCGATATGCGCGGTCCGTTGGCCACGCAGCGCCAGCCGCCTGTGGCGTCGTTCAACTGCTCGGCGGCACGCTGCAATTCTGCGCGGGTACAGGTTCTGATCTGGGTTTGAAGTTGAGCCAGGTAGTCCGACGGATGGCCTGCCAGATGGGCGTGCCACAGAAGTTCGGCGGCTTGGGCGTTGGGCAGTGTCTGTGCGCTGAACTGCTCGGCCAAGGCCAGGTTGCCCAAGTCGTCGCGGCTATCGATCAGTACTGGCAGTTGCTTCAGGAAGGTGTGCAGGTGATCGGCAATGCCTGACAGGGACAGGCTAGGCGATTGCACGCCGAACAGCAGGCCGGTCTGGCCGTTTATCTGTCGGATACCGCTGAACACGGCGTAGCCGATTTGCAGCTCTACCCGCAGGCGCTGGTAGAACGGCGCCTGGAGCAGATGGCCGAGCAGTCGCCAGGCGGCTTCGTCCGCCAAGGATTGGCGTGGTGTTGGACAAAACAGCAGCAGGGCGGCTTCGTTTGAGTCGGCTTCTACTTCATGCCAGATACGTTGGCCGCTGAGGGATGGCGCGACATGATTGAGGCTTGCAGGTTGCCCCGGCAGGCGGGCCGCAGCGGTTTTGATCGCGGCTTCATGGGCGGTAGAGAAACCCAGCCCCAGGCCTTGCCAACGTGCGGTGTCCCACGCGGCTGTTTCGGACGTGGTCGTGGCGCAGCAAGCGGGCAGCGCCTTGAGCAATTCGCGGATGGCGATCATGGGCGGCGCGGCGGCTTGTGCCTCTTGCGGATCGCCCAGGCGTTGCGCCAGCACTTCCAGAACTGCTGGGATCGGCTCCTGTAGCCCGACCATTTTCACCAGCCAGTGACTGCCCAGGTTTTCGAACGACACTTCGACACCCGCCTGGCGGGCATTGTCGCGCAACGACTGCAACGCGCTTTCCTGATGTGGCGGAGCTGATTGCCATTGCAGATACAACGCGCCTTCGTGGCTGTCGTCCGCCAATGCCTGGCTGAAGGCCAGTGCCGATGCATCACGACGCCCTCGGGAGCGATCCTGGGCAAACGTGCGCAAGCCTCGGTGGGCGCTGGTCTGGCCGCGAATCAGGCCGGCGCGTTCTTCCTTCACCGGCGGGCGCAGGAAAGGGTTATTCGGCGGCAGTTGCCATGGGTGTTCGGAGGGTGGCAAGCGCAGCGATTCAAGCAGGGCCTCAAGGGCGACGGCATCCTGTTCCGACAGGTCCTGGCGGTCATTTCGGGCCAATGCCAGGGCGTCTTGGGTTTGCTGTTGGCGAGCGGCCAGCAGAGCAAACGCTTCGCGCAACGCAGCCCAGTCGCTGTGTGCGAAAAAGCTCAGCCAGTCGTACAGCAAAGCCTCGACTTGTGTGGCTGATTCAGCGGGACCACTGAGCGTAATGTCGATATCCAGCACTGCTTGCCCGGCGAAGTGATACAGCACCGATGCCTGCAGTGCGCTCGCCAGGTGTCGCGCTTTCAGTTCGGCCAGCAATCCGCCGGGTGCCGACGCGTTAAGCCAGGTGCAGAGAAACTCCAGCGCTTCACGGGGCGCATCACAGGTGATGACCTGGTGCAGATGATCATTGGCAATGTGCTGATAGTGCTGCGCTTGCCCCGGCATCAAGGCCGGGGGCACGGATTGCGGGCGCAGAAGCCCTGAAGTCAGCTGTTCACTGAACCGCTGTGCCAAGGTTTCCAGTGCCTCCAGCGATTGTGGGCCGGCCAGGCTCAAGGTCATCTGCCCGCTCTGATAGAACTGCGTGTGAAATTCCTGCAAGGCTTGCTGAAAGGTCTCTCGCTCAACTGGCAGGCTGTCGCGGTTGCCTGCATGAAAGCCACGTAGCGGATGATCCACCGCCAAACCTTCCAACAGTGCGACTTGTTGTTGCGCCTGTGCATCTTGGGACCAGGCGATAAATTCCGCGTGCAGCACCTCACGCTCACGCAATTGATCCTCCAGCGCCAGGCGCGGATGGGTCAGCATGTCGGCCAAGCGCTCCAGGCCCCCGGCAAACGTGGCATCCGGCAGTTCAAAGAAGAAGTCCGTGGTGCGTTCACGGGTGCTGGCATTGACCTGGCCCCCATGGCGTTGCACGTAGGCCATCAAACCGTCATCCGTGGGAAAACGCGCGGTCCCGAGAAACAGCAAATGCTCCAGGAAATGCGCCAGTCCCGGCCACGCCAACGGTACGTCATGGCTGCCGGCCGCCACCCTCAGCACGGCGGCGCAACGCTTCAGTCGTGGGGCATGACGCAAGGAAACCCGCAGGCCATTGGCCAGGGTCAGATGAAGGTGATGAGGGTGGGCCGGCGCAGGCATGGGCACTTCCGAAACAGAGAATGCGCCTATGCTAGCAAACCGGCCGGATCAGGGCTTGTGCAGCGCGCCGTACAACTCGGGGCGGCGGTCTTGCAGGTAGTGGTTGGCCGCGCGGGCGTCGAGGAGCGATTGGCGCTCCAGCGTACCGACGATCAAGGCTTCATCCAGGCCTGCCTGGGCAATGCGCTGTCCATTCGGTGCGGCAATGCTGCTCTGCCCGCAGTACTGGATCTCGCCTTCGTGCCCGCAGTAATTGGCGTAGGCCACATAACACTGGTTTTCAAAGGCCCGCACCCGCACGGTGACATCGGCGACAAAGTCGAACGGCACCATGTTGGCAGTGGGCACCAGGATCAGCTCGGCGCCAGCCAAGGCCAGGCGCCGGGTGTTTTCCGGGAACTCCAGGTCATAGCAGATCAGGAAACCGAGCTTCCAGCCGTTGAGTTCTACCAGTGGGAAATCATCGTCACCGGCGCTGAACATCGAATGGTCCAGGTCGCCAAACAGGTGAGTCTTGCGGTAGTTGCACAAACGCTGGCCGTGGGCATCGATCAACTGCACGGCGTTGTAGATCTGGCCATCTGCGGCCCGCTCAGGATAGCCGTATAGAATCGCCAGCCCGGCGCTTCTGGCCAGTTCGGCAATGGCCTGCGCCGACGGCCCGTCTTGCGCCTCGGCCAAGGCGCCAACGGCTTCGGCACCGATGTTGTAGCCGCTGAGGAACATCTCCGGCAGCACCAGCACATCGGCATCGGAGGCCTCATGCGCCAGTTGATGCAGGCGCTTGAGGTTGCCGGCCACATCCAGCGGCAGCGGCGGGCATTGGTACAGGGCGACACGCATGTTCAACTCCTTAATCCGCCAGGGCGATCGGCCCGATTTCATCGAACACATCACCTGGCCCCGGGTTCTCCGGGTGAGTGCTGCCGCCGAAGTGGGTCATGATGCCCCACACCGCGTTCAGTGAGGTTTGCACGGCGCCTTCGACCCAGGCCGGCGTCCAGGACACATCGTCACCGGCGATAAAAATCCCACGCTGTTCGGCGGGCATGTCCTTCTGCATGAAGTGCGCGTACATGCGCTGGTTGTAGCGATAGTGACCCGGCAACGCGCCCTTGAAGGCCCCGAGGAAGTGCGGGTCGGCTTCCCAGGACACGGTGATTGGATCGCCAATGATGCGCGCCTTGATATCGACCTTCGGGTAGATCTTTTTCAGCGCATCGAGGGCCAGCTTCACCCGCTTGTCGATGGGCTGCGGCAGCATTTTCAGGGCGTCGCTCATCCACGAGTACGAGAGGCAGATCACCCCCGGCTTGTCGTCGCCGTTATCGAACAGGTAGGTGCCCCGGGTCAGGCGGTCGGTGAGGGTCATGCTCATCAGGTCGCGGCCGGTTTCCGGGTCTTTGTCTTTCCAGAACGGGCGGTCGACCATCACGAAAGTTTTTGATGACTGCATGTAGCGCGTGCGGTCCAGGGCCATCCACATTTTTTGCGAGAACAGGCTTTCGTCGCATTCGATCTGGGTGGTCAGCAGCCAGCTCTGGCAGGTGGTCAGCACGGCGGCGTATTCACGGGTGTCGCCATAGTTGTCGGTGACGGCGAAACGGCCATCGGCGGCGTGGGCAATGCGTTTGACGCCCGCGCGTGGCGCGCCGCGATGCAGTGAACTCAGGCTGGTGCCGGCCGGCCAGTGGGCGCAACGCTGCGGCACATGGCGCCAGATGCCCATGGGCACCTGGGCCACGCCGCCGACCACCAGGTGTTGGTGGTCGTCGCAGTTGGTCATCACCACGCGGAAGATTTCCAGCATCGAGTTGGGGAAATCCGAGTCCCAGCCGCCGGTGCCGAAACCCACCTGGCCGAAGACTTCACGGTGCAGGAACGACAGCTTGGCGAACGCCTTGGAGGTGGCGACGAAGTCGTAGAAGGTGCGGTCATCCCACAGCGGCACCAGCTTGTTCCACAATTCCTTGAGGCGCGGTACATCGCGGTCGCGGATGGCCTGCTGGATATCACCGAACTGTGAACCGGCTTCCAGCGCATCGGCCCAGGCGTCGGCGACTTCCTGGAACAGCACCGGCAAGTCGGAGAGTTTTTGTGCGTAGTGGGTCTGGCCTTCAAGGTCGATGACCGTGCTGCCGGAGGCCGGGGTCAGCGGGTTGGGGAAGGGTTTGGTTTCCAGGCCGAGCTTGTCCACATAGTGGTAGAACGCCGTCGACGATACCGGAAAACGCATGCCGCCCAGCTCGGCGATAATGCCTTCGGCGCCTTCAAAGGCTTGGGAGCGCAAGCGGCCGCCCATTTTTGAGGCTTCATACACCACCGGCTTGAGGCCCAGCTTCATCAACTCGTAAGCGGCCACCAGGCCCGCGATCCCGGCACCGACGATCGCCACTTCGGCGCCATGGTTGGCGGCGGGGATGCTGCCCAGGCCGGCGGGGTGTTCGATCCAGTCATCAAAGGCGAACGGGAAGTCCGGGCCGAAGATGGTGATGGGTTTTTTACCGTCTGCAGGGTGGCGATTGCTTTTGTTGGACGTGTTCATGGCTGACCTGGCTGATGACTCGGCGGGGCACGACCCGCTGAGTATAGGAAATGATGGCAGCCAGTTTAGGGAGTGTAGCGTTCGTTAATAAGACGCAAAGTGTCGTCGGATTGATCTGTTTTTAGTCAGAATGACGAAGCTGTTGGTCAGATTGGTTGGCCGCGATCCAGTTTGTTACTGAGGATGATCGATGTGGTGGTTTTTTCCACGCCGTCGACGCTGCCAATCTGGTCGAGCAATTGGTCCAACTGCTCCGGCGAATCCGTGCGCAGCCAGGCCACATAATCAAACTCGCCACTCACCGCGCACAACTGCTGCACCTGGGCCATGGCACTCAACCGGCGCAACACTTCTTTGCCCGAGCGCGCTTGTACGGTAATGCCCACATAAGCCTGCAAACCACCATCGACCACCCGCTGCCCGAGGCGCACGCCATAACCGGTGATCACCTGGGTTTTCTCCAGGCGTGCCAGGCGTGACGTCACCGTGGTGCGCGCGATACCCAACTGCCGGGCGAGCATGGCCACGCTTTCGCGGGCGTTGATCTGCAGGGCGGCGATCAGTTGGCGGTCGATTTCATCTAGGGCGGGCAAGGCGAGGGCTCCGATGCGGGGGGGCAGTGTGTTGGCATCTTACAGGTTGGCGTCGGCGAGCAGGCAGCGGGTAAACAGTTGCGGCACGGGCAGGTGGCGTTGACTGTAGCGGCTCAGCAGGATGATTTCGCGGTAAAAGGTCCGGCTGCCCAATGGGATGATTCGCACGTTGGGCGAGCGCTCCAGCCACAACCCGGCTTGAGGAATCAGCGATACCCCCAGGCCGCATTCGACCATCTTGACGATGGCTTCCAGCTCATCCAATTCCAATGCTACCTGCACGTCGAGTTTATGTTCCTTCAGGAATCGGCTGACCAGGCGACCGCCAAAGGAAGCGCGGTCATAGCGCACATGCGGCTGCGTCGCGAGCAACTGCAACGGGTCATCACCGGCCAACGTGTGAGGCACGATCAGCGCGAACGGCTCCTTGCGCAGCAGCTGCACGTGCAGTTCCTTGGGCAGGTCGAAGGGCGGGCGGATGATGATCGCCGAGTCCAGTTCACCGGCGTCCACCCGGCTCAACAACTCCAGGGACACGCCGGGTATCAGCTTGCACTCCACCGTCGGCGCCACCTGGCGCAAACGCACCAGTGCCTGAGGCAACAGACCGGTTTGCGCGGTGGTGATGGCTCCCACCTTCAACTCGCCCCGGTATTCGTTGGCATCCACCGGCACCGCCATGCGGTTGAAGGTTTCCAGGATCTCCCTGGCCAACGGCAAGGCACGCAAACCCGCAGCATTCAACGTGGCCTGGCGCCCGGTACGGTCGAACAACGGCACACCGAGCGCCTGCTCCAATTGGCGGATCTGCGCACTCACCGCCGACTGCGTCAGTCCGATATGCATACCCGCCGCCGCGAACGTGCCGTGGCGGGTTACTGCGATAAAGGTCTTCAGTTCACGCAGCATAGGTGTCTCGATTGATCGAAATAATTTGAGCTCGATGCAAAAACTATCGTCTTTTCATCGATGGGGGCAAGGCTAAACTCGGGGTACTTAACGCCCATAGAGGTTTGACCTGATGACACTCGCCCCTTTCCACCTGGCAATCCCGGTCTACGACCTGGCCGCTGCGCGGCATTTCTACGGTGAAGTCTTTGGCCTTGAAGAAGGACGCTCAAGCGATCATTGGGTCGACTTCAACTTCTTCGGCCACCAGTTGGTGATCCACGAACACCCCAAGACCGCCTCCCAGGAGTCGGCGCACACCAACGCGGTCGACGGCCACAACGTGCCCGTGCCGCATTTTGGCGTGGTACTGGGATGGGAAGACTGGCATGCCTTGGCGGAACGCTTGCAGGCGCGGCAAACCCGCTTCGTGCTGGAGCCACATATTCGGTTCAAGGGGCAGGTGGGGGAGCAGGCGACGCTGTTTCTGTTTGATCCATGCGGGAACGCGCTGGAGTTCAAGGCGTTCAAGGATATTGGGCAGTTGTTTGCGAAGTGAGGGCTTTTGCTGGTGGCGGATGTGCTCATGGCAACTTCCCATCACTTTATGTATCGCCAAATTGGCTATATTATTTTGGCATGTCTACCAAATACCGATTTCGCGACAAGTACCGCATAGAGCTGCGGGAAAAGGACCACCTGCCGCCCCACGTGCACTTGACGGGCGGCGGCGTCGATGTCTTGATAAGCCTTGAAACATGTGAGGCGATGCTGGGCAGAGCGCCGACGATGGTGCTGAAAGAGGCTTTGGCCTGGGTGCGAGCGCACCAAGACGAATTACTGGAGGAGTGGCATAAATGGCATCCATGAAACGCCCCCGCCTGCGGGCTGTGCAGGCGCGTCCCGGCCATGTGCTGGAGCTGACATTTATCGACGGCCAACAGTTTGTGCTGGATATGAGCAAAGACGTGGCCACCTATCCGGGGCTCAAACCGTTGCAAGCGGCCAAAGCCTTTAAAGGTGCGACCGTTGGCGACGATGGCTGGACCGTGGAATGGCCCGAACTGGACATTCAGATCGGTGCCGACACGCTGTACCTGGACGCATTGGCCCAGGCCGCACCGGATGAGAACACCCGGATCTTCATCGGTTGGCGTGCCCGCACCGGGCTTAACTTGTCGCAAGCCGCCGAGGCGTTGGGTGTCGGCACGCGTAGCATCACCCGTTACAGCAACGGGCGCGAAGCTGTACCGCGTACGCTGGCGCTGGCGTGCCTGGGTTGGGATCACCTGCAAGAGCGGCCCCAGCTGAAACGGGCCTAACGCCTTAACGGCGATACTGATCACGTTGCCCCCGAACCCCGCCCTGTGCGGGGTTTTTGTTAGCCTTTCAACGCCCTGGCAATCCCGTTCGCCACGGCGATCTCCATGCGTTTCCAATACTCACTTTCCAGCCACATGGCCGTGCCCAGGTTGTCCGCCGTGGGCTCGGGACGGCGCCACCCTGTTGTTGGGGGGGGGCGGCGTTGAAGTACTTGGTCACGTCTTGGGGGGGGCGAGGGTGAACCCCGCGTTGGCGGGTTGCATGCCGGAGAATGCGGCGGGGTTTGGGGATGTGGAGAAGATTGATCGGGTGTACACGAATAATGAGATACGGCCGATCCGGCAGTTGTTTTTGCAGGTGAATAGGCGGTTGCGTGTGGATCGACGGTAGGGTGGGTTGAGCACAGATAGACATGTGTTTATGCACCCGAAGGGGCGCAAACAGTGATGGCTGGACTCACGTACAGGTTGAGGTCGGTGAGAAAGAAATTACGGGCTGGATTGCGCGCCGTTACCTACTGGAGTTTTAACATTTCAGGTGGGAGTGGACGTTTTGTGGAGGGGAAGGGAATTTTCACATTTTTCAGCACTGACTTTTCAAGCGGGGGTGTCAGTAATTTTGTGTTCGGGCATAACATGAGTAAGAGGTGCATGTATGCCAACCAAAAAGAAACCCGCGTTGCGAGAGCTGCCGAAAATCCCGAAAGAGCTTCTCGAGCAATTCACCGATGGTCCGATGACCGCTGAAGCCATCGAGGACGCGTCTGCGGCGTTCAAGAAGGCTTTGATCGAGCGAGCGCTGAGTGCTGAGCTCGGTCATCACCTGGGCTATCCGCCGGGCGCACAGCGCCCAGAGGATGAAACCAACCAGCGCAATGGCAAGAGCGGCAAGACGGTTCTCACCGGCGATGGCCCGCTCCGACTGGATATTCCACGTGATCGGGACGGCAGTTTTTCCCCTATCCTGATTCCCAAGCACGAGCGCCGCTACACCGGGTTCGATGACAAGATCATTGCCATGTATGCCCGTGGAATGACGGTCAGAGAGATCCGGGCGTTTCTTTCCGAGCAGTACGGTACTGATGTTTCTCCGGACTTCATCAGCTCTGTGACCGACGAGGTCATGGCAGAGATCGGTGCATGGCAACAGCGGCCTTTGGAGCCGATGTATCCGGTTATTTTCTTCGATGCTCTACGGGTCAAAATCCGCGAAGAGGGGCTGGTTCGCAACAAGGCGATCTACTTGGCCCTGGGTGTTTTGCCTGACGGAACACGCGATATTCTCGGCATCTGGATAGAAAATACCGAGGGCGCCAAGTTCTGGATGAAGGTTTTCAACGACCTCAAGACACGCGGCGTCGAAGACGTGTTGATTGCTGTGACCGATGGCCTCAAAGGCATGCCAGAAGCGCTCAACGCCGTGTTTCCAGACACGACACTGCAAACATGCATTGTTCATCTGATCCGCAACAGCCTTGATTACGCGGCTTGGGACAAGCGTCGCGAACTGGCCAAGGCGCTTAAGCCGATCTATCAGGCGGTGACCGCCGAAGCGGCCGAGCAGGCGCTGGATGCGTTTGAAAGTGGGCCATGGGGCAAGCAATATCCGACGGTAGTGGCTGCCTGGCGTCGCGCTTGGGATCGTGTGGTCCCATTTTTCGTGTTCCCGCCGGCGATCCGAAAAGTGATCTACACGACCAACGCCATCGAGAGCATCAACGCTCAGTTGCGCAAGATCATCAAGACGCGCGGCCACTTCCCGACCGACGATGCGGCGACAAAACTGATCTGGCTTGGACTGCGCAATATCACCGCCAACTGGGGCTCAGCGGCCCATGATTGGAAAAGTGCGATGAATCAATTTGCGATTCTTTACGGAGATCGATTTATCAGGCCTACCTGGTAAAAGCAGGGCCTGCCTGACGGCAGGCCGTTACCGGCCCGCACACAAAATATCTGACAGTCCCTTTCAAGCTCTAGATACGACAAAAGCCGCGCAATGCGCGGCTTTTGAATTGGTGGGCCCACACGGACTTGAACCGTGGACCAAAGGATTATGAGTCCTCTGCTCTGACCAACTGAGCTATAGGCCCTGTAACAGGTCGCGGATTATAACGATGGTTTCCCCGCTGTGCCATCCGAAAAATCCTCAATGCTCATACGAAGAAACGTAGCAGCAAAAAGCTCCGGCGGCAGCGGCAGGCTGACGATGTAGCCTTGCATCTGTTCGCAGCCTTCGGCGGCGAGGAAGGCTTGTTGTGCTGGGTTCTCCACGCCTTCGGCGATGATGGTGAATTGCATGCTGTGGCCCAGGGCGATGATGGCGCGCACGATGGCGGCGTCGTGGGGGTCGTCGGGCAGGCCGCGGACGAAGGATTGGTCGATCTTCAGGTAATCCAGGGGCAGGCGTTTGAGATAGCTGAGGGAAGAGTAACCGGTGCCGAAGTCATCGATTGCCAGTTGTACGCCGAGGTCTTTGAGTTGGTGCAGCACCTCCAGCGCTTCTTCGGCCTGGCTCATGATGAAGTTTTCGGTGATCTCCAGTTGCAGGCAGCCCGGGTCGAGTCGATAGTCGCGCAATAGCTGTTCGATGCGTGCCAGCAAGCCGGGGTGGCGCAGTTGAGCGCCGGCCAGGTTCACCGACAGTGGGCCGAACTCCTCGAACGTGCCTTGCCAGGTGTGCAGTTGCCGGCAGGCCTGCTCCAGCACCCAATCACCGATCTGCAGGATCATGCCGTTCTCTTCGGCCAGGGCGATGAAGTGTTCGGGCGGTACGTCGCCAAAAGTGGGGTGATGCCAGCGGATCAATGCTTCGGCACCGATCAGTTCCTGGGTGATCAGGCTCCGTTTGGGCTGGTAGTACAGGCTTAGTTCGTTGCGCTCGATGGCGCGACGCAGTTCATGTTCCAGCGCCACGCGCTCGTTGGCCTGGGCGGTGAGGTCGCGGGTGTAGCTTTCGACCCGGTTGCGCCCCTTGGCCTTGGAGCGGTACATCGCCGCGTCGGCGTTCTTGACCAGCGTGGCGACGTCGGTGCCGTCCTGTGGGTAGAGGCTGGTGCCGATGCTGGCACTGATAAAGAACTCGTGCTCACCGGCCTGGAACGGCGGTGTAAAGCAGGCCAGCAGTTTATTGGCGAGGTTCTGGGCGTCGTTGGCGTGCTGCAGGCCGGGGAGCAGAATGATGAATTCGTCGCCGCCCAGGCGTGCCACGGTGTCGATGTCGCGCAGTTGCTCCTTGAGGCGTACGGCGATGTCTTTGAGCAGCAGGTCGCCGATCGGGTGGCCGAGGCTGTCGTTGATGTGTTTGAAACGGTCCAGGTCAAGAAACAGCACGGCGCCTTGTTTGCCGGTTTCCTGGTGGCCGTTGAGGGCGGCCTGCAGTCGACTTTCGAACAGCGTGCGGTTGGGCAAGCCGGTCAAAGGGTCGTGATGCGCCTGGTAGTCGAGGCGCGCCTGGGCCAGTTTGAGGCTGGAAATGTCGGCGAACACCGCGACGAAATGCGTGATCAACTGGTCGCGGTTGCGCACGGCACTGATGGTCAGCCAGCTGGGGTACAACTCGCCGTTCTTGCGACGGTTGGATATCTCGCCTTGCCAGTGCCCTTGGGCGGTCAATTGGTGCCACATCGCCGCATAAAACGCGCTGTCGTGCAGGCCGGAAGCGAGCAGGCGCGGGGTGCTACCGAGGGCTTCGGCCTCGCTGTAGCCGGTGATTTCGCTGAAGGCACGGTTGACGGCGCTGATGTTCTGCCGGGTGTCGGTGATCAACACACCTTCGGCTGTGCTCTCGAACACGGTGGCAGCTTGTTGCAGTTTTTCCTGCATCAGTTGGCGTTCGGTGATGTCTCGAGCGATGGTCAGCATGCAGTCGTCATCGCCAATCGGCAGTGGGCGGCTGGATAGCTCGCACAGGCGAATCTGACCATCGCTGCGGCGTATGTGGCAGATGAAGTCGCGCACAAAGCCATCGCGCTGCATCAGTTCGAGCATGTGTTTGCGTTCGTTGAGGTCGACCCAGATGCCCAGGTCCAAGGTGGACTGATCGACGGAGGCGGCGCTGTTGAAACCTGTGATCCGGCTGAAACCATCGTTCACTTCTATCAGCAGGCCATCGCGCTGGCGGCTCAACAGCAAGCCGTCGGGGGAGGCGTGGAAGGCCTTGGCGAATTTCTCCTCGGAGGTTTGCAGCTGTTGCTGGGTTTCCTTGAGTTGGGTGATGTCGCGCACCACCACCACGATGGCCTCTGTAGTGTCGAGTTGAAACGGCTCGGCGGAAATCAGCCCGGTGAAGGCTTGGCCATTGCTGCGCAGAAAGGGCATTTCCAGGTTGCGGATGCTGGTGGTCTGCAACCGCTGCAGCAGATCGGGGCCTGCGCCCTGGATGCCCCAGATGTTCAGCTCGGTAGCGGTTTTACCCACGACCTGTTCGGCTGTCAGCCCGACCTGGTCCTCGAACGCTTTGTTCACCTCCAGCAGGCAGCCGTCGGACAGCCGTGCAATCACCAGGATGTCCGGGCATTGCTGGAACACCGAGGCGAACTTCTGCTCAGACAGTTGCAGGGCCTCTTCGGTGCGCTTTGCCTCACTGATGTCGATCATCAAGCCGCGCAGCACGGGCTCATGGCCGTGCTCGATCAGGCTGACGATGTCACGCACCCACAAGCAACGGTTGTCGGCGGTGATGACCCGGTAATCAACGCTGTGGTCACGGTTGGCGCGGGTTTCGCGTTGGCAGTAGGATTCGGTGCGAATCAGGTCGGCGGGGTGAATGATGTTGCGCCAGAAGCCCGGAATCAGCCAGTGGGCCCGCGGGTAACCCAGCAGTTCCTCGGCGTGGGGTGATACATAGCTGTAGGTGAAATCGGTAACGCTGGCTTCCCAGGCGATCGCGGACAAGCTCTCCACCAGGCCGCGATAGTGGTACTCGCTGCTGCGCAGTTCCTGTTCGAGGGCTACGCGGCGGGAGATTTCCGAACTGAGCCGGCGATTGATCCGGATCACCACGGCCAGCACCGTACTCAGCAGCAACACTGTGGGCAGGCCGTAAGTCAGCAAGTCGGTCCAGAACGTACGGTGGTCGGTAAAGCTGCCGACCCAGTGTTGCTGGATCGCGTCGGTTTCCTCCGCGCTAAGGTCGGCCAGTACCTTGTCGAGGATGCTCACCAGCATTTTGTTGTCGCGCGGTACGCCCATCGCCAACTGGTAGCGGTAGGGCGTTTCGCCGCTGACGTACAAGCCGTCGAGCTTGAGTTGGCGCAGGCTCCAGACGCTTGAGGCGAGGTCGCCGACGACCGCATCCACTTCGTCCGTGGCCAAGGCTTGCAGCGTCGAACTCACATTCGGCATGGCCACCAGGTTGAGGTCGGGATGGTGCGTGCGCAGCAGTTCATGGGGCGCGTAGTTTTCCACCACGGCAATCTTCAGCCCGTAGAGATCCTTCAGGTTGCGCGGTTTGGCCCCGCCTTCGTGGGCCAGGATGACGATGGGGAAGTCCAGGTACGGGCGAGTGAACGCCATGTAACCTTGGCGCTCCGGTGTGGACATGATGCCAGGCAGCAGGTCGAGCTGGTTGTTGCGGGCCAGCTCCAGCACCGCGCTCCAGTTCACCGGTTCGATCAGCTTGACCCGTATACCCAGGCGATCCTGGATCAGACGCACGTAATCCGCCGCCAAACCTTGGTAGCGACCCTCTTCGTCACGGTATTCAAAGGGTGGCCATGACGCGTCCACCCCCAGGCGCAGCTCCTGATGGTCCGCCAACCAGCCACGCTCATCATCAGTGAGAGTCAACGCGCCAGCCGTTGCGGTCCAGGTCAGCAGCGACAGCAGTAACACAGTCGGCAATCTGGGCATAACGGTCTCGTTATGGCACGGGGAATGTTTCGAGTGTAGACGGGCATTGCGAGGGAGGGGCGTTGCGAGGGATTTTATCTATACAAAACAAAACCCCCGGCCTGGGCCGGGGGTTCTGGTGTCACTCGTCGAGGAAGGAGCGCAGATGCTCGCTTCGCGTCGGGTGGCGCAACTTGCGCAGCGCCTTGGCTTCGATCTGACGGATCCGCTCGCGGGTCACGTCAAACTGTTTACCGACTTCCTCAAGGGTGTGGTCGGTATTCATGTCGATGCCGAAACGCATGCGCAGTACCTTGGCTTCACGGGCAGTGAGGCCGGACAGTACGTCGCGAGTCGCTTCTTTCAAGCTCTCAACAGTGGCGACATCGATTGGCGACTGCATGGTCGAGTCTTCGATGAAGTCACCCAGATGGGAGTCTTCGTCATCACCGATCGGGGTTTCCATGGAGATCGGCTCTTTTGCGATCTTCAATACCTTGCGGATTTTATCCTCAGGCATTTCCATGCGTTCGCCCAACTCTTCCGGTGTCGGTTCGCGACCCATTTCCTGCAACATCTGCCGGGAAATGCGGTTGAGCTTGTTGATCGTCTCGATCATGTGCACCGGAATACGGATGGTGCGGGCCTGGTCGGCGATCGAGCGAGTGATCGCCTGACGGATCCACCAGGTGGCATAAGTCGAGAACTTGTAGCCGCGACGGTATTCGAACTTGTCCACAGCCTTCATCAAGCCGATGTTGCCTTCCTGGATCAGGTCGAGGAATTGCAGGCCACGGTTGGTGTACTTCTTGGCGATGGAGATCACCAGACGCAGGTTGGCTTCAACCATCTCTTTCTTCGCGCGGCGGGCCTTGGCCTCACCGATCGACATGCGACGGTTGATGTCCTTGATCTCGGCGATCGTCAGACCGGTTTCGGTCTCAAGCGCAGTCAGCTTCTGCTGGCAACGGATGATGTCCGGCTGCAGGCGACCAATGGCTTCAGCGTATTTCGCCTTGCCTTTGGCCAGTGCGTCGGTCCAGCTTTCGTCTACTTCGTTGCCCGGGAACTGGCGCAGGAAGTCGGCACGCGGCATGCGGGCATCACGCACGCACAGCTGCATGATTGCGCGCTCTTGGGCACGCAGACGCTCCAGGGCACTGCGAACACGCTCAACCAGGCCTTCGAATTGCTTTGGCACCAGCTTGATCGGCATGAACAGCTCAGCCAGGGCCACCAGCTCGGCAATCGCCTGCTTGTTGGCGCGACCGTGCTTTTTCAGAGCCTTGCGGGTGATTTCCATTTGATCGGAAACCGCACCGAAACGCTGGGCAGCGATGATCGGGTCCGGACCGCTTTCGACTTCATCTTCGTCGTCGCTGGCTTCAGCGTCGTCGTCTTCGGAGTCGTCGTCCGCTTTCGCAGCCTTGGCATCGACAGGCGGCGGTACCTCAGCGGCAGGCGGCGCAATGCCGTCGTCCGGGTCGATATAACCACTCAGAACGTCGGACAGGCGACCACCTTCGGTGGTGACGCGGGTGTACTCGGAGAGAATGTGGTCAACCGTGCCTGGGAAGTGCGCGATTGCGCCCATCACTTCACGGATACCCTCTTCGATACGCTTGGCGATTTCGATTTCGCCTTCGCGTGTCAGCAGCTCGACGGTACCCATTTCACGCATATACATGCGCACAGGGTCGGTGGTACGACCGATATCGGTCTCCACAGCAGCCAGCGCGGCAGCCGCTTCTTCTGCGGCAGCCTCGTCGGTATCGGCGTCCGCCAGCATAAGGGAATCCTTATCTGGCGCAGCTTCGAATACGTTGATCCCCATGTCGTTAATCATGCGGATGATGTCTTCCACCTGCTCTGGATCTGAAATATCCTCAGGCAGGTGGTCGTTGACCTCCGCGTAAGTCAGGTAACCCTGCTCACGACCGAGAACGATCAACTCTTTGATACGTGACTGCTGTTGCGCTTTTCCGGACATAACACCCTATCCACTGAAGGTCTTGGCGGGCAAAAAACAAGCCGAGGATTATACCCGAGCTATGACCTCACACGCCAGCTGAGGTCGGGTTTGATGCGGAAACATTCTGTTTTAAGAGGTCGCGCATCTGTTTTGCTATCTGAATTTGCTCTTCAGCCGACAATCCCGGCTGCCTCGCTCTCTTGATCAGTTCATCGAGGGTCTGCGTGTGCTGACCCGCGGATAACCTAGTAATGGTGTCTAAAAACTGTTGTTCAAGGTTATCGCCGTCAATTAGCCACTCCTTTTCCGCGAGGGCTTTGAGCAGGCGGCCTTGTTCGGTGCCATGCCAACGAGCCATCAATTGAATTGAGTTTAGCTTAGGATTTTTCTGTACCGCCTCGATCAGGGCGATCAGTACCTGGGCATAGGTGTTGCTCTCGTTGGCAAAATGATCCGCGCTCTCGACTTTCTCCGCCAGCTGCGGGTGGTGGATGAGCGTGCGCAGGGCAATCAGCGTCGGCGCTTCCACGGCAACCGGGGTGCGCGGGGCGTAGGCCTCATCGCCGTCGCCGCGCTTGCCGTTCTTGCTCCAGGGTTTCTTGTCCCATTTCTTGCCGCCGGCACCGGGTTTCTTCGGCGTCCACTCCTGTTGGGGCGCGTAGGCCTCCTGGGGTTGGTGGAAGTCGGAGTAGTCCGGCATGGCGTCGTAATCCATGCCTGGGTCGTAGGCGGGTGGCGCTGCGTCATGCGGTGCGTTATGCACCAGCTGGCTGACGGCTTCGCCACTGAGGCCGGTGATTTCCAGCAGGCGCATGCGCATCAGGGACTTCAGGTTGGCGCCTGGTACTTTATCGATCAGCGGTGCCGCGAGGGTGGCCATATGGGCCTTGCCTTCGAGGGAGCGCGGATCTGCTTCTTCGGTCAGTTGCTGGAAGAAATAGTCGGCCAGCGGCTGCGCGTGTTGATTGATGCGCGCGCGGAATGCGTCGGTGCCTTCGGAGCGCACCAGGGTGTCCGGGTCTTCACCTTCGGGCAGGAACAGGAAGCGCGCACGGCGTCCGTCCTGCAGGCTCGACAGCGTAGCTTCGAGCGCGCGCCAGGCGGCGTTGCGGCCGGCCTGGTCGCCGTCGAAGCAGAACAACACGCTGGGCACCACACGAAACAGGCGTTTCATGTGTTCTTCGCTGGTGGCGGTGCCCAAAGTGGCGACGGCGTTGCGCAGGCCTTGTTGGGCGAGCGCGATCACGTCCATATAGCCTTCGACCACGATGATTTCATCGAGGTTGCGGTTGTTCTTGCGGGCTTCGAACAGGCCATAGAGTTCCTGGCCTTTGTGGAACACCGGGGTTTCCGGGGAGTTCAGGTATTTTGGCTTGTCGTCGCCCAGTACGCGGCCACCAAAGGCGATGATGCGGCCTCGGCTGTCGCGGATCGGGAACATCACGCGGTCGCGGAAGCGGTCATAGCGTTTGCCGGTCTCGGCGTTCTCCACCAGCAGGCCGGCGTCGATCATGGCCTTTTGCTGGAGGGTGTCACTGCTCAGGTGCTTGTACAGGTTGTCCCAGCCGGGCGGGGCGAACCCCAGGCCAAAGTCGCGGGCAATTTCGCCGGTGAGGCCGCGTCCCTTGAGGTAGTCGACGGCGGCCTTGCGCTGCGGATGGCTTTTAAGCGCCTGACGGTAGAAGTCGGCAGCGGCGGTCAGCAGCGGGTACAGCGGCGAATCGGTGGGTTGCCGCGGTTTGTGCGGGCGGCCGCTTTCTTCGCGGGGGATTTCCATGCCGGCGGCTTTCGCCAGTTCCTCGACGGCCTGGGGGAAGTCCAGGTTGTCGTGGTCCATGATGAAGCCGAGGGCATTACCGCCCGCGCCGCAGCCGAAGCAGTAGTAGAACTGCTTGTCGGGGCTGACGCTGAACGACGGGGTCTTTTCCTTGTGGAACGGGCAGCAGGCGGTGTAGTTCTTGCCGGCTTTCTTCATTTGCACGCGCGAGCTGACCACATCGACGATGTCGGTGCGGTTCAGAAGGTCGTCAATAAAGCTCTGGGGAATCAGCCCGGCCATGGCGTTCTCGTCATCACTGCGTGTAAATGAGGGCCCGTGAGGTGTTCAAGCGCGCGTATCGAGTGCTCGAGCATCCAGCGACTGCATGGGTTGTACGGAAGTGTATCTGCCGAATATTCACTGACGTTAGTTTCTGATCAGTCTTCGGTGTGGAAATGTTGCCCCGGCGTCCGGTCTTGGCCGTTGATGGGCCTCGGAAACGCCTCGTTGGGCGCAGTCGACACGGTTGGTCGGCTGTTTACAGAATGAGTGTGCTCGTCAGTAGCCTTGATAGGCTCGTCAGAAGAGACGTGCACCGCTGGCAAAAGAGCCAGTCCTGACGTGTGAAGCAGTTGTCTCGGTCGCATGTGCGGCGTCAACGGTGAAGCATCAAGCGATATCCGCAAATGCCATTAGCCCGGCTGAGGGCCGGGCTTGGCAGAAGCTTGCTACGAACGTCTGTGTATTAGTACAGACGAACGGCGCGGCGCTGTTCGCGCTGAACTTTCTTGGCGTGACGCTTAACAGCGGCTGCTGCTTTGCGCTTACGCTCAGAAGTTGGCTTCTCGTAAAATTCGCGGCTACGAACTTCAGCCAGTACACCGGCTTTTTCGCAGGAGCGCTTGAAACGACGCAGAGCTACGTCGAAGGGTTCGTTCTCTTTAACTTTGACGGCTGGCATCCAGAGCTACCTTCTTTCATTACCGGGATCAACGTTCTCGTCGCAAAAAATTCGCGGCTGAGGTCGTCGGTTTTTAAGGGTTGCGGATGTTAACCCCTCATTGCCCGGAATGCAAAGCCTCTGATCGAAAACCGCTAGTCGGGAGGGGGAGTGGCGACTATTATGCGCGCCTTCGAATTCAGCCTCTACAAGGCGCAAACCCATGCTAGTACTGGGACTTGAAACCTCCTGCGACGAAACCGGTGTCGCACTTTACGACAGTGAACGCGGGCTCCTGGCCGATGCGCTGTTCAGCCAGATCGACCTGCACCGTGCCTATGGCGGCGTCGTGCCGGAGCTGGCCAGCCGTGATCACGTCAAGCGCATGCTGCCCCTGATCCGCCAGGTGCTGGACGAGGCCGGCTGCGTGCCGACCGAGATCGATGCCATCGCCTACACCGCTGGCCCCGGATTGGTCGGAGCCCTGCTGGTTGGGGCCTCTTGCGCCCAGGCGCTGGCCTTTGCCTGGGGCATTCCGGCGCTCGGCGTGCACCATATGGAAGGCCATCTATTGGCTCCCATGCTGGAGAAAACCCCGCCACAGTTCCCGTTCGTCGCTTTGTTGGTTTCGGGCGGCCATACGCAGCTGGTTCAGGTGGACGGAATCGGCCAATACACCCTTTTGGGTGAATCTTTGGACGATGCTGCCGGTGAAGCCTTCGACAAGACCGCGAAGATGATGGGCCTCAATTATCCCGGCGGCCCGGAAATCGCCCGTCTTGCCGAAAAAGGCGTGGCCGGCCGCTACACCTTCCCGCGCCCGATGTGTGATCGCCCCGGCCTGATGTTCAGTTTCAGCGGCTTGAAAACCTCTGCGTTGAACACCTGGCAGCACAGCGTCAGCGCCGGGGACGACAGTGAGCAAGCCCGTTGCGACATCGCGCTGGCGTTCCAGCAGGCCGTGGTGGAGACTTTGACCATCAAGTGCAAACGCGCCCTCAAGCAGGCCAGCATGAAGCGCCTGGTGATCGCCGGCGGCGTCAGTGCCAACAAGGCCTTGCGCACTTCGCTGGAAAAAATGCTCGGCGACATGAAAGGCGATGTGTTCTACGCGCGGCCGGAATTCTGCACCGACAACGGCGCGATGATCGCCTACGCCGGTTGCCAGCGCCTGCAGGCCGGGCAGCATGAAAGCCTGGCGATCAGCGTGCAGGCACGTTGGCCGATGGAGCAGTTGTCGCCGCTGTAACGCCGCAACGTGAATTGAAGGTATTTAAAAATGCCGTTCGCGCCCGGCAAACAGGTCGCGTAAATTGCCCCGGTGGCGCCAGACGATCAGCAGTGTCAGCACGCTCATCGGCAGCAGCGCCGCCGGTTCTTGCCAGGCCAGCAACGGCAGGGTGAGCGGGGTGGCGATCAGCGCGGCGAGTGAGCTGGTGCGGGTCAGGTAGAACGTCAGCAGCCAGGCGAGTACAGCCAGCAACGCTGCCGGTGGATAAATCCCCAGCAGCATGCCGGCAGCCGTAGCGACGCCTTTGCCGCCGCGAAAGCGGAAGTACAGGGGAAACAGATGGCCGAGGACCGCGCAGACGCCGATCCAGGCCTGCTGTTGCAGGGGCAGGCCGGCGAGGCTGGCGATCAGCACGGGCAACAAGCCCTTGCACAGGTCGCCCAGCAGCGTCAGCACGGCGAGCTTCTTGCCGGCCAGGCGCAACATATTGGTGGCGCCGGCATTGCCTGAGCCACTCATTCGCGGATCGGGGTTTCCCGTCAGGCGGCTGAGCAAAATGGCGAAGGACAGCGAGCCGAGCAGGTAGGCGAAAATCGCCAGTGACCAAAACATGCTAACTATTCCGGGCGAGGACGCCCTGATTCTAACGGGGCATCGCGCCCTTGTCGTGCTGCGGAGAAGAGTGCTTGGACAGAGTGTTTATCGAAGGCCTGGAAGTCGACACCGTCATTGGGGCCTACGACTGGGAGCGCGGAATCCGCCAATGCCTGCGCCTGGACCTGAGCTTTGCCTGGGACAACCGCCCGGCTGCGGCCGGGGACGACCTGACCCTGGCGCTGGATTACGCCAGCGTGTCCGCGCGCATCCAGGCCTTTGCCGAGCAATCCCAGTACCAGTTGGTGGAAACCTTTGCCGAGCGCCTGGCGGAAGTGCTGATGAGTGAATTCCAGATTCCCTGGCTGCACCTCAAGCTGACCAAGCCTGGTGCCGTGCCGGCTGCCAAGGGCGTGGGCGTGGAGATCGAGCGCGGATGTCGCTAACTCAGGTTTACCTTGGCCTCGGCAGCAATATCGAGCGTGAGTCTCACCTGTGCGCCGGCTTGGATGCGCTGGCGAGTTTCTTGACCGATATGCGCTGCTCGGCGGTGTTCGAAAGCCAGCCGGTGGGCATCAAGAGTGGGCCGTTCTTCAATCTGGTGGTGTCGGCGTATACCGATCTGCCGCTGATGGAACTGGATCGCCGGTTGAAATTCATCGAGGCCGACAATGGTCGCTATGCGCCGGACCGCAAAGGGCTGCCGTTGGATATCGACGTGTTGTTGTTTGGCGACCTGGTGGGCAACTTTGACGGTTTGATCCTGCCTAGGGCCGAGATCCTGAAAAACGCCTTTGTGTTGTGGCCGCTGTCGTTGATGGCGCCGGAGCGCGTGCATCCCGAGGCGGGCAAGACGCTAGCCGAGTTGTGGCGCGATGCGCAGATCGACCAGGTGCTGGCGCCTGTCGCGTTCGAATGGCAGGGCCAGCCACTGACACCAAACGCTCTTCTGTAGGAGCGAGCTTGCTCGCGAAGAACGTCAACGATAGCGCAGCGCTCTCAGGTTTTTCGCGAGCAAGCTCGCTCCTACATCAGGGCGTGTTGTTCTTTGTAGGCCTTCAGCGCTTTTAGTCGTTCGCGCTTGAGCGCCTCACCCAGCTCCGGGCCTTTGAAACCTTTCTCCAGCAGTGGCGCAACGGCTACCTCGCGGGCCGCCTTGGCCGCCCCGCGCAGATAATCCGCCTGTGGATAACTTCTTTGCTCCAGGCCCTTGCGACCGCGGGCGTCCATCTCGCAGGCGACCACGAACTCTTCAAAGCGCTGTGGCCGCCGGTACACGTCGAAACTTTGCAGCAACTCCAGCAATGTCGAGGCCTTCAGCTCGAGAGCCCGATGGCCATGGGTGTGATATTGGCCCACCAGCAGTGCCAATTCCTGGCAATCCCTCGGCACCTTGAAGCGTTCATTGACCGCCTTGATCAGCTTCAAGCCCCGGTGTTCGTGGGCGATGTGCTGCGGCAACTTATCCACAGGCGTCGTGCCCTTGCCCAAATCGTGCAGCAGGCAAGCCCAGCGTACAGTCAGCGGCTGCTGGTGCAGTGCGGTCTGTTCCAGCACGCTCAAGGTGTGCACGCCCGTATCGATTTCCGGGTGATGGGCTTCGGGTTGTGGCACGCCGAACAATGCATCGACCTCGGGAATCAAGGTTTTCAGTGCCTGGCAGTCACGCAGCACCTGGATAAACACCTGCGGTTGATCTTCCATCAGCGCCCGGGAGATTTCTTTCCAGCTGCGCTCCGGCGTCAGGGCTTCCAGTTCGCCGGATTCGCTGAGTTGGCTCATCAGCTCCAGCGTTTGCGGCGCGACGGTAAAACCCAGGGGCGCATAACGTGCAGCAAATCGCGCCACTCGCAGTACGCGCAGGGGGTCTTCGGCGAACGCCGGGGAAACGTGGCGCAGAATGCGCGCTTGAAGATCGCGTTGGCCGTGATAAGGGTCGGTCAAGTTGCCGTCATCGTCTTCGGCCATGGCGTTGATGGTCAGGTCGCGACGGATCAGGTCTTCTTCCAGCGTCACTTCGGGGCTCGCGTGAAACACAAAGCCGCCGTAACCCCGGCCACTTTTGCGTTCGGTGCGGGCGAGGGCGTATTCATCGCCGTTTTTCGGGTCCAGGAACACTGGGAAGTCTGCGCCCACCGGCTTATAGCCCTTGGCTAGCATCTCTTCGGCAGTCGCGCCCACCACGACGCGGTCAATATCGGTGACCGGGATGCCCAAGAGGCGATCCCGTACCGCACCGCCGACTTTGTAGATTTTCATGAAAAAGCCTCCGTTAGCGGCACAGGATACCGCCTGTGCCTGACCAATGGAGGCTTTGCTGTTTCAGAGATGAACGACAGCCAGGTCCAATCGGCCGTAGTCGTTGTCGTTGTGATCGCTGCGCGGTGGCACATGGTGGGTCTTCATCACCTGATCGCCTTGCAGGGTTTCCAGGTGGATATCAAAGCCCCATAGCCGATGCAGGTGCTTGAGTACTTCCTCGGTGGATTCACCCAAAGGTTTGCGGTCGTGCTGCTGGTGCCGCAGGGTCAGCGAGCGGTCGCCGCGCACGTCGATACTGTAGATCTGCACGTTGGGCTCGCGGTTGCCCAGGTTGTACTGCGCCGCCAGGGTTTCACGGATGGTGCGATAGCCCGGCTCGTCGTGGATGGCCGGCACCACCAGGTCATCCTTGAGGTCGTCGTCGAGGATGCTGAACAGCTTGAGATCGCGGATTACCTGAGGCGACAGGTACTGCAGGATAAAGCTCTCGTCCTTGAAGCTGCTCATGGCGAACTTGATGGTGGACAGCCAGTCGCTGCCGGCGATTTCCGGGAACCAGCGGCGGTCCTCTTCGGTGGGGTGCTCACACATGCGGCGGATATCGCGGTACATCGCAAAGCCCAGCGCATAGGGGTTGATGCCATTGTAGTAAGGGCTGTCGAAGCCGGGTTGGAAGACCACGCTGGTGTGGGAGGTGAGGAATTCCATCATGAAACCGTCGGTCACCAGGCCTTCGTCGTACAGGTCATTCATCAGGGTGTAGTGCCAGAACGTGGCCCAGCCTTCGTTCATCACCTGGGTCTGGCGCTGTGGATAAAAGTACTGGGCGATCTTGCGCACGATACGCACGATTTCCCGCTGCCATGGCTCCAGCAATGGCGCGTGTTTTTCCAGGAAGTACAGGATGTTTTCCTGCGGTTCGGCGGGGAAGCGTGCATTGTCCTTGTCGCTGTTTTTTCCTGTCTTTTTAGGAATGGTGCGCCACAGGTCATTGATCTGCTTCTGCAGATGCTCCTCGCGCTCTTTCTGGCGCAGGCGTTCTTCCTCGGCGGAAATCGGGTAGGGGCGTTTGTAGCGGTCGACGCCGTAGTTCATCAGCGCGTGGCAGGAGTCGAGCAGGTCCTCTACCGCATCGATGCCGTGGCGTTCCTCGCACTGCATGATGTACTGCTTGGCAAACACCAGGTAATCGATGATCGAACTGGCGTCGGTCCAGGTGCGGAACAGGTAATTGCCCTTGAAGAAGCTGTTATGCCCGTAGCAGGCATGGGCCACCACCAGCGCCTGCATGCAGATGGTGTTTTCTTCCATCAGGTAGGCGATGCACGGGTCGGAGTTGATCACGATCTCGTAGGCCAGGCCCATTTGGCCGCGGGTGTAGGACTTTTCGGTGCTGAGGAAATGCTTGCCGTAGGACCAATGGTGATAGCCCAGGGGCATGCCCACCGAGGCGTAGGCATCCATCATCTGCTCGGCGGTGATCACTTCGATCTGGTTGGGGTAGGTGTCCAGGGCATAACCCGCCGCGATGCGGCTGATTTCCCGGTCATAGGCCTGGATCAGTTCAAAGGTCCACTCAGACCCCGTGGAGATGGGTTGGCGCTTATGCTCTTTTTTGGCGGTCATGTCACTAACCTGCGCTGGAAGAGTTCACGGAAGACCGGGTAGATATCGCCGGCCGAGACCAGTTGCTGCTGGGCGAACGTGTCGGCAAAGGCTTCGCCGATGCGCTCGTATTCGAACCACAGGGCCTGGTGCTCACGGGGGGTGATCTCAACATAAGTGTAGTACTGCACGAACGGCATGATCTGGTTGATCAGGATGTCACGGCAGATGGGCGAGTCGTCGTTCCAGTTATCGCCGTCCGAGGCTTGCGCCGCGTAGATGTTCCATTCATTGGCCGGGTAGCGTTCGGCCATGATTTCCTGCATCAGCTTCAAGGCGCTGGAGACGATGGTGCCGCCGGTTTCCCGCGAATAAAAGAACTCTTCTTCGTCGACTTCCCGGGCGCTGGTGTGGTGGCGGATGAACACCACGTCGATCTTGTCGTAGTTCCGCTTGAGGAACAGGTACAGCAGGATGAAGAAGCGCTTGGCGATGTCCTTGGTGGCCTGGGTCATGGAGCCGGACACGTCCATCAGGCAGAACATCACGGCCTTGGAGCTGGGGTTGGGTTGTTTGACCAACAGGTTGTACTTCAGGTCGAAAGTGTCCAGAAATGGCACGCGGTGAATACGCGCGCTGAGTTTCTCGATTTCTGCCTCAATTTGCTGGATATCGCCGAAGTTGTCCGGTTCTTCACGCTTCAAGCGCGCCAACTCTTCCTTGGCTTCCTTCAGTTTGGCGCGGCTGCTGCCCGACAGGGCGATACGCCGGGCATGGGCCGAGCGCAGGGTACGGATGATGTTGATGCGCGAGGGGTTGCCCTCGTTGCTGATCCCGGCACGTACGGTCTTGAAGGTGTCGGTGCCGGTCAGGTTGCGCTTGACCAGATTAGGCAGTTCCAGGTCCTCGAACATGAACTCAAGGAACTCTTCCTGGGTGATCTGGAACACGAACTCGTCCATGCCTTCGCCGGAGTTGCCCGCCTTGCCTGGGCCTTTGCCGCCGCCACCGCCTTGGGGACGCTGGATATGTTCGCCGGTGGTGAACTCTTTGTTGCCGGGGTGCACGACGGTCTGCTTACCGCCCCGGCCGTGGTGCAGCACCGGTTCATCGATGTCCCGTCCGGGAATGCTGATTTGTTCGCCATGCTCCATGTCCGTGATGGAGCGGCGACTGACGGCCTCTTCGACGGCCTTTTTGATGTGGTCACGGTAACGCCGCAGGAAACGCTGGCGGTTTACCGTGCTCTTGTTCTTGCCATTGAGGCGTCGGTCGATCACATAGCTCATGGGGAGCCCTCCGGGCAGCTTCACGTTACAAGCTTCAAGCCGCGAGCTGGAAGCTTAGAGACAAGCGGTCGGCTGCCAGGCCAGAAGCCCGGCAGCGCACGCCTGTCGCTGCCTTACTGCGATTTGCGCACCCGCAGGTACCACTCGGATAGCAGCCGTACCTGTTTGTCGGTGTAGCCGCGCTCGACCATCCGTGTGACGAAGTCGTTGTGTTTTTGCTGGTCCTCCTTGCTGGCCTTGGCGTTGAAGCTGATGACCGGCAGCAGGTCCTCGGTGTTGGAGAACATTTTCTTCTCGATGACCACCCGCAGTTTCTCGTAGCTGAGCCAGGTCGGGTTCTTGCCGTTGTTGTTGGCCCGGGCGCGCAGCACGAAGTTGACGATTTCGTTGCGGAAATCCTTCGGATTGCTGATGCCGGCGGGTTTTTCGATCTTTTCCAGTTCCTCGTTGAGGGCCACGCGGTTGAGGATCTCGCCGGTTTCCGGGTCGCGGTATTCCTGGTCCTGGATCCAGAAGTCGGCGTACAGCACGTAGCGGTCGAAGATGTTCTGGCCGTACTCGCTGTAGGACTCCAGGTACGCAGTCTGAATTTCCTTGCCGATGAACTCGATGTAGCGCGGTGCCAGGTATTCCTTGAGGAAACGCAGGTAGCGTTCGCGGGTTTCCGCCTGGAATTGCTCCTGTTCGATCTGCTGTTCCAGCACATAGAGCAAGTGCACCGGGTTGGCAGCAATTTCGTGGGGGTCGAAGTTGAAGACCTTGGACAGGATCTTGAACGCAAAACGCGTCGAGAGCCCGTTCATGCCCTCATCCACACCGGCGGTGTCGCGGTATTCCTGGATCGACTTGGCCTTGGGGTCGGTGTCCTTGAGGTTTTCGCCGTCGTACACGCGCATCTTCGAGTAGATGTTCGAGTTTTCCGGCTCCTTGAGGCGCGACAGCACGGTGAACTGGGCAAGCATCTTCAGGGTGTCAGGTGCGCAATGCGCCTTGGCCAGGGAGCTGTTGAACAGCAGCTTGTCGTAGATCTTGATTTCATCGCTGACCCGCAGGCAGTACGGCACCTTGACGATATAGATCCGGTCGATGAAGGCTTCGTTGTTCTTGTTGTTGCGGAAGGTGTGCCACTCCGATTCGTTGGAGTGGGCCAGCAGGATCCCGGTAAACGGAATCGCACCGAGGCCTTCGGTACTGTTGTAGTTGCCTTCCTGGGTGGCGGTCAGCAGTGGGTGCAGCACCTTGATGGGTGCCTTGAACATCTCCACGAACTCCATCAGGCCCTGGTTGGCCCGGCATAGTGCGCCCGAGTAGCTGTAGGCGTCGGCGTCGTTCTGCGGGTATTCCTCGAGCTTGCGGATATCGACCTTGCCCACCAGCGCCGAGATGTCCTGGTTGTTCTCATCGCCCGGTTCGGTCTTGGCCACGCCGATCTGGTTGAGGATGGAGGGGTAGAGCTTGACCACGCGGAACTGGCTGATGTCACCGCCGAACTCCGCCAGGCGCTTGGTGGCCCAGGGCGACATGATGGTGTTGAGGTAGCGGCGCGGGATGCCGAAGTCCTCTTCGAGGATCGCGCCATCTTCCGTGGCGTTGAACAGGCCCAGGGGCGACTCGAACACCGGGGAACCCTTGATGGCGTAGAAGGGCACCTTCTCGATCAGTTGTTTGAGCTTTTCGGCCAGGGACGATTTACCGCCACCGACGGGGCCGAGCAGGTAGAGGATCTGTTTCTTCTCTTCCAGGCCTTGGGCAGCATGGCGGAAGTAGGAGACGATCTGGTCGATGCATTCTTCCATGCCATGGAAGTCTTCAAAGGCCGGGTAGCGACGGATCACCTTGTTGGAGAATATTCGCGACAGCCGCGAATTGTTCGAGGTGTCTATCAACTGCGGCTCGCCTATCGCCAGCAGAAGACGTTCGGCGGCAGACGCATAGGTGCTGCGATCCTGTTTGCACAGCTCGAGATACTCTTGCAGCGTGAGTTCTTCCTGCTGTGTGGATTCGAAGCGGTTTTTGAAGTGGCTAAAAATACTCATGACGTCGTCACCTCGCTCGATACGTGGAGCCGACGCCGGATCAATCAGTCGATGCTGGCAGACATTGACGAACGCCAATGGCTGTTTTCCCCCCAGAACACCCTGAAACGCTACCGATGACCCGCACGCCGGTGTACCGGCTCTCCCCTGATTCGGATGGCCTGCGCTTAAGGATAGTTCGGAATCGCAGAGGTCAAGGCGCGATGCGCAATTAGTTTGGCTGCGCCGTTCGTCAGAAACGGCGCAAGCCCAAGCGTCACGCGGGGTAGCGGGGTGTGAAAAAAATTATTGCGAATCGCCTGAGGAAATTTCTGCAGGATAGGTCGTACGCCACAGCTCAAAGCCGCCGTCCAGGCTGTAGACGTCGGAGAAGCCTTGGCTGATCAGGTAGGCCGCCGCGCTCTGGCTGGAGTTGCCGTGGTAGCAGGCCACGATTACCGGTGCGTCAAGGTCGGCGGCGCGGATGAAGTCGGCGATGTTGACGTTGTCCAGGTGTTTGGCACCGGTGATGTGTGCGGCGTTGTAGGTCGGCTGGTCGCGGATATCGACCACCACGGCACCTTGCTCGCGCAGGGCCTGGGCTTGTTCGGGAGGGATACGTTTGAATTCGCTCATGGATGGCTCCTAGGGCCTGGCGGCAGCCGGCAGTGTAACGGGCAGGGGGGATTCGCACTGGCAGCTATAACGCTCGCCGGTGTCGATGTTCATCAGGGTCATGGCGCCGCCCCACACGCAACCGGTGTCGAGGGCGAATACGCCAGGCTCATCGCACTTGCCTTCAAGTGCAGCCCAATGACCGAAAATGATCTTGGTGTCACGGGTCTTGCGTTCTTTGTGGGCGAACCAAGGCTTATAGCCGGGAAGCGCGGTGTCGGCGCCTTCCTTGCTCTTGAGGTCCAGCTTGCCCTCGACGGTGCAGAAGCGCATGCGCGTGAAGTAGTTGGTGATGACCCGCAGGCGTGTGACGCCGGTCAGGTCGTTGTCCCACTTGACCGGCTCGTTGCCGTACATGCCGTCGAGGTAGGCGGTGTACAGGTTGTCATCGGCCAGGGCGCTCTCGACTTCGGCGGCGCACTTGAGGGCTTTTTTCAATGACCATTGGGGCGGGATGCCCGCATGGACCAGGGCCACGTTACGGCCTTCGTCGTAATGCATGATTTTCTGGCGGCGCAGCCAGTCGAGCAATTCGGCACGATCGGGCGCTTCGAGGATTTCCCGCAGGGTATCGCCCTTTTTCAGGCGCTCGATGTTGTTGCACGCCGCCAGCAGGTGCAGGTCATGGTTGCCCAGTACGCACACGAGGGAATCGCGCAGGCTATATAAGTAGCGCAGCGTCTCCAGGGACTGCGGGCCGCGGTTGACCAGGTCGCCGACCAACCACAGGCAGTCACTTGCCGGATCGAAGGCTACGCGCTCAAGCAGGCACTTGAGCGGCTCCAGGCAACCTTGCAGGTCACCGACCGCATACGTCGTCATCAGTGCAGGGCTCCCGGCACGGCAAGACGGAACGGCGCGATGATGGCGTCGAACAGTTGGCCGTCGGTGGCCTTCATTTGATACGAGCCTTGCATGGTGCCGACCTTGGAGGTCATCACCGTGCCGCTGCTGTAGGTGTGGCTGGCGCCGCTGTCGATCAGCGGCTGCTGGCCGACCACGCCTGCGCCGCGCACTTCTTCGACCTGGCCGTCACCGTCGGTGATCACCCAGTGGCGTGACAGCAACTTGGCCGGTACCAGCCCGTTGTTTTTCACCGTGATGGTGTAGGCAAAGGCGAAGCGGTTCTGTTCAGGTTGCGATTGGTCCGCCAGGAAGCGGGTGACGACGCTGACGTCGATCTGGTAGCGAGGATCGGACATGCAAGAGGCCTTAAAAGCGGAGGACAGCAGATGCGGGTCAGTCTAGGCCAAGAGGTGGGCACTAGGCCAGACATGCTGTCTGGCCTATCCCAGGGAGGCTCTATTCCGCTGCGGGCGCAGGCTGGATAGCCAACTGGTCGGCCAGGCGCACGAACGCGGCCAGGTCCAGTTGCTCGGGACGCAGGCTGCCATCGACGCCGGCAGCTTCGATCTCGGCATTACTCAGCAAGGCTTTGAGCGTGTTGCGCAGGGTCTTGCGGCGCTGGTTGAACGCTTCGCGTACGACGCGTTCCAGCAGGCGATGGTCCTTGGCCGGGTGCGGCAGTACCGCGTGGGGCACCAGGCGCACAATCGCCGAATCGACCTTCGGCGGTGGGTTGAACGCACCCGGACCGACGTTGAACAGGTGTTCGACACGGCAGTGGTACTGAACCATGATCGACAGGCGGCCCCAATCACCACCACCAGGGCCTGCCGCCAGGCGCTCGACCACTTCCTTTTGCAGCATGAAGTGCATGTCGCGGATGATCCCGGCGTTGTTCAGCAGGTGGAAAATCAGCGGCGTGGAGATGTTGTACGGCAGGTTACCCACCACGCGCAGGCTGTTGGGTGCGGCGTTGAGGGTGTTGAAGTCGAACTTCAGCGCATCGCCCTGATGCAGGTTGAAGTTGGGCTTGCCGGCGAACTGCTGGTTGAGGATCGGGATCAGGTCCTTGTCCAGTTCCACCACGTCCAGTTGGCCACCGCTGGCCAGCAGGCCTTGGGTCAGCGCGCCCTGGCCCGGGCCGATTTCCAGCAGACGGTCTTCGGGCTTGGCATGGATGGAGCGCAGGATGCGATCGATCACGCCAGCGTCGTGCAGGAAGTTTTGCCCGAAGCGCTTGCGCGCCCGGTGTTGGTAATGCTCAGTCATATACGGGTCTCGGCCATCTGATAGGCGGTTTCCAGGGCCACGTGCAGGCTGCCGGTATCGATTTTGCCGCTGCCCGCCAGGTCCAGGGCGGTGCCATGGTCGACGGAGGTGCGGATGATCGGCAGGCCCAGTGTCACGTTGACGGCGGCGCCGAAGCCTTTGTATTTAAGCACCGGCAGCCCCTGGTCGTGGTACATCGCCAGCACTGCATCGCAGTGCTCCAGATATTTGGGGGTAAACAGAGTGTCCGCAGGCAGTGGGCCGCGCAGGTCCATGCCTTCTTGGCGCAGACGCTCCAGGGTGGGTTCGATGATGTCGATTTCTTCGTGGCCCAAGTGGCCGCCTTCACCGGCGTGGGGGTTGAGCCCACAGACCAGGATGCGCGGCTGGGCAATGCCGAATTTCTGTTGCAGGTCGGCGTGCAGGATGCGCGTCACGCGCTCCAGTCGCTCGACGGTGATGGCGTCGGCAATGTCGCGCAGCGGCAGGTGCGTGGTCACCAGGGCGACCCGCAGGCCGTGCGTGGCCAACATCATCACCACCTGCTCGGTGTGGGTCAGTTCGGCAAGGAATTCGGTATGGCCGGAAAAAGCGATGCCGGATTCGTTGATCACACCCTTGTGCACCGGGGCGGTGATCATGCCAGCGAAGTCGCCGTCGATGCAGCCTTGCCCGGCGCGGGTCAGGGTTTCGAGCACGAACGCTGCGTTGGCCTTGTCCAGTTGCCCGGCAATCACCTTGGCTTGCAGTGGGGTGTCCCACACATACAGGCTGCCGGCAGGGGCGGGCAGATCGGGCCAGTTGCCCGGCGCCACGTCCAGCAAAGTGACAGCCACACCCAGCTGCGCGGCCCGCTCAAGGAGCAGGTCACGGCTGGTAATGGCGATCAGGGGATGTGGCTGGGGTTGCGAGGCGAGCAGCAAGCACAGGTCAGGACCAATGCCGGCCGGCTCGCCGGGTGTCACCGCAAAACGCTGGGGTTTCACTGCGCTGCCTGGTCGGTGCCTGTTTGACTGGCGCCTGGCAGCTTGTTTTCCACGTAGGCTTCGTCGCGGATCTGACGCAGCCAGGTTTGCAGCTCTTCGTCGTATTTGCGGTTACGCAGTACGTTCAGCGCTTGTTGCTCGCGGGCTTGAGTGGTGTTGTCGGTGGCGCGACGGCCAAGGACTTCCAGCACATGCCAGCCATATTGAGTCTTGAACGGTTTGGACAGCACGCCTTGCGGGGTCTTGGCCATGACGTCCTGGAACTCTGGCACCAGGGCTTTCGGGTCGATCCAGTTCAGGTCGCCACCGTTGAGGGCGGAACCCGGGTCTTCCGAGAAACTCTTGGCCAGGGTGGCGAAGTCTTCACCGCTTTCGATGCGGTCGTAGATCTTCTGGGCCAATTCCTTGGTTTGCGCTTCGGTGCGGATTTCGCTTGGTTTGACCAGGATGTGACGAACGTGCACCTCATCCTTGAGTGAAGTTTCGCCGCCGCGTTTTTCCAGGAGCTTCAGGATGATGAAACCACCCGGTGTGCGCGCAGGTTGGGTGATGCCACCCACTTCCATTGCACTCAGTTCACGGTCGAACGGAGGAGGCAGTTGAGCGGCTTTACGCCAGCCCATGTCGCCACCTTCCAGTGCGTTGTCGCTGCCAGATTGGGCGATCGCCATTTGGGCAAAATCGGCACCCGCCTTCAAGCGATCATAGATAGCCTGGGTCTTGGCGGCGGCGGCATTGAGCTGCTCGGAGTTGGCGCTGTCCGGAGTCGGGATCAGGATGTTGGCCAGGTGCAGTTCTTCGGAGAGCTGCATCTTGCCAAGGTCCGAGGCCAGGAAGTTCTTCACTTCCTGTTCGGACACCTGGACCCGCTCGGCAACACGGCGCTGACGCACACGGCTGATGATCATTTCGCGGCGGATCTGGTCACGGGCGTCTTCATACGAAAGACCATCGTGGGCCAGGGCCGCGCGGAATTGATCGATACTCATGTTGTTGCGCTGGGCAATGGTGCCAACGGCCTGGTTCAGTTCTTCGTCCGAAATACGGATGCCGGAACGATCACCGATCTGCAGTTGCAGGTTCTCGACGATCAGGCGTTCCAGCACCTGCTGGTCCAGGACACTCGTCGGTGGCACGCCACCGCCACGCTTGGCGATGGTTTGCTGGACTTCCTTGACGCGCTGGTCCAGTTGGCTCTGCATGATCACATCGTTATCGACGATGGCCACGACCTTATCCAGTTGCTGAACTGCAGCGTGCGCCGAAGCGGTACCCAGGAACAGCGCGCCCAGCACTAGCGGGCGCAGACAATCAGAAAGCTTGGTCTTCACGTTCACGATAACCTTCAATGCCTTTGTCGAGGAAGCTCTCTACCTTGGCGCCGGTCAGGCCGCCGAGTCCTTTGAGGACGATCTGGAAGAAGAGCCCGTGGTCACCCTTTTCGTTAAGCGGGGCGATCTGGCTGTATTCGTCGTTGGAAACCCAGTAACGGTTGATGACGCGCAGTTTCCAGCAGCAGTTGTCGTACTCGAAACCACCGAAGGCTTCCAGGGTACGGTTGCGGGCGTAGTCATACTGCCAGCGGGTGATCAGGTTCCATTGTGGAATGATCGGCCACATCATCGAGAAGTCGTGTTGCTGGATCTTGTAGTAATCCTTCACGAAGTTCGGATCACCTGGCTGCCCGTAGTCACCACCGAACTGCCATTTGCCGGTCAGCTGGTTGTAGACGACCTGGTCGTTGCGATAGCGATAACCGACGTTGATGATCTTGTTCGGGTTGTCTTCCGGCTGGTAGTGCAGCATTGCGCTACCGGAACGAGGGCTGTGCTCCTCGGTGTCCCAGTTGTAGTCGGCAGTGGCGCGCCAGTCACGGTTGAAGCGGAACTCGTAGTCCAGGGCGATTGGCGAAACATCGGAACGTGCGTCGGCACGGTCGGCGGCCAGGATACCTGGCAGTTGCACTTCACGATCCTTGAAGTAAACCGCCTGGCCCACGGACACGCGTTGACGCTCGAAGCCATTGTCTTCGATCCAGCGGCTGGTCAAGCCCAGGGACAGTTTGTTCTCGTCGCCGATCCGGTCGGAGCCGCTGAAGCGGTTGTCACGGAACAGCGAGGCGTAGCTGAACGAGTACTCGCTGGTGTCGAAGACCGGGATGTCAGCCTGGTCCTTGTTCGGTACGTACAGGTAGAACGCACGCGGCTCAAGGGTCTGGCGATAGTCTTTGCCGAACCAGTTGGTGTTGCGGTCGAAATACAGGCCGCTGTCGACGCTGGCGATTGGTACCGCGCGGTCTTGCGAGCTCTTGAAGTTGCCACCGGCGTACGGGTTGGCCGCAGTGGCCGCCGCTTGCTGGGCGATGATCTGGTTCTTGCCGATGCTGTCGAGGTCAAGATCGTACTTGGTGTAGACGTACTTGAGCTTCGGCGTGACAAAACCGTAGGTCCAGTTCATCGGGTATTCGACGGCTGGCGCAACGTTCAAGCGTGTGCCGTTGGCGCGGGTCAGGCCGGTGACATAGGTGTCCAGGCGAGGCGACACAAGCCCGTTCTGATCGGTAAACGTGCCTTTTTCAAGGCTGCGTTCAAAGCGAACAGCTTCAGTCTCATAGGTGAAGTTCAGCCCGCCCGGATGGTACGGCAAGGCACCATTGAAGGTGATTTGCGGCAACCGGTCATACGGCGTGATCTGGGAGATCGTCGCCAGCTGGTAGGCCTGGACGTTCAGGCGCGCCTGGTAAGAGTCGCCCCGGTAGGTCACGGAACCCTGCTGGTTGAGAGCATCCCGGCTTTCAACGCCTTCCTGGAACGATTTCAGATCCTGGAAGTAGTAAGGATCGCTGATCCGTGTGTAGTCGACCTGGGTCAGTACGCGCGAATCCAGCCCGCCCTTGTGCTGCCAGTTGAGCATGTAGCGGGTTTTTTCGTAATCGGTCTGCTTGCTGCGCTCGTTGTTGTCATCGTTCAGGTACGCGCCGCCGAACTGGCCTTCGCTGGATTTGGTGAGGTAGCGGAATTCGCCTTCCATCAACAAGCCGCGCTTGGTCATGTATTGCGGGTACAACGTGGCGTCGTAGTTGGGCGCCAGGTTGAAGTAGTACGGCGTGACCAGGGTGAAGCCGGTTTCGCTGCCGGTGCTGAAGCTCGGCGGCAGGAAGCCGGATTGACGACGGTCGTCGATCGGGAAATAGATGTAGGGGGTGTACAGGATCGGAATGTTCTTGATCCGCAACGTCGCGTTGGTGGCCGTACCGAAACCGGTGGCCGGGTTCAACGTGATGTTGTTGCCCTTGAGCTGCCAGGCGTTGCTGTCCGGCTCACAGGTGGTGTATGTGCCGTCCTTGAGACGGATGATCGCGTTCTCGGCACGCTTGGCGTACAGCGCGCTGCCGCGGATACGCGACTTGTGCAGCACGTATTCGGCGTTATCGATCTGCGCCGCGCCGGTGTCGAGTTGCACTTCGGCATGGTCGCCCACGATCAGTGCACCGTTGTCGCGCAGACGGACCTTGCCGTTCAGCTCGCCACGGTTCTCGGCCTGGTACAGGCTGGCTTCCTCGGATTCCAGCTGCATGCTGCCCTGGCGCATGACGACGTCACCGGCCAGGGTTGCCACCTGTTGTTCCTGCTCGTAACGAGAGGCCTTGGCACCGATGAAGGTGGGCGCATCGCTCTTGTTCGTCTTGTCGTTCATGCCAGGGCGAGTCGGCTCGATGTACGCACCGCCGCAGTAAGGGCCGGTTTCAGCCAACTGTGCTGCGGTCAGCTTGTCGCGTGGCACCCAGTCCAGGTGGCTGTAGTCGGCGCTGCGCGAACGCAGGCCACGGCCCTTGGCTTCGGTGACCAGAGCGGTCTTGGGCTCGGCCTCGGCGTTGCCGCCAGCATCGGCCTGCGCCGTGCTGTTGGCGGAGCTGACGGCTGCACCGTCATGCACCGGGCGTGGTGGTAGTGGGGCTGCGGCGGTTTTTGGCGCGCAATCCCAGGCACCCGAAGCAGAGACTGAGCAGTCATACTGTTCCGCGGCGACCACGAATGAGGTGGCGAAGGGTTGCAGGGCCAGCAGACTGCCGGTTACCAGCAACGGAAATTTTCTACGAAACGCGGGGGATTTCAATGCCATCTTATTAGTCCGGGCTTCCTGCGTGCCATCTGCCCGCGGTTTGGGCCGCACGCCTCTCGATGGTCTGAAAAAGATGCGTGATAATAAAGCATGCCCCGCTTGACGGCTAGCGCCGTCGGAGACCCTTGTAATGCCCGAGCAAGATCTACGTTTACAACAGCTGGAAGCCTGGCTGGATGAGCAGTTACCGATCCTTTTCAACACTCAAGGCTGGGGCGCCGTCCCCCCGGCCACATTGACCGCGGCCAGCAGCGACGCGAGTTTCAGGCGCTACTTCCGCTGGGAAGGGGGGGGCCGGACCTTTGTCGTAATGGACGCTCCACCCCCCCAGGAAAACTGCAAACCTTTCGTCGATATCGCTCATTTGCTGGCGAAGTCGGGCATAAATGTTCCAAAAATTTATGCAGAAGATTTGCCGCGAGGCTTTCTTTTGCTCAATGACCTGGGCCAAAAAACCTACCTGGACGTGATTGACGACAAAAATGCCGATCACTTGTTTGCCGATGCCATCGACGCCTTGCTGGCTTTCCAGCAGTTGCCGATGGATGCGCCGCTGCCCAGTTATGACTTCGCCCTGCTGCGCCGCGAGCTGGAATTGTTTCCCGAGTGGTACGTACGCCGGCATCTGGGTATCGAGTTGGATACACAGCAACAGGCGCTTTGGCAGCGCGTCAGTGACCACCTGATCGACAGCGCCCTGGCGCAGCCGAAAGTGCTGGTGCACCGCGACTACATGCCGCGCAACCTGATGATCAGCGAGCCGAACCCCGGCGTGCTGGATTTCCAGGATGCGGTCTACGGGCCGGTCACCTATGACATCACCTGCCTGTTCAAGGACGCGTTCCTCAGTTGGCCCAAGGCCCGCGTGCGGGACTGGCAGCGCGGCTATTGGGAGCGTGCCGCGAAACTGGGCATCCCGGTGCAGGCGGACTTCGAAGACTTCCTGCGCGCCAGCGACCTGATGGGTGTGCAGCGCCACCTCAAGGTTATCGGCATCTTCGCGCGCATCTGCCATCGCGACGGCAAGCCACGTTACCTAGCCGATGTGCCGCGCTTCTTTGCCTATATAGAAGCGGTGCTGGCCGACCGCCCGGAGCTGAGCGAACTGGGTGAATTGCTCGCCAGCCTGCGCCAGCCCGCCGAGGCAAGCGTATGAGGGCGATGATCCTGGCGGCCGGCAAAGGCGAGCGGATGCGTCCGCTCACCTTGCATACGCCCAAGCCGCTGGTGCAGGCCGGCGGCAAACGCCTGATCGAGTATCACCTGGAGGCGCTGGCCAAGGCCGGCTTCACGGATATCGTGATCAACCATGCCTGGCTCGGCCAACAGATCGAGAGTTACCTGGGGGATGGTGCGCAGTTTGGCGTGCGCATCCGTTACTCCGCCGAAGGCGAACCGTTGGAAACCGGCGGTGGGATTTTCCAGGCGCTGCCATTGCTGGGGGACGAACCTTTCCTGGTGGTCAATGGCGACATCTGGACCGATTACGACTTCACCCGGCTCAAGCAACCGCTCAAGGGCCTGGCCCATCTGGTGATGGTCGATAACCCGGCGCATCACCCCTCGGGTGGCGATTTCTACCTGGATCAGGGTTTGCTTCATGATGCGGCGGCCGGTGCCGATAACCTGACCTTCAGTGGCATTTCCGTGCTCGACCCCAAGCTGTTCGAGGGGTGCAGCGCGGGTGCCTTCAAGCTGGCGCCGCTGTTGCGGACCGCCATGGCCAAAGGTCTGGTAACGGGGGAACACATGGCGGGACGCTGGATTGATGTCGGCACGCTGGAGCGCCTGGCGCAGGTCGAAACCCTGCTGACAGCGGGGCAGTAGCATGCTGTGGCCAGGGACGCTGATCGGCGCGGGAGCTGGCTTTGCCATTGCCAGTATTCCGGGGGCCATGTTGGGCGCACTGTTGGGGCAGGCGCTGGACCGCCGCCTGCAACTGCACAGTTGGGCACAATTGCGCGAGCGCCTGGGCGGGCGCCCGGCGTTGCGCAATGACGAGTTGTTGTTTGTGTTGCTGGGGCGCCTGGCCAAGAGCAATGGGCGCGTGGTGGATGGGCATATCCAACAGGCGCGCCAGGAGATGCGTGCGCTGGACATGACCGAGTCGGCCCAGCGCCGTGCGATTGCGGCGTTCAATCGCGGCAAGTCCGGCGCTGACCGGGTGCGCAGCTACTTGCGTGTGCTCAAGGCGCAGCCCCATGCCGCCGAAGGTGTCTTGCGCGCGTGCTGGCGTATGGCGTGGGCCGATGGCAAGGCGGATGACGCCGAGCGCGACCTGATCGACCTGTGGGGCAAATGGCTGGGCTGGACGCCACAACAGCTCCAGGCATTGGCCGCTGACTTCAAGCCTGAGCACCGGCCATTGGTCAGTCGCGGCGTCACTTATCAGGAGGCGTTGCGCTTGCTGGGAGTGACGGCCACCACCGAGCCATCGGGAATCAAGCAGGCTTATCGCAGGCTGCTCAGTCGCCATCACCCGGACAAGATTGCTGGCACGGGTGCCAGCCCCGCGCAGGTGCGTGAGGCGACCGAGCGTACCCGTGAATTGCACAACGCCTATACGTTGATTCGCGAGCGCCGAGATTTCCGCTAGGTTTCAGTCGACGCTGGCCTGCGGGCTCAACCAGCCGCGAACCCTGCGATACAACTGCTCCTGCCCGGCATCACTGTTGCCGGGCAAGGCTTTCAACGACACCTGCTTGTAACCGTCATTCTTCAAACGCTTGGCCGCCTGGGCGCGGGCCACGGCGTTTTTGCGTGATTGAGCGCTGTCTTGATAGAAGACATCGGCGGTCGGCAACTTCAGGCCGGGGGCCAGTTGTTGCACATCCGGATGGCGCCCGGTGGGCGTCTGCGCCGCAACCATGACGAACTTCTGCACCTGGGACGGTTGTTTCTCGCTCAAATAGCGAGCAGCCCACCAGGCGCCGGTGCCATGGCCGAGCAGCACCACGCTGCGTGCGCTCTGGGTCTGGGCGAAGGCCACGGCCGCGTCGATGCGCGCGAAGATGCGCGAAGCGTCGGTCTTGTCCTGTTCATCGGCCCCAGGTACCACGGCCGGGTCGGTGCCTTCGGCTTCGGCGCTGGCGGCTTGTTCGATAGGTTTGTCGGCGGTACTTGCCTCTTTGCTGCTGGTGTCGACAGTAGCCTTGGGCGCTTCCATCACGCGCGGTGGCAGGGTGTCCACGCTCACATCCGGCAGCGACAGGCTGAGGGTGCCCCAATCGGCATCCGGCAATTTGTGCCGCAACGGGCTGATTGCTTGCGGCCAGTCAGCACTTTCGCCGGCGCCCGGTACGATAATCACCACACCCTCGGGCTCGGCGCTGTTGGCCGGTTTCCACAGGGCGAGGAATGAATCGCTGCCGGCCTGCAATTGTTGCTGTTCCTGTTGCGGTATTTTGCGCTCCAGGGCGCTGGCCTCCTCCTGGCTACGCTCGAGCAAAGGCTGGCGTTCGACCGGTTTTTCGGCGGCAGGTGCGGGGGCGTCAGCGGCCTGTACGGAAAAGGCACTGGTAATAAGTAACGACAGGCACAATGCTGGCAGTGCCGAACGGTGAACAAAGGGCATCGTAAATTCCCGGCCAGAAGTGATTCCGGCAGCCTAATGGGTTGGTCAGTATTTGTCAGTGATGTGAGACGTCAATCATGGGTTTTCGCTGTCTGCTGGTTATCGGCTGTTGGTGCCTTGCCTTGATGGCCAATGCCGCCACTGTGCCCGCCACGCCCCAGGCGCAGCTCAATGCGCAGCAACGCGAGTGGCTGGCCCAGCACCCGGAGCTGCGGGTGGGCCTGGTGTTGCAGGCGCCCTACGCGCAATACGACCGGCGTTTGCAACGGCTGTCCGGGGCGAACGTGGAGTTGATGCAGTGGTTGGCCAAGACACTGAACATCGAGCTGACCTGGCGCAACTTCCCCAACCAGGAGCAACTGGAAACCGCCGTGCGCGAGGGCGAGGTGGACATCGCCCCGGGCCTGCAACAAACCCCGGCCGGTTTACGCCTGTGGTTGTTCACCGACCCTTATATGCGCGTGCCGCAGCACATTGTCGGCATCCGCGAGGGCGGCGGCGCGGTGGAGCTGGAGAAACTCGATGAGCAATCCCGCGTTGCCGTGCGCATGCCCAGCGCCGTGGCGGACTACCTTCGCAGCACCTACCCCGGCCTCAACCTGCAAGGCGTGCCGATGGAACGTCAGGCCCTGCAATTGCTGGTCAGCCAGCAGGCGCGTTACGCGGTGGTGGATGAAGCGCAATTGAGTCGCTTGTCCGGCGAGGCGGAGTTCGCCGGGTTGGCGGTGGTGGGGGATATTGGCCTGCCACAGTTGCTGCGGGTGGCCACGCGCCGGGAATGGCCGGAGCTGGCCGGCATCATGGAAAGCGCTTTGCGCGCCATCCCCGCACGCGACCTGGACCAATTGCATAGCCGCTGGCTGCAACCCAAGTACCCACGCCTGACGGAAACCCCGGGCCTGTGGCAAAACCTCAGCCTGTTGCTGGGCCTGTTTTTACTCGCCAGCCTGGCTGTCGTGTTCTGGCAGCGCCGCCAGCAACGGGTGCTCGAACATGGCCTACTGGCCGCCCGCGAAGAAAGCGCCGCCCGCGCCGCCGGCTCCGAAGCCTTGCGGCTGACGCAGTTTTCCATTGATCAGAGCACCGTGGGCATCTTGTGGGTCAACTGGGACAGTCATGTGCGCTATGCCAACCGTGCCGCTGAAAGCATGCTCGGCTATGGCCCCGGTGCACTGATCGAGCGGCCATTGGCTGACTTGGATCCAAGCCTGGACATGGACCGCTGGCTCAACCTGTGGAAACGCGCGCGAGCCAGCGAAGACGGCCCGCAGAACTTTGCCACCGATTGCCGGCGTGCCGATGGCAGCATCCTGCCGACCAACGTGTCCTTGAGTTTTCTGCGGTTTGCCGAAGCCGAATACCTGGTGGTCTACCTCAACGACGTCACCGAGTTGCGCCGGACGTTGGCCGCGTTGCTGCAAAGTGAAGCGCAACTGCGCGAACTCTCCGCGCACCTGGAAACCGTGCGCGAAGAAGAAAAGGCCCGTATCGCCCGTGAAGTGCACGACGAACTCGGGCAGATGCTCACGGTGCTCAAGCTCGAAACCTCGATGTGCGAACTGGCCTATGCGCAACTCGACCCCGGTTTGCACGAGCGCTTGAACAGCATGAAGCGCCTGATCGCCCAGTTATTTCAATTGGTACGCGATGTGGCGACGGCGCTGCGCCCGCCGATCCTGGATGCCGGCATTGCCTCGGCCATCGAATGGCAGGCGCGACGTTTTGAAGCGCGCACGCAAATCCCCTGCCTGGTCCAGGTGCCGGATAATCTGCCGACCCTGAGCGATGCCAAGGCCATCGGCCTGTTCCGCATCCTGCAGGAGGCGCTGACCAATGTGATGCGCCATGCCCAGGCGCATACTGTCGAACTGACCTTGGCAGTGGAAGGCACGCATCTGCGGCTGACCATCAGTGATGACGGCGTCGGTTTCGTCCAGGCCCAGGGCCGTCCGGTATCGTTCGGCCTGGTAGGCATGCGCGAGCGGGTGCTGATCATGGGCGGGCAATTGAGCCTGGACAGCGAGTTGGGGGAGGGCACCACCCTGAGTGTCACGGTGCCGTTGGATGCATAACACCAAGAGGAAAGCCCTGTGATCCGTGTACTGGTAGCCGAAGACCACACCATTGTTCGTGAAGGCATCAAGCAGTTGATCGGCCTGGCCAAGGACCTGCTGGTGGTCGGTGAGGCGAGCAATGGCGAGCAGTTGCTGGAGACCTTGCGCCACGTGGCCTGCGAGGTGGTGCTGCTGGACATCTCGATGCCCGGTGTCAACGGCTTGGAAGCCATCGCGCGCATCCGTGCGCTGAACAATCCGCCGGCCATTCTGGTGTTGTCGATGCACGACGAAGCACAAATGGCCGCCCGTGCCTTGAAGGTCGGTGCCGCCGGGTATGCCACCAAGGACAGTGACCCGGCGCTGTTGCTCACGGCGATCCGCAAGGTGGCGGCCGGCGGGCGCTACATCGACCCGGACCTGGCCGACCGCATGGTCTTCGAAGTCGGCCTCACCGACACCCGGCCGTTGCATTCGCTGCTTTCCGAGCGCGAGTTCTCGGTTTTCGAACGCCTGGCCCAGGGTGCCAATGTCAACGACATCGCCCAGCAATTGGCGCTGAGCAGCAAGACCATCAGCACCCACAAGGCGCGCTTGATGCAGAAGCTCAACATCACCTCACTGGCTGAGTTGGTGAAGTACGCCATGGAACACAAGCTGCTCTAAGCACATACCTGATAACGACACCGCGAAAAACCCGCCAAGCCCATTCTTGCCGCTTGCCGCTCACCCCTTGGCGCTGCACCGTCCTGTATGCGTCATCTGTGTAGGGCAATCCCTACCCCCAACCTTCCATCCGGCTGATGCAATTCTCTCCTGGCCCCCGATTTCCGGGGCCTTGCGCCTGGACTACGCTTGTTCCACAGCAGTCCAAACAAAAAGGTGCGGGTATGAGCGAGGTGGATTCAAATGATGTGCTGGTCAGCTTTCGTGGCGTGCAGAAGAGCTACGACGGCGAGAACCTGATCGTCAAAGACCTCAACCTGGAGATTCGCAAGGGCGAGTTCCTCACCCTGCTCGGGCCTTCCGGTTCGGGCAAGACCACCAGCCTGATGATGCTCGCCGGCTTCGAGACGCCGACCGCAGGGGAAATCCAGCTGGCCGGGCGGTCCATCAACAACGTGCCGCCGCACAAGCGTGACATCGGCATGGTGTTCCAGAACTACGCGTTGTTCCCGCACATGACCGTCGCCGAGAACCTGGCGTTCCCGCTGTCGGTACGGGGCTTGAGCAAGACCGACATCAGCGAGCGGGTCAAACGCGTGTTGAGCATGGTCCAGCTCGATGCCTTCGCCCAGCGCTACCCGGCGCAACTCTCCGGCGGCCAGCAGCAGCGCGTGGCCCTGGCCCGCGCGCTGGTGTTCGAACCGCAATTGGTGCTGATGGACGAACCCCTCGGCGCCCTCGACAAGCAACTGCGCGAACACATGCAGATGGAGATCAAGCACCTGCACCAGCGCCTCGGCGTGACTGTGGTGTACGTGACCCATGACCAGGGCGAAGCGCTGACCATGTCCGACCGCGTGGCGGTGTTCCACCAGGGCGAGATCCAACAGATCGCCGCGCCGCGCACCTTGTACGAAGAACCGAAGAACACCTTCGTCGCCAACTTCATCGGTGAGAACAACCGCCTCAATGGTCGCCTGCACAGCCACACCGGCGAGCGCTGCGTGGTGGAGCTGGCGCGGGGCGAGAAGGTCGAGGCGCTGGCGGTGAACGTCGGCCAGGTCGGCGGCCCGGTGACCCTCTCGGTGCGCCCGGAGCGCGTCAGCCTCAATGGTTCCAGCGAAAGCTGCGTCAACCGTTTCTCGGGGCGGGTGGCGGAATTCATCTACCTGGGCGACCACGTGCGCGTGCGCCTGGAAGTCTGCGGCAAGACCGATTTTTTTGTGAAACAACCGATTGCCGAGCTGGACCCAGCCCTGGCGGTCGGCGACGTGGTACCGATTGGCTGGCAAGTCGAGCACGTTCGCGCACTCGACCCACTTCTAGAGGCGAATTGATCGCCCCCTGGCTTCACCAACCCTGCACGTGGAGAGAACAACAATGTTGAGATCCCTTAAGTATTCGGCGCTGGCCATTGGCTTGATCGGCGCAACCCAGGCCATGGCAGGCCCGGACCTGACGGTCGTGTCCTTCGGTGGCGCGAACAAGGCGGCCCAGGTCAAGGCGTTCTACGCACCGTGGGAAAGCGCGGGCAATGGCAAGATCGTCGCCGGCGAGTACAACGGTGAAATGGCCAGGGTGAAAGCCATGGTCGACACCAAGAGCGTGTCCTGGGACCTGGTGGAAGTGGAATCGCCGGAACTCTCCCGTGGCTGTGACGAAGACATGTTCGAGCCGCTGGACCCGAAACTGTTCGGCAACACCGCCGACTACGTGAAGGGCGCGATCCAGCCATGTGGCGTGGGCTTCTTCGTGTGGTCGACCGTGCTCGCCTACAACGCCGACAAACTCACCTCCGCCCCCACCAGTTGGGCAGATTTCTGGGACACCAAGAAATTCCCAGGCAAACGCGGCCTGCGTAAAGGTGCCAAGTACACCCTGGAATTCGCCTTGATGGCCGACGGCGTTGCGCCGAAAGACGTGTACAAAGTGTTGGCCGGCAAAGATGGCCAGGACCGTGCATTCAAGAAACTCGATGAACTCAAGCCGTCGATCCAGTGGTGGGAAGCCGGCGCACAGCCGCCGCAGTACCTCGCTTCCGGTGACGTCGTGATGAGCTCGGCCTACAACGGCCGCATCGCCGCCGTGCAGAAAGAAAGCAACCTCAAAGTGGTGTGGAACGGCGGCATCTACGACTTCGACGCCTGGGCCATCCCAAAAGGCCTGGCCAAGGACCGTGCCGAAGCGGCGAAGAAATTCATCGCCTTCTCGGTACAGCCTCAGCAACAGAAGACCTACTCGGAAAACATCGCCTACGGCCCGGCCAACACCCAAGCCGTGCCGTTGCTGGCCAAGGACATTCTCAAGGACATGCCGACCACCCCGGAAAACATCGCCAACCAGGTGCAGATCGATGTGAGCTTCTGGGCAGATAACGGCGAGCAGCTGGAGCAGCGCTTCAACGCCTGGGCGGCCAAGTAACCCATGTGGGAGGGGGCTTGCCCCCTCCCACAGGGGGTCTGTATTTATCTTTAAGATTCGGAGTCAGCCATGGCCATCGCCGTTCCCTCGAACGAGGTCAACAGCCCCACCCTCAAGCAGCGCCTGGCGCGTGCCGAGCGGCTCAATCGCTGGAAGGCCCAGGCCTTGATTGCGCCGCTGGTGCTGTTCTTGCTGCTGGTGTTCCTGGTGCCGATCATTGCGTTGCTGTTCAAGAGCGTCGGCAACCCGGAAGTGGTGGGTGGCTTGCCGCGTACCGTGGTCGCGGTGACGGCCTGGGACGGCCGTGGCTTGCCGGGTGAACCGGTGTACCAGGCCCTCAGCGAGGATCTGGGCGAGGCGCGCAAGAACCAGACCCTGGGCGATCTGTCCAAGCGCTTGAACATGGAACTGGCCGGCTACCGCAGCCTGCTGACCAAAACCGCGCGGGCGCTGCCGTTCAGTGAAGCGCCCGGCTCTTATAAAGAAGCGTTGGAAAACCTCGATGAACGCTGGGGCGACCCGGCGTACTGGCAGGCGATCCGGCGCAACACCAGCAGTCTGACGCCGTTCTACCTGCTGGCGGCCGTCGACCATCGCATCGACGACCTTGGCGAAGTCGCCCCGGCCACGCCGGACCAGGCGATCTACCTGGACATCTTCGCCCGTACCTTCTGGATGGGCCTGGTGATTACGGCCATCTGCCTGCTGCTGGCCTATCCCTTGGCGTACCTGCTGGCCAACCTGCCGGCGCGCAAGAGCAACTTGCTGATGATCCTCGTGCTGCTGCCGTTCTGGACCTCGATCCTGGTACGGGTAGCGGCGTGGATCGTGTTGCTGCAGTCCGGCGGCCTGATCAACAGCGCATTGATGGGCATGGGCCTGATCGATAAACCCTTGGAACTGGTGTTCAACCGCACCGGGGTCTACATCTCGATGGTGCATATTCTGTTGCCGTTCATGATCCTGCCGATCTACAGCGTGATGAAGGGCATCTCGCCCACCTACATGCGTGCGGCTATTTCCCTGGGTTGCCACCCATTCACCAGCTTCTGGCGCGTGTACTTCCCGCAGACCTACGCCGGTGTAGGCGCCGGTTGCCTGCTGGTGTTCATCCTGGCGATTGGTTACTACATCACCCCGGCCCTGCTGGGCAGCCCGAACGACCAGATGGTCAGCTACTTCGTGGCGTTCTACACCAACACCAGTATCAACTGGGGCATGGCGACGGCGCTGGGCGGCTTGCTGCTGCTGGCCACCGTGGTGCTGTACCTGATCTACAACCGGCTGGTGGGCGCCAGTCGCCTGCGCCTGAGCTGAGGAGACCTTGCGATGCTGAGCCCTTACATGTCGCCCGTTGAACGGGTCTGGTTCTACAGCTTGCGGATCCTCTGCGGCTTGATCCTGTTGTTCTTGATCCTGCCGGTGCTGGTGATCATCCCGTTGTCCTTCAACAGCGGCAGTTTCCTGGTGTATCCGTTGCAGGGTTTTTCACTGCACTGGTATCAGGACTTCTTTGCCTCCGCCGAGTGGATGCGGGCGCTGAAGAACAGCATCATCGTTGCCCCGGCGGCCACGGTGTTGGCGATGGTGTTCGGCACCCTGGCGGCCATCGGCCTGACACGCGGCAACTTCCCCGGCAAGGCGCTGGTGATGGCGCTGGTGATTTCACCGATGGTGGTGCCGGTGGTGATTATCGGTGTGGCCAGCTACCTGTTCTTTGCACCGTTGGGCCTGGGCAACAGCTTCTTCTCGTTGATCGTGGTGCATGCGGTGCTGGGCGTACCGTTTGTGATCATCACGGTGTCGGCCACGTTGCAGGGGTTCAACCACAACCTGGTGCGGGCGGCCGCCAGTCTCGGGGCTTCGCCACTCACGGCATTCCGCCGGGTGACCTTGCCGTTGATCGCGCCGGGGGTGATCTCCGGCGCGCTGTTTGCCTTCGCCACGTCGTTCGATGAAGTGGTGGTGACGCTGTTCCTCGCCGGCCCTGAGCAAGCGACTTTGCCGCGCCAGATGTTCAGTGGTATCCGTGAGAACCTCAGCCCGACGATTGCGGCGGCGGCAACCTTGTTGATTGCCTTCTCGGTGTTGCTGTTGCTGACCCTGGAGTGGTTGCGGGGGCGTAGCGAGAAACTGCGTACGGCGGCAGTCTAACGGCTTGCTGGAGATTCAAGTGTGGGAGGGGGCTTGCCCCCCGATGAGGGCGTGTCAGTGAATAAATTCTTACCTGACCCACTGCAATCGGGGGCAAGCCCCCTCCCACATGGTTTTGTGTCGTGTTGGAAATCACCATTCAGCCTCTGAATGCTAGGCAACCCAAGTTTCCGAGCTACTCTTGTGCCAGCCCATTTCTTAATAAGAGGCCGCGCACATGAGTACTTCCTCATTCAAGATCGCCCACAAACTGCTCACCGGCGCTGGCGCCATCGAACAACTGGCCTTTGAGCTCACCCGCCTGGATGTGGACAACCCGCTGATCGTCACCGACGCCGCGCTGGTCAAATCCGGCACCGTGGCGCTGGCCCTCGAACACCTGGGCGAACGTGCCTACGAGATTTTCGACCGCGTACTGCCCGACCCGGAAATCGCCATCGTCGAAGATTGCATGCGCGCTTACCGCGAAGGCGGGCATGACGGCCTGATCGGCGTGGGCGGTGGCAGCGCCATCGATATCGCCAAAAGTGTTGCCGCCTACGCCGGTTACCACGGTGCGCTGGCGGACCTCTTTGGCGTCGACCAGGTGCCGCGCAAGGGCCCGCCGTTGATCGCCATCCCGACCACGGCCGGCACGGGTTCGGAGGTGACCAATGTGGCGATCCTCTCCGACAAGGCCGCACAGCTTAAAAAAGGCATCGTCAGCGACTACCTGCTGCCGGATGTGGCGCTGATCAGCCCGCAAATGACCCTGACCTGCCCGCGCAGCGTTACTGCCGCCAGTGGCGTGGATGCGCTGGTGCATGCCATCGAATCCTACCTGTCACTGAATGCCTCGCCGATCACGGATGCGCTGGCCATCGGCGCGATCAAACTGATTGCCAAGGCGCTGCCCAAGGCCTACGCCAACCCGGCCAACCTGCAGGCCCGTGACGACATGGCCACCGCCAGCCTGATGGCCGGCATGGCGTTCGGTAACGCCGGGGTCGGTGCGGTGCATGCGTTGGCGTACCCCCTCGGCGGGCGTTTCAATATCGCCCACGGCGTGAGTAATGCGCTGCTGCTGCCCTATGTGATGCACTGGAACAAACTGGCTTGTGTCGAACGCATGCAGGATATCGCCCAGGCCATGGGTGTGAATGTCAGCGGCTTGAGCGTCAACGACGCGGCCGACCAGGCCGTGGACGCGATGACGCGACTGTGTGCCGCCGTCGAGATCCCGGCAGGCCTGCGCAGTTTCGGCGTGCCCGAGGACGCGATCCCGGCCATGGCGGTTGAGGCGGCAGGCATTGAGCGGCTGATGCGCAACAATCCGCGCAAGCTCAGCGCCGCCGATATCGAGAAAATCTACCGGGCGGCTTACTAGCCGTTGAGCCAGGTCACGGTGCGCGCGGCAAAGCATGAGGTATACAATGCGCGCCATCGTGATTTAGCTCAAAAAAGGTGCGTCATGCAGCCCTTCGTTATTGCTCCATCGATTCTCTCCGCCGATTTCGCCCGCCTGGGTGAGGAAGTGGACAAGGTGTTGGCCGCCGGTGCCGACTTCGTGCACTTCGACGTCATGGACAACCACTACGTGCCCAACCTGACCATCGGCCCGATGGTGTGTGCGGCGCTGCGCAAGTACGGCATCACCGCGCCGATCGATGCGCACCTGATGGTCAGCCCGGTAGATCGCATCATTGGCGACTTCGTGGAAGCCGGCGCGACCTACATCACCTTCCACCCGGAAGCCTCGCTGCACGTCGACCGCACCCTGCAACTGATCCGCGAAGGCGGCTGCAAGGCGGGCCTGGTGTTCAACCCGGCCACGCCGCTGAGCGTGCTTGAGTACGTGATGGACAAGGTCGACATGATCCTGCTGATGAGCGTCAACCCAGGCTTCGGCGGGCAGAAGTTCATCCCCGGCACCCTGAACAAGCTGCGCGAAGCCCGCGCGCTGATCGATGCTTCCGGCCGTGATATCCGCCTGGAGATCGACGGCGGAGTCAACGTCAACAATATCCGTGAAATCGCAGCGGCCGGTGCCGACACCTTCGTGGCCGGCTCCGCGATCTTCAATGCGCCGGACTACCAGGAAGTCATCGACAAGATGCGTGCCGAACTGGCGCTGGCGCGTCCATGAGCGGCTTTGAGCGGCTGTTCCCCGGCAAACTGCCACGGCTGGTGATGTTCGATCTGGACGGTACCTTGATCGACTCGGTGCCCGACCTGGCGGCGGCGGTGGACGAGATGCTGCTCAAGCTGGGGCGCAAGCCAGCCGGGATCGAGTCGGTGCGTGAGTGGGTCGGCAACGGCGTGCACATGCTTGTGCGCCGCGCCTTGGCTAACAACATCGATGCCGAAGGTGTCGATGATGTGGAGGCCGAGCATGCGCTGGAACTGTTCAATGCCGCCTATGAAGACGGCCACGAACTGACCGTGGTTTACCCCGGCGTACGTGACACCCTCAAATGGCTGAGCAAGCAGGGCGTGGAAATGGCCCTGATCACCAACAAGCCGGAACGCTTCGTAGCGCCGCTGCTGGACCAGATGAAAATCGGCCGGTATTTCCGCTGGATCATCGGCGGCGATACCCTTCCGCAGAAAAAGCCCGATCCGGCGGCGCTGTTTTTCGTGATGAAAATGGCCAATATCCCGGCTTCGCAGTCGTTGTTTGTCGGCGATTCACGCAGTGATGTGCAGGCGGCGAAGGCCGCAGGCGTGCAGTGTGTGGCCCTCAGCTACGGCTATAACCATGGTCGGCCGATCGCCGAAGAGTCGCCTTCATTGGTGATTGATGACCTGCGCCTGTTAATCCCCGGTTGCTTGGGAGCGGGCGCTGAGATAACGTTGCCCGATACCGATCCGTCCCCTTCTGGAAATTCCATCGTGGTGGTCACTCGCAAACTCTGGATGAAAGTTATCAAGGCCCTGGCCCGCTGGCGTTGGCGCGCCTGACTGATCCTGGCCGCGCTCTGCGGCACGTTTGCATACCTGACTGTTAGACCCTCAAGCCACGAGGCATATCATGACCCGCGAAGAATTCCTGCGTTTGGCCGCTGCCGGCTACAACCGCATTCCCCTGGCCTGCGAAACCCTGGCCGACTTCGACACGCCGCTATCGATCTACCTGAAACTGGCCGACGAGCCTAACTCCTACCTGCTCGAGTCGGTACAGGGCGGCGAGAAGTGGGGGCGTTACTCGATCATCGGCCTGCCGTGCCGCACGGTGCTGCGGGTACATGACCATCATGTGAGCATTACCCATGATGGCGTCGAGATCGAAAGCCATGATGTAGAAGACCCGTTGGCGTTTGTCGAAGCCTTCAAGGCGCGCTACAACGTGCCGACCATTGCCGGCCTGCCGCGCTTCAACGGCGGCCTGGTGGGTTACTTCGGCTACGACTGCGTGCGTTATGTGGAAAAACGCCTGGGCAAATGCCCGAATCCGGATCCATTGGGGGTGCCGGACATCCTGCTGATGGTCTCCGACGCGGTGGTGGTGTTCGACAACCTCGCCGGCAAAATGCACGCAATCGTGCTGGCCGACCCGTCCCAGGCCGATGCGTTCGAGCAAGGCCGGGCCAGCCTCGAAGCCCTGCTGGAAAAACTGCGTCAGCCGATCACTCCGCGTCGCGGCCTGGACCTCAGTCGTCCGCCGGCGGCCGACCCGGTGTTCCGCTCCAGCTTTACCCAGGATGACTACGAACGTGCGGTCGATACCATCAAGGAATACATCCTTGCCGGTGACTGCATGCAGGTGGTGCCGTCGCAACGCATGTCCATCGACTTCAAGGCCGCGCCGATCGATCTCTATCGCGCATTGCGCTGCTTCAACCCCACGCCGTACATGTACTTCTTCAACTTTGGTGACTTCCACGTGGTGGGCAGTTCGCCGGAAGTGCTGGTGCGCGTCGAAGACAACCTGATCACCGTGCGCCCGATCGCCGGTACGCGCCCACGGGGTGCGACCGAAGAAGCCGATTTGGCGCTGGAAGAAGACCTGTTGAGCGACGACAAGGAAATCGCCGAGCACCTGATGCTCATCGACCTGGGGCGTAACGACACCGGGCGGGTCTCGGAAATCGGCTCAGTGAAGCTCACCGAGAAGATGGTGATCGAGCGTTATTCCAACGTGATGCATATCGTCTCCAACGTTACCGGCGAGCTGAAGGCTGGCCTGACGGCGATGGATGCGTTGCGCGCGATTCTGCCGGCGGGCACCTTGTCGGGTGCGCCGAAGATCCGCGCGATGGAAATCATCGACGAGCTGGAGCCGGTCAAGCGCGGCGTCTACGGCGGCGCCGTGGGTTATTTCGCCTGGAACGGCAACATGGACACGGCCATTGCGATCCGCACGGCCGTGATCAAGGACGGGGAGTTGCACGTGCAGGCCGGTGGCGGGATTGTCGCCGACTCGGTGCCGGCCCTCGAATGGGAAGAAACCCTGAACAAGCGCCGCGCGATGTTCCGCGCCGTTGCGCTGGCTGAACAGACCCCCAATTCCTGAGGTTTCCCCCATGTTGCTGATGATTGATAACTACGACTCCTTTACCTACAACGTTGTGCAGTACCTGGGCGAGCTGGGTGCAGAGGTCAAGGTGGTGCGCAACGACGAATTGACCGTGGCCGAGATCGCTGCCCTGAACCCGGAGCGCATCGTGGTTTCGCCAGGCCCGTGCACGCCGACCGAGGCGGGTATTTCCCTGGAAGCGATCCAGTATTTCGCCGGCAAGCTGCCGATCCTGGGCGTATGCCTGGGCCACCAGTCCATCGGCCAGGCCTTTGGCGGTGACGTGGTGCGTGCACGGCAGGTGATGCACGGCAAGACCAGCCCGGTATTCCATCATGATCAGGGCGTGTTCCATGGGCTCAACTTGCCGGTGACCGTGACCCGCTACCATTCGTTGGTGGTCAAGCGCGAAACCCTTCCGGATTGTCTGGAACTGACCGCCTGGACCCAACTGGAGGACGGCTCGGTCGACGAGATCATGGGCCTGCGCCACAAGACACTGAATATCGAAGGGGTGCAATTCCACCCCGAATCGATCCTGACCGAGCAGGGCTACGAGCTGTTCGCCAATTTTCTCAAGCAGAGCGGCGGCACGCGCTAAGGACTTTCCATGGATATCAAGACTGCCCTGAGCCGTATCGTCGGCCACCTGGACCTGAGCACCGCTGAAATGAGCGATGTGATGCGCGAGATCATGACCGGTCAATGCACCGACGCGCAGATCGGCGCGTTCATGATGGCCATGCGCATGAAGAGCGAGAGCATCGACGAGATCGTCGGCGCCGTGTCGGTGATGCGCGAGTTGGCTGACAAGGTCGAACTCAAGACCCTCGACGGTGTGGTCGACGTGGTCGGCACCGGCGGTGACGGTGCGAACATCTTCAACGTGTCGACGGCGTCTTCTTTTGTCGTCGCGGCGGCGGGCTGCACCGTGGCCAAACACGGTAACCGCGCGGTCTCCGGCAAGAGCGGCAGTGCCGACCTGCTGGAAGCGGCGGGCATCTACCTGAACCTGACTCCGGTACAAGTGGCGCGCTGTATTGACAGCGTCGGCATTGGCTTCATGTTTGCCCAATCCCATCATGGTGCGATGAAGCACGCCGCCGGCCCGCGCAAGGACCTCGGCCTGCGTACCCTGTTCAACATGCTCGGCCCGCTTACGAATCCGGCCGGTGTGAAACACCAGGTGGTGGGCGTGTTCAGCCAGGCGTTGTGCCGCCCACTGGCCGAAGTGCTGCAACGCCTGGGCAGCAAGCATGTGCTGGTGGTGCACTCCAAGGATGGCCTGGACGAATTCAGCCTGGCAGCGCCGACCTTCGTGGCGGAACTGAAGAATGACCAGGTCACCGAATACTGGGTCGAACCGGAAGACTTGGGCATGAAGAGCCAGAGCCTGCACGGCCTGGCGGTGGAAAGCCCGGCGGCTTCGCTGGAACTGATTCGTGATGCACTGGGTCGTCGCAAGACCGAGAACGGTCAAAAAGCCGCCGAGATGATTGTTTTGAATGCTGGCGCGGCACTTTATGCAGCCGACCACGCCTATAGTCTTAAGGAAGGTGTTGCTTTGGCCCACGATGCGCTGCACACCGGTCTGGCTCGTGAGAAGCTCGAAGAGCTGGGAGCATTCACCGCAGTATTCAAGATGGAGAATGAAGGATGAGTGTGCCGACCGTTCTGGAAAAGATCCTGGCCCGCAAGGCTGAAGAAGTCGCCGAGCGGCGTGCCCGCGTGAGCCTGGCCGAGTTGGAAGCCCAGGCAAAGATCGCCGATGCACCGCGCGGCTTCGCCAATGCGTTGATCGCCCAGGCCAAGCAGAAGCAACCGGCCGTGATCGCCGAGGTCAAGAAAGCCTCGCCGAGCAAAGGCGTGATCCGCGAACACTTTGTGCCATCGGAAATCGCCGTCAGCTATGAGAAGGGGGGGGCGACTTGCCTGTCCGTGTTGACCGATATCGACTACTTCCAGGGTTCCGACCTGTTCCTGCAGCAGGCTCGCGCCGCGTGCAAGTTGCCGGTGATCCGCAAGGATTTCATGGTCGACCCGTACCAGATCGTCGAAGCCCGTGCCCTGGGCGCCGACTGCGTGCTGCTGATCGTTTCCGCGCTGGATGACGTGAAGATGGCCGAGCTGGCTGCCGTCGCCAAAAGCGTCGGCCTCGACGTGCTGGTGGAAGTGCACGACGGTGATGAGCTGGAACGCGCCCTGAAAACCCTCGACACACCGCTGGTGGGGGTCAACAACCGCAACTTGCACACCTTCGAAGTCAGCCTGGAAAACACCCTCGACCTGCTGCCGCGCATTCCGCGTGACCGCCTGGTGATCACCGAGAGCGGCATCGTCAACCGCGCCGATGTTGAGTTGATGGAGATCAGCGGCGTTTACTCGTTCCTGGTGGGCGAGACGTTCATGCGTGCCGAGAACCCGGGGGCTGAATTGCAGCGCCTGTTCTTCCCGGAGCGGGGCGTGGCGGTCAGCGGTTCGACGCTGGATTGATGATGACGCAGCCGGTTGCGATGACCGTCGAAGCCGGACTTGCCGCCGAGCAGGACCTGCTGGCTGCTGTTTGCGCAGGTGAGCGGGAGTATGGGTTGTTGTTCTGGCAACCCAGCGACCAGGCTTTGGTTATGCCACGTCGGTTGAGCCGCTTGCCGGCCTTTGAAACTGCCAGCCAAGTCTCCGCCGACGCCGGTTGGCCGGTGCTGCTGCGTGAAACCGGCGGTGAGCCGGTGCCGCAGTCGAGCGCCACGGTCAACATTGCCCTGGTCTACGCCCCGCCGCGCAGTGAAGGCGACCAGAATCGTATCGAAACCGGTTACTTGCGTTTATGCCAACCGATCTGCGACTTGCTGATCGAGTTGGGTGGCAAAGCGTCTGTCGGCGAGATCGACGGCGCATTTTGCGACGGTCGCTACAACGTCAATCTCAATGGTCGCAAAATGGTTGGCACTGCCCAGCGCTGGCGTCAAAGCGGGGGGCGCCCGGTGGGCCTGGTGCACGGTGCACTGTTGCTGGAAAACGATCGTGAAGAACTGATCGCGGCGGTCAACCGCTTCAATCAAGCCTGCGGTCTCGACCAGCGGGTGCGTGCCGAGAGCCATATCGCCCTGCACGAAGCCTTCCCGGCGCCGGATGCGATCAGCCGGCTCGACACGTTGTACCGTCAGATGTTGGCCAGCTTCCTGCCGGCTTAACGGGTACCGAATACCACCATCGTCTTGCCTTTGACGTGCACCAGGTTGCGTTCTTCCAGGTCCTTGAGTACGCGCCCGACCATCTCCCGTGAACAGCCGACAATGCGCCCGATTTCCTGGCGCGTGACCTTGATCTGCATGCCATCGGGGTGCGTCATGGCGTCGGGTTGCTTGCACAGGTCAAGCAGGCAGCGGGCAACGCGACCGGTGACGTCGAAGAATGCCAGGTCGCCGACTTTGCGCGTGGTATCGCGCAGGCGTTGCGCAATCTGGCCGCTGAGGACGTAAAGGATGTCCGGGTCGTGCTGGGCCAGTTCGCGGAACTTGGCGTAGCTGATCTCGGCCACTTCGCACTCGACCTTGGCGCGTACCCATGCGCTGCGTTCCTGCTCTTTGCCGGCTTGTTCGAACAGCCCCAGTTCCCCAAAAAAATCCCCGGTGTTCAGGTAGGCGATGATCATTTCGCGACCGTCTTCATCTTCGATCAGGATGGTGACCGAGCCTTTGATAATGAAGAACAGCGTTTCGGAGCGTTCACCGGCGCAAATGATGTTGTGTTTGGCCGGGTAGCGGCGGCGCTGGCAATGCATCAGCAGTTTGTCGAGATTCTTGATCTTGGGTATGGGAGTAAGGGCAACCATGGTTGTATCCCGAAAAGACTGCGCGAAATAGTTGGAGTTGTTGTATTCATCGGTATCGGCATTGATACACGCTGTATAAAGGGTGGCATTACGCCATCGATTTGGCGTCAGCTTAACAGACACATTCTGACTCGATTAACCAATTTTCCGCGCAAACCCTGCTATTGATCGCTTTTGTGCGAAACGCTGAGGCACGGAGGCGCTGTGCTAAGCTGGCGACCCTTTTTTTACAGTGGAGTCTGGGCGATGAAGGCACGCATCCAATGGGCGGGCGAAGCCATGTTCCTCGGTGAGTCGGGCAGTGGTCATGTGGTGGTCATGGACGGCCCGCCGGAAGCCGGTGGCCGCAACCTGGGCGTTCGCCCGATGGAAATGCTCCTGCTTGGCGTAGGCGGTTGCAGCAATTTCGACGTGGTCAGCATCCTGAAGAAGTCACGCCAGGCTGTGGAGAGCTGCGAAGCTTTCCTGGAGGCCGAGCGTGCCACTGAAGATCCGAAGGTATTCACCAAGATCCATATGCATTTCGTGGTGAAGGGGCGGGCGCTGAAAGAGGCGCAGGTGAAGCGCGCTATCGAACTGTCGGCCGAGAAGTACTGCTCGGCATCGATCATGCTAGGCGCGGCCGGGGTGGCCATCACCCATGATTACGAAATCATCGAACTGGGTTGATCGCTCAATCGACGGGCAAAAAGAAAGGGCGCTGTGATAGCGCCCTTTTTTGGGCTCAGATTCGGTACGTGCTTTTAGTCATGACCTTGGCCAATAGGCTCATGCCAAACCGCACCGGTGCCGGAAAGCGAAAACCACCGGCATCCAGCGCGCTTTCTGCGTGATGTTCTTCATCGATACGCATCTGTTCAAGAATGGCCCGGGATTTTTCATCTTCGGCCGGCAGTTGTTCCAGATGCTCGTCCAAGTGTTTGCACACCTGATGTTCAGTTGCTGCGACAAAGCCCAGGCTGACCTTGTCGCTGATCAGGCCGGCTGCAGCGCCGATCCCGAACGATAAACCGTAAAACAGCGGGTTCAACACGCTGGGGTGGCTGCCCAGTTGGCGAATGCGTTGCTCGCACCAGGCCAAATGGTCGATTTCTTCCTCGGCGGCATGTTCCATGGCGGCGCGAACCTGCGGCAGCTTGGCGGTCAGCGCCTGGCCCTGGTACAGCGCCTGGGCGCAGACTTCGCCGGTATGGTTGATGCGCATCAGGCCGGCGACGTGGCGGGTCTCGGTCTCGCTCATCTGCGCGTCGGGCTGCACGATGGCAGGCGAAGGGCGATACGGTTGGCCGCTGAAGGGCAGCAGCGTACGCATGGCCATGTCGGCTTGCAGCAACAGACGGTCAATCGGCGAGTAGTGACGTTGGGTAGTCATGCTGACCTCCGGGAAGAATCTCGGCGGCCAGTTTACCGCAAGAGAGGGGCAAGCGTTTGCGTTGCGTCAAGTGCATGGGGTCGCAGCCAGGGGCCGCGACCCTTGTTCGGGGGGGAATCAGCCCGGCGGCCAGTTCATCTGGCGCTGACCCAGCACATGCATATGGATGTGATAAACGGTTTGCCCGCCTTTCGGGTTGCAGTTCATCACCACCCGAAAGCCTTCCTCACAGCCTTGTTCCACGGCCAGGCGCTGGGCAGTGAACAGAATGTGGCCGGCCAAGGCTTTGTCTTCTTCGGTCAGGTCATTGAGGGTGGGGATGTACTTCTTGGGAATGACCAGGAAATGCACAGGCGCCGCCGGGTGGATGTCCTTGAACGCCAGGACTTGGTCATCTTCGTAGATGATGTCCGCGGGTATTTCTCTGTTGATGATCTTGGTGAACAGAGTATCCACAGCTGTTTCTCCATTATGAAAGTGCAGGGTGAGTGTACCCAGCCCGTCAGCGTGGGCAATAGGCCTTGTTGATGGCGCCGGCGATCTTGCGGGTCAGCCAGCGTGGGCTGAAGCGTGGGCTGAAGGCGATCCAGCGGTTGCGACGGCCAGGAATGATGATGGCTTTGTTCTTTTCCAGGGCGCGTACGGTATAGAGCGCCACTTCTTCGGGGCTCATCAGCTGTTGGCTGCGATCGAGCTTGGCAGTGTCCATTTGCGCGGTGCCGAAGAAGGCGGTGCGCGTCGGGCCGGGGCAGAGGACCGAGACCTTGATGCCGCAGGTCTTCAATTCTTCGCGCAGGCCTTCGGAGAAGTGCAGTACATAGGCTTTGCTGGCGTAGTAGGTGCTCATCCAGGGGCCGGGCTGGAATGCCGCGACAGATGCCACATTGAGAATCTGCCCGCCGCCGTGCAGCGCCATGGCATTGCCGAGCGCGTGGCACATACGGGTCAGGGCCAGGATGTTGACCTCCATCAGGTCCTGTTCAGTCATCCAGTCCTGGGCCAGGAACGGCCCGCTGGTGCCAATGCCGGCGCAGTTCACCAGCAGGTCGATCTGGCGTTCGCCTTCTTCAAGCTCCAGCAGGAACCCGGACAAGCGCAGCGGCTCGCCCAGGTCGCAGGCCCGGAACAGCACCTCGACGCCAAAGCGTTGAGTCAATTCGATTGCAATGCTTTCCAACTGATCACGCTGGCGGGCCACCAGAATCAAGCTGCGGCCGCGACGTGCCAGTGCTTCGGCCAGGGCCAGGCCGATGCCGCTGGAGGCGCCGGTGATCAGAGCGTAACGGGTCATGCCTTTCTCCATCGCAACGCCGCCGCGCCTGTAACAAAGGCATTACAGGCCGGGGGCGTTTCTTCACTGTTCTGGAGAGTCTACAGGTTCGCCCGCTTCGTCAGCACTCTGCGCTTCGTCTTCTTCAGCGGTGGTGGCTTGGTCGGCGTCTTCATCGGAGGTGATGGAGCTGCTTTCGTAGCTGCTGTCCACGTTGGCTTCGAGCTGGTCCAGGTAACCGTTCATGCCCAAGGTCACCACGATGGCAAGCATGACCGGAATAAACGCCAACCACAGCGTGGCCAGGACTTTTACCGCGGTGGAGTTACGTGGCGGTGGCGCGCCGTACTGGTTGGCGCCCGCATTGCCCGGCAATACCAGCAACAGGATCGGGAAGACACTGTTTACCAGCGGCACCAGGTTGAGGAGATACAACCAGCCCGACCAGCCCAGGTCATGCAGGCGCTGCACGCCGATCTGCACACTGACCCATACCAGCGCCACAAACAGCGCGAGACCCAGTAGTACTCCGATGATGGTGCCCGCAATCGGCGACGCGGTGGCCACGGCAAAGCTGACGGTGCTGATGATGCCGCCCGCAACCAGCATCGCCAGGGTCAACACCAGGGTCCATGCCAGGTAGCGCAGGCGGCCGATGCGGCCATGGATAGTGAAGACTTTGAGGGTCGCGTACTCGGGCAAATCATCACCTACCGTCGCCCGGGGCGGAGCATAAGGTGACGCCGCCGGTCGCGCGAAGCCAGAAGGACCGGAGTCCGTCTCGTGGGTCTCGGCAAGGCTGAAGGCCACGGGTTGTTCAGGTTCGATACGCGCGTCGACCCCGGCGTTTTTCAGCGCGGTGAGGTAGGTTTCCGCATCCGGGCGAGACAGGTCGCGCTTGAGTGCAACCGGGCGGCCGGTAAAGAGCTTCTCGATGGCTTCGACTTCGCTCTTGAAGAGCTCGGCCAGGTTCAGTTTGGCCGTGGTGCTTTCGACACCCGGGAGCAAGGCTCCATCAAACACAATCTTGAAACGGTTGTCGCTCATGCGGGCTTCCTTGTCACTTGTTCAGGGAGGTAGGGCAGGCCTGTTCAGTCGGCAGGCCTAGCGGTTGGGTCACCGTGGCCAGCGCAGTTGTGCCGCCTGTTCGCGTGCCTTGCGGTATTCGGCATCCAGGCGCGCAACGAGTTCATCGACGCTGGGCAAATCATCAATCTCACCGACGCCTTGGCCAGCAGACCATACAGTCTTCCAGGCCTTGGCCTCGTCGCTCAACGGCTTGAGCTTGGAGCCGAAGTTGACTTCACCTTTGCCTTGCAGGGCGGCGAGGTCGAAACCGGCGTTTTCCAGGCTCTGGCGCATAAAGCTGGCGGGTACGCCGGAGACAGCGGGAGTGTGCACGATGTCGGCGGCGCGCGATGTGAGCAGCATCTCTTTATACGCATCAGGGGCATGGCTTTCGGTGGTGCCGATAAAGCGCGTGCCGAAATAGGCCAGGTCTGCACCGAGCAGTTGGGCTGCGAGAATCTCGTGCCCGTGGTTGAGGCAGCCGGCCAACAGCAGGGTTTTGTCGAAGAACTGGCGGATCTCGGCAATCAACGAGAATGGGCTCCAGGTGCCGGCATGGCCACCGGCACCTGCCGCCACGGCGATCAGGCCATCCACACCGGCCTCGGCAGCCTTCTCGGCATGGCGGCGGGTGGTGACATCGTGGAACACCAGGCCGCCGTAGCTATGCACCGCGTCCACCAACTCTTTGACGGCACCCAGGCTGGTAATGACGATGGGCACTTTATGCTCAACGCAAATCGCCAGGTCTGCCTCCAAGCGGGGATTGCTGTTGTGCACGATCAGGTTGACGGCGTAGGGCGCAGGGTTGTCCAGCAGCGCCAGGCCCGCTTCGATTTCCTCCAGCCAAGCCTTGAAGCCACTGCTTTCGCGTTGGTTAAGCGCCGGGAAACTCCCGACCACCCCATTGCGGCAGCACGCCAGGACCAGTTGCGGGTTGGAAATCAGAAACATCGGCGCCGCCACGACGGGCAGGCGCAGACGTTGTTCAAGCAGAGCGGGCAGCGACATTGGAGGTACCCCGAGTAATTGAAGTTAGAACGGTTTGACCACGACCAAAATTACGATAGCCAGCAATATCAGAACGGGCACTTCATTGAACCAGCGATAAAAGACATGGCTGCGGGTGTTTTCGCCACGTGCGAAGCGTTTTACCTGCGCGCCGCACATATGGTGGTAGCCAATGAGCAGTACGACGAGGGTCAGCTTGGCGTGAATCCACCCGCCCGAATGAAAGATGCTGGGGTTCAGGTAGATCAGCCAGCCGCCGAAAATCAGCGTGGCGATCATCGCCGGCCCCATGATGCCGCGATACAACTTGCGCTCCATGACGCTGAAACGCTCTTTGCTGACGGTGTCCTCGCTTTGGGCGTGATAGACGAACAGGCGTGGCAGGTAGAACAGCCCGGCAAACCAGCAGACGATGCTGACGATATGGAAGGCTTTGACCCATAGATAAAGCATTTTTAGTTATTCCCAGGTTCACGGTAGCCGAGATAGTAGTGGCTCATGCGCCCGTACGTCACGTTGACGGTTGTCGCAGGACGATACGGCCCCTATTATCGACGGCTTTCCAGTGGGTTCGTTGAGGGCAGGTTTATGGTCAAGGTCGGTATCGTCGGCGGCACGGGTTATACCGGTGTCGAATTGCTGCGTCTGTTGGCTCAGCATCCGCAAGCTGAGGTAGTGGTCATCACCTCCCGATCCGAGGCCGGGCTGGCCGTGGCCGATATGTACCCGAACCTGCGAGGCCACTATGACGGCCTGGCGTTCAGCGTGCCGGACATCAAGACCTTGGGCGCCTGCGATGTGGTGTTCTTCGCCACGCCGCACGGGGTTGCCCATGCGTTGGCCGGTGAACTGTTGGCTGCGGGTACCAAGGTCATCGACCTCTCGGCGGACTTCCGTCTGCAGGACGCTGACGAGTGGGCCAAATGGTACGGCCAGCCGCACGGCGCGCCGGAGTTGTTGGAAGAGGCGGTGTACGGCCTGCCGGAAGTGAATCGTGAACAGATCAAGCAAGCGCGCCTGATTGCGGTGCCAGGTTGCTATCCAACCGCCACACAGTTGGGCTTCCTGCCATTGCTGGAAGCGGGGCTGGCGGACGCTTCGCGCTTGATTGCGGACTGCAAATCGGGCGTCAGCGGTGCCGGCCGTGGTGCTGCGGTCGGTTCGCTGTACTCTGAAACGTCGGAAAGCATGAAGGCCTATGCGGTAAAGGGGCATCGTCACTTGCCGGAAATTCGCCAGGGGCTGCGTCGTGCGGCTGGGAAGGATGTGGGCCTGACCTTCGTTCCGCACTTGACCCCAATGATCCGCGGCATTCACTCCACGTTGTACGCCACTGTGGTCGATCGCTCGGTCGACCTGCAGGCGCTGTTCGAAAAACGGTATGCCAACGAACCGTTCGTCGATGTGATGCCGGCCGGCAGCCATCCGGAAACCCGCAGCGTGCGCGGTGCCAACGTGTGCCGGATTGCCGTGCACCGCCCGCAAGATGGTGACTTGGTCGTGGTGTTGTCGGTGATCGATAACCTGGTCAAGGGCGCGTCCGGGCAGGCGGTGCAGAACATGAACATCCTGTTTGGCCTGGATGAGAAGTTGGGGCTGTCCCACGCGGGCATGCTGCCTTAAGGCTGTTGAGTCGCGAAGCAAAAGGCCCGTTGATCGGGCCTTTTGTGTTTTTAATGGCGACAGCGCAGATTGATATACCGTAACAATAGTTGACCGCTTTTCTAGGAGAAGCGGATAATGCCGGGCATTACGCATATGGCGGCGCTACGCCGGGAGATTATCAGCATGAGCGTTGAATCCTTCACCCCCACGGCTTTGCAATTCACCCACGGTGCTGCGCACAAGGTGAAGAGCCTGGTCGATGAAGAGGGTAATGATCGCTTGAAGCTGCGCGTATTCGTTACGGGCGGCGGTTGTTCAGGGTTTCAGTACGGTTTTACCTTCGATGAAGATGTGGCCGATGATGACACCATCGTTGAGCGCGAAGGCGTGAGCCTGGTTGTGGACCCGATGAGTTTCCAATACCTGGCAGGTGCCGAGGTGGATTACCAGGAAGGTCTGGAGGGTTCGCGTTTTGTGATCAAGAACCCTAATGCCACCACCACCTGTGGTTGCGGGTCTTCGTTCTCGATCTGATCGACAGCGGACGCAAAAACGCCGCTTGGCTGTGATAGGCCAAGCGGCGTTTTGCTGTCTGGAGATTTTACGCTGGGTAGATGGCGCCCAGTACCCTAAGTCCTCGTGCCCCTGTGACACTTGGGCGGTTGGCTGCGATACCTTCGAGACAGCAATGGGCCAGCCATGCGAAGGCCATGGCCTCGACCCAGTCGGGATCTACTCCGTAGGCGGCGGTGCTGCTGACTTGAGTTGACGGTAGCAGGGCGGCCAGGCGATTCATCAGCGTGGCGTTGTGGGCACCGCCACCACACACCAGCAGTGTTCTGGTCTGGGGCTGGGCGGCCTGCAGGGATTCGATGATGGTCAGGGCGGTCAGTTCCAGCAGGGTGGCCTGAACATCCTGAGGCTCGAATGTTGGTAAGCGACCCAGGTGTTGGTGCAGCCACTCCAGATTGAACACTTCGCGGCCGGTGCTCTTGGGGCCCGTAGTCACGAAGAAAGGGTCGCTGAGCAGGGCGTTGAGTAGCGCAGGCTCGACCTTGCCGCTAGCCGCCCACTGGCCATTACGATCAAAGTGTTCACCGCGTTGCTGGTGAATCCACGCATCCAGCAGGACATTGCCTGGGCCGCAGTCGAAGCCGGCTACAGGTTTGCCGGTCTCAATCAGACTGAGGTTGCTGAAACCTCCAACATTCAATACGGCACGGTTACCGCTGTGCTCGCCAAACAGTGCTTCATGGAACGCAGGGACCAATGGGGCGCCCTGGCCGCCGGCGGCGACGTCGCGGCCACGGAAATCGCTGACCACGGTGATGCCTGTGAGCTCGGTGAGCAAGGCCGGGTTGCCGATCTGTACGGTAAAGCCCCGGGCGGGTTCATGGCGGATGGTCTGGCCATGGCTGCCAATTGCGCGAATGTCCTGGGGCTTGAGGTTTTGCTGGTCGAGTAAAGCGTGGATACCTTGAGCAGCGAGATTTACCCAGTTCTGTTGGGCAATGGCTGAGCGGGCGATCTCATCCGGCCCGCTGGCGCAAAGAGCAAGCAGCTCGGTGCGCAGGGTATCGGGCATGGGAATGTAGTGTGTGGCGATCAGCTTGATCGCCGGGGACTGCTCGATCAAGGCGATGTCCAGGCCATCAAGGCTGGTCCCGGACATCACACCGATATAGAGCGCCATACTTAACGCTTCGCCGAAGCCAGCAGGGTGGAGCGCTCTTGATCCATGCGCGCCATCAACGGCTGGCTCTGTTGCATGAAGCGGGCGCGTTCAGCCTTGGCGATCGGGTCGGCCATGGGCAGTTTCTGGCCCAGTGGGTCGACGTGAACGCCATTGACCTGGAACTCATAGTGCAAGTGCGGGCCGGTAGACAGCCCGGTAGTGCCGATATAGCCAATCACCTGGCCTTGTTTCACGGTGCCGCCGGTTTGCACGCCCTTGGCAAAGCCTTGCATGTGGCCATACAGCGTACGGTAGGTATTGCCGTGCTGGATGATCACCGTATTGCCATAGCCACCACGACGCCCTGCCAGCAGGACTTTACCATCACCGGCTGCCTTGATCGGCGTGCCACGCGGTGCGGCGTAATCGACCCCTTTGTGGGCACGGATTTTGTTCAGAATTGGATGCTTGCGACCCATGGAGAAACGCGAGCTAATACGAGCGAAGTCCACCGGCGTACGGATAAAGGCCTTGCGCATGCTGTTGCCGTCGGCGGTGTAGTAGCTGCTGTTGCCTTGTTTGTTGGTGTAGCGCACGGCGGTGTAGGTCTTGCCGCGGTTGGTGAAACGTGCGGAGAGAATGTTGCCGGTGCCGACGACTTTGCCGTTGGCGACTTTCTGCTCGTAGATTACGTCGAATTCGTCGCCCTGGCGGATGTCCTGGGCGAAGTCGATGTCGTAGCCGAACACGTTGGCCATGTCCATGGTCATGCTGTGGGACAGGCCTGCCCGCGCGGCGGATTGTGACAGGGAGCTGTTGATCACGCCGTGTACGTAGGCGGAGCGCATCACAGGTTTGGTGGTGATGCGATTGAAGGCAAAGCCTTTGGCACCCTTTGTCAGAGTAATGCTTTCGAGGTCGCTGACATTGCTGTGCAGGTTGTTCAGTTGGCCATCGGGGGTGAATTCAAATTCGAGCTTCTGGCCGTGCTTGAGTTGGGTGAACTGCTTGGCTTGTTTGTCGCTGGCAAGCACTTCATTAACTGTAGCGGCGGGGAGGCCGACCTTCTCGAAGAGTGTCGACAGTGTGTCGCCCTTGGCCACGATCACTTCGCGGTGCTGGGGGTTCTTGGCCGTGTCGGCAACAGGCGCAGATGGGCTTTGAGCTGCTTGCTGGGTGTCTTCGGGGCTGTTTTCTATCTGTGCGAACGGCGACTCGGTGCCAAGGTTTGTGGCTTGTTGCGCGTCGGAAGCGTCTTGATCTTGTGTCAGTTGTTCAACGGGACTTTCCAGGTCAAGGCTCAGGGATGTTCGTTTGGCTTCTACGTCACTGGAAGGGAATACCAGGAGTGCCAGGCTGAGAAGGGCGGCGATACCACTTGCGGCGAGCAGGTGGGTCTTCGGGTAAAGCGGCGGCGCTTTAGACGGTTCAGTGGTCATAGGTAATTTTGACTTTGAAGATGAAATGGAAAAGATGAATGACATGATGAAGATGAAATAACTGTATAAAATATAACCAAATCATCTGTGGCGCAAGCTCGCGAACGCTGGGCTTGCTGAACGGTGTCCGTTCGCAGGGCAAAACTTGTAATTAGTCCCTGATCTTGTATGGTTGGTTCCCTTTTGAATCTGAGCCTTGCGGGTCTGTTATGAAGTCGGTTGAAGAGCAGCTAGCGCTGATAAAACGTGGTGCGGAAGAACTGTTGGTCGAAGCTGAGCTGATCGAAAAGCTCAAGCGTGGTCAGCCCCTGCGTATTAAGGCTGGCTTTGATCCGACTGCGCCGGATCTGCACCTGGGGCATACCGTGCTTATTAATAAGCTGCGCCAGTTCCAGGAGTTGGGGCACCAGGTCATCTTCCTTATAGGTGACTTCACCGGAATGATCGGTGATCCGAGCGGCAAGAGCGCCACGCGTCCGCCGCTGACCCGTGAGCAGGTGCTTGATAATGCCGAGACCTACAAGACTCAGGTATTCAAGATTCTTGATCCGGCCAAGACCGAAGTGGCGTTCAACTCCACTTGGATGGATCAGATGGGGCCGGCGGACTTCATTCGCTTGACCTCTCAGTACACTGTTGCGCGCATGCTTGAGCGTGATGACTTCGACAAGCGCTACTCCACCAATCAGCCGATCGCCATTCACGAGTTCCTCTACCCGTTGGTCCAGGGCTATGACTCGGTAGCGTTGCGTGCGGACGTTGAGCTGGGCGGCACTGATCAGAAGTTCAACCTGTTGATGGGGCGTGAGCTCCAGCGTGCATATGGGCAGGAAGCCCAGTGCATCCTTACCATGCCGTTGTTGGAAGGGTTGGATGGCGTCAAGAAGATGTCCAAGTCCCTGGGGAACTATGTCGGTATCCAGGAAGCGCCGGGCGTTATGTACGGCAAGCTGGTTTCGATTCCTGATGCTTTGATGTGGCGTTACTTCGAGTTGCTGAGCTTCCGGTCGATGGATGAAATCAATGCGCTGCGTGCTGATGTAGAGGCAGGCGCTAATCCGCGTGACGTGAAGATTAAGCTGGCGGAAGAGATTGTTGCGCGGTTCCATGGTGAAGAGGCTGCGGCCAACGCTCACCGTGCTGCGGGTAATCGCATGAAGGATGGCGAGCTGCCTGATGATCTGCCGGAGATCGAGCTGTCTGCTGCCGAGGCGATGCCGATTGCTGCTGTGCTTAATAAGGCGGGCCTGGTTAAGAACTCGGCAGTTGCGCGCGACCTTCTGGGGTCGGGTGGTGTGCGTATAGATGGTGAGGTTGTGGATCGCACCTTTATATACGAGCTGGGTGCTACCCACATTTGTCAGGCTGGGAAGAAGGCATTTGCGCGTATTACGCTCAAATCCGAATAAAACTGAAATTAGGTGTTGACGGCGAATTATATCTGTCTATAATTCGCCCCACTTCCGGCGCAGTCGAAACGAAAAACTCCTTGGTAAACAAAGAGTTACGCAGAATTCGACAGCGAGTTGCTTCAGTTCATCGAAGCCCAGAAGGAGTTGGTAGAGCAGTGTTGTCTGGCTCTATTAGCGTTTCGATCTTCTCGGTCGAAAGCGGAGAAAAAGAGGTGTTGACAGCAGCGTGTAACGCTGTAGAATTCGCCTCCCGCTAACGAGAGATCGGAAGCGCAAGTGGTTGAAGTTGTTGAAGAAATCTTCGAAAACTTCTGAAAATAATCACTTGACAGCAAATGAGGCTGCTGTAGAATGCGCGCCTCGGTTGAGACGAAAGATCTTAACCAACCGCTCTTTAACAGCTGAATCAAGCAATTCGTGTGGGTGCTTGTGGAGTCAGACTGATAGTCAACAAGATTATCAGCATCACAAGTTACTCCGCGAGAAATCAAAGATGTAACCAACGATTGCTGAGCCAAGTTTAGGGTTTCTTAAAAACCCAAAGATGTTTGAACTGAAGAGTTTGATCATGGCTCAGATTGAACGCTGGCGGCAGGCCTAACACATGCAAGTCGAGCGGTAGAGAGAAGCTTGCTTCTCTTGAGAGCGGCGGACGGGTGAGTAATGCCTAGGAATCTGCCTGGTAGTGGGGGATAACGTTCGGAAACGAACGCTAATACCGCATACGTCCTACGGGAGAAAGCAGGGGACCTTCGGGCCTTGCGCTATCAGATGAGCCTAGGTCGGATTAGCTAGTTGGTGAGGTAATGGCTCACCAAGGCGACGATCCGTAACTGGTCTGAGAGGATGATCAGTCACACTGGAACTGAGACACGGTCCAGACTCCTACGGGAGGCAGCAGTGGGGAATATTGGACAATGGGCGAAAGCCTGATCCAGCCATGCCGCGTGTGTGAAGAAGGTCTTCGGATTGTAAAGCACTTTAAGTTGGGAGGAAGGGCAGTTACCTAATACGTGATTGTTTTGACGTTACCGACAGAATAAGCACCGGCTAACTCTGTGCCAGCAGCCGCGGTAATACAGAGGGTGCAAGCGTTAATCGGAATTACTGGGCGTAAAGCGCGCGTAGGTGGTTTGTTAAGTTGGATGTGAAATCCCCGGGCTCAACCTGGGAACTGCATTCAAAACTGACTGACTAGAGTATGGTAGAGGGTGGTGGAATTTCCTGTGTAGCGGTGAAATGCGTAGATATAGGAAGGAACACCAGTGGCGAAGGCGACCACCTGGACTAATACTGACACTGAGGTGCGAAAGCGTGGGGAGCAAACAGGATTAGATACCCTGGTAGTCCACGCCGTAAACGATGTCAACTAGCCGTTGGAAGCCTTGAGCTTTTAGTGGCGCAGCTAACGCATTAAGTTGACCGCCTGGGGAGTACGGCCGCAAGGTTAAAACTCAAATGAATTGACGGGGGCCCGCACAAGCGGTGGAGCATGTGGTTTAATTCGAAGCAACGCGAAGAACCTTACCAGGCCTTGACATCCAATGAACTTTCTAGAGATAGATTGGTGCCTTCGGGAACATTGAGACAGGTGCTGCATGGCTGTCGTCAGCTCGTGTCGTGAGATGTTGGGTTAAGTCCCGTAACGAGCGCAACCCTTGTCCTTAGTTACCAGCACGTAATGGTGGGCACTCTAAGGAGACTGCCGGTGACAAACCGGAGGAAGGTGGGGATGACGTCAAGTCATCATGGCCCTTACGGCCTGGGCTACACACGTGCTACAATGGTCGGTACAGAGGGTTGCCAAGCCGCGAGGTGGAGCTAATCCCATAAAACCGATCGTAGTCCGGATCGCAGTCTGCAACTCGACTGCGTGAAGTCGGAATCGCTAGTAATCGCGAATCAGAATGTCGCGGTGAATACGTTCCCGGGCCTTGTACACACCGCCCGTCACACCATGGGAGTGGGTTGCACCAGAAGTAGCTAGTCTAACCTTCGGGAGGACGGTTACCACGGTGTGATTCATGACTGGGGTGAAGTCGTAACAAGGTAGCCGTAGGGGAACCTGCGGCTGGATCACCTCCTTAATCGACGACATCAGCTGCTCCATAAGTTCCCACACGAATTGCTTGATTCATTGAAGAAGACGATAAGAAGCAGCCCGAAATTGGGTCTGTAGCTCAGTTGGTTAGAGCGCACCCCTGATAAGGGTGAGGTCGGCAGTTCGAATCTGCCCAGACCCACCAATTTTGTGTGGGAAACGCCTGTAGAAATACGGGGCCATAGCTCAGCTGGGAGAGCGCCTGCCTTGCACGCAGGAGGTCAACGGTTCGATCCCGTTTGGCTCCACCACTACTGCTTCTGAAAGTTTTGAAAGCTTAGAAATGAGCATTCCACCAAGACGGTGATGAATGTTGATTTCTAGTCTTTGATTAGATCGTTCTTTAAAAATTTGGGTATGTGATAGAAAGATAGACTGAACGTTACTTTCACTGGTAGCGGATCAGGCTAAGGTAAAATTTGTGAGTTCTCTTAGTTGAGAAATTCGAATTTTCGGCGAATGTCGTCTTCACAGTATAACCAGATTGCTTGGGGTTATATGGTCAAGTGAAGAAGCGCATACGGTGGATGCCTTGGCAGTCAGAGGCGATGAAAGACGTGGTAGCCTGCGAAAAGCTTCGGGGAGTCGGCAAACAGACTTTGATCCGGAGATGTCTGAATGGGGGAACCCAGCCATCATAAGATGGTTATCTTGTACTGAATACATAGGTGCAAGAGGCGAACCAGGGGAACTGAAACATCTAAGTACCCTGAGGAAAAGAAATCAACCGAGATTCCCTTAGTAGTGGCGAGCGAACGGGGACTAGCCCTTAAGTGGCTTTGAGATTAGCGGAACGCTCTGGAAAGTGCGGCCATAGTGGGTGATAGCCCTGTACGCGAAAATCTCTTAGTCATGAAATCGAGTAGGACGGAGCACGAGAAACTTTGTCTGAATATGGGGGGACCATCCTCCAAGGCTAAATACTACTGACTGACCGATAGTGAACTAGTACCGTGAGGGAAAGGCGAAAAGAACCCCGGAGAGGGGAGTGAAATAGATCCTGAAACCGTATGCGTACAAGCAGTGGGAGCAGACTTTGTTCTGTGACTGCGTACCTTTTGTATAATGGGTCAGCGACTTATTTTCAGTGGCGAGCTTAACCGAATAGGGGAGGCGTAGCGAAAGCGAGTCTTAATAGGGCGTCTAGTCGCTGGGAATAGACCCGAAACCGGGCGATCTATCCATGGGCAGGTTGAAGGTTGGGTAACACTAACTGGAGGACCGAACCGACTACCGTTGAAAAGTTAGCGGATGACCTGTGGATCGGAGTGAAAGGCTAATCAAGCTCGGAGATAGCTGGTTCTCCTCGAAAGCTATTTAGGTAGCGCCTCATGTATCACTGTAGGGGGTAGAGCACTGTTTCGGCTAGGGGGTCATCCCGACTTACCAAACCGATGCAAACTCCGAATACCTACAAGTGCCGAGCATGGGAGACACACGGCGGGTGCTAACGTCCGTCGTGAAAAGGGAAACAACCCAGACCGTCAGCTAAGGTCCCAAAGTTATGGTTAAGTGGGAAACGATGTGGGAAGGCTTAGACAGCTAGGAGGTTGGCTTAGAAGCAGCCACCCTTTAAAGAAAGCGTAATAGCTCACTAGTCGAGTCGGCCTGCGCGGAAGATGTAACGGGGCTCAAACCATACACCGAAGCTACGGGTATCACGTAAGTGATGCGGTAGAGGAGCGTTCTGTAAGCCTGTGAAGGTGAGTTGAGAAGCTTGCTGGAGGTATCAGAAGTGCGAATGCTGACATGAGTAACGACAATGGGTGTGAAAAACACCCACGCCGAAAGACCAAGGTTTCCTGCGCAACGTTAATCGACGCAGGGTTAGTCGGTCCCTAAGGCGAGGCTGAAAAGCGTAGTCGATGGAAAACAGGTTAATATTCCTGTACTTCTGGTTATTGCGATGGAGGGACGGAGAAGGCTAGGCCAGCTTGGCGTTGGTTGTCCAAGTTTAAGGTGGTAGGCTGAGATCTTAGGTAAATCCGGGATCTTAAGGCCGAGAGCTGATGACGAGTTACCTTTTAGGTAACGAAGTGGTTGATGCCATGCTTCCAAGAAAAGCTTCTAAGCTTCAGGTAACCAGGAACCGTACCCCAAACCGACACAGGTGGTTGGGTAGAGAATACCAAGGCGCTTGAGAGAACTCGGGTGAAGGAACTAGGCAAAATGGCACCGTAACTTCGGGAGAAGGTGCGCCGGTGAGGGTGAAGGACTTGCTCCGTAAGCTCATGCCGGTCGAAGATACCAGGCCGCTGCGACTGTTTATTAAAAACACAGCACTCTGCAAACACGAAAGTGGACGTATAGGGTGTGACGCCTGCCCGGTGCCGGAAGGTTAATTGATGGGGTTAGCTAACGCGAAGCTCTTGATCGAAGCCCCGGTAAACGGCGGCCGTAACTATAACGGTCCTAAGGTAGCGAAATTCCTTGTCGGGTAAGTTCCGACCTGCACGAATGGCGTAACGATGGCGGCGCTGTCTCCACCCGAGACTCAGTGAAATTGAAATCGCTGTGAAGATGCAGTGTATCCGCGGCTAGACGGAAAGACCCCGTGAACCTTTACTATAGCTTTGCACTGGACTTTGAATTTGCTTGTGTAGGATAGGTGGGAGGCTTTGAAGCGTGGACGCCAGTTCGCGTGGAGCCATCCTTGAAATACCACCCTGGCAACTTTGAGGTTCTAACTCAGGTCCGTTATCCGGATCGAGGACAGTGTATGGTGGGTAGTTTGACTGGGGCGGTCTCCTCCTAAAGAGTAACGGAGGAGTACGAAGGTGCGCTCAGACCGGTCGGAAATCGGTCGTAGAGTATAAAGGCAAAAGCGCGCTTGACTGCGAGACAGACACGTCGAGCAGGTACGAAAGTAGGTCTTAGTGATCCGGTGGTTCTGTATGGAAGGGCCATCGCTCAACGGATAAAAGGTACTCCGGGGATAACAGGCTGATACCGCCCAAGAGTTCATATCGACGGCGGTGTTTGGCACCTCGATGTCGGCTCATCACATCCTGGGGCTGAAGCCGGTCCCAAGGGTATGGCTGTTCGCCATTTAAAGTGGTACGCGAGCTGGGTTTAGAACGTCGTGAGACAGTTCGGTCCCTATCTGCCGTGGACGTTTGAGATTTGAGAGGGGCTGCTCCTAGTACGAGAGGACCGGAGTGGACGAACCTCTGGTGTTCCGGTTGTCACGCCAGTGGCATTGCCGGGTAGCTATGTTCGGAATAGATAACCGCTGAAAGCATCTAAGCGGGAAACTAGCCTCAAGATGAGATCTCACTGGAACCTTGAGTTCCCTGAAGGGCCGTCGAAGACTACGACGTTGATAGGTTGGGTGTGTAAGCGCTGTGAGGCGTTGAGCTAACCAATACTAATTGCCCGTGAGGCTTGACCATATAACACCCAAGCAATTTGACTACTCTAACGAGCATCAGATTGCGGTGTGTGAAGACGAAATGAACCGAAAGTTCGATGTTCACAAAACACCGAAAGCTGTCACATACCCAATTTGCTGAAGCGAGGCCCAGGCCACGACTCAGTACCCGAATTTCTTGACGACCATAGAGCATTGGAACCACCTGATCCCATCCCGAACTCAGTAGTGAAACGATGCATCGCCGATGGTAGTGTGGGGTTTCCCCATGTGAGAGTAGGTCATCGTCAAGATTAAATTCCAGAACCCCTGATTGCTTATGCAGTCAGGGGTTTTGTTTTGGGCGGTCGAAAAGTGCGAAGAGATCCGCGTGCGTGGCCTCCAGCGCTAAAGTCCGGCCTTTCTATGCAATGACCCTGCGCATGGCTATCATGCGTGCCTCATTGTGAGGCGATACTTGCATGCTGACGTTGTTGAAACTTCTGAAAGATGGCCGATTCCATTCCGGAGAAGCACTGGGTGCCGCTCTTGGCGTCAGTCGCAGTGCTGTATGGAAGCAACTCCAGCACCTGGAGGCAGAGTTGAATCTGCCAATTCACAAGGTGCGAGGCAAGGGGTATCAATTGGCATCCCCACTAGTGTTCTTGAGTGCTGAAGATATTTCGCAGAGTACGCCATCCTTGACATGGCCCGTTCATATATCTGATTCCATTGACTCCACTAATGCTGAAGCTTTGCGGCTGGTAGACGCTGGATGCGCGGCGCCGTTCCTGGTGCTCGCAGAGCAACAAACTGCGGGAAGAGGTAGGAGGGGACGAAAGTGGGTCAGCCCGTTCGCGCAAAACGTTTATTACAGTCTCGTTTTACGTATTGAGTCAGGTCTGCGACAGCTGGAGGGGCTGAGCCTGGTTGTGGGCTTGGCAGTCATGCAGGCTTTGCGCGAGTCCGGGGTGCAGGGCGCCGCCCTGAAGTGGCCAAACGATGTTTTGGTAGGGCAGAAGAAAATCGCTGGAATTTTGCTGGAGTTGGTAGGTGATCCTGCGGATATCTGTCACGTAGTTCTCGGAATAGGTATCAACGTGAATATGCAGAGGGCTGATGAGGTTGATCAGCAATGGACCTCAGTGCAACTTGAGACGGGTGCTCCGGTGAATCGCAATCTTCTGGTGTCGGAACTGGGGCGGCAGCTGCAAGGCTACCTTGAGCGGCATCGGGAAGGCGGTTTTGTCGCGCTTCAGGGAGAGTGGGAGCAGAATCACGCCTGGCAGGGCCGGCCGGTCTCCCTTACCGCGGGTGTCAACCAGGTCGATGGGGTTGTGCTGGGTGTAGATCGCCAGGGGGCATTGCGCTTGAGTGTTAATGGTGTTGAGAAAATATACAGTGGTGGTGAGTTAAGCCTGAGGTTGCGTGATGATTCTTGAGCTCGACTGTGGAAATAGCTTTATCAAATGGCGTGTGCTTGATTCGGAATCGGCGAATACCTCCGCAGAAGGGGTTGTAGGCTCGGATCTGGCGTTGATTGAGAGCCTGGTAGCGCTTTCTGGGCTTCTACTGACACGTTGCCGATTGGTAAGCGTTCGTGCCCTGGAAGAAACAAGCAAGTTGGTCACTGCCTTGCAAGACACTTTCGGCGTTATCGTTTCCTGCGCGGCCCCGGCGCGAGAAATGGCGGGAGTGCGCAACGGATACGAAGATTTCGAACGTCTTGGGCTTGATCGCTGGCTGGCGATGCTGGGTGGGTTCAAGCTCGCGCGTGGGGCCTGCCTGGTGCTTGATTTTGGTACGGCCGCCACTGCAGATTTTATTGCTGTGGACGGTGAGCACTTGGGTGGGTTCATTTGTCCTGGAATGCCCCTTATGCGCAATCAGTTGCGAACCCACACGCGCAAGATACGCTACGACGACGCTGCCGCTGAAAGGGCGCTGGAGCGTCTCTCTCCGGGCCGTACGACGGTAGAAGCCGTTGAGCGCGGCTGTACGTTGATGCTCAGAGGGTTTGTACTGACTCAGTTGGAGTTGGCGAGGGGCTACTGGGGGGATGACTTTACCGTGTTCCTGACCGGCGGGGATGCTGATTTGGTAGCGGATGCGGTGCCCCAGGCGCGGCTCGTGCCCGATCTGGTCTTTGTCGGTTTGGCGATGGCTTGTCCTTTGTCCTGAGGTGATTATGCGTTGGCTGTTTTTGCTTTTACTGGTTCTCAACGCCTTCTACTACATCTGGCACCAGCAAGAAGCGCCATTGCGCGCTAAGGATGTCACGCCCTTGAGCCTTTACAAGGGCTCGCAGCAAGACATCCGACTACTCAGTGAATCTTCTGATGCGGTGGTGCGCAGGGATCGCGCAAAAACATCCGAGGCGCAAAACACTTGCCTGTACATCGGTGGTTTTGCGGACCAGCGCCAGGCGCAGTCCGTTGAGCAGCGACTCACGAGCTTGGATATCAAGGTCAAGGTCCAGTTGCTCAATACGGCTGATGCCTCTGGCTACTGGCTGCGTGTAGCCCCTGAAAGTCGACGCCTGGCTGACGATCTGCCCTTTGAAAACCTTGCTAAGGAATTCAATGAGTTAAAACATAAAATAATGTTGTGCGAAGGCGTTGCAACTCTCGAATAGTTTGCATAGAATGGCGCCCGCTTCGCAGTGAAGACCTTCTAGGTCAATAGTGTGAAGCGAAGGTCAATGCAGCTAACCTCATATTTTTAAATGAGAAAATGCTTGACAGAAGGTCGGCGTAATGTAAAATGCCGGCTCGCTTAGGAGGGGTTCCCGAGCGGCCAAAGGGATCAGACTGTAAATCTGACGTCTACGACTTCGAAGGTTCGAATCCTTCCCCCTCCACCATTTTTAGCGTGAGCTGCAAGCTCCGCGGGTATAGTTTAGTGGTAGAACCTCAGCCTTCCAAGCTGATGATGCGGGTTCGATTCCCGCTACCCGCTCCAAGTTTGCAGGTTGTGCAGGTGTTTTGCTCTTGTAGCTCAGTTGGTAGAGCACACCCTTGGTAAGGGTGAGGTCAGCGGTTCAAATCCGCTCAAGAGCTCCATATAACAAGGCAGATATGAAAATATCTGCCTTTGTTTTAACAGCTGCCTCGGCTTGAAGGCGTTCTGTCTGGCGTTGTTGCCAGGTGATTTCAGGTCTAGTGGGGTTGGTTGTTGTAAAGTCTTTTTCAGGCCTGCATAATGGTCGGCCTGATTTTGTTTTAGGTCAGTAGCTCAATTGGCAGAGCGACGGTCTCCAAAACCGTAGGTTGGGGGTTCGATTCCCTCCTGACCTGCCAGATTCACGTGGTGTGTCTGGCTTTCTTTTCACAGGATCTTCATAGATGACTCCTAAGGCTGAAGCTCAAAGCTCTCGTTTCGATCTGGTCAAGTGGCTCGCTGTAGTTGCCTTGGTGGTCGTAGGCGTTGTTGGCAATCAGTACTATTCTGCTTCGCCGATCCTGTACCGCGTACTCGCTTTGCTTGTTCTCGCTGCTGTAGCTGCCTTTGTAGGCCTGCAGACTGCCAAAGGCAAGTCTTTCGCGGTCCTGGTAAAGGAAGCTCGCACCGAAATCCGTAAAGTCGTTTGGCCGACTCGCCAAGAAACTACGCAGACCACATTGATTGTTGTGGCTGTTGTTCTGGTTATGGCGTTGCTGTTGTGGGGGCTCGATTCCCTGCTCGGCTGGCTTGTTTCCTTGATTGTTGGCTAAGGGTGTCCCGTGGCTAAGCGTTGGTACGTTGTGCATGCTTACTCGGGTTACGAGAAGCATGTTATGCGCTCTTTGCTGGAGCGCGTAAAGCTGGCAGGCATGGAAGATGGCTTCGGCGAAATTCTGGTTCCCACTGAAGAAGTGGTTGAAATGCGGAATGGTCAGAAGCGCAAAAGCGAACGCAAGTTCTTCCCTGGCTATGTGCTGGTTCAGATGGACATGAATGAAGGTACTTGGCATTTGGTCAAGGACACTCCTCGTGTCATGGGTTTTATCGGCGGAACTGCTGATAAGCCTGCTCCTATCACTGACAAGGAGGCGGAAGCAATTCTGCGCCGTGTTGCTGATGGTAGCGACAAGCCTAAGCCGAAGACGCTTTTCGAGCCGGGTGAGGTTGTTCGTGTTACAGATGGTCCGTTTGCTGATTTCAACGGTACTGTCGAAGAAGTTAACTACGAAAAGAGCCGGATCCAAGTGGCAGTGCTCATTTTCGGTCGCTCTACTCCGGTAGAGTTGGAGTTCAGCCAGGTCGAGAAGGTCTAGCTGAGCAAGCATCCCAACCCCACAGCCTTAGGCTGTGGGGTTTTGTCGTCACTGGGATAAACGCGCAAGTAACCGGGGAGCCTTTCGAGGCGTTCGAACCCGTAATTGGAGTGCCTCATGGCCAAGAAGATTACCGCTTACATCAAGCTGCAAGTGAAGGCCGCTCAGGCCAACCCTAGCCCACCCGTCGGTCCAGCTCTGGGTCAGCACGGCGTGAATATCATGGAATTCTGCAAGGCCTTCAACGCCCGTACTCAGGGTCTTGAGCCAGGTCTGCCGACTCCAGTGATCATCACTGTATACAGCGACCGTAGCTTTACTTTCGAAACCAAGTCGACTCCGGCTTCGGTTCTGTTGAAGAAAGCTGCTGGTCTGACTAGCGGTTCCGCTCGTCCGAACACCGTTAAGGTTGGCACCGTAACTCGTGCTCAGCTGGAAGAAATCGCGAAAACCAAAAACGCGGATCTGACTGCAGCTGATATGGATGCAGCCGTGCGTACCATCGCCGGTTCTGCTCGTAGCATGGGCCTTAACGTGGAGGGTGTGTAATGGCTAAGCTGACCAAGCGCCAAAAGGCTATCGCCGGCAAAATCGAAGCAGGCAAGGCCTACAACTTTGTAGACGCCGCTGCCCTGCTGACCGAGCTGTCGACTGTCAAGTTCAGCGAGTCCGTTGACGTTGCTGTAAACCTGGGTGTTGACCCACGTAAATCCGACCAGGTCGTTCGTAGCGCTACTGTGCTGCCACACGGTACTGGCAAGACTGTACGTGTAGCTGTCTTCACCCAAGGCCCGGCAGCTGAAGCTGCTCTGGCCGCTGGCGCTGATCGCGTTGGCATGGACGACCTGGCTGCCGAAATGAAAGGCGGCGACCTGAACTACGACGTAGTTATTGCATCCCCGGATGCAATGCGTGTTGTAGGTCAGTTGGGTCAGATCCTGGGTCCACGTGGTCTGATGCCTAACCCGAAAGTCGGCACCGTAACGCCAGACGTAGCCACTGCGGTCAAAAACGCCAAGGCTGGTCAGGTTCGTTATCGCACTGACAAAAACGGCATCATTCACACCTCCGTTGGCAAAGTCGGCTTCGATGCCGTCAAGTTGAAGGAAAACGTTGAAGCCCTGATCGCTGATCTGAAGCGTATCAAGCCAGCTTCTTCGAAAGGTATCTACGTCAAGCGCGTTACCCTGAGCACCACTATGGGCCCAGGTCTGGTCATCGACCAAGGCTCGCTGGACGTATAAGACACAAATTGGTGCGAGCGATCGCGCCAATTGAAAAAATTGGGGTCCCTGCCTGGCGGGGGCTATCCAAGACCGTAGGCGACGCAAGTCTTAAACCACAAGCCTACGCAGATGGTGCTCCCGGTTCCTTACCGAATCAGACACCAAAACGACATCCGGCTTCGGCCAGATGAAACGGTAACAAGCAGGAGTTAAACCCGTGGCAATTAATCTCGAAGACAAGAAGGCCATCGTCGCTGAAGTCAACGAGGCTGCCAAAGCTGCTCTGTCCGCTGTCGTGGCTGATGCCCGTGGTGTGACAGTAGGCGCTATGACCGGACTCCGTAAAGAGGCTCGTGAAGCTGGCGTATACGTACGTGTTGTACGTAATACCCTGCTCAAGCGCGCTGTTGCTGACACTGAATACAGTGTCCTCAACGACGTGTTCACCGGCCCGACTCTGATCGCGTTCTCCAAAGAACATCCAGGCGCTGCTGCCCGTTTGTTCAAGGAATTTGCCAAGAGTCAGGATAAGTTCGAGATCAAGGCAGCTGCGTTCGAGGGCAAGTTCCTCGCAGCTAACCAAATCGACGTACTGGCAACACTGCCGACCCGCAACGAAGCCATTTCGCAGCTGATGAGCGTGATTCAAGGCGCTACCAGCAAGCTGGCTCGTACTCTGGCCGCAGTTCGCGAGCAAAAAGAAGCTGCCGCAGCCTAAGGCTGAGCGACTTCTCTCGCGTATTTTTGTTTATTTCGATGGCCGAGTAGGCCGTCCCCCAATTCAGGAAATACAGCAATGTCTATCTCCCAAGACGATATCCTCAACGCCGTAGCTGAAATGTCGGTTCTGCAGGTTGTTGAGCTGATCAAAGCTTTCGAAGAAAAATTCGGCGTTTCCGCTGCCGCTGCTTCCGCTGGCCCAGCTGTTGCTGCTGTTGCTGCTGAAGAGCAAACCGAATTCAACGTCATGCTGCTGGAAGCTGGCGAGAAGAAAGTAAACGTGATCAAGGCAGTACGTGAACTGACCGGTCTGGGCCTGAAAGAAGCCAAGGCTGTAGTTGACGGCGCTCCTGCCCAGGTTCTGGAAGCAGTGTCGAAAGACGCCGCTGACAAAGCCAAAGCAGTGCTGGAAGAAGCAGGCGCTAAAGTCGAGCTGAAGTAAGCATCGACCTTGCGTCTCCAGCCCAAGCGTTAAGCTGAAGGCTGATGGCTGGTGGCTCTTGCCACCGGCCTTTTTCCGTTCTTGGCTGTCGACTCGGTCGCCGCCAATAACGCGCTGTAACCACCCGATGCGGTGGTGCAAACCATGGGGTTTGCAAGATTTTCTGGCTGCTCCCGTCGGAGGGGCCAAACAAGCAGGTGACCAAGCTGGGGAACGCTGATGGCTTACTCATATACTGAGAAAAAACGTATCCGCAAGGACTTTAGCAAGTTGCCGGACGTCATGGATGTCCCGTACCTTCTGGCTATCCAGCTGGATTCGTATCGTGAATTCTTGCAGGCGGGAGCGACCAAAGATCAGTTCCGCGACGTGGGCCTGCATGCGGCCTTCAAATCCGTTTTCCCGATCATCAGCTACTCCGGCAATGCTGCGCTGGAGTACGTCGGTTATCGCCTGGGCGAACCGGCATTTGATGTCAAAGAATGCGTGTTGCGCGGTGTTACGTACGCCGTACCTTTGCGGGTAAAAGTCCGTCTGATCATTTTCGACAAAGAATCGTCGAACAAAGCGATCAAGGACATCAAAGAGCAAGAAGTCTACATGGGTGAAATCCCATTGATGACTGAGAACGGTACCTTCGTAATCAATGGTACCGAGCGTGTGATCGTTTCCCAGCTGCACCGTTCCCCGGGCGTGTTCTTCGACCACGACCGCGGCAAGACGCACAGCTCCGGCAAGCTCCTGTACTCCGCGCGGATCATTCCGTACCGTGGTTCGTGGTTGGACTTCGAGTTCGACCCGAAAGACTGCGTGTTCGTGCGTATCGACCGTCGTCGCAAGCTGCCGGCCTCGGTACTGCTGCGCGCGCTCGGCTATACCACTGAGCAAGTGCTCGACGCCTTCTACACCACCAACGTATTCAGCCTGAAGGATGAAACCCTCAAGCTGGAGCTGATCGCTTCGCGTCTGCGTGGTGAAATTGCCGTCCTGGACATCCAGGATGAAAAAGGCAAGGTCATTGTTGAGGCTGGCCGTCGTATTACTGCGCGCCACATCAACCAGATCGAAAAAGCCGGTATCAAAGAGCTGGAAGTGCCTCTGGACTACGTCCTGGGTCGCACTACCGCCAAGGTTATCGTTCACCCGGCGACAGGCGAAATCCTGGCTGAGTGCAACACCGAGCTGAACACCGAGATCCTGGCCAAAATCGCCAAGGCTCAGGTCGTTCGCATCGAGACCCTTTATACCAACGACATCGACTGCGGTCCGTTCATCTCCGACACTCTGAAGATCGACTCCACCAGCAACCAATTGGAAGCGCTGGTCGAGATCTATCGCATGATGCGTCCAGGCGAGCCGCCAACCAAAGACGCTGCCGAGACCCTGTTCAACAACCTGTTCTTCAGCCCTGAGCGCTATGACCTGTCTGCGGTCGGCCGGATGAAGTTCAACCGTCGTATCGGTCGTACCGAAATCGAAGGTTCGGGCGTGCTGTGCAAGGAAGATATCGTCGCGGTACTGAAGACCCTGGTCGACATCCGTAACGGTAAAGGCATCGTCGATGACATCGACCACCTGGGTAACCGTCGTGTTCGCTGCGTAGGCGAAATGGCCGAGAACCAGTTCCGCGTTGGCCTGGTACGTGTTGAGCGTGCGGTCAAAGAGCGTCTGTCGATGGCTGAAAGCGAAGGCCTGATGCCGCAAGACCTGATCAACGCCAAGCCAGTGGCTGCGGCGGTGAAAGAGTTCTTCGGTTCCAGCCAACTGTCCCAGTTCATGGACCAGAACAACCCGCTCTCCGAGATCACCCACAAGCGCCGTGTTTCTGCACTGGGCCCGGGCGGTCTGACCCGTGAGCGTGCCGGCTTTGAAGTTCGTGACGTACACCCGACGCACTACGGTCGTGTTTGCCCGATCGAAACGCCGGAAGGTCCGAACATCGGTCTGATCAACTCCCTGGCCGCTTATGCGCGCACCAACCAGTATGGCTTCCTCGAGAGCCCGTACCGAGTGGTGAAAGACGCTCTGGTCACCGACGAGATCGTGTTCCTGTCCGCCATTGAAGAAGCTGATCACGTGATCGCTCAGGCTTCGGCCACGATGAACGACAAGAAAGTCCTGATCGACGAGCTGGTAGCGGTTCGTCACTTGAACGAGTTCACCGTCAAGGCGCCGGAAGACGTCACCTTGATGGACGTTTCGCCGAAGCAGGTAGTTTCGGTAGCGGCGTCGCTGATCCCGTTCCTGGAGCACGATGACGCCAACCGTGCGTTGATGGGTTCCAACATGCAGCGTCAAGCTGTACCGACCCTGCGCGCTGACAAGCCGCTGGTAGGTACCGGCATGGAGCGTAACGTAGCCCGTGACTCCGGCGTTTGCGTCGTGGCTCGCCGTGGCGGCGTAATTGACTCCGTTGATGCCAGCCGTATCGTGGTTCGTGTTGCCGATGACGAAGTTGAAACTGGCGAAGCCGGTGTCGACATCTACAACCTGACCAAATACACCCGTTCGAACCAGAACACCTGCATCAACCAGCGTCCGCTGGTGAGCAAGGGTGATCGCGTTCAGCGTAGCGATATCATGGCCGACGGCCCGTCCACCGACATGGGTGAACTGGCACTGGGTCAGAACATGCGCATCGCGTTCATGGCATGGAACGGCTTCAACTTCGAAGACTCCATCTGCCTGTCCGAGCGTGTCGTTCAAGAAGACCGCTTCACCACGATCCACATTCAGGAACTGACCTGTGTGGCCCGTGACACCAAGCTTGGCCCAGAGGAAATCACTGCAGACATCCCGAACGTGGGTGAAGCTGCACTGAACAAACTGGACGAAGCCGGTATCGTTTACGTAGGTGCTGAAGTAGGCGCAGGCGACATCCTGGTCGGCAAGGTCACTCCGAAAGGCGAGACCCAACTGACCCCGGAAGAAAAACTGCTGCGTGCCATCTTCGGTGAAAAAGCCAGCGACGTTAAAGACACATCCCTGCGTGTACCTACCGGTACCAAAGGTACTGTCATCGACGTACAGGTCTTCACCCGTGACGGCGTTGAGCGTGATGCTCGTGCACTGTCCATCGAGAAGACCCAGCTCGACGAGATCCGCAAGGACCTGAACGAAGAGTTCCGTATCGTTGAAGGCGCGACCTTCGAACGTCTGCGTTCTGCCCTGGTAGGCCACAAGGCTGAAGGCGGCGCAGGTCTGAAGAAAGGTCAGGACATCACCGACGAAATCCTCGACGGTCTTGAGCATGGCCAGTGGTTCAAGCTGCGCATGGCTGAAGATGCTCTGAACGAGCAGCTCGAGAAAGCCCAGGCCTACATCGTTGATCGCCGCCGTCTGCTGGACGACAAGTTCGAAGACAAGAAGCGCAAACTGCAGCAGGGCGATGACCTGGCTCCAGGCGTGCTGAAGATCGTCAAGGTTTACCTGGCAATCCGTCGCCGCATCCAGCCGGGCGACAAGATGGCCGGTCGTCACGGTAACAAAGGTGTGGTCTCCGTGATCATGCCGGTTGAAGACATGCCGCACGATGCCAATGGCACCCCGGTCGACGTCGTCCTCAACCCGTTGGGCGTACCTTCGCGTATGAACGTTGGTCAGATCCTTGAAACCCACCTTGGCCTCGCGGCCAAAGGTCTGGGCGAGAAGATCAACCGTATGATCGAAGAGCAGCGCAAGGTTGCAGACCTGCGTAAGTTCCTGCACGAGATCTACAACGAGATCGGCGGTCGCAACGAAGAGCTGGACACCTTCTCCGACCAGGAAATCCTGGATCTGGCGAAGAACCTGCGCGGCGGTGTTCCAATGGCTACCCCGGTGTTCGACGGTGCCAAGGAAAGCGAAATCAAGGCCATGCTCAAACTGGCGGACCTGCCAGAAAGCGGCCAGATGCAGCTGTTCGACGGCCGTACCGGCAACAAGTTCGAGCGTCCGGTTACTGTTGGCTACATGTACATGCTGAAGCTGAACCACTTGGTAGACGATAAGATGCACGCTCGTTCTACCGGTTCGTACAGCCTGGTTACCCAGCAGCCGCTGGGTGGTAAGGCTCAGTTCGGTGGTCAGCGTTTCGGGGAGATGGAGGTCTGGGCACTGGAAGCATACGGTGCTGCTTACACTCTGCAAGAAATGCTCACAGTGAAGTCGGACGATGTGAACGGTCGGACCAAGATGTACAAAAACATCGTGGACGGCGATCACCGTATGGAGCCGGGCATGCCCGAGTCCTTCAACGTGTTGATCAAAGAAATTCGTTCCCTCGGCATCGATATCGATCTGGAAACCGAATAACACGTGACGCGAATCGAGAGCGGGGCTGTTTAGCCCGCTCTCTGCTCCGCCAGGAGGAAAGGCCTTGAAAGACCTACTGAATTTGCTGAAAAACCAGGGTCAAGTCGAAGAGTTCGACGCCATCCGTATTGGGTTGGCATCGCCTGAGATGATCCGTTCGTGGTCGTTCGGTGAAGTTAAAAAGCCGGAAACCATCAACTACCGTACGTTCAAACCTGAGCGTGACGGCCTGTTCTGCGCCAAGATCTTTGGCCCGGTTAAGGATTACGAGTGCCTGTGCGGTAAGTACAAGCGCTTGAAGCACCGTGGTGTGATCTGCGAGAAGTGCGGCGTTGAAGTTGCACTGGCCAAGGTTCGTCGTGAGCGCATGGCGCACATCGAACTGGCTTCGCCGGTTGCCCACATCTGGTTCCTGAAATCGCTGCCGTCCCGTATCGGCTTGCTGATGGACATGACCCTGCGTGATATCGAACGTGTTCTCTACTTCGAGAGCTATGTCGTTATCGATCCAGGCATGACCACCCTTGAAAAAGGTCAACTGCTGAACGACGAGCAGTACTTCGAAGCGCTGGAAGAGTTCGGCGATGATTTCGATGCCCGCATGGGTGCCGAAGCTGTCCGCGAACTGCTGCACGCTATCGACCTGGAGCACGAGATTGGCCGTCTGCGTGAAGAGATTCCGCAAACCAACTCCGAAACCAAGATCAAGAAGCTGTCCAAGCGTCTGAAGTTGATGGAAGCCTTCCAGGGTTCCGGCAACTTGCCAGAGTGGATGGTGCTGACCGTTCTGCCGGTTCTGCCGCCAGACCTGCGTCCGCTGGTACCGTTGGATGGTGGTCGTTTCGCGACTTCCGACCTCAACGACCTGTACCGTCGCGTGATCAACCGTAACAACCGCTTGAAGCGCCTGCTTGATCTGTCCGCTCCGGACATCATCGTGCGCAACGAAAAGCGTATGTTGCAAGAAGCTGTCGATGCCCTGCTCGACAACGGTCGTCGTGGCCGCGCTATCACCGGTTCGAACAAGCGTCCTCTGAAATCCCTGGCTGACATGATCAAGGGTAAGCAAGGTCGTTTCCGTCAGAACTTGCTCGGTAAGCGTGTTGACTACTCCGGTCGTTCGGTAATTACCGTAGGCCCGACCCTGCGTCTGCACCAGTGCGGTCTGCCTAAGAAGATGGCACTTGAGCTGTTCAAGCCATTCATCTTCGGCAAGCTGGAAATGCGCGGTCTTGCGACCACCATCAAAGCCGCCAAGAAAATGGTCGAGCGCGAACTGCCAGAGGTTTGGGACGTTCTCGCCGAAGTGATCCGCGAACACCCGGTTCTCCTCAACCGTGCACCGACCCTTCACCGTCTGGGTATCCAAGCGTTTGAACCGGTACTGATCGAAGGTAAGGCTATCCAGCTGCACCCGTTGGTCTGTGCTGCGTACAACGCCGACTTTGACGGCGACCAAATGGCCGTGCACGTACCGCTGACACTGGAAGCCCAGTTGGAAGCGCGTGCGTTGATGATGTCGACCAACAACATTCTGTCGCCAGCCAACGGTGAGCCAATCATCGTTCCGTCGCAGGACGTTGTATTGGGTCTGTACTACATGACGCGTGAAGCGATCAACGCCAAGGGCGAAGGTCGTGTGTTCGCTGACCTGCAAGAAGTTGACCGTGTGTTCCGTGCCGGCGAAGCCGCACTGCACGCCAAGGTCAAAGTGCGGATCAACGAAACCGTCAACGATCGTGATGGCGGCAGCGTGAGCAACACTCGTATTGTCGACACCACTGTCGGCCGTGCGTTGTTGTACCAGGTTGTGCCAAAAGGTCTGTCGTACGACGTCGTCAACCTGCCGATGAAGAAGAAGGCGATCTCCAAGCTGATCAACCAGTGCTACCGCGTGGTTGGTTTGAAAGAGACCGTGATCTTCGCTGACCAGTTGATGTACACCGGTTTTGCCTATTCGACCATTTCTGGCGTTTCCATCGGTGTTAACGACTTCGTTATCCCGGATGAAAAAGCCCGCATCATCAGTGCTGCCACTGATGAAGTGAAAGAGATCGAAAGCCAGTACGCCTCCGGCCTGGTAACCCAGGGCGAGAAGTACAACAAGGTAATCGACCTTTGGTCCAAGGCGAACGACGAAGTTTCCAAGGCGATGATGGCCAACCTCTCGAAAGAGAAAGTCATCGACCGTCACGGCGACGAAGTTGACCAAGAGTCCTTCAACTCGATGTACATGATGGCCGACTCGGGCGCACGGGGTTCTGCTGCGCAGATCCGTCAGCTCGCCGGTATGCGTGGCCTGATGGCCAAGCCGGACGGTTCCATCATCGAAACGCCGATCACTGCGAACTTCCGTGAAGGTTTGAGCGTACTTCAGTACTTCATCTCGACTCACGGTGCTCGTAAGGGTCTTGCGGATACCGCGTTGAAAACTGCTAACTCCGGTTACCTGACTCGCCGTCTGGTAGACGTTGCACAAGATCTGGTTGTAACCGAGATCGATTGCGGCACAGAGCATGGCCTGCTGATGACGCCGCACATTGAAGGCGGTGACGTTGTAGAGCCGTTGGGTGAGCGCGTATTGGGTCGTGTTATTGCCCGTGATGTATTCAAGCCAGGTACCGAGGAAGTTATCGTTCCTGCCGGCACCCTGGTTGATGAGAAGTGGGTCGAGTTCATCGAACTCAACAGCATCGACGAAGTGATCGTTCGCTCGCCGATCAGCTGCGAAACCCGCTACGGCATCTGCGCCAAATGCTACGGCCGTGACTTGGCTCGTGGTCACCAGGTGAATATCGGTGAAGCGGTCGGCGTTATCGCTGCCCAGTCCATCGGTGAGCCCGGTACCCAGCTGACCATGCGTACATTCCACATCGGTGGTGCGGCAAGCCGGACCTCCGCAGCCGACAGCGTTCAGGTGAAGAATGGCGGTACTGTCCGTCTGCACAACCTGAAACATGTTGAGCGAGTGGATGGCCACCTGGTTGCTGTGTCCCGTTCCGGTGAGCTGGCAATCGCTGATGACTACGGTCGTGAGCGTGAGCGTTACAAGCTGCCGTACGGTGCTGTGATTTCGGTTAAAGAAGGTGACAAGGTCGACGCTGGCGCAATCGTGGCCAAGTGGGATCCGCACACTCACCCAATCGTTACCGAAATGAAAGGTACCGTGACCTACGTGGGCATGGAAGAAGGCATCACGATCAAGCGTCAGACTGACGAATTGACCGGTATGACCAACATTGAAGTACTCGACGCGAAAGATCGTCCAGCTGCCGGCAAGGACATCCGTCCTGCCGTGAAGATGGTCGATGACAACGGCAAGGATCTGTTGCTGCCAGGCACTGACGTAATCGCTCAGTACTTCCTGCCAGCCAACGCCCTGGTCGGTGTAGCGGATGGTGCGAAGATCGCCATCGGTGATGTTATCGCGCGTATCCCGCAAGAAACTTCGAAAACCCGTGACATCACCGGTGGTCTGCCGCGTGTTGCCGACTTGTTCGAAGCGCGTCGTCCGAAAGAAGCGTCGATTCTGGCTGAAGTCAGCGGCACCATCGCGTTCGGTAAGGAAACCAAGGGCAAGCGCCGTCTGGTCATTACCCCGAACGACGGTAGCGATCCGTATGAAGAGCTGATTCCGAAGTGGCGTCACCTGAACGTCTTCGAAGGCGAACAGGTAAACCGCGGCGAAGTTATCTCTGACGGTCCAAGCGATCCACATGACATCCTGCGTCTGCTGGGTGTAAGTGCGCTGGCCAAGTACATCGTTAACGAGATCCAGGACGTTTACCGCCTGCAAGGCGTGAAGATCAACGATAAGCACATCGAGACCATCCTGCGTCAGATGCTGCGTAAAGTTGAAATCGCTGAATCCGGCGATTCCAGTTTCATCAAGGGCGACCAGATGGAACTGACTCACGTACTGGTGGAAAACGAGCGCTTGGCGACCGAAGACAAATTCGTGTCCAAGTTCACTCGCGTGCTGTTGGGTATCACCAAGGCGTCGTTGTCGACTGAATCGTTCATCTCGGCGGCCTCTTTCCAGGAGACCACCCGCGTACTGACCGAAGCAGCGGTAACCGGCAAGCGCGATTACCTGCGCGGCCTGAAAGAAAACGTAGTTGTGGGTCGTTTGATCCCAGCCGGTACCGGTTTGGCTTACCACAGCGAGCGTAAGCGCCGCCGTGATGCTGACAAGCCGTTGCGCGTAAGCGCCAGTGAAGTGGAAGCTGCACTGACCGAAGCGCTGAACTCCAGCGGTAACTGAGTTCTGCGATAAATAAGTCCGGGCCCTGGCAGCCCCCATTCGTCGGATCGAGGCAGTTTTGTCCCGGTTCGATGAGAGGGGAGGTCGGGGCCTTGCCTTGACTGGGGACAAGATCCTCTTTAGACTCTTGTACCCCTAAATTTGGCGGGAATTCGTTCCTGCCATTTTGCTTTTCTTGCAAGACAATAGCGTCGCAAGACAACAGTGGAGCTAGTAGATGGCAACTATCAACCAGCTGGTACGTCAGCCGCGTAAGCGTATCGTCGAGAAATCCGACGTGCCTGCGCTGCAGAACTGCCCGCAACGTCGTGGCGTATGCACTCGCGTGTATACCACTACGCCGAAAAAACCTAACTCGGCACTGCGTAAAGTATGCCGTGTGCGCCTGACCAACGGTTTCGAGGTTTCCTCGTACATCGGTGGTGAAGGTCACAACCTGCAAGAGCACAGCGTGGTACTGATCCGCGGCGGTCGTGTAAAAGACTTGCCAGGTGTTCGTTACCACACCGTACGCGGCTCCTTGGATACTTCCGGCGTTAAAGGTCGTAACCAGGGTCGTTCGAAGTACGGTACCAAGAAGCCTAAGTAGTAGCGGCTTTTTGTAACACTGAATCATCTTATTTTCTGAGTCGATAAGAGTAAGGTCGGAGGCGTCCCGAAAGGGCACCGATTCCGAGCGAACCTGAAGACCGTTTGAGGGCTTATCCATGCCAAGAAGACGCGTAGCAGCCAAGCGCGAAGTGCTTGACGATCCAAAATACGGAAGCCAAATCCTGGCCAAGTTCATGAACCACGTGATGGAAAGCGGCAAGAAAGCCGTTGCCGAGCGTATCGTTTATGGCGCGCTGGAGAAGGTTAAAGAACGCAAGAACAGCGATCCCCTGGAAATCTTCGAGAAAGCTCTCGACGCCATCGCTCCGCTGGTCGAAGTGAAGTCGCGCCGTGTAGGCGGTGCTACTTACCAGGTTCCGGTCGAAGTTCGCCCGTCCCGTCGTAACGCTCTGGCAATGCGCTGGTTGGTAGACTTCGCCCGTAAGCGCGGCGAGAAGTCTATGGCTCTGCGTTTGGCCGGCGAGCTGTTGGACGCTGCTGAAGGTAAAGGTGCTGCTGTTAAGAAGCGTGAAGACGTGCACCGTATGGCTGAAGCTAACAAAGCTTTCTCGCACTACCGCTTCTAATCTTAGCTTCACTAATTTTGCGAGGGCTTTATGGCTCGTACTACTCCGATTAGCCGCTACCGTAACATCGGTATCGTTGCTCACGTGGATGCTGGTAAAACCACCACCACCGAGCGCGTACTGTTTTACACCGGCAAAAGTCACAAAATGGGCGAGGTGCATGATGGCGCCGCGACCACAGACTGGATGGTTCAGGAGCAGGAGCGTGGTATTACCATTACTTCTGCTGCTATTACCGCCTTCTGGAAAGGTTCCGAGAAGCAGTACAAAGACGAGCATCGCTTCAACGTAATCGATACCCCGGGTCACGTAGACTTCACCATTGAAGTTGAGCGTTCCCTGCGCGTACTCGACGGCGCTGTCGTTGTGTTCTGCGGTACTTCGGGTGTTGAGCCTCAGTCGGAAACCGTATGGCGCCAAGCCAACAAGTACGGCGTTCCACGTCTTGTTTATGTAAACAAGATGGACCGTGCTGGTGCCAATTTCCTGCGCGTGATCGGTCAGATCAAGCAGCGTCTGGGTCACACCCCGGTGCCAATCCAATTGGCTATCGGTTCCGAAGACAACTTCCAGGGTCAGATTGATCTGATCAACATGGAAGCTGTTTACTGGAATGATTCCGACAAAGGTATGGTTCCTGTTCGCAAGCCTATCCCTGCAGAGTTGCAGGAACTGGCTGACGAGTGGCGCAACAACATGGTTGAGGCTGCGGCCGAAGCCAGCGAAGAGCTGATGAACAAGTACCTCGAAGGTGAAGAGCTCACCAACGTGGAAATCAAGGCTGCTCTGCGTCAGCGTACTATCGCTGGTGAGATCGTCCTGGCTGTTTGCGGTTCTTCCTTCAAGAACAAGGGTGTTCCCCTGGTTCTCGACGCCGTTATCGACTACCTGCCGGCTCCAACCGACATTCCTGCTATCAAGGGTACCAACCCTGATAACGAGGAAGAAGAAATGGAGCGTCACGCCGATGACAGCGAGCCGTTCTCGGCTCTGGCGTTCAAGATCGCTACCGACCCATTCGTGGGTACTTTGACCTTCGTCCGCGTTTATTCGGGCGTGTTGGCCTCCGGCGACGGCGTGATCAACTCGGTTAAAGGCAAGAAAGAGCGCGTGGGTCGTATGGTGCAAATGCACGCAAACGCCCGTGAAGAGATCAAGGAAGTGCGCGCTGGTGACATCGCGGCCCTGATCGGCATGAAGGACGTCACCACGGGTGAGACTTTGTGCGACGCTGCCAAGCCAATCATCCTGGTTCGCATGGACTTCCCGGAGCCGGTTATTTCGGTTGCCGTAGAGCCTAAGACCAAGGATGACCAGGAAAAAATGGGTATCGCTCTGGGCAAGCTTGCTCAGGAAGATCCATCTTTCCGCGTCAAAACTGATGAAGAGACTGGTCAAACGATCATCTCCGGCATGGGCGAGCTTCACCTGGACATCCTGGTTGACCGGATGCGCCGTGAGTTCAACGTCGAAGCCAACATCGGTAAGCCTCAGGTTTCCTATCGTGAGCGCATCACGAAAAACTGTGAAATCGAAGGCAAGTTCGTTCGTCAGTCCGGCGGTCGTGGTCAGTTCGGTCACTGCTGGATCCGTTTTGCTCCTGCTGACGAAGGTCAGGAAGGTCTGCAATTCGTGAACGAAGTAGTAGGTGGTGTGGTTCCTAAGGAATACATCCCTGCTATCCAGAAGGGTATCGAAGAGCAGATGAAGAACGGTGTTGTTGCCGGCTATCCGCTGATCGGCCTGAAAGCAACCGTTTTTGACGGTTCTTACCACGACGTCGACTCCAACGAGATGGCGTTTAAGGTGGCTGCTTCCATGGCAACCAAGCAACTGGCCCAGAAGGGCGGTGGTGAGTTGCTTGAGCCAATCATGGCGGTAGAAGTTGTTACACCTGAAGACTATATGGGTGATGTCATGGGCGACCTTAACCGTCGTCGCGGCATGATCTTGGGTATGGAAGACACGGTTTCCGGCAAAGTGATTCGCGCCGAGGTTCCGTTGGGTGAGATGTTCGGTTATGCGACCGACGTTCGCTCCATGTCCCAGGGTCGCGCAAGCTACTCTATGGAATTCAAAAAATACAACACAGCTCCGGCGCACATCGCTGAAACTGTATCCAAAAAACAAGGCTGATTCAGTCCTTTAGGCAAGGAGTTAATTGTCGTGGCTAAAGAAAAATTTGATCGTTCCCTACCGCACGTCAACGTTGGCACCATCGGTCACGTTGACCACGGTAAAACCACTCTGACTGCTGCTCTGACTCGCGTTTGCTCCGAAGTTTTCGGTTCCGCAATCGTTGATTTCGATAAAATCGACAGCGCGCCAGAAGAAAAAGCTCGTGGTATCACCATCAACACCGCGCACGTTGAATACAACTCGCTGATCCGTCACTACGCTCACGTTGACTGCCCAGGTCACGCTGACTATGTGAAGAACATGATCACCGGTGCTGCTCAAATGGACGGCGCTATCCTGGTTTGCTCGGCCGCTGATGGTCCGATGCCACAAACCCGTGAGCACATCCTGTTGTCCCGCCAGGTAGGCGTTCCGTACATCGTGGTTTACCTGAACAAGGCTGACCTGGTAGACGACGCTGAGCTGCTGGAACTGGTTGAGATGGAAGTGCGCGATCTGCTGAGCACTTACGACTTCCCAGGTGACGACACTCCGATCATCATCGGTTCTGCTCGTATGGCTCTGGAAGGCAAAGACGACAACGAAATGGGCACCACGTCCGTTCGTAAGCTGGTTGAGACTCTGGACAGCTACATCCCAGATCCAGTCCGTGTTATCGACAAGCCGTTCCTGATGCCAATCGAAGACGTATTCTCGATTTCCGGTCGCGGTACTGTTGTAACTGGTCGTATCGAGCGCGGTATCGTCAAGGTTCAAGATCCACTGGAAATCGTTGGTCTGCGTGACACTACCGTCACCACCTGCACCGGTGTTGAAATGTTCCGTAAGCTGCTCGACGAAGGTCGTGCTGGCGAGAACTGCGGCGTTCTGCTGCGTGGTACCAAGCGTGACGACGTTGAGCGTGGCCAGGTTCTGGTTAAGCCAGGTTCGGTTAAGCCGCACACCAAGTTCGAAGCTGAAGTGTACGTGCTGAGCAAAGAAGAAGGCGGTCGTCACACTCCGTTCTTCAAAGGCTACCGTCCACAGTTCTACTTCCGTACTACTGACGTGACTGGTAACTGCGAACTGCCGGAAGGCGTAGAAATGGTAATGCCAGGCGACAACATCAAAATGGTTGTCACCCTGATCAAAACCATCGCTATGGAAGACGGTCTGCGTTTCGCAATCCGTGAAGGCGGCCGTACCGTTGGTGCTGGCGTCGTAGCTAAAATCATCGAGTAATTATCTCTTCTGAGATAGCTCTGATGTTTTGAAAAGGCCCCCGCTCAGCGGGGGCCTTTTTTATTGGGTTGACACCTATCAGGGCCGTCTATAGAATTGCGCCTCCTTTTAACGGGCGTATTGCGCTCGCTGGGAATAGCAGCCGGAGTCTGAAATCCAATGCAAAATCAGCAAATCCGTATCAGGTTGAAGGCTTTTGACCATCGCCTGATCGACCAATCCACCCAGGAAATCGTGGAAACCGCGAAACGTACTGGTGCACAAGTGCGTGGTCCAATTCCACTGCCTACCCGTAAAGAGCGGTTCACCGTTCTGGTCTCCCCGCACGTCAACAAAGACGCGCGTGACCAGTACGAGATCCGTACTCATAAGCGCGTACTGGACATTGTCCAGCCAACGGATAAAACCGTTGATGCACTTATGAAGCTCGATCTGGCGGCCGGTGTGGAAGTACAGATCAGCCTCGGCTAAGACTCGGGTCTTAGTCGTGTAACGCTCTGAAATGGGCGGCCATAGCGGGTGAAAGCCCCGTACACTCATGAGGTTTACAACATGACTATTGGTGTAGTCGGTCGTAAATGCGGTATGACCCGTATTTTCACCGAAGAAGGTGTCTCCATTCCGGTCACGGTCATTGAGATCGAGCCGAATCGCGTCACCCAGTTCAAAACTGAAGAAACCGATGGCTATCGTGCAGTGCAAGTCACTGTCGGCGAGCGTCGTGCTTCGCGTGTGACTGCTGCTCAAGCAGGCCACTTCGCTAAAGCAAACGTTGCAGCTGGTCGCACTGTTATGGAGTTCCGTCTTGAAGACGGTGACTACCAGGCTGGCGATCTGATCAACGCTGAAATCTTCGCTGCTGGTCAACTGGTTGATGTAACCGGTCAGTCCAAAGGTAAAGGCTTCCAGGGTACGATCAAGCGTTGGAATTTCCGTGGCCAAGACAACACTCACGGTAACTCCGTTTCCCACCGCGTCCCGGGCTCTATTGGCCAGTGCCAGACTCCTGGTCGTGTATTCAAGGGCAAAAAAATGTCCGGTCATATGGGCGCTGAGCGCGTGACCGTGCAGTCCCTCGAAGTAGTGCGCGTCGACGCTGAACGCAATCTGTTGTTGGTCAAGGGTGCTGTTCCTGGCGCTACTGGCGGCAACCTGGTTGTACGTCCAGCGGCCAAGGCTCGCGGTTAAGGGGAAGCTGACATGCAATTAAATGTAAATGACGCTCAAGCGATCGAAGTTTCCGAACTGACATTTGGCGGCGAATTCAACGAGACGCTGGTTCACCAAGCAGTCGTGGCCTACATGGCCGGCGGCCGTCAAGGTAGCAAGCAGCAAAAGACCCGTTCCGACGTACGTGGTGGCGGTAAGCGCCCTTGGCGTCAGAAAGGTACTGGCCGTGCTCGTGCCGGTACTATCCGTAGTCCAATCTGGCGTGGCGGCGGTACCACTTTCGCAGCTCGTCCGCAGGATCACTCGCAGAAGCTCAACAAGAAGATGTACCGCGCAGCTCTGCGCTCCATCCTTGCTGAACTCGTGCGTACTGACCGTCTGGTCGTGGTTCAGGACTTCGCTGTTGAAAGCCCGAAAACCAAAGATCTGCTGGGCAAACTGAACAACATGAGCCTGACCGACGTTTTGATCGTGTCGGAAGCTGTTGATCAGAACCTGTACCTGGCTGCTCGCAACCTGCCACACGTTGATGTACGTGACGTGCAAGGTTCCGATCCAGTTAGTCTGATCGCATACGACAAGGTGTTGATCACCGTGTCGGCCGTGAAGAAATTCGAGGAGCTGCTGGGATGAACCAGGAACGCGTATTTAAAGTTCTGCTTGGCCCGCACGTTTCCGAAAAGGCTACGGTTCTGGCTGACAAGAAAGGCCAGTTCGTTTTCAAGGTTGCAACTGACGCAACCAAGCTGGAAATCAAGAAGGCCGTCGAAAGCCTGTTCAGCGTGAAAGTAGAGCGTGTTACTACCCTGAATGTTCTGGGTAAGAGCAAGCGCACTGCTCGCGGTCTGGGCAAGCGTAATGACTGGAAGAAGGCAGTTATCTCCCTTCAGCCAGGCCAAGATCTCGATTTCAGCAGCAGTGCTGAGTAAGGAAGGGGTGCATCATGGCAATCGTTAAATGCAAACCGACTTCCCCTGGCCGCCGTTTTGTGGTCAAGGTGGTCAACCAGGAGCTGCATAAAGGCGCTCCTCACGCACCGCTGCTCGAGAAAAAATCGAAGTCTGGTGGTCGTAACAACAATGGTCGTATTACCACTCGTCACATCGGTGGTGGCCATAAGCAGCATTATCGTCTGGTCGACTTCCGTCGCAACGACAAAGATGGCATCGCTGCCACTGTCGAGCGTATCGAATACGATCCAAACCGTACTGCTCACATCGCTCTGCTGCTGTACGCAGATGGCGAGCGTCGCTACATCATTGCCCCTAAAGGCGTGAGCGCTGGCGACCAGCTGATCGCAGGTGCCCTGGCACCGATCAAGCCGGGCAACGCTCTGCAACTGCGCAACATTCCAGTTGGTAGCACCGTACACGGCATCGAATTGAAGCCAGGTAAAGGCGCGCAAATCGCTCGTTCCGCTGGTGCTTCGGCTCAGCTGATCGCTCGTGAAGGTGTCTACGTGACCCTGCGTCTGCGTTCTGGTGAGATGCGTAAAGTGCTGGCTGAATGCCGCGCGACCCTGGGCGAAGTCTCGAACTCCGAGCACAGCCTGCGTTCGCTGGGTAAAGCTGGTGCCAAACGCTGGCGTGGCGTTCGCCCAACCGTTCGTGGTGTTGCCATGAACCCGGTTGACCACCCACACGGTGGTGGTGAAGGTCGTACCTCTGGTGGTCGTCATCCGGTATCGCCATGGGGCTTCCCGACTAAGGGCGCGAAGACTCGTGGTAATAAGCGTACCGACAAAATGATCGTCCGTCGTCGCAAGTAAATAGAGGGATACGACAGTGCCACGTTCTCTGAAAAAAGGTCCTTTTATTGATCTTCACCTACTGAAGAAGATCGAAGTGGCGGCGGAAAAGAACGATCGCAAACCAGTTAAGACCTGGTCGCGTCGTTCGATGATCCTGCCACAAATGGTCGGTCTGACCATCGCTGTACACAACGGTCGCTTGCACGTCCCAGTTCTCGTGAACGAAGACATGGTCGGCCACAAACTAGGCGAGTTTGCCGGTACCCGCACTTATCGTGGGCACGTGGCAGACAAGAAAGCCAAGCGTTAAGGGGTAAGGAAATGGAAGTAGCCGCTAAGTTGTCGGGCGCTCGAATCTCCGCCCAGAAAGCCCGCTTGGTCGCCGACCAGATCCGCGGGAAGAAGGTGGGCGAAGCGCTCAACCTGTTGGCTTTCAGCAGTAAGAAAGCCGCCGAGATCATGAAGAAAGTGCTGGAGTCGGCCGTAGCCAACGCCGAGCATAACGAAGGCGCAGACGTTGATGACCTGAAGGTCAGCACCGTTTTCGTCAACGAAGGGCGTTCGCTGAAGCGCATCATGCCACGTGCCAAAGGCCGTGCTGATCGCATCGTCAAGCGGTCTTGCCATATCACTGTCAAGGTTGCTGACAAGTAACGGAGTCGAAGAGATGGGTCAGAAAGTACATCCCATTGGCATTCGCCTGGGAATCGTCAAGGAGCACACCTCCGTCTGGTACGCAGACGGTCGGACTTATGCGGACTACTTGTTCGCTGATCTGAAGGTGCGTGAGTATCTCCAAGACAAACTAAAAAGCGCGTCCGTAAGCCGTATCGATATCCATCGTCCGGCGCAAACTGCACGTATCACCATCCACACCGCTCGTCCAGGTATTGTTATCGGGAAGAAAGGTGAAGATGTTGAGAAACTGCGTCAGGACCTGACCAAGCAAATGGGTGTGCCTGTGCACATCAATATCGAAGAGATCCGCAAGCCGGAGCTCGACGGTATGCTGGTTGCGCAGAGCGTAGCTCAGCAGCTGGAGCGTCGCGTAATGTTCCGTCGCGCTATGAAGCGCGCTGTACAGAACGCCATGCGCATTGGTGCCAAAGGCATCAAAATCCAAGTGAGCGGTCGTCTCGGCGGTGCTGAAATCGCACGTACTGAATGGTATCGCGAAGGTCGTGTGCCACTGCACACCCTGCGTGCCGACATCGACTATGCCAACTACGAAGCTCACACCACTTACGGTGTGATCGGTGTAAAGGTTTGGATCTTCAAAGGCGAAGTAATTGGTGGTCGCCAAGAAGAACTGAAACCACAAGCACCAGCGCCTCGTAAAAAAGCTGCTAAGTAAGGGGTACGCCAAATGTTGCAACCTAAGCGTACGAAGTTCCGCAAGCAGATGACAGGCCACAACCGTGGTCTGGCTCAGCGCGGTAGCAAAGTCAGCTTCGGCGAGTTCGCGCTGAAGTCTGTAGCTCGTGGTCGTCTCACCGCTCGTCAGATCGAGTCAGCGCGTCGTGCACTGACCCGTCACGTGAAACGTGGCGGCAAGATCTGGATCCGTGTATTCCCGGACAAGCCGATCTCCAAAAAACCTCTCGAGGTTCGGATGGGTAAAGGTAAGGGTAACGTGGAATACTGGGTAGCCCAGATTCAGCCAGGCAAAGTCCTGTATGAAATCGAGGGTGTTTCTGAAGAGCTGGCGCGTGAGGCTTTCGCCCTGGCTGCTGCAAAGCTGCCGCTCGCCACCTCCTTTGTTAAACGGACGGTGATGTGATGAAAGCGAATGAACTTCGTGAAAAATCCGCACAGCAGCTGAACGAGCAACTGCTCGGCCTGCTGCGCGACCAGTTCAATCTGCGTATGCAGAAAGCAACTGGCCAGTTGGGGCAGTCTCATCTGCTCTCGCAAGTTAAGCGTGACATCGCTCGCGTGAAGACTGTGCTCAACCAGCAGGCAGGTAAGTGATCATGGCTGAAGCCGAAAAGACTGTCCGTACGCTGACTGGCCGTGTTGTCAGCGACAAGATGGACAAAACCATCACCGTTCTGATCGAGCGTCGCGTTAAGCACCCGATCTACGGTAAATATGTTAAGCGTTCGACTAAGCTGCACGCGCACGACGAAACCAATCAGTGCCACATCGGCGACAAAGTCACTATTCGTGAAACTCGTCCGCTGGCCAAGACCAAGTCTTGGGCACTGGTTGATGTTCTCGAACGCGCTGTGGAAGTCTAAGGACTAGGGGTCGGAGAAATTATATGATTCAGACTCAATCCATGCTCGATGTGGCCGATAACAGCGGCGCTCGCCGTGTTATGTGCATCAAGGTGCTGGGTGGCTCCCATCGTCGTTACGCTGGTATCGGTGACATCATCAAAGTTACCGTGAAGGAAGCAATTCCTCGCGGTAAAGTGAAAAAAGGCCAAGTGATGACTGCTGTTGTAGTCCGCACTCGCCACGGCGTACGTCGTGCTGATGGCTCCATTATCCGCTTTGATGGCAACGCTGCTGTTCTTCTGAACAACAAGCAAGAGCCGATCGGCACCCGTATCTTTGGGCCAGTGACCCGTGAGCTTCGTACTGAGAAGTTCATGAAGATCGTCTCGCTCGCCCCAGAAGTGCTGTAAGGAGATCCGACATGCAAAAGATTCGTCGTGACGACGAGATCATCGTGATCGCCGGCAAAGACAAAGGTAAGCGCGGTAAGGTGCTTAAGGTTCTCGCTAATAACCGTCTGGTTATCGGTGGTCTGAACCTGGTCAAGCGTCATACCAAGCCTAACCCGATGTCGGGCGTGCAGGGCGGTATCGTCGAGAAAGAAGCTCCGCTGGACGCTTCTAACGTCGCCATCTTCAACGGCGAAACCAACAAGGCTGACCGCGTTGGTTTCAAAGTAGAAGACGGTAAGAAAATTCGTGTCTTCAAGTCGACCCAAAAAGCGGTTGATGCTTGAACACTGCTAGGTAGATTAGACCATGGCACGACTACAAGAGATTTACCGGAAGGAAATCGCCCCTAAGCTTAAGGAAGAACTTAAGCTTGGGAACGTGATGGAAGTTCCGCGCGTTACCAAAATCACCCTGAACATGGGTCTGGGCGAAGCGATCGGTGACAAAAAAGTCATCGAGCACGCTGTTGCTGACCTGGAAAAGATCACCGGCCAGAAAGTCGTTGTGACCTACGCTCGGAAATCCATCGCTGGCTTTAAAGTCCGTGAAGGTTGGCCGATCGGCGTCAAAGTGACCCTGCGCCGTGAGCGTATGTATGAGTTCCTGGATCGTCTGCTGTCGATCTCCCTGCCTCGGGTTCGCGACTTCCGCGGCCTGAACGCCAAGTCCTTCGATGGTCGTGGTAACTACAGCATGGGCGTGAAAGAGCAGATCATCTTCCCGGAAATCGACTACGACAAGATCGATGCTCTCCGCGGTCTGGACATCACCCTGACCACCACTGCTAAGAACGATGATGAAGGTCGCGCCCTGTTGCGTGCTTTCAAATTCCCGTTCCGCAACTGATTGGAGTAGGACCATGGCCAAGATGAGCATGAAAAACCGCGAGCTGAAGCGTCAGCTCACGGTTGCCAAGTACGCCAAGAAGCGTGCAGCACTGAAAGCAATCATCGTTGATCTGAACGCAAGTCCAGAAGCGCGTTGGGAAGCGACAGTTGCCCTGCAGAAGCAGCCACGTGACGCAAGCGCCTCGCGCATGCGTAACCGCTGCCGCCTGACCGGTCGTCCACACGGCGTTTACCGCAAGTTCGGCCTCGGCCGTAACAAACTGCGTGAAGCGGCAATGCGTGGTGACGTACCAGGTCTGGTTAAAGCCAGCTGGTAAGTACTTTCGAAGTCCAGGTGGTTCGAATCGCAAGATAACGACCACCGGTGACCTTGAATCTGGAACAAGCCCCTTTTGGGGCTTGTTTCATTTCTGGAGTGTGTCTAAAATACGCGGCTCGCCTGAGCCCGTGTGTTTTACCCGGAGATTCTCGGCGACATATGTAGCCGCAAGGCTAATTTTTTTGTATTAGGAGCGTCTAGCCCATGAGTATGCAGGACCCGTTAGCGGACATGCTAACTCGTATCCGTAATGCCCAGATGGCTGAAAAGTCCGTCGTAAGCATGCCATCTTCCAAGTTGAAGGTAGCTGTTGCCAAAGTCCTGAAAGACGAAGGCTACATTGCGGGTTATCAGATCAGCAGCGATGTAAAAGCACTGCTGTCCATCGAGCTGAAGTACTTCGAAGGCCGTTCGGTCATCGAGGAAGTGAAGCGCGTTAGCCGTCCAGGCCTGCGTCAGTACAAGTCCGCTGAAGATCTGCCGAAAGTTCGTGGCGGTCTGGGCGTGTCTATCGTCTCCACCAACAAAGGTGTGATGACGGATCGTGCTGCGCGCGCTGCCGGTGTCGGCGGCGAAGTTCTTTGCACTGTGTTCTAAGGGGGGATAAGCATGTCTCGCGTCGCTAAGAACCCCGTTAAGCTGCCAGCCGGTGTCGAAGTCAAATTCGCAGGCCAACAGCTTTCGGTGAAGGGTGCCAAGGGTACTCTTGAACTGAACATCCATTCGTCCGTTGAGATCGTTGAAGAAGCTGGTGAGCTGCGTTTCGCTGCTCGCAATGGCGATCAACAAACTCGCGCAATGGCCGGTACCACGCGTGCGTTGGTAAACAACATGGTCCAAGGCGTAAGCCAAGGCTTCGAGCGTAAGCTCCAGCTGGTCGGTGTTGGTTACAAAGCGCAAGCAAAAGGCACGGTTTTGAACCTGGCCCTTGGCTTCTCGCACCCTGTGGATTACGAACTGCCAGCGGGCATCACTGCTGAGACTCCTAGCCAGACCGATATCCTGATCAAGGGCATCGACAAGCAGCTGGTAGGTCAAGTGGCCGCTGAGATCCGCGACTTCCGTCCACCAGAGCCGTACAAAGGCAAAGGTGTGCGCTACGCGGACGAAGTCGTCCGTCGTAAAGAAGCCAAGAAGAAGTAGGGCATAGCAAATGACCGACAAAAAAGTTACTCGACTGCGTCGCGCTCGCAAAGCACGCCTGAAAATGCACGAACTCGAAGTCGTGCGTCTCTGCGTGTTCCGCTCGTCGCAGCACATCTACGCCCAGGTCATCTCGGCCGACGGCAACAAAGTCCTGGCAAGCGCCTCGACTTTGGATAAAGAACTGCGTGATGGTGCCACCGGCAACATCGACGCGGCCACAAAGGTTGGCCAGCTGGTCGCTACGCGTGCTAAGGCCGCTGGCGTCTCGCAAGTGGCTTTCGACCGCTCTGGCTTCAAGTACCACGGTCGCGTGAAAGCGCTGGCTGATGCTGCTCGTGAAGCTGGGCTGGAGTTCTAAGTTATGTCAAATAACGACCAAAAGCGCGACGAAGGCTACATTGAGAAGCTGGTTCAAGTTAACCGCGTAGCCAAAACCGTTAAAGGCGGCCGTATCTTCACTTTCACCGCGTTGACCGTGGTAGGTGATGGTAAAGGGCGTGTTGGCTTCGGCCGTGGCAAGTCACGTGAAGTGCCTGCTGCGATCCAGAAGGCAATGGAAGCTGCTCGTCGCAACATGATCCAAGTTGATCTGAACGGCACCACTCTGCAGTACGCAATGAAGTCCGCCCATGGCGCTTCGAAGGTGTACATGCAGCCTGCTTCTGAAGGTACCGGTATCATCGCTGGCGGCGCTATGCGTGCTGTCCTCGAAGTTGCTGGCGTTCAGAACGTTCTGGCCAAGTGCTACGGCTCGACTAACCCGGTAAACGTGGTTCACGCCACTTTCAAAGGTTTGAAAGCTATGCAATCTCCTGAGTCCATCGCTGCCAAGCGTGGCCTGACTGTCAAGGAGATCTTCTGATCATGGCTACCGTTAAAGTAACGCTGATCAAAAGCATGACCGGCCGCATCCCTAACCACAAACTGTGCGTTAAAGGTTTGGGTCTGCGTCGCATCGGTCACACTGTAGAAGTCCAGGATACTCCCGAGAATCGCGGGATGATCAACAAGGCTTACTACATGCTGCGTGTAGAGGGTTAATCGATGAAACTCAATGATCTGAGTCCAGCGCCGGGTTCCCGTCGCGAAAAGCATCGTCCGGGCCGTGGTATCGGTAGCGGTTTGGGTAAGACTGGTGGCCGTGGCCACAAAGGTCAAACCTCCCGCTCCGGTGGCACCATCGCTCCAGGCTTTGAAGGCGGTCAACAGCCGCTGCATCGTCGCCTGCCTAAGTTCGGTTTCGTTTCTCTGAAAGCCATGGATCGCGCAGAAGTGCGTCTGTCCGAGCTGGCTAAAGTGGAAGGCGACATCGTTACTGTGCAGACCCTGAAAGATGCCAACGTGATCAACGTCAACGTACAGCGCGTGAAAATCATGCTGTCCGGTGAAGTGACTCGCGCTGTCACTATCGGCAAGGGAATCGGCGCCACCAAAGGTGCGCGTTCGGCTATCGAAGCAGCTGGCGGCAAGTTCGAGGAATAAATGGCTAAGCAAGGTGCTCTCTCAGCGCTCGGCAAAGGCGGTATGTCTGAACTTTGGGCTCGTCTGCGTTTTCTGTTCCTGGCGATTATCGTCTACCGAATAGGCGCACACATCCCGGTTCCAGGTATCAACCCGGACCGACTCGCAGACCTGTTTCGACAGAATGAGGGGACCATTCTTAGCTTGTTCAACATGTTTTCCGGCGGCGCGCTGGAACGGATGAGCATCTTTGCACTGGGGATCATGCCGTACATCTCGGCATCGATCATCATGCAACTGATGACCGCCGTCAGTCCGCAGCTGGAGCAGTTGAAGAAGGAAGGTGAAGCTGGCCGTCGCAAGATAAGCCAGTACACCCGCTACGGCACTGTCATCCTCGCCTTGGTCCAAGCTATCGGCATGTCCGTTGGCCTGGCCGGGCAGGGTGTTGCGTTCACTGGTGACTTTGGCTTCCATTTCGTCGCGGTATCCACTTTTGTGGCTGGTGCGATGTTCATGATGTGGCTGGGTGAGCAGATTACTGAGCGTGGTGTTGGCAACGGTATCTCGATGTTGATTTTCGCAGGTATCGTCGCCGGTCTTCCGAGAGCGATTGGGCAGTCTTTCGAGTCTGCACGTCAGGGTGATATCAACATTTTTGCCTTGGTTGCCATCGGTTTGCTGGCAGTAGCGATTATCGGTTTTGTGGTGTTCATTGAGCGTGGCCAGCGTCGTATTGCTGTTCACTACGCCAAGCGTCAGCAGGGCCGTAAGGTTTTTGCTGCGCAGACTAGCCACTTGCCGCTGAAAGTGAATATGGCCGGTGTTATTCCGGCAATTTTCGCGAGCAGCATTTTGCTGTTTCCGGCTTCGTTGGGTACCTGGTTTGGTCAGTCTGAAAATATGGGCTGGCTGCAGGACCTCTCTCAGTCGATCGCTCCTGGTCAGCCGTTGAATATTCTGCTGTTTAGTGCAGGGATTATTTTCTTCTGCTTCTTCTATACGGCGTTGATGTTCAATCCGAAAGACGTAGCGGAAAACCTGAAGAAGTCCGGTGCCTTTATTCCGGGCATCCGTCCAGGTGAGCAGTCTGCACGCTACATTGATGGCGTTCTGACTCGTTTGACCCTGTTCGGTGCTCTATATATGACGGCCGTGTGCTTGTTGCCCCAGTTCCTGGTGGTTGCAGCAAACGTTCCGTTCTACCTTGGCGGGACCTCGTTGCTGATCGTGGTCGTGGTTGTGATGGACTTCATGTCCCAAGTACAATCGCACCTCGTTTCGCACCAGTACGAATCCCTGATGAAGAAAGCCAACCTGAAGGGCTACGGCAGCGGCATGTTGCGCTGAGTACCCCATAAGGTTCGAGGAGTTGGTGATGAAAGTTCGTGCATCGGTGAAAAAGCTGTGCCGTAACTGCAAGATTATTCGCCGCGAAGGTGTTGTTCGAGTAATTTGCAGCGCGGAACCGCGTCACAAACAGCGCCAAGGCTGAGTGTGATCCGCTTGAAGCCCGGCAGCTAGTGCGCTGCCGGGTTGATTATTTGTTATTACAGCGATATTATCTCGCGCCCTATTTCTTGGCTTCCGGGGCGTAGGTAGCTGTCAATTGGAGTCCCACTGAATGGCCCGTATTGCAGGCGTTAACATTCCAGATAACAAGCACACTGTTATCTCGCTGACCTACATCTATGGTGTTGGTCGCACTACTGCGCAGAAAATTTGCGCAGTTGCTGGGGTAAACCCAGCCGCTAAGATCAAGGATCTGAGCGACGAGCAGATTGAATTGCTGCGTGGCGAAGTGGCGAAGTTCACCACTGAAGGTGACCTGCGTCGCGAAATCAACATGAAAATCAAGCGTTTGATGGACCTCGGTTGCTATCGCGGTCTGCGTCATCGTCGTGGTCTTCCAGTGCGCGGTCAGCGTACCAAGACTAACGCGCGTACCCGTAAAGGTCCGCGTAAGCCGATCCGCAAGTAATCGCCCCAGCGAATCGACAGGAAAATTATCATGGCAAAACCTGCTGCTCGTCCTCGTAAAAAAGTTAAAAAGACAGTGGTTGATGGCATCGCCCACATCCATGCTTCTTTTAACAACACCATCGTGACCATCACCGACCGTCAAGGTAACGCGCTTTCTTGGGCTACCTCCGGTGGTTCGGGTTTCCGCGGTTCCCGCAAGTCCACCCCGTTTGCTGCTCAAGTAGCTGCTGAACGTGCTGGTCAAGCTGCGCTGGAATACGGCCTGAAAAACCTCGACGTTAACGTCAAAGGTCCAGGTCCAGGTCGTGAGTCTGCTGTCCGTGCTTTGAACGGCTGTGGCTATAAGATCGCCAGCATCACCGACGTGACGCCAATCCCGCACAACGGGTGCCGTCCGCCGAAGAAGCGCCGCGTGTAATCCAGGAGATTGTAAAGAATGGCTCGTTACATTGGTCCAAAATGCAAACTCGCTCGTCGCGAAGGCACCGATCTCTTCCTGAAGAGCGGCGTGCGCGCGATCGAATCGAAGTGCAACATTGAAGCAGCACCTGGTATCCACGGCCAACGCCGCGGTCGCCAGTCCGATTACGGCACCCAACTGCGTGAAAAGCAGAAGGTCCGTCGTATCTACGGCGTTCTCGAGCGTCAGTTCAGCGGCTACTACAAAGAAGCTGCTGGCAAGAAAGGTGCAACCGGTGAAAACCTGCTGCAACTGCTCGAATGCCGTCTGGACAACGTTGTATACCGTATGGGCTTTGGTTCGACTCGTGCCGAATCCCGTCAGCTGGTATCGCACAAGTCGATCAGCGTTAACGGTCAGACCGTAAACGTTCCGTCCTACCAGGTTCGTGCTGGTGACGTGGTCGCAGTTCGCGAGAAAGCAAAAAACCAACTTCGCATTGTCCAAGCTCTCGATCTGTGTGCCCAACGTGGCCGCGTAGAATGGGTAGAAGTAGACACTGAGAAGAAGTCGGGCGTTTTCAAGAACGTTCCTGCTCGCAGTGATCTGTCCGCCGACATCAACGAAAGCCTGATTGTCGAGCTCTACTCCAAGTAAGGGCTAGAAAATAGGTGCATCCATGCAGATTTCGGTAAATGAGTTCCTGACACCCCGCCACATTGATGTGCAGGTTGTCAGTCCAACCCGCGCCAAAATTACTCTCGAGCCTCTCGAGCGTGGTTTTGGCCACACCCTGGGCAACGCGCTGCGCCGCATCCTGTTGTCCTCAATGCCCGGCTGTGCAGTAGTCGAGGCCGAGATTGACGGTGTGCTCCACGAGTACAGCGCCATCGAAGGTGTACAGGAAGACGTAATTGAAATCCTGTTGAACCTTAAAGGTCTGGCTATCAAGCTGCACGGCCGTGACGAAGTTACGCTGACCTTGTCGAAGAAGGGTTCGGGGGTGGTTACCGCTGCCGATATTCAGCTGGATCATGATGTCGAGATCGTTAACCCCGATCACGTAATCGCTAACCTGGCGTCTAACGGCGCCCTGAACATGAAGCTCACCGTAGCTCGTGGTCGTGGTTATGAACCGGCCGACTCGCGTCAGAGCGATGAAGACGAAAGCCGCAGCATTGGTCGCTTGCAGCTTGACTCTTCGTTCAGCCCGGTTCGCCGCATCGCATACGTGGTGGAAAACGCCCGTGTCGAGCAGCGTACTAACCTGGACAAGCTGGTTATTGATCTGGAAACCAACGGTACTCTGGATCCTGAAGAGGCTATCCGCCGCGCTGCAACCATCCTGCAACAGCAGTTGGCTGCGTTCGTCGACCTCAAAGGTGACAGCGAACCAGTGGTAATCGAGCAGGAAGACGAGATCGATCCGATCCTGCTTCGCCCGGTTGACGATCTGGAACTGACTGTACGTTCGGCTAACTGCCTTAAGGCGGAAAACATTTACTACATCGGCGACCTGATTCAGCGTACCGAAGTAGAACTGTTGAAGACTCCGAACCTGGGCAAGAAATCCTTGACTGAAATCAAGGACGTTCTGGCCTCCCGCGGTCTGTCCCTCGGCATGCGCCTCGACAACTGGCCGCCTGCAAGTCTTAAGAAGGACGACAAGGCGACTGCCTGATCGTCGTAATCACCGAACGTGAGTTTGGTAAGGAATGAACCATGCGTCATCGTAAAAGTGGTCGTCACCTGAGCCGTACCAGCTCGCACCGCAAGGCCATGTTCCAAAACATGGCGGTGTCGCTGTTCGAGCACGAGCTGATCAAAACTACACTGCCGAAAGCTAAAGAACTGCGTCGCGTTGCTGAGCCGCTGATTACTTTGGCCAAGACAGACAGCCTGGCTAACCGCCGTCTGGCTTTCGACCGTACTCGTTCGAAAGCTATCGTTGGTAAGCTCTTCAACGATCTGGGCAAGCGTTACGCTACCCGTGAGGGTGGCTACCTGCGCATCCTCAAGTGCGGTTTCCGCGCTGGCGACAACGCGCCTATGGCGTACGTCGAGTTGGTTGATCGTGCTACTGCTGGCGAAGCTGTAAGCGCCGAGTAAGACGACAAGCTGTAACGAAGAACCGGGCCTAGTGCCCGGTTTTTTGTGCGCGTAAGAAAAGCGCGATTTGTACAATTTTCTGTCGGTTGTGCTTGGCACTATGAGTCGCGGGGAGTTTGGTAGTTATTTTCTATCGAAGCCTACAATTTAATGAATTTGTAGACGTCATATTGATGATCAATACTCCCTCCAAGCCGATTAGCCGGCAGTTCCAAGTCTGACCTGAGGGAAATTGAACATGAGCCAGAATAAAATCCTTACTACCGCCAGCGGCGCTCCCGTTGCGGACAACCAGAATTCCCGTTCTGCCGGCCCGCGCGGTCCGTTGCTCCTCGACGATTTTCACCTGATCGAGAAGCTCGCTCACTTCAACCGTGAAAACATCCCGGAGCGCCGCGTACACGCCAAGGGCTCGGGTGCCTACGGCACCTTCACGGTTACCCAAGACATTACTCAATACACCAGCGCCAAACTGTTCGAGTCCGTCGGTAAGCAAACGCCTACCTTCTTGCGATTCTCCACAGTGGGTGGCGAACGCGGTTCGGCGGATACCGAGCGCGACCCACGCGGCTTCGCCCTGAAGTTCTATACCGAAGAAGGCAACTGGGACATCGTTGGCAACAACACCCCGGTATTCTTCATTCGCGACCCATTGAAGTTCCCTGACTTCATCCACACCCAGAAGCGTCTGCCGCAAAGCAACCTGAAGAGCGCGCAAATGATGTGGGACTTCTGGTCTCACTCGCCAGAGGCGCTGCACCAGGTCACCATCCTGTTCTCGGACCGTGGCATCCCTGATGGCTACCGCCACATGCACGGCTTTGGCAGCCACACCTATAGCCTGATAAACGCCAAGGGCGAGCGTCACTGGGTCAAGTGGCACTACAAGACCAAACAGGGCATCAAGAATCTGGCACCCGCCGAAGCTGCTCGCCTGGCCGGTACTGATCCGGACTATGCCCAGCGCGATCTGTTTGGTGCGATCGAGCGCGGTGATTTCCCGAAATGGCGCGTGTGCATCCAGATCATGACCGAGGCCCAGGCCAACGCTCATTACGAGAATCCTTTCGATGTGACCAAAACCTGGTCGCAGAAGGAATTCCCTTTGATTGAAGTCGGCGAACTGGAGTTGAACCGCAACCCGCAGAACTACTTTGCTGAAGTGGAACAAGCCGCATTCGGCCCGAGCAACATGGTTCCAGGCGTAGGCCTGTCGCCAGACCGCATGCTGCAAGGTCGTGTCTTTGCCTACGCAGATGCCCACCGCTACCGTGTCGGCACCAATCACCAGCACTTGCCGGTGAACGCCCCACGTAGCCCGGTGAACAGCTACCAGCGTGATGGTTCGATGGCGTTCGGCAGCAACGGCGGTGCTGCACCTAACTACGAGCCGAACAGCTACGCCGATGCGCCGAAACAGGCTCCTCAGTACGCTGAGCCTGCCTTGGCCTTGAGCGGTGCGGCTGATCGCTACGATCACCGTGAAGACACCGATTACTACAGCCATGCCGGTGCACTGTTCCGCTTGATGAGCGATGAGCAGAAAGACTTGCTCACCAACAACATTGCCGGCGCAATGGGGGGTGTTTCCACTGACGTGGTTCAGCGCCAACTGCAGCATTTCTACAAGGCCGATCCGGCTTATGGAGAAGCAATCGCAAAGGCGCTGGGTGTATCGCTTAACTGACTCTAAACGATAAGCAGAACCGCCCTCATTTGGGCGGTTTTTGCGTTAATTCCGCCACTTTTCTCGGAAAATCTTCACTTTTCTGCCGTTGGTCCCGTGACCTTCGAGTCATCATGGTTCAAACTACAGACTTTCAAGCAGGGAGATGTAGGGCGATGCAAGGTCACCCCGACGTAATCGATTACCTCAACACGTTGCTGACGGGCGAACTGGCGGCTCGTGACCAATATTTCATCCACTCGCGTATGTACGAAGACTGGGGCTTTACTGAGCTCTACGAGCGTATCAACCACGAAATGGAAGAAGAGGCACAGCACGCCGACGCACTGATGCGCCGTATCCTCATGCTCGAAGGCACGCCACGTATGCGTCCGGATGACCTGGATGTGGGCACCACGGTCCCTGACATGCTCGCTGCCGACCTGCGTCTCGAGTACAAGGTCCGTGCTGCGCTTTGCAAAGGCATCGAGCTCTGTGAGCAGCACAGCGACTTTGTCACGCGGGAAATCCTGCGCGTGCAGTTGAATGACACCGAAGAAGATCACACCTACTGGTTGGAAAAGCAGCTGGGCCTGATCAAGCTGATCGGCCTGGAGAATTACCTGCAATCGCAGTTCTGATTCCCGGATACGAAAAACCCCCTGTCACCGTAAAGTGACAGGGGCTTTTTATTGAGCCTGAAAAAGTCAGGCCCGGTCGCGCTCCAGCAACGGCTTCAAGTAGTAACCAGTGTGCGACTGCGGCATTTCGGAGACCTGCTCCGGCGTGCCCACAGCGATAATCTGACCGCCCTTGGAACCACCTTCCGGCCCGAGGTCTACCAGCCAATCGGCAGTCTTGATCACGTCAAGGTTGTGCTCGATCACTACCACGGTGTTGCCGTGGTCGCGCAGGCGGTGCAGCACGTCCAACAATTGCTGGATATCCGCGAAGTGCAGGCCGGTGGTCGGCTCATCAAGGATATACAGGGTCTTGCCGGTATCGCGCTTGGACAGCTCGCGGGACAGTTTCACCCGTTGCGCTTCACCACCGGACAGCGTGGTCGCCGACTGCCCCAGCTTGATATACGACAGGCCCACATCCATCAGGGTCTGCAGCTTGCGCGCGAGTGCCGGAACGGCGTCGAAGAACTCCCGCGCTTCCTCGATGGTCATCTCGAGGGTTTCGTGGATGCTCTTGCCCTTGTATTTGATCTCCAGCGTTTCGCGGTTATAGCGCTTGCTCTTACACACATCGCACGGCACGTAGATGTCCGGGAGGAAGTGCATCTCCACCTTGATCAAGCCATCGCCCTGGCACGCTTCACAGCGGCCGCCCTTGACGTTGAACGAGAACCGACCCGGTCCGTAGCCCCGTGAGCGTGATTCCGGTACGCCCGCAAACAGCTCACGAATCGGCGTGAACAGTCCGGTGTAGGTCGCCGGGTTGGAGCGTGGGGTACGGCCAATCGGGCTTTGGTCGATATCGACCACCTTATCTAGGTGCTCCAGGCCCTTGATGCTGTCATGGGCCGCTGCTTCCAGGGTGGTCGCGCCATTCAGGGCAGTGGCACTCAACGGGAACAGCGTGTTGTTGATCAGCGTCGACTTGCCGGAGCCGGAAACACCGGTCACGCAGGTCAGCAGCCCCAGCGGGATTTCCAGGTCTACATTGCGCAGGTTGTTGCCGCGTGCGCCCTTGAGGTGCAGCGCCAGCTTCTTGTTACGTGGAGTGCGCTTTGCCGGTACTTCGATCTTCACCCGGCCGGACAGGTACTTACCGGTCAGCGAGTCCGGGTGCGCCATGACTTCTGCAGGCGTGCCCTCGGCGACAATATGTCCGCCATGCACGCCCGCGCCCGGGCCGATATCAACCACGTAATCCGCCAGGCGAATCGCGTCTTCATCGTGCTCGACCACGATCACCGTGTTGCCGATATCCCGCAGGTGTTTCAACGTACCCAGCAGGCGATCGTTGTCCCGCTGGTGCAAACCAATGGACGGCTCATCAAGAATGTACAACACCCCCACGAGACCGGCGCCAATCTGGCTGGCCAGGCGAATCCGTTGGGCTTCACCGCCAGACAAGGTATCGGCGCTGCGATCCAGCGACAGGTAGTCCAGGCCAACGTTGACCAGGAACTGCAGCCGCTCGCGGATTTCCTTGAGGATCTTGTCGGCGATCTCCCCACGGCGACCGGTCAGCTTGAGCACGCCAAAGTATTCGCAGGCATCACCGATCGGCAGGTTGGTCACCGCTGGCAATGTCTTCTCGCCGACCCACACATGCCGTGCCTCACGACGCAGGCGAGTGCCGCGGCAATCCGGGCAAGGCTGGGTGCTGAGGAATTTCGCCAACTCTTCGCGCACGCTGGCCGATTCGGTCTCGCGGTAGCGACGCTCAAGGTTCGGCACGATGCCTTCGAACGGGTGGGAGCGTTTGACGATATCGCCACGGTCGTTCAGGTACTTGAAGTCGACGTTCTGCGAACCGCTGCCGTGAAGGATGACTTTCTGCTGGTCCGCCGGCAGTTGATTGAAAGGCACTTCGAGGCTGAATTTATAGTGCGACGCCAGCGACCCCAGCATTTGGAAGTAATAGACGTTGCGCCTGTCCCAGCCGCGTATGGCGCCCTCCGCCAGCGTCAGGTCACCGTTGACCAGGCGCTTGATATCGAAGAACTGCTTAACGCCCAGGCCATCGCAGGTCGGGCAGGCGCCGGCCGGGTTGTTGAAGGAAAACAGCTTGGGTTCCAACTCGCTGATGGCATGGCCGCAGATCGGGCAGGCAAAGCGGGCGGAGAAGATGATCTCTTCGCCCGGTTCGTCGTCCATCGGTGCTACCAGCGCAATACCGTCGGCCAGTTTCAATGCGGTTTCGAAGGATTCCGCCAGGCGCTGCTGCAGGTCGGCGCGCACCTTGAAGCGGTCGACCACGACATCGATCGAGTGCTTCTTCTGCTTGTCGAGCTTCGGCGCTTCGTCCAGCTCATACAGCTTGCCGTTGATCCGTGCCCGCACAAAACCTTGCGCCCGCAGCTCTTCGAAGACGGAAAGGTGTTCGCCCTTGCGCTCACGAATCACCGGTGCCAGCAGCATCAGCTTGGCGCCTTCCGGCTGGGCCAGCACCAGGTCGACCATCTGGCTGACGGTCTGGGCTTCCAGGGGTATGTCGTGGTCAGGGCAACGCGGAATACCCACGCGTGCATACAGCAGGCGCAGGTAGTCGTAGATTTCGGTGATGGTGCCCACGGTGGAACGCGGGTTATGGGAGGTCGACTTCTGCTCGATGGAGATCGCCGGCGACAAGCCTTCAATGGTGTCGACATCGGGCTTTTCCATCATCGACAGGAACTGCCGGGCGTAGGCCGACAGCGATTCCACATAGCGGCGCTGGCCTTCGGCATACAGCGTGTCGAACGCCAGCGACGATTTGCCGGACCCGGACAAGCCGGTGATGACGATCAGTTTGTCCCGGGGCAGGGTCAGGTCGATGTTCTTCAGGTTGTGGGTTCTAGCCCCACGAATCAGGATCTTGTCCAAGATGGCCTCGCACGGCGGGCATAAATAATGCCGGAGTATACGGCTAAAGACTGGATGAATATACACTGTCAAAAGGCCGTGTGCAGCCTTAGATGAAAGCTGCGCGGCAAAGCGCCGCATATACCCTCTCAATCGATGGGACTGGTAGAATCGCCGCCGGTTCACACGAGGTTTTTCCATGCACGATCCCCACAGCGAACGCATGAGTAGCGGCGAGACCCGAGCGGCAAGCGGTCTGGCCCTGGTGTTCGCCTTCCGTATGCTGGGCATGTTTATGGTGTTGCCGGTACTGGCGACCTATGGCATGGATCTCGCTGGCGCGACCCCCGCATTGATCGGCCTGGCCATTGGTGCCTACGGCCTGACCCAGGCGATTTTTCAGATACCGTTCGGGATCATTTCCGACCGCATTGGTCGCCGCCCGGTGATCTACCTGGGGCTGATCGTGTTTGCCCTCGGCAGCGTGCTCGCGGCTCAAGCCGATTCCATCTGGGGCGTGATCGCCGGGCGTATCCTCCAAGGCGCCGGCGCGATTTCCGCTGCGGTCATGGCGTTGCTGTCGGACCTGACCCGCGAACAACACCGCACCAAGGCCATGGCCATGATCGGCATGACCATCGGCCTGTCGTTTGCCGTGGCCATGGTGGTCGGCCCCTTGCTGACCCGCGCGTTCGGGCTGCACGGGCTGTTTCTCGCCACCGGCGGCATGGCACTGTTCGGCATCGTGATCGTGGCCTTTATGGTGCCGCGCTCCACCGGCACGTTGCAGCACCGTGAGTCCGGCGTTGCGCGCAAAGCCCTGTTGCCGACGCTCAAGCACCCGGACCTGCTCCGCCTGGATTTAGGTATCTTTGTGTTGCACGCCATGCTGATGTGCAGCTTTGTCGCCTTGCCCCTGGCGCTGGTGTCAAAAGCCGGCCTGCCCAAGGAGCAGCACTGGTGGGTCTACCTCACAGCGTTGCTGATTTCGTTCTTCGCCATGATCCCGTTCATCATCTATGGCGAGAAGAAACGCAAAATGAAACGAGTTTTGCTCGGCGCCGTCGCGACGCTGATGCTCACTGAGCTATTCTTCTGGCAGTTCGGCGACAGCCTGCGAGCGCTGGTAATCGGCACGGTGGTGTTCTTCACCGCGTTCAACCTGCTGGAGGCATCGCTGCCTTCGCTGATCAGTAAAGTTTCACCGGCCGGCGGCAAAGGGACGGCGATGGGGGTGTATTCCACCAGTCAGTTCCTGGGTTCCGCACTGGGCGGCATCATGGGTGGCTGGATGTTCCAGCATGGCGGTTTGTCGGTTGTGTTCCTTGGATGCGCAGGTCTGGCTGCCCTCTGGCTAGCCTTTGCTGTTACCATGCGCGAACCTCCCTATGTGACGAGTCTGCGTTTGCCGTTATCGCCCGAAGCGATCCGCGAAGCCGGTCTGGTCGAGCGCCTTAAGGCCGTTACTGGGGTTACCGATGCCGTGGTTGTTGCTGAAGAAGCCGCCATCTACATCAAATTGGACACCGAATTATTGGATCGCGCGACGCTCGAGCAGCTGGTCAACCCAGTGCCGACAGCGCGCCCAGCCTAGGAGAACGTTATGGCCCGTGGGGTTAACAAAGTCATATTGGTCGGTACGTGCGGCCAGGATCCCGAAGTTCGCTACTTGCCTAACGGTAACGCCGTGACCAACCTGAGTCTGGCGACCAGCGAACAGTGGACCGACAAGCAGACCGGCCAGAAGGTCGAGAAAACCGAATGGCACCGTGTGTCGATGTTCGGCAAGGTCGCAGAGATCGCCGGCGAGTACCTGCGCAAAGGTTCGCAGGTCTATATCGAAGGCAAGCTGCAGACCCGCGAGTGGGAAAAAGACGGCATCAAGCGTTACACCACTGAAATCGTGGTCGACATGCAAGGCACCATGCAACTGCTGGGCGGCCGTCCTCAGGGCGACCAACAGGGCCAGGGCGGCATGTCCAACTCGGCACCGCGTCCACAGCAGTCGCGTCCGCAGCCAAGCCAGCAGCCGCAGCGTGAGTCGCGTCCAGCGCCACAGCAGGCCGCTCCGCAGCCGGCTCCGGATTTTGACAGCTTTGATGACGATATCCCGTTCTGAGGTTTAAAACCCGGAACACACAGAACCCCCGCTGGCTCAGGCCTCGGGGGTTTTTTATTACCCGTGGTCAGCTTCAGTCGACGCGGCGGTGACAACCATCTCCTTGAACCGCTGCAACACCGCCGAACTGTCATCGATCCGCGTCGCCAGATGCAACGGCGCCACCAGGCTGCGGCACTCCGTCAACGCCCGATAAACGATGCCATCCCCGCGCAAGCGCTGCATCGACGCCGGGACAATGGACACCCCAAGCCCCGCCGCCACCAGGCTCAGGGTCGCGGTCATGCGCGGGGCTTCCTGGACCACCTGCGGGCTGAACCCAGCTTCTCGGCATGCCACCAGAATCGCGTCATACAAGCCCAACCCCACGCGCCGGCGATACAGCACGAAAGACTCCGTCGCCAATGCCGCCAAGGGCAGGGGCGATCCTGAATCGATTGCCAAGGGATGCTCCGTCGGTAGCGCCAGCAACATGGGTTCTACCAGGATCGGTTCGTCCTGCAACGATTGCGTCCCGCTGAGGGGCGAGCGGATAAACGCGGCGTCGAGCTTCTCGTGTATTAACGCGTCCAGCAGTTCGCCGGTCCCGGCTTCCTCCAGCACCACTGTCACGCCGACAAAGGTTTCGCGAAACCGCCGTAAAACGCTCGGCACAAAGGGATGCAGCGCCGCCGAGCTGGTGAAGCCGATTGCCAGGCGCCCCCGTTCACCGCGTGCGGCACGGCGCACCACCTCTGCAACCCTATCTGCCTGGGCGAGAATCTGCCGCGCTTCGTCCAGTAACGCGAGCCCGGCCGTAGTGGGGCGTACGCCACGGGGCAAGCGCTCCATCAAGACCACGCCTAACTCGGCTTCAAGGCTTTGCAGCATCCGCGTCAACGGTGGTTGCTGCATGCCCAGGCGTTCGGCGGCACGGGTGATGTAGCCTTCTTCGGCGATGGCAACGAAGGCCTTGAGTTGGCGAAGTTCCAGCATCGGGATACTTTTCAGGTATGGGAGTGCGTCAATCCTGGCATTTGTTCTCATTGCTCACAAGATTTAGGCTTGCAGCCACCCTCAAAAAGAAGGAAAGCCGTGATGACCTGGTCAGCCAAGCAGTACACGATGTTCGAACAGCAGCGCACCCGTCCTGTCCGTGATCTGGTCGCGGCCATTGCGAATACCGAGGTACGCAATGCCGTTGACCTTGGATGTGGACCCGGCAACTCCACTGAAGTGCTGGCCGAGCGCTTTCCTCAAGCCCATGTCACCGGCATGGACAGCTCCGATGACATGCTGGCCGACGCCCGCGAGCGGCTACCGGCGCTTAACTTCGAACTGGCGGATATCGGTGCCTGGAAGCCTGCGCAAGCCTTCGATGTGATCCTGGCCAACGCGTCCCTGCAATGGTTGCCGGACCACGCCGCGCTGTACCCGCACCTGGTCCGCCAACTGACCCCTGGCGGTACGCTGGCGGTACAAACCCCGGACAATCTGGATGAGCCCGCCCACCGGCTGGCCCGCGAAGTCGCCGCCGATGGCCCCTGGTCTGCAAAAATCGGCGCGGTCAAACACAATGAGCGCCACGCCGCGAGTTACTACTACGAGCTGCTGAGTCAGCACTGCAGTACCGTCGATGTGTGGCGCACCACCTATCTGCACCCGCTGGCGGATCACGCGGCAGTGGTGGAGTGGTTCAAAGCCTCGGCGCTGCGACCCTTTCTCGCACTGTTGACTGGCGATGAAAAAGCCGCGTTCCTACAGGAATACCAGGCGCGGATCACCCAGGCTTATCCAGCCCTGGCCGATGGCACCGTGCTGCTGCCGTTTCCGCGCCTGTTCATCATCGCGACCCGCTGACGCCGCAGCGACAAGTGGCGGTCATGCCGCCGCCGCTTGCGCCTTCAAGTATTCATCCGCCGATACCACGCCCGCATACCCAAACGCCAGCGACGCCATATAAGCCCCATGCACCTGCGCCGCCGGAATCACCTGCCCATTGAACTCCAGGTCCCGCGTCGCACAGGCGTCATGAATCACCGTAACCGTGTAGCCCAGGTCCGCCGCCGCCCGCACCACCGCGTCGATGCACATATGGCTCATGCTGCCGACCACCACCAGGTCCGTGATGCTGCGCTGTTCCAGCAGGGCACGCAGGTTGGTTTCGCGAAACGCATTCACGAAATGCTTGAGCACCACCGGCTCATTGCCCTGGTTCAGCACTTTGCCATGCAGGTGCGCGCCCTCGGAGCCCGGCGTGAAGAACGGCGCGTCATCGGAGGTGAACTCATGACGTACATGAATCACCGCATCACCCGTCTTGCGAAACGCCTGCAGCACCTGTGCAGCCTTGTCCGCCGCGGCGTCCACGCCGTCAAGTGGCCACTTGCCCTGGGGGAAGTAGTCGTTCTGGATATCGATTAGGATGAGCGCTTGCTTGGCCATGTGTGTTGCCTCGTGATGGGTTGATGGGCCCAGTATCTTAGCTGGCGTCCGCACTTAGGATTGGCTGCACCGACAATAACAGGGGGAAAACTGACAATGGTCGTGGTTGAGCTGGGTGTGTTGATCTACCAGGGGGCGCAACTGGCCGCCGTGCACGGCTTGACTGACCTGTTCGGCGTGGCCAATCGCATCGCCGCCGAGCATCAATCCGCGCAGTTGCCATTGCTACGGGTCAGCCATTGGCAGGTGGATAGCGCCGGTACACCGGTGCGCGTCTTCAGCAGTCATCCCGGTCCCGAGCAACCGATGATGGCGGTGCTGGTGCCGCCGTCGATCGGCGAGTTTACAGAAGAGCAGGCACCCCCTGCGCTGCTGGAGTGGATTCGCCAACAACATGCGGCAGGCACGGTGCTGGGCGGTGTGTGCATTGGCTCGATCATGCTGGCGCGCAGTGGACTGCTCGATGGGCGCAGCGCTACCACCCATTGGTCTTCCGCCAAGTCTTTCGCCACCCGCTACCCGGCGGTGCGCCTGGAGGCCGACAAGCCTATCGTCGATGACGGCGACCTGATCACCACCGCCGGCTTGATGGCCTGGTCCGAACTTGGCCTGCGCCTGGTCGACCGCCTTATGGGCCCGAGCATCGCGGCGGACACGGCGCGGTTCCTGGTGATCGAACACAGTGACAGTGCCAGCCAATGTGGCAGTAACTTCGCGCCGATTCTTGGCCACGGTGATGCGGCCATTCTCAAGGTTCAGCACTGGTTGCAGGCCAGCGGGGCGGTGGATGTCTGTCTTGCGGCGATGGCTCAGGAAGCCGGGTTGGAAGAGCGCACTTTCCTACGGCGCTTTCGCAACGCCACGGGCTTGAAACCCACCGAATACTGCCAGCACCTGCGCGTGGGCAAGGCGCGACAGATGCTGGAGTTCACCAACGGCACTATCGACCATATCGCCTGGACGGTGGGCTATCAGGACCCCGGTGCCTTTCGCGCCACGTTCAAAAAAATCACCGGCCTCGCGCCCAGCGATTACCGCAGCCGCTTTGGGGTTTGAGTCATCGTCCACGGTGAATCAGGCGGGCGTGTTCTTCACCCGCAACGCCTTGGCCTTCGCCTCCACACCGAGGTACATCACCAGCGCAATCAGCAGAGGCACAATGAAATAAATGGCGCGGTACGCAATCAACCCGGCGAGCAAACTGCCCCGCGAGGCCTCATGCTGCAACAGCGCAATAAACACCGCCTCCAGTACGCCCAGCCCGGCTGGAATATGGGTGAGCACTCCGGCAATCGCACTGATCAGCAACACCCCCAATACCAGTGGATAGTCGAGCTTGGCCGGCAGCAGGGTGAAGATCACCGCCGCCATCAGTGACCAGTTCAAGGCGCCCAGCAGCAACTGCAGACACGCCATGCGCACCGACGGCAGGTTGATTTCCATGCCGCGAATGGTCCACGCCCGCTTTTTCGAAAACTGACAGGCCACCATGTAACCCAGGCTGGCCAGCACCAACAACGCGCCGATGCCTTGTAATGCCGTGGTGCTGACTTTCCACCCCGGTGGCATCGTGACCAGGCCGCTGCTGAACACGACCCCGGCGATCGCCATATAGCCAAACCAATTGGTGGCCAGGCTCAGGCCAAGAATCTTGGCGATATTGCTGGTGCTCACGCCCAATCGCGAATACAGCCGATAACGCATGGCGATGCCGCCGACCCACGCGCTCAGGTTGAGGTTGAACGCATAGCTGATGATGCCTACCGGCAAGATCTGCTTCCACACCAGGTTCTGGCGGATGTAGGTGCGGCCAATCAAGTCGAAGCTGGCGTACACCAGGAAACTGCACAGCGTCAGTGCGCTTGCGATCAGCAGCGTGCGTACCTTGAAGTCGCCCAGGGTCTGCACCACCTCGCTCCAATCAATGCGGCGAGCGAGCAGGGTGAACAGCACGATCAGCAGTAGGAAGAAGGCAATCGTCAGCGGTTTTTTCCACCGTGCAAACCTGGATTCAGTGCTCATTGGCCTGGCTCCCGATGGGTTTCAAGCGTGGCTTGTGGGCAGGCAGCCAGCCGGTCAAGGCGGGGAAGTGACGCATCACATGAAACACCAGGAAGCCCACGGTCAATCGCCAGAGCCACAGGCGTGGCTTGCGGTTTTCCGGCATGGTCTGGCAATGGTTTTTGGCGAGTGTTTCCAGGCGCTCGTACAGCTGTTGATTGAACCCTCGGTCGCGAATCAACACGTTGGCTTCCAGGTTCAGCGACAGGCTCAACGGGTCCAGGTTACTTGAACCCACGGTGCTCCATTCGTCATCCACCAGCGCCACCTTGCCGTGCAGTGGCCGCTGGCAGTACTCATGAATCACCACGCCATCCTTGAGCAGATAGTCGTAGAGCATGCGCGCCGCCAGCTTGGCCAGCAGCACATCGGGCTGGCCCTGCATGATCAGTTGCACCTGCACGCCACGGCGCGCGGCGTTGCGAATCTCGCGTAGCAGGCGGTAGCCGGGGAAGAAGTAGGCGTTGGCGATCACCACGCGCTGTTGCGCCTTGCTCAGTGCATGGATGTACGCCTCTTCGATGTCATCGCGATGCTGCACGTTGTCGCGGTAGATCAAGCGCACCAGGCCTTCACCGTTGTCGCTGGACCACAACGCAGGCCGCTGCTGGCGCCGCCGCCAACCGCGTCGCGTGCGCACCTGGCGGCCACTTTGAGCCAGGGCGAAATGATGCAGGTCGGCCACCGCCGGGCCTGTCACCCGCACCGCATAATCCTGCTTGGCTTCTGGGCCGAAATCGCCCAGGTGATCGGCGGAAAAGTTGATCCCGCCGATAAACGCGACTTCGGCATCTACCACCACAATCTTGCGGTGCAAGCGGCGAAACCAATTGGTACGGATGCCCAGGGTCTTGGATGCGGGGTCAAACATCTGCACGATGACGCCAGCCTCGGCCAGCTCGCCAAGAAAGGGCTGGCTCAATTCGCCACAGCCGAATCCGTCCAGGCTCGCCACCACCTTCACGCCGCGCCGCGCGGCTTCGATCAGAATGCCTTGCAGCTCGTGGCCCACCTTGTCTTCGAAAAGAATGAAGGTCTCCAGCAGGATCTCCCGCCGCGCCACGCGCATGGCCTCGAACACCTTGGGGAAGTACGCCTCGCCGTTCTCCAGCAACTCGATCTGGTTGCCGCTCTGCCAGCCGTAATCCCGGTCGCGGGCCTTGGCGTCGTCGGGCGGTTGGTCGGTGGCGATGTGTTCTACGGCGACGTTCATAGCTCGATCTCCACTGACAGCGGCACATGGTCGGACAGATGAGACCAGGGCCGTGTGGTCAGTACCCGGGCGTTATGCACCTTCAAATTGCGCACGTAGATCCGGTCCAGCGGCAGCAACGGCAGGCGTGCCGGGAAAGTTCGTGCGGGTTTGCCGTGGGTTTCGACGAAGACCTCTCTGAGGCCGCTGCGGCTCAGGTCGGCCTTTTGTCGCCAGTCGTTGAAATCACCGGCAACAATCAACGGCGCATCGGCCGGGATCTCGCTGATGCGCTGCTCGATCAAGCGCAATTGCTGTTGGCGATGCACCTCGCGCAAGCCCAGGTGAATACAGACGGCATGCACCTCCTGGCCGGTGCCCGGCAGGCGCAGTACGCAATGCAGCAGGCCACGGTTTTCATGGCCGCTCTGGGAGATGTCGAGGTTGTCGTAGCGCACGATCTGGAATTTCGACAGCAACGCGTTGCCGTGGTCGCCGTGGGGGTAGACCGCGTTGCGGCCGTAGGCGTATTGCGGCCAGATGCTGTCGGCCAGGAACTCGTACTGCGGCATGTTCGGCCAGTCGCTGAAGCGCTGCGGATGACGCTCGTGGGTGCCGTGGATTTCCTGCAGGAACACCATGTCGGCGCCCACGCTGCGTACGGCTTCACGCAGCTCAGGCAGGATGAAGCGTCGATTCAAGGCGGTGAAGCCCTTGTGGATATTGACCGTCAACACCGTGAAGCGAGTGATGGCGACACTGGGGGTGATGGGCACCCAGTCGGGGATCGCAGCCATGATTGCTCCTGTGAAAGAAGTGGGGGCCAGGCCCCCGTGTATGGCTGACTGCGATTTTTGGCTGAAAGTTTCCGCCTTCCTACAGACGGCAGAGGGGAACGTTCAAGGCGCAAACCCGTCAGTTCCTTACAGACCCTTTTGAAGGAGCCCGGTGTTTTGCTGAATCCCAAGATTGCATTACTGCTCGGCGTGCTGTTGTTTTGCGGCACTGGCGCGCTACACGCTGCGGCCACTGCGCCTGAGCCCGAGGCGCCGGCCAAGCCGGAGTTGCTGGTGGAAGGTGGCCTTCTGGGGGCGATCAGCTCCAGCATCGATGATGTGCAGCAGAAGCTGGACCTCAATCAGAACTTCATTGACGAATGGCGCCTGCGCGCCGACCGGGCCGCGAACGAAGTCGGCCGCCTGGTCAACCAGACCGCTGAGCGCTCGCCGTGGAGCGTCGCCGGGGACTTTCTGTTGCTGTCCGGGGTGTGGGTCGGCGCCTTTACGCTGCTGACGTTACTGGGGCGTGTGATGGTGCGACGCCTGGGGCAACGCACGTTTTTCGAGCGGCGCAAACGTTTCCAGGCCGTTCTCGGCTATGTCGTGCCGTACACACTCCCGGCTTTGGTTTGCCTGCCCCTCACGTTGTACGTCAGCCATTTTCTACCGACCTCCGTGGGCCGCGCGCTGGCGCTGTGTTTTGCCTACGCCACCAGCAGCGGTATCTTTTCCACCTCAATGCTGTTGTGCGTGATCGTCATGTTCAACGTCGGCCACAAACGCCCGGCGGTGCAGATCATTCGCGACTACTGCCCCAAGCCGCTGTTCCTGATCGGCTTCCTCGCCGCCCTCAGCGACGCGCTCACCAGCCCGCAGATCGCACGCCAATTGGGCGGTAATATCACCAGTAGCATCGCGGTATTCACCGGCCTGTTTGCGACGGTGATCTTCGGCGTGCTGGTGGTTCGCCTGCGCCGCCCGGTCGCCCACCTGATCCGCAATCGGCCATTGGCCCAGCGCCTCAAGCACCCGGCGCTGCAGCAATCACTGCGGATCTTCTCGGGGCTCTGGTACTGGCCGATCCTGCTGATGGTGCTGGTCTCGGCGATCAACCTGATCGGCGCCGGCGACGACAACCAGAAGGTGCTGCGCTGTGCGTTGTTCACCACGATCCTGCTGATCGGCACGGTATTCCTCAGTACGGTGCTGCAACACCTGTTCAAATCCCGCAGCCAGGTGGCAATCCAGCGCAGCAGCGCCTACAAAGAGCGCTTCCTCAGTCTGCTGCATGCGCTGTTGCGCATTGTCATGGCGGTGGCCTTTATCGAAGTGCTCGGGCGTATCTGGGGCGTGTCGTTGTTTGAATTCGCCGAGCGCAACTCGATTGGTCGCGCGATCAGCGACTCGCTCAGCAGCATCGGCCTGATCCTGTTGATGACCTGGCTGTTCTGGGTGGTGCTCGACACGGCGATCCAGGAAGCGCTAAAGCCGCCGGTCAACAAACGCTCCAGCCGCCAGCCCAGCACGCGGGTGAAAACCATCCTGCCGTTGCTGCGCAATGCGGTGAAAATCATTTTGGTGGTGATCTGCGCGATCACCACCATGGCCAACCTCGGCATCAACGTCGCACCGTTGCTGGCGGGTGCCGGAGTAGTCGGCCTGGCGATCGGTTTCGGCTCCCAGCAACTGGTGCAGGACGTGATCACCGGCCTGTTCATCATCATCGAAGACACCCTGTCCATTGGCGATTGGGTGGTACTCGACTCCGGCCATGCCGGCACCGTCGAAGGCCTGACCATCCGCACCCTGCGCCTGCGCGACGGCAAGGGCTTTGTGCACTCGGTGCCGTTCGGCCAGATCAAGGCGGTCACCAACCAGTCGCGGCAATTTGCCTATGCGTTCTTCTCGGTACAGTTCACCTACGACACGGATGTGGACAAGGCAGTGGAGCTGATCCGTGAAGCGGGGCAGTCGATCCGTGACGACGTATTCCTCAAGTACAACCTGCAAGGGCCGCTGGAGGTGTTTGGCGTAGACAAGATGGACCTCAACGGCGTGGTGCTGACGGCGCAGTTCCGCACGGTGTCGGGCGGGCAGTATGCGGTGAGCCGTGCGTTCAACCAGCGCCTGAAAAAGCTTGTGGATAACTGCGCCGAGGTGCACTTCGCGCAGACTTATCCACAGCAGGTCATGGTGCCAGCGCGCACGGCCCTTGAGCATGAGCCCGGGGAGGTGGATGCGAAGATAGTTAATCCGTGACGGTTGCGCTACAAACCCGCAAAATGCAACGATTCTGGCCAATACCAGAAAACCTTCGTTCCAAACAGACCGGGCCTGCTCAATCTATGCGAATGCGCCTTATGTTACTGGGCGGCGGGAATGCCCTCGGGCAGGCGCTGATTCGCCTCGGTGCAGAGGAAGACATCGGTTTCCTCGCACCCAAACCGCCCCAAGACGGCTGGGATGCCGCGAGCCTCACCCAATTGCTCGACGACACCCGTCCCGATGCGTTGATCAACCTCGCCTACTACTTCGACTGGTTCCAGGCCGAAGCGGTCAGCGAAACCCGCCTGGCTGCCCAGGAGTTCGCCATCGAGCGCCTGGCCGAGCTGTGCCAGCACCACAACATCACCTTGTTGCAGCCGTCCAGCTACCGCGTGTTCGATGGCTCCCGCGCCACCGCCTACAGCGAAAAAGACGAGCCGGTGCCCCTGGGCCTGCGTGGCCAGGCGTTGTGGCGTATCGAACAGAGCGTGCGCGCCACCTGCCCGCAACATGTGTTGTTGCGGTTCGGCTGGCTACTGGATGACAGCGTCGACGGTACCCTCGGGCGCTTCCTGGCCCGGGCCGAGAAGCCGGATGAGTTGCTGATGGCGGACGACCGGCGCGGCAACCCGACACCGGTGGATGACGCGGCACGGGTGATCATTTCGGTGCTCAAGCAACTCGATTGCGCGGCGCCGCTGTGGGGCACGTACCACTACGCCGGCCATGAGGCGACCACGCCGTTGGCGCTGGGCCAGGCGATCCTCACCGAAGCGCGCAACTACCACCCGTTGGCGATCGAGTCCCCCACTGCCCAGGCCCACGCAGCCCGGCCGGATGCGAGTGAAGAACCGCAACACGCGGTGCTCGCCTGCAAGAAGATCCTCCACACGTTCGGCATCAAGCCACGGGCGTGGCGGGCGGGGTTGCCGGCATTGCTGGACCGGTTCTACCGCCACAGCTGAAGAAACTGAGCTCCAAATGTGGGAGGGGGCTTGCCCCCGATAGCGGTGGCTCAGTCAACTAGGTGTTGGCTGACACACTGCTATCGGGGGCGAGCCCCCTCCCACATGAGTTTGTGTTGCTGGTCAGGTCGGTGTCAGAACTTGTAACCGATACCCACCATGTAAACCATCGGGTCCACGTCCACGTTCACCTTGGCGCGAGTACCTTGGCCCAGGGCGTTGTTGTCCACGGTGGCCTTGGTGCTGATGTCGATGTAGCGCGCCTGGGCGTTGATCATCCACTTGTCGTTGATCATGTAGTCGGCGCCGATCTGCGCGGCCCAGCCCCAGGAGTTCTCAGCCTTGAAGTTGCTGAAACCTGCGCCTTGGGCACGGCTGCCGACGTGCTCGTCGTAGATCCAGGTGTAGTTGATACCGGCGCCCACGTACGGTTGGAAGGCCGACTTGTTGTCCAGCGGGTAGTACACGATGCTCAGGGTCGGCGGCAGGTGTTTCAGGGTGCCGAGCTTGCCGTTGGCGGCGCCGAGGGCGGTGCCCTTGATCTTCACGTCATGCTCGAACGGCGTGGCGGCCAGCAGTTCGATACCCACGTGGTTGGTCAGCATGTAGGCGAAGTTCAGGCCCAACTGAGTGTCGCTGCTCATGGTCGCCTTGCCGCCGAGGTTGGCGCCGGCCAATGGGCCTTGGTCAACCTTGACGTGGCCGCTGTCGGCCTTCGGGTTCACGGTGATTGCACCGGCACGAACCAGAATGTCGCCCGCTTCGTGAGCGTGCGCAACAGGGGCAACGAGGGCGAGCGCGAAGAGGGACGCGCCGAGCAGAGACTTGTTCATGGGAGCTCCAAAGGACGTTTAAAAGTTGTAGGTCCAATGGTAAAGATCGTTCCGTTCGGTCTTTTGACTCAGCTCAATGAAAGGGCGATAAGCGTTATTCGGGCAATTCGTACATGTAAATCTTCTCGGCATCCATCTGGTAACCGGCGTCGGCGAGCTCGCTGGTGGACGGTTTGACCTGCATTGCACCCTCGATCCAGTACGGCTGATACAACTCATCGAGCTTCACGCCGATTTCGCTTTTGACATGCACGATCTGGTTCGACGGCGGCGGCGGCACATGGATGCACGCGCCGAAATACGGCACCAGCAAAAACTCGGTGGTGCGGCCGTTTTCACTGACTTCCAGTGGCACGATGTAGCCGGGCAAGCGAATGTGCTGGCCATCGAGCGCTGGCACCACCGGCGCGTTGGGCAGGTCCTGCTTGGCTGCAGGGGCCGATTCCAGGGCATCCGCCATGCTGGAGAGATTGTGCAGGGGTTGCATGTTCGGCACTTCCGGCGGGGCATCCGGCGGTATCAGCTCCGACCAGGTCAGTTCTTTAGGCTCGGCTGCCCAGGCGGGCAGGGCAAGCAGCAGCAACAGTGCAAACAGGACGCGACGCATCAAGGCCTTCCTCATAAACGTATGGACAGGCCGTCGGCCAGGGATTGCCGATAGGCGCGCCACGCGGGCACGCTGCCCATCAACAGCGCGGCGCCCAGGATACCGGCGAGCAGCGTCCATTCATATTCGCTCGGCCACGACATCGGTAGGTCCAGGCCGTAGTTGGCCTGCAGATACCCGCGTGACGCGGCGATGCACACATACAGCAACCCCACGCCGGCGATCACACCGGATAACGCCAGGGCGAAGGCTTCGAAGATCAGCAGCGTCGCGATATGCCAGGGCCGTGCACCCACCGAACGCAAGATCGCCATTTCGCGGCGGCGTTCGTTGAGGCTGGTAAGGATCGCCGTGAGCATGCCGATCAGGCCGGTGAGCACCACGAACAGCGAGATCACAAACAGCGCTTTTTCGGCGGTGCCCATCATGCTCCACAGCTCTTGCAGCGCCACGCCGGGCAGGATCGCCAGCATCGGCTCGCCACGGAATTCGTTGATCTCCCGTTGCAGGGCAAAGGTGGAAATCTTGTTGTTCAGGCCGAGCATGAACGCGGTGATGGCCTGCGGCGTGAGGTCCATGTTGCGCGCCTGGTCGGCGCTGATGCGGCCTTTGCCCTGGGCCGGCACGCCGTTGTGCCAGTCGATGTGGATCGCTTCCATGCCGCCGAGGCTGATGTGCAAGGTGCGGTCCACCGGGGTGCCGGTGCGCTTGAGAATGCCGACCACGGTGAACGGTTTGTCATCGTGCTTGACCAGGCTGACCACCGCGACGCCATGGGCCAGCACCAGTTTGTCGCCGAGTTTGTAATGCAGCGCATCGGCGACTTCGGCGCCGAGTACCACCTCGAAGGGATCGGTGGCGAAAGCTCGGCCGCTGGCCAGTTCAAGGTTCTGCTTGCGCCCGTATTGGTAGTGCTCGAAGTAGGATTCGTTGGTGCCCATCACGCGGTAGCCGCGGTGCGAATCGCCGAGGGAAATCGGGATCGCCCATTTAACCTGGGGGCTGGCGGCGAAGTGTTCGAAGCTGTCCCAGCGGATGTTATTGGTGGCGTTGCCGATGCGGAACACCGAGTACAGCAGCAGGTTCACCGAACCGGAACGGGCGCCGACGATCAGGTCGGTACCGCTGATGGTGCTGGCAAAACTGTTGCGCGCTTCAACGCGCACGCGTTCCACCGCGAGCAACAAGCAGACTGAAAGCGCGATGGCGAACGCGGTGAGAATCGCGGTAAAGCGGCGGTTAGCCAGGCTGGCCATCGCTAGACGGAACAGATACATCTCAAACCTCTGCGGGCGTGGCGGCGCGATTGAGTTCGGCCAGCGACAGGTTGCGGTCGAACAGCGAGGCCAGGCTCTGGTCGTGGCTGACAAACAACAGGCTGGCGCCGGCTTCGCGGCATTCGGCGAACAGCAGTTGCAGGAAAGCTTCGCGGGCGTCGTAGTCCAGGGCCGAAGTGGGTTCGTCGGCGATCACCAGTTCCGGCTGACCGATCAGCGCACGGGCGGCGGCGACGCGTTGTTGCTGGCCGATGGACAGCGAGTCGGCGCGGCGTTCCAGCAGGGTTTTGTCTTTCAAACCCAGGTGCGCGAGCAGGGCTGCTGCGGCCTGATCAACGCTGCCGTGGCGCTGCTTGGCGCGTTGTGCACGCAGTTTGGAAAAGTGGCAAGGCAACTCGACGTTCTCGCGCACCGACAGGAACGGCAGCAGGTTGAACTGCTGGAAGATATAGCCGGTGTGGTCGACGCGAAAACGGTCGCGGGCGCCGGCCGAGAGTGCGGTCAGCTCCTGGCCGAGCAGGCGGATGCTGCCCTGGCTGGGTTTCTGCACGCCGCCGAGCAAGCCGAGCAGGGTGGTTTTGCCACTGCCGCTGGGGCCCTTGAGAAACAGGGTTTCCCCCGCTTCCAGGCGGAACGCGGGGATATCCAGCAACTGTGGATGACCGGGCCAGTTGAAGCCCAGGCCGGACAGTTCGATCAATGCGTGGGTCATGTGAACTCAGAATTTCAGGGTGGCTGCTGTGGCCGTCGCTTCCACACCTTGTTGGCCGCTCGGGCCGATCAGTTGTACCTGAATTTTCTGGGTGGCGGGGAAGGTCTTGAACACCTGGGTCAGGTCCAGGTTGCTCAGCGCACTCGGCGTGGCGCAGGTGAACTGGTAGTGGGCGTGGATTTCGCTGTGGTCGTGATGATGTTCGTGGGCGCCGTCTTTGGCGTCGTCGTCATCGTCGTCATGGTCGGCTTCGGGCTTGTCGCCGAACAGAGGGCTGTTGAGTTCCTGGCTGCTGACCATGCAACCGGCGGCCTTGGGCAGGTTGAACAGCGCTACGGGGTTTTCCAGCTGTTTGCGTGCAGCGGCGACCTTGGCCTTGTCCGCCGGGGTGGTGGCCAGGTGTTCAAAACCCACCAGGTTCATCGCCGGGCTGTCCAGTTCAAGCTCCAGGGCCTGGCCGTCGAGTACCGCGTTGAGGCGGCCTACGCCATGCTCGTGGGCGCCAAGGCTACCGTGTTCATGGTCGTGATCATCATGAGCGTGGGCAACCGCCAATGGCAGCAGGGCAAACGGTAAAGCAAGCAACAGACGGCGCATGAGAGGACTCCAGAACATGAAAGTTTTGTTATGTGATCTTATAACAATGGCGCCAGAGTTTGACCGCCCGCTTGGCGTTGCGCAAGCCGCATGGGAGCATGCTCGTCAGAAAAGTGCAGGAGTGAGGACGATGTTGCGAATTCGTGGAACGGTCGGCGACTTGCCGGTGGATTTGACTCTGGAGCTGGACGACGGCGATTGGGCACGGCTGGGTGCGCAGTTGCAGGCGGCGCCCGCTGCCAGCGCGACCACCGCACCGGCGGCTCCGGTCAAACACAATGATGACCTGTGGCAAGGCGCCCAGGACCTGTTGCGCAAGGCCGGCCAGCTCAGCGGTCTGGAACTGCTTGATCAACTGGAAGGCTTGGCCGGCGATACCTCGGTGGGCAAGCGCCTGTTGGTGCGCCTGCGCCATAGTGCCCAGGTAAAAGTCAGCAGCGGCGGGGATACGCCGCTGTACAGTTGGGTCGGCGATTAATACAACGCGGCAAATAACTTGCGGCGGTACACGCTCGCCAGCGGGTGATCGTTGCCCAGCAATTCGAACACCTGCAGCAAGGTCTTGTGCGGCAGGCCTTCGCTGTAGCTGCGGTTGCGGATGAACAGCTTGAGCAAGCCTTCCAGTGCTGCGTCGTACTGCTGGCGCGCCAATTGCTGGATCGTCAACTGGTAGGCCGCTTCATCGTCCTGCGGGTTTTGCGCCAGGCGGCTTTTCAGGTCGGCGGCGTCCGGCAGGTCGGCCGCTTGGCGCAGGAAAGTGATCTGCGCCTTGGCCCCGGCGAGGGCGGCCTTGTGGTCGTCGCTTTTCACCGCGTCCAGCACGGTCTGGGCCTCGCCCAATTCACCGCGCTCGGCCAGGCAACGTGCGTACAGGATCAACGCGGCGGCGTTGGTGTTGTCTTCGCCCAACAGCGCGACCAGCACCGCTTCGGCATCGCTGATACGACCTTCGGCAAACAGCGCCTGGGCCTGTTCCAGAGGATCTGCCGCAGCCGGCGGCGGCATCTGCACATGCGGCTCCAGCATCGCCCGCACCGCCGACTCCGGCTGCGCCCCGGCAAACCCGTCCACCGGCTGGCCATCCTTGAACAGCACCACTGTCGGCAGGCTGCGAATACCAAAACGCGCAACGATATCCTGCTCGGCCTCGCAGTCGACCTTGGCCAGCAGCAATTCACCCTGATAACTCTCGGCAATCTGCGCCAGCAGCGGCATCAATGCCTTGCACGGCGCGCACCACTCGGCCCAGAAGTCCACCAGCACGGGTTTTTCGAAGGAGTTCTGGATCACTGCCTGGTCAAAATTGGCGGTAGTGACGTCGAAGATGTACGGCGTGGGCTCACTCATGGGGCGTCTCGAATAAAGCGGGAATGGGGCAACTATAAGGGCTGGCGCCGCGAATGGTACAGGCTCACCTTGCGAAACTCCCAAGGCTCCGCCAGGTCAGGCAGTGTCAGCGCATCAAGGATCTCCAGCCTTTGATAAGCGGGGTGCTGGAAGTCGCGCACGCGCGAATCGGCGACCAGCGCTTCGCGGCCTCGGGTCAGGAACTGGTCCAGCAGCGGCAGGTTCGCGCGGTCGTAGAGTACGTCGGCGACCAGGATCAGGTCGAAGCGATCGGCTTCGGCAAAAAAGTCTGCGGAGTAACCCAGTTCCACACCGTTGAGTTCGGCATTCGCCCGGCAGGCCGCCAGCGCCAGCGGGTCGAGGTCGCAGGCCACCACTTCCAGCGCGCCAGCCTTGATCGCCGCAATCCCGGCAACGCCGGAACCCGCGCCAAAATCCAGCACGCGTTTGCCGGCGACCCACTCAGGGTTCGCCGCCAGGTACCGTGCCAGCGCCAAGCCACTGGCCCAACAAAAACTCCAGTAGGGCGGTTCATGCAGGATGCGCCGGGTTTCTTCGGGGCTGAAGGCGCGGTCCATGTTGTCCGCATCCAGCAACCACAACGACAACTCAGTGCCCGGCAGTGGGCAGGGCACCAATTGCGCGTCGCCGATCAGTTCGCTCAGGGCAACTTGCAGGCCCAGCGGTGGCGTCATGGGGCCTTGACGAGTTGCAGGGGGCCGGTGGTCTGGGTGATCGCCTGGGTGATGCGCACGGCCGGCAGGTGCAGGATCAACTGGCCGGACTGGCTGGCGCGACCACGCAATTCAACCCGGGCACCCGCTGGGAACGCTTCAGGATTGAAGCGCAGGCGGAAGGCCAGGGGCTTGCCGTTACCGGTCAGCACGCTGCTGGCCAGCAATTGTTGCGGGCGCGAACGGTCGTCGATCACCAGCAGCGCCATCTCCACTTCGGCACCGGCCGGAATGTTGGTCAGGCTGCCGCTGATTTCACGTTGATAGGCGGGCAGGGGGCCGAGGTCTTCAATACCGGGGACTTTTTTCTCTTGTGCGGGCGTCGGTTGAGGCGTGGTCGGTTTGGGGGCTTCGCTGCTGCAGGCGACCAGGAAACTGAACAGGGTGAGCAAAACAAGTGGTCGTAACTGCATGTACGGCTCCAGAAAGGACAAAATCCGTGGCTTAAAAAAATATGAAACATAATAGTCAGCCTATATACCGTAAAGGCTATGGCTTGTCTTGCCACGGGGATGCGCTACCATGGCCCTCCCATTATTTGTGGCCTGCCCACCATGCACTGTCCCTTCTGCGGTGCCAACGACACCAAGGTCATTGACTCGCGTCTGGTCGCCGAGGGCGATCAAGTCCGTCGCCGGCGCGAATGCCTGGCCTGCGGTGAACGTTTCACCACCTTCGAAACCGCCGAACTGGTATTGCCGCGCCTGATCAAATCCGACGGCAGCCGCCAACCCTTCGACGAAGAAAAACTGCGTGCCGGTATGCAGCGCGCCCTGGAAAAACGCCCGGTGAGTGTCGAGCGGCTGGAGGCGGCGCTGGTGCATATCAAGCACAAGCTGCGTGCCACCGGCGAACGCGAGGTCAAGAGCCTGGTGGTGGGAGAGTTGGTGATGGGTGAGCTGCAAAAGCTCGACGAAGTCGCCTACATCCGTTTCGCCTCAGTGTATCGACGCTTCCAGGACCTCAATGAGTTCCGCGAAGAGATCGACCGCCTGGCCCGGGAGCCTGCCAAAGAATGAACCCACCGTCTGCCGAACAAGCGGTGCTCGACGCCCATTACATGGCCCGCGCCCTGGAACTCGCGCGCAAGGGTTTGTACACCACCCATCCCAATCCGCGTGTGGGCTGCGTGATTGTGCGCGATGGGCAGATTGTCGGCGAAGGCTGGCATGAGCGCACCGGCGAACCCCATGCCGAGCCCAACGCCCTGCGTGCTGCCGGTGAGAAGGCCCGTGGCGCCACGGTGTACGTGACCCTCGAACCCTGCAGCCACCATGGGCGCACGCCGCCGTGCGCGGACGCGTTGGTAACGGCCGGTGTCGCACGTGTGGTGGCGGGTATGCAGGACCCGAACCCCGAAGTGGCCGGGCGCGGCATGCAGCGTTTGGCGCAGGCCGGGATCGAGGTCCTCAGTGGCGTGCTGGAAGCCCAGGCCCGCGCGTTGAATCCGGGGTTTCTCAAGCGCATGGAACACGGCCTGCCCTTCGTGCGGGTCAAGCTGGCGATGAGCCTGGACGGTCGCACCGCCATGGCCAGCGGCGAAAGCCAATGGATCACCGGCCCCGCCGCCCGCGCCGCCGTGCAGCGCCTGCGTGCCGAGGCCAGCGTGGTGCTGACCGGCGCCGACACGGTGCTGGCCGATGGCGCCCGCCTGACCGTGCGCGCCGCCGAACTCGGCCTGGACGAAGCGACCACGGCGCTGGCCATGTCGCGCCCGCCGTTGCGTGTGCTGATCGACGGCCGCCTGCGCGTGCCGCTCAATGCGCCGTTCTTCAAGGCCGGGCCGGCGTTGGTCATCACTTGCGTGACGGCGGAGAACCAGTTCCCTCGTGGTCCCGAATGCCTGGTGGTGCCGGGCGTCGATGGCCAGGTCGATCTACGCTCGGCGCTGGTCGCCTTGGCCGCCCGTGGCGTCAACGAAGTGTTGGTAGAAGCAGGCCCAAGCCTGGCGGGGGCATTTGCCCAGCAAGACCTAGTGGATGAGTACGTGATATTCATCGCCGGCAAATTCCTCGGCTCCGCCGCCCGGCCTTTGCTGGACTGGCCGCTTGAGAGACTGGCCGACGCTCCCCAACTCAAGATCACTGAAATGCGCGCTGTAGGCGACGACTGGCGAGTCACTGCCATCCCGCTTCCACCCGCGAGCGTATAATTCTGACCGGGCGCTCAAGTGCCCGTCCCGTTTTCCAGGAGAAGGCCATGTTCACCGGCATTATCGAATCCATCGGCAGCATCCGCGCCATGACCCCCAAGGGCGGCGACGTGCGCCTGCTGGTTGAAACCGGCAAGTTGGACCTGGGCGACGTCAAGCTGGGCGACAGTATCGCCGTCAGCGGCGTGTGCCTCACCGTCATCGAACTGCCGGGCAACGGCTTTGCTGCCGATGTCAGTCGGGAAACCCTGGACTGCACCGCGATGAACGACCTCAAGGCCGGCAGCCCGGTGAACCTGGAAAAAGCCCTGACCCCGACCACCCGTCTCGGCGGTCACCTGGTCAGCGGCCACGTCGACGGCGTTGGCGAAGTGGTATCGCGCAGCGAAAACGCGCGTGCTGTGGAGTTCCGCATCCGCGCACCCAAAGAGCTGGCCAAGTACATTGCCCATAAAGGCTCGATCACCGTCGATGGCACCAGCCTCACCGTGAACGCTGTGAACGGCGCCGAATTTGAACTGACCATCATTCCCCACACCCTCAGCGAAACCATCATGGCGTCTTACCAGCCAGGTCGCCGGGTGAACCTGGAAGTGGACTTGCTTGCCCGTTACCTGGAGCGCCTGTTGTTGGGCGATAAGGCCGCAGAGCCAGCCGGGAGTAACATCACCGAAAGTTTTCTGGCCGCTAACGGCTACCTGAAATCCTGACCAAGGGGGTGCCGCGTGGCGCTCAATAGCATCGAAGAACTGGTTGAAGACATCCGCCAAGGCAAGATGGTCGTCCTGATGGATGACGAAGACCGCGAGAACGAAGGCGACATCATCATGGCCGCCGAGGCCTGCAAGCCTGAGCACATCAACTTCATGGCCAAGCACGCCCGTGGGCTGATCTGCATGCCCATGAGCCGTGAGCGCTGCGAGTTGCTCAAGCTGCCGTTGATGGCGCCGCGCAATGGCTCGGGCTTTGGCACCAAGTTCACCGTATCGATTGAAGCCACTACCGGCGTCACCACCGGGATTTCCGCCGCCGACCGCGCCCGTACGGTACAAGCCGCCGCCGCGAAAGATGCCAAGGCCGAAGACATCGTGAGCCCCGGCCACATCTTCCCGCTGATGGCCCAACCGGGTGGCACCCTGGCCCGTGCCGGCCACACCGAGGCCGCCTGCGACCTGGCGCGCATGGCCGGTTTCGAGCCAAGCGGCGTGATCTGCGAAGTGATGAACGACGACGGCACCATGGCCCGCCGTGCCGAACTCGAAGCCTTTGCCGCCGAACACAACATCAAGGTGGGCACCATTGCCGACCTGATTCACTACCGCATGATCCACGAACGTACCGTTCAGCGGATTGCCGAGCAGCCACTGGACAGCGAACTGGGCCAATTCAATTTGGTGACCTACCGTGATTCGGTGGAAGGCGATGTGCACATGGCCCTGACCCTGGGCAACATCTGCGCCGAAGAGCCGACCCTGGTGCGTGTGCATAACATGGACCCTCTGCGCGACCTGCTGATGGTCAAGCAGCCGGGCCGCTGGAGCCTGCGCGCCGCCATGGCCGCGGTCTCCGAGGCAGGCAGCGGTGTGGTGCTGTTGCTCGGTCATCCGCTGGATGGCGATGTGCTGCTGGCGCATATCCGCGAAACGGCGGACCACGCGCCGGTGAAAAAACCGACCACCTACAGCATCGTCGGTGCCGGTTCGCAGATCCTGCGTGACCTGGGCGTGCGCAAAATGCGCCTGATGAGCGCACCGATGAAATTTAATGCGATATCCGGTTTCGACCTGGAAGTAGTAGAATACGTGCCCTCCGAATAAAGGCCGGCGATTTTCGCCCCTTGTTCGCGGTTCAAATATCACTAAGGGACGCGTCATACACGCGTCCCGGCTCTTTAAGAGATTTGTCGAATGACCCTGAAGACCATCGAAGGTACCTTCATCGCCCCCAAAGGCCGCTATGCCCTGGTGGTTGGCCGCTTCAACAGCTTCGTGGTTGAAAGCCTGGTAAGCGGTGCCGTTGACGCCCTGGTTCGCCACGGTGTGAGCGAAAGCGACATCACCATCATCCGTGCCCCTGGCGCCTTCGAAATTCCACTGGTTGCGCAAAAAGTTGCTCAACAGGGTGAATACGCGGCGATCATCGCCCTGGGCGCGGTCATTCGTGGCGGTACGCCGCACTTCGAATACGTGGCTGGCGAATGCACCAAGGGCCTGGCCCAGGTGTCCATGGAGTTCGGCGTACCGGTTGCGTTCGGCGTGCTGACCGTGGATTCCATCGAGCAAGCCATCGAGCGTTCCGGCACCAAGGCCGGCAACAAAGGCGCTGAAGCTGCCCTGTCTGCCCTGGAAATGGTCAGCCTGCTGTCGCAGTTGGAGGCCAAGTGATTTCCGACGAGAGCGACAACTTCAACCCGCGCGAGCCACGTCCAGCCGATGCTGGCAAACCGTCGAAGAACGAGAAGCGCCGCGCTGCTCGTCAGTTGGCGACCCAGGCGCTGTATCAGCGTCACCTGGCGGGCGCGTCGTTGAACGAGATCGAAGCACAGTTTCGCGTCGATAACGATTTCACCTTCGCCGACCTGCCGTACTTCCACGACATCCTGCACGGTGTGCACGCGCACCTGACCGAGATCGACACCGCCCTGGCGCCTTGCCTGGACCTGACCATCGAAGAGCTGGACCCGGTTGAGCTGTGCGTGATGCGCCTGTCGGCCTGGGAGCTGCTGTATCGCGTCGACGTGCCGTACCGCGTGGTGATCAACGAAGGTATCGAACTGGCGAAAGTCTACGGTTCGACCGACGGCCACAAGTTCGTCAACGGCGTGCTCGACAAGCTGGCCCCGCGCCTGCGTGAAGCCGAAGTGAAGGCGTACAAGCGCTGAATCGCGCTTGAAATCTGAATGGGCGAGTTTGAGCTGATCCGCGACTACTTCGCCGCCGCGCCCTGTGCGCAGGGCGGCGAAGGTATAGCCCTGGGGATCGGCGATGACTGCGCCTTGCTGGCGCTCCCCGCTGGGGAGCAGTTGGCAATCTCTACGGATACCTTGGTCGCCGGGGTGCATTTTGCCGACCCCTGTGACCCGTTCCTGCTTGGCCAACGCTCGTTGGCCGTGGCGGTGAGCGACCTGGCGGCCATGGGCGCCAACCCCCTCGCATTTACCCTTGCCTTGACCACACCAACCGTCGATGCCGATTGGCTGCAACGCTATGCCCAGGGTTTGAACCTCATGGCGCAACGCTGCGGCGTGGGCCTGGTGGGCGGCGATACCACCCGTGGCCCTCTGAGCCTGACCCTGACGGTGTTTGGTCGTGTACCGGCCGGGCAAGCCTTGACCCGCAGCGGTGCGCAGCCGGGTGACCTGCTGTGTGTCGGCGGCGAATTGGGCAATGCCGCCGGTGCCTTGCCACTGGTATTGGGCCAGCGCAGCGCCGACGCAGCCATCGCCGAGCCGTTGTTGGCTCATTACTGGTCGCCGCAGCCGCAGTTGGCCCTGGGGCTGGTGCTGCGTGGCAAGGCGACGTCTGCGATGGATATTTCCGACGGACTCCTGGCCGATTGCGGGCATATCGCGATGGCGTCAAAGGTCAGCCTGTTGATCGAACGCGAGCGGTTGCCATTGTCCCAGGCGCTGCTGGCGTTTGTTGGCGATGATGCAGCACGCGTGGCGGCCCTGAGTGGGGGGGATGACTACGTGCTGGCGTTCACCCTGCCATCCGCCGAACTGGCGCCGTTGCTGGCCGATGGTTGGCCGATCCATGTGATCGGCCGGGTCGAGGCAGGGCTGGGCGTAACGTTGCTCGATGGCAGCGGGCAGGACATCACGCCGGCCATCCGTGGTTATCAGCATTTTCGCGAGGCGCCCTGAATCGGCGACCTGCGCTACCCTCTATAGCGTTATCAAGGATGCAAGGCCCTGTAGGAGGTCGTCACCATGGATGTGCGCCGCTGGCTGCTGATAATGCTGTGTGCCTTTACGGGCGTGGTCCAGGCGCAGGACGTGCCTGGCAAGATCATGCTGGCCAGTGAGGAGTGGAACGACTACACCAACAAAGACGGCACGGGCCTGGCCTGGGACGTGTTGCGTCAGGTCTTCGAGCCCGCCGGCATCAAATTGCAGACCCGCTCCGTGCCCTACACCCGCTCGGTCGGCCTGGCCCAACGCGGCGAGGTGGATGGCTGGGTCGGCTCCTACCGCGATGAAGCCAAAGGCGTGTTGTACCCCCACTGGAACTTCGATTCCGACCACATCTACGCCCTCGGGCTGGCCAGCACGCCGGCGCCGACGGCGGCTACGCTGGGCAATTACCGCCTGGCCTGGGTGCGTGGCTACAAGTACGAGGAATACTTGCCCAATGTGCACCGTTTCAACCAGGTCGAGCGTCGCGACGGCATTTTGCCGATGCTGCAACACGGCCGTGCGGACTTCTATATAGATGCGTTGACCGAGGCCAAGTACGTGCTCAATCAGGCCGATGACCCGTCGAAGTTCACGCTGACGCCGATTGCCGAACTGCCGTTGTACATCGGGTTTGCCGATAACGAGCGGGGCCGGGGCTTGATGGCGGTCTTTGACCAGCGCATGGCGGCCCTGGTGAAAAGCGGTGAGTTAAAGCCGATATTCGAGCGCTGGAAACAACCCTATCCGTTCTGACCTGCATAGAACCAGGATGAAGGCCAATCGAACCCATTGATCTTTATCAGCGATAATTCAGCTTAAGCGTCTGTAGGAACCTGCTGTTACAATAGCCGCCTCTGTAAAAACTGAAATCAGGAGCACACGGTGCCCGTCGTTTTCGTCGCCGCTTCCAAGCTGCCTACCCCTTTTGCCACGTTCACCATGAACGGCTTCCTCGAAGAAGCCACCGGGCGCGAGCATGTCGTGCTCAGCCTGGGCGATATCGCCGATGGCGCGCCGGTGCTCGGCCGGGTGCACTCCGAATGCCTGACCGGTGATGCGTTGTTCAGCCAGCGTTGCGACTGCGGTTCGCAACTGGAAGCCGCCATGCGCGCGATCGCCCGTGAGGGCCGTGGCGTGCTGCTGTACCTGCGCCAGGAAGGTCGTGGCATTGGCCTGATGAACAAGATCCGCGCCTACGAGTTGCAAGATGGTGGCGCCGATACCGTCGAGGCCAACGAGCGCCTGGGCTTTGCCGCCGACCAGCGTGACTACGCGATCTGCCTGCCGATGCTTGAGCACCTGGGCGTCAAATCCCTGCGCCTGATGACCAACAACCCGCGCAAGGTCAAAGCCTTGACCGAGATGGGCATCACCGTGGCCGAGCGTGTGCCACTGCACACCGGGCACAACCCGCATAACAAACTCTACCTGGCCACCAAGGCCAGCAAGCTCGACCACATGATGGGCAACGAGCACCAGGGCGAGGTCGACCGCGCGTGACCCGAGGCCAGGTGAAACGGCGACTGTCCTTCAATTGGTGGCAGTACCTGGCCCTGGCGCTGCTCCCCCTGTTTGTGCTCAACCTGGTGTTCGGCCAGGCCGAATCCTTGCTCCCGGTGCTGGCCATGCCGTTCTTCATTGCCGGTGTGGCCTCGATGTTCCTCAGCCTGCGCTACTTCAACGGCTATAAACACGCGTTGATCGCCACCTCCAAAGCCCTCGATACCCCCGAAGAACCCGCTGCCTGGATCACCCTGGCGGCCCGTCGGCGCACGGCGTTGCTGGTTGCGGCCGTACCGGCCTGGATCGGCGCGTTGTCGGTCTTCGTCGGGTTGGAAGCGGTGCCGCTGTTCCTGTTGGCGCTGTCCACCGTGGTGCTGTTCTACCTCTACCGCATTCCCCGCCAACTGGGATGATTCGTCACTGGCTGGCAGTGTTGCTGGTATTCAGTGCCCAGGCGCTGGCGGCCGAGCGTGTGGTGAGCCTGGCGCCGTCCCTCTCTGAAATTGTGGTCGAACTGGGCGCAGCCGATGTGCTGGTCGGCGTGCTCGACGGCGGCGAACGCCCGGCAGCGTTGGTGCAAGTGACATCAGTGGGGCAATACGGTCAGTTGGACATGGAGCGCCTGCTCAGCCTCAAGCCCGACCTGATCCTGCTGTGGCCCGGCAGTGTCGGCCCGGCCCAGCGTGAGCAGTTACAGCGCCTGAATATCCCGGTGTACGTCGCCGAACCCCATAGCCTTGAACAGCTCACCACCCAGGTCCAGGCCATTGCCGAGCAATTGGGTCGCGCTGACGCGGGTCGACAGTTGGCCGCGCAGTTGCGCCAACGCCTGGCCGAGCTGCGTCAGCGCTATCAGCGCGCCGAGCCATTGCGCGTGTTTTACCAGGTATGGAATCAGCCGCTGTACACCGTGGGTGGCGGGCAGATCATCAGCGATGCGTTAAGGGTGTGCGGCGCGCGCAATGTGTTTGATGATCTCAAGCTGCCGGCGCCGCAGGTGAGCATCGAGTCGGTGTTGCAGCGTGATCCGGAGATGATTCTGGTGGGCGACCAGGCGCAGAAGGACGCCTGGAAGGTCTGGCCGACGATGGCTGAGCGGGTACGGCTGGTGCCGGATAAAGGCCTGGAGCGGCCCAGCGGGCAGATGCTGGAAGCCGTGGCCCGACTGTGTGAAGTGATCGCGCCCGGCTAGAGGTCCGGCGTCCAGGTCACGCCAAGCATCAGCGCCCGGCCTTCTTCCCGGTAGCCATATTGCTGGCCCTGGTACTGATACAGCGCCCGGCTGTAGGCTTTGTCCAGCAGGTTGTCGAGCTTCATGTTCAGTGTGACTTCATGGTTCAGCGTCCAACTGGCGCGCAGCCCGAGCAATCCATAGCCACCCAACGGTTGCTGGTTCTTCGCATCGTCGTAGCTGCTGCTGACCGCTTGCCAGCTGGCGCCGACGCCGAATTGGTCGAATTGGCGATCCAGGTCCAGGCTCACGGTGCGCCTGGCGCGACGCGCCAACGTACGTCCGGAATCACGGTCTCGTGGATCAATTATTGCCAGCCCCAGGTTGCCTTGCCAGCCGAACAGCTCTTGCTTGAGCGCGGCTTCGAAGCCGTTGATGCGCGCTGAGCTGACGTTTTGCGGGCCGTCGCTGTCGAACACGATCGCATCCTGGATGTCGGTGCGGTACAGCGAAGCTTCCAGACGGCTGGTGTCGCTGAGTTGGCTGCGCCATTGCACTTCGTAGCTTTTCGAGGTTTCGGGCTTCAGGTTCGGGTTGCTGTTCTTGAAGCCGTACTCGTCCGGGTAATACAGGTCATTGAATGTCGGGGCACGGAAGCCCTCGCTGTAGCTCAATAGCAGGTCGTTGTCCGGGTTGACCGGCAAGGTCAGGGTGCCGCTCCAGCTGTTCTGCCCGCCAAACTGCTGGTTCTGGTCACGCCGCAGGCCCAGTTCGGTGGAAAACCCTACGCCATGGAAGCGATGCTGCACAAAGGCCGCACGGTTCCAGCGGCTGTTTTCAGTGAGGGTGGTGGAGCCGTGGAAGCGGTCTTCGTACCAGTCACCGCCGAGAATCAGGCTGTTCTGCTCATTCAGCGTCAGGTCGTTCTGCCAGTTGACCGAGTCGCGGTAAGTGTTGAACACGCTGAAGTCATCACTGAGGGTGTCGCGCTTGGTGTCGCGGTTCTCGCTATGGCCCAGTTCCAGGCGCGATTGCCAGCGCTCGTTGAGCGTGGCGTCGACATAGCCGCTGGCGCTGCTCACGGTGTAATCGGTGTAGGGTTTTTGCCCCGCTGTTTGCCCGGTGGCGACGTCGTAGCGGCCGAAGCTGTTGTCGTATTCCGACTTGCCCCGGTTATCCAACAGGTTGAACCCCACCTCCAGCGCATCGCTGAACGAATGGCTGAGGTTCAGGCTGAGGGACTGGTTGCGGTAGGCATCATGGTCGCCATCGCTGGGGAACGAGGTGTGCGTCGAGTTGATACCGGCGGTTTCATCCAGGCTCGCGCCAAGGTTGAAACGCGTGTACTCATCGCCGCCGGAGAGGCCGAGGCTGCGCTCCCAGGTCTTATTACTGCCAAACCCGAGCTTCAGACGTGGTTGCAGGCCCTGCCCGGCATTGCGCCGGGTGAACACCTGGATCACCCCGCCAATCGCATCGCTGCCGTAGATCACCGAACGTGAGCCGCGCAGTACTTCGACCCGCTCGATCTGGTCGACGTTCAGATATTGCAGGCCGCTGTCGCCGGAGGTGGTATTGGCAATGCGCTGGCCGTCCACCAACACCAGGCTTTGTGCGGATTTGGTGCCACGTATATAGACCCCGGGCAAGCTGCCACGGCCACCGGTGGGCGCTATTTGCATGCCGGGCACACGGCTTAGCAGGTCGGTGAGGCTGGTGGGTTGCAGGCGGTCGATGTCGTCGCGGGTGAACACGGTGTTGGCGGCGCTGCTGTCGTTGCGCGCCTGGACCTGGCGGTTGGCGCTGATGACCACGTTGGGAAGTTTCAGCGCATCGTCGCGGGTGTCGGCGAGTAGTTCCGGGGAGGTCAACAGTAACAGGGACAGGGTGAGGCGAAGGCGTTTCATGGGCTGTCCATAGCATTTGAAGGTGACGCAAATCAAATGTGGGAGGGGGCTTGCCCCCGATGGCGTCGTGTCAGTCAGCATAATTTTGACTGAGCCACCGCTATCAGGGGCAAGCCCCCTCCCACCTTTTGATCCGGTTTCTACAGACCGAGCAACGCCATGCGCTCGCGCACCGATGCCTCAATGCCGGCCTCGTCCAACCCACACTCCGCCAGCATCTGCGCCGGTTTGGCATGTTCGACGTACGCATCCGGCAAGCCCAGGTGCAGCACCGACTTGAGGATATTCTCCCGCGCCAGGAACTCGCTGACCGCCGCACCGGCGCCGCCCATGATGGCGTTTTCTTCAACGGTCACCAGCAGCTCATGGTTGCCGGCAATCTCGCGCACCAGGGCTTCATCCAGGGGTTTGACGAAGCGCATGTCGACCACAGTGGCGTCGATCTTCTCGGCGACTTTCAGTGCTTCGGCCAATTGCACGCCGAACACCAGGAAGGCGGCCTTGCTGCCTTGGCGACGCATGATGCCTTTGCCGATCTCGATAGGCTCAAGGTCCTTTTCGATCACCGCATTCGGGCCATTGCCGCGCGGGTAGCGCACGGCGGCCGGGCCGTTGTACAGGTGGCCAGTGCTGAGCATCTTGCGCAGTTCGTTTTCATCACTCGGCGTCATCACCAGCATGCCGGGGATGCAACGCAGGTAGGACAGGTCGAAGCTGCCGGCGTGGGTCGGACCGTCTTCGCCCACCAGGCCGGCGCGGTCGATGGCGAACAGCACGTCGAGGTTCTGCACCGCCACGTCATGCACCAACTGGTCGTAGCCGCGCTGCAGGAAGGTGGAGTAAATCGCCACCACCGGCTTGGCGCCTTCACAGGCCATGCCGGCCGCGAAAGTCACGGCGTGCTGCTCGGCAATCGCCACGTCGAAGTAGCGCAGCGGGAACCGCTCGCTGAACGCCACCAGGTCGGAGCCTTCCTTCATCGCCGGGGTAATGCCCACCAAGCGCGGATCGGCGGCGGCCATGTCGCACAGCCATTCGCCGAACACACCGGAGTACTTCGGCCCGCTGGCCTTTTTCGGCGCGGCGGCGGGAGCGTCCAGGGGTTCCAGCTTGGTGATGGCGTGATAGCCGATCGGGTCGACTTCCGCCGGGGCGAAGCCTTTGCCTTTCTTGGTGACGATATGCAGGAACTGCGGGCCCTTGAGGTCGCGCATGTTGCGCAGCGTGGCGATCAGGGTCGGCAGATCGTGGCCGTCGATGGGGCCGATGTAGTTCCAGCCCAGTTCTTCGAACAGCGTGCCGGGCACCAGCATGCCCTTGGCATATTCTTCGGTGCGCCGGGCAATTTCCCACGCGCCGGGCAGACGCGAGAGCACCTTCTTGCTGCCTTCACGCATGCTGGCGTAGGTGCGGCTGGAGAGGATCTTGGCCAGGTAGTTCGACAGGCCGCCGACGTTACGCGAGATCGACATGTCATTGTCGTTGAGGATCACCAGCATGTTGGCGTCCACTTCAGGCGCATGGTTCAGCGCTTCGAAGGCCATGCCGGCGGTCAGCGCGCCATCACCGATCACGGCAATTGCCTTGCGGTCGCTGCCTTGCAGGCGGGCGGCAATCGCCATGCCCAGCGCTGCACTGATGGAGGTGCTGGAGTGGCCGACGCCAAAGGTGTCGTACTCGCTCTCGGCGCGGCGCGGAAAAGCGGCAATGCCGTCCTTCTGGCGCAGGGTGCCCATTTGCTCGCGGCGGCCCGTGAGGATTTTATGCGGATACGCCTGATGGCCCACGTCCCACACCAGCCGGTCGTCCGGGGTGTCGAACACGTAATGCAGGGCGATGGTCAGCTCGATGACGCCCAGGCCAGCACCAAAATGCCCACCGGTCTGGCCGACCGTGTAGAGCAATTCCAGGCGCAACTCATCGGCCAGGGTTTCCAGCTCGGCTTCACCGAGTCGACGCAGGCCGGCCGGCGTGACAGCACGGTCGAGCAGGGGCGTGGACGGGCGCTTGCGGGGAATCTCTTGAAACGTCGTGGGCATCAGGCGAATCGTTATAGGTATAGAAGAGGCGGCAGTTTACCTCAAGCATCGCAAACTGCCCACGCAGAGCGCCGAACTTGGCCGATATGCGGCCCTAAAGGCCGCCGTTATCAGTGCCGGCGTTCGACGATATACCGCGCCAAGTCACGCAGTGGCTCGGCCGCCGCGTCGAAAGGTCGCAGGGCATCCAGGGCCTGGTCGCGCAGTTCCAGGGCATAGGCCTTGGCGGCTTCCAGCCCGAGCAGCGCAGGATAAGTCGGTTTGTCCCGAGCGATATCGGCGCCTTGGCGTTTGCCCAGGGTGGCGGTGTCACTTTCGACGTCGAGAATGTCGTCCTGCACTTGGAAGGCCAGGCCGATGGCCCGCGCGTAGGTCTTCAGCGCGGCCAACTGAGCGGCGTCGGCCCGCCCGCTGGCAAGTGCTCCCAGGTGTACGGCGGCTTCGATCAGGGCACCGGTCTTGTGGCGGTGCATGTATTCCAGCGCCTGTTGATCAAGCTTCTGGCCGACCGAGCCGAGGTCGATGGCCTGGCCGCCGACCATGCCGGCCGGGCCTGCCGCCACGGCCAGGGCGGTGACCATGCGCAAACGGATCTCGGCATTCACGCTGCTCAATGCCGGGTCCAGCAGTGCGCTGAACGCCAGGCTTTGCAGGCCGTCACCGGCGAGGATCGCGCAGGCTTCATCGAAGGCTTTGTGGGTGGTGGGCTGACCGCGACGCAGATCGTCGTCGTCCATCGCCGGCAAATCGTCATGCACCAGGGAGTAGGCGTGGATCAACTCCACCGCACAGGCCGCGCCGTTGGCCTGTTCGGCGCTTGCGCCCAAGGCTTCGCAGGCGGCATAGGCCAGCAACGGACGCACGCGCTTGCCGCCATTCATCACGCTGTAGCGCATGGCTTCATAAAGACGCTTGAGTTCGGGGCTTGGCGCAACAAACAAGGGTTCCAACGCCGCATTCACCCGGGCTTGGCTACTGGCCTGATACGCGTCGATCATTCGGGCTGTTCCGCATCGAAAGGTTCTTCGGCCAACTCCCCGTCACGTTCCAGCAACACCTGCACCTTCTGCTCCGCCTGCGCCAGGGCGCTCTGGCAGTCACGGGTCAGGCCGATGCCTTGCTCAAACGCCGTCAGCGAGTCTTCCAGCGACAACTCGCCGTTCTCCAGCCGCTCGACCAGGGATTGCAGGTCGGCGAGGGATTGTTCGAAATCGAGTGCAACTTTTTTGCGGGCCATGGCGGCTATTCCGGTAGACGGTAAACCGGCGGGACACTAGCAGACATGGGGATTCTGGGCAAATGAGCGGGGAAGGGTGTTCAGGTGGTGAGCCGAATAAGCGCCCTATTCGGCTCATCAAATGAGCCGAATACCCATTTTATTCGGCTCACCGCCGGTCAGGATCTTTGCGTCATTGACGAGCACTGTTCTTGTGATGTTTTCAACTGTGCTTCAAATGTCTGCAATCCCACGTGCATTTCCTGTAGCGCGGCAATTTTCAGGGCCAGTTCCTGCTTCTTGTCTGCGATTGCCTGGTCCGCCCGCTCCCAAGGCAATGCATCGCCTATGTGGCCTGCAAGAATCTCCTGCAACTCCTTGAGCTTGAACCCCAATTGCTGCGCGCACTTGATAAACATCAACAGCTCAACGTTTTGCGCCGAATAGACCCGGTATTGGCCCTGACGCTGTGCCGCAGGCAACAGCCCAATCGCCTCATAGTGACGAATCGCCTTGATGGTCGTGCCCGACAACTGTGCGGCTTTGCCGATGTACATGAAAACTCCTTTTTTCCGTTAAAGCGCCGGCCTGTTTCAGCCATTTATCCCGCTGCGCCGCAGTGGAGCCCAGCACCGGCCCGAACAGCAGCGTCTTTGCAGTCTTGACACCACAAAGCCCCAGCGTGGTCTTGCGCATCTGGTGAATGCCCGGCATGCGATAGAACCAACGGTAATACCATGGCGGCGTGTCCAGGGTCACCAGTAAATGTGCCGTTCGGCCGTGGAGCAGTTTGTCAGGAAAAGCCTTGCCGGCTCGGTATTTAAAGGCAAAATCGGGTAGGAAGATTCGGTCGATAAAGCCCTTTATCAACGCCGGGATGCCACCCCACCAGATCGGGAAAACAAATGTCAGGTGAGTGGCCCAGAGGATGTCGGATTGCGCGCTGAGCAGGTCGGGCTCCAGCGGCTGAATCTGGGTGTAACCGTGATGAAGGACGGGTTCGAAAGCCAGGTCGCCCAAGCGTACGACACGTACTTCATGGCCGGCGGTTTTTGCCGCTTGGATGTAGGTATCGGCCAGGGCTGAACAGAAGCTGGTGGCGGAAGGATGGCCAAGGATCACCAGGGTACGCGGGGTCATGGGGAGGTCCTGAACAAGGCGTTCCAGGGTAAGGGCTGCTGTATAGGGGAGAGTCAAGTCAGTAGTCCGCAATGGCCAGCAGGACGTTTCTGTGGTTATTGAAGGGGCCTTCCTGGAACGACCTTCTCCCCTTGTGACCGTCAATGCGCCTGACTAGCCTGCCTCAAAACTCCAGAGTGATATGGCATGAGCGAACCCTGTATCGGCTTGACCGCACCACCAGCGGGCTACAGTGACTGGCTGACCGACCTGAAAGGCCGTATTCATGCGGCGCAACAGCGCGCAACACTGGCAGTGAATCGGGAATTGGTGTTGCTCTATTGGCATATCGGCCGCGACATTTTGACCCGCCAGGCGGAGCAGGGTTGGGGCAGCAAAGTCATAGATCGACTTGCCCAGGATTTGCGTGCGGCCTTTCCCCAAATGAAGGGCTTTTCGCCGCGTAATCTCAAGTACATGCGTGCTTTTGCCGAGGCGTGGCCAGATGCTGAATTTGTGCAAGAGGTGCTTGCACAATTGCCCTGGTATCACCATTTGGCATTACTGGACAAACTCCCCGGCCCCGAACCCCGCCGCTGGTACATAGCCCAGGCGATAGAGAACAACTGGTCGCGTAACTCGCTGGTGATGCACATCGAAAACCGCTTGTTGGAGCGCAGTGGCAAGGCGGTCAGCAACTTCGAGACCCATCTGCCCAAACCGCAATCCGATCTGGCGCGTGAGTCGCTGAAAGACCCTTACCGTTTTGACTTCCTCAGCCTGGCCCTGGACGCGCAGGAGCGCGACATAGAAAACGCCTTGATCAAGCACGTCACCGACTTTTTGTTGGAGCTGGGCGCCGGTTTCGCCTTTGTCGACCAGCAAGTACTGCTGGATGTCGGAGGCGATGAGTTCTTTGTCGATCTGCTGTTCTATCACGTGAAGCTACGCTGCTACGTGGTCATCGAACTGAAAGCCGGCAAGTTCAAACCCGAGCACTTGGGGAAGCTGAGCTTTTATCTGGCTGCGGTCGATGCCCAGCTTAAACATCCGCAAGATGGGCCCACCATCGGCCTGCTGTTGTGCAAGAGCAAGAACGAAGTCGTCGCCGAATATGCGCTGCGCGAAAACAATCGACCGATTGGTGTAGCGGAATATCAACTGGTTGCGTCGTTGCCCGCAGAGCTGCGAACCAGCCTGCCAAGCATCGAGCAGATCGAGCGGGAGCTGGCGGGTTAAAACCGACTGATAGCCTCAAAACCCCGGCGGTATATACCCCGGCACAAATGGCACATTCAGGCACTTGCCATGCAGGATTCGGCCATCCTCAATCCTGAACAGCACGATCTTCTACGTCTTATCCACCGTAGCTTCCAGCTTGCAATCCGAACTGTGCCCGACCTGCTGGTAATACTCCGTGTACACCATCCCGTTCCCGGTGTGATTCATTGAGGTCCCGGCGGCTTCAGTGGTCGTCCATGAAGAGGATTTGTGCCAGGTCATCACCACCTGCGTGTCGCCATTGGGCGCATTCTGCTTCTTCATCGAGTCGGGCTTGCCGAATAAATCCAACGCCTCTTGCACGTCCCGGCCTTCCCTGCGTGATTGTGCAATCAGGTGGCACCCGTTGATAAACAGCACGGAGGGCAACAAAAGCCCAGCCAGCAACAGCCTTGTCCATGTAGGCATCGTGAATCCTTCTTGTAGGTGAGTGTTGCTCAGCGCTTGTTGCCCAGCATGTCGTCGAGGTCATTGATCATCTGGCTCTTCTCCTGAGTCGGCCCCAACTGCTCGAACATGGCCTTGGTGGTCTGGATCATCTGCAGGTGGGTCATCTTGCCCATGGGGATGGTGTCCTTGCTCTTGCCCGGTTCGCAGACATACGCGAGCGTGCGGTCGAGCCAGAACTCCTTTGGCGTCTGCCACGTGTTGGAGACCTTCAAGTGCGTGAGGGTGTAGGAAAATGGCGCAACCGACTGCCCGTTAAGAAAGCGCAGCTTGCGCGTGGAGCACTGCACTTCGATGTTGTACACGTCGATCATGGGCTTGCCCGGTTCTTCATACACCACCGTGACGGCCACTAGCTTCGCACCCTTGTTGTGGTTCGAGGGCACCACGGAGGTACGGTCGGCCACATACATCACATTTTTATGGGCGCGGCCGCTGCCGTAGATGATCGACCAGTCGCCGATCGGTGTTTCTTCATCGGCCAATACCGACGTTGTGCTGATCAGCAAGACGGGCAGCAGTGCCAGGCAGCGCCCGATTTTGGTTAAGGTATTCAATAGCGTCCTTCCTTGAGACTCGAAATAAGCGAAGGACTTTAGTGGTGAGGCGGTGCCGTCTCAATTAGGGCGAGTGTGCTAATGGCGCATTGCTAGTTAACCAAAAAAGCCTGCGTTTCAAGGCAGGCTTAGTGTGTGCAGCGGTTGAATTAGTCCTTACGCGCCGTCAGCGCCGCATAACCATTCATCAAGTTGCGATAGTTGGGAATACGCTGGGACAACAGATTCCCCAGGCCTTCGATATCGTTGCGCCAGTCGCGGTGCAGCTCACAGGCCACCGAGAACCAGTTCATCATCTGTGCCCCGGCTTGCGTCATCCGGCTCCACGCCGCCTGCTGCACCGTGGTGTTGAACGTGCCCGACGCATCGGTCACCACAAACACATCAAACCCTTCCGCCAGCGCCGACAAGGTCGGGAACGCTACGCACACATCGGTGACCACGCCGGCAATGATGATCTGCTTGCGACCGGTGGCCTTGATCGCCTTGACGAAGTCTTCGTTGTCCCAGGCATTGATCTGGCCAGGGCGGGCGATGTACGGCGCGTCCGGGAACATCTCTTTCAGTTCCGGCACCAGCGGGCCATTGGGGCCTTGTTCGAAGCTGGTGGTGAGGATGGTCGGCAGGTTGAAGAACTTGGCCAGGTCCGCGAGGGCGAGCACGTTGTTCTTGAACTCGTTGGGCGAGAAGTCCTGCACCAGGGAAATCAGGCCGGTCTGGTGGTCGACCAGCAGGACTACGGCGTCGTCTTTGTTCAAGCGGTTGTAGGTTGCAGTGCTCATGGTTGAATCCTTTTTTTGTTCAGGTTGGTTGGGCGTTGTGTTCAACATGGGCACAGATTAATGGGTGGGCAGTAGGGGATAAATTGGGTGGAACCGGTAATACCGTCAACTCATAGGAGACAATGGTAGCTGCGTCGAGGGTGCTTGGGGAGCCACTGGGTACGCCGCAGAGGGCGGTGATGTATTTGATGGAGATGGAAAAGAGGGTGGCGAATCGGACTGTAAGCCGCCCGCTTTTGGTCATTCAATTGTCCAACAGCTTGTTGGACAATTCACTAGGGGGATTTACGGACATTAAAAAGCCGGCTTGTGGCCGGCTTCTCGGGGACTGCTTCAGCTTGTTTTTGACAAGCCTCACCAGCCTTCAAATCGCTCAGCCCACATCTCGTCTGGCTGAATAGTAGGGGCATCCGCGGGAACTCCTCCGCTTCGCCAGGCAAGGTGGATAGCGCAAAACCACCCCCCTGCCAAATGTGGGCCGCATGATACCCACATTCACCTCAGTTGCCCACCTCCGGATCCGATTTAGAGCCTTCCCAGCCCAATAAATGCTCATCCAGCGGCACGGGCGGGCGGCGGTTATTCAGGGTGGACCACCAGAACACCCAACCCACAATCTGGAAGTTCTGCTCGAAGCGCTGCTCGTAGGTGAGGTATTCGTCTGGGTGCTCGCCGGCATTGTGGCTGCGCATGCGCAAACCGCCCCCAGGTCGGTTGTAGAGGTATTTGATGCGCAGCATGCCGTCGTGTTCTACCGCGTAGATTTCGCCGTCGATGATTTGGGTGCGGCCTCGGTCGATGGCGAGGGTGGCGCCTTGTTGGATGATGTCGATCATGCTGTTGTCGACCATGTAGGCGCCCAGGGCGCGGTCGGGTTTTACGTTGAGGGCCTGGAGGGTGTGAAGGGTGATGCGGATGCATTCGGTAGAGGTGAATGAGGGGTGGAGGTCGATCTCCACGTCGGTTTTTTCCGGGAGGCAGGCGGGGCCTGTGAGGTATTTGCCGCTGGCTTCGCGGGTGGTGGGCAGTCCTTTTCGTGAGCTCGGGCCTTCCAGCAGGAAGTTGGCCGGTGGGTGTTTGGGGCCTTCGCCGGTGCGCAGCCAACGGCTGGAGATGCACAGCAGTTCTGCGATCTCGTTGAGTCGGCCCATGGGTACACCGCGCTTGAACCAGTTGTTCACGTGCTGGGGCGTGACACCGCGGTTCTTGGCGAAGTCGGAGGCGGAAAGATGAACTTCCCGTAGTAGCGCTTTTAAACGATCACCTGATGTATTCATAAACGCAGAGTTTACTGGCCGGAATTACAGATCAAATAAACCATGCGTTGAGTTGCGCTTGTAGGGTTTTGCTTAGTTGTAGCCTGATACTTCGGATTTCGTTTTAAGTTAAACGTTGTTTATAAAGTATTGAACTTGCTGTTTAATTTTTCCCACAAAAAAAGCCCCGAATGATCGGGGCTTTTTCAATTGCCGAGGCAATGAGGAGCGGGTATCAGCCTTTGTAGGCGGCAACCGACTTCAGGATCTCGGCGCGGGCGGCGTCTGCGTTGCCCCAACCGTCGATCTTCACCCATTTGCCTTTTTCGAGATCTTTGTAGTTCTCGAAGAAGTGCTTGATCTGCTCCAGCAACAGGGGCGGCAGGTCGGTGTATTCCTTCACGTCCACGTAGAGCTGGGACAGCTTGTCGTGTGGAACCGCGATCACTTTGGCGTCGCCGCCGCCGTCGTCGGTCATGTTCAGGATGCCGACCGGGCGAGCACGGATAACCGAGCCTGGGGTCACCGGGTAAGGGGTTACCACCAGCACGTCGAGGGGGTCACCATCGTCAGCCAGGGTGTTGGGGATGAAACCGTAGTTGGCCGGGTAGAACATCGGGGTGGCCATGAAACGGTCAACGAACAGGCAGTCGCTGTCTTTGTCGATTTCGTATTTGATCGGCGCGTGGTTGGCCGGAATCTCGATGGCGACGTAGATGTCGTTCGGCAGGTCTTTGCCAGCCGGAATCTTGCTGTAGCTCATTGGGCGTTGCCCCCGTTAATTGGCCATGAAACATGGCCGGATTGGCCTAAAAGTGGCGGCGATTATAGGCACATTCTGACGCCGATGCCATGCGCCAGACGTCGTACGGTCATTCGCCCTGTGGCTGATAGCGCGGGTCGCTGGCTTGCAGTTGGGTGAGGCGGGCCAGGGGATCCTGGCGATAAAAGCGGCTGAGTTGGGCGTACACCTGTGGATAACGGCTGACCAGTAAATCCGGGGCGCTGAAAAAATATTCACTGGTGACGGCAAAGAATTCAGCAGGGTTTTCGGCGGCGTAGGGGTCGATCTCGGTCTCGGCGTCCGGGTTGGCATCGAGTTGGCGATTGAGGTCGTCGTAGGCGCTCTGCATCACGCTGGCCCATTCCTGCACGCGCATGTCGTGGTGCAGCGGTGGCAGGCCGTTGGCGTCGCCGTTGAGCATGTCGAGCTTGTGGGCCAGTTCGTGGATGACCAGGTTGTAGCCTTCCCACTGACCGCTGGCCAGCACGCCGGGCCAGGCCAGGATCACTGGGCCTTGTTGCCAGGCTTCGCCGCTGTGCTCGCCGTCCCATTCGTGTTCGACGCCGCTGCTGTCGCGGTGGCGCTGGGGGCTGAGGAAGTCGTCGGGGTACAGCACGATTTCGTGGAAACCCTGGTACCAGTCGAGGTCGCCCAGGTTCATCAGCGGCAGTTGCGCCTGGGCGGCGAGCAGCAGGCGTTGTTCCTGGTGCAGTTCGACGCCGGGCAGGGCGGTCAGGTGTTTTTCGGCGAGGAACAGTACGCAGGCTTCGCGCAGCCACTGGTCCTGCTCGGCGGTGAGGCCGTCGAGGAAGGTCAGGTGGTGGCGCACCCGTTGCCAGGTGTCATCGGCAATCGGGTGCTTGGCCAGCAAGCGCTGGCGACGCCAGGCGCTGAGGGACCACATCGCAGGTTACTGCGGCTTGGCTTCGGAGGAGGTGCGGCCAAACCGGCTGCGGAACACACCAATGATCATCGGCACCAGCGACAGCAGGATGATGAACACCACCAGCAGCGACAGGTTTTTCTTGATGAACGGCACGTTGCCGAAGAAGTAACCCAGGGTCACCAGGCCGCCGACCCAGAGGATGGTGCCAAACACGCTGAAACCGAAGAAGCGCGGGTAGGGCATTTTTGCGATGCCGGCAACGAACGGCGCGAAGGTGCGCAGGATTGGCAGGAAGCGCGCCAATGTCACGGTTTTGCCACCGTGCTTGTCGTAGAAATCGTGGGTCTTTTGCAGGTAGTCGCGGCGGAAGATCTTCGAATTCGGGTTGCTGAACAAGCGCTCCCCGGCCGTTCGCCCGATCACATAGTTGGTGCTGTCGCCGAGGATCGCCGCCAGCATCAGCAGGCCCGCCAGCAGCACCGGGTCCATGCCGCCGCCCGCAGCGACTGCGCCAGCGATGAACAGCAACGAGTCACCCGGCAGGAATGGCATGACCACCAGGCCGGTTTCGCAAAAGATGACCAGGAACAGAATGGCGTAGATCCACGGACCGTAATTGGTTACCAGCAGGTCGAGGTAGACGTCGAGATGCAGGATAAGGTCGAGCGGGTTGAAATCCATGGATGGCACCTGTGTGGATGGCCCGGCTCAGCAGGCCTGTGCGGAAGCTCGGGTAATAAGGCTACAAGTGTATGCCGCATTTCTTACAACCCTGAAAGGTCCGCATTATACGGATTGAGAGGTGAAAAGCGTGTTGGTTTTGTAGCGAAGGATGTCGTGGTACTCGGGCTTGCAAGCGCTGCAGGGCTAAATGTGGGAGGGGGCTTGCCCCCGATGAGGCAATGCCAGTTACAAATTGGCTGACTGGCACACTGCTATCGGGGGCAAGCCCCCTCCCACAGTAGATTTGAGGTGTTTGGTCTACCGCGATCAATCTTCGCTGATCGGCAATACGTAGTTCTTGAACTCCGTGTCTTCGCGAAACCCAATGGACTCATAGGTCTTCTGCGCCACTTCGTTGTCGCTGCTAGTCGACACCCGCAGTCGCACCGCGTGTGTCTCCTTGGCCATCTTCTTCGCTGTGCGCATCAGGTTGTCCGCCACCAGTTGCCGGCGTGCATCTTCAGCCACATAGATGTCATTGAGAATCCACACCCGCTTGAGCGACAGCGACGAAAAGCTCGGATACAGCTGGCAAAACCCCAGCAGCTTCTTGTCATCATCATCCGCCAGGGCCAGGTAGATCACCGACTCCTTGCGGCGCAGGCGCTTTTCCAGAAAGGCCCGCGACGAATCCGGGAACGGCAAAGCCCCGTAGAACTCACGGTATTTGACGAACAGCGGGGTCAACAGGTCCAGGTGTTCCAGGGTCGCTTGAGTAATCCGCATGCCAGGCCTCAACTTCCAAATGGGGGATGACCACACAAGCGGCCGTGACTCGATGCTGCCTAATGGCGTGAAAAAGCGCAATCGTGCCGCGATCAGTCATCCGGTGAACTGAGCAGGAAATTGCCTTTCATCAGGTCCGGATCATCCGATTCGATGGTCTGCACCTGCGCCTCGTCCTTGAGATTGACCCCCGACAGCTGCCGGCGACACGCCTCTCGCATCAAGTAAAGCAGGCGGTGGGCCGCCATGCCGTAGCTCAGGCCTTCCAGGCGCACATTGGAGATGCAGTTGCGATAGGCGTCGGTGAGGCCGACCTTGGGGTTGTAGGTGAAATACAGGCCCAGGCTGTCCGGCGAACTGAGGCCCGGCCGTTCGCCGATCAGGATGACGGTCATCTTGGCCCCGAGCAACTGGCCCACTTCATCCGCCACCGCTACGCGGCCCTGTTCCACCAGGATGACCGGCGACAAGGACCAACCGTCTGCGCTGCTCTGTTCCTCCAGGCGCGTCAGAAACGGCAAGGTGTGTTTATGCACCGCCAGTGCCGACAGGCCATCTGCTACCACCACCGCCAAGTCCACGCCGCCGGGATTGGCCGATGCATGATCGCGCAGCAGCTGGGCCGACTCATCGCCCAGGCGCCGTCCCAGGTCCGGGCGTTGCAGGTACAGGTGACGGTCAGTGGCGGCGCTGTGCAGCAACAGGCTGTCACGCCCGCGTTCAGCCAACTGACTGCGCAGGCCCGCATGGTCGAAGGGCAGATGCACCGCATCCCGTGCCTGGGCGTGGGCAAACTGGAAATCCAGCTGCGCGCTAGTGGGGATGCTGGTGCCGGTGCGGCCCAGAGCTATACGGGCTGGCGTCAGGCGGCGCAGTTCCAGCCACGGGTTGTCAGGCAGGTCGAGTTGCACAGGCGGCTCCTTCATCCCAATTGCGCCAAGGCTTGGCAAAACGCCGGTGGCAGGCTGTTGCCGAAGTGCACCTTGCCGTCGGCTTGCGTAAAGATGCCCATTTTCGCCAGCCACTGCTCAAACTCCGGCGCCGGTTTCAAACCCAGGGTCTGGCGGGCGTACAAGGCGTCGTGAAACGAAGTGGTCTGGTAGTTGAGCATGATGTCGTCGGAGCCGGGGATGCCCATGATGAAGTTGATCCCGGCCACGCCCAGCAGGGTCAGCAGGGTGTCCATGTCGTCCTGGTCGGCTTCGGCGTGGTTGGTGTAGCAGATGTCACAGCCCATCGGCACGCCGAGCAGCTTGCCGCAGAAGTGGTCTTCGAGGCCGGCGCGGATGATCTGCTTGCCGTTGTACAGGTATTCGGGGCCGATAAAACCTACAACGGTATTCACCAAAAACGGTTTGAAATGTCGGGCCACGGCGTAGGCCCGGGTTTCGCAGGTTTGCTGGTCGACGCCAAAGTGCGCGTTGGCCGACAAGGCGCTGCCCTGGCCGGTTTCGAAGTACATCAGGTTCTGGCCCAAGGTGCCGCGATTGAGGCTCAGGCCCGCTTCGTAACCTTCCTGCAGCACGCTCAGGCTGATACCGAAGCTGGCGTTGGCGGCCTCGGTGCCGGCAATCGACTGGAACACCAGGTCCAGCGGCACGCCACGGTTGATCGCCTCGATGGAGGTGGTGACGTGGGTCAGCACGCAGGCCTGGGTGGGGATTTCATAGCGTTGGATGATCGCGTCGAGCATCTCCAGCATGGCGCAGATCGAGGCGATGCTGTCGGTGGCTGGGTTGATGCCGATCATGGCGTCGCCGTTGCCGTACAGCAGGCCATCGAGAATGCTCGCGGCGATGCCGGCCGGTTCGTCCGTAGGGTGGTTGGGCTGCAGCCGCGTGGATAAGCGCCCGCGCAGGCCCATGGTGCCGCGAAACTGCGTGACCACGCGGATCTTCTGCGCGACCAGTACCAGGTCCTGCACGCGCATGATCTTCGACACGGCAGCGGCCATTTCCGGTGTCAGCCCTGGCGCTAAGGCGCGTAGGGAATGTTCATCGGCTGCGTCGCTGAGCAGCCAGTCGCGCAGGCCGCCGACGGTCAGGTGGCTGACGGCGGTAAACGCCTGTTTATCGTGGGTGTCGATGATCAGCCGGGTGACTTCATCGCTTTCGTAGGGAATCAGCACTTCTTCGAGGAAGTGTTTCAGCGGGATATTCGCCAACGCCATCTGCGCGGCCACCCGCTCACCGTCGTTCTGTGCGGCGACGCCAGCGAGAAAGTCCCCGGAGCGTGCGGGGCTGGCCTTGGCCATCACGTCCTTGAGGCTGTCGAAGCGGTAGGTCTGTGCACCCACCGCGTGGGAAAAACTTGCCATACAGTGTCTCCTTGGCGACGCAGGCACGTGCCTGCGTCGAGGTTTACGGCTATCAGTGCAAGGCGGCCTCTGCGGCCTGGATCGCCGCGAATTCCTCTTCGGGCGTGCCCGCTACCAAGTGATGCCGGCTGTAGAAAGCAAAGTAAGCAATTAATACTCCATAGATGATCGCTGCGCCAATCACCACCCGTGGATCCACCAGAAAGCCCGCCACCACGGCCACGCAGGCCAGCACCAAGGCAATGCCGGAGGTGAGAATGCCGCCCGGCGTGCGGTATGGACGGTCCATTTTGGGGCGACGGATGCGCAGGGTGATGTGTGCGGCCATCATCAGCACGTAGGAAATGGTCGCGCCAAACACTGCCACCAGAATCAGCAGGTCACCCTGGCCGGTCAGCGACAGGCCAAAACCGATGATGCCGGGGATGACCAGGGCCAGTACCGGCGCCTTGCTTTTGTTGGTTTGCGACAGTTTGCGTGGCAGGTAGCCGGCGCGGGACAGCGCGAAGATTTGCCGCGAATAAGCGTAGATAATCGAGAAAAAGCTCGCGATCAGCCCAGCCAGGCCCACCAGATTGACGAAGCTGCCCATCCAGGTCGAACCACCATAGGACAACGCCAGCGCTTCAACCAACGGGTTGCCGGATTTGATCAACGCGTAGGTGCCGGCACCGCCCGGTGCGATCACCAGGATCAGCAAGGCAAAACTGGTCAGCACCACAATGGCGCCAATCAGGCCGCGTGGCAGGTCGCGTTTCGGGTTCTTGGTTTCTTCGGCGGCCAGCGGCACACCCTCGACGGCCAGGAAAAACCAGATGGCATAGGGGATTGCCGCCCACACACCCACATAGCCGAACGGCAGGAACGTACTGGCGCCCTTGGCCTCGGTCACCGGGATGTCCAGCAGGTTGGCGATGCTGAAGTGCGGCACCATCGACACCAGGAATACACCCAAGGCAATCGCGGCCACGGCGGTAATCACAAACATCAACTTCAAGGCTTCACCGACACCAAAGATGTGGATGCCGATAAAGATGATGTAGAACGCCAGGTAAATCATCCAGCCGCCAATGCCGAACAGCGACTCGCAATACGCGCCGATAAACACCGCGATGGCGGCGGGGGCGATGGCGTATTCGATCAGGATCGCGGTGCCGGTGAGGAACCCACCCCACGGCCCGAATGCACTGCGGGCGAAGCCGTAGCCACCACCGGCGGTGGGGATCATGGAAGACAGCTCGGCCAAAGAAAAGCACATGCACAGGTACATGGTGGCCATCAGTAATGTGGCCAGGAACATACCGCCCCAGCCACCCTGGGCCAGGCCGAAGTTCCAGCCGGCGTAGTCGCCGGAGATCACGTAGGCAACGCCAAGGCCTACCAGCAGCACCCAGCCGGCGGCGCCTTTTTTCAGTTCGCGTTGTTGGAAGTATTGGGAGTCGACTTTTTCGAAGTCGACAGAAGAACTTGTAGGTTCGCTAGACATGGGAAAAGTACCTTCCGTTGTTATTGTTTTAACTCGGCCTCTTCGTGCCGAATGCACTTCGCAAGTACTTATGAAGATTTAAATGTGGGAGCGAGCAAGCCCGCTCCCACATTTTTAATTGCATTTCAACTGTGAGAGCGGGTTGTCAGTTAGAAGAACCCAAGAGGATTAATGTCGTAACTCACCAGCAAGTTTTTAGTCTGCTGGTAGTGATCCAGCATCATCTTGTGGGTTTCACGCCCAACGCCGGACTTCTTGTAGCCACCGAACGCGGCATGGGCCGGGTACAGGTGGTAGCAGTTGGTCCACACACGACCCGCCTTGATCGCGCGGCCCATGCGGTAGGCGCGGTTGATATCGCGGGTCCACACGCCGGCGCCCAGGCCGAACTCGGTGTCGTTGGCAATCGCCAGGGCTTCAGCTTCGTCCTTGAAGGTGGTGATGCTCACCACCGGGCCGAAGATTTCTTCCTGGAACACGCGCATTTCGTTGGTGCCCTTGAGCAGGGTCGGCTGGATGTAATAGCCGCCGGCCATGTCGCCGGTCAGCTTCTCGACCTTGCCGCCGGTGAGCAGTTGTGCGCCTTCGCCCTTGGCGATTTCCAGATAGGACAGGATCTTGTCGAACTGCTGCTCGGACGCCTGGGCGCCGACCATGGTGTCGGTGTCCAGCGGGTCGCCGCGTTTGATCGACTCGATTTTCTTCATCACTACTTTCATGAAGTCGTCGTAGATCGACTCTTCCACCAGCGCGCGGGAAGGGCAGGTGCACACTTCGCCCTGGTTGAAGAACGCCAGCACCAGGCCTTCGGCGGCCTTTTCAATAAAGGACGGTTCGGCTTTCATGATGTCGGCGAAGAAGATGTTCGGCGACTTGCCGCCCAGCTCAACCGTGGACGGAATGATGTTCTCGGCCGCCGCATGCATGATGTGCGCGCCCACGGGCGTGGAGCCGGTGAAGGCAATCTTGGCGATGCGTTTGCTGGTGGCCAGGGCTTCGCCAGCTTCTTTGCCGAAACCTTGAACCACGTTCAACACGCCAGGTGGCAACAGGTCACCGATCACCTCCAGCAGCACGGTGATGCCCAGCGGGGTTTGCTCGGCGGGTTTGAGCACCACGCAGTTACCGGCGGCCAGGGCCGGCGCGAGTTTCCACGCAGCCATCAGGATCGGGAAGTTCCACGGGATGATCTGGCCGACCACGCCCAGCGGTTCATGGAAGTGATAGGACGCGGTGTGTTCGTTGATTTCGGCGCTGGTGCCTTCCTGGGCGCGGATGCAGCCGGCGAAGTAACGGAAGTGGTCGGCGGCCAGCGGGATGTCGGCGTTGAGGGTTTCACGCACGGCCTTGCCGTTGTCCCAGGTTTCGGTGATGGCCAGCAGTTCGAGGTTCTGTTCGATGCGGTCGGCGATTTTCAACAGGACCAGCGAACGGTCCTGGGCCGAGGTCTTGCCCCAGGCGTCGGCGGCGGCGTGGGCGGCGTCCAGGGCTTTGTCGATGTCTTTGGCCGTAGAGCGCGGGAATTCGGCGATTGGCTTGCCGTTGACCGGCGAAGTGTTGGTGAAATAGTTGCCATCGACCGGCGCAACGAACTCGCCACCGATGTAGTTGCCGTACTTGGCCTTGAACGAAACGATGGCGCCTTCAGTACCGGGGTGTGCGTAACGCATGGTGGGTATCTCCTGGCTTTTATGTTTATTGGGAGCGCAGCGCAGCGAGCGCTTGATAAGCGTAGAGCAAAGGTTGGGCCACTGCTGTGTGAGCCAGCTAAATCAAGGGGTTGGGCATTGTTGCAAGGCGTTGCTGTGGCAGGGTCGATACAGCCCGAGTGACAGTTTGTGCCATAAACGGTACAGCCTGTGACCGGCGGGTCGGCCCGGGATTGCATTGCCTGGATGGCTGGGGGATGCTGGGGGTTCTCACGCAGGGAGAATAATAAGAAATGCACAACGATCATTTCAGTCGCCATGCCCAGCAAGTGCTCACCGTGGCGCATGGCCGCGACCCGTCCAGCGATCCCTCCATCGCCCGCTCCTGGCTGCGCTGCCTGGAGGACTACCACCTCGACCCTGCGCAAACCATCGCCCCCACCGTGCTTGAACACGGCCGTTTGCTGGAAAGCCGCGAGCGGCTGCAACAGGTGCTGCACATCGCCGGCAGTGAGATGAACAGCCTGCACCAGCAGCTGTCCGGCGCCGGGCATGCGGTGCTGTTGACCGATGCGCGAGGCGTGATCCTCAACTGTGTCACCGCGCCATCAGAGCGCAAGATCTTCGAACGCGCCGGGCTGTGGCTCGGTGCCGATTGGAGTGAAGCGTGCGAAGGCACCAATGGCATCGGCACCTGCCTGGTGGAGCGCCAATCCCTGACCATTCATCGTGACGAACACTTCCGTGGCCGGCATACCGGGCTGACCTGTTCGGCGAGCCCGGTGTTCGATCCCCATGGCGATCTGCTGGCTGTGCTGGATGTGTCATCCGCACGGGAAGCGGTATCGCGTCAGAGCCAGTTCCACACTATGGCGCTGGTCAATCTGTCGGCGAAGATGATCGAGAGTTGTTACTTCCTGCGTCATTTCGAAAACCATTGGCTGCTGCGTTTTCATCTGCAGGCGGAGTCGGTGGGGTTGTTCAGCGAAGGGTTGCTGGCGTTTGATGGGGAAGGGCGCATCTGTGCGGTCAACCAGAGTGCGTTGAACTTGTTGGGGCAACGGCGTGACGGGTTGTTGGGGCAGCCAGTAGAGGCATTTTTCGATTGCTCCCTGGATCAATTGCTCGGCCGCGCCAGTGCGAATGCCACGGCCAGTTGGCCCTTGCGCACGCGGGATGGCCGGCATCTGTTCGCCGCTTTGCGTGGGCAAGCGCGCAGCGCGTCAGCCCCCATCGCCCAGCCTGAGCCTTCACGGCTGCCCAGCATTTGCCTGGGCGATTCGGCGATGCAAAATGATTTTCGCAAAGCGCTGCGGGTATTTGAGCGTGATGTGCCACTGCTCATCAATGGCGAGACCGGCTCCGGTAAAGAAGCCTTCGCCAAAGCTGTGCACCACGCCAGTCAGCGCGCCGGTAAAGCGTTTGTAGCGCTCAATTGCGCGGCCATTCCGGAAAGCCTGATTGAAAGCGAGTTATTCGGCTATCGTGGGGGCAGTTTCACCGGTGCCCTCAAGGATGGCATGCGCGGCAAGCTCCAACAGGCCGACGGTGGCACACTCTTCCTTGACGAAATCGGTGATATGCCACTGGCTTTGCAGACCCGTCTTTTAAGGGTACTGGAGGATCGCCTAGTGGTCCCCATCGGCGGCGAGCCTCAAGCCGTGGATGTCCGGATTATCAGCGCGACGCACCGAAACTTGTGTGAGCGCGTGCGGGCTGGCAGCTTCCGCGAAGACCTGTATTACCGACTTAACGGCCTGGAAATTGGCTTGCCGGCGTTACGTGAACGCAGCGACAAGTCGCAATTGCTGGACTTCCTGCTGAGGGAGGAGGCCGGTGAGCAATCGGTCAGTGTGGAGCCCGCAGCGCGCGAGGCATTGCTGGCCTTCGCCTGGCCGGGCAATGTCCGTCAGTTGCGCACGGTATTGCGCACACTGGTGGCACTCAGCGATGACGGGTGGATAGGGTTGTTGGATCTGCCTGATATGGTGCAATACACCCCTGTTCAACACGCCAACGAGTCACTCCTCAATAATGCCGAGCGCCAGACGTTGCTGGCGGCATTGGAGCAACAGCACTGGCATATGACGTGCACGGCGCAAGCGCTGGGAATAAGTCGTAATACTCTTTATAGGAAGTTGCGCAAATATAAAATTCAACGGCGTGCGGTGGTATCTAGTTAATGTGAACGTGCTCTGAAGTTTTTATGGCGGTCTTTAGGCTCGGGTGGGGCGCTTTATCTAATAGGCAGTGATGGGTGCAGGCCGGAAGGAACTATTTTTTACCGGTGACCACGTAATGAACAGAAGCCATAAGGTTTCGCTATTGGATTTAATGTCTGTTCATGATGAGGTGGCTATATGCCGACAATCAAACCACCCGCGGTTAACGTATCTAAACGTCTGCCGGGGCCGTCTAAAGTGGTTCCGCATTACGCGCCTTCAGGCAGTTATTATAATAAGGAGGGGCGGCTGGTCAATAAGCAAGGTCAGTTGCTCAATGACAAAGGGCAGGCGATTAATAAACAAGGCCATCTGATTAATTCGAATAACCAGCGGATCAATGAACATGGGCAACGGGTTAATAATAACGGTCAAGCGGTCGATAACAAGGGCCGCCTGATCAATGAAAAGGGGCATTTGATCAATGCCCAAGGCAAGCTTGTCAATGAGAAAAATCAGCTCGTCGACCCCCAGGGCCGCTTGATCGATCACTCGGGTCGCTTGGTCAGCGCTGAGGGTCACTTGGTGGATAGGGATGGAAAGCGCGTCAATCGAGAAGGCTTTCTGATTGATCGCACTGGAAGGCTGCTCGATAAGAACGGCAAGGTAGCAAGGGATCAGTCCAGCGCCGTCAAGGGCAATAACGAGCCTCATGTGCAACTGCTTCCGCCCAAAATCAACCAAAAGATCCTCGATTGGAAGAACAAAGTCCCTGCGCCCGCTGCTACGCCTAAAATGACGATTGCGGAAGCCACGACCCGGATGATGAATGCCGAAAAAATGGTCAAGTCTGGTGTGATTCCATCGTCGCCATCTGTGGCGCATGTCGCGCGCGATGCGGCGATCAGTGCCGGGATAACAGGGATAGTGTCCGCGCCAATTAACATTGGGGCATATGCCGGGTCTACCGCCGCTTCTGAACAAATCAAGGCGTCGTATCTGCCTCAACCCATGATTCCGCCGACGCCCAGCGGTAAGTCTGTGGTCGAGCGTCCAGAGGCGCCAGTGACCACTGACCTCAATAAGCTCTATTCGAGAATGAATGAGGCTCAGGTGCTTGCGTTCACGGTGGCCAATCAGTCGATGGTGCTCAAGTTTGGGGATACCGAAACGGGTTTTTTGCCGGATCAAAACTGGTCGAAAGATCCGCTGGAGCGCATGAGCCAACTTGAGAACCTGTTGGACTTCGCTGAACAACATACGAAGGACGTTGCCGATCAATATGAAGTTTTCTTCAAACCTTATCTGGCTGCTGAACCCGCTGCCTGTGGGGTTGACGGACTGGAAAGTCGCATGAATACACTCGAAGAACGAATAGCCAGGGTGAGTAAGGCACAGGCTGGTATCTTGCTGAAAATGGAAAAGCGCGCGAGTAAAGAATGAGCGGGTATGCGCAAAATATCGTTGTTGGCTTTTGCAGTGAATGTTGATTTTACAACGTCGAAAGGGAAGGTTGAGTAGACGGTTATTGGTAGTAAGCCTGGCGCTGAATGGAGTCTCTGTGACAGGCTTTTATGAAAGATTGCCCCGTCGCGCGCAATAGCTTTCGAGAATGTCGCCATGATTTCCAACTATCTGGATTCATCACGTTCTATATCGCTTTATCCTCAAACCGATTCGCCGATAGATAACAAATTTAACGGTGCAACTCCTCCAGATAAATCCATAACTTTCCCCCCTCCTCACGATATCGACGCAGTGCCGAGTCCCCACAAACGGCTGATTATGGCGGGCTACTCACTAAAGAAGTCCCTTTGGCGGCTGACGCCCAAGCCAAATTACGCCAGGTAGTTGCCACTTGGAAAGCCGCTCAACCGAAAGCGAAAACTGATGAAGCCAGCGGTATGCCGAGCCTAATCGAATTCTTGCGGCTTACCCTTCCTGAACCTTTACGGTCTGGTAAGGGGGAACCTGAAAAATCCTTAAAGCCATTCTCGGTTCTCCAGAAGGCATGGCGTTGGCCAGGTTGCTCCAGGACAGCATCGACGCAGTATCCACGGCTACCAGCCTGCAGGAAGTACTGCTTAGCGCGCTATTGTTGGATGTGGATTCGGCAGGAGGCCTGGAGCGTAATAATCTGGCAGGGTACTCGTTGCGTCAGCCAGGTAATTGGGGCTTCAGCGCTGCGCAAATTGTCACGGGTTTTGAAGAGCGTCTGGCCACCCGGTTCGGCGAAGCCAATGCCAAAATCATCGCCTTTCAACTGTTGTCGGTGTCTGCCCCCGAGTTTCGGGTAAACGATCTGCCCTCGGCGCTGGTGTATGGTTCCCACCAATGGGCCTCCTTCAGTGCAGCGGTGGCTCGCCAAGAGGCGAGTCACCCGGGATCAACGCATGCGAAAACCTATGCGCAGATCATGGAACTCGATGAGAAAGCGCCTGTTTCGGAGCTTGAAAAGCGTCAGCAACAACTCGCTCAGATGACGGCCGTTATCGACTGGGGCATTGCCAACGGCATTATTGTTGAAAAAAGCGATGATGCGTACACCCCCGAGGAAGTCGAAAGCGCATTGAAGGCCATGCAAGCACAGTATAAAACCTTGGCTGATTCCGTTGATGCGCTGTCCACGTCGATGCCAACCCGGCGAGAGTTGGCGCTCGTTGAGCTGCGGCGCGTGTATGGCGTCGAAAATGAAGCTTTTTTTGAGCAGAAGCTGCTGGCGAATGTTCCGCCGGGGTCGCCCGGCCGAAAAGCCTATTCGCTGCTGGATACTTACATGTCAGGTGATCTGGATAAGCACTTCTGGATATCCAGCCACCCTGACTTCAATACCGAGAAAGTGAATTTGGGTTTTCCGAAGTTGCCAAACATCAAGCAGCAGTTTGATGAAAGCTTCGACAAATACATCCAAGGGCTCAAGGACGGTTTTGCCGCGCAGTTTAAGTATCAACTCTCATTGCTCCCGCTCGAAGATCGGCGGCTGATTGAATACGGCAAGGTCACGACATTCTCTCTCCAGACGCCCAGTGCCAATCAGGGCCCTGTCAGCGCCGATCATAAAATTCAAGCGTATATAGGCAGCGGCGCGGTACTTATCAGGGCTGAACGTGATGGGAAGGTTTGTCATTATCTGTATTCACCAGCGCAGGGCCGAATCATCAAGGATGCCGACCCTTCCAGGCCCGGCCTGCAGTTTCCAGGCTCTCGTTTGTACTTCTCCATGTCGCTGCCTGATTCGCCGGGCGGTAAAGCACCACCGGTCACTATCCTGTGGCAGGCAGTCGGTAGTACATCGCCGAAAAACGACCCGGTGGACTTTTCCGCCTATCGTATCTATACCTCCAAATCGTTGGAGGCCGGTATACCCGGAGAGCATCTCGCCCCGCCGACGACTTTTTTCTCGTCTAAAACCGATGAACTGTCAGTCGCTGTCGGTGCTTATTTCACGCGAGGTTTGGATGAGGCGAAAGCAACGGCCAATGGCAGCACAGAGCAAGAGCGGGAAAGCGCGCGCTCACAGGCCGTCAAGGCGTTCTTTTTAAGCCTGATTCCTTTCTACAGTGCGGTTGAAAGTTTTATTAAGGGCAGGCCCGCTGAAGGCTTTTTCAATTTAGTGCTGGATGTGTTTGGCTTTTTTATTCCGGGGTTAAAAGGCGGGGTCCAAGGCCTCTACAGGCCGTTGGGCGCTAATAGCGATGCGGTTCCCGTCGTTGCCGTGGAGCGCAACGGAAAATGGTATGCCTTCGACCCTGCGACCCAAACGCCATACGGTGCGCCATTGAAGGACTTTGTCCAGTCCTCTGCTTGCGCTTTTGTCGGTCAGGTCAAGCGCTGGGCAATGGAAGCGGTGACCGATGCTGGCATTGTGGCAGCTGTCATTTAGGTGCAAAAAGCTCTTCAAAACCACTATGAGCGTCCTGCTGCTCCTGACGGCGGTATTAACCCCGGCGACGTAGAGGTTGCAGACCTGGGCCCGGCAGTTGAACCCGTTGACCCTGCCCTTCGAGCTCGCGTCGACGCTGCAACGCAGGGCGCCAGTGAGTTGGGTAAGTTGTTTTTGCAATTGATGCCGGGTGTTGTGGTGGACATCCCGAAATGGTCCAGCGAACCGCTGCAGGCCGTCGATCAGTTGGAGGCTTTCGTGGAGTTGCTTGAGGAACTCACCATTGATCTTGCACAGGCTTATGAGGTTTTCTTCAAACCGTACAAACACGAAGACTCCGTGAGTCAAGGCAACGGGGACGTTGCGGATCGACTGAACACAATTGAGAAAAAATAGCTGCCATACGTGACGCGCTGACGCAGGTGTCGACACGGCATAGGCAAGCCGCCGCATAGCGTGGGCGGCTCACCTAAAGAGTGCGATTTCCCCGTCCCTGCGCTAACCTGCCTCGATGTTTTACGAGGTCGACTATGCACATTCATATTCTCGGTATTTGCGGCACATTCATGGGCTCGATGGCGGTTCTGGCCAAAGAACTGGGCCATCACGTCACCGGCTCCGACGCCAACGTCTATCCGCCCATGAGTACGCAACTCGAGGCCCAGGGTATCGAGCTGACCCAAGGCTACGACACGGCGCAATTCGACCCGGTCCCGGACCTCGTGGTGATCGGCAATGCCATGTCCCGTGGCAACCCGGCGGTCGAATACGTCCTTAATAAAGGTTTGCCTTATGTGTCTGGCCCGCAGTGGCTGGCCGACCATGTATTGCAAGGCCGTTGGGTATTGGCGGTCGCCGGCACCCACGGCAAGACCACCACCAGTAGCATGCTGGCCTGGGTGCTGGAGCACGCGGGCATGAGCCCGGGTTTCCTGATCGGCGGCGTGCCGCAGAACTTCTCGGTGTCGGCCCGCCTGGGCGACACGCCGTTCTTCGTGATCGAGGCGGATGAATACGACAGCGCCTTCTTCGACAAACGCTCCAAGTTCGTTCACTACCGCCCGCGCACCGCGATCTTGAACAACCTCGAGTTCGATCACGCCGACATCTTCCCTGACCTGGCGGCCATCGAGCGCCAGTTCCACCACTTGGTGCGGACCATTCCCAGCGAAGGCCTGGTGATCCACCCCACCACCGAGCCGGCCTTGCAGCGCGTGATCGAGATGGGTTGCTGGACCCCGGTACAAACCACCGGCGCGGGCGGGCAGTGGCAGGTCAAGTTACTCAGTGAAGATGGTTCGCGCTTTGAAGTGCTGTTCGAAGGTGAAGCCCAGGGCATCGTCGAGTGGGACATGACCGGCCAGCATAACGCTGCCAACGCCTTGGTGACCCTGGCGGCTGCGCGGCATGTAGGCGTGGTGCCGTCCATGGGCATTGCCGCATTGAGTGCGTTCAAGAGTGTGAAGCGGCGTATGGAAAAAGTCGCCGATGTGAATGGGATTACCATCTACGACGACTTTGCCCACCACCCTACGGCGATTGCCACCACCCTGGATGGCCTGCGCAAGCGCGTCGGCGATGCGCCGATCATTGCGATTGTCGAGCCGCGCTCCAACTCGATGAAGCTTGGTGCACACCGCGACGGCCTGCCGGAAAGCGTCAACGACGCCGACCAGGTGGTCTGGTACGCACCGGCCAACCTCGGCTGGGACCTGCCGGCAATTGCAGCCCTGTGCACGGTGCCGTCCATCGTCTGCGACTCCATCGAAGGCATCATTGAACACGTCAAGCATCAAGCGAAGCCGGGCACCCATGTGGTGGTCATGAGCAACGGCGGCTTTGGCGGCCTGCATGGCAAGCTGGCCGAGGCGCTGAAATGAGCGGGCCGGAGCGCGTCACCCTGGCGATGACCGGCGCATCTGGCGCGCCCTATGGCTTGCGCCTGTTGGACTGTCTGGTACGTGAAGACCGCGAGGTGCACTTCCTGATCTCCAAGGCCGCGCAGTTGGTGATGGCCACCGAGACCGACGTGGCGCTGCCACCCAAGGTGCAGACCATGCAGGCGTTCCTCACCGAGTACACCGGTGCGGCGGCGGGGCAGATCAAGGTCTACGGCAAAGAGGACTGGATGTCGCCGGTGGCGTCCGGCTCCGGCGCGCCAGCGGCGATGGTGGTGGTGCCGTGTTCCACGGGCACCTTGTCGGCGATTGCCACGGGGGCCTGCAACAACCTGATCGAACGGGCGGCGGACGTGACCTTGAAAGAGCGCCGCCAGTTGATTCTGGTGCCCCGTGAGGCGCCTTACTCCAGTATTCACCTGGAACACATGCTCAAGTTGTCGAACATGGGCGTGACCATTCTGCCGGCCTCGCCGGGTTTCTATCACCAGCCGCAGACCATCGATGACCTGGTCGACTTTGTGGTGGCGCGCATTCTCAACCTGTTGAACATTCCCCAGGACATGCTGCCACGTTGGGGCGAGCACCATTTGAGCAGCGATGAATAAGGCGCTGTTGGTCCTGCTGGCGCTGCAACTGACGGGCTGCGCCACCGCGCGTACGTTGGACGCGGCGCAACCGGGTGCGCCGGTGGTGTATGCCGGCACGCGGTTGGATTTGTATGCAATGAATGGCGGCTGCTGCGCCAAGGACAGGTTTGGTGCCGAGGCGCCGAGTTATCCTGGGGTGGATCTGCCGGCGAGTGCGGTGCTCGATACTTTGTTGTTGCCGCTGTCGGTGTTGACGGTACTTGGCGTTGGCTTCAACGCTACGGGTGGTCTTTAAATGACAAGTGGCTGTGCTGGCCTCATCGCGGGCAAGCCCGGCTCCCACAGGGAACGCATTCCAAATGTGGGAGCTGGCTTGCCTGCGATGACGCCCTTCTGTTCACCACAAAACTACTTGCCTAGCTTGCGCAACTCGTCCGACTCCACCACCCGCACCCCATCCTGTTCTTCCAGCGCCAGGCGCCACATGGCGCGGGCCAGTTCGCACACTTCAATGCCGCGGTATTTGCCCGGGATCAACCGCGACAGCGGCCCTGCCAGTTGCTCCGCCAGGCGCGGTTCCAAGCGTTCTCCCAGCAACAACGATGGCCGCACGATAGTCAGTTGTGGCCAGTCCTGCGCCCTCAAGGCTTGTTCCATTTCCCCCTTGACCCGGTTGTAGAACACCGAGGATTTCGGGTCGGCGCCGATTGCGCTGATCACGATCAGGTGCCGTGCGCCCATTTCCCGCGCGCGCTTGGCGAAGGCCACGACCATGTCCAGGTCAACCGCGCGAAAGGCGGCTTCGGAACCGGCTTGTTTGATGGTGGTGCCCAGGCAGCAGAAGGCGATATCCACCCGGCCGCTCAGTTGCGGCAAGAACACCGCTGGGTCGCCCACCGGGTTTTCCAAATGCGGGTGTTCGGCCAGCGGCTTGCGGCTGGGTGCGAGCACGCGGGTCACGGTGGGTTCGTTGAGCAGGCGGTCGAGCAGGTGTTCGCCGGTAAGGCCGGTGGCTCCGGCGAGCAAGATATGCTGAGGCGTCAGGTACATGGTGTTTCCCCCTTGTTACACGTTACAGCTTAGTTGCCTTTGGCTTCCTTGCTATTCATTGAGACGCTTTCCAGCGCCTTTCGTGCCTGCTGTTTGCGTAATAATTGCCAATGGGCGATCACACCCTTGGGGGCCCAGATCTGCGGTTCGGAGGCTTCGAAGTTGTCCGCCTGTTCGCGTTCGGCCACATGCAGTTGCGCCAGCTTGAAGGCTTGCTGCAAGTCGTCGGTCTGGTTGAGGGCTTGGGCGAAGAGGGCGTCGCCGAAGTAGGTGAAGTCGGCTTCCTCGGAGCAGCCGAAAGACACGCGGTCGGCCCGGGAGGCGGTCATGATCAGCGTGTGCTCATCCTTCAGGGCCGGGATGAATCCGCCGGAGTAGCAGGCCGAAATCACCACGATCTTGTCGCGGTTCTTCAGCGGCGCCAGCACGGCCGCCAGCTCATCAGCTGGCAGGTCGGCCAGCTCCATGCGCGGTTGGTCCAGCACCAGTTCGTGTTCGTGGGTGCCGTGGCTGGTCATGTAGATGAACACCAGGTCTTCCGGGCCGGTGCGCTCGGCCAGGGTTTGCACGGCGCGACGCAAGCTTTCGCGGGTGGCCAGGGGGCGGTCGGTGATGTGATCGCGGTGGTTGACCAGGCGAATCTGCCCGCGTGCGCCGAAGCGGGTGGCGAGCATGTTGCTGACGTAATCGGCTTCGCGCAGGAACACGCTTTGTTTACCGTCGCCAGCCACAGCCAGGGTGTACAGCTCCACGGCGGGGGTGGAGGCGGGCACGGCGGCGAGGGCAGCATCCAGCAGGCGGCCTTGGGCCAGCACGCCGATTTCCAATGGGTCGGGCAGCAGTTTGCCGTCGGCATCACGTACACGCATGCCATTGACCCAGGTGCCGGCCTGCACGGTGCCATCGGTGAGCACCAGGGTGCCTTTGCCTTGATAGCTGTCGCTGTCGAAACCGCCGATATAGAAGCTACCGTCGGTGAGGTTCAGGCGGCCTTCGCCGGTAAAGCGCCAATCAGCGAACTGGCCGACGTAGTGGCTGCCATCCACACCTATCAACTCGCCCTTGCCGCTGAGCGCGCCTTCCTTGAACTGGCCGATCCACACATCGCCGTCGGCGTTCTCGTAGCGGCCCTTGCCGTTGAGTTGGTTCTGCTTGAACTGGCCGACATAGATGTCGCCATCGGCGCTGTTGAAGGTGCCGTTGCCTTCCAATTGGCCATCGACGAAATGGCCGCTGAACTGGTTGCCGCTGTCGTCGTTGCGCTGGCCTTCGCCATTCGGTTTGCCGTGGGCGAACTGGCCCTGGTACTGGCTGCCGTCCGCCAGCTCCAGGCGACCGAGGCCGGAATACTGGTCGTTCTTGAATTCGCCGCGGTAGGTCATCTGCCCCTCTTTGAGGGTGCCTTCGCCGTTGCGTCGACCATTCTTGAAGCCGCCCACATAGTGGCTGCCCGCCGTGGTCAGGCTGCCCTGGCCATCGAACAGGCCTTGCTGGAACTGGCCTTTATAGACTTCGCCGTTGCTGCCATGCCATTCGCCCTGGCCGTGCCACTGGCCCTTGTCGAACTGGCCGGCGTACCAACTGCCATTGGGGTAGTCCACGCGGCCCTGGCCCTGCAGCAAGCCATCGACCACATCACCCCGGTAGCGGCCGCCATCGGGCAGGCGCGCATCGGGCGGCAACAGCGATTCGCCGTCTCCGCAAGCGGTGAGCAACAGGGCAAGGGCGAGGGGAGCGAGTGGGCGCATAGCGGGATCCGGATAATTGAGCGCCGAGTATGCCGCAGCTGCGAGTTTCATACATAAATTTACATACCCTGTGGTGAGGTTTATTTCCCCACCACAGGCACGGCCTTATACGAAGCAGAGTGACAACGACTCGGCAATGTAAGCCGGTTTTTCCTGGCCTTCGATTTCCAGGGTGGCGGTGGCCTTGAACAGCCACTGGCCTGGCTTCTTCTCGGTGACATCGGTCAGGGTCACGTTCAGGCGCACCTTGGAATTGACCTTCACCGGCTGGATGAAGCGCACGCTGTCGAGGCCATAGTTGACCGCCATCTTCAGGCCTTCGGGCATGATCAGAATGTCTTCCATCAGCTTGGGCATCAGCGACAGCGACAGGAAACCGTGGGCGATGGTGCTGCCGAACGGGGTTTGCGCGGCCTTGACCGGGTCGACGTGGATGAACTGATGATCGCCCGTTGCCTCGGCGAACAGGTTGATGCGTGCCTGGTCGATAGTGAGCCATTCGGAACGTCCCAGTTCCTTGCCGACATAGTCTTTGAGCTGCGCTACGGGTACATAGGGCATTGCGTCTCTCCTTGGTTCATCATTTTTGCCGCCCTGCAGGGCGTGTTTTTTATGGGTTACAGAGAACCAATGTAGATCATCATGGCCAATCGGCCCGGTCAACCCACCATGCTTTTGGCGAATGCCGATGCATAGGGCGGGCATGCTTATAATGCGGGCGAGTTTCGAGGGGGAAGAACGGATGCTGTTACGGGGCCTGACCTGGCTGGTGCTGTTTCAATTGATCGGCACCGCGATCAATCATTTGCTGGTGCCGGTGCTGCCGGGGCCGATCATCGGGCTGCTGCTGATGCTGGGTTTTCTGGTCTGGCGCGGCGAGGTCGGCGAGCCATTGAGCCTGGCCGCCAGCAGCCTGTTGCGTTACCTGCCGTTGCTGCTGGTGCCGCCGGCGGTGGGCGTGATGGTGTACGCCAAGGACATCGCTGCGGACTTCTGGGCCATCGTCGGCGCGCTGGTGTTATCGCTGGTGATTGCCATGGGCTTTGTCGGCGTACTGATGCAGCAGATGGTCAAGCGCAAGGAGAAGGACCAATGACCGTCGACTGGCAGGGCGCCTGGATGGCGGTGATCCATCACCCGTTGTTCGGCATTGGCATCACCCTGGGTGCCTATCAACTGGTACTGGCCGGTTTCGAGAAAACCCGCTGGATTTTCCTGCAACCGGTGCTGGTTTCCATGCTGCTGGTGATCGGCGTGCTGATCAGCTGTGGCCTGAGCTACGCCGAGTACCGCAAGAGCACCGAGATCATGGGCATCCTGTTGGGCCCGGCGACGGTGGCCCTGGCGGTGCCGCTCTATTTGAACCTGCGGCGTATTCGCCAATTGTTCTGGCCGATTTTTACTACGCTGGTGATAGGCGGGGTGTTGGCCACCGGCCTGTGTGTACTGTTGGGCTGGTGGTTTGGCGCCGAACATAGGATGTTGATGACCATGGCGCCCAAGTCGGTGACCTCACCGATCGCCATGCTGGTGGCCGAGCAGATCGGTGGTGTGGCGGCATTGGCGGCGGTGTTTGTACTGATCACCGGGGTGATCGGCGCGATGATCGGCCCGGCGTACCTGTCGCGCCTGGGCGTGCACAGCCCTGAGGCGCGAGGCATGGCCCTGGGCATGACCGCCCACGCGGTCGGCACCTCGGTGGCGTTGCAGGAAAGCGAAGAGTGCGGCGCCTTTGCGGCGCTGGCCATGAGTCTGATGGGCGTGGCCACGGCAGTGTTCCTGCCGCTGGCTGTGTCGGTGATCGTTTAAACCAGGGTTAAGGAAACCTTTATGAGTCTGGCGCTGTTCCCGCTCAATACCGTGCTGTTCCCAGGCTGCACCCTCGACCTGCAACTGTTCGAGGCGCGCTATCTGGATATGGTCGCCCGCTGCATGAAAAAGGGCGAAAGCTTCGGCGTGGTGTGCATCCTCGACGGCAAGGAAGTGGGCCTGGCCCCGGACGGTTACGCGCTGATCGGCTGTGAAGCGCTGATTCGCGACTTCAAGCAGCAGGACAATGGCCTGCTGGGGATTCGTGTCGAAGGTGGTCGCCGGTTCCGGGTGCGCGACGCCGGCGTGCAGAAAGACCAACTGCTGGTGGCCGATGTGCAGTGGCTCGAAGAACTGCCGGACCAACCGCTGGAAGAAGAGGACGCCGACCTGCTGGCATTGCTCCAGGCGTTGGCCGAGCACCCGATGGTGGCCTCGCTGGACATGGACGCCCACGCCGACGGTCAGCAAGCCTTGGGCAATCAGCTGGCGTATCTGCTGCCCTTCACCGAGGCCGACAAGATCGATCTGTTGCAACTCGATGACCCGCAGCAGCGCCTGGATGCGATCCAGATGCTGCTCGATGAGTTGCAGGGCGAGCTGTTCACTTAATAGGCGTAACGCAGCAGCGCGTGGGGCGTGCCGGTGAGGGCGATGAAGCTGAGCACCGCCACCAATGCTGGCAGCAACAGCCACCAGGCTTTTTGCGGCATCGCCGGTAGCGGGCTGCGGTACTGGCTGACCCCCAGGCTGAACGCACATACCGTCATCGCCAGCAGCGTGCCGGCCAGGATGTCCGAGGGCCAATGCGCGCCGAGGTAGACCCGCGACAACGCAATGAACGCGGCGGGAATGCAGCCCAGCAACATCCAGGTCAGGCGTAGCCGGATGGGTTGCCCGCGCCCGGCCAGGACCGCCAGGGCCAGGAAAAACGCAAACGCGCCGGATGCATGGCCGCTGGGCATGCTGAAACTGGTCAGTGGGTCTGTGAGGATTTCCGGGCGGCCACGGGCGAAAAACAGCTTGGTCCCGGTGTTGATCACTGCCGCACCGGCGAGGGTCGCGCCGACAAACAGCGCATGGCGCCATTGTCGAGCCACTAGCAGCAAGCCGGTAAACACGGCGCTGGCGACGAACATCTTCTTGAACTCGCCCAGTTGGGTGATGCGCACCATCACTTCGTCCAGCCAGGCGCTGCGGTGTTCCTGCACCAGGGCGCTCAGGCCCTGGTCAAAATCGTTGAGATGGGGGTAGCCGATAAACAAGGCGATCAACATCGTCAGGCTGGCGCAACCGATCCATAGGGTGGCACGCCGATGGCCGCGCAGGCTGCTGTTCAAGCTCAGGCCCACCACCACCGCGATACAGGCGGCTACCACCCCCGCTTCAGGCCAGAAACCCTCCGGCAATGGCAGGCGGAACGCGGCGCCGGTTGCCCAGCCTGGCAGCAGATACGCCACCGACCAGCCCGCCGCCGCCACGATGCTGACCATCGCAAAACGCGGGAAGGGCATGTCGCACATGCCTGCCACCATTGGCAGCATGGGCCGCAGCGGGCCGATGAAGCGCCCGACCAGCAGGCTGGCAATGCCGTACTTGTGGAAGTAGGTTTCGGCGCCGTTCATCCATTCAGGGTGATGACGCAAGCCAGGCAAGCGCCGGATGTTCTGGTGGAAATGTCGCCCCAGGTAGTAGGAAACCCCGTCGCCCAGCAAGCCGCCGAGGAAACCCAGCAACAGGGTTTCGCTCAGTGACAGCGCGCCGCTGCCGGCGAGGGCGGCAATGGCAAACAACAATACCGTGCCCGGCACGATCAGCCCGGCGATAGCCAGGCACTCCACACAGGCGACGATAAACACCGCGACCGCCAGCCATTCGGGGTTCAGGGTCAACCAGCCGGTAATGCTATCGAGCCATTGGCTCATACAATCCACTCCCTGCTCAAATCAAAAAATAATCGCGGCCTTCGACCTGGCCCCGGCGCAGCGGGTTCCGCGTGCAATAAGGCGCGTAGCCAGCATCGACGAAGCGGTACATCAGGTATTCATCGCGGCCGCTGGGGATTCCCAGGCGGGTGGTCTGGATGATCTGGGCCGGGGTCTGCCCCACATCCTCCACGTAGAGCCGTTCCTGATCGAAGCGCTTGGCATCCCATGCCGGCACTTTCAACCCCAGGGCCTTACACAGCAGGGTCTGGCCGGCGCACAGTTTTTGTGAGGTGCGGGGGCTGCCGTCGGGGTTCGGGTTGTTCAACAACATCTGCGCCAGGCTCGCCGGGCCGGATAATTCATCGACCCATGGATAGGCCGATTTGATCAACACGGCATTGCCTGGCCCATGGGCGCTGAAGTTCAGCGAATCGCCACCGCGGGCGTAGTACATGTAGATATGCCCGCCATCCAGAAACAAAGCCTTACGCTTTTCTGTGTAGCCCAATGAAGCGTGACTGCCTTTTTCCGCCACGTAATAGGCTTCGGTTTCGATAATTCGCGCCGAAAGCCAGGTTTCGCCGACGCGGTGGCGGATGACTTTCCCGAGCAGTTCCTGCGCAAGCATTTGCGCGTCACGGTCGAAGAAGCAGTCGGGCAGGGCGCTGGCGGGGAGTCGGGGTGATGAACTGGGCATGGCGGTCAGGGTAAATACGGCTAAATGTGACGGAATCATAACAACTCCCGCCTTAATTACCGCTGAACCCCAGGTTTTTACAGTTCATTTCGACCATCCGCCCCTCACCGCTGTCAGTCGGGCGGCGTCACAGCTATAATCTGCCGCTTTCCTCCCTGCCAAGACTCCCTGACCATGACTGAGTCCGTTCTTGACTACATGACCCGCCTGGGTCGCGCTGCCCGTCAGGCCTCGCGGTTGATCGCCCGTGCGAGCACTGCGCAGAAGAACCGTGCCCTGCTGGCCGCCGCCGATGCTCTGGATGCTTCGCGCTCCGAGCTCGGCGCCGCCAACGAACTGGACCTTGCCAATGGCCGCGCCAATGGCCTGGAGCCGGCGCTGCTGGACCGCCTGGCACTGACCCCGACACGTATCGACGACATGATCGAAGGCCTGCGTCAGGTGGCCAAGCTGCCTGACCTCATCGGTGAAATCCGCGACATGCGTTACCTGCCGTCCGGCATCCAGGTCGGCAAGATGCGCGTGCCCCTGGGCGTGATCGGCATCATTTATGAGTCGCGTCCGAACGTGACCATCGACGCCGCAAGCCTGTGCCTCAAGTCCGGCAATGCCACCATCCTGCGCGGCGGTTCCGAGGCGATCAATTCCAACCGTGCCATCGCGGCCTGCATCCAGCAGGGCCTGGCCGTGGCCGAGTTGCCCGCCGAAGTGGTGCAAGTGGTGGAAACCACCGACCGCGCCGCCGTGGGCGCGCTGATCACCATGCCGGAATTCGTCGACGTGATCGTCCCGCGCGGTGGCAAGAGCCTGATCGAACGCGTCAGCCGCGATGCCAAGGTGCCTGTGATCAAGCACCTGGACGGCGTGTGCCACGTGTACATCGACATCGCCGCCGACATCGACAAGGCGATCCGCATCGCCGACAACGCCAAGACCCACCGCTACGCCCCATGCAACACCATGGAAACCCTGCTGGTGCACGTCGGCATTGCCGAGCGCGTGCTACCGCCGCTGGCTGCCATCTACCGCGACAAGGGCGTTGAACTGCGCGGTTGCGAGCGCACCCGTGCGCTGCTGGGCGCGGACGTGATCGAGGCGACCGAGCTGGACTGGTACACCGAATACACCGCGCCGATCCTGTCGATCAAGATCGTCGATGACCTCGACGAAGCCATCGAGCACATCAACACCTACGGCTCCAAGCACACCGACGCCATCGTCTCCGAGCATTTCAGCGATGCGCGGCGCTTCCTCAACGAAGTGGATTCCGCTTCGGTGATGATCAACGCCTCGACGCGTTTTGCCGACGGCTTCGAATACGGCCTGGGCGCGGAGATCGGGATTTCCACCGACAAGCTTCACGCCCGTGGCCCGGTCGGGCTGGAAGGCCTGACCAGCGAGAAGTACGTGGTGTTCGGCGACGGTCATGTGCGCACTTGATGGGTAAACGCATCGGGCTGCTCGGCGGTACCTTCGACCCCGTGCACATCGGCCATTTGCGCAGTGCCCTGGAAGTCGCGGATGCCCTCGCGCTGGACGAGCTGCGCGTGATGCCCAACGCGCGGCCGCCTCATCGCGATACGCCGCAGGTGTCGCCGCAGCAACGCCTGGAGATGGTGCGCCTGGCGGTGGAAGGCATAGCGCCGCTGGTGGTGGACGACCGCGAGCTCAAGCGCGACAAACCGTCCTACACTGTTGACACCCTGGAGCTGATGCGTGCCGAGTTGGCCGCAGATGACCAGTTGTTTTTGCTTCTGGGCTGGGACGCTTTTTGCGGCCTGCCCTCTTGGCATCGCTGGGAGGAACTCCTCCAGCATTGCCACATCCTGGTTCTGCAACGCCCGGATGCCGACAGCGAACCGCCGGATGCCTTGCGCAACCTGCTGGCCGCGCGGTCGGTAAGTGACCCCTTGGCCCTGACCGGGCCGAACGGGAATATTGCATTCGTCTGGCAGACCCCGCTTGCGGTGTCCGCCACCCAGATCCGTCAACTGCTGGCCAGCGGGAAGTCGGTACGTTTCCTGGTGCCTGACGCGGTCCTGGCCTACATCGATGCGCACGGGCTTTACCGTGCGTCGAACTGAAAAGGCGCGCTTGAACGTACGAAAATTCGTGCAGCAAGCGCCCGAACATACGAGCAAAACGAGTTTTATATGACGAACAAAGACGTAAGCAAAGTTAAGCGCAAAGGCACCTTCAAAAGCGCGCCGCTGCCGGTTGAAGCCCACGTAGGCCCGGAACTGGCTGGCGAAGAGCTGGTAAAGGTCGCGGTGGCTGCCCTGGAGGACGTTAAAGCCCAGGACATCCAGGTGCTGGACGTGCGCGACAAGCAAAGCATCACCGACTTCATGATTATCGCCACCGGTACCTCGAACCGTCAGATCGGCGCGATGCTCGATAAAGTCCGTGAAGCCGTCAAAGCCCAGGGCGTGAAGCCGCTGGGTGAAGAAGGCAAGGGCGACAGCGACTGGGTGTTGCTGGACATGGACGACGTGATCGTTCACATGATGACTTCCAACGCCCGCCAGTTCTACGACCTGGAGCGTCTGTGGAAAGGCGCCGAGCAGAGCCGTGCCGCCGATGGCAAGCACCACAGCCCGGAAGTGGGCCACGCGCACTTCGACAAGCTCAACAAAGACCAGGAATAAGGAACGGCTGTGCGCCTGCGTCTGATTGCTGTCGGTTCACGTATGCCCAAGTGGGTGGAAGAAGGCTGGCACGAGTATGCCAAGCGTCTGCCCGCTGAGCTGTCGCTGGAACTGGTAGAGATACCGCTCAATACCCGTGGCAAGAATGCCGATGTGGCGCGCTTTATCCGTCAGGAAGGCGAAGCCATGTTGGCCAAGGTCGGCCCCAACGAGCGCATCGTCACCCTCGAAGTGCACGGCAAGCCCTGGAGCACCGAGCAACTGGCGGTGGAACTGGATCGCTGGCGCCTGGACTCGCGTACGGTCAACTTCATGGTCGGTGGCCCCGAAGGGCTGGCGCCGGAAGTCTGCGCGCGGGCGGACCAGCGTTGGTCGCTGTCGGCGTTGACGCTGCCGCACCCGTTGGTAAGGATCCTGATCGGTGAACAGCTGTATCGCGCCTGGACAGTCCTGTCCGGGCACCCTTACCACAAATAATCTGCGCCCCTCCCGATGACCCAACCGATCCGCATCAAGGACCACGAGAAAGACGCACGTCTCGTACGCGCACGCGTGGTGTTTGGCGCAATCATGGTGGTGGCGTTGTTGGGCGTGCTGATCGCCCGCCTGTATTTCCTGCAGGTGATCCAGTACGACTATCACTCCACGCTGTCGGAAAACAACCGGGTGCATGTGCAGCCGATCCCGCCGACCCGTGGGCTGATTTTCGACCGTAATGGCGTGGTGGTGGCGGACAACCGGCCCAGCTTCAGCCTGAGCATGACCCGCGAGCGTTCCGGCGACTGGCAGCAGATCCTCGATGTGATTGTCGAGGTACTGCAACTGACGCCGGAAGACCGGGTGATCTTCGAGAAACGCATGAAACAGGGGCGCCGGCCTTTCGAGCCGGTGCCGATCCTGTTCGAGCTGACCGAAGAGCAGATCGCGCGGATTGCGGTGAACCAGTTTCGTCTGCCGGGTGTGGAAGTGGTGGCGCAGTTGGTGCGGCATTACCCGCAAGGGCCGCACTTTGCCCACTCCGTTGGCTACATGGGGCGGATCAACGAGAAAGAGCTGAAAACCCTCGATCCGGTGAATTACAGCGGCACCCACCATATCGGCAAGACCGGCATCGAGCGTTTCTACGAGCCCGAGTTGCACGGTCAGGTGGGTTACGAGGAAGTCGAGACCAACGCCCGTGGCCGCGTGCTGCGGGTGCTCAAGCGTACCGACCCGGTGCCGGGCAAGGACATCGTGCTGAGCCTGGACATCAAGCTGCAGGAAGCGGCGGAGATGGCCCTGGGCGGGCGGCGCGGCGCGGTGGTTGCCCTGGACCCGGCTACTGGCGAAGTCCTGGCGATGGTCAGCCAGCCGAGTTTCGACCCCAATCTGTTTGTGACCGGGATCAGCTTCAAGGCCTACGCCGAGTTGCGTGATTCCATCGATCGGCCGCTGTTCAACCGCGTGTTGCGCGGCCTGTATCCGCCGGGCTCGACCATCAAGCCGGCGGTGGCGATTGCCGGACTGGACGCAGGTGTGGTCACGGCCTCCAGCCGCGTGTTCGACCCGGGCTACTACATGCTGCCCAACTACGATCACAAATACCGTAACTGGAACCGCACCGGTGACGGCTATGTCGACCTGGACACCGCGATCATGCGCTCCAACGACACTTATTTTTACGACCTGGCCCACAAGCTCGGTATCGATCGCCTGTCCGCTTACATGGGCAAGTTCGGCCTTGGCCAGAAGGTCTCGCTGGACATGTTCGAAGAGTCCCCCGGCCTGATGCCGTCGCGGGAGTGGAAGCGCGCGACCCGCCGCCAGGCGTGGTTCCCAGGCGAAACCCTGATCCTCGGTATCGGCCAGGGCTACATGCAGGCCACGCCGTTGCAACTGGCGCAGGCCACCGCGTTGGTCGCCAACAAAGGCATCTGGAACCGTCCACACCTGGCCAAGACCATCGAGGGCGAGAAGCCTCTGGATGAAAACCCGATCCCGGACATCGTACTGCGCGACCCGTCCGACTGGACCAAGGTCAACCACGGCATGCAGCAAGTGATGCACGGCGCACGCGGCACCGCGCGCAAGGCGGCCATCGGCGCGCAGTACCGCATTGCCGGCAAGAGCGGTACCGCCCAGGTGGTGGCGATCAAGCAGGGCGAAAAATATGACCGCTCCAAGGTCCAGGAGCGCCACCGCGACCACGCCTTGTTTGTCGGCTTTGCCCCGGCGGACGACCCGAAGATCGTGGTGGCGGTGATGGTCGAGAACGGCGAGTCCGGCTCCGGCGTCGCGGCGCCCGTGGTGCGCCAAGTAATGGACGCCTGGCTGTTGGCCGACGACGGCAGGCTCAAGCCCGAATACGGCGGGCCCCCTTCAAGCACCGAGGTTACGGCCCGTGAAGAGTAATTTTGACCGCATCCTCTCCAGTGAGGATGTGATGCGTCGCCGTGCGACGTTGCTGCAACGCATGCACATTGACGGCCCGTTGCTGATCCTGCTGCTGACCCTGGCGGCCGGTAGCCTGTTCGTCCTGTACTCGGCCAGCGGCAAGAACTGGGACCTGCTGATCAAGCAGGCGTCTTCGTTTGGCCTGGGCTTGTTGTCGATGGTGGTGATCGCCCAACTGGAGCCGCGTTTCATGGCGCGCTGGGTGCCGTTGGGCTACGTCGCCGGGGTGTTGCTGCTGGTGGTGGTGGACGTGATGGGCCACAACGCCATGGGCGCGACACGCTGGATCAACATTCCGGGGGTGATTCGCTTCCAGCCGTCGGAATTCATGAAGATCCTGATGCCGGCGACCATCGCCTGGTACCTGTCCAAGCGCACCTTGCCGCCGCAGCTCAAGCACGTGGGGATCAGCCTGATCCTGATTGGCGTGCCGTTCATCCTGATCGTGCGCCAGCCGGACCTGGGCACCTCGCTGCTGATCCTGGCCGGTGGTGCGTTCGTGCTGTTCATGGGCGGCTTGCGCTGGCGCTGGATCCTCAGCGTGCTCGCTGCCGCGGTGCCGGTGGCCGTGGCCATGTGGTTCTTCTTTATGCACGACTACCAGAAGCAGCGAATTCTCACGTTCCTCGACCCGGAAAGCGATCCGCTGGGCACCGGCTGGAACATCATCCAGTCGAAGGCCGCCATCGGTTCCGGCGGCGTATTTGGTAAGGGCTGGTTACTGGGTACCCAGTCGCACCTGGACTTTTTGCCCGAGAGCCACACCGACTTCATTATTGCGGTGATGGGCGAAGAGTTCGGCCTGGTAGGCATTTGCGCGCTGTTGCTGATCTATCTGCTGTTGATTGGTCGCGGCCTGGTGATCACCGCGCAGGCGCAGACGCTGTTCGGCAAATTGCTCGCCGGCGCCCTGACCATGACTTTTTTTGTTTACGTTTTCGTCAACATCGGTATGGTCAGTGGCCTGTTGCCGGTGGTTGGGGTGCCGTTGCCATTCATTAGCTACGGCGGAACTTCGCTGGTGACATTGCTGTCAGCGTTTGGGGTTTTGATGTCGATTCATACGCATCGCAAATGGATCGCACAGGTTTGAATAAGGTGAAGATGTCAATGCAAGTAATGCGCGGCTGGGCGACTCGGCACGCGTCCTGGATGGGCCTGATTGGGCTGCTGGGCGCAACGCAAGAGGCGCAGGCCGGTGACTACGATGGTTCACCCCAGGTCGCCGAGTTTGTCGGTGAGATGACCCGCGACTATGGTTTCGCCGGTGAACAGCTGATGGGTGTGTTCCGCGAAGCCCAGAAAAAGCAGGCGATCCTCGACGCCATTTCGCGCCCCGCTGAGCGTGTGAAGCAGTGGAAGGAATATCGCCCGATGTTCCTCACCGACGCCCGCGTGGCCCGTGGTGTGGACTTCTGGCGCCAGCATGAGGCAGTGCTGGCCCGCGCCGAGCAAGAGTACGGCGTACCGGCCCAGGTCATCGTTGCGATCATCGGCATTGAAACCTTCTACGGGCGCAATACCGGCAGCTACCGGGTGATCGACGCCTTGTCGACCCTGGGCTTCGATTACCCGCCCCGCGCCGAGTTCTTCCGCAAGGAACTGCGCGAATTCCTGCTGTTGGCCCGTGAAGAGCAGGTCGATCCGCTGACCCTCAAGGGCTCCTACGCCGGTGCGATGGGCTTGCCGCAGTTCATGCCAAGCAGCTTCCGCGCCTATGCGGTGGATTTTGACGGCGACGGGCATATCAATATCTGGAGCAACCCCGACGACGCCATCGGCAGCGTGGCCAGCTACTTCAAGCGCCATGGCTGGGTCGCCGGTGAGCCGGTGGTGATACGTGCGGATGTCACGGGCGATCGCGCCGACGAAGGCCTGACGCAGGGCATCGAGCCGGCCAAGACGGTCGGGGAGTTGCGGGCGCTGGGCTGGTCGAGTCAGAATGCGCTGCCTGACGAGATGCCGGTCACGGCATTCCGCCTTGAGGGCGAAAACGGCCCGGAATACTGGATGGGCCTGAAGAATTTCTACGCAATCACGCGTTATAACCGCAGTGTGATGTACGCCATGGCCGTGCATCAGCTGTCAGACATGCTGGTCCAAGCACGGGGCACTAAGTAATGCGGGCATCGCCGTTCAATCAACCGCTCAAGCTGGTGGCGTTCGTCGCGTTGTCCCTGCTGGTCGTCAGTTGCTCCACCAGCCGCGGTCCGGCGCAGAAGTCCGGGGGCACCGCAGTTCGTTCCCAGCCGGGCCTGGACATCAACCGTGCGCACAAAGACGGCGCGCCGTGGTGGGATGTCGATGTGTCGAAGATCCCGGACGCCACGCCCACCCTGCACACCGGTGCCTACAAGGCCAACCCGTACACCGTGCTGGGCAAGACCTATTTCCCGCTGCAGGAATCCAAGACCTACGTGCAATCGGGCACGGCGTCCTGGTACGGCACCAAGTTCCACGGCCAGAACACCGCCAATGGCGAAGTGTATGACCTGTATGGCATGAGTGCCGCGCACAAGACGTTGCCGCTGCCGAGTTATGTGCGGGTGACCAACCTGGACAATAACCGCACGGTGATCCTGCGCGTCAACGACCGTGGGCCGTTTTACTCGGACCGCATCATCGACCTGTCCTACGCCGCCGCGAAGAAACTCGGCTACGCCGAAACCGGCACCGCACGGGTCAAGGTCGAAGGCATCGACCCGGCGCAGTACTGGGCCCAGCGCGGCAAGCCGGCGCCATTGATGCTCAACGAGCCGCAGACACCACAACCGCAAATCACCGCATCGGCGGGCAAGGTCGAGCAGTGGACACCGCCGCCACAACAGCACGCCCCGGACACCGTGGCAGTGCCGCAGGCTGCCCAGGGTGCTTCGCTGGCCGGTGGCCAATACTTGCAGGTGGGCGCTTTCGCCAACCCGGATGCGGCAGAACTGTTAAGGTCCAAGCTCAGCAGCATGGTCAACGCGCCGGTGTTCATCAGCTCCATCGTGCGTAACCAGCAGACGTTGCACCGTGTGCGCATGGGCCCGATCGGCTCGCCGAGCGAAGTGGCGCAAGTGCAGAACAGCGTGCGCCTGGCCAATCTGGGTCAGCCTAGCGTGGTCACCGCTGAATAAAACAGAATTGATGGTTCTGGCCCGTGCGCGGGCTTGAACCCTGGTTGTTGGCTCGTTGAACAATAAAAACCCAGGGGCAAGGGGTGAGCGGGCAACCGAACACGTGACAGTCTGGTAGCGGGCTGTCTGAATAAGTTTTGCCCGCGAGGGCAAGTTTCCATAAGCAATTTCGAGAGACGGATGAACATCACCACCTTAGCCAAACGCACGTGCCTGCTTCTTTCGCTGATCATCACCCCGGCCGCCTGGGCGGTTGAAATGGTGCCGGCTTCCCCGCAACTGGCTGCCAAGGCCTGGGTCCTCATGGATGCCGCCAGCGGCAACGTGCTGGTCGAGAACAACGGTGACCAGCGCCTGCCACCGGCCAGCCTGACCAAACTGATGACCGCCTACATCGCGACCCTGGAAATCCGTCGCGGCCAGATCGGCGAGAACGACCCGGTCACCGTCAGCGAAAACGCCTGGCGTACCGGCGGTTCGCGGATGTTCATCAAGGTGGGTTCGCAGGTGACTGTGAGCGACCTGTTGCACGGCATCATCATCCAGTCCGGTAACGATGCCAGCGTCGCGCTGGCCGAGCACATCGCCGGCAGCGAAGATGCATTCGCCGACATGATGAACAAAACCGTGGCCGACCTGGGCATGACCAACAGCCACTTCATGAACCCGACCGGCCTGCCGAACCCGGAGCACTACTCGTCGGCTCACGACATGGCGATCCTGGCGCGCGCGATCATTCGTGTCGACCCGGTGCACTACGCGATCTACTCCCAGAAGGAATTCTTCTGGAACAACATCAAGCAGCCTAACCGCAACCTGCTGCTGTGGCGCGACAAGACCGTCGATGGTCTGAAAACCGGCCACACCGAAGAAGCCGGTTACTGCATGGTGTCGTCCGCTGTCCGTGACGGCCAGCGCCTGATTGCCGTGGTCTTCGGCACCAACAGCGAACAGGCCCGTGCGGCCGAGACGCAAAAGCTGCTGACCTACGGTTTCCGTTTCTTCGAAACCCAGACCTTCTACCAGAAGGGTGCTGAACTGGCGACCGCGCCGGTGTGGAAAGGCGCGACCTCCCAAGTCAAGGCTGGCCTGGCTGAAGACCTGACCCTGACCATGCCTAAAGGCCAGCTGAAGAAGCTCGCTGCCAGCATGACCATGAACCCGCAACTGGTTGCGCCCATCGCCAAGGGCGACGTGATCGGTAAAGTCGAAGTGAAGCTGGATGACAAGGTGGTGCACAGCGCCGACCTGATCGCCCTGGACGCCGTCGACGAAGGTGGTATCTTCCGCCGCGTGTGGGATAGCATCCGTCTATTCTTCTACAGCCTGTTCAACTGATTGTGTGCACCTGCAAAGCCCCGTGTTGATCCGACACGGGGCTTTGCCCGTCGCCACGGCTTACGCTTACGAGGCCGTTACGCCATGACCGATAAAGAAGTAAAGGCGCCAAAGATCGAATTCCCGGTGGTGGACTATCCCATCAAGGTGATCAGCGATACCGGTGTCGGCCGTAAAGACCTGATCCTCGAGATCGTGCGTAAACACGCAACGATCAACGATCAGCGCGTGGATGAACGCTCCAGTTCAACCGGCAAATACACCACGATCCAGTTGCACATCGTTGCGACGGATCAGGACCAGCTCTACAACATCAACAGTGAACTGCGGGCCACCGGCTTCGTGCACATGGTGCTGTGATGTCACAGGTCCTGGGCTTTCGCGAGCTCGGCCGGATGGACTACGAGCCCGTCTGGCACGCCATGCAGCGCTTCACCAACGAGCGCGGCACCTCGGCCCCCGATGAGATCTGGCTGGTGGAACACCCGCCGGTGTTTACCCAGGGCCAGGCCGGCAAGGCCGAGCATCTGCTGCTGCCGGGGGAAATTCCGGTGGTGCAGGTCGACCGAGGTGGCCAAGTGACTTACCATGGGCCGGGTCAACTGGTGGCCTACTTGCTGCTGGATGTGCGCAAGCTTGGGTTCGGCGTGCGCGACCTGGTCAGCCGCATGGAGGCTTGCCTGATCGAGCTGCTGGCCAGTTACGGCGTGAGCGCTGCAGCCAAGCCGGATGCGCCGGGTGTGTACGTTGATGGCGCGAAAATCGCCTCCCTGGGGCTGCGTATTCGTCATGGCTGTTCCTTTCATGGCCTGGCCCTGAACGTGGACATGGACCTGGCACCGTTCCGGCGGATCAACCCGTGTGGCTATGCCGGGTTGGCAATGACGCAACTGAGTGACCACGCCACACCGATTAAATTTGCCGAGGTAAGTGCCCGGCTGCGTGCGCAGCTCGTCAAACACCTCGACTATGCTGAGCAGACGACCCTGACGGGCGGAATCGACTGATTATGACTACTGATGCAGTGCAAACCATGATCCCGACGGTGGACGTTACCGAACGCCCAGCCCCGGCCCCGCGTGCCAAGGTGGAAGCCGGCGTCAAGCTGCGCGGCGCCGAGAAGGTTGCACGCATCCCGGTGAAGATCATTCCGACCACCGAACTGCCGAAGAAACCCGACTGGATCCGCGTGCGCATCCCGGTTTCGCCGGAAGTCGACCGTATCAAGGCGCTGCTGCGCAAGCACAAGCTGCACAGCGTGTGCGAAGAGGCGTCCTGCCCGAACCTGGGCGAGTGCTTCTCCGGCGGCACCGCCACCTTCATGATCATGGGTGACATCTGCACCCGTCGCTGCCCGTTCTGCGACGTCGGCCACGGCCGTCCGAAGCCACTGGACGTCAACGAGCCGGAGAGCCTGGCCATCGCCATCGCCGACCTGCGCCTCAAGTACGTGGTGATCACCTCGGTAGACCGCGACGACCTGCGTGACGGGGGTGCCCAGCACTTTGCCGACTGCATCCGCGAAATCCGCAAGCTGTCGCCGAACGTGATGCTCGAAACCCTGGTCCCGGACTACCGTGGCCGTATGGACGTGGCGCTGGAAATCACCGCCGCCGAGCCGCCTGATGTGTTCAACCACAACCTCGAAACCGTGCCACGCCTGTACAAGGCTGCGCGTCCAGGTTCGGATTACCAGTGGTCGCTGACCCTGCTGCAGAAATTCAAGCAGATGATGCCGCACATCCCGACCAAGTCCGGCCTGATGCTGGGCCTGGGCGAGACCGACGAAGAAGTCATCGAAGTCATGAAGCGCATGCGCGAACACGACATCGACATGCTGACCCTGGGCCAATACCTGCAACCGTCCCGCAGCCACTTGCCGGTGCAGCGTTTCGTGCACCCGGACACCTTCGCCTGGTTCGCCGAGGAAGGCTACAAGATGGGCTTCAAGAACGTGGCGTCGGGCCCGCTGGTGCGCTCCTCGTACCATGCGGACGAGCAGGCCAAGCTGGTCAAGGCTAGCCTGGTTTCCTGATAGAGCTGTGAGCGGTACCGCAGGTTAATGTGGGAGGGGGCTTGCCCCCGATAGCGGACTGTCAGTCAGCACTTCTGATGCTGATACACCGCCATCGGGGACAAGCCCCCTCCCACAGTTGTTTCGCGTTAGCCAAGGAGAGTCGTGATGACCGCTGCCGTACCTGCCCTTCGCTCCGAAGGCACCATCGCCCTGATCGCCCCCGCCGGCCCCGCCACCCTCGACGTCGAAAAAGCCGGTCAATGGATGCGCACCCGCGGCTACGACCTGCGCATTTTCCCGGGTGTCTACGAACGCGACGGCTACCTCGCCGGCAGCGATAAAACCCGCCTCAACGACCTGCACAAAGCTTTCGCCGACCCTGAAATCGACGCCATCTTCTGCCTGCGTGGTGGCTACGGCACGCCGCGTCTGCTCGATAGCCTGGACTTCGAACTGCTGCGCGCCAATGCCAAACCCTTCGTGGGTTACAGCGACATCACTGCGTTGCACCTGGCAATCAGCCGTTACGCCGGCTTCGTGACCTTCCACGGGCCGATGCTCAACGCCGACCTGTTGGGTGACAAGCAACCACCTACCGAGTCTTCATTGTTCGGCCTGCTGCGCGGCCAGCTGGGCGCTGGCAGCGAGTTGATGCACCCGGTGGCCTACCCGCTGACCACAATCGAGCCTGGCATCGCCTGTGGGCGCTTGCTGGGCGGCAACCTGTCGATGATCGCGGCAGTCATGGGCACACCCTTTGAGATCGACGCAGAAGGCATCATCCTGTTGATCGAGGACGTCAACGAGCCGATCTACCGCATCGACCGCCTGCTGACGCACCTGCGCCTGGCAGGCAAGCTGGCGCAGGTCGCCGGTGTACTGGTAGGGGACGTGGCGGGTGTGGATAAGGTTGCGTTGGAGCGCTTGCTCAAGCAGACCTTCGAGCCGCTGTGCATCCCCGTGTTGTCCGGTTGGCGCAGTGGGCATTGCGACCCGAACCTGACGTTGCCGATGGGCGCGTTGGTGCGGTTGGATGCGGGGGAGCAGCGGGTGGTGTTGGAGCAGGATGTAGTGTTCAAAGCCTGAGTTTTTGCGACCTGTCAGGCCGTCATCGGGGGCAAGCCCCCTCCCACAATGGAATGCTGTCGAAATGTGGGAGGGGGCTTGCCCCCGATAGCAATAGCCGCCATATGCCGATCTAGCGGCTCTGCAACGACTCCAGCAGTTTCACCGTCGGATACCCATCCGCCGGCCAGCCCAAGGCCTGCTGCGCCGCACGAATCGCCTTACGCGTATTGGCGCCGATAATCCCGTCAGGGTTGCCCGCGTCATAGCCATTGGCACTCAAGGCCGTCTGCAAGTCGATGCGCTGCGAGCGGCTCAATGGCAATTCATCTTTCGGCCAATCGCCACGAATCACGCCGCCGCCACCGAAACGTTCCGACAGCAGGCCGACCGCCAAAGCGTAGGACGACGAGTTGTTGTACTTGAGGATCGCACGGAAGTTATCCAGCACCAGGAACGCCGGGCCGCGATAACCGGCCGGTAACAGCAGGGCAGCGGAGAGTTGGTCGACGTTGGGTGGCAGGCTGGCACCCGGTGGCAGTTGGATGCCCAGTTTCAGCCATTCTGCGACCGTCTTGCGGATGCCGCCATCGGCCAGGGCGTAGTCGAAGTTCGCCGGCAATTGTTTCACCTCAAAACCCCACGGCTGGCCTTTCTGCCAGCCGGAGCTTTGCAGGTAGTGCGCGGTGGAGGCGAGGGCATCTGCCGGGCTGTTCCAGATATCGCGGCGACCGTCGCCATCGAAGTCGACGGCGTGGGTGTTGTAGGTGGTCGGGATAAATTGGGTCTGGCCCATGGCGCCGGCCCAGGAGCCTTTCATCTGGTCGGCCTGGATATCGCCGTGCTGGATGATCTGCAGCGCCGCCAGCAGTTGCGCCTGGGCAAATGCCGGGCGGCGGCCTTCGTAGGCCAGGGTCGCCAGGGAGCGGATCACCGAGTTGTTGCCTTGGAACTGGCCGAAGTTGCTCTCCATGCCCCACACCGACACCAGCGCCTGGCGGTCGACGCCATAACGCTGTTCGATGCTTTGCAGGATGTCGGCGTACTTGACCAGCAACGCCTGGCCGTTGCGCACGCGCACGGGCGACAGGGCACCGTCGAGGTATTCCCACACCGGGCGGGAAAATTCCGGCTGGCTGCGGTCGGCGCGGATCACCGCCATGTCGGGGGTAACGTTGGCAAATGCGTTGTCGAATACGGCGGCGGTGATGCCGGCCTGCAGGGCTTGCACGCGGAAGGCCGCCTGCCATTCGGCGAAGGTCTGGGTCGGCTGGATATCAAGATTGTCCACGGCCAGCGGGGCCACGACGGCGGGCGCAACCACAGGGGCGGTCTGGAGCTTGGGCAGCGGTTGAGCGTCGGCGGCGGTGGGTTTCTCCGCGCAGGCGACGAGCAGAATGAGGCTGGAGGCAGCGATCAGTTGGCGAAAGTGCCAACGACGGGAAAGACTAGAGGGCATGCACAGGTCCAGGGATTGCAAATCAGGTGCAGACCTTATCATGCCAGAGGGCTGCTTGCCTTCAGGCAGCCAGAAAGTAAGAAGCCTCCCAGCTATTAGACTGGAAGGCTTCGCGGCGGTAGCTGCCTTTGCCCTTGCCGGCGCGTTCCTGACGGCTGCGGAACAGTGGCTGGGCGATGATGGATTTGGCCTTGTTGGGGCCATGCTTGGATGGCTTTTTGCTCATGGTCGTTACTCTCGTTGGGTGGTGGAAGCGGTGCAAATCATCTGCCGATGTTGCGCCGCTGTAAAGCCCTTCGAGAGGTAGGACTATTCTGCCGGCAATGTCAGGCGCTGGCCGGCCATCAGCAACGATAAACGGCTCAGGCTCATCCACGGCGAACCAGCGGCTTGGCCCTTGATCTGCGCGTCGATGCGCTGCGCTTCCAGCAGCAATTGTGCCCAGCGTTGCGCCGAGTGCCGTTGCAGCGCTTTGCTCATCAAGGGTTTGCGCTTGTCCCACACCGGTGGCTTGGCCTGGCTGAAGCATTTGTCCAGCGGCGTACCCTGGCTATATTGCAGGGCAATATTGGCCAGCACCCGCAGTTCACGGGCCAGGGCCCAGAGAATCACCGGCGGCTCCACGCCTTCGCCGCGCAGTCCTTCGAGCATACGCAAGGCGTGAGCGGGTTCACCGTTGAGGATCGCATCCACCAGCCCGAACACATCAAAGCGCGCGCTATCGGCCACGGCGCCCTGGACGGTCTCGACGGTAATCTGCCCGTCTTCGGCCATCAGCTTGAGCTTTTCGATCTCCTGGGCGGCGGCCAGCAAGTTGCCTTCAACCCGGGCGGCGATCAACTCGACCGCGTCCTGGGTCGCCGACAGCCCCGATTGGGACAGGCGTTGGCGAATCCATTGCGGCAACTGACCGCTGTCCACCGGCCAGATCTGGATGAACTGGGTCTGTGCGCCTTCTACCAGGGCCTTGCCCCACTTGGTTTTCTGCGCGCTGCCATCAAGCTTGGGCAGGCTGATCAACAACACCGTGTCTTCGGCGGGGCGCGAGCAGTATTCCATCAGGGCGGCCGCGCCCTTGTCGCCAGGCTTGCCTGAAGGCAGGCGCAGTTCCAGCAGGCGCTTCTCGGCAAACAGCGACATGCTCGCGCCGGCCTGCAGCAGCGTGCCCCAGTCGAAGCTGGCGTCGGCGCTGAAGACCTGGCGTTCGTCGAAACCTTGCTGGCGTGCCGCCGTGCGAATGGCGTCGGCGGCTTCCTGACACAGCAGCGGATCATCACCGCTGACAATGTAGACAGGCGCAAGGCCACCTTGCAGGTGTTTGGCGAGTTGGGCGGGGGCGAGTTTCATAGGCAGGGTAAACGGGGCGCTTGGGACGCCCCGTCCGGCTTACTCGACAGGGACTTCAACAGGCGACTGTTTCGGCGTGTTGTCTTCGTACTCTTTGGCAGCTTTCAGCGCGTCGGCGTCGGCCTTGGCCTTGTTGTCAGCCTGTTGCTGCAGGGTCTCCAGTTGTTCCGGAGTCAGCATCGAAAGGCGCAGCACCATGCGCTGTACCAGTTCGCGACGCATTTCCTTGCGCACTTGCTGGATTTCGGAGTCCGAACCCACCAGGTTGTTGCCATCGTGGCTGACCACTTTCTGCACCTGGATCTTGTCACCCATCAGCGGCAGATGATCGCGGCCCTGGATTTCGAAGTTGAGCGCAGTGTTCAGTTCGATGTCGGACGCACGCCCGGCGCTGGCGTAGCTCAGGTTACGCTGGGTTTCTCTTTCGTCGACCAGGAACAGTTTGTACGTCGCGCCGGTATAGACGTGCACGCCGCTGTTTTCCAGCACCTGACGCAACTGCGTCACCGTATCGCCGTAGGCGTTGCGGGCGCTCACGTCGAGTTCCTTGATCGTCAGGTCATTGGTGCCGGTACCGCGCAGCTGGAAGCCGCAAGCGCTCAGCAGCACGGCAAGGCCCATCACCAGCAAATTGCGTTTGATCATTTTGTTGCTCCCCTTGAAACCATGTGGGCCTTATCGAGGCCCTGAAGGCTTTGTTCGGCGCAGGGCCCAAACCCTGCGCCCGATCCGATTAGCTCGCGACGATATTGACCAGTTTGCCAGGCACCACGATCACTTTGCGGATCGTCAGGCCTTCGGTAAAGCGCAGCACGTTTTCGTTGATGCGGGCAGCCGCCTCAACGTCTTCGCGGCTGGCGGTGGCCGGCATGTCGATCTGACCACGCAGTTTACCGTTGACCTGGATCACCAGTTGCAGCGTGTCCTGTACCAGGGCGCTGTCATCCTGCACCGGCCAGCGCGCATCGATGACGGCGTCGCTGTGGCCCAGACGGTTCCACAGGTCGTGGCTGATGTGCGGCGTGATCGGCGCCAGCAGCAGGGTGACCGTTTCCAGGCCCTCCTGTACCAGTGCGCGATCCTGCTCAGTGACTTGTGGGGCTTTTTCCAGCACGTTCATCAGCGTCATCACCTGGGCGATGGCGGTGTTGAACTTGTGGTTCTGGCCCACGTCCTGGCTGGCTTGCTTGATGGCCAGGTGGGTGCTGCGGCGAATGAGTTTTTGCTCGTCGCTCAAGGCGGCCACGTCCAGCTTGCCCGGCAGGCCCTGGCTGATGTGAGCGTGCGCCAGGCGCCAGACGCGCTTGAGGAAGCGGTGCGAGCCTTCGACGCCGGAGTCGGACCATTCGGCGCTCATGTCAGGCGGCGAGGCGAACATCATGAACAGGCGGCAGGTGTCGGCACCGAACTGGTCGATCATCGACTGTGGGTCGACGCCGTTGTTCTTCGACTTGGCCATCTTCTCGGTGCCGCCGATTTCCACCGGCAGGCCGTCGGCGATCAGCTTGGCGCTGATGACCTTGGCTTTGCTGTCGCGCTCAAGCTCGACGTCAGCCGGGTTGAACCAGGTGTAGGCGCCGTTGGCTTCACGGCGATAGTAGGTCTCGGCGACCACCATGCCCTGGGTCAGCAGGTTCTTGAACGGCTCGTCGGAGCTCACCAGGCCTTCGTCACGCATCAGCTTGTGGAAGAAGCGCGCGTACAGCAGGTGCAGGATGGCGTGTTCGATACCGCCGATGTACTGGTCAACCGGCAACCAGTGGTCGGCCGCGGATTTCTCTACCAGGCCGCCTTCATAGTGCGGCGAGGCGTAGCGGGCGTAGTACCACGAGGACTCGACGAAGGTGTCCATGGTGTCGGTTTCACGCTTGGCAGGCGCGCCGCATTTCGGGCAGCTGCACTCGTAGAACTCGGGCATGCGCGCCAATGGCGAACCGGCCCCGTCCGGCACCACGTCTTCCGGCAGGACGACTGGCAGTTGGTCTTCCGGTACTGGCACGTCGCCACAGCTTTCGCAGTGGATGATCGGGATCGGGCAGCCCCAGTAGCGCTGGCGGCTGATACCCCAGTCGCGCAGGCGGAACTGGGTGCGCGAGGCACCGAGGTTTTTCTTGACCAGCGCGACTTCGATGGCGTCGAAAGCGCCCTGGAAATCCAGGCCGTCGAACTCGCCGGAGTTGATCAGCGTGCCGTGCTCGCCGTAGGCGTCTTGCCACGGGGCCGGGTTAGTGTCGCCCGAGCTGGTGCGCACCACGGACTTGATCGGCAGGCTGTATTTAGTGGCGAATTCGAAATCGCGCTCGTCGTGGGCCGGCACTGCCATTACTGCGCCATCGCCGTAGTGCATCAGCACGTAGTTGGCGACCCATACCGGCAGCTTTTCACCGGTGAGTGGGTGCTCGACGAACAGGCCAGTCGGCAGGCCTTTTTTCTCCTGGGTGGCGACGTCGGCTTCGGCCACGCTGCCGCCTTTGCATTCGGCGATGAACGCCAGCAGCTCAGGGTTGTTCTGTGCAGCCTGGGTGGCCAGCGGGTGTTCGGCAGCCACGGCGACGTAGGTCGCGCCCATCAGGGTGTCCGGACGGGTGGTGAAGACTTTCAGTGCGCCCGCTGCGCCGATCGAGTCGACGTTGTACGGGAACTGCACTTCCATGCCCTTGGACTTGCCGATCCAGTTGCGTTGCATGGTCTTGACCTGTTCCGGCCAGCCCGGCAGGTCGTCGAGGCTCGACAAGAGTTCATCCGCGTAGGCGGTGATCTTGAAGTAGTACATCGGGATTTCGCGCTTTTCGATCAGCGCGCCGGAGCGCCAGCCGCGACCGTCGATCACTTGCTCGTTGGCAAGGACGGTCTGGTCGATCGGGTCCCAGTTCACGGTGCCGCTCTTTTTGTAGATCACGCCTTTTTCGAACAGGCGGGTGAACAGCCATTGTTCCCAGCGGTAGTAATCCGGCTTGCAGGTGGTGACTTCGCGGGACCAGTCCACCGCCAGGCCCAGGCTGCGCAGCTGGGACTTCATGTAGGCGATGTTTTCGTAGGTCCACTTGGCGGGGGCCACGTTGTTTTTCATCGCGGCGTTTTCCGCCGGCATGCCGAAGGCATCCCAACCCATGGGTTGCAGGACGTTCTTGCCTTGCATGCGCTGGTAACGGGAAATCACGTCGCCGATGGTGTAGTTACGCACGTGCCCCATGTGTAGCTTGCCGCTGGGGTAAGGGAACATCGATAGGCAGTAGTAAGTCTCCTTGCCTGGCTGTTCACTGACTTCAAAGGACTTTTGCTCGTCCCAGAAGGTTTGGGCGGCATTTTCTATTTCACGGGGCTGATATTGTTCGTGCATGGCTACTTTTGAACTGAATAGGGGTGGCCTAATCCTCTTCGGTGCAACATTCAGGTTGATCGACACCAAAAAGCGGCGCGTCCGTGCCCAAACCCTGCGGGAAGTGGAGTTACAGGAAGCGCCGTAGCATACATGACCCCACTCTATCGAGGGAAACCCTGATTGCTCTGGCAGGGCCGTCTGTCGCGGCGCCGGGCAGGCGCAGCCACGGGGGCTACGCTGTTTATTGGGGAGCAAGTCTTTCTTCAATGAGGTGAGGGGATGGTTGAATCGCAGCGAATCGTAACGAAACCGGAAATCTACGAAGGACTGATCGACCGATTGGGTCGTGCATTGGATGCAGCGAGGACAGCGGGCCGATTGCGTGATGAACGGCCTGTGGAGTTGGAACTGCGCGGTTTGACCCGCGCGGAGTTGGAACTGATCAAGGCTTATCTGGAGCGGAATGGGCGCGGTGCGCCTCCTCTGGTGGCAACCCCGCCACCCAAGGAGCCCACGCACTCTGCCAAGGTGGTGTGGCTCAAGGACTTGTCGGTCGGTCGCGGCCCGGAAAAACGCCGCTTCGTACGCTACAAGTAGTTCACTCCCCCTAGAGCAACACCTTCGCGTCATGTCACGGTAAAGATTGTCGCTAAACCCCGTTACACCTTAGGCTTCGGGCATCTTTGGAGATGCCCGATGCCTATTCGTTACTTCATTAAACAACTGCTCCTGCCGCCCGGCATTCTCTTGCTGCTGCTGGCCCTTGCCTGGTGGTTTCGGCGTAGCCGGCCACGCTTGGCGGGTTGCTGCTTTGCGCTGGGGTTTGGCGGTATGTGGCTGATCAGCCTGCCGGTGATGGTGGAGTGGGGCGCACGAGCCCTGGAGACTGAGCCGCCGTTGGCGCGGGAAGATTGGTCGACGCTGGCGCAACGCGCCGATGCGATCGTGGTGTTGGGCTCCGGGCGTGAGCGCGGTGACCCGGCCTGGGGCATCGATCAGCCGACGGGTACCGGCCTGGAGCGCCAGCGCTATGCCGCACGATTGGCCAAGGCCTCCGGGCTGCCGGTGCTGACGACCGGCGGCCTGCATTACGGCACACCGCCTAGCGAGGCGGAGCTGATGGCGGTGTCGATGCAGGATGACTTCGGTGTGACGGTGCGCTGGAAGGAAGAGCGCAGCCGAACCACCTGGGAAAACGCGCAGATGAGCGCAGAGATTCTCTTGCCCGAAGGCATCAAGCGCGTGGTGGTGGTGACCCAGGCCTGGCACATGCCGCGTTCGGTGTGGAGCTTTGAGAGAGCCGGCTTTACCGTGGTGCCGGCGCCGGTGGGGTTCCTGGGCGTGGACAACGCCAGGCCACTGGGTGGCTGGATGCCGGAGTTCGTCTCAGTGTGGCGCAGCGGGCAGTTGATCAACGAAGCGGTGGGGCAGGTGGGCTATCGGTTGTTCTACCGATAACGCGGCAGATCATCATGTGGGAGGGGGCTTGCCCCCGATAGCAGAGTGTCAGTCAGTACATCTGATACTGATACACAGCCATCGGGGGCAAGCCCCCTCCCACATTGGTTTTGGGTTGTCTGTCAGACGGTTTTGGACATGCGGCTCGCCAGCAGCGCCCAGCCAAACAGCCCCAGGCACACAATGATCAACGGCCACGAACGCCATTGCAGGTACGGCGTGAGGTTGTGCATGGGCACCACTTCACCGTAGAGGATGCCGCGTTCGAATTGCGGGATCTGCGCGGTGATCTGCCCGAACGGGTTGATCAGGCCGGTCACGCCATTGTTGGTGGCGCGGATCATCCAGCGGCCGGCTTCCAATGCACGCATCTGCGCCATTTGCAGGTGCTGCAATGGGCCGATGGAGCGGCCGAACCAGGTGTCGTTGCTGATGGTCAGCAGCAGATCGCTCTGCGCCGACAGGCCGGCGGCGAATTCCGGGTACACCACTTCGTAGCAAATGAACGGCGCAATCTGATAGCCCTTGGCCTGCAGCATCGCCTGGTCCGAGGGGCCGCGGGCGAAGTCCGACATCGGCAGGTCGAAGAAGGCAATCAGGCCGCGCAGCATGTCTTGCAATGGCACGTACTCACCGAACGGCACCAGTTTCTGCTTGAGGTAGGTGCCGTCGCCTTCGCCGACCACGGTGATGCCGTTGAAGTAGCGCTTCTGGTGGTGCACTTCCTGGCGGATCGGTACCCCGGTGATCAGCGCGGTGTGCCGGTCGGCGGCGAATTTGCCCATCATGCCCAGGTAGCCTTCGACAGACTCCTTGAGCACCGGCACCGCTGTTTCCGGCCATACCAGCAAGTCGACACGCTTGGAACTGAAGCTCATGTCGCGATACAGCGCGAGCTGCGCGTTGAGCTGCTCCGGGTCCCACTTCATGCTCTGTTCAACGTTGCCCTGGATGGCGGCTACGCTCAGCGGCGCGCCGGACGGACTGGTCCAGGCGTGATGCTTGAGCGCCAGGCCGATCGCCCAGGGCGCGACCAGCAACACCAGGCCGACACCGATAAACGCGTTGCGCTTGCCGGCCAGCAGGCGCGGCAGGTTGCACAGCAGGGCGGCGGTGAGTGCCAGGGCAAAGGAGATCAGCCACATCCCGCCCAGCGGCGCGAGGCCGGTGAGGGGGCCGTCGAGTTGGCTGTAGCCGGAGTACAGCCACGGGAACCCGGTAAGGAACCAGCCGCGAAACGCCTCCTGGCCGACCCACAACGCTGCGAATGTCAGCGCATCCGCCAGCGGCGCTTCGTTGCGGCGCAACCAGCGCGCCCACAACCAGGCGGGCAGGGCGAAGAACCAGGCGATGGCGGCGGTGAACAACAGCATCAGGAACCCCGCCAGCAACACCGAAGCGCCGCCGAAGTGGTGGATGCTGTAGTAGATCCAACTGGTGCCGGCACCAAACAGGCCGAAGCCGAAACACCAGCCACGACCCAGGGCCTGGTGTGGGCTCAGGTCCCGCAGCCCCACATAGAACAAGCCGACCGCGACCAGCGCAAACGGCCACAGGTCGAACGGCGCCAGCGCCAGGGTAGTGATGGCGCCGGCCACCACGGCCAGCAAATTACCGGGCCAGCCGGGAGCGGTGAGACGGCGCATGTCAGTCCTTAGCGGGCAATAGGGGTCAAGCGGATCAAGTGGATGCGACGGCTATCGGCATTCAGGATACGGAAGCGATAGGCGCCGATCTCGGTGGTTTCGTTACGTTTTGGCAGGTGGCCAAACGCACTCATCACCAGGCCACCGACGGTGTCGAACTCGTCGTCGGAAAATTCGCTGTCGAAGAACTCGTTGAAGTTCTCGATCGGCGTCAGCGCCTTGATCAGGAAGTCTCCGCTGGGCAGTGGCTTGATGTAGCTGTCTTCTTCGACGTCGTGTTCGTCTTCGATATCGCCGACGATCTGTTCCAGCACGTCTTCAATCGTGACCAGGCCGGCCACGCCGCCGTATTCGTCGATCACAATGGCCATGTGATTGTGGTTGGCGCGGAATTCGCGCAGCAGCACATTCAGGCGCTTGGATTCAGGCACGAAGGTCGCCGGGCGCAGCAGGTCCTTGATGTTGAAGCTGTCGCCGTTCTCCTTGAGGATCAGCGGCAGCAGGTCCTTGGCCAGCAGGACGCCCATGACATCGTCATGGCTTTCACCGATCACCGGGTAGCGCGAGTGCGCCGAGTCGATCACGGCCGGGAGGAACTCCCGTGGGGTCTGGGTCGCCTTGATGCTGATCATCTGCGAGCGCGGGACCATGATGTCCCGCACTTGCAGGTCAGCCACCTGGATGGCGCCCTCGACAATGGCCAGCGCTTCGCTGTCCAGCAACTTGTTCTGATGGGCCTCGCGCAGCAGCTCCAGCAGCTCCTGGCGGTTTTTCGGCTCGTGGGCAAAAGCCTGGGTCAGTTTACCCAGCCATGACTTCTGCCCGTTGCTCGATCGGTCTTCGCTCATAGCGATTACTCTGAATCCTTTATTGTTACAGTTGAGTGTTTTTAAGCTTCGTCGTCGGCATACGGGTCCCGATGACCCAATTCTGCAAGCAACGTTTGTTCCAGTGTTTCCATTTCCTCGGCTTCGTCATCGTCTATATGGTCGTAACCCAAGAGATGCAAGCAGCCGTGGATGACTAGATGGGCCCAGTGGGCCTCAAGTTCCTTGCCTTGTTCCTTCGCTTCGCGCTCCACCACCGCGACACAGATGACCAGGTCGCCCAGCAACGGGATATCCAGCAGCTCATCCGGCACGTCGGCGGGGAAGGACAGCACGTTGGTCGCGTAATCCTTCTGGCGCCAGGTGTGGTTCAGTTCGCGGCCTTCGGGCTCATCGACCAGGCGAATAGTCAGTTCCGAGTCGGCGCTGCGCTGGCGCAGGGCCAGGGCGCACCACTGACGGAACTGGGCTTCACTGGGGGCGGGCGCTTCGGTGGCCAGCTGCAGGTCTAGCTCAAGCATCGCGGCGAACGTCCTTGGACAACCCATCGTCACGGTGCTCGAAACGCTCGTAGGCCTCGACGATGCGCTGTACCAGCGGGTGGCGAACCACATCCTTGGGCATGAAGTGCGTAAAGCTGATGCCCGGCACATCCTTGAGCACCTCGATCACCTGGCCCAGGCCCGACTTGGTGCCCTTGGGCAGGTCGACCTGGGTGATGTCGCCGGTGATCACGGCGGTGGAGCCGAAACCGATGCGGGTGAGGAACATCTTCATCTGCTCGACCGTGGTGTTCTGGCTTTCGTCGAGGATGATGAAGCTGTTGTTCAAAGTGCGGCCGCGCATGTAGGCCAGCGGGGCGATCTCGATCACCTGGCGTTCGATCAGCTTGGCCACGTATTCGAAGCCAAGCATCTCGTACAGTGCGTCGTAGAGCGGGCGCAGGTACGGGTCGATCTTCTGGGCCAGGTCGCCGGGCAGGAAGCCGAGCTTCTCGCCAGCCTCGACCGCCGGGCGTACCAGCAGGATGCGGCGCACTTGCTCGCGTTCCAGCGCATCGACCGCGCAGGCCACGGCCAGGTAGGTCTTGCCGGTACCGGCGGGGCCGATGCCGAAGTTGATATCGTTGCCGAGGATTTCCTTGACGTACTTCTGCTGATTCAAGCCGCGCGGGCGAATCATGCCTTTTTTGGTACGCAGGGCCACGCTGGCTTCGGCCACGGGGTTGTTGGCCAGGTCTTCCACGGCCGATTCCTGCAGGTACAGGTGCACGGTTTCCGGCGACAGCTCGCTACCCTTGGTTTCACGGTAGAGGCGGCGCAGCAGGTTTTCTGCGGACGTGGTGTGTTGGGGTTCACCAATGAGCTCGAACTGATTGCCGCGATTGCGGATCTCGATGCTCAGGCGTTGTTCGATCAGGCGCAGGTGCTCGTCGAACTGTCCGCACAGATTGGCGAAACGGCGAGCCTCAAACGGCTCGAGGAGAAAACGATGGGGTTCTGCGATGGGTGCGTTCAAGGTTGTTTTTAGCCGCCCTTTGGCTGTTGAGGTGAAATAGAGAATAACGCCAGCTGCCCGTGTGCGAAAGCACTTACGTCATCGGAATGTTGCACGGTCAAAATGTGGGAGGGGGCTTGCCCCCGATAGCGCCGGTTCAGATAAAACATCTGTGTCTGACACGCCGTCATCGGGGGCAAGCCCCCTCCCACATTGAGTCGCTGTTAATCAGGTCATTATTGCAACAATGATCCGCGCAACGAGTGCGGTTGCGCCGCATCGATATGCACATCGGCAAACTGGCCGATCAGGGTCGGATTATCGCAGCGGAAGTTTACGATTCGGTTGTTCTCGGTACGCCCCTGCAATTCGCCCGGGTCTTTTTTCGAATAGTCGGTGACCAGGATGCGCTGGATGGACCCGACCATTTGTCGGCTGATCTCGAAACCCTGCTGGTTCAAGCGGTGTTGCAGCGCATTGAGGCGCTCTTTTTTCAGCGCTTCCGGGGTCTCGTCCGCCAGGTCGGCCGCCGGGGTGCCGGGGCGCTGGCTGTAGACGAACGAGTAGGAGAAGTCGAAACCGACGTCTTCGATCAGCTTCATGGTCTGCTCGAAGTCTTTCTCGGTCTCGCCGGGGAAGCCGACGATAAAGTCGGAACTGATGCAGATGCCCGGCACCGCTGCGCGCAATTTGCGCAGTTTGGATTTGTATTCCAGGGCCGTGTGGTTGCGTTTCATGGCCGCCAGAATGCGGTCCGAGCCCGATTGCACCGGCAAGTGCAGGTGTTTGACCAGTTCCGGCACTTCAGCGTGGGCCTGGATCAGGCTGTCGGAGAACTCCAGCGGGTGTGAGGTGGTGTAGCGGATGCGCTCGATACCGTCCACGGCCGCCACCACGCGGATCAGCTCTGCCAGGTCGGCCAGGCGGCCGTCCTCGGTCAGGCCGCGGTAGCCATTGACGTTCTGGCCCAGCAGGGTCACTTCGCGCACGCCGTTTTCGGCCAAGTGGATGATTTCCGACAGCACATCGTCAAACGGCCGGCTGACTTCTTCACCGCGGGTGTAGGGCACCACGCAGAAGGTGCAGTACTTGCTGCAGCCTTCCATCACCGACACGTAGGCGCTTGGCCCATCGATACGCGGCTCGGGCAAGTGGTCGAATTTTTCGATTTCCGGGAACGACACATCCACCTGCGGCAGCTTGGTGACGCGCGCGGCATCGATCATTTCCGGCAGGCGGTGCAGGGTCTGTGGACCGAAGACCACGTCGACATAGGGTGCGCGGTCGCGGATCGCGGCGCCTTCCTGGCTGGCCACGCAACCGCCGACGGCGATCACCATGTCCGGGTTGGCGAGTTTCAATTCGCGCCAGCGGCCCAGCTGGGAGTACACACGGTCCTGGGCCCGCTCGCGGATCGAGCAGGTATTGAGCAGGATCACGTCGGCATCTTCGGCGCGGGCGGTGACTTCCAGGGCCTGGTGTTCGCCCAGCAGATCGACCATGCGCGAGCTGTCGTACTCGTTCATCTGGCAACCGTGGGTTTCGATGTAAAGCTTCTTGGCCATGGGAATCGTCAACTGGTGGTAAAGAACCGCGCATTATAGGGGGCATGCCCATTGGTTCCTAGCGTTGTGCATCGGGTGCCATGCTATAGTTCGCGCCCTCTTTTATATCCCCGATGTGTTGTTCGCCCACCATGACCAAACGTGAAGCTCCAATCTACAAGGTGATTTTCCTCAACCAGGGCCAGGTGTTCGAAATGTACGCCAAGCAGATCTATCAGAGCGATCTGTGGGGTTTCCTGGAGGTGGAAGAGTTCGTCTTTGGCGAGCGCACCCAGTTGGTCGTCGACCCGGGCGAAGAGAAGCTCAAGGCACAGTTCGAAGGCGTGGTGCGCAGTTTTGTGCCGATGCATTCGATTGTGCGCATCGATGAGGTGGAGCGCCTGGGCACGCCGAAGATCAGCGAGGCACGGGGCACCAGCAATGTGATGCCATTTCCGATGCCTATGCCGGAGAAGTAAGGCGGCTGTCAGGGCAGGGGTGAGAAGGGCGAACGCCCATCGGCGCTCTGCAGTTCCAGAAGGTAGTTGCGGAAAATCTGGCCCAGCACCTGGGTCGCCACTTCCAGTTCATCGCGCTGCATGTGCTCGGCGACTTCGTCGGCGGTGTCCAGCGCGTCTTCGGCGCCGTTGACCGCGGCCATTTTCAATACGATGTAGGCCTGGACGTTATTGGCCGGCACGCCTTCACCCTTGAAGAACATATTGCCCAGTTGGAATTGCGCCTGGGCATGGCCCTGCAACGAAGCTTTCTCGAAGTAGCTCAAGGCTTTGTTGAGGTCGCGGGCGGGGTTCTTGCTGTCGTGGAAGTACTCGCCCAACTCGTATTGCGCCTGCGCATCCCCGCCGTCGGCCTGTTTCTGGCACGCGCTCAGAGCTTCGGCCTGGCTGTCTGGCTGGGTATTGAGGGTGCAACGACCCATCGCTGGGATTAACAACGAGTTGCCGCCTGCTTGTGCATGTGCCAGCAGCGGCTGAAGGAGCAACAGGCAGCCCAGAACCAGGGTGCGGCCGGTGCGTTTCATGGGAATCGACTTACCTCTGACGGGGCACGCGGACCCTCGGGGGATCCAATAAGCGCGCATTATGAAATAAGCAGGCCTCTGCTTACAAAGTCTTTACTCGTTTTTCTGCTGCTTGGGCAAGTTATCTGCCGGATTGCAGGTGAATTCTCGGAAAAACTCGGAAATATCTGTAAGCAAAGTAGCAAATCAGACACCGTTTGCGCGGTGCCGGATGTTCGCAGCCTATTACTTCAGTGCGGCGAAGGCGCGTTCAGCGGCGTCGAGGGTCAGTTTCAGCTCGGCTTCGCCATGGGCAATCGAGGTGAAGCCGGCTTCGAAAGCGCTCGGTGCCAGGTACACGCCGCCTTCCAGCATCAGGTGGAAGAAGCGCTTGAACAGATCGGCGTCGCTGCCCATCACGTCATCAAAGGTGACGATATCGTCGGCACCGCTGAAATACAGGCCGAACATACCGCCGGCCTGGGTGGTGACAAACGGAATGCCAGCGGCATCGGCGCGCTGTTGCAGGCCGTCGAGCAGGCGTGTGGTGTAGTCGGTCAGCTCGGCATGGAAGCCTGGGCGGCTGATCAGGCGCAGGGTGGTCAGGCCGGCGGCCATGGCCAGCGGGTTACCCGACAAGGTACCGGCCTGGTATACCGGGCCCAGCGGCGCGATGTGCTGCATGATCTCGCGCTTGCCGCCGAAGCAGCCCACCGGCATGCCGCCGCCGATGATCTTGCCGAAGGTGCTCAGGTCTGGCGTGACGCCGTAGTGCGCCTGGGCGCCGCCGAGGGCGACGCGGAAACCGGTCATCACTTCGTCGAAAATCAGCACCACACCGTGTTTGTCGCACTGCTCGCGCAGGCCTTCAAGGAAGCCCGGCGCGGGCGGCACGCAGTTCATGTTGCCGGCCACCGGCTCGACGATGATGCACGCCACGTCCTGGCCTACTTCATTAAGCATCTGCTCGACCGCGGCGATGTCGTTGAACGGCAGGGTCAGGGTGTGCTTGGCGAACGCAGCCGGTACGCCGGCCGAGCTTGGCACGCCCTGGGTCAGCAGGCCGGAGCCGGCCTTGACCAACAGGCTGTCGGAGTGGCCGTGGTAGCAACCTTCGAACTTGATGATGCTGTCGCGGCCGGTGAAACCGCGGGCCAGGCGGATCGCGCTCATGGTGGCTTCGGTGCCGGAGCTGACCATGCGCACCATTTCCATCGACGGTACGATCGAACAGACCAGGTCCGCCATCTCGGTTTCCATGGCGGTCGGCGCGCCGTAGGACAGGCCGTGTTCCAGTTGCTTGCGCACGGCATCCAGCACGTCCGGGTGGCTGTGGCCGAGAATCATTGGGCCCCAGGAGCCCACGTAGTCCACGTAGCGCTTGTCATCTTCGTCGGTGACGTAGGCGCCTTCGGCATGCTTGAAGAACAGCGGCGTGCCGCCCACGCTCTTGAACGCACGCACGGGGGAGTTCACACCGCCGGGGATGTGTTTCTGGGCATTGGCAAACAGCGTTTCGGAACGGGACATGATCGGGCTCTCTAAACTGAATTTTTAAGAAGGTCGTTGAACGCACGGGCGCGGCGCGTGACTTCCTGGGTTGTGTCGGCGCCAAACAGGCCGTGCACCACCGCCAGCAGATCGGCACCGTGGGCCACCAGGGGCTCGGCGTTCTCCAGGGTGATGCCGCCGATCACGCAGATCGGCAACTGCAGGCGCGCACGGGCCTGGGCCAGCATTTCGACGGTGGCGGCAGGGGCGCCGGGCTTGGTACTGGAATTGAAGAAGCGACCGAAGGCGACGTAGCTCGCACCTTCCTTGGCAGCCTGCTCGGCCAGTTCGATCTGGCTGTGGCAGGTAGAACCGATGATGGCCTTGGAACCGAGCAGGGCGCGGGCCGGGGTCAGCGGGCCGTCGGTCTGGCCCAGGTGCACGCCGACGCCGAGGCGCGCGGCCAGTTCGGCGTCGTCGTTGATAATGAGTTGAGTCTTGTAGCGTGAGCACAGCTCTCGCAGCTTTTCTGCTTCACGCAGGCGCCGGGCCTCGTCGCTGCTTTTGTCGCGGTATTGCAGCAGGGTCACGCCACCGTCCATCGCCGCTTCGACGTAGGCGAGGAATTTGCCGGCCAACAGTTGGCTGTCGGTAATGGCGTAAAGGCCACGTAGTTTCATCAGGCAGGCCTCGTGCTGTTAAGAGCAGAAATCCAGCGGCAGACGGCGCGGCACGAACTGGCCCTGGCCGAGTTGTTCAGCGTCACGCAGGGTGCGCCAAGTGTAGTTGAGGGCAGACTGCACGGCGCTCACCAGGCCTTCGCCCTGGGCGATCCGACCTGCCAGGGCGCTGGCCAGCGTGCAGCCCGAACCGTGGTAACTGCCGGGCAGGCGTTGGCAGTTAAAGGTCTGGCGCGTGCCGTCACGGCTGTAGAGGCGGTTGTGTACTTCGTGCTCGTCGCCATGTCCACCGGTGATCAGCAGGTGCTTTATATAGGGCAGCAGCTTCTCGGCGCATTCGTCTGCGGTGCCTTCGGGCAGTTCGGCGAGGATGCGCGCTTCGGGCAGGTTCGGCGTGGCGATCAGCGACAACGGCAACAGCCGCTCACGCATCGCATAACCGACCTCGTCCTTGCCCAGGCTGCCGCCACCACCGGCGCGCAGCACCGGGTCGCACACCACCGGCAGGTGCGGATGCGCCTGCAGCAGTTCGACCACGGTGTCGACCATCGCGGTCGAGCCGAGCATGCCGAGCTTGACCGCCGCCACTTCGGAGTCGCCGAGCACGGCATTGGCCTGGGCCAGCACCCACTCGCGGTCGAGCACGCGGAAATCGCTGACGTTGACCGTGTTCTGCACAGTCAGCGCGGTGACGGCCGGAGCCGCATGGCAACCCTGGGCGAGCAGGGCTTCGATATCTGCCTGCAAGCCGGCGCCACCACTGGGATCATGGCCGGAGAGACAGAGGACAACGGGGCGAGAGCTGTAGATATTCATGGTGCGCGAGCTTACCACCAAACGCTTTTGGCGGGGCTGTTGCGCACAGTAGGATTTTCACCGTGGGTGGAAGGTTTCAGCAACCCAAATGAGTGCATGCGAATTGCTGAAAGCCCCGTTCTAGAGCCTTTCAAAAAATTATTTCAATGGTGTCTAATAGCCTTTAGTGGCTATGCTAGAGTGGATCCAAACTACTAACTGTATTGCCGGTGTACGTCTTCTCAAAAGGAATGGGGGGCTTTTTTGACATAACCGGACAGGCCACGCTGGGGCTCTATGCGCTATTTGCTGATTTTATTGTTGTGCGGGCTGCCGATGCTCGCCAGCGCCATCGAGTTCAACCAGGACACGCGAAGCCTGCCGCTGGGGCGAGCCCTGCAAGTGCTCGAAGACCCGACCGATGCCCTCACCATCGCCGATGTCAGCGCACCCTCCGCTGTCACGCAATTCAAGCCCCACGATAAAGACACCCTGAATGCTGGTTATTCGCGCTCGGTGTTCTGGCTCAAGGTCAATCTGCACTACCTGCCCCAGAATCCTGAAGCCCAACGCACCTGGTTGCTGGAGCTGGCCTACCCGCCCCTCGACCATCTGGACCTGTACCTGCCCGACAGCACCGGCACCTATCGCCTCGCCGGGCGCACAGGGGATGCGCTGCCGTTTGCCGCCCGTGAGATTCGCCAGAACAACTACCTGTTCAAACTCGACTTCACGCCGGGCGAAGCGAAAACCGTCTACCTGCGCCTGCAAAGCGAAGGCTCGATCCAGGCGCCTTTGACGCTGTGGTCCAGCACCGCGTATCTGGAACAACAGCCGCTGCGCCTGTATGTGTTGGGCCTGATCTATGGCGTGTTGCTGGGCATGCTGGTGTACAACCTGTTCATCTATCTCAGCGTGCGCGACACCAGCTACCTCTATTACATCCTGTATATCGCTTCATTCGGCATGTACCAGCTGTCGGTCAATGGCGCGGCAGTGGAGTACTTCTGGCCGGACAACCCGTGGTGGGCGAATGCCGCGACGCCGTTCCTGATTGGCTCGGCAGCGTTGTTCGGCAGCCTGTTTGCGCGCAGCTTCCTGCACACGGCCCAGCACAGTCGCTGGATCAACCGTCTGTTGCTGGCGCTGGTGGCGTGTGGCGGTGTGGTGATGCTGCTGTCGTTGATGACCAGCTACGCCCTGGCGCTGCGCCTGGCCACCGGCTTGGCGCTGGTGTTTACCGTGACCATCTTTGTCGCGGCCATCAAGGCCTGGTATTGCGGGCAGCGGGTGGCGCGCTATTTCATCATCGCCTGGTCGGCGTTCCTGCTCGGCGGGGTGGTGAATACCCTAATGGTGCTGGGCTACCTGCCGAATATGTTCCTGACCATGTACGCCAGCCAGATTGGTTCGGCGATCGAAGTCGCGTTGTTGTCCCTGGCCCTGGCCGACCGCATCAATGCCATGCGTGAGCAACAGGCGCAGATCCTGTTCGACGCCAGCCAGAAGCTCGAAGTGCTCAACCTGCAGTTGGCACGCAGCAACCGACTCAAGGATGAATTCCTCGCCACCTTGACCCACGAACTGCGCACCCCGATGAACGGCGTGATCGGCTCCCTCGAACTGATGCAAACCGTGCCGCTGGATGCGGACCTGGCGCAATACCAGCAAACCGCCGCCGGCTCGGCGCGGGACATGATGCGCATGGTCAACGGTATCCTTACCCTCACCGAGTTGCAGGCCGGGCGCCTGGTTGCGCAGCCCGAGGTGTTCAGCCTGCGCGGTACCCTCGACACCTTGCGCCAGCAGTTCAGCGCCAGCGCCCAGAGCAAGGGCCTGGCGTTTTCCATCGACGTGGCGGACGAGCTGCCGGACCGTGTGCTGGGCGACGCCGACAAACTGTTGCAGTGCCTCGATTGCCTGCTGGATAACGCCTTCAAGTTCACCCACGAAGGTTCGGTACGCCTGCGTGTGGTCGGCGTGCCCCACAGCGACGGTCGCTTGCGCCTGAGCTTTATCGTCACCGATACCGGGATCGGCTTTGCTTTCCTGGATGAAGCCACCCTGTATCAGCGCTTCTTCCAGCTGGATGGTTCCACCACCCGTGAATACGGCGGCCTGGGCATCGGCCTGGCCATCTGCCGGCAACTGATCGAGCTGCTGGGCGGGCGCCTTACCCATCATTCCGAGCCGCGCAAAGGCAGCCGCTTCCAGCTGGAAGTGGAGGTCAGCCCGGTCGCGCCCGAGTCCAAGCCTGCGCCGGACAAGCAGCGTGCGCCCCAGGAGTGCTCGGTGCTGCTGGTGGATGACAACAGCGTCGGCCAGTTGGCGGTGCGCGGCATGCTGCTCAAGCTCGGTTACCGGGTGAAAACCGTGGACAGCGGCCCGAACGCGTTGGCGGCGTTGCAGGCGGCGGATTTCGACGCAGTGCTGTTGGATATTCCCGAGGGTGGTTTCTCGTTGTGCTGTCAGATTCGTGCGCTGCCGGGCTGTGGCGAATTACCAGTGATTGCCTTGAGCACGTCGCTGAATGTGTCGGAACGTGAGGGGTGCCATGGCATCGGGATTTCCGAGCGCCTGGCCAAGCCTGTGCGTTTCGAGGCATTGCAGGCGGTGTTGGAGCGTCGGTTGTTGCGCCCTTTAGAGGGCAAAAGCGCCGGACAATCGGCGGGTATGCCACTTTTTTAAGGGGTATGACGGTGCTTAACTGAAATGCAGGCCTCAACTGAACGTGGCCTTTTTTCTTGGAGGCCCGTCATGAACCTGCATCAATTTGCCGAAACCCACGACGTCACCAACCAGCCGCCGTCCCTGGACGGCACCAACCTGTACCGTATCGACTTGCCTTTGCAGGAATGGTCGCGCCGCTTTGGTGCCGGCTGGGCAAAAGCGAGTATCGATGCCTACGGTGCGTTGGCCGGCGGGCCATTGATGGAAGCCGGGTTCCTGGCGAACCAGAACAAACCGGTGTTCAGCAGCCATGACCGGTATGGCCATCGCATCGACCTCGTGGAGTTTCACCCGGCTTATCACGAACTGATGCGTACCGCTGTCGAACACGGCCTGCCGTCGCTGCCTTGGGCCCATCCGCAGTCCGGCGCCCACGTGGCCCGCGCCGCCATGACCTACCTGCACAGCCAGGCCGAAGCCGGCACCGGCTGTCCGCTGACCATGACTTTCGCCTGTGTGCCTGCGCTACGTCTGCAGCCTGACTTGGCTGACATCTGGCTGCCGAAAGTCCTCAATACCCAATACGATTCGCGCAACGTTGGCATCGCCCACAAGGCCGGTGCCACCATCGGCATGGCCATGACCGAGAAGCAGGGTGGTACCGATGTGCGTGCCAATACCACCCGGGCGTATCCGGTGGGAGCGGGCGGGCCAGGGCAGGCCTATGAACTGGTGGGCCACAAGTGGTTCTGCTCGGCACCGATGTGTGATGCGTTCTTGACTCTGGCGCAAACCGACAAGGGCCTCACCTGCTTCCTGCTGCCCCGGCACCGTCCGGATGACACGCGCAACGAGTTCTACATCCAGCGCCTGAAAAACAAACTCGGCAACTGCTCCAACGCCTCCAGCGAAGTGGAATTCCGTGGTGCCCTGGCCTGGATGATCGGCGAAGAAGGCCGTGGCGTGCCGACCATCATCGAGATGGTCGCCATGACTCGCTTCGATTGCATGGTCGGCTCCAGCGCCCTGATGCGCCAGGCGCTGACCCAGGCCAGCCATCATTGTGCCCATCGTTCGGTCGGCGGCCGCGTGCTCAGCGAGCAGCCGTTGATGCAGAACGTGCTGGCGGACCTGGCGCTGGAAAGCGAATCCGCACTGGCCCTGAGCCTGCGCATGGGCCGTGCGCTGGATCATCTGGACGATGAACAGGAAGCCAAGTTCGCCCGGCTGGTGACGGCGGTGGGCAAGTATTGGATCTGCAAACGTGCGCCGGCGATGATCAACGAGGCAGCTGAATGCATGGGCGGCGCCGGCTATGTCGAAGACAGCATTTTGCCGCGTCTGTACCGTGAGGCACCGGTGAACTCGACGTGGGAAGGGTCCGGTAACGTGCAGTGCCTGGACGTGCTGCGGGCGTTGTCGAAAGAGCCGGGTGTGCTGGAGGCGCTGTTTGTCGAACTGGGCGATGGGCATGGCGACAAGTTGCTTGTGCGGCATATCGAACAGCTCAAGTCGGCGTTCATGGACACCCAGGACATCCAGTACCGTGCGCGGCAACTCACCGAAGACATCGCCGTGGCATTGCAGGCCAAGTTGTTGCTGGAGGCGGGGATTGCGGCGGTCAGTGATGGGTTTATCGCCAGTCGGTTGGGCGAAACGTCCGCTCGGGTCTATGGCACCTTGCCTCGTGGTGTGGATGTGGCGGCGCTCGTCACCCGTTCCACCCCCAATCTATCGGACTAAAATGCGGTAAACATGTGGGAGGGGGCTTGCCGCCGATAGCGGTGTGTCAGCGATAGATGTGTTGGCTGACAGTCAGCTATCGGGGGCAAGCCCCCTCCCACATTTACCGCATTCCAACTCTGGTGTTTCGGTGAGGCCGGGATACAGGCAAGATAAAGGCCTGCAAGTCAGAACACAGGATGCTTACCGTGACCGAAGCTTTTGTTGTCGTTCAAACCGCTGAAGAAGCCGTGGACCGGCTGGCGGCCCTGCATGAGCGTGCCACTGGCGCGCTCAATCAAGCCCTCAAGCAATACCTCAAAGACCGCGTCGAGCCCGACGCCGCACAACGTGCGCTGTTTCGCTACCCGGAACTGCGCCTGACTTACCACTGCCACGGCGAAGTCCCACAGACCACCCGGGCGTATGCCAAGGTTCAACTACCAGGAACCTACAGTGTCACCGTCACCCATCCTGCAGCGTTCCGTAAATACCTGCTGGAGCAACTGGTGCCGCTGATGCACGACTTCACCGTGACCGTGGAAGTCGGCGTGAGCCAGCAGAACATCCCGTACCCCTACGTGGTGGAGCAGGGCGATGAACTGGCCGGCTCCGGCGTTACCGCTGCGACCTTGGCTCGCGTATTCCCGAGCACCGACCTGTCGGCCGCCACCGATGGCATCGCCGATGGCTTGTACGATTGGGAAAACACCGACCCGCTGCCCCTGGCGCTGTTCGATGCGGCCCGCGTGGACTTCTCCCTGCGCCGCCTGGTGCACTACACCGGCAGTGACTGGCGCCATGTGCAGCCGTGGATCCTGCTGACCAACTACCACCGGTATGTCGACCAGTTCATCCTGCATGGCCTGGAGCAACTGCGCAGCGACCCGCGCTTTATCCGCATGGTGCTGCCGGGCAACGTGGTGATCGACAAGAGCATGGATCACGGTGAGGCGTCGGCAATTGCCGCCGGTGTGGTGTGGCACCGTTACCAGATGCCGGCCTACCACCTGCAGGCCACCGATGGCCACGGCGTGACCCTGGTAAACATCGGCGTCGGCCCGTCCAACGCCAAGAACATCACCGACCACCTGGCCGTACTGCGTCCACATTGCTGGCTGATGATCGGCCACTGTGGCGGCCTGCGCCAATCCCAGACCATTGGCGACTACGTACTGGCGCACGCTTATATGCGCCGCGACGGCATTCTCGACCGCGTGGTGCCGCCGAACATCCCGATCCCGGCGCTGGCTGAAGTGCAGCTTGCGTTGCAGCAAGCGGCCGCCAACGTTACCGGCGAAAAAGGCGAAGAGCTGAAAAAACGCCTGCGTACCGGCACTGTGTTGACCTACGACGACCGTAACTGGGAACTGCGCTGGGCCCAGGAACGCCCACTGATCAACCTGTCCCGCGCCGTGGCCGTGGACATGGAAAGCGGCACCATCGCCGCGCAAGGCTATCGTTTGCGTGTGCCGTACGGCACCTTGTTGTGCGTGTCGGACAAGCCGCTGCACAGCGAAATCAAGCTGCCGGGTTCGGCCAACGCGTTCTATGAGCGCGCGGTCAGCCAGCACTTGAAGATCGGTATCGAGGCGGTGGACCTGCTGCGCACCGAACTCAACTCGCTGCACTCGCGCAAACTGCGCAGCTTCGACGAGCCGCCGTTCCGCTAAGCGGTTGGGATGGTCATTTAACGGTCAGGCCACTAGCATTGTCGGTCCTGACCGTTAGATGTTCCTTTGCCATGTCCCGTCCCACCCGTCCCGATTCGCGCCGCCCTGGCGTGAAAACCCCGTATTCCGCTGCGCGGCGTGTCGCCAAGGCGCCTCCGGCCGAGCCGAAGTTGATCCTGTTCAATAAACCGTTCGATGTGCTGACCCAGTTCAGCGACGAAGGCGGGCGCGCGACCCTCAAGGATTTCATCGATATCCCCGGCATCTACCCGGCGGGCCGCCTGGACCGTGACAGCGAAGGCCTGTTGCTGCTGACCAACGATGGCCAGTTACAGGCGCGTATCGCCGACCCCAAGCATAAGCTGGCGAAAACCTACTGGGTGCAGGTGGAAGGCGAACCCACCGAGGAACAGTTGCAACGCCTGCGCAAAGGCGTCGAACTGAACGACGGCATGACCTTGCCCGCCGAGGCTCGGCAGTTGGATGAGCCCGAGCTGTGGCCGCGCAACCCGCCCGTGCGCTTTCGCAAAAGCGTCCCGACGCACTGGCTGGAACTGATCATTCGTGAGGGGCGCAACCGCCAGGTACGGCGCATGACCGCTGCTGTCGGTTTGCCTACCTTGCGCCTGGTGCGCGTGCGGATTGGCGATTGGTCGATCGATGGCCTGGACCAAGGCCAGTGGAAGGAAGTACCGGCGCGCTTATAAGGCGCCGGACTCGATCAGGCCGATCACCACGCTCTTGATGATGAACGCGGCCACGCCCAGGCCCAGCACGAAGAACAGAATGAACGAGCCAAAGCGCCCGGCCTTGGACTTCTTCGCCAGGTCCCAGACGATAAAGCCCATGAAAATGATCAGGATCGTGACCAGGCCGGTCATCATCCATTCTTCGAAGAGGGCGGGGTCGATGTTGTTCATGGTGTTTTTCCGACAGGAGCAGGCGGGAAGTATAAGGCAGTGTTACAGACGCAACATTGACCTGAGTCGAAGCGCAATCCAAATGTGGGAGGGGGCTTGCCCCCGATGACGCTGGGTCAGTCATATATAGGCTGACTGACACTCAGCCATCGGGGGCAAGCCCCCTCCCACAGTTGATTTATATTGATCTCAGGTTCGCAGGTGCGTCAGGGGCAGTTCGGTGCTGTTCAACACCTGGTTCAGCACAAAGCTCGACCGCACACTGGTCACACCTTCGATGCGGGTCAAATGCCCCAGCAGCAGTTTCTGATAGTGATCCATGTCCGGCACCACCACCTTCAACTGATAGTCCGCATCCATGCCTGTCACCAGACTGCACTCCAGCACCTGGGGCAGGGTGCGGATCGCCGCCTCGAAGTTCTCGAAACGCTCGGGGGTGTGGCGGTCCATGCCGATCAGCACGTAGGCGGTCAGGCTCAGGCCGAGCATCTTGCGGTCGAGCAGGGCGACCTGGCGGGCGATGTAGCCGTCGTCCTCCAACTGCTTGACCCGGCGCGAGCAAGGCGACGGCGACAAGCCGATGCGTTCGGCCAACTCCTGGTTGGAGATCCTCGCGTCGCGCTGCAATTCCGCCAAAATACTCAGGTCGTATCGGTCAAGCTTGCTCATTGGGTTGGCCTTTGTCGTAACTATTGCGGTGAATTATCTATGAAGGGTTAAAAATTGCGCAAGCACTGTTTATTGACGCAATCTTCGCAATCATCTGTCGGGCGCCTACGGGTATCTTTATCAACAGAATCACCGCCTGGACAACAGTCCACAGCAGCCCGCCCAATCAGGCCCGCTGCGGCCGCCACCCCAGCAGGGTTGAGCCGGCCTCCAGGCTGCACACTGTCCACAAGACGGCGTGAGGTGAGCCAACGCCAAAAGCGTTGAGCCAGGACGAAGTTCTCAAGGGGTGGCCGACGGGTCACCCCTTTTCTTTTGCCTGCTGATAACCTGTCCGCGAACCGGGCCTGGCTTTTCCAGTCTCATGGACAGGCCCTAATCCGCAGTGAGGAATAGCATGAAGCGCATCTGGCGTATGGCAGGTGTAGGTTTGCTGATGGTCACCGTTGGCGTCCAGGCATTGGCCGACGAACGTGACAACGGGCCGCGTGGTGAAGGCGGCGGCCAGCATGAAAGAGGGCCGGAGGGTGGGCGACCTGGGGGGGGTAATGAGCCGCCGCGGCCGCAGAACAATCAGCCTCGGCCGGAAAACAATCAACCACGCCCGCAGAATCAGCATTTTGATCGTGGTGGCCAAAACGGTGGTGGCCAATGGCAAGGGCGCCCCCAAGGTAACGAGCAGGGGCGACCGCAGCCTCAACCGCAGCCGTCGAACAACCTGCCGATCCAGAGTCGCCCCGACACCGTGCGCCAGACCCAGGAACCGCGTCAGGGCTACTACCGCGACATCCCGCGCCGTAATGACGGCAACCCACACTGGGAAGCCGGCGGCCCAGGCTCGCGCCCCGGCGACAACCGCTGGCCAGGTCGCCCCGATGGGCATGGCAATGGCTGGGGCCCAGGCCCGCAACATCGCCCAGGCTATGTAATCGACCGCTTCCCCGACCGCAACTACCGCGTGCCTTACCGAGGCCAGGATTACTTCTACTCCGGCGGCTATTGGTATCGCCCGCAAGGCCCGCGTTATGTAGTGGTGACGCCACCCTACGGCATCCGCGTGCATTACCTGCCGGACTACGCGCGCGAAGTGTGGGTGGGCAGCACGCTGTTCTTCCTCGCGGCCGGTGCGTATTACACCTACGAAAGCAGCTCCCAACAGTACGTGGTGGTGCAACCACCGACGCAGGTGCCAGCGCCGCCGCCCGCGCCGCAAGGCAATGGCTATGACGTGGTGGCGTATCCCGCCAATGGGCAGTCGCCGGCCCAGGTGCAGCAGGACGGTTATGACTGCTATCGCTGGGCGGTGCAGCAAAGCGGTTTCGACCCGCAGCAAGTGACCTACGCGCCTGACCCGGCGGTGGTGCAAACCTACCGCCAGGCCCAGGGCAACTGCCTGAGCAGTCGCGGCTATCAGGTGCAGTACTAGGGTTTATTGCCCGTGACCACTTCCCGTGGGTCGGCGTGTACCAGCACTTCGGCACGCGGGTAGGCTTTGTGAATGGCGTCGGCGGCCTGGTCGCTGATGCCGTGGGCCACTGACAGCGTCAATTCCCCCGGCAGTTCCAGGTGCAGTTGCACAAACCAGTGGCTGCCGGAAATCCGCGTGCGCAAATCATGCGCGCCCAATACTCCCGGTACGCCACGGGCCAGTTCCAGCATGTGCTGGCTCACGTCCGGCGGCAGTTCTTCATCCATCAACACCGCAAAACTTTCCCGGGCGATCTGGACTGCGCTCCACAAGATGTAGGCGGCAATGCCCAGGCCGAACCAGGCGTCCACTTGATGGTAGCCAAAGCCCGCGAGCACCAGCGCCACCAGGATGCTGCCGTTGAGCATCAGATCCGAGCGATAGTGCAGCGAATCGGCGCGCACGGCGTTGGAGCCGGTTTCGCGGATCACCCGGTGTTGCAGCATCAACAAGGCCACGGTCAGCGCCAGGGAAAATACGATCACGCCGATGCTCAACCACGGTGCGCCGACCGGCTCCGGGTGTTGCAGGCGCTGGTAGGCCTGGAATGCGATCAGCACCGCGCTGCCGCCGATAAACAGCGCCTGGGCCATGCCGGACAGCGATTCGGCCTTGCCATGCCCATAGCGGTGATCGTCATCGGCTGGGCGCAGGGCGTAGTGCACCGCGAGCAAATTCAACAGCGAGGTTACGCCGTCCAACAGCGAGTCGGTCAACCCGGCGAGCATGCTCACCGAACCGCTGAGCCACCAGGCGATGGCCTTGGTGATAATCAGCGCACAGGCCACGCCCACCGAAGCGCGGGTGGCCAGGCGCAAGAGCCTGGCGTGTTCGGGACTGCTGGTCATGGACGGTCCTTAGGCAGCGGGTTGAAGGCCCAGGGATGCGAGTTGCTGCACGCTGCCCTTGAACTGGATCATGCGCGGGTCGTCCAGCGGCAGGCGGCGGCCGGTTTCCTTCTGGATGATGCTTTGCAGCTTGGCGTTGTCGACCTTACCGTCGGCGCCGATGGCGTCGTGGAGTTTGGCCGGGTCGACCTGGGCGGTCTTGCCCGGTTCGAAATAGATGGCGCCGGTGGCGAAGTCCACACCGAACGCGATCAGGCCGGGGATCACATAGAACAGCAGGCCCACGGCATCGAGCACGGCGATGGTCGGGTCGATCTTGCCATCGATTTGGCCACGGCGGTCCGGGTAGAAGATCGAACCGCAGGCCGTCAGTTGGCTCAGCAGGGTGACGGCAAGGACACCGCCGATGACACGGGAAGCGATACGCATAACATTCTCCTGAACACGATTTAAAGAGGACTATAAGCTAGATCGGCTGAACGGCGCCGTTCCAATGTGGGAGCTGGCTTGCCTGCGATTGCGGTGGTTCAGTCAGAAGTGCATTGGCTGACACGCCGCAATCGCAGGCAAGCCAGCTCCCACCTTTGATTGCATTCGCAATTGAAGTGGGTGGCGTTTCTGAGACCATCGTCGGCACTCGGCAGTTCGCCGTTATACTCGCCGCTCTGCTTTGGAGCCAGTATGAATTCGTTGCCGATTGATGAAGTTTTACCCGCCCTGCGTGACGCCTTGGCGAATCGCCATGAAGCCGTGTTGGAAGCACCTCCCGGCGCCGGTAAAACCACCCGTGTGCCCTTGGCGTTGTTGAACGAGCCCTGGCTGGCCGGGCAGACCATCCTCATGCTCGAACCTCGCCGCCTGGCCGCCCGTGCGGCGGCCGAACGCCTGGCCAGCGAGTTGGGTGAAAAAGTTGGCGAAACGGTCGGCTATCGCATTCGCTTGGACAGTAAAGTCGGCCCCAACACCCGCATCGAAGTGGTCACCGAAGGCATCCTCACCCGTCGCCTGCAAGACGACCCGGCGCTGGACGGTGTAGGCCTGCTGATCTTTGACGAATTCCACGAGCGCAGCCTCGACGCCGACCTGGCACTGGCCCTGAGCCTCAACGGCCGCGAGCTGTTTCGCGACGAGCAACCGCTGAAAATTCTGCTGATGTCCGCCACTCTGGAAGGGGAGCGCCTCGCCAGCCTGCTGGACGACGCGCCGATCCTGCGCAGTGAAGGCCGCATGTTCCCGGTGCAGATGCGCTGGGGCCGCCCTTATCAGCCCGGTGAATTCATCGAACCACGCGTGGTGCAAACCATCCTCGAAGCCCTGCACGACGAAACCGGCAGCGTGCTGGTGTTCTTGCCGGGGCAGGCGGAGATTCGCCGGGTCAACCAGCAGTTGGCGGACGCCTTGGGCGAGCGCAGCGATGTGCTGTTGTGCCCGCTGCATGGCGAACTGGACCTCAATGCCCAACGCGCCGCCATCGACCCGGCGCCCGCCGGTAAGCGCAAAGTGGTGCTGGCGACCAATATTGCCGAGACCAGTCTCACCATCAACGGCGTGCGCGTGGTGATCGATGCCGGGCTGGCACGCGTACCGCGTTTCGACCCGGGCAGCGGAATGACCCGCCTCGACACCCAACGCATCTCCCGCGCCAGCGCCACGCAACGTGCCGGCCGGGCAGGGCGCCTGGAGCCGGGCGTGTGTTATCGCCTATGGTCCGAGGACCAGCATGAAGGCCTGGCCGCCTATGGCAGCGCGGAAATCCTCGCCGCCGACCTGGCCGGCCTGGCCCTGCAGCTGGCGCGCTGGGGCGTTACGCCCACCCAACTGGTGTGGCTGGATGTGCCGCCCACCGCCGCGTATGCCCAGGCCCAGGACTTGCTGGTGCGCCTCGGCGCGTTGAATGACGACACACTCACCGCCCACGGCCAGAAAATGGCCGAGTTACCGGCCCACCCGCGTATCGCCCATCTGCTGTTGCGCGGGCAGGACCTGGGGCTGGCGAGCACCGCGTGCGATGTCGCCGCGCTGTTGGGCGAGCGCGACATCCTGCGCGGCGGCGGTGCGGATTTGCACAGTCGCCTGGCGCTGCTGTCCGGTGAAGAACGCGCGCGCGGTACTCAAGGCGGCGTGCAACGGGCCAAACAATTGGCCCGACAATATCGCGGCTACTTGAGAGGCCAGGCCACGCAACCCGTGGCGGATCCCGATCATCCGCGTTGGCTCGGCGCTCTGTTGGCGCTGGCCTACCCGGACCGCGTCGCCCAGCAACGTCGCCCAGGCGGCGCCGAATACCGCCTGGCCAACGGCCGCGCGGCGCTGTTCGCCGAGGCCGACAGCCTGATGAAGCAACCCTGGCTGGTCATCGCCGACCTGGGCAGCCGCCAGGGCCAGCGTGAAGAACGCATTTACCTGGCGGCGGATTTCGATCCGGCGCTGTTCGACACGGTGCTTGCCGAACAAGTGCGCAACGTCGATCAGCTTGACTGGGACGAGCGCGAAGGCGTGCTGCGCGCCGAACGCCAACGCAAAGTCGGTGAACTGGTGCTCAGCCGCGAACCGCTCACCGGCCTCGACGAGTCCGCACGCAGCCAGGCGCTGGTCAACCTGGTGCGTCGCAAAGGTCTGGAGCTGCTGCCGTGGACGCCGGAGCTGCGCCAATGGCAGGCCCGCGTGATGCTGCTGCGTCACCTTGACGCCGGTAAAGCCAGCGAGTGGCCGGATATCAGCGACAAGGCTTTGCTCGCCAATCTTGAAGATTGGCTGATGCCCTACCTGGGCAAAGTCTCGCGCCTGAGCCATTTCGCCAACCTGGATATCTCCAGCTTCCTGCACAACCTGCTGCCGTGGCCGCTGCCCCAGCGCCTCGATGAACTGGCGCCACAGCATGTGAAAGTGCCGTCGGGCTCGTCGGTGCGGCTGGACTACAGCGAACAGCCGCCGATCCTGGCGGTGCGCTTGCAGGAATTGTTCGGGCTGGCCGACACCCCGCGCATTGCTGGTGGGCGCCAGGTGGTGAAACTGCACCTGCTGTCCCCGGCGCGGCGGCCGGTGCAGGTCACGCAGGATCTGGCGAACTTTTGGCGCAGTACCTACGCCGAGGTGAAGAAGGATCTGAAGGGGCGCTACCCCAAGCATTACTGGCCGGATGATCCGTTGGTGGCCGAGGCGACGGCACGGATAAAACCTCGCAAGTCGTAACACCACAGGGTCCAAATGTGGGAGGGGGCTTGCCCCCGATAGCGGTCTGGCAGCGAGAGAGGTATTGGCTGACACACTGCCATCGGGGGCAAGCCCCCTCCCACATGGGTTTTACGGTGTTGGTTATGGCGCGGGGGGTAGCAGGAACCGGGCGATCACCGGCAGGTGGTTGGAGATGCGCAAGGTGTCTTCCTGGCGAACCTTCGCCTCGACCCGCTTGATCCGCGGGCTGTAGAACAGGTAATCCAGCGTGCGATCCGGCCCTTCCACACTGGGGTCGTTGGGGAAGTGGGTCAGCCACTTTTCACGGTCAATCCCGCTGGATTGACTGTTGCTCGGGATCATCGGGTATTTGTCCCACAGCAGGTGCAGCTCGCTGTCTGGCGAATACTGCCCGCGTTTGGTGGCGTCCAGGCGCAGGAACTGGCCCAGGGGCAGCAGGTTGAAATCCCCGCCGATCAGCCAGGGCGTGCCACGGCCTTCGAATTTATCCAGCAGCTTGACCGTGGTTTGTACCTGCTCCAGCACCGCGCTGCGCCCTGGGGCGTCACCGTCCAGGCGCGTGTTGAGCACCGCCAGTTGGCCGCCGTCGCTCAGGGGCAGGTAAGTCAGCAGCAAGGCCGGCTTGGGCTGGAACTGGCGGCTGAGGATGTTGGCCTCGGGTGCCGGCAATTGCAGGCGTTCGGCGTGTTCGATCTGATAGCGGCTGAGTGTCGCGAGCTTTCGGCCGACGCTGCCGAAGATATGCCAATCGGGCACGAAGTCCGCTTTCCAGTCGAAGGCCTGGGCGCTGCATGGGTACAGGTCGACCAGGCGTTCTTGCAGCAGGGCCAGTTGGTCCTGATAGTGGGAAGGCTTGGCGTTTTCGTCGAGCTCCTGCAACAGCAGGATGTCGGGTTGTTCGTCGCGGATCACTCGCGCCACTTCGTCGAGGCTGGCGGCCATGTCTTCCACGGTAGGCCGATCATCCGGGCCGCTGCCATCGACCGTGTCGTACCAGAACACGTAGTTCTTGCCGGCCAGGTATTGCACGTTCCAGGTCATGACCTTGAGCGCCTGCCCCGGCAGCAGCGTGGGCGCACGCGGCGCAACGCAACTCACCGGCAGGGTTTCCTTGGGCTCGGGGCGCCAGGTCAGGCTGTAGACCATGGCTGCAAACAACCCCGCGATGATCAGCAGGCTCAGCAAGGTGATGCGCAATAAACGGGTCATCGGCTCGGCTTATAGCGTTTCAGAGGTGACACGGAGCATATCACCGCGCGTCGGCATCGCCACCGATCAGCATGAATAAACGGAACAGCACCACGCTGGTAAACAACTGCAGGAAGCTGTGGGCGCTGTCCAGTAACAGGCCCAGCAGCGGCGCGGGCTCGGGGTAGGCCGCTACGCTGGCGCCCTTGAGCAGCCACAACGGCGTCATCACACACAGCAGGCACACCAGGATCCGCCAGAAATGCCCACGGCTCAGGCGGAAACTTTCCTTCATTGCTTCCAGCGCCGGCATGCCGCGCAGCACCAGCAGGTACTCGGCAAAGGCCAGCACCACCATCAGCCACAGGCCCGGCAGGAAATACAGCGACAGCCCCAGCAGAATCAGCAGTGTGCTCATGGCTGTCAGCAGGGCAAAGCGCGGCCACAGAGTCAGGGCCATGGCCCATACATCCTTGGTGCGCGGCGACTCGCCACGGGTGCGGGCATCCAGAAACAGGATCAAGGCCCCGGTGTACAGCGGGTACACCAGCAACCCCACCACCACGCTGTAGCCGGGGAATGCATCCTCGCCTACCACGTGATTCAGCACCTGTTGCAGCAGGGCTTCGAAAATCACCAACGGCAAGCACAACTGGACGATAGCGCCCAGGTTGCGTTGGGTGAAACGGAAGGAGTCGCGCAGCACGTCTAACGGATTCATCAAGTTCATCGCAGGCCTGAAAGCAAGGGCAACACTTTAACCGATCATCACCGGCGGTAAGCAAACGTAAACCTTGAGTAAAGACTATTGAAACAACTCGTAACACCCCCATAACTAGCACGGCGCCTGATCACAGGCGACACCACGATTTCTACCGGCAATCTAACGAGGTCGCCATGAACAGCGAAGAGCAAACCCTGATCGATGGACTGTTTTCACGGTTGCAACAAGCCGAAACGGACTCAGCCCCCCGCGACGCCCAGGCCGAAGCGCGGATCAAGGAGCACATGACGCGCCAACCAGCGGCCGGGTACTACATGACCCAGTCGATCCTGGTGCAGGAACATGCGCTCAAGAGCCTCGACGCGCAGAACAAGCAGCAGGCGCAGCAGATCCAGCAATTGCAGGATGAACTGCAGAGGGCCAAATCCGCGCAGCCTGCTCCGGCGAGCAGCGGCGGTTTCCTGTCGAGCATCTTTGGCGGCGGTGGTTCCCGTGATCAGCAGCCGGCTCAAAGTGCACCGCCTTCTTCTGGTGGCGGCTGGCGCGAACCGGCGCGGCCTGGGTTCAGCCAACCTGCCCCGCAGCAGAATTATCAACAGCCTGCTCCAGCCGCTCCGGTGGGCAGCGGCTTCCTCGGCGGCGCGATGAAAACCGCAGCCGGCGTGGCCGGTGGTGTATTGCTGGCCGAAGGCATCAGCAGCCTGTTCAACCACAATTCGCAACAGCCGCAAGTCGTGGAAGAAATCATTCGTGAGGAGCCAGCGCCTGCCAGTGACAACGGCAACTGGGGCAATGATGACCAGAAGTACGCCGGCAACGACAGCTGGGGCAGCAACAATTCGGACAGCTTCGCTGACAGCGACTATTCCGACGATTCGTCTTCTTTCGGCGACGACGATTCCTTCGTCTGACCCACCTCGGCCCGGGGCGCTGCGTCGCCCCGGTCTGATTTTTCCCGGCAACCCTCTCGCGGCTGGCATACTTGCACCCTTTCCGGGCCCTGGCGCCTGGCTGTCATGAGGAAGTGCGGTGAAGAAAATTGCAGTGTTCGCCGATGTGCAAAACCTCTACTACACCGTCCGCCAGGCCTATGGTTGCCACTTCAACTACGCCGCGCTGTGGGCTGACATCAGCGCGCGCGGGCAGATTGTCGAGGCGTACGCGTATGCCATCGACCGTGGCGACAGCAAGCAGCAGCAATTCCAGCAGATCCTGCGCAACCTCGGCTTCACGGTAAAACTCAAGCCCTACATCCAGCGCAGCGACGGCTCGGCCAAGGGCGACTGGGACGTGGGCATCACCCTCGACATCATGGACGCCGCCGACCACGTTGACGAAATCGTGCTGGCCTCCGGCGACGGGGACTTCGACATGCTCCTAGACCGGGTTATCCACAAGCATGGTGTTGAAGCCGTGGCCTATGGCGTGCCGGGGCTGACGGCCAATTCGCTGATTCGCGCCGCCAGCCGCTACGTGCCGATTGAAGGCGCGTTGTTGCTCAAATAGATCTTTTACGGAGTTGGAACAGGTTTGGAACGTATAGCGGTCATCGACTTTGAAACCACCGGCATCACCCCGAGCAGCCACTGCCGGGCCACGGAAATCGCGGTGGTCATCCTTGAGCGTGGCCAGATCGTGGACCGCTACCAGAGCCTGATGAATGCCGGTGTACGCGTTCCGGGTTTTATCGAACAACTCACCGGCATCAGCAACGCCATGCTGCGCAGCGCGCCGCCGGCGGAGCGGGTGATGAACGAGGTCAATGAGTTCGTCGGGACTACGCCGCTGATGGCGCATAACGCTGCGTTCGACCAGAAGTTCTGGGATTACGAATTGGGCTTGATCCGCCGCACCCGGTTACAGAAATTTGCCTGCTCGCTGTTGCTGGCGCGTCGCCTGATGCCGTCTGCGCCCAATCACAAGCTCGGCACGTTGAACGCCTTCGCTCAGCTGCCCCACACCGGCAAGGCCCACCGGGCGCTGGCGGATGCGGAGATGGCGGCCAACCTCACGGCGCACCTGGCCGAGGAACTGCGCCGTACCCACGGCTTGCGCGAACTGTCCCACGACCTGCTGTGCACCTTGCAGAAAGTGCCGGCGGCGAAGATCAATGAGCATTTGAAGAAGCATCGCGGGTTCTAACGTCGCCACACGCCCCAAAACACTGAGCTCTGAATGTGAAAATCAACATGTGGGAGGGGGCTTGCCCCCGATAGCGGCCTGTCAGCTACAGATGTATTGGCTGACACACTGCCATCGGGGGCAAGCCCTCTCCCACAGGGGTTCTGCGGTGTTTAGCGAGGCTGTACACAGGCCAACGCCCGATCCACCACCCCCTTCGCCATCTCCACCAAATGCATCACGGCCCGCTGTTGCGCCTTCATCGCCTCATTCGATGAATGCGCTGTCTCCACCGCGCAATGCAGCAAATCGGCCGCATGGGCGAGGGCGTCTTCGAAACTCAGGTTGTCGTTCAGGGTGAAGGTGGGCGCATCCGGGGCGGAGGCTTTTAGGTAATAGTCGATGGCTCGGCGATTGAGCAGGGCGTCTTCGCTGAGGAAACGGGGTGGATCGGGGGTTACTTTGACCATGGTGTAACTCCTCTGAATTAAGAAGCCATCACCGTTCGCTTGCACGCGAAAGAGGGTGGCAGCTGTACGCAGGTGTGCAAGACCGGGGCAAAGGAGAACCCGGCAGACCCCGAAGGTCTCCAGCGCACAGCCGCCATAACAGATAAACGTCGGTCATTAAAACCGCACGTTGAGATGTAGGGCGTTTGTGCACCTTTGCGAGCTGGACTTGCACGTCCGATCACCGATTTTTTCGATGACGGGGCGAGACTAGCTACCGGATCCGGCTGACGCAAGGCTCCAGGATTCTCTCGGAAACATCCTTCAAATGAAAGAGATAGGTCTTGCTGGCCATTGAAAACTTGGCTTTTGAAGGCAGGTTTCTGAATGGTCAGTAGGCAGAATCCTATCGCTGCCTAGAACCCTTCTGTTTTTCCGCTTCATTCAGATTGTCGACTTTGCGGTTCAACCACCATTTTTCCCATTCCCCTCCAACTGCCCCAACGGCACCCGCCGCTCTATCGCACTCGACAAAATAATCGAGGTCTTGCTGAACCCGAACTTCGCGATCCGGTTGATCAAATTCTCCAACTCCGGCATCGACCCCACCGCCGCCTGCATGATCACGCACGGGTCGCCGGTCACCCGATGGCATTCTGTCAGCTCTGGAATTTCCGCCAGCGCGTCGTACACCTTCTGACTGCCATGATTGGTCAGCCGCAGTTCAATCACGCACTGGATCGGCAACCCCACCTTGGATAAATCCACCTTGGCCTGATACCCGGTGATCACGCCACAGGCCTCCAGCTTGGCCAAGCGCTCGGCCACGGCAGGGGCGGAGAGGTTTACCGTGCGGGCCAGTTGCGCGTAGGACGCACGGCCGTCTTCGAGCAGTGCGCTGAGGAGCATGCGGTCGTATTTGTCCATGATAAGGCTCCAGTTGTGCGTGGCTTTCGAAAGCACGGTTTATAGCCTTCACAACCATGCTTTGGAAAGTGTAATGGCGTTTTAAACAGGTTTTGTAACTTATGTTTATCGACCTGCCTTTTTAGAATAAGCCTCTCTTCTCTCTGCCTTAGAGCTGCCCAATGCCTGGCCCACGTCGCTTTCCCTTACCGTTGATCGCTGCCTTTTTTGCGCTGTATGTGATTTGGGGCTCCACCTACCTGGTGATCCGCATTGGCGTGGAGTACTGGCCGCCGTTGATGCTGGGCGGGATTCGCTTTTTGGTGGCCGGTTTGGCGATGTATGGCTTTCTGCGCTGGCGCGGGGCACCGGCGCCGACCTGGGTGCAGTGGAAGGCGGCGGCGAAGATTGGCGTTCTGCTGCTGACCTTCGGCAATGGCGCGGTGACGGTGGCCGAGCACACCGGTGTCGCGTCCGGCGTAGCGGCGTTAGCGGTGGCGACGGTGCCGTTGTTCACCTTGTTGTGCGGCTATTTCTGGGGCGCGCGTAATACCCGCCTGGAGTGGGCCGGGGTGGTGCTGGGGATTATCGGCATTGCCATGCTCAACATGGGCTCCAACCTGCAATCAAGTCCGACCGGCGCGATGCTGTTGCTGTTTGCCGCCGCGTCCTGGGCGTTCGGTTCGGTGTGGAGCAAGCACTTGCCGTTGCCGGCGGGCGCGATGGCCAGCGCGGCGGAAATGATCATTGCCGGTGCGCTGCTGTTGGTGGGCAGTGCGCTGACCGGTGAGCGGTTGCACGCGGTGCCACCGATCGAGGGCTGGCTGGCCCTGGCTTACCTGGCGGTATTCGGTTCGATCATCGCCTTCAACGCCTACATGTACCTGCTCAAGCACGTGCGTCCGGCGGCGGCGACCAGCTATGCCTACGTCAACCCGGCGGTGGCGGTATTGCTGGGGATTGTGTTCGTGGGTGAGACCATCGGCGTCGAAGAAGCCCTGGCGATGCTGGTGATTATCAGCGCGGTGCTGTTGATCAGCCTGCCCCAGTGGCGCAAGCCCAAGCCGGAAATAAGGTAAACTGCGGCGCATTGCGACCTTGCGCTGAATTTTTCCTACGGTAAACACATGACTTTCGCCACCCTTGGCCTGATCGAACCCTTGCTGCGCGCCCTTGAGACGCTTGGCTACCAGACCCCGACGCCGGTGCAGGCGCAAGCCATTCCGGCGGTGCTGGCCGGTCGCGACCTGATGGCCGCAGCCCAGACCGGCACCGGCAAGACCGCCGGTTTCGCCTTGCCGCTCCTGCAACTGCTGACGATGGAAGGGCCGAAAGTCGCCGCCAACTCGGCGCGTGCGCTGATTCTGTGCCCGACCCGCGAGCTGGCCGAGCAGGTGCACGCCAGTGTTGCCGAGTACGCCCAACACCTGCCGCTCACCACCTACGCGGTGTACGGCGGCGTGAGCATCAACCCGCAGATGATGAAGCTGCGCAAGGGCGTCGACATCCTGGTCGCCACGCCGGGCCGCCTGATCGACCTGTTCCGCCAGAACGCGCTGAAACTCAACCAGCTGCAAACCCTGGTACTCGACGAAGCCGACCGCATGCTCGACCTGGGCTTCTCCGAAGAGCTGGCGAACATCTACCGCATGCTGCCGAAAAAGCGTCAGACCTTGCTGTTCTCCGCGACTTTCTCCGATGACATCCGCCTGCTGGCCGGGCAGATGCTCAACGATCCGCTGAGCATCGAGGTCAGCCCGCGCAACGTTGCTGCCAACACCGTGAAGCAGTGGGTGGTGCCGGTGGACAAGAAGCGCAAGCCGGAGCTGTTTGTGCACTTGATGCGCAAAGGTCGCTGGAAGCAGGTGCTGGTGTTCGCCAAGACCCGTAACGGCGTGGATGCGCTGGTGGATAAGTTGCAGGGCCTGGGCATCAACGCCGACGGCATCCATGGTGACAAGCCGCAAGCCACGCGCCAGCGTGCGCTGGACCGTTTCAAGTCGAGTGACGTGCAGATCCTGGTGGCCACCGACGTGGCGGCCCGTGGCCTGGACATCGAAGACTTGCCGCTGGTGGTCAACTTCGATTTGCCGATCGTGGCTGAAGACTACATCCACCGTATTGGCCGTACCGGGCGTGCGGGCAACACCGGTGAGGCGATTTCCCTGGTGTGTGCCGATGAAGTGAACATGCTGTCGGCCATCGAGATGCTCACGCGTCAGACCTTGACCCGCAAGATGGAGCCGGACTTCGAGCCGGAACACCGCGTGCCGGACACCGATGCCAGCGGGCAGGTGGTGAAGAAGCCGAAAAAGCCGAAGAAACCTAAAACGTCGGGTGGTGGCGGTAAGCGCAACCTGGGCAAGTGGGTGGACAGCGGCGAAGCGGCGCCGGTGGAGCCGTCGATCAAGCCGGTGCGCAAGGTGCCTGTTTTCAATACCGGGCCGCGCAAGAAGAAATGATTTTTTGGCGCTGCTGATGGCCTCATCGGGGGCAAGCCCCCTCCCACACTTTGATGTGTGAATACAGTCAAATGTGGGAGGGGGCTTGCCCCCGATGGCGGCCTTGAATTCAGCGCAAATCTCAGCGATTAAGCCACTCCAACATCCCCCGCCCAGCCGCCCGGCCGCTGGCAAAACACCCCGTCAGCAAATACCCGCCGGTCGGCGCCTCCCAGTCCAGCATCTCCCCCGCACAAAACACGCCTGGCAACTGCTTGAGCATCAGCCGCTCATCCAGCGCCTCGAACGGCACGCCGCCTGCGGTGCTGATCGCTTCATCCATCGGCCGGGTCTTCACCAGGGTCAAGGGCAGCGCCTTGATCGCCACCGCCAACTGCGCCGGATCATTGAAGTGGTCGGCCGGTGTCAACTCCCGCAGCAGCGCTGCCTTCACCCCATCCAACCCCAACTGACTGTGCAGGTGTTTGCTCATTGAGCGTGAGCCACGGGGTTTGGCCAGCGCAGCCTGGACCTTGTCCAGCGGCTTGCTCGGCAGCAGGTCGATGTGCACGGTGGCCGAGCCGTTGCGGTTGATCGCTTCGCGAATCGGCGCCGACAGCGCGTAGATCAAGCTGCCTTCGATGCCGGTGGCGGTGACCACACATTCGCCCAGCCGAGGCTTGTCATCCCCCAGCCCGATGGCGACGTTTTTCAACGGTGCGCCGGCGAATTTGCTGACCATCAATTCGCTCCAGGCCGACACCTCGAAACCGCAGTTGCTCGGTTGCAACGCGGTGCAGGGCACGCCGCGATCCTCCAGCAACTTGAGCCATGCACCGTCGGAGCCCAGGCGCGACCAACTGCCGCCGCCGAGGGCCAGCAGCACGGCGTCGCTGTGGACAGTTTTTTCGCCTTCGGGGTTGTGGATAAGTAAGCCGCCCTCGGCATTCCAGCCCAGCCAACGATGCCGGGTGTGGATAACCACGCCCTGATCGCGCAGGCGCTTGAGCCAGGCACGTAAAAGCGGTGCGGCTTTCATATCCGTAGGAAACACCCGGCCTGAGGTGCCGACAAAGGTCTCGATGCCCAAGCCATGAATCCACTCGCACAACGCCTCGGCACCAAAACCACGCAGCAGTGGCGCCATGTGCGGCGCACGTTCGGCATAGCGCGAAAGAAACGCCGGGTACGCTTCGGAATGGGTGATGTTCATGCCACCCACGCCGGCCAGCAGGAACTTGCGCCCCACGGACGGCATGCCGTCGTACAGGTCCACCCGCACGCCTGCCTGGCTCAGGACTTCAGCGGCCATCAGCCCGGCAGGGCCGCCGCCGATGATGGCAACGTGGGAAGGAGCAGTAGCGGACATCGTCAAGCCTGGTGAAAACGAAAGGGTGGCCATTGTAAGCAATGCCGCGCCATTACGGGGGGGAGAAAATCTGTAGTGGCGAGCGGGCTCATATGGGTCAGGCAAAACCGGTATTGGCGTAAGGCGGGTACTCATCCTTGCGGTCGGCGTCGGTGATCGGGCCGCCAGTGAGGCCATATTTATCCAGGGTCGGCACCAGGTTGCCAAAGAACGCGTCCTGCTGTTTTTCCCGCTTCACCACCTCGATGATCGGGAACACAAACGACGTCACGATGCCCACGCCTGCCGCAGCCCAGCCGAGTACACCGGCGAAGGTGCCGGCAATCGCCGCCGCATCCGCCACGCCGAACAGGCCGGCGCCGCCTTCAATAATCGAGGCCACCGCCGCGCCGGTGCCCAGGGCGCCGCTGGTGAGGGAGAAACCGGCGTTGACGTTGTCGCCGGCAAACGCGCTGTTGACCCCGCTGATCAGGCCGAACACGCCGCCGATGAAGCTGCCGGTGCCGCCGACGATCTTGCCCAGGTTGCCCAGGCGGTTGAGGCCGTCGGTGTTCTGCACCATTTTGCCGGTGGGGAAGTCGCCGATGCCCTGGGGTTTGTTCGGGTCAATCGGCGTGGGTTTCCAGGTCATGCCGTAGCCGGCCTCCTTGGCGTACTTGGTGCCGCCTTCGGTGATCAGCCCGGCGAACTGCATGCCCGCCGCCACGCGCCCGGCGTTGTCCGCCGGGCTGTTGCCGCCGGTGGCCGAGCGCGCCGCCAGTACGCCGCCGGCCAGCAGCGCACTGCCGATATGCAGCAGGCCCTGTTTATAGGCGTCACTGGCGTTGAGCTTCAGCCCATCGACGGCCTTGGGCAGCACGTCGCTGATCTTCTGGCCCTGGCGGTTCACGTCCCACATTGAGCGGATCAACGAGATCACGTCCTGCGGCTTGATCTGCACACCGCTGGCATCCTTGAACAGGTCCGGGTCGTCGGCCATGGCTTTGTCGATGATGGCCGTGGTCTTGGCCTCGTCAAAATTGCCATTGGCATCGCCGAACGCGCCTTTGAGCACGTCGTCGTTGGCGCCGTTGACCAGGGAGTCGGACACCGCCTGGTTGACGTATTGCTGCACCGTCGACGAATCCTGGGCCGAGACCTTGTCGCCGAGGAACTCCTTGAGCAACTCCGCCTTGGCCGCGTATTGGCCGATGGCGGTCATCGGGTCGGCGTTCGGCTGGGCGAGGGCGTCTTGCAGGTCTTTGCCGTTGAGGATGTGGTCTTTGAAGAATTGCTCGATGTCCCCGGACTTGCCGGATTTTTCGGCAATGACGCTGAGGTCCACATGGCCGTCGCCACCCAGGGCCAGGTCGGTGAGGGTGGCGTCGGTGCCGGCCAGGCTCAGAGCGTCGATCAACGACAGCGGTTTGCCATCAGCCCCTTTGGTGGCCAGGGCGGTGTTGAGCACATTGCCGCTGTTGATCTGGCCGTCCTGGTAGGCCTGCAGTTGGTGCTTGATCGCCGGGTCGCTGTTGACGATATCGCGCATGCCGGAGGCCTGGTTCTGCGAGAGGAAGGTCTTCACGTCCGGGTCACTGGAAAGCTTGGCGACGGCGGCGTCGAGCTGGTCGGTGACCTTGGATTTGGTCGGGTTGAGGTGGTATTGGGTATCGGCGGTGATCCCGGCGTACAGGTCGCCGTCGCCCACTTTGTCACTGGCGGCCATGCGGGCGCGGGCGTCACTGATTTCCATCATCACCGCGGCTTTGGTTTTGCCGTCGTAGTTTTCCGGGTGTTCGAGCACGTCCTTGGTCAGCTTGGAGGTGTCGACGTCGGCCACCGAGCTGCGCACCGAGGCGTTGCTGAGCATCATCAACACGCCGTGGTCGTCCTTGGGCGCCTGGTTTTCCAGCCAGGCGCCGATGTTTTTCTGTTGGGTGATGCCGTCAGCCTTCGCGGTGGCGGGCAGGTCGCCGGCCATGTCGAGGGTGCGCAGCATGCCCGGTGTCGACCAGTAGCCCGCGGCACCGGTCAGCTCGGGGCTCAGGCCGGAGTCATCCTTGATCGCCTTGAGGTTGGCGGTGTTCAGGCTGCCGTTGTTGGCGCGCTGGTTGGGGCCCTGCATCTCCGGGCCGGCGCTGCTCACGAGGGAAATGTTGGCCATGACGATGGCGGCGGACTTGGCGTTTTCCTTGGCCAGGCTCGTGGCATCCGGGTTCTTGCTGAGGAAGGTGCTGTAGGACTTCGAGGCAGCTGACAGATCCTTGTTGGATTGGCTGATGAACTTATCCACATCGGCGTGGGTAATCACCCCGTCGCTTTTGCCCAGGCCGCCGCTGTCCAGGGCGTTCATCAGGCTCGGGCTGCCGGCCAGGTATTTGAGGCAGGCCTGGGCTTCGGGCGGCAGGTCGGCGGGCGGGTTGGAGAAGTCGATGGGGCGGTCGTGCAGGCCCCATTTGTCCCAGTTGTCGCTGAGCATTTTCGAGGCGGCGCGCGGGCGATCGAGGTCGCGCTCTTCCTGGGTCGGCGTGCCGCTGGTGTTGCCGACAATTTTGTCCCAGTCCTTGGCGCTGGCGTATTTGGAGTTGTCGATCCAATTGGTGTCCACGGCGCCGCCGACGCCAAAAATGCCGTTGGATTCCTTGACCACCGAGGCGTACAGGTCGGGACTGATAGCCTGGGACACGATGATCTTGTCACCGGACGCGGTTTCGTAGCGGATCAGCCCGTGGCCGAGTTCTTCCGGCGTGCCCACCAGGTTCACGCTGCCGGCTTCATCGGCCCCGGCCAGGTGGTAGCCTGCGTTCTTGCTGTCGTTGATCAGGCCCCAGGTCTCGCCATCGGACTTCACTTTTTCGTACAGGTCGCTGTTGGTTTCCTTACTCACGACCACCTTATCGCCCGATAGGGTTTCGTAGCGAATCATCCCTGGACCGACTTCATCGGCCGGGCCGATGGCTTTGTAGGTGTCCAGGCCCGGTGCGGTGTCACCGGCCTGGGCGATGCGGTAGCCGTCGGCCTTGCTGGAGGCGAGGGCAGGGTTGTCGGTCACCGCCAGCACCTTGAAATTGCCGGGGTGGGCGGCGTCCTTGAAACCGGACAGGGCGCGGGACATTGCCGCGTCGAAGGTGGCGGCGACTTTCTTCAGGGCGTCGTCATTGCCGGGCGTCGAGCTGCTGCCGATCTTGTAGGTTGCCATCGCTGGGTACTCTGAAAGCGGAAGAGGCCCTCAGGTTGATGGCGGGGTGCGGCAGTTTTGTTGCAAAACGGCCATAAATGCCATGTTCCACAACGTTTCACGGTTGTGGAAAGGATTCTGGTTAAAAAACGTACAGCTTCCTACGGGCTATACTGGTTCTGGCTTTCAGCGCCTTACGCTCAAGTTATCCACAGGTGGTTCCACAGGCATTGTGGGTAACGCTCACAGTTCAGTGACAACCTGATGACGTCCACACCCGCTGCGCACTGTGGTGCAGGATGCCGTGTCGGCGGGCCAGTGCGGGGCGGTCTTTGCTGTAGCCGCCGCCGATCACGCCCATCACCGGGATGTCGCGGCCCAGGCAATGGCGCATCACGCTTTCATCGCGGGCGGCGACGCCTTGGTCGGTCAGCTTGAGGTAACCCAGGGCGTCGTCCTTGTGCACATCGACGCCGGCGTCGTACAGCACCAGGTCGGGCTGGTAGAGCGGCAGCAGGTAGCTGAGGGCATCGTCCACCACCTTGAGGTAGTCGGCGTCGCCCATGCCCATCGGCAGCGGGATGTCCCAGTCACTCTGGGCCTTGCGGGCGGGGAAGTTCTTTTCGCAGTGCAGCGATACAGTGATGGCGTCCGGCGTGTCGTGGAGGATGCGTGCCGTGCCATCGCCCTGGTGCACGTCGCAATCAAAGATCAGCACGCGGTTGACCCGGCCGCTGGCCAGCAGGTAATGGCTGATCACCGCCAGGTCGTTGAAGATGCAAAAGCCCGCCGGGTAATCGTAGTGAGCGTGGTGGGTGCCGCCGGCCAGGTGGCAGGCCAGGCCGTGTTCCAATGCTTGCTCCGCTGCCAGGATGGAACCGCCGACCGCGCGCACGGTGCGCCGGGCCAGGGCTTCGTTCCAGGGCAGGCCGAGGCGGCGCTGGTCTTCGCGGGACAACTCGCCGCCCATGTAGCGTTCGATATACCCCGCGTCATGGGCCAGGGCCAGAATTTCCGGCGGGCACAGCTGCGGGCGCAGCAGTTGGCTGTCCTCGGTCAGTCCAGTGGACACCAGGTGGTCGCGCAGCAGGCGGAACTTGTCCATGGGGAACCGGTGGTCCGCCGGGAACTCGGGGCTGTAGTCATCGTGGTAGATCAATGGCAAAGGCATGGGATTTTCTGACGGGAACCTGCGGCGCATCTTACCCGCGTTGTACACTCACGCACATGGCAAGGGAGGGGACCCATGGAGCCGATACTCGAATTGGAAAGCGCACGCTTGGTATTGCGCCAATGGCGCGACAGCGACTTGCCGGACTTTGCGCGCATGTGCGCCGACCCGCAGGTGATGCGTTATTTCCCGGCCACACTGAGCCACCTGGAAAGCGCCGCGTTGATCGGCCGGATTCGCGGCCACTTCGCCGAATACGGCTTTGGCCTGTGGGCCTTGCAACGCAAGGACACCGGGGAATTCATCGGCCTCACCGGGTTGCTGAATGTCAGCTTCGATGCCGACTTTACCCCGGCGGTAGAAATCGGCTGGCGCCTGGCCCGCGAACACTGGGGCCTGGGCTATGCCAGCGAGGCCGCCTGGACCGCATTGCGCTGTGGTTTTGATCGTCTGAACTTGGACGAGATTGTTGCCTTCACCACGGAAGCCAATCTGCCATCACAAAAAGTCATGCAGGCCATCGGTATGCATTACGATCCCCAGGCAGATTTTGAACACCCCAAGGTCGCAGCCGATGACCCGCTGCGCCATCATGTTTTGTACCGCATCACCCGCGCCCAATGGTTGGACACGCTGCACGGATAGGCAGCCCGGAATGCCCGATAGATTTTAGGAGTTGCTCAATGAGCCAAGTATTGGAAGATCTGGTGGACCTGCTGACCCTGGAGCCGATCGAGGAAAACCTCTTTCGCGGCCGCAGTCAGGACCTGGGTTTTCGCCAACTGTTCGGTGGCCAGGTGCTCGGCCAATCGCTGTCGGCCGCCAGCCAGACGGTAGAAGAAGCGCGGCATGTGCATTCGCTGCACGGTTATTTCCTGCGCCCCGGTGATGCGAAATTGCCGGTGGTGTATTCGGTGGATCGCGTTCGCGACGGCGGCAGTTTCAGCACGCGCCGCGTGACCGCTATCCAGAAAGGCCACCCGATCTTCACTTGCACCACCTCGTTCCAGTACGACGAGCAAGGCTTCGACCACCAGACCACCATGCCGGTGGTGGTCGGCCCGGAAAACCTGCCCTCGGAGCTGGAACTGACCCAGCAGCGTGCGCACCTGATCCCCGAGCACATGCGTGACAAGCTGCTGTGCCCCAAGCCGATCGAAGTGCGCCCGGTCACCGAAAAAGACCCGTTCAACCCGCAGCCGTCCGACCCGGTCAAGTACGTGTGGTTCCGTGCTGACGGCGCCCTGGCCGACGCGCCGGCGCTGCACAAATACCTGCTGGCCTACGCCTCGGACTTTGGCCTGCTGACCACCTCGCTGCTGCCCCATGGCAAAACCGTATGGCAGAAAGATATGCAGGTCGCCAGCCTCGACCACGCGCTGTGGTTCCACGCCGACCTGCGTGCCGATGACTGGTTGCTCTACGCCATGGACAGCCCGTGGGCCGGTAATTCCCGCGGGTTCTCCCGGGGCAGCGTGTACAACCGCGCCGGGCAGTTGGTGGCCTCGGTGACCCAGGAAGGCCTGATTCGCCATCGCAAGGATTGGGCATGAGCCTGGCGGACGTTAGACATTGGGTGTTCGACATGGACGGCACGCTCACGGTGGCGGTGCATGATTTCGCGGCCATTCGCGTAGCGTTAGAAATCCCGCCCGAAGACGACATACTCACGCACCTGGCAGCGTTGCCGGCGCAGGTTGGGGCGGCCAAGCATGCCTGGCTGCTGGAGCATGAGCGCGAGCTGGCGTTGGGTTCAGTGGCTGCCGACGGTGCGGTGGACCTGGTGCGCGAACTGGCCGGGCGTGGCTATCGCCTGGGCATCCTGACGCGCAATGCGCGGGAGTTGGCGCATATCACCCTGGAGGCGATTGGCCTGGCGGACTGCTTTGCCGTCGAGGACGTGCTGGGGCGGGATGATGCGCAACCCAAGCCTGATCCGGATGGTTTGCTGAAACTCGCAGCCGCTTGGGACGTTGCGCCCAGCGAGATGGTGATGGTCGGAGATTACCGTTTCGACCTGGATTGTGGCCGGGCGGCGGGGACGCGGACGGTGTTGGTGAATCTGCCGGAGAACCCGTGGCCGGAGTTGGCGGATTGGCATGCATCGGACTGCGCGGTGCTGCACCAGATGATCCAGCCCAGGCAATAGAGATCAACTGTGGGAGGGGGCAAGCCCCCTCCCACAGGTTATGGCGTGAACAGTACTTTCTGGCCCTCGGGCGACGTAAACATCCCATCCCCGTTATGCCCCACCCCCGGCACTTCCACCAGTTGATGGCTCAACTGCGGATGCCGCTGCTTGAGGTAGTCAAAATAGTTGCGCCCCCGAATCAGGCGGTACGCGCCCTGGGTTTCGGCGGCGCAGCTTTTGTCCAGCGCCGGGTGGTTCGGGTCGGTGTCCTGCTGGCCCAGCAGGTAGGTGATGTTGCGTGACACGTAAGCCTGCTCAAGCTGTTGGGCACTCTGGCCCTTGGCGTAGTCGGGGAGGTTGTGCAGGCCGTACTTCCAGTCGTTGAAGCCGGGGCAACTGGCGATGTCGAACTTCACCGGGCGTTGTGGGGTGAAGTAGGCGTAGGACGAGGGGTTGGCCACCACGTAACGCAGGCTGATGCCTTCGGTTTGCAGCATTGGGTGGTCGTGGCCGGTGAGGGCGAAGCGCTGCACCACCTGGCCGCCGCCGGAGTGGCCGGCGACCACGATTTCTTTCAGCGCTGGGAACAGCTTGCGGTTGCCCAGGTGTTTGATGATCTGGTCGAGGGCGCCGTAGGAGCTGATTGGCCCCGGACCGGTGGAAGGCTCGCCGGCCATCCAGTCATTGCCGTTCCAGCGCAACACCTGGTTTTCCAGATGGTTGCGCTTGACGTCGGACTCATTCAGAAACTGCGGTGCAATCACCAGCGTGTTGGTGGCCTGGCCGGCGTGCTCGGCGGCGTCTTCAGCGCTTTGCAGGTAGGTCTGCGCATTGCGCAGGCGGCCGTGCACGATGATCAGCGCGCGGGTGACCTGGGGCAGCGGCTGGCGCCAGTCCTGGCTCAAGCCCAGGCTGAGATCGCCGGCCTCCAGGTGGAAACGATCAGGGCTGACGTCCTTGACGCCGTGCTCGGCGGCCCAGGTAGAACACGTAACTAACAAGCCCAGCAGCCATCCCAATCGTTTATTCATTTAAAGACTCTTGGCGGTAAACGTGTCGCATTGAGTGATCTGGCCCTGGGCGAAGCCGGTCTTGAACCAGCGAACCCGCTGTGCCGAGGTGCCGTGGGTAAACGAGTCCGGCACAACGCGCCCCTGACCCTGTTGCTGCAGACGGTCATCGCCAATGGCGTTGGCCGCGTTCAGTGCTTCTTCAATGTCACCGGGCTCCAGCCAGTTGAGACGCTTTTGCGCACGGTTGGCCCACACCCCGGCGAAGCAGTCGGCCTGCAGTTCCTGACGCACCAGCAGGCCGCCATCGCCTTGCATCTGCCGGCCTTGCTGGCGCGCCGCCTGGATCTTCGACGAGATGCCCAGCAAGGTCTGCACGTGGTGCCCGACTTCGTGGGCGATTACGTAGGCCTGGGCGAAATCACCGGCGGCCTGGAAGCGTTGCGACATTTCCCGGAAGAAATCCAGGTCCAGGTATACCTGCTGGTCAGCCGGGCAATAGAACGGGCCGCTGGCGGAGGTGGCACCCCCGCAGGCGGAATTGACCCGGCCACGGAACAGGATCAGTTTCGGGTTCTTGTAGGCCAAGCCGTTTTCCTGGAACACCTGGCCCCAGGTGTCTTCGGTGTCGCCCAGGACGGCACGGACAAAATCCGCCTGCTCATCGTTGGCCGGCGGCGCCTGGCGCGTCTGCGTGCTCACTGACGGTGCCTGTTCCAGCTGGCCGGTCAACTGGCCGAGGATCTGCATCGGGTCCTGGCCGGTCAGCCAGCCGATGCCGACGATCAGCACGATCGCCGTGAGGCTCAGGCCCTTGCCGCCCCCAAAGCGCATACCGCCCCCACCGCCGCCGCTGTCATCGCGGGCGTCGACCACGTTGTCGCTGCGTCGGCCTTTTTTCCATAGCATGGGGCAATCCTCTTTGATGAACGGTCCTACAGGGATGTGGGTTGAGTATGGCCGTTATTAGCGGCAATACCCTTCGCCGGTATCGACGATCAAGCAATCCTTTTTATCCGCCAACCATTTCAAACCGGTGGCTTCGCCGTCGCCGGCGCTCAGTTGCTGCGGGCCGTCCGGACGGGTAAAGGCGATGCCGTCTTCGTTGGCTTCACCTTTGAAGGTGCCCGAGTCGTCGTCATCAAGGCCGTACTTCATGGTCAGGATGTAGTGACCACGGCCGATACTGTCGTCCTTGGCGATGGTGAGGTAGAGGCCTTCGACGCCGATCCACTTGCCGACCCATTTGTCGGTGGGCGGCGTTGCCGGCACCAGTGTGGCTTGTACGGACGCCGGGGCCGGCTTGGGGGCTGGCGCCTCTTGCTGGTTGCATGCGGTGAGCAGGGCAAGGGCAGACAGAACAAAGAGGATTTTTTTCATAGCGGCAAGGCCTTGATTAAAAAGTGTGCAACACGGCAGTCAACGTGCAGCGTTGGACTCGAATCCGGTGATTTAGTGCGCTGTTCGCACGGTGTTTGGTTATGCTCTAGGGGCAGACGCAGGCCCGGCTGCTAGATTACCGGGTTGAGTGCCACGCGTTCAGCTCGCCACGCAAGAGAATTCCATGACTGTCAGCACCCCCCTTTCCGGCGTCAATCACCCCTTCAAAGGCATTTTGCTGATTGTACTGGCGACGTTCCTGTTCTCCAGCCATGACGCCTTGTCCAAATACCTGGCCGGGTTTTACCCGATCGTGATGGTGGTGTGGGCGCGTTACCTGGTGCACACCTTGTTGATGGCCGGTATTTTCCTGCCGCAATCGGGTTTGCGCGTGCTGCGCAGCAAACGGCCGGGGATGCAGGTGGTGCGGGCGTTATGCCTGTTGGGCACCAGCCTGTTTTTCACCTCGGCGCTGCACTTCATCCCCCTGGCGGAAGCCACGGCGGTGAACTTCCTCGCACCGATCCTGGTGACGGCGCTCTCGGTGCCGCTGCTCGGCGAGCATGTGACGCGTGGCCAGTGGCTGGCGGTGATCTGCGGGTTTGTAGGGGTGCTGATCATCATCCACCCCGGTGGCGAACTGTTCACCCCGGCGGTCTTGCTGCCCCTTTGTTCAGCGCTGTTCTTCTGCTTCTACCAACTGCTCACGCGCATCCTCAGCCAATACGACACCCCCACCACCAGCAACTTCTTCGCCGGCCTGTGCAATACCCTGGTGATGAGTGCGATGGTGCCGTTCTTCTGGCAGGTGCCGACGCTGTGGCATGGGGTGTTGATGCTGGCCCTGGGCACCTGCGGGATGACCGCGCACTTGATGCTGACCCAGGCGTTCCGCTTCGCGGCACCGGCCTTGCTGGCGCCGTTCGGCTATTGTCAGATCGTGTTCGCGGGGTTGTTGGGCTGGCTGGTGTTCAACCACACCCCGGACCTGACCACGGTGGTCGGTATCGGGGTGATCTGCATGAGCGGGCTGGCCGCTGCCTGGCAGCAGCGGCGCCGGTAGCTGAGACGATAGATCAAACGTCTACGGTAGGGATCTTGCGCGGTGCCATGAAGTACATCCAGGTCAGCGCAATGAAGTACATCGCTGGGATCAGGGTGAACAACACGGTGTAGTTGTTGTTCGTGACCGTGAGGATGTGGCCGACGATCTGGGTCATGAACATGCCGCCGATGGCCGCGCACATGCCACCAAAACCGAACACTGTGCTCATCATGTGCTTGGGCGTGTAGTCCATCACCAGGCTCCAGATGTTGGCGGTCCAGGCTTGATGCGCGCCAATTGCCAGGGAGATGGCAAACACCGCGACCCACAGCTGGCTGGAGCCGGCCGCCATGATCACGCCGACGATGCAGCAGGCAAACAGCAGCATCGACAGCAGCCGCGCCTTGATCGAGTTCATGCCACGGCCGATCAGGAACGACGACAGGATCCCACCCCCCACGCTGCCGAAGTCGGCGGTCAGGTAGATGATGATCAGCGGGATACCCATCTGGGTCACGTTGATGCCCAGGTTGTATTGCTGGTTCAGGAACGGCGGCAGCCAATACAGGTAGAACCAGAACACCGGCGCGGTCAGCGAGTAGGCGAGGGCGAAGGCCCAGGTACCACGCATGCGCAGGATGCGGCTGAAGGGCACGCGGGGTTGTTCTGGTTCGACTTCCTGCTGCACGTAGTCCAGTTCGGACTGTTTAACGGTGGGATGGTCTTCCGGGTTGAAGTATTTCAAGCCCCAGAACAGCAGCCAGATCCCGCCGAGTGCCGACATGCACAGGAACGCCGCCTGCCAGCCCCACACGTGCAGGATCAACGGCAGCAGCATCGGCGTCATCATCGCGCCAACGTTGGTGCCGGCGTTGAAGATACCGGTGGCCACTGCCCGTTCGCCGGCCGGGAACCACAGGCGTGTGGTCTTGACGCAGGCCGGGTAGTTGGCGGCTTCGGTCAGCCCGAGAATGAAACGACAGACCATGAAGCCCACCGCCGAGGTGGCCAGGCCGTGGGCGCCGGTGGCCAGGCTCCACAACAGGACCGCGCAGAAAAACACGCGTTTCACGCCGACCCGGTCGATCAAGCGCCCCTGCAGCACAAAGCCGATGGCGTAGCCGACTTGGAACCAGAAGTTGATGTTGGCGTAGTCCATCGCCGTCCAGCTCATCTCCTTGGCGAGGATAGGCTGCATCACGCCCAATGCGGCGCGGTCGATGTAGTTGAGGGTGGTGGCGAAGAACACCAGGGCCAACATGCCCCAGCGCGTTTTACCCACGGCCAGGGCGCCGCGGATCTTGTCGCCGATGCCGGCGTGCGGGGTGTCCGGGCGGTCGGCCAGGACGGAGTTTTGCAGAGGCATGAGGTCGTACCCGTTTTTTGAAATTTTTATGGTGTGTTCTGGGTCTTGTTACTGAATCGATGGTGCGCAGTGGCTAAAAAATCGTCAATTCGCCAAAACGGCTTTGTGTTCGATAATCGCACCAAAAACTAACCGGTTCGTACATTTTAATTGCTGTGAACAGTTTAGCGGCCAATAATTTGCCGTAAATAAGACGCGCCTTAAATGCCGGGAGTCGCCCATGCAACGCTCTATTGCCACCGTTTCCTTGAGCGGAACCCTGCCGGAGAAACTCGAAGCCATCGCGGCCGCCGGGTTCGACGGTGTAGAAATCTTCGAAAACGACCTGTTGTATTACGACGGCAGCCCCCGCGAAGTTAGGCAAATGTGTGCCGACCTGGGCATTGCCATCACCTTGTTCCAGCCGTTTCGCGACTTTGAAGGCTGCCGTCGTGACCGCCTGGCCCGCAACCTGGAACGTGCCGAACGCAAATTCGACTTGATGCAGGAACTGGGCACCGACCTGGTGCTTGTGTGCAGCAATGCCTCGGCCGATTGCGTGGGCGACGAGCGCATTTTGCTCGATGACCTTGGCCTGCTCGCCGAACATGCCGGCCGCCGTGGCTTGCGCATCGGTTATGAAGCGCTGGCCTGGGGCAAGCATGTGAACACCTGGCAACAGGTGTGGAACCTGGTACGTCAGGTCGATCATCCGAGCCTTGGCGTCTTGCTCGACAGCTTCCACACCCTGTCCCTCAAGGGCGACCCGAGCGCCATCGCCGAGATTCCCGGCGACAAGATCTTTTTCGTGCAAATGGCCGACGCGCCGATCCTGGCCATGGACGTGCTGGAGTGGAGCCGGCATTTCCGCTGCTTCCCCGGCCAAGGCGAATTCGACCTGGCAGGGTTCCTTGCGCCGATCATCAAGAGCGGCTACACCGGGCCGCTGTCCCTGGAAATTTTCAACGACGGCTTCCGCGCCGCGCCCACCCGTGCGAACGCGGCGGATGGCCTGCGCTCCTTGCTGTACCTGGAAGAGAAAACCCGCGAACGCCTGAAACAGCAAGCACCGGCGCAACCGGTGGAGATTCTGTTTGATACCCCGCCGGCCAGCGAATACGACGGCATCGAGTTCCTCGAATTCGCCGTGGACGAGAGCCTTGGCGCCAAGCTGACCCACTGGTTGGAACGCCTGGGGTTCGTCAAGGCCGGGCAGCATCGCTCCAAGAGCGTAAGCCTGTTGCGCCAGGGCGATATCAACCTGATCCTCAACTGCGAACCCTATTCGTTTGCCCACAACTTTTTCGAAGCCCATGGGCCGTCGCTGTGTGCCACCGCGATTCGGGTCAGGGACAGCGCCAAGGCGCTGGAGCGGGCGGTGGCGTACAAAGGCCAGCCGTATCGCGGCCTGGTCGGGCCGAATGAGCTGGAGCTGGCGGCGGTGCGTGCGCCGGATGGCAGCCTGATTTACCTGGTGGATCAGAGCGAAGGCGGGCTCTACGACACCGACTTCAACCTGCAGCCCGCCGCGTCCTCCAGCGGCGGCTTGCTGCGCATCGACCACATGGCCATGGCCTTGCCGGCCGATAGCCTCGACAGTTGGGTGCTGTTCTACAAGAGCCTGCTGGATTTCGAAGCCGATGACGAAGTGGTGCTGCCCGACCCTTACGGCCTGGTGAAAAGCCGCGCGCTGCGCAGCCGTTGCAGCTCGATCCGCCTGCCGCTGAACATCTCTGAGAACCGCAACACCGCGATTTCCCATGCGCTGTCGAGCTATCGTGGCTCGGGCGTGCACCATATTGCCTTCGACTGCGCGGACATCTTCGCCGAAGTGCGCCGCGCCAAGGAGGCCGGGGTGCCGCTGCTGGATATCCCGCTCAACTATTACGACGACCTGGCGGCGCGTTTCGATTTCGACGATGAATTCCTCAGTGAGCTGGCGTACTACAACGTGCTGTACGACCGTGACGCCCAAGGCGGTGAGCTGTTTCACGTGTACACCGAACCCTTCGAAGGGCGGTTTTTCTTCGAGATCATCCAGCGCAAGAACGGTTATGCCGGCTACGGCGCGGCCAACGTGGCGGTGCGCCTGGCGGCCATGGCCAAATCGCGCAGCGGCGCGGTGCGCCAGGCGCGTTTATAACGGCGGCCCGGGTGCTTTCTTTCGGGGGGCATCGCGGCCCATAATCACGGCCTGCATAACACTGGCCGTGAGCGCACCATGACCACCGAGGCACCTCGCAAGAGTCGTAAGAACAATCCGGAAAAGACCCGCGAAAACATACTCCAGGAAGCCATCGTCGAGTTTGTCCAGCAGGGCCTTTCCGGCGCTCGCGTGGACGCGATCGCCGAACGCATCCACACCTCCAAGCGCATGATCTACTACTACTTCGGCAGCAAGGAGCAGTTGTACGTCGAGGTGCTGGAGAAACTCTACGGCGACATCCGCAACACCGAAACGCGCATGAACCTCACGGCCCTGGAACCGCGTGAAGCGATCCGGCGGCTGGTGGAGTTTACCTTTGATCACCATGACCAGAATGTGGATTTTGTGCGCATTGTCAGCATCGAAAATATCCACAATGCCGAGTACGTGAAGCGCACAGACACCATCAAGGCGATGAACAGCAAGATCCTTGAAGGGTTGGGGGAGACCTTGCGCCGTGGCGCCGAGCTGGGCTTGTTCCGCGAAGGGCTGGAACCGTTGGACGTGCACCTGCTGATCAACTCGTTCAGCTTTTACCGGGTGTCCAACCGCCATACCTTCAGTGAGATTTTTCAGATCGACCTGTCGGATGAGGCGGTTAAACAGCGGCATCGGGACATGATTTGTGATTCGGTGATGCGTTACCTCCAGGCCTGAAGTTTCAGGTTGGAATGCATTCAAAATGTGGGAGGGGGCAAGCCCCCTCCCACATTTGGATTTTTATTCCAACTCAGTCAGGTATTCATGCTTTGGAAATGCGCCAGCATCCTATCGGCATCCGGCACTTCCCCACTGAACAACTCAAACGCCTTCACTGCCTGAAACACCGCCATGTTGCCGCCATCCAGGGTGCGGCAGCCCAAGGCACGGGCATCGCGCAGCAGTTCGGTTTCCAGCGGGAAGTACACGATTTCAGCCACCCACAGTTCGGCCCGTAAAAAGGCGGCGGGCACTGGTGTGCCGGGCAGTTTGGCCATGCCCATCGGCGTGGTGTTCACCAGGCCATCGGCCTCGGCCACGGCGTTTTTCACGTTATTGCCCACTTGGGCACGGCCCGGCCCGAAACGTAGCGTGAGGTTATCCACAAGGTCGCGGGCGCGGGCGGGGTCCACGTCGAAAATACTCAACTGTTGCACCCCCTCGGCCAGCAGCGCATGGGCTACCGCCGCACCTGCGCCGCCGGCGCCCATCTGCACCACGTGTTGGCGGGCGACGTCACTCAAGTTGCGCCGAAACCCTTCGGCAAATCCCAGGCAATCGGTGTTGTGGCCGATGCGTTTGCCGTCCTTGAACACCACCGTATTGACCGCGCCGATGCCACGGGCCTCGTCGGACAGTTCATCGAGCAACGGCAGGATCGCCTGCTTGCACGGGTAGGTAATATTCAGCCCTGTAAAGCCTGTGAGTTCGGCGGCGCGCAGCAGATCGGGCAGGGCGTCGATATCCAGGTGCCGGGGTTCAAGGTCGATCAGGCGGTACAGGTAGCGCAAGCCTTGGGCATCGCCTTCGTGTTCATGCAGCGCGGGCGTACGGGAGGCCTGGATACCGGCGCCGATCAGGCCGGCGAGAATGCGCGGTTTCATCGGGCCGATCCTTTGAGCAACTGGCTGAAGTGTTCCAGTGCCAGGTGGTAGCCATGGCTGCCGAAACCCGCGAGCACGGCCTTGGCGATGGGCGAGACAAAGGAGTGATGACGGAATGCTTCACGGGCGTGCACGTTGGAGAGGTGCACTTCGATCACCGGCACTTCACTGGCCACCAGCGCGTCACGAATCGCCACCGAGGTGTGGGTCCAGGCCGCCGGGTTGATCACGATACCGGCGCAGCGGGCGCGGGCGCCGTGGATCCAGTCGAGCAGTTCGCCTTCATGGTTGGTCTGGCGGAATTCGATTTTCAGGCCCAACTGTTCAGCGCTTCGGCCGCACAAAGCAGCAACATCAGCCAGGGTTTCATGGCCGTAGGTGGCGGGCTCGCGAGTGCCGAGCAGGTTGAGGTTGGGGCCGTTGAGCACCAGCACGATAGGCGGCATGGGGCGTCTCTCCACAGTTATTGTTCGTTGTGGGGATAAAATGTACTGGTTGGTTAATTTGGTCAATTGATCGCAGCGGATGTGTTCGATTACCGAACTGTTAATCAGGCCTTTCATACCGCCGGATCAGATTAGATATCAATTGAAAATCATTCTCGACAACGCTTAAGATGCCCGCCTGTTTCCTTAACATTCCAGGGAGTCGGTTTGTCGGACGTGGATCTCAAAGGCCTGTTTCTCAAGCATGCCGATACCCTGCGCGGGTATCTGGCGCGCAAGGTACGGGACCCGCAATTGGCCGCAGACCTGGTGCAGGAGAGCTTCCTGCGCCTGGCGGAAAAGCCGGCCGGCGAGCGCATCGACAACTCCCAGGGCTATCTCTATCGAACGGCGAGCAATCTGCTGATCGACCATATTCGCCAGGAAGCGCGGCGCAAGACAGACTCCGTGCCCCATGAGGCGCTGGCCGAGATTGAAGATGACGTGGCCGGGTTGGAGGCTCAGGCAATGGCGCAGCAACAGCGACAGGCATTGAAGCAGGCACTGGCGGAATTGCCGGAACGCACCCAGCAGATTTTCCGTCTCAACCGCATCGAAGGCATGACCCACGCCCAGGTCGCCCGGCACCTGGACATCTCTGACAGCTCAGTACAAAAGCATCTGGCCAAAGCGTTGGCCTACGTGATGCAGCGCTTGCAGGAAGGCGAGAGGGCGCCATCCGACGAATGAATTACCGAAAAACGCCCGTTCACTCGTCACAGCGTTATATAACGAAAAATTCGAGATTCACACGTGAATAGCCAGGGTCCGCAACAGCACAGCATTACCGAGGAGGCCGCCGAGTGGGCGGTGCGCCTGCACGCCGGTGCCCTGACCGAACAGGAGCAGGCCGAGTTGCGGCATTGGATCGCCTGCGACAGCCGCCACGAAGCGGCATTGCGCTTTGCCGAACAGACCTGGGCGGCACTGGGCGAGGCGTACAAGGAGCCGCCGGTGAACCGCCAGCGCCCGTCGGCGGCGACGCAGCCTGTGCGCGGGACCAGGCGGCGCCGGCCATGGCAACGTGCGGCTGCCGTTGCGCTGGTCGTGGTGGTAGCCGGTGTCAGCTGGGGGCGTGGGCCGGACCTGTTGCTGCGCATGCAGGCCGACTACATCACCGAAAAAGGCGAAGTGCGCACCGTGCACCTGGCCGATGGCAGCAAGGTCGAGCTGGATTCCGGCAGTGCCATTCGCCTGGATTACGACGGTGTGCAACGCCGAATCAGCCTGCTGCAAGGCTCGGCGATCTTTGATGTGGCACCGAGGGTGGGCGAAGAAACCCGACCGTTCGTGGTGCAGAGCGCCGGGGGACAAACCCGGGCGCTGGGCACGCGGTTTGTGGTGGAGCGCGAGGGCGATAGCCAGGCGTGGACCGGCGTGTTGGAGCACAGTGTCGAGGTCACGCTGCAAGCTGTCCCGAAAAAAGGTCCGGCCGACAGAGTGGTCAAAGAAGGCCAGGCCGTACGCTACAGCACTCAGGAAGGCATCGTCCCTTTGGACCAGCTCGACGTAGCGCGCGCCACCAGTTGGCGACGCGGTGTGTTGATCTTTGATCGCCAGCCGTTGGCCAACGTCATCGAACAGCTCAACCGCTACCGCCCCGGGCGCGTGGTGTTGATCGACTCGGCATTGGGCGATCGTGAAGTCAGCGGTGTGTTCCGCCTCGACATGCTCGACACCGCTCTCGACACGCTCACCCAGGAACTGCAAGTGCAACGCTTGGACCTGGCAGGCCTCAGCCTGATCTATTGATGACCCGGTGGGGGCCAGCTCCCACCGCCTGAAATCCCCCTTCCTGAAAAACTTTCAAAAAACCTTACTGACTTCCTGCGCGTCGCACGTCTTGCTAGGTGAGAAGCATTCGCATAAACAAGAAAACGCTCAACGCAGGGAACCACAGAAATGTCAGCACTCAACAAGGGGCGTATCACCGCAAGCCGGTTAGCCCTGGCCATCCACTTGGGCCTGTTCGCCGCAGTGGCTCCAGTATTCGCTGCTCAGTCTCAGGCGAATGCGGCGCAACCTGCGGTGCTGATGCTGGATATCCCCGCGCAACCCCTGGGCAGTGCCGTGCTGGCATTCGCCGACCAGGCCGGCCTGCAAGTGCTGTTCGACAGCCAGCGCCTGGCCGGTTTGCAGAGCACGGCGGTGAAGGGGCAATACGGCGTGCAGGAAGGGTTGGCGCGTCTGCTGGGGAATGCGCCAGTGGAGTATCGCTTCAATGGCGAGCGCCAAGTCACCCTGACCCGCGTGGAGCAGAGCGGCGCCGCACTGGCGCTGGCGACCACCACGATCACCGGCCTGCACCCCAACGACTGGGTGTATGCATCGCCACGCTCGGTGAGTGTGGTCGGGCGTGAGCAACTGGACCGCAACCCGCCACGGCATGCCGCCGAGATGCTCGAAGAGGCGCCGGGTGTCTACTCGGCGGTCAGCCAGCAAGACCCTGGCCTGTCGGTGAACATTCGCGGTATCCAGGACTACGGCCGGGTCAACATGTCAGTGGACGGCATGCGCCAGAACTACCAGCAAAGTGGTCACCAGCAACGCAATGGCACGCTGTATGTCGACCCGGAATTGCTCTCGGAGGTGGTGATCGAGAAGGGCGCCACGTCTACGATGGGCGGCGCCGGGGTGATCGGCGGGGTGGCCAATTTTCGCACCGTGGAAGCGGCCGACCTGCTCAAGGGCGGCAAGGAAATCGGTGGGCGCATCCGTTTGACCAGCGGGTTGGGCGGGCGCAGCAACGGCACGCATTTTATCGGTAGTTCGGCGTTTGCCGTGGGCACCGATGTGTGGGACATGCTGGTGGCCGCCAGTGAGCGTCATCTCGGCGACTACAAACCCGGCACCCGGGGCAGCATCGGTGAGTTGCGCACCGGCAGTTCCTTCCTGCCGGCCAGTGAAGACCGGATCAAAAACTCTACCGTTGAGTACACCGGCTCGGTGATGCGCTCGCGCCTGCTCAAGCTGGGTCTGAACCTGCCCGTGGATCAGCGCCTGCAACTGAGCTACCTGACCACCGAAGTCAATTACGACGACGTCAACATGATGACCGCCGAAAAAGCCCAGCTGTGGGAGAAGCTCGGCAGCAGCAACGTCACGGCGCAGAACTTCGCGCTGGACTACAGCTACACGCCGGACAACCCGCTGATCGATTTCAAGGCCAAGCTTTATTACGTCGACACCCGTAATGACCAGACCACGCTGACCCGTGGCAGCAGCAAGGGCTATGACGTCACCTACCAGACCAATACCTATGGTGTGCAGGCGCAGAATATTTCGACCTTTGCCTTGAGCGAACTGTCGGTGATCAAGGCCAACTATGGCCTGGAGTTTTTCTACGACAAGGTCCGGCCGGACTCCAACCAGATGGTGGCCGCCGATTCGGCGGTGACGGCCTCGGCGGCGGAAAGCATCACGCCCAAGGGTGATCGGGCAATGGGCAGCCTGTTCGCGCGCCTGGACTACGACTACGACAACTGGCTGAACCTCAATGCCGGGTTGCGTTACGACCGCTATCGGCTGCGCGGTGAAACCGGCCTGAACACCCGTACCTTCATTATCGGCACCACTCGGCAGGTCGGCTTGCCCATGACCTATGACGTGGATCGGGAGGAAGGGCATTTCTCGCCGACCTTTGGCCTGTCGGTCAAGCCCGGCGTGGATTGGCTGCAATTGTTTGCCACGTACGGCAAGGGCTGGCGCCCGCCGGCCGTCACCGAATCGCTGGTCAGCGGCCGGCCACATGGCGGCGGTTCGGAATCGATTTTCCCCAACCCTTACTTGAAGCCCGAGACGTCCACGGCCTGGGAGGTCGGCTTCAACGTGCTGAAGGAAGACCTGCTGTTCGCCGAGGACCGCGTGGGCATGAAGGTCTCCTACTTCAACACCCGCGTGGATGACTTTTCCTATATGGCCCTGGGGGTGCAGCCGCCCGGTTATGGCATCGCCAACATCGGTAATGCGGCGTATGTGAACAACCTGGAAACCACGCGTTTTCGCGGCCTTGAGTATCAGCTGGATTACGACGCCGGGTTTGCCTACGGCCAGTTCAACTACACGCGCATGCTCGGCAGTAATACGTTCTGCAGCAAGACCGCGTGGCTGGGTGGCGTCACCAAGATCCAGAAAGGGCCGGGCAGCCGGGCGCCGGTAGACGCGATGGTGCCGGACGACGTGGCCAATGCGGGGCAGAGCTGCAGCGCGATCCTGGGCTCCTCCGAACACATGCCGATGGACCGTGGCACCGCGACGCTGGGTGCGCGGTTCCTTGAGCGCAAGTTGGATGTAGGGGTTCGTGCGCGCTACAGCGGCGGTTACTACGTCAAAGGTGGCGCCGGCGTGACCACCTCGCAAACCGGTGTCTATCCGGCCGACTGGAAACCCTACACCGTCTACGACCTGTACAGCAGCTACCGCGCCACCGAGCAGTTGACCCTGCGCCTGGCCATGGAAAACGTCACCGACCGCGCCTACCTGGTGCCACTGGGCGACGTATTGGCCTTCACCCTGGGGCGTGGGCGCACGTTGCAGGGCACCGTTGAATATCAGTTCTGACCGATTTTGCCCAGTGACGGGCAAAACCACAGCAGGCACTGGCTTGCTGCGGAGATACCACCCCATGACTTGGAGTTTTGCATGAGCATTTCTATTTCATACAGCACCGCCTACGCCGCTAACACCGTTGCCGAGTACCTGAGCGACTGGTCGGCTTACTTTGGTGACCTGAACCACCGTGAAGGGTCGGTCAAAGAGGGTTCGAACACTGGTGGTTTCAATCCTGGCCCGTTCGACGGTACCCAATATGGCGTGTCGAGCACTGTCAGCAACGCGGCGGTGGTGGCCAACGGCGACCTGCATTACACCTTGTTCAACCCGCCGTCGCACACCTTGTGGGGTTCGATCGACTCGCTAAACCTGGGCACTGTCCTCACCGGCGGCGCTGCCGGCGGTAGCTACGCCCTCGCCGAGCAGGAAGTCAGCTTCGCCAACCTGGGCCTGTCGAGCCTGCAGGCCGAAGGCCGCGATGGCCAGGTGCACAAAATCATCTACGGCCTGATGAGCGGCGACAGCTCGGCACTGGCGTCGGCGATCGACTCCCTGCTCAAGGACATCGACCCAAGCCTGTCGATCAACTCGACGTTCGACCAACTGGCCGCAGCCGGTGTGGCCCATGTGGACTCGGCTGCTGTCGCCGCCTCCGATGTGGCCCTGGTGGGCGTGCAAGACGTGCCTCAGGACTTCGCCCTGGCCGCTTAAGCAAAAAAGCGAATGGAAGATCGCTCTCCCATTCGCCGCATGACACACCGCCGTCGCCCAAGCCTTCTATTTCTTCAGCGACGGCGGTGCCGAATTCTGCGCAGCGTCGTACCGCCTGTCAACGCGACGGCGCTGCCCGCTCAACCCTTTGAGAATCCCCAGATGCGCCACGCCGGCAACGAAACCCTGGCCGCCCTCACGGCCTATAAAAGTGGCTTCTTCAACATCGGCCTGTTCTCGGCGGTGATCAACCTGCTGATGCTCGCCCCGGCGCTGTACATGCTGCAGGTGTACGACCGGGTGCTGGCCTCGGGCAATCAGATGACCCTGCTCATGCTGACGCTGATGATCCTCGGCCTGTTTGGCCTGATGGGCGCGTTGGAGTGGGTGCGCAGCCAGGTGGTGATCCGCCTCGGCACGCAGATGGACATGCGCTTGAACCAGCGGGTGTACGACGCCGCGTTCGAAGCGCAACTCAAGGGCGGCACCCAGGCGGCCGGGCAGGCGCTGCATGACCTGACCACGTTGCGTCAGTTCGCCACCGGCCAGGCGTTGTTCGCGTTTTTCGACGCGCCGTGGTTTCCGGTGTACCTGCTGGTGATCTTCCTGTTCCACCCCTGGCTCGGGCTGTTGGCGCTGGTCGGTGCGGTGCTGCTGATCGTGCTGGCGTGGGTCAACCATCACGTCAGCCAGGCGCCGATGGCGCTGGCCAGCCAACTGTCGATCAGCGCCAGCCAGCAGGCCACGGCCAACCTGCGCAATGCCGACACTATTGAAGCCATGGGCATGCTCGCCACGTTGCGCGCGCGTTGGTTCGGCCAGCACCAGGCGTTCCTGGCGCAGCAGAACCTGGCCAGTGAAAAGACCGCGACCGTCACCGCCTGGTCCAAGGGCGTGCGCCTGGCGTTGCAGTCGCTGGTACTGGGCCTGGGCGCGTTGCTCGCGGTGCAGGGCGCCATCACGCCGGGGATGATGATTGCCGGTTCGATCCTCATGGGCCGCGTGCTCAGCCCGATCGACCAGTTGATCGGCGTGTGGAAGCAGTGGGGCTCGGCGCGCCTGGCGTTTGATCGCCTGTCACAGATGCTGGAGGCCAACCCGGCACGGCCCGAACGCATGAGCCTGCCGGTGCCCAAGGGGCAACTGAGCGTCGAGCAAATCAGCGCCTGTGCCCCCGGCAGCCGTCGACCGGCGCTGGCCAATTTGGGCTTCAGCCTGGCGGCGGGTGAGGTGCTGGGGGTGATTGGGCCGTCGGGCTGCGGCAAATCCACCCTGGCCCGGATACTGGTGGGCGCCTGGGCACCCCTGGCCGGCAAGGTGCGGCTGGACGGTGCCGACCTGGCCCTGTGGGACAAACAGCAACTGGGCCCGCACATCGGCTACCTGCCGCAGGACATCCAGTTGTTCGCCGGCAGCATCGCGCAAAACATTGCACGGTTTGCCGAGGTCGAGGCGGACAAAGTCCTTGCCGCCGCGCAAATGGCCGGCGTGCATGAGCTGATCCTGCAACTGCCCCTGGGCTACGACACGCAATTGGGGGAGGGCGGCGCTGGATTGTCCGGTGGCCAGAAACAGCGGGTCGCCCTGGCGCGTGCGCTGTATGGCCTGCCCGCGCTGATCGTGCTGGACGAGCCCAATGCCAACCTCGATGAAGTCGGCGAACAAGCCCTGCTCCAAGCCATCGCCCAGCTCAAGCAACAGCGCCGCACGGTGATCCTGATCACCCACAAGCCCAACGTACTGACCCTCACGGACCAGTTGCTGATCCTCAAGGACGGCCAATTGCAGGCCTTCGGGTCGACGGCACGGGTGTTGGAGGCGCGGCAGAAACCGGCAGCGAGCAAACCGGTGTCGACCCTGAGCATGAGTTACCGCCTCGGTGAAGGAAAACAGGCATGAGCCAGAGCAAACCCGTGCTGATCAGTGATGCGCCGAACAACGTGCTGGCGCTGGATGATAAAAAATATTCACGGTTGGGCTGGCTGTTGGTGCTCGGCGGTTTTGCCGGGTTCCTCGGCTGGGCAGCGTGGGCGCCACTGGACAAGGGCGTGGCGGTGCCGGGCAAGGTCATGGTTTCGGGCCATCGCAAGACGGTGCAGCATCCGGCCGGGGGGATCGTGGAACGTATCGAGGTGCGCGACGGTGATGTGGTCAACGCTGGCCAGGTGCTGCTGCGCTTGAAGGAAACCCCGTTGCGCGGGCAGATGCAGTCCCTGCGCAGCCAGTACCTGGCATCCCTGGCCAGCGAAGCGCGTTTAAGTGCCGAAAGCGAAGGGCTGGCGGCGATCACCTTCGGCCCGGAACTGCTCAACGATCCTGAGGCGACCGGCACGCTGAGCCTGCAACGGCAACTGTTCCATAGCCGTGCCCAGGCACTGGCCACCGAGCAACAAGGCCTGCGCGAAACCATCGCCGGCGCCGAGGCCCAGTTGCGCGGCACGCGGGATTCGCAGGCGAGCAAAGTCCAGCAACGGGCCGCGTTGAATGAGCAACTGCAAGGCCTGCGCGAGTTGGCGCGTGACGGTTACATCCCGCGCAACCGCCTGCTCGACAGCGAGCGCCTGTATTCCCAGATCGACGGCGCCATCGCCGAAGACTACGGCCGCATCGGCCAATTGCAGCGCCAGGTGCAGGAACTGCGTCTGCGCATCCGCCAGCTTGGCGAAGACTTCCAGAAAGACCTGCGCGGCCAGTTGGCCGAGACCCGCACCCGCAGCGACGACCTGCGCAATCGCCTGGCTTCGGCCGAGTTCGAACTGGCCAACAGCCTGGTGCGAGCGCCGGCGTCCGGGGTGGTGGTGGGGCTGGACGTGTACACCGAAGGTGGGGTGATCAAGCCCGGCCAGGCGTTGATGGACATCGTGCCCCAGGGCGAGCCGCTGCTGGTAGAAGCTCGGGTGCCGGTGCAGATGGTCGATAAAGTGCATCCGGGCTTGCCGGTGGAGTTGATGTTCTCGGCGTTCAACCAATCCACCACGCCACGGGTGGCCGGTGAGGTGACGCTGGTCTCTGCCGACCGCCAGGTTGATGAGCGCACCGACGAGCCGTATTACACGCTGCGCGCCCAGGTCAGCGCGGCGGGCATGCAGCAACTGGACGGCGTGCAGATCCGTCCGGGCATGCCGGTGGAAACCTTCGTCAAGACGGGTGAGCGCTCGATGCTCAACTACTTGTTCAAACCCCTGATGGATCGCACCCACATGGCCCTGGTGGAAGAATGAAGGCGCTGTTTTTTACCTTGTGTTTGGGTTGCACCTCGGCGGCGCACGCCTTGGGTTTGCTGGAGGCCTACGACTTGGCCCTGCGCAATGATCCGTCCTTCCAGGCAGCCATCCAGGAGCGTGAGGGCGGTGAAGAAAATCGCGCGATCGGTCGTGCGGCGTTGTTGCCCAATTTATCGTGGAGCTATAACAACTCGCGCAATGAATCCGAAGTGACGGCGGGGGATGTCAAAAGCGACCGTGATTACCGCAGTTATGCCTCGACCCTGACCTTGCAGCAACCACTGCTGGATTACGAAGCCTACGCGCGCTTTCGCCAGGGCACCGCCCAGGCCTTGATGGCTGATGAGCGTTTTCGTGGCAAGAGCCAGGAACTGGCGGTGCGGGTGCTCAATGCCTACAGCCAGGCCTTACTTGCACAGGAACGTATCGAGCTGAGCCGCGCACAGAAACGCGCGTATGCCGAGCGCCTGCAACTCAATGACCGCCTGCTCAAAGGCGGCGAAGGCACCCGTACCGATGTGCTGGAAACCCAGGCGCGCCTGAGCCTGGCCCAGGCCGAAGAGATCGAATCCCAGGATACCCAGGACAGCGCCCTGCGCGAGTTGGAAGCCATCGTCGGCCAACCGTTGCAGATCGAAGAACTGGCGCCGCTGACGCGCCAATTCGAGATCCCGCCGCTGGAGCCCAACCGTTTTGAAACCTGGCGCGAACTGGCCATGGCCAACAACCCGGAACTCCAATCCCAGCACCACGCCCTGGACGTGGCCTCCTACGAAGTGGAACGCAAACGCGCCGGGCACCTGCCCAAGGTCAGCTTGTACGCCACGAGCCGCCAGACCAACTCCGACTCGGAGAGCAGCTACAACCAGAAGTACGACACCAACACGGTCGGCATCCAGGTCAGCCTGCCGCTGTTTGCCGGTGGTGGCGTGTCGGCGTCCACGCGCCAGGCGGCTAATCAACTGTCCCAGGCCCAATATGAACTGGACGTGCAAACCTCGGCCACGCTGGTGGAGTTGCGCAAGCAGTTCAACCTCAACACCAGCGGCGCGGCCAAGGTGCGCGCCTATGAAATGGCGGTCAGCTCCGCCACGGCGTTGGTCGCTGCGACAAAGAAGAGTGTTGCCGGCGGTGAGCGGGTCAACCTCGACGTGCTCGACGCCGAGCAACAACTGTTCACTGCCCGCCGCGACCTGGCGAATGCGCGGCATGCGTATCTGCTGGCGAGGATTCAGCTGAAGTATTACGCGGGGTTGCTGAGCGAGCAGGATCTGCGGGCGTTGGCGGAGTATTTCCAGCCCTCGGCATGAGTGGTTACAACCCGGCCGTCGCCGGGTTTTTTGTGCTTACTAGTCTGTGAAACAGCTTCGTGTAGTTGAAGCCGGTTGTCGGGTGGCAGGGGAAAATTGTTACCTGGCGGAAAATAACCTAACGGATGGGTTACGCCTGAGAATAGGCGCTTACAAGGGATATGTAATTTCGGTGTTTATCAGGGATGAGCATTGCCCGCCCCATGTGCATGTGCGGGGCAAGGAATGGGATGCGCGTTTTCGTTTCAGTTTTCTGGATGGGGACGTGGAGTTGTGGGACGTAGAGCCTGAGCGGCGGCGGCCACCCATGGCGGTTTTGAAAGAAATACGCTGGGCGATCATGCAGCGGCATTACTTGGCGCGGGCACGTAGGCTCTGGTGGGAATACCTGCAAACGGTCTGCCTGGAAAATCATTCCTGGGATTGGGAGGCCCGCGAGGTGTTGCCTGGGCTGATCATTCAGCCTGGAGTTTATGTGATCGCGCGTGCCCGGCACGATGTCGTGGGGCAGAAAACAATTTTGAATCTGGTCAGGGCACCGGGTTTTGTGGAGATTGAACTATGAAGCAAATCGTAAAAGCCAAAGTTGTACCCTATAAACCGCTCACTGAGGCCGATGTAGAAAAGGCGATAGCCCGAGGGCGCAAGACACGGCACCTTTATGCCCGTGCCAGCGCTGTGCGTTATGAAGACAACTGCCTTTCCATCGGCTTCAGCGACGGCAGTCGCGTTGTACTGCCGGTGGCTGGCCTGCCCGAGTTCGCGGGGTTTTCCCTGGAGGACTTTGAGCAACTGGAAGTCGGCTTTGGCGGAAAGGCGCTGTGCTGTGAGGCCCAAGACCTGGACGTTTCGATCACTGGCCTGATTGCCACCAGCAAACCCCTGATGGACCTGGCGATCAGCCTGGTTGCCTCGCGCAACGGTCGCAAAAGCAGCGCCGCCAAAGCCGCCGCCGCCCGCGCCAATGGCAAGAAGGGCGGACGGCCGCGCAAGAAGCAGCCGGAGGACGTCGAGTTACCGCCGAGTCAATAACACCCCGGATTCCATGTGGTGCGTCCACGGAAACTGGTCAAACATCGCGCATTTCGTAATCTTATGCGTGTCATGCAGTTGCGCGATGTTCGCCGCCAACGTCTCCGGGTTGCAGGAGATGTACAGGATGTTGTCGAAGCGCCGGGTCAGTTCGCAGGTGTCCGGGTCCATGCCGGCGCGGGGCGGGTCGACGAACACGCTGCCGAACTCGTAGCGCTTCAGGTCGATGCCGTGCAGGCGACGGAATGGGCGCACTTCATTCAGTGCTTCGGTGAGCTCTTCGGCGGAGAGGCGCACCAGGGTGACGTTACCCACCGCGTTTTCATCGAGGTTGCTCAAGGCCGCATTCACTGAGGTCTTGCTGATCTCGGTGGCCAGCACGTTGCGCACGCGCGTCGCCAGGGGCAGGGTGAAGTTGCCGTTGCCACAGTACAGTTCCAGCAGATCATCCGGGCGATCGCCCAGGGCTTCATAGGCCCAGTTGAGCATCTTCTGGTTCACCGTGCCGTTGGGCTGGGTGAAGGCACCTTCGGGCTGGCGGTAGCTGAAGGTACGGCCGCCGACTTCGAGCTTTTCCACCACGTAGTCATGGCCGATCACATCGCGCTTGCCCTTGGAACGGCCGATGATGCTGACATTCAAGTCGGCAGCCAGCTGGTTTGCGGCGGTGTGCCAGTGCTCGTCCAGCGGGCGGTGATAGCACAAGGTGATCATCGCGTCGCCAGCCAGGGTGGTGAGGAACTCCACCTGGAACAGCTTGTGGCTCAGGGCGGCGCTGGCTTGCCAGGCGGCCTTGAGCTGGGGCATCAACTGGTTGATGCGCTGGCTGGCGATGGGGAACTCTTCGATCAGGATCGGCGTGCGCTTGTCGTCCTGGGAGAACATCGCATAGTGGCGCTCACCACCTTCGCGCCACAGGCGGAACTCCGCGCGCAGGCGGAAATGCTGCAGCGGCGAGTCGAAGACCTGCGGCTCGGGCGCGTCGAACGGTGCCAACAGGTCACGCAAGCGCGTGACCTTGTCTTGCAGTTGAGCGGTGTAGCGTGCGGCGTCAAAAGTCATGCGTTGAACCAGCCCAGCTTGATCACAAACAGAATCGACAGAATCACCAGCGCCGGGTTCAGCTCACGGTAGCGGCCCGAAAGCAGCTTGATGGCGGTCCAGGCGATGAAACCGAAGGCGATGCCGTTGGCGATGGAGTAGGTGAAAGGCATCGCCAGGGCGGTGATCACCACCGGCGCTGCAACGGTAATGTCGTCCCAGTCGATTTCGGCTAGGCCCTGGGTCATCAGCACCGCCACGAACAGCAGGGCCGGCGCGGTGGCGAAGGCTGGGACGCTGGCGGCCAGTGGCGAGAAGAACAACGCCAGCAGGAACAGGATCGCGACCACGATCGCGGTCAAGCCGGTACGGCCACCGGCGCTCACGCCCGCAGCCGATTCGATGTAGCTGGTGGTGGTCGAGGTGCCGAGCAGGGAACCGGCCATGGCGGCGGTACTGTCGGCGATCAGCGCACGGCCCATTTTCGGCATGTGGCCATCCTTGCCCATCAGGCCGGCACGCTTGGCCACGCCGATCAGGGTGCCGGAGTTATCGAACAGGTCGACGAACAGGAAGGCGAAAATCACGCTGACCAGGCCGATATCCAGCGCGCCCTTGATATCCAGCTGCAGGAACGTCGGGGCCAGGGACGGCGGCATCGACGTCACGCCGCCAAAGGGTGTGACGCCCAGCAGGATGGAAACAATGGTCACCGCCAGGATGCCGATCAACACCGCGCCGCGCACGGCCAAGGCCTCCAGGGCTACGATCAGCACGAAGCCGAGGGTGGCGAGAATCGGTGCTGGTTGTTTCAAGTCGCCTAGGCCCACCATGGTGGCCGGGTTGCTGACCACGATCCCGGCGTTGTGCAGGGCGATCAAGGCCAGGAACAGGCCGATACCGGCGGCAATCGCCGAGCGCAGGGGCAGGGGGATGGCGTTGATGATCCATTCACGGATACGGAAGATCGACAGCAGGAAGAACAACACCGCCGAAATAAACACCGCACCCAGCGCCACCTGCCAGGTGTGGCCCATGTGCAGCACCACGGTGTAGGTGAAGAAGGCATTGAGGCCCATGCCCGGCGCGAGGGCGATCGGGTAGTTGGCGATCAGGCCCATCACGGTCGAACCGATGGCGGCCGCCAGGCAGGTCGCGACGAACACCGCGCCCTTGTCCATGCCGGTCTCGCCGAGGATGCTCGGGTTCACGAACAGGATGTAGGCCATGGCCAGGAATGTCGTGATGCCCGCGAGGATCTCGGTGCGCACGTTGGTGTTGTGTGCCTTGAGTTGAAACAGCTTTTCCAGCATGCCTGCTCCCTGTGACGCTCTGTGGCGTCGTGATTTGTTGACCTCTAAGTCAAAGCACAAACTGCGCCAAGCGCCTTTGGTTTCAGAGAGGATCGGAAAAAGCGGCGCATCATACCAGCAGCCGAGGCCTTGAGGCATACTGCGCCGACGTTTAAACGAAGGTCATCTGCAACATGAAAAACGCCAGCCCGTGGAGTCTAGCCCTGATCCCCTGTATCAGCCTGTTGCTCGGCGCAGCACCGGCCTGGGGCGCGACTGCACCGCCGTTGAGCGAAGTGCGGGTGTTCAAGGTTGAATCGGCGGCGTGCACGGAAGCCATTCCGGAGCGCGCGCAAAGCACGCAGATGTGCACGCACCGTGGGCCTACCAAAGTGTCGGTCATGGAAGTCGGCCTGGGCAACAACCCCATGGGCCGCTTTGATGGCGCAGAGCTCAATGGGCAGCGCACGGCGGTCTGCCAGGTGGGCAACATCAGCGAGGCCTGCAACGGGGCCGGCACGCTGATGGGCTACATCTATGTGTTTGACCTGAACGTGGAGGCCCAGGGCTGGTTCCAATACAGCAACTCCTCGATCAACCCTCCGCAGAACACCCTGACGACACTGCTCAATATCCGCTGATCAATCACCTTGAACGCTCATTACCCCGGGAAGTCGTACCCCTGAGACGGCGACTTCCCTGAACGCCGCGGATGTCCACCAACCCGTGAGGTGTTTATGAGCGCAACCCCCAATGGCGCGGCGGCCCAACCGTTCGTCAGCCACTCGATACGCCTGAGCCTCAACGGCCAGGATCGCCAACTGGATGTGTTGCCGTGGACCACACTGCTCGACCTGCTGCGCGAGCAACTTGACCTTGTCGGCAGCAAAAAAGGCTGCGACCACGGCCAATGCGGCGCCTGCACGGTGTTGCGCGATGGCAAGCGGATCAATGCCTGCCTGACCCTGGCGGTAATGTGCGACGGCGCCGAGCTGACCACCATCGAAGGCCTGGCCGACGGCGACCAACTGCACCCGATGCAGCAGGCGTTTATCAAGCACGACGCCTTCCAATGCGGCTACTGCACCCCCGGCCAGATCTGTTCCGCCGTGGGCCTGGCCAACGAAGGCCGCGCCCATGACACCGCGCAAATCCAGGAATTGATGAGCGGCAACCTGTGCCGCTGTGGCGCCTACAGCAATATCCGCGATGCCATCGAGGAAGTCCTGGAGGGCAAACCATGAACCCCTTCCATTACAGCCGGCCGACCGGCGTACAGGAGGCCGTGCACCTCAGCAGCGCTGCTTCGCGCTTTATCGCCGGGGGCACCAACCTGCTGGACCTGATGAAAGAAAACATCAGCCGCCCCGAGCATCTCATCGATATCACCGGCCTGCCGTTGCATGACATTCAGCAAACGGCCAGTGGCGGGCTGTTGATTGGCGCCCTGGTGAGCAATGCCGACCTGGCCTGGCACCCGTTGATCGAACAGCATTACCCGTTGCTCTCCCAGGCCATCCTCGCCGGTGCCTCGCCGCAGCTGCGCAATATGGCCAGTACTGGCGGCAACCTGCTGCAACGCACCCGCTGCTACTACTTCTATGACGCCACGGTGCCGTGCAACAAGCGCGAGCCCGGCAGCGGCTGCCCGGCGCGCACCGGCTTGAACCGCATCCATGCGATCCTGGGGGCGAGTGAGCAGTGCGTTGCTACCCACCCTTCGGACATGTGTGTCGCCCTGGCGGCATTGGCGGCGCGGGTACATGTCGAGGGCCGTGGCGGTGCGCGGATCATTGAGTTCGCCGACTTCCACCGTTTGCCCGGCGACACGCCGCAACGCGACAACCTGCTGGCCGACGATGAGTTGATCACCGCCATCGAACTGCCTGCCGACAACCTGGCAAGCCACAGCAACTACCTGAAGATTCGCGACCGCGCCTCTTACGCCTTCGCCTTGGTGTCTGTAGCCGCAGCCCTTGAGCTGGACGGTGACGTCATCGTCGACGCACGCCTGGCGCTCGGCGGCGTGGCCCACAAACCCTGGCGTGACCGCGCGGTGGAAGCCGGGCTGATCGGCCAGGTCGTCAGCCGCGAAACCTTCAGTCAAGCCGCCGACGCCCTGCTGCAAGACGCCGAACCCCTGGCGCACAACGGCTTCAAAATCAAGCTGGCGCGCCGGGGCATCATTCGTGCCCTGAGTGACGCCGCTGTCGCAGGAGAGCGCCCATGACTGCCATCGGCAAACCCTTGGACCGGGTCGACGGTCTGCTCAAGGTCACCGGCCAGGCGCGTTACGCCGGTGAGTTTCCCGAGGATGGCTTGCTGCATGGCAGCGTGGTGTCCAGCACCGTCGCCAAGGGCCGGGTGCTGCGTATCGACGCTTCCAGGGCGTTGGCGCTGCCGGGGGTGGTGGCGGTAATTGATCACCTCAACCGGCCAAAAATCGCCAGCTACGACGACGCTTTCCAGGACGACGACGCGGCCGACGGCTCACCGTTCCGCCCGCTGTACAACGACCGTGTGCTGTACAGCGGCCAACCCCTGGCCTTGGTGATCGCCGACAACCTCGAATTGGCGCGGCATGCTGGCTCCCTGGTGGAGATCGAGTACGCAACCGAAGCCTTCGAAACCGACCTGCTGGCCATGCAGGAACAGGCCTATGCCTCGCCGCAAACCCCGCCCAAGCCGCGCGGCAACTTCCAGGCCGAGTGGAGCGGCGCCGCCGTCAGCCTGGACCTGCACTACAGCACGCCCGTCGAACATCACAACCCGATGGAGCCGCACGCCAGCACCGTGCTGTATCAGCCGGACGGCACCCTGCATATCCATGACAAGACCCAGGGCCCGCAGAACTGCCAGGCCTATGTGCAAAAAGTCTTCGGCCTGGATAAAAGCCAGGTGCGCATCTTTGCCGCGTTCGTCGGCGGTGCGTTTGGCTCCGGTTTGCGCCCGCAGTACCAATTGCCGCTGGCGGTGATGGCGTCCCTGGCGCTCAAACGCTCGGTACGCGTTACCCTGACTCGCCAACAGATGTTTACCTTCGGCTACCGCCCGCGCACCCTGCAGCGTTTGCAAATGGGCGCGGCCGCCGACGGTCGTTTGCTCGCGCTGGGCCACACCGCTATCGGCCAGACCTCGCGCTTCGAGGATTTCAGCGAACATGTGGTGGAGTGGAGCGGCATGCTCTATCACTGCGACAACGTGCAACTGACCTACAACCTGGTGCCCCTGGACGTGTTCACGCCCCTGGACATGCGTGCGCCTGGCGCTGCCCTCGGGGTGATTGGCCTGGAGTGCGCCATGGATGAACTGGCCTGCGCCCTGGGGATCGACCCGGTGCAACTGCGGCTGATCAACTACGCCGAGCGCAACCAGAACGAAGACAAACCCTGGTCAAGCAAGGCCCTGCGCGAATGCTACCGCGAAGGTGCCGAGCGTTTCGGCTGGAGCCAGCGCAACCCGGAACCGCGCAGCATGCGCGACGGCCGCCAGTTGATCGGCTGGGGCATGGCCGGCGGTGTGTGGGAAGCCATGCAGATGAAGGCCAGTGCCAAGGCGCGGATCGACGCGCAGGGCAAGCTGACGGTCAGCAGCGCCACCACCGATATCGGCACTGGCACTTACACGGTGATGACCCAGATTGCGGCGCAGGCCAGTGGTGTGGCGGTCGAAGACGTGGCCTTTCTGTTGGGCGACTCCTCACTGCCCACCGCGCCACTGCAGGGCGGTTCGTTTACCGTGTCCTCGGTGGGGACGGCGGTGCAGCAAGCCTGCGAAGCGTTGACCGGCAAACTGCTGGCCATTGCCCGGCAGACATACCCGGTCTTCACGCAGGCAGAATCCGTACGCTCTGAAGACGGCCACTTGCACACCGGTGACGTGAGTGTGTCGTTGGCGCAGTTGGTCAAGGACAGTGGCGAAGACGCGTTGGAAGTGCAGGTCGACAGCGAGCCCGACAAAAAACGCGAGGGCTACAGCACCGCCACCCATTCGGCCGTCTTCGTCGAGGTGCAGGTGGATGAGGACCTGGGCACCATCAAGGTCCGCCGGGTGGTCAGTGCGATTGCCGCCGGGCGCGTTGTCAACCCCAAGATGGCCCGCAGCCAGATTCTTGGCGGGGTGGTGTGGGGCATCGGCATGGCCCTGCATGAAGAAACCCAGACCGATCATCAGTTGGGGCGCTTCATGAACCACAGCCTGGCCGAATACCATATCCCGGTGAACGCGGACATTGGCGAGATCGACGTGGTGTTTGTCGAGGAACATGACGAGATCGTCAACGCCCTCGGGTCCAAGGGCGTGGGGGAGATCGGCATTGTCGGTGTTGCGGCGGCGGTGGCGAACGCGATTTATCACGCCACCGGCAAACGGGTGCGGGAATTTCCCATCACCCTCGATAAGGTGCTCTGACACGGTCTAGCCAGCACTGATTATCCAAGTGTGGGAGGGGGCTTGCCCCCGATGGAGGGTGTCAGTCAACGATGCTGTGACTGACATGGCGCTAGCGGGGGCAAGCCCCCTCCCACATGGGTTATACGCTGGTTTTTTGAATAGGCTCTTCCACCGGTACGTGCATGCGATCCCGATTCGCCAGGGTCGGGAACAGCTTGATCCACACGCCCGTCACCACCAGCGTACCGATCCCGCCCATGACCACGGCGGGCACGGTGCCGAACCAGTGGGCGGTAATGCCGGATTCGAACTCACCCAACTGGTTGGATGCGCCGATAAACAGGCCATTGACCGCACTGACGCGGCCGCGCATGTCATCCGGGGTTTCCAACTGCACAAACGACGCACGGATGACCATGCTGATCATATCCGCCGCCCCCAGCACCACCAGCACCGCCAGGGAAAACCAGAAGGAGGTGGACAGGCCGAAGGCGATGGTCGCCACGCCAAACACACCGACAGCCGTGAACATCACGCGGCCCACATGGCGGTCCACCGAGAACCGCGCCAGCCACAATGACATCAACAATGCGCCCACCGCCGGCGCCGACCGCAGCAGGCCCAGGCCCCAGGCGCCGGTCAGCAGGATGTCTTTGGCGAACACTGGCAGCAATGCAGTCGCGCCGCCCAGCAGCACAGCGAACAGGTCCAGGGAGATGGCGCCGAGGATGTCCGGGCGGCTGCGGATAAAACGGATGCCGGCCAGCAGCGAATCCAGGGTGGCCTTGCCCTTGTTGAGCGGAGTCTGACGGGCGGGCAGGTTGAGGGTCAGCACGCAGGCAATGAGGTAAAGCACCACGGTGGGGCCATACACCCATACGCTGCCGAACGCATAGAGCAAACCGCCGAGGGCCGGCGCGACAATGGTTGCCAATTGCTGGGCAGACTGCGATGAGGCCACGGCTCGCGGGAACAAGGCGCTGGGCACAATACTTGGCAGCAACGCCTGGGTGGTCGGCATTTCAAAGGAGCGCGCAGCACCCAGCAGAAAGGCGAGAATAAAGATCATCTCGCGGGTCACGTTGCCGGTCAGGCCGCCGATGGCCAGGCTCAGTGCAATCAGCGCCTGCACGGTCTGGCAGATGGCGGCCACCTTGCGCCGTTCATAGCGGTCGGCAACGTGCCCGGTGTGCAACATGAACAGCACGCGAGGTACGAACTCCACCAGGCCGACCAACCCCAGGTCCAGCACATTGCCGGTCAGTTGGTAGAGGTTCCAGCCGATGGCCACGGTGAGCATCTGGAAGCCGCTGGCGGTAAAGATGCGCGCCAGCCAGAACGCGATGAAAGGGCGGTGGTGACGCAACAGCAACGCGGGTTCACTAGGCATCGGGGAATTCAGATCAGAGCCGGAGGGAGCGCCGAGATTATCATTAAGTTGTAACAGATAGTTGCAACAACTGAGCTGAGGCAGTCTGTCACGCGGCAAAAGACCACACAGTTCAATCCTGAAAATGGGACTACTCTTTCAGCAATGCTTGATCCAGATCAATGCCCGCCCGGGCATCGGCCTGGCGGCCTCAGGGCCAGATTCCCTACGCGGTTGGTTGAAAAAAAGAAACGAATCGAAATTCGCCAGGCTCCATATCCGTGGGGGCAGTGGGTGCAGGCTCCCGCCAGCAGCCGGTATTACCTGACAGAGGAAGACATATGTTCGGTTTGGAGGCGCTCGATCTCGCCCGAATTCAATTTGCGTTCACCATCTCTTTCCACATCCTGTTCCCGGCGATCACCATCGGCCTGGCCAGTTACCTCGCGGTGCTGGAAGGCTTGTGGCTCAAGACCCACAACGACACCTACCGTGACCTCTACCACTTCTGGTCGAAGATCTTCGCCGTCAACTTCGGCATGGGCGTGGTGTCCGGTTTGGTCATGGCCTACCAGTTCGGCACCAACTGGAGCCGCTTCTCGGACTTCGCCGGCGCCGTCACCGGCCCGCTGCTTACGTACGAAGTGCTCACGGCCTTCTTCCTCGAAGCCGGTTTCCTCGGCGTGATGCTGTTCGGCTGGAACAAGGTCGGGCGCAAGCTGCACTTTTTCTCCACCGTGATGGTGGCCGTGGGTACGCTGATTTCCACGTTCTGGATCCTCTCCTCCAACAGCTGGATGCAGACGCCCCAGGGCTTTGAAATCATCGACGGCCGGGTGATCCCGACCGACTGGTTCGCCGTGGTCTTCAACCCGTCGTTCCCGTATCGCCTGGCGCACATGGCCACGGCAGCCTTCGTGGCCACTGCGTTCTTTGTCGGTTCCTCGGCGGCCTGGCACTTGCTGCGCGGCAAGGACAACCCGGCGATCCGCAAGATGCTCTCGATGGCAATGTGGATGGCCCTGATCGTTGCGCCCATCCAGGCGGTGATCGGTGATTTCCATGGCCTCAACACCCTGAAGCACCAACCGGCGAAAATTGCCGCGATTGAAGGCCACTGGGAAAACATCGGTAACGAACCGACGCCGTTGATCCTGTTCGGCTGGCCCGACATGAAGGCCGAGAAAACCAAGTTCGCGGTAGAAATCCCCTACCTGGGCAGCCTGATTCTCACCCACTCCCTGGACAAACAGGTGCCGGCGCTCAAGGAGTTTCCACCGGAAGACCGCCCCAACTCGACCATCGTATTCTGGTCGTTCCGGGTCATGGTCGGCCTGGGCTTCCTGATGATCTTCACTGGCCTATTCAGCCTCTGGCTGCGCCGGGGCGACAAGATGTACACGTCCAAGCCGTTCCTGTACCTGGCGTTGTGGATGGGGCCGTCCGGCCTGATCGCGATTCTTGCGGGTTGGTTCACCACCGAGATCGGCCGCCAGCCGTGGGTGGTCTATGGCTTGATGCGCACGGCGGACGCGTCCTCCGGGCATAGCCTGGCGCAGATGACCATCACCCTGGTGTTGTTCGTGGTGGTGTACTTCGCGCTGTTCGGTGCGGGCCTGGGTTATATGATGCGCCTGGTGCGCAAAGGGCCTCAGACCCACGAAGGCAGCGAGCCCACCCACGGTGGCCCTGGCCAGAAACGTACGCCGGCCCGTCCGTTGTCCGCCGCCGATGATGGCAGCGATGACGACCACACCCACATCCAGCACAAGGGGCATTGAGATGGGTATTGATCTTCCGCTGATCTGGGCCGTGATCATCATCTTCGGCATCATGATGTACGTGGTCATGGACGGTTTCGACCTGGGTATCGGCATCCTGTTTCCGTTTATCCCGGGCAAGACCGATCGTGATGTGATGATGAACACCGTGGCCCCGGTCTGGGACGGTAACGAAACCTGGCTGGTACTGGGCGGCGCGGCGTTGTTCGGTGCGTTCCCGCTGGCCTATTCGGTGGTGCTGTCGGCGCTGTACCTGCCGCTGATCCTGATGCTGATCGGGCTGATCTTCCGCGGTGTAGCCTTCGAATTCCGCTTCAAGGCCAAGGACCACAAGCGTCACCTGTGGGACAAGGCATTCATTGGCGGCTCGCTGGCGGCAACGTTCTTCCAGGGCGTGGCGCTGGGTGCGTTCATCGATGGCATTCCAGTGGTGAATCGCCAGTTTGCCGGCGGTTCGCTGGACTGGCTCACGCCGTTCACGATGTTCTGCGGCGTGGCGCTGATCGTGGCTTATGCGTTGCTCGGCTGCACCTGGCTGATCATGAAGACCGAAGGCTCGTTGCAGGAGAAAATGCACAACCTGGCGCGGCCATTGGCCTTCGTGGTGCTGGCGGTGATCGGCATCGTGAGTATCTGGACGCCGCTGACGCACCCGGAAATCGCCTCGCGCTGGTTCACCCTGCCAAACCTGTTCTGGTTCCTGCCAGTGCCGATCCTGGTGCTGGTGACCATGTACGGGTTGATCCGCGCGGTGGCACGTAACGCACACTACACGCCATTCCTGCTGACGCTGGTGCTGATCTTCCTGGGCTACAGCGGTTTGGGCATCAGCCTGTGGCCGAACATCATCCCGCCGTCAGTCTCAATTTGGGATGCTGCCGCGCCGCCGCAAAGCCAGGGCTTCATGCTGGTGGGTACGCTGTTCATTATCCCGTTCATCCTGGGCTATACCTTCTGGAGCTATTACGTGTTCCGCGGCAAGGTCACCCACGAAGACGGTTATCACTAGGAGGGTCGTTCCATGTCCGGCAAACCTTCGTTGCACGAGATTGAACAGGCCGAGAAGCAGCCATTGTGGCGGCGCCTGGGGTGGCTGGCGATGATCTGGACTGGCAGTGTGCTGGCCCTGTTCGTCGTGGCCAGCCTGATGCGCATGTTTATGAATGCGGCCGGCCTGACCACCCACTGACATCCCGATCCGGGCTTTGCGGCCCGGCTTTCCAGCCCTGCTTTTTGCGAGAGAAGCAGGGTTTTTTTATTTGCGCGCCTTGAGGATCACGAACTTCGGCGTGGTGGCGACTTGCTCGACACCCCGGAACAGGCGTGCCAGCTTGGTGTGATAACCCAAATGTCGGTTGCCGACTATATAGAGGGCGCCGCCCACCACCAGTGCTTCCCGTGCCTGCTGGAACATGCGCCAGGCGAGGAAATCACCGACCACCTGCTGCTGGTGGAACGGTGGGTTGCACAGTACCACGTCCAGGGACTGTGGCTCTTGTCCGGCCAGGCCGTCGGCGGCACGCACCACCACATCACGTTCGCCGAGGGCGGCCTGCCAGTTCTCCAGCGCCGACTGCACGGCCATGTAGGACTCGTCCACCAAGGTGTAGTGTGCTTCGGGGTTGTGCAGGGCGCTGGCAATCGCCAGTACGCCGTTGCCGCACCCCAGGTCCGCCACGCGGGCGCTGCCCAGGTTTTTCGGCAGGTGGGGCAGGAACGCGCGGGTACCGATGTCCAGGCTTTCACGGCAGAACACGTTGGCGTGGTTCAGCAACTCGATAGCCGGTGCGTCGAGGGCGTAGCGGGTGGGGTAGGGCGAGACGGAAACGGGGCGGTCTTGCGCGGTGGCGATCAGCAGGCGTGCTTTTTTTACCGCGAGCGATGCGTGCATCGGGCCAATGTAACGCTCCAGCAACTCGCCCGCCGCCCGTGGCAAATGCTTGATCATTGCCCCGGCGATCACTTCGGCGCCTGGGGCCAGTTGGCCTTGCAAGCGGATCAGTTGTTCTTCCAGCAGCGCGAGGGTTTTGGGTACGCGGATCAGCACCCGGTCGAACGGCCCGGTGGGGAGGTGGCTGGCCGCGATGAACGGAACAGCGTCAAACGCCTTGCCGTTGCGCACCAGGTTTTTTTCCAGGCCTTGTGCCGCCAGGAACGAGTCGCCACTGGAGGTCACCTGCACCTGGCCCTGAAGGCTGGCGGCAAGGGCGCCGAAGCTGTCATTGAGCACCAGCACCCGGGTGTGTGCGGCCGGCTGCTGTTCGGCCAAATGGCTGAGCAGGTACTCGTCGGCGGCATCGAAGGCTTGCAGCGGATCGTTGTGTTGCTCTGGCTGGCGGATCAGATCGAGCTGGGCGAAGGGGCTTTCGAGCAGGGGCATGGCGGGGGAGGCTCTGGGTAAACAATGGGTGTTCGACTCGGGCGGCCGAACCGTCTGAGTGCACTACGGGCGATACCCCGGCGGGGCGGCTCAGCACTCAGAATGGGCGGTAAATGTTACGTTTATTTCAGCGGGATTACATGTGGTGTTTCTTGGCCGGTTAAATAATCCCGTACTGCGCGGCGCGAAGCACCGCAGCGATCTTGTTGTTGACCCCCAGTTTCTTGAGAGAACTGGCAATGTGAAAGCCCACCGTACGTTCGGACAAACAAAGTATGGCGGCGACATCTGCCGCCGTCTTGCCCTTACCAGACCACATGAGGACTTCCGTTTCCCGCGGGGTCAATTTGCAGGCCGGGTTGAGGCTGGCCTTCTCGGCAAACTTCTGCACCATTACGGCATGCATCGCGTGACAGAGCCATAGCACTATTGCCGCCTTTTCATACAGTTCTTCCGGGCTGATGTCACCCTTGCCACGGCTCAACGTCAGCATGCTGAATGCACCCCGGAAATCATGCACGCTGATGGTCATCGCCTTGTGTACGCCTAAGGTTTGGGCCAAAGACCAAAGGCTGGGCACATCTTTGAATGTTTCCTCCTGCCAGACAATGGGTAATACAGATTCCTTGCAATGCTTCACCACAGGGTCTACGTCGAAGTAATGCGCTTGGTCGTACAGTTTTTTCCATTCGTTTGAATAGTTTGTAAATTCTATGGGTTTGATTTGGCTCTTTGGGAGTTGAGAACTCATCTTGAAGGAACAGTTTTGGAAGCCGAGTTCGTAGGTTTTATTGACAGTCAGCTCAAATACGCTAGTGACCTCGTTCTCGCCTTCCAGCGTGTGGAGCCGTGTATTGCGCCAGTTAAGCATGGGTAAATCTCCATGGATTCTCCGTGACTTGGGGTACGTCCTTAACCCCCATAGCTGCACGAAAATCAGTGTAGGACACGGACTACAGGGTGAGAGGAAAATTTCGTTCTTGGGTGGCAAGCTTTAAGAATTTTTCCGCAGGAAGGTTAGTTGGCTAAGTAAGTGGCAAGTTGGAAAATCGCGATTTATGAGTGGCTTGAAGCCGCTGTAACAATCAACTAACAGCGCATTTATGAAGCGCCTTAAAAGGCTAATAGCGAATTGATTGGAGGTGCAATTAAGTTGCCATCACTGTGTGCTTGCGTGATGCCACTACCTATCGTAGGTGTTTCCGCACGTGACTTTGAGCGACACTAGAGCACCTGTAGAACGGAGCCCCCCATGACGGCCAGTGCTGAGAAATTTACCCGCCAGACCTTGCTCGACGTGCAATCGCTGACCCCCAGCCTGTTTACCTTGCGCACCACCCGCGACCCGGGCTTTCGTTTTACCGCGGGCCAGTTTGTGCGCCTGGGGGTTACCAAGGCAGATGGCAGCACGGTATGGCGTGCGTATTCCTTGGTGTCCTCGCCGTTTGATGAACACTTGGACTTCTTCTCGATTGTCGTCCCGGACGGTGAGTTCACCAGCGAACTGAGCCGCCTGCGTGTGGGCGATACCTTGATGGTGGAGCGCCAGGCCACGGGGTTCCTGACCTTGAACCGTTTCGTCGACGGCCGAGATCTGTGGATGCTGGGCACCGGCACCGGGGTGGCGCCGTTTTTGTCGATCCTGCAGGACTTCGAGGTCTGGGAGAAATTCGAACGCATCATCCTGGTGTACAGCGCACGCGAAGCCAAAGAGTTGGCTTACCAAGCGCTGATCAACACGTTGGGCGAACGCGAGTACCTGGCCGAATACGCGCACAAGTTCACCTACATCCCCATCGTCACCCGCGAACAACACCCCGGTGCGTTGAACGGCCGCATTACCACGCTGATCGAAAATGGCGAGTTGGAACGCGCGGCGGGCGTCGAACTGACCCCGGAGCATTCCCGTGTGCTGATCTGTGGCAACCCGCAGATGGTCGATGACACGCGCCAGTTGCTCAAACTGCGGGATATGAACCTGAGCTTGAGCCGTCGACCTGGCCAGGTGGCGGTGGAAAACTACTGGTAATAAAAAAGGCGCCTCACACCAGGCGCCTTTTTCATGCCGGCTCGATTAGAGCGGCTTGTCGTTCTGTGCCTTGAGCAGATCGCGGATCTCACCCAGCAACACTTCTTCCTTGGTCGGCGTCGGCGGCAGGCTTGGTGCCACGGCCTCTTCACGCTTGAGGCGGTTGATTACCTTCACACCCATGAAAATCGCAAACGCGACGATCACAAAGTCGATGACGCTCTGGATGAACTTGCCGTATGCCAGGACCACCGCAGGCACATCGCCTTGGGCGGCCTTGAGCGTTATCGCCAGGTCACCGAAGTCCACGCCCCCGATCAACAGACCAATGGGCGGCATAACCACATCGCCTACAAACGAGGAAACAATTTTGCCGAAGGCGGCGCCGATGATAATACCGACGGCCATGTCGACCACATTACCTTTGACCGCGAAGGCCTTGAACTCACTGATCACGCCCATAGGTTATTCCTTGTTACAGATGAGAAGGGTGGTACCCAGTGTAAGTCAGTCGTAGAGCGCTTGCCTGAAACAACCGCTAACACTGTCAGCTTTTATCGACACATTAAAACCCAATTAGTTTGCAAAGTGCCATCAATCGCGCGCGAAATACTCGCCAAATCAGCCGCTTACCAGATTATTTTATCAATCGGGTTGGTACGGCTTTTCTATTTATCTTCTGACTCGCGGGTCACTAGCCTCTGGCAAGCACAACTGAATGTGCACTAAAAAAACCAGAGGAAACCTCGATGAACAACCCAATGAGCCGCGGGCCTGTTACAGCCCGATCCGCGCTGGTACTGGTGACCGCCAGCCTGCTTTCCCTGTCTGTACACGCCGCCAACCTGACCCGCGACAACGGTGCCGCCGTCGGCGACAACCAGAACTCGCAAACCGCCGGCGCCAATGGCCCGGTGCTGCTCCAGGACGTGCAGCTTATTCAGAAATTGCAGCGTTTCGATCGCGAGCGCATCCCCGAGCGCGTCGTACACGCGCGTGGCACCGGCGCTCATGGCACCTTCACCGTCACTGACGGCCTTAGCGACCTGACCAAGGCCAAGGTCTTTGCGGCCGGCGAGGCGACGCCGGTGTTCGTGCGCTTCTCCGCTGTGGTCCACGGCAACCACTCCCCGGAAACCCTGCGTGACCCACGCGGTTTCGCCACCAAGTTCTATACGGCCGAAGGCAATTGGGATTTGGTGGGCAACAACTTCCCGACATTCTTCATCCGTGATGCCATCAAGTTCCCGGACATGGTCCACGCGTTCAAGCCAGACCCGCGTACCAACCTGGATGACGACTCGCGTCGCTTCGACTTCTTCTCCCACGTGCCCGAAGCCACCCGCACGCTGACCGAGCTGTACTCCGACTCTGGCACTCCGGCCAGTTACCGGGAGATGGACGGCAACGGCGTGCACGCCTACAAGCTGATCAACGCCAAGGGTGAAGTGCACTACGTCAAGTTCCACTGGAAGAGCCTGCAAGGCATCAAGAACCTCGACCCCAAGCAGGTCACCGAAGTGCAGGGCCGCGACTACAGCCACATGACCAACGACCTGGTCACCCACATCAACAAGGGCGACTTCCCCAAGTGGGACCTGTACGTGCAGGTGCTCAAGCCTGAAGACCTGGCCAAGTTCGATTTCGACCCGCTGGACGCCACCAAGATCTGGCCGGATGTACCCGAGCGCAAAGTCGGACAAATGGTGCTGAACCGCAACCCGGCCAACGTTTTCCAGGAAACCGAGCAAGTGGCCATGGCCCCGGCCAACCTGGTGCCGGGCATCGAGCCGTCGGAGGATCGCCTGCTGCAAGGCCGGGTGTTCTCCTACGCCGATACCCAGATGTACCGCCTGGGCGCCAACGCCTTGCAACTGCCGATCAACGCGCCACGGGTGACCGTCAACAACGGCAACCAGGACGGCGCGATGAACTTCGGCAAGACCACCACCGGAGTGAACTACCAGCCAAGCCGCCTGCTGCCACGGGAAGAACCGCAAACCGCACGCTACAGCCAGTCGGCGCTGTCAGGCAGCACCCAGCAGGCGAAGATCCAGCGTGAGCAGAACTTCAAGCAGGCAGGCGACTTGTACCGCTCCTACAGCAAGAAAGAGCGTCAGGACCTGATCGAAAACTTCGGCGGCTCGCTGGCCACCACCGATGACGAGAGCAAGCACATCATCCTGTCGTTCCTCTACAAAGCCGACCCGGAATACGGCACCGGCGTGGCCAAGGTGGCCAAGGGTGACCTGGCGCGCGTGAAGGCGTTGGCGGAAAAACTGACCGACTGATCCGTTGGTTACGGTCGGCGCCCCGATACGGGCGTCGACCCCTGGCAGGAGAAAAACCATGCGAATTTCTATCGGTTTGCTGATGACCATGCTGGCCTTTGTCGCCCATGCCGAGACTCCCGACCCGGTAGCGCTCAAGGCCCAGTTGCAGGACTACTACTTCGACGCCGCCCGCCGTGGTGACCTGGACATGCTCAACACCTTCATCGACGCCGGTTATAGCCTCAACACCCAGGACGACAAGGGCTACACCGCGCTGATCCTCGCCGCCTACCACGGCCAGGGGCCGTTCGTGGAGCGCTTGCTCAACGCCGGTGCCGACGCCTGCGTGCAGGACAAACGCGGCAACACCGCGCTGATGGGCGCGATCTTCAAGGGCGAGCTGAAAATCGCCCAGCGCCTGCTGGCCACCGACTGCAACCCCGACCAGCGCAACGGTGCCGGACAGACCGCCGCCATGTACGCCGGGCTGTTCAAGCGTGTCGAACTGCTCGATGAACTCAAGGCCAAAGGTGCCGACCTTAACGCCGAGGACCCGGTCGGCAACAGTGCTTCACGCTTGGCCAGTGGTGAAATCCGGACCCCGGCGTCGCGCTGAGCTATCATCGCGGTTTTTCGGTTGGAGGTTCTCAAATGGCAAAGGCCAAGCGCATGTACGGCTGCACGGAGTGCGGCGCGACCTTTCCCAAGTGGGCCGGCCAGTGCACCGAGTGCGGTGCGTGGAACACCCTGACTGAAACCATGATCGAGAGCGGCGGTGCGGCGGCCCCCACCGGCCGTGCCGGCTGGACCGGGCAGCAGGCGCAGATCAAGACCCTGGCTGAAGTCAGCGTGGAAGAAATCCCGCGATTTTCCACGGCATCCGGCGAGTTGGACCGCGTGCTGGGCGGCGGCCTGGTGGACGGCTCGGTGGTGCTGATCGGCGGTGACCCGGGCATCGGCAAATCGACGATTTTGCTGCAAACCCTGTGCAGCATCGCCAGCCGCATGCCGGCGCTGTATGTCACCGGCGAGGAATCCCAGCAACAAGTGGCCATGCGCGCCCGCCGCTTGGGATTGCCCCAGGACCAATTGCGGGTCATGACCGAAACCTGCATCGAAAGCATCATTGCCACGGCCCGTATCGAAAAGCCCAAGGTCATGGTGATCGACTCGATCCAGACCATTTTCACCGAGCAGTTGCAATCGGCGCCGGGCGGCGTGTCCCAGGTGCGCGAGAGCGCGGCGCTGCTGGTGCGGTATGCCAAGCAGAGCGGCACGGCGATCTTCCTGGTCGGCCACGTCACCAAAGAAGGCGCGCTGGCCGGGCCTCGGGTGCTGGAGCATATGGTCGACACCGTGCTGTATTTCGAAGGTGAATCGGATGGCCGCCTGCGTTTGCTGCGGGCGGTGAAGAACCGCTTCGGGGCGGTAAACGAATTGGGCGTGTTCGCCATGACCGACCGGGGACTGAAAGAGGTCTCCAATCCGTCGGCGATCTTTCTGACGCGTGCCCAGGAAGAAGTCCCGGGCAGTGTGGTGATGGCAACGTGGGAAGGCACCCGCCCGATGCTGGTGGAAGTGCAGGCGTTGGTCGATGACAGCCACCTGGCCAACCCGCGCCGCGTGACCCTGGGCCTGGATCAGAACCGGTTGGCAATGTTGCTGGCGGTATTGCACCGGCATGGCGGCATTCCGACCCATGACCAGGATGTGTTCCTCAACGTGGTGGGCGGGGTCAAGGTGCTGGAGACGGCGTCCGACCTGGCGTTGATGGCGGCGGTCATGTCGAGCTTGCGCAATAAACCGCTGCCTCACGACCTGCTGGTGTTTGGCGAGGTCGGCCTGTCGGGCGAAGTGCGCCCGGTACCGAGTGGTCAGGAACGGTTGAAAGAAGCGGCCAAGCATGGCTTCAAACGCGCAATCGTGCCCAAGGGCAATGCGCCGAAAGAGTCGCCGCCAGGCATAAAAATTATTGGGGTCACGCGCCTGGAGCAGGCGCTAGATGCACTGTTCGAATAAATCAGGGATGAATGCCATGCAACCATCGAAATGCTGGGGCGCAGTCGCCCTGTTTGTCGCCTTGGCCGGGTTGCCCGCTTTGGCGTGGGCCGAGTTGCCCGCCGGATATCGTCTGGCGCAAAAGCTGGCAACGGATGACGGCAGCGTTCTACAGGTGCTCGAAGACCAACGCATCAGCGCTCAGTTGCACAAGGACAGTTGGGGCAACGGGTTGGACGAAGATTCGTTCGACGAGCCCGGCGACCTGGTGGAAAAACCGTTGTTGGAAGCCCAGGTCCGGTTAGTGTCGGCCTCCGGCGACGTGATCGCCCATGAAGACCTCGGTTACCCGTTGGCCGAGGTCAAGAAAGCCCCGCTCAAGGGCTTGCCGGAGACGGTGTATTTCCTGGTCATCGACCAGACCGCGCCGATGGGTAGCTATAGCGGCCCGGCCACGCAGTTGTTAATGCCCGCCAAGCAACAACTCAAACCGATGGACTACAAAGGCACCGACGGCAAGATCAAGCCACTGACCCTGGCACAGACTGGCAAGGCCGCCTGGCAGGCGGCGACGCCAACCACGGGTGGGGCGGATGAATTGCTGCAAGTGTCGTCCTTCATGGACGGTGATGGGGACGAAGACTTCGCCACCCGTTACACCACCTACCGTTTTGCCGATGGCCTCTGGCAGGCTGCGTCGACTCAGAAAGCCGGCTTCTGGGAGTCGGAAAGCGACTTCCCGGCGCGTACGGCATTTCCCTGAGTCGTCACACTTCCAGCAAGGCGGCCAACTCTCGGTGCAGCTCATCCTCGTCACCCAGGTTCAACTCGATCAGCCGCCGCAAGTGGCTGATCGAGTCCAGGTCGATGTGCTGACACACAAAACCCAGTTGCCCAGGATCCTCATGGGTCAGTCGCACTTGCATCTTTATATGCGCCTTGGGATCCAGGCGGATGTCGACGTCGAACGGCAGCGCCTTGTTGCCCTTCCAGTCTTCCGGCCGTTGCACCAGCAGGCCCTTTAACGACAAATCCACCAATTGCACTGGCCATTCGCGGCCGTTTTGCCGAATTTCGGTCTTGGCATCAAAGGCGATGCGGCGGAAACGACGGCGGTCAGACGGTTGCTCGGTCATGGTGAAACCCTCCGGGGATAGGGGGATTGTAGCCGTGCGTCATTATTGGCCCGGGTTTTCTGCTTTTTTTGTCCGCAGAAGGCTCTAGACCAACGTAGGGGGGTGGCCTTTAAGTCCAGTAGCGCTAAACTCCGGATGGCTGTCCTTTCTGTCCACCCTGGCTGGAATACAAAAATGAAAAATAATAATAGCCTGCTACGCCACCTACCCTGGCTGGTGCTGGCAATCGTAGGAGCGTGCGCCCTGGGCGTAGTGGCCTTGCGCCGCGGCGAGGCGATCAACGCCTTGTGGATTGTGGTCGCTGCTGTGGCCATCTATCTGGTTGCGTACCGCTACTACAGTCTGTTCATCGCTAATAATGTGATGCAGCTCGATCCACGGCGGGCCACCCCCGCAGTGCTCAACAACGATGGTCTGGACTATGTGCCGACCAACAAACACATCCTGTTCGGTCACCACTTTGCGGCGATTGCCGGTGCAGGCCCGCTGGTCGGCCCGGTACTGGCGGCGCAAATGGGTTATCTGCCCGGCACGCTCTGGCTGATTGCCGGCGTGGTGCTGGCCGGTGCGGTGCAGGACTTCATGGTCCTGTTCCTGTCCACCCGTCGCAATGGCCGTTCCCTGGGGGACATGGTTCGCGAAGAGATGGGCCGCATCCCGGGGACCATCGCGCTGTTCGGCTGCTTCCTGATCATGATCATCATCCTCGCGGTGCTGGCGCTGATCGTGGTCAAGGCCCTGGCCGAGAGCCCATGGGGCATCTTCACGGTGATGGCGACCATCCCGATCGCGATGTTCATGGGCATCTACATGCGCTACATCCGCCCGGGCCGCATCGGTGAAATTTCGATCATCGGCGTGCTGTTGCTGCTGGGTTCGATCTGGCTGGGCGGGCAGATTGCCGCTGATCCGGTCTGGGCCAAAGCGTTCACCTTCACCGGCATTCAAATTACCTGGATGCTGATCGGCTACGGTTTCGTCGCCGCCGTCCTGCCGGTGTGGCTGATCCTGGCACCGCGTGACTACCTCTCCACTTTCCTGAAAATCGGCACCATCATCGCCCTGGCGATCGGCATCCTGGTCACCATGCCCGAGCTGAAAATGCCGGCCCTGACCCAGTTCATCGACGGCACCGGCCCGGTGTGGAAGGGCGGCCTGTTCCCGTTCCTGTTCATTACCATCGCCTGTGGCGCGGTCTCGGGTTTCCACGCGCTGATCTCTTCGGGCACCACGCCCAAGCTGCTGGATAACGAAACCAACGCCCGTTATATCGGTTACGGCGGCATGTTGATGGAGTCGTTCGTGGCCATCATGGCGATGGTTGCCGCTTCGGTGATCGAACCGGGCGTGTATTTCGCCATGAACAGCCCGGCCGCCGTGGTCGGTGGTGATGTGGTTGCCGTGGCGCAAACCGTCAGCAGCTGGGGTTTTTCGATCACGCCTGAGGCGCTGCAAGCCGTGGCCCATGACATCGGCGAAACCACCATCCTGGCGCGTGCCGGCGGCGCACCGACCTTGGCGGTGGGTATCGCACAGATCCTGCACAGCGTACTGCCGGGTGAAAACACCATGGCGTTCTGGTACCACTTTGCGATCCTGTTTGAAGCGCTGTTCATCCTGACGGCGGTGGATGCGGGCACCCGTGCCGGTCGTTTCATGCTGCAGGACCTGCTGGGCTCTTTCGTGCCGGCGCTGAAACGCACCGAGTCGTGGACCGCCAACCTCATTGCAACCGCCGGTTGCGTGGCGATGTGGGGTTACCTGCTGTACCAGGGCGTGATCGACCCACTGGGTGGTATCAACACCTTGTGGCCGCTGTTCGGTATCTCCAACCAGATGCTGGCGGGTATCGCGCTGATGCTGGCTACCGTTGTGCTGATCAAAATGAAGCGCCAACGCTACATCTGGGTGACCATGCTGCCGGCCGTCTGGCTGCTGATCTGCACCACCACCGCGGGCTTCATCAAGCTGTTCGACGCCAACCCGGCGATCGGCTTCCTGTCGCTGGCGAAGAAATACAGCGATGCATTGGCCAACGGCCAGATCCTGGCCCCGGCCAAGAGCATCGACCAGATGCAGCACGTGATCTACAACGCCTACACCAACGCAACGCTGACGGCGCTGTTCCTGTTCGTGGTGTTCAGCATCCTGTTCTATGCGCTCAAGGTTGGCGTCGCCGCCTGGGGCAACAAAGAACGTACGGATAAAGAAGCCCCGTTCCAGGCCGTACCGGACGCGTAATCGAGGGTTGCAACCATGTTCAATGACATCAGTCGCCTCGGTAAATACCTCGGTCAGGCCGCGCGCCTGATGGTCGGCATGCCCGACTACGACACCTACGTCGAGCATATGCAAACCAAACACCCGGACAAGCCGGTGATGGACTACAAGGCGTTCTTCCGGGAACGCCAGGAAGCCCGTTACGGCGGCAAGGGTGGGCCCAAGTGCTGTTGAGTTAACGCAACTCCCCTGTGGGAGGGGGCTTGCCCCCGATAGCGGTGTGTCAGTGACAGATAAGCGCCTGACACGCTGCTATCGGGGGCAAGCCCCCTCCCACATTTGTTTCTGTGTTCCTTCAAGGAGAATATTTTGTCCTCTCCCATCCCGGTCACCGTCCTCAGCGGCTTCCTCGGCGCCGGCAAGACCACCTTGCTGCGCCACCTGCTCAGAGCCGAGCACGGCCTGAAAATCGCCGTGATCGAAAACGAATTCAGCGACGCCGGTATCGACACCCAGCTGTTGGGCGCAGAGCCGGTGCAAGTCATGACCCTGTCCAACGGCTGCGTGTGCTGCACCATCCACACCGACCTGACCAAAGCCCTGTACCTGCTGCTCGAGCGCCTGGACAGCGGCGAGATCGCCTTCGACCGCCTGGTGATCGAGTGCACCGGCCTGGCCGACCCGGCGCCGGTGGCCCAGACCTTTTTCATCGACGAGGAATTGCGTGAGCGCTACATCCTCGACGGCATCATCACCCTGGTGGACGCGGCCCACGCCGAGCACCACCTGACCCAGACCATCGCCCAGGCCCAGATCGGCTTTGCCGACCGCCTGCTGGTGAGCAAGCGCGACCTGGTGGACGACGCCACCTTCGACGCACTCAGCGAACGCCTGACCCGCATCAACCGCCGTGCGCCGATTCGCGTGGTCGAGCACGGCAAGATTGATTTGGCCGAACTGCTCGATGTGCGCGGCTTCAACCTCAACGCGGGCATGAGCCTGCGCCCGGTGCGCGCCGCGCCGTCCATCGACCGTATCTCCAGCCTGGTGCTGCGCACCGACCAGCCGCTGGATATCGACCGACTCAGTGAGTTCATGAACGAACTGCTGGAAGACCACGGCAAGCAACTGCTGCGCTACAAGGGCGTGCTGAACATTGCCGGGGAAGACCGGCGCATGGTGTTTCAGGGCGTGCTGAAACTCTACGGTTTCGATTGGGATACCGAATGGGCCGAAGGCGAGGTGCGAGAGAGTGTGATCGTGTTCATTGCCGATGAGTTGCCCGAAGACAAAATTCGCGAAGGTTTTGCCAAGGTCTACCAACCCTGACTTGAAACACAATCAAATGTGGGAGGGGGCTTGCCCCCGATGAGGGTGTGTCAGTAGATAACTCTGTGACTGACACACTGCTATCGGGGGCAAGCCCCCTCCCACAATTAACTGTATTTCAAACTGGAATTGGCATAAAAAAGCCCGGCTCTTCAGCCGGGCTTCTTATTCAAGCAACTGCAATCAAGCGCCGTACACCGGCAGCTTCTTGCAGATGGCCTTGACCTTCTCACGTACCGCGTCGATCACGGCTTCGTTGTTCAGGTCTGCCAGGATGTCGCAGATCCAGCCAGCCAGTTCCTTGCACTCTGCTTCCTTGAAGCCGCGAGTGGTCACAGCCGGGGTGCCGAAGCGCAGGCCGGAGGTGACGAACGGCGAACGTGGGTCGTTCGGCACGGAGTTCTTGTTCACGGTGATGAAGGCTTTGCCCAGGGCAGCGTCAGCATCTTTACCGGAAATGTCCTGCTTGATCAGCGACAGCAGGAACAGGTGGTTCTCGGTACCGCCAGACACTACGTCAAAGCCGCGCTCGATGAACACGCTGGCCATGGCCTGGGCGTTCTTGACCACTTGTTGCTGGTAGGTCTTGAACTCAGGCTGCAGTGCTTCCTTGAAGCAGATCGCTTTGGCGGCGATTACGTGCTCCAGCGGGCCACCCTGGGCGCCTGGGAAGACAGCGGAGTTCAGCTTCTTCTCGATGTCGGCGTTGGCGCGAGCCAGGATCAGGCCGCCACGTGGACCGCGCAGGGTCTTGTGGGTGGTGGTGGTCACGACGTCAGCGAAAGGCACCGGGTTCGGGTAGACGCCAGCGGCGACCAGACCGGCCACGTGGGCCATGTCGACGAACAGGTACGCACCGACCTTGTCAGCGATGGCGCGGAAGCGTGGGAAGTCCAGGATCTGCGAGTAGGCAGAGAAACCGGCCACGATCATTTTTGGCTTGTGTTCAACCGCCAGGCGCTCGACTTCGTCGTAGTCGATCAGGCCGTTGGCATCGATACCGTATTGAACGGCGTTGTACAGCTTGCCGGAGGAGGAAACGCTGGCGCCGTGGGTCAGGTGACCGCCGTGGGCCAGGCTCATGCCCAGGATGGTGTCGCCGCCTTGCAGCAGGGCCAGGTATACGGCGCTGTTGGCTTGGGAGCCGGCGTGTGGCTGGACGTTGGCGTAGTCGGCGCCGAACAGTTCTTTTGCACGGTCGATGGCCAGTTGCTCAACCACGTCGACGTACTCGCAACCACCGTAGTAGCGCTTGCCTGGGTAGCCTTCGGCGTACTTGTTGGTCAGAACCGAGCCTTGAGCCTCCATCACCGCAGGGCTGGTGTAGTTTTCCGAAGCGATCAGCTCAATGTGCTCTTCCTGGCGCACGGCTTCTTGCTCCATGGCGGCGAAGAGATCGGCGTCGTACTTGGCAATAGTCAAATCACGGCTGAACATGGCGGTCCTCAAGGATCGGGGGCAGAAAAGGAGGGCATTCTAACCCAATGGGTTTTAGATGGCATATGAAAGGACATCATGTCGCGGACAAGTGGGGCTCATCTGGGGATAGGCGGTGGCTGCGAGTGCCTGATCGGGGGCTTGCCCCCGATGAGGCCAGTGGCCTCACCGCAAAACTTCAGTCGAACATGAACAGCGCATCATTGCTGAACTGCGCCTCGAACCGGTTCGCCGGCATCGGCCGTCCAAACAGATACCCCTGCACTTCATCACAGCCATGCTCACGCAGGAAATCCAGCTGCTCATGGGTTTCCACACCCTCGGCGATTACCGCCAGGTTCAGGCTGTGTGCCATGGCGATAATGGCGCGGGCGATCTGCGCGTCCTGTTCGCCAGAAGGCAGGCCGTCGACGAAGGTACGGTCGATCTTCAACACATCGATGGGGAATTGCTTGAGGTAGTTGAGCGAGGAGTAACCGGTGCCGAAGTCGTCGACCGCAATGCTCAGGCCCAGGTTTTTCAAGCTGTCGAGGATCTGCATGGCCTCGTTGACCTCACGCATCAGGATACTTTCGGTCAACTCCAACTCCAGGCACGCCGGCGGTAGGCCGGTGTCCTTGAGGATGGTGGCGATGCGCGTACCCAACTGGCCGTCGGAGAATTGCCGAGCCGAGATGTTCACCGAGACTTTCGGCACCCGCACCTTGTTCTGGTGCCAGGTCTTGAGCTGACGACAGGCCTCACTGATCACCCAGTCGCCCACATCCACCACCAGGCCCAACTCTTCCAGCACCGGGATGAAGTCTCCCGGCGGCACCAGGCCGCGGCGCGGATGACGCCAGCGCAGCAGGGCTTCGGCGCCGGTCAGGCGTTTGCCGTCGCCGCTGAACTGCGGTTGGTAATAGAGTACGAATTCGTTCTGGTCCAGCGCATGGCGCAAATCGCTTTCCAGCTCCAAGCGTTCCAGGGCGCTGGCGTTCATGTCGGCCTGGTAGAACTGGAAGTTGTTCTTGCCGCGTTCCTTGGCGTGATACATCGCCGTGTCAGCGTTTTTCATCAACTGGCTCAGTTCGTTGCCGTCCTGCGGGCTCAGGGCGATACCGATACTGGCGGTTACGAAGAACTCACGGCCCTCCAGCACGAAGGGTTTCACCAGGCTGGCGAGGATCTGCTCGGCCACATGAATCGCGCGGTTGAGTGCCATGTCACGGTTGACCCGTGGTTGCAGGAGCAAGGTGAACTCGTCGCCGCCCATGCGCGCCACGGTGTCGTCTTCGGCGACGCAGCCCAGCAGGCGCGTGGCCATTTCCTTGAGCATGCGGTCGCCGGCGGCGTGGCCCAGGGAGTCGTTGATCGGCTTGAAGCGGTCGAGGTCGAGAAACATCAGCACCACCCACGACTTCTGTCGTTCCGCCGATTGCAGCGCGGTGTGCAGGCGGTCCTGGAACAGCGTGCGGTTGGGCAGGTGGGTCAGGGCGTCGTAGTAGGCCAGGCGGTGGATACGCTGCTCGCTGGCTTTGCGCTCGCTGATATCACTGAAGAAGCACACGTAACTGGCCAGGTCGCCTTCATCGTCGAACACGGCGGTAATGCCGACCCACGCCGGGTAATGCTCGCCATTGCGACGCTTGAGCCACACTTCGCCTTCCCAGGTGCTGTGCTGGTGCAACTGCTTGAGCACATAGCGCAGGTGGGCTTCCTGTTGTTCATCGACGGTGAGCATGTTCGGCAACTGGTCGAGCACATCGCTGACCGCATAGCCGCTGACCCGGCTGAACGCCTCGTTGGCCTGCACGATATAGCCGGCGGGGTCGGTGATCAGGATCGCTGAGGTTGAGTGCTCGAAGACCGTGGCCGCCATGCGCAGGTCTTTCTCGGCGCGGCGTTGCTGGCTGATATCGCGGCCCACCCCGAGGATGCCCTCGAAGGCGCCGTGCTCGTCCCACACCAGCACCAGGCGCAGTTCGATCGGCACCTTGCGACCGTCGGCGCGCAGGCAGTCGAACAGGAACAGCTGGGTCTGGATCTCATCACGCAGCCTGTTCAGTGCCTCGGGGTCGCCCAGCGCGCGGCTGACCTGTTCCATCAGGCTGTAAATGCCGGTCAGTTGCTGCGGGTTGGCGATGATTGACTGCCAGCCGTTCTTGAACACCCAGTCCACGTCATAGCCGAGCACGGCGTTGACTGACGGGCTGATGTAGTTGAGGGCCAACTGGCTGTCGGTGGAGCAGATCACGTCGCTGATGCTTTCGGCCAGCATGCGGTAGCGCTGTTCGCTGTCGCGCAGGGATTCGCTGGCTTCGATCTGGTCGGTGATGTCCTTGGCCACGCCGATGATGCGGGTGATTTGCGCAGTCTTGTCCCGCGCCAGGGCCTGTTCGCGAATATCGAAGCGCCGCCAGTCGTTATTGCGGTGACGGAAACGCAGTTGGCATTGCAGTTGGGTGGTGTAGCCGACCTGGCGCTGTTGCTGGCGCAAGTCGTGGTAATGCTCGGCGTCTTCGGGGTGCAGCAGGATTTCCCAGAAGTACTCGCCCATTTGCTGCAATTCGGCCTTGTTATAGCCGAGGGCGTGGCCCAGATGGTGGTTGCTGAAAATCATGCGCTGGCTGATCACATCCTGCACATACAGGTGGTCGGGCACGGTGCGCACCACGTCCGACCAGAAACTCTCGCGTTCCACCAGCGACAGTTCGATCAGCTTGCGGCTGGTGATATCGCTGATGCTGAGGATCACCGCCTTGAAATCGTCCTGCTGCTCGGGCAGGCGCATCACTAGCCACAGGTATTGCTCGTTGCCGACCACGTCCTTGAGCTGGATTTCCAGCTCCAACTGGCTTTGTTGGGTCAGGACGGCTTCGAGAATCTGGTAACCGATGGACGTAGCGTTGCGTGGGCAGTCATCGATCAGGCGCTCCCAGGCCTGCTCGCAGGAACCCACATTCAGCAGGCTGACCGCCACCTGGTTGACCTCGGTGACGCGCAGTTCCTTGAGCAGTTGCTGGCGCTCGCCAGGGTTGTCCTGCAGCCAGGCGTGCAGTTGCTCGCGGGTTTCCAGCCGAGTCTTGTCGAAGAACGCATTCAGCCCCGACAGGTCCAGCACGCAGAGGGCCACGCCGGTGCCTTCGAAAATATCCTGGTAGCGCCGCCGCCCCTCATGCACCTGGCGCTGACGGCGGCGCATGTTGAGCAGCACGATCACCGGGATCAACGAGAACGCCAGGCCCAGCAGGCATTTACCGATGAAGGCCGGCAGCAGTTGCTCCAGCACGGCGCTGCGGTCGAACAGCCCGCGCAATTGCCAGTCGCTTTTGCTCAGGGGGGTGACCAGCACGCTTTTGTTCAATTCGTCCGGGGTCAGCGCCGAGGTCCACTGCGCCGGCATGCCGCTGTCACGGCTGACCACGCGATGGTTGATGCGGTTCTCGATGGCCCACATCGGGCGCTGGCCCTGGCCGTCCTGGCGGGTGAGGTTGGTCAGGTAGTTGGGGGCCAGGCGCAGCGCCCAATACATCCGTGAGCCGCCACTGGGCTGATGCAACAGTAGATAGATGAGGGTGCCGTCGTTGCTGTTGCTCAGGTAATAAGACTGGCCGTGGCTGCGTTGCACCAGTTCTTCGAGCCAGGCGCTGTCCTGGCTGTCGCTGGCACTGTCGCTGATCATCGCGCCGCTGGGGGCAAGCAGGGCGATGCTGCGCAGTTCCGGCAGCGAACGTTGCAAGGTCCGCATCAAGGCTTGTTGCTGTTCGCTGTCACGCGGTGGCTCGACCATCGGCAGCAGGTTCAGGGCAATCTTTGCGCTGAGGGCCATGTTCAGGCTGATCTGTTCAGCCAGGTCGGCGCTGTAGTCGATGGTGTATTGCTGCTGGTTCTTCTGGTTTTGCTGCAACTGGTCCAGCAGTTGCCAGAACAATAACGCGAGCAGCATAAGGACAAGCGTCGCCAATGCGCCTTTGAGGGTGCCGTGCAGGGGCGCTCCCGGCGCTATATGAGCGGCGCGCAGGGGAGTTGGCGGCGTGACTTTGGACAAGCTGTGATCCTGCGGTTTGGCTGGACTGGCGCGCGACGTGCACTATAAGCCGGACGCCCGGAGGGCGGCTAGCATGCCTTGACTTGTGGCAAAGTGCCAGCCCTTGCCTGGCTGGACTGACCAAGCGCATTCAGGTAGCTTTGCCGGTTACGCGGGGGCGTTCCAGCCCCAGATATTCAGGCTTTATACCGCACGCTGGCATTGATGATAGTCAACGGCCCGCGCCGCGCATGGCCTGGCACGGGCTTCGCCCGCTCAATTCATCAGTCACTGACGCTAGGTTCACCATGGCTCAATACGTCTTCACCATGCATCGGCTGGGCAAAGTTGTCCCCCCGAAGCGGGAAATCCTGAAAAACATTTCGTTGTCCTTTTTCCCCGGCGCCAAGATCGGCGTACTCGGCCTCAACGGTTCGGGTAAATCCACGCTGCTGAAAATCATGGCCGGCGTCGACACCGAGTTCGAAGGCGAAGCCCGCCCGATGCCAGACCTGAACATCGGCTACCTGCCGCAAGAGCCGATCCTGGATCCGACCAAGACCGTGCGTGAAGTGGTCGAAGAAGCCGTCAGCGTGATCAAGGACGCCCAGGCGCGCCTGGACGAGGTCTACGCCGCCTACGCCGAACCGGATGCCGACTTCGACAAACTGGCCGCCGAGCAGGCCAAGCTCGAAGCGATCCTGCAGGCCGGCGACGGTCATAACCTGGAGCGCCAGCTGGAAGTCGCCGCCGACGCGCTGCGCCTGCCGGCGTGGGACGCCAAGGTCGAACACCTGTCCGGTGGTGAGAAGCGCCGCGTGGCCCTGTGCCGCCTGCTGCTGTCGGCCCCCGACATGCTGCTGCTCGACGAACCGACCAACCACTTGGACGCCGATTCCGTCGCCTGGCTGGAACACTTCCTTCACGATTTCCCGGGCACCGTGGTTGCGATCACGCACGACCGCTACTTCCTGGACAACGTCGCCGGCTGGATCCTCGAACTCGACCGTGGCGCCGGTATCCCTTACGAGGGCAACTACTCCGGTTGGCTGGAAGCCAAGTCCGACCGTCTGGCCGCCGAATCCAAGCAGCAATCGGCCCACGAAAAGGCCATGAAGGAAGAACTGGAGTGGGTGCGCAAAGGCGCCAAGGCCCGCCAGTCCAAGTCCAAGGCCCGTCTGCAACGCTTTGAAGAAATGCAATCGCAGGAATTCCAGAAGCGTTCGGAAACCAACGAAATCTACATCCCGGCCGGTCCGCGCCTGGGTGACAAGGTCATCGAGTTCAAGAACGTTTCCAAAGGCTATGGCGACCGCGTGCTGATCGACAACCTGTCGTTCTCCATGCCAAAAGGCGCGATCGTCGGCGTAATCGGCGGTAACGGTGCGGGTAAATCCACGCTGTTCCGCATGCTGATGGGCAAGGAAACCCCGGATTCGGGCACCATCGAAGTTGGCGAAACCGTGCAGTTGGCCTGCGTGGACCAGAGCCGTGAAGACCTCGACGGCAGCAAGACCGTGTTCCAGCAGATTTCCGACGGCTCCGACCAGATCCGCATCGGCAACTATGAAATCCCGTCGCGTACCTATGTCGGTCGCTTCAACTTCAAGGGCGGCGACCAGCAGAAGTTCGTCAAGGACCTGTCCGGTGGTGAGCGCGGTCGCTTGCACCTGGCCCTGACCCTGAAAGAGGGCGGCAACGTCCTGCTGCTCGACGAACCGTCCAACGACCTCGACGTTGAAACCCTGCGTTCCCTGGAAGAAGCCCTGCTGGACTTCCCGGGCGCCGCCATTGTGATCTCTCACGATCGGTGGTTCCTTGACCGCGTCGCGACCCACATCCTGGCGTACGAAGACGACTCGCAAGCGGTGTTCTTCGAAGGTAACTACACCGAGTACGAAGCGGACCGTAAGAAGCGCCTGGGCGAAGCAGCTGCCCAACCGCACCGTGTACGGCACAAAAAACTGGCCTGATCCGGGCTGGTGGTTTGAAAGAGCGGAGCCTTCGGGCTCCGTTTTTTTTGCTTTCAAATGTGGGAGGGGGCTTGCCCCCGATAGCTGTGTGACTATTGGTGCGTCGCTTGAGCTGAAATCCCTGTTTAAGGGCAGAAATGGCCTGTGATTTACATCTAATGCACCATTTAAATTCACAAAGGCGACATTTTGCCCTGTCGCGGTGCGACATGAATTGTTAAAGTCCGGCCCAATCTCATTTAAAAACAATCAATTTGCCGAGACTTTTCATGATCGAATCCGTCGAATCCTTCCTTGCCCGTCTCAAGAAACGCGACCCTGACCAGCCGGAATTCCACCAGGCTGTAGAAGAGGTCCTACGCAGCCTGTGGCCGTTTCTCGAAGCCAACCCCCACTACCTGACCTCGGGCATCCTGGAGCGCATCTGCGAGCCGGAACGCGCGATTACCTTCCGGGTGTCGTGGGTGGATGATCACGGCAAGGTCCAGGTCAATCGCGGTTTCCGTATCCAGATGAACAGCGCCATCGGCCCGTACAAAGGCGGCCTGCGCTTCCACCCGTCGGTCAACCTGGGCGTGCTGAAATTCCTCGCCTTTGAGCAGACCTTCAAGAATTCCCTGACGTCGCTGCCCATGGGCGGCGGCAAAGGCGGCTCGGACTTTGATCCAAAAGGTAAGAGCGACGCCGAAGTCATGCGCTTCTGCCAGGCCTTCATGAGCGAGTTGTATCGCCATATCGGCGCGGATGTGGACGTGCCGGCCGGTGACATCGGCGTTGGCGCCCGTGAGATCGGCTTCCTGTTCGGCCAGTACAAGCGCCTGAGTAACCAGTTCACCTCGGTGCTGACCGGCAAGGGCATGACCTACGGCGGCAGCCTGATTCGCCCGGAAGCCACCGGTTTTGGCTGCGTATACTTCGCCGAAGAAATGCTCAAGCGCAACAACCAGCGGGTTGAAGGCAAGCGCGTGGCGGTGTCCGGTTCCGGCAACGTGGCGCAATATGCGGCGCGCAAGGTCATGGACCTGGGCGGCAAGGTGATTTCCCTGTCCGATTCCGAAGGCACCCTGTACGCCGAAAGCGGTTTGACCGAGGAACAATGGTCGGCCCTGTTGGAGCTGAAAAACGTGCAGCGCGGGCGCATCAGCGAACTGGCTTCGCGTTACGGCCTGGAGTTCCGCGCCGGTAAAACCCCTTGGGAACTGGCCTGCGATATCGCACTGCCCTGTGCGACCCAGAACGAACTCGATGCCGAGGCCGCCCGTACTCTACTGCGCAACGGCTGCCTCTGCGTGGCCGAAGGCGCCAATATGCCGACCACCTTGGAGGCTGTGGATCTCTTTATCGAGGCCGGCATCCTGTTCGCCCCGGGCAAGGCGTCCAATGCCGGTGGCGTGGCCGTGAGTGGCCTGGAAATGTCACAGAACGCCATGCGCCTGCTGTGGAGCGCCGGTGAAGTGGACAGCAAGCTGCACAACATCATGCAGTCGATCCACCATGCCTGCGTGCACTACGGCGAAGAAAACGGCCGCATCAACTACGTCAAAGGCGCGAACATCGCGGGCTTCGTCAAAGTTGCCGACGCCATGCTGGCCCAAGGCATCGTCTAAGCCTCGGGCTCGATCCGCAGCACTTCGATCAACTGATCGCCGACGGGGCGTTGCCACAACACCTCGTCGCCGACCTGGGCGCCCAGCAAGGCGCGGCCCAGGGGCGACCCCCAGTTGATCAAGCCGGCGCCGGCGTCGGCCTGGTCTTCACCGACCAACTGAATGCGTTGCTGTTCGTCCTGCTCATTGGCGAAGGTTACCCAGCTGCCGATCTGCACCTTGTCGGTGGACGTTGCGGGCGCCACCACTTGGGCGCTCTGCACCCGCTGGTTGAAGTAGCGCAAATCCCGCTCAAGATCCGCCTGGCGCTGCTTGTCGTCTTTGGCGGACTCCAGGCCGTATTCGTGCTGCAACTGCGCAACCTTGGCCTGCAACTGCGCCAGCCCTTGCGCGGTGAGGCGGTTGGGTTGCTCGCTGACCTGGCGCTCTACCGGCTGGTCGGGCTGGGCGGCGGCGTTGTCCTCGTTTACAAAAGCTCGGCTCATGACGTTCTCCCTCAATGGAGTTTGGGCCATCATCGCCGCGCAATCGTTCCCATGCTCTGCGTGGGAATGCTGCCCTGCACGCTCTGCGTCCGCTACCTACTGCGAACGATAGGCCCTGGCGGCGTCGCGGTCTTTCTCATGCTGCCAGGCGCGTTCGCGGTCGTCCCAGTGATTGTCCTTGTAGTCTCGCAGGTCTTCGTTCTCGCGCATGGCCTTGCACTGGCGAAAACCATCCTCCCAGCCCTCGGCGTATTCACGGTCCTTGAGATAACGCGGCACGTTCTTGCGAAACTCCCCGCTGATCACCCCGGCCGCCTGGCGACCGCTGCTGCAACCGTCATCAAAACCATCGGCAAACGCCGGTGGGTAACCCTTGGCCAACAACTCCTGATGGGTCGACTGGCAACCCGCCAACAACACCACTGCACACAGCATTACCGCAGACCGCCACATGGCGTACCCCCTGGCCGTTTCACGGCTGATAGGGGAAGTCTAGTCAGGGGTTTGTTGGAGCGGTGTGAAAGGATGGTGAGAAAGGTGTTGGGGTAAAGGGCCATCAATGACGATTCCCTTTAAATTGCAGGACGTTTCCTAGAGAATCTCTGGCCTATTGTGCCGTACCGTTTGGATCATTAGCCTCTTCGGGTCGCTGCATATCAGCGGCCGGGTTTAGCGATCCGAGCCTCAAGAGTGGCACCGCTCCCAATAGTATTAGCTGGCATCTGTCAGCTTTTAGCGTTTTATGGCGGCTGTGTGCGGGAGACCTTTGAGTCTACCCGGGGTGCTCTCAGACCCGGATCGCTAACCTGCACACAGCTGCCACCCTCTTCATGTTTAGCGATGTGATCTGGTGGCTCGACTTCATAAGAGAGCAATCATCATGAGCAAAGTCGTCCCTGATCCACCCTTGTCCGCAATCACCACACTCGGCGTCGTCACTTTCGGCGACTACGGCGAAAACGAAAAACCGCTGTTTCGTGTCAATTCCGGCATGCCGATTGAGGAAGCGCTGGAGCACGCCTCCACTTTGCTTTTTTATTCCAAGAAGCTCGCCATGGAAGCCGCAATGGATGTGCGTGGCGAGCAATACGCCTGGGCCGCGCACTATCTGTGTGAGATGGGCAAAGCCGTAGTGGATGACCTGACCCAGGCGATGACATCTGCAACTTAAGAGGTGAATTTGCTTCTGTGGTGAGCGGGGCAAGCCCGCTCACCACAGGGTTATCGACGGCTGAAAATATTCCGGTGCGGCTTTCAGTCGTAATAACCCACGGTTTTTTTCAGTTGATCCGCGTATTCGTAAATCTCATCAATGGATGAAATGGCGTGCCGGGTTTCATTTTTTTCCTCGTCGAATATCCCAAGGTATTTTTGGCTGCGATTGAAGTGAAGACGGCAGATAGGCTTGCGATTGTTGTCGTCCAGTAATATCCCAAAATAGCTCTGGGTATCGCGTTGAACGATTCGTTTGGCATCGACAACGGAGCGTACGACAGCGCGAACGATGTGATAACCCTCCAGTTCCTCAAGCGTCGTCAGGATCTTGTCTTCCGATTCGTCTCGTTCCTGAAGATCCGTATTCGCGCTGTTCGTGACAGTCAATGAAGCTATCGTTGGTTGAATTACGCCGCTCATGGCTGACTTGAGTCGATCATTGATTTGGTCATTCAGAAACTGAGCCAAGGCTTTTCGTGTCAGTTCGAAAAACTGCTCACGGACTTTCTGCGTGATCACGCCTTCGTAAACGCGGGAGGCGAAGAATTTTACGAAGTCGTCTTCCGGCTTGCTGACTTGAGCGCCAATCAGCTTCTTGAGCTGGCTGACATATTTCAGCTCTCCCGCAGCGTTAATGATTGAATCGACGTCGAAGGCTGACTTTGTCAGCTTTATCAACTCCGGTACGGAATACTCATCAATGTCCAGCAGGTCCAGCTCTAGAAATGGCTTTTCGTCCATCTTGTTAGGTGCGTCCAGATCAGTAAAAAACCGATAGACCTGACCGTTGGTGAGAATTGAGATTCTTGCGCTGGTGACATGAAAATACCGAAACAGCTGCGAGGCATGATTGATGCTCAGTGATTCGCCGATTTTTTTGCATTCAATGAGTATCTGAACTTCGCCGTCTTTCATGATGGCGTAGTCGATTTTTTCACCTTTCTTCGTCCCGACATCGCAGACAAACTCAGGCGTCACTTCTTGCGGATCAAACACGTCATAACCCAGCACCGTGTTGATAAACGGCATTACAAAAGCATTCTTGGTCGCTTCTTCTGTTTGAATGGCCGGGCCTTGCAACCGAACCTTGGCGGCCAGACTGGTGAGCTTTTCGAAAAATTCCATAGTAAGCCTCTTACCTATTCAGATCCGTGTATAGACGTGGTGGCAATTTGACTGCTACCCGAGACTAGACACAAATCCCCATAAAGCGAGGCTTCGTCGGAGCAAGTTTTCGATGACTCAAAAAAGCTAAAAAAACCGCAAGATTTCCTTCTTAGTAATCAGGGGCTTGAGGATGGCTTGTGAGTTTGCTGTGTAGGCGAATAATTTGGGTAATTCTTAGCGAGTTTCCGTGAGCGCAGTATGCTCCGCCAATTCCTGCTGGATAAACGCCGCAATCATCGCGCGATACACCTTCTCGGTGACCTCGGGATTGGCGCCCACGGCCTGGGATATCTCCCGTACCTTGGCGATTACCTGTTCAACCCGTTGTGGTGCCTTGACGCTGTCCGTGTCTTTCTTGAAGCGTGCAGCCTGGGAGACGTAGGCACCACGTTCGGCCAGCAGGGTGACGATCTGCTGGTCGAGGCGGTCGATATGGGTGCGGATTTCTTCGAGGCTGGTGGTGTTAACGGCCATGTTAGTGGGGCTCCTTTTAGTTGGAACTGAATAGACGCTGAGCCAATGTGGGAGGAGGCTTGCCTCCGATGACGGCGTGTCAGTCGATGGATACGTGACTGATGCACTGCTATCGGGGGCAAGCCCCCTCCCACATTCTGGTTCACTGGGCGTGGGTTAGTAGTGGTACCACTTCACTTCAAGCATCACTTCATTCACTGGCGTCGACAGGTGGCTGTACTCGCGTTGGGCGCTCAAACGCAGGCCGAGGTTGCGCGACAATTCCCACTGTTGGTTCAGGCTGATGCTGCGGCGCACTTCGCCATTGGTGAAGAAGTCGCCCTTGGCTTCCAGGCTCAGGTTGCCCAGTGGGTTCTTCCACAGCACGCCGGTGTTGAACCCGGCCGCCGGGGAGATGGCTTCGCTGAAGTCATTGTTGTGCTCCACGCGCACGGTGCCGAGGGCGAAGCCGAGCATGTCGTCGCTCAACTGCCAGGTGCCGCCGGCGCCGCCGTTGACGTGGGCGACCAGGGTTTCGTCGTCGTGTTTGCCGGGCACGCGTTCAAGGCCGCCAGTGACTTGCCAGGACCACGGCTGCAACAGGGCGTTGCGTGGGGTCAGGGAGCGGATGGTGGCCAGGTCCAGTTGCTGCAGTTGCCAGTGGTTGCCTTCGTACTGGCGCAGTTTCATCTGCAGGATTTCGATCTGTGCGCCGAGGGGGAAACCTTCGGCGTTGTCGTTGAGGTCGTGGTAGGCCATGCGCAGGCCGTATTCGCCGAAGGCCTTGTCGCCACGGGTGCCGATGCCGGCTTGCCAGGTGCGCGACTCATGGCCGTTTTCCGGCAGGCCGGGCGGGGTGATCTTGAGGTCGGGCGCCGGGTTCTGGTTGATTGCGCGCAGCAGTTCGAAGCTGCGTTGGGAGCGCGCGGTGTCGCGCTCCAGGCCATTGGCGCGGTAGCGGCCGAGGCGGTAGGCGGCGTCGATGATCAGGGCTTGGCGGTCTTTCGCGATGGCCTTGAACGCAGGCTCCTGCAGCTGCTTCTGGTCATCGCTGACCTTCAACACCCACTGCTGTTCGTCGCTGTCCAGCGGCTTGGCGCGCTCCAACAGCTCGCGTTCGCGGGACGGGCGGTAGTCGATCCTTTCCACCAGGCCCGCATCCTTGACGGCCTTGACCGTGTCGGTCGGGATGGCGGTCAGTGGAAACTGTTCGGTCAGGCGCAGGCCGGGGCGGGCCACTTGCAGCAGTTCGAGCAGGCGATAGGAGCAGTTTTCGTCGAAAAAGAAGTAGTCGAACTGGATCTGCTTGAGCTCCCACACGTGCTCGACCATGCGCTCGGTCTCGACCTGGGTGAGGTTGAGGCGGTATTCCCACAAGTCGCGATTCTCAAGGCTGCGGTATTCGGAGAGTTTTTCCTGGTAAGGCACTAGCGCGAACAGGCCGGGGTAGCCGCCCATCAGGCCTTTCCAGGCGTAAAGAATACTGTTGTCGGAGCCTTCGATATAGGCGCCGAAGTTGATCGCATAGCTGAGCAGGGCGGTGTTGTTGCTTTGCACGTCGGCCTGGTCGATGCGCAGCAGGGTGTGGCCAAACATCGACGACGGGCTGTTGAGGTAGGCCGCCGGGAAGATCATCACTGCGCTGTGCGGGGCGACGTCCTTGAACCATTGCTTGAATTCGGTGCAGTCCACGGCAGGCAGGTCAGTGAGGTGCAACTGATCCTTGAGCCAGCGGGTCCGTGCGGGGTAAACGCATTGGGCGTGCTTTTGACCCAGGCTGGCGGGCGCGTAGAGCGCGTCAACGGTGGCCTTGAGCTCGGCGTCCGGGTGGTGGGCGCCATCGGGTGCGAGGAAGAATTTCTTGTCGCTGACATAGCTGCGCCAGCCACTGATTTTGCCGGCTTCATAATGGCCGAGGGACAGCCAGAACGGATCGTTGGCCAATTGCTGCAAACGTTGATCATCAAGATGCGGGGCCGCATACAGCGGGGCGCAGGCAAAGAGTGCCATCCAGGCAAAGCGTTTGAGCATAGGGGCAACTTAAGTCGGAAATAAGAGAGACCCAAAGGGGAGGCGGGCCCAAAAATAAAACCCGCGCCTTAAGCAGGCGCGGGCTGCACGAGCTTAAGCCTGGGTAGCGTATTTCGCCAGACGGGCATCGCTTTTCAGTACAGCAATGGTGTTGTTGTGCACGTCGTCAGCGGTCACGTCAGCCTTGCTGAAGATCTGCTGGAAGTGCTCGTGGGTCACGGCCGCGAAGTGCTCGCGATCTTCCGGCGCCACGCCCAGTACCACGGCGTAGGTGGTCAGTGCTTCGCCATTACCCTTGGCCATGTCTTCGGACAGCTCGTTCATCATGCCATTCATGGCAATCCACGATTTGCCGCCGTAAGTCAGGGCGCTGTTGGTGCTGCAACCGTTGGTGCCCGAGGTCATGCCGAAAGTGGCGTTACCCGAAGTACCGTTGGTGGTGGAAGCCAGGAAGTGAGCCGGAGTGCCGCGCTGGCCTTCGAACAACATGTTGCCCCAACCGCAGTTCGGGCCACCTGGTGCTTCTGCCATTGCATTGAGGGAGACGACGGTGAAGAGAGTACCGAGAAGGATCCGTTTCATAGCTTTGTTCTCTTTGTGTGCAAACCAATGGACAAGGGTTCAGGCGCGTCGCAGCGCCCTAGGGGCCAGTTATTAGTCCAACCCGCGCAGTTTGGAGTTTAGGCACGTTCCAAGGGTTCCGTGCATTTTTCTAAAACATTCGATGATGACGCGATATTTTTGCAGGACGCGTCCCGTGTCTATGCTTTCCCACAGGCGCGCCTTGCCAGAGCGCGTAACCGGGAGCCAGAATGCCGTCATCTGCCCCGCCTGATGTAAGGAAGCCCGATGCCTGATCCTGTTGCTGCCAGCTTGCGTCTAGCGCCCGAAGCGCTGACTCGCCCCTTCTCCGCTGAACAGTTCAGCTTCTCGACCACCAATGATTTGGAGCCCTTTCGCGGTGTGCTTGGCCAGGAACGTGCGGTTGAAGCGTTGCAGTTTGGTGTGGCCATGCCACGCCCCGGTTACAATGTGTTTGTCATGGGCGAGCCGGGCACCGGCCGCTTTTCGTTCGTCAAACGCTACCTGAAGGCCGAAGGCAAACGCCTGCAGACCCCGGCTGATTGGGTCTACGTGAATAATTTTGATGAGCCTCGCGAACCCCGCGCCCTGGAATTGCCCGGCGGCGCAGCGGCGGCGTTCATCAACGACATCAACGGTTTGATCGACAACCTCGCAGCCACCTTCCCGGCGGCCTTCGAACACCCGACGTATCAACAGCGCAAGAGCGCCATCGACCGCGCCTTCAACCAGCGCTACGACAAGGCCCTGGACGTGATCGAACGCCTGGCCCTGGAAAAGGATGTGGCGCTGTACCGCGACAGCTCCAACATTGCCTTCACGCCGATGCTCGACGGCAAGGCGTTGGACGAAGCTGAGTTCTCGCAGCTGCCGGAAGCCGACCGCGAGCGGTTCCACACGGATATTTCCGAGCTGGAAGAGCGCCTCAACGAAGAACTGGCGAGCCTGCCACAGTGGAAGCGTGAGTCGAACAACCAACTGCGCCAGTTCAACGAAGAAACCATCACCCTGGCCTTGCAGCCTTTGCTTGCACCGTTGTCGGAAAAGTACGCGGAAAACGCAGGCGTATGCGGTTACCTGCAAGCCATGCAGGTGTACTTGCTCAAGACCGTGGTCGAGCAACTGGTGGACGACGCCAAAACCGACGCCCAGGCGCGCAAGCTGCTCGAAGAGCAGTACTGCCCAAGCCTGGTGGTCGGCCATCCGGTCAACGGCGGCGCACCGGTGGTGTTTGAGCCGCACCCGACCTACGACAACCTGTTCGGCCGCATCGAATACAGCACCGACCAGGGCGCGCTCTACACCACCTATCGCCAGCTGCGCCCCGGCGCGTTGCACCGTGCCAACGGCGGTTTCCTGATTCTTGAAGCCGAAAAAATGCTCAGCGAGCCGTTCGTGTGGGACGCTCTCAAGCGCTCCCTGCAATCGCGCAAGTTGAAGATGGAATCGCCGCTGGGCGAGCTGGGCCGCCTGGCCACCGTGACGCTCAACCCGCAGATGATCCCGTTGCAGGTCAAGGTGATCATCATCGGTTCGCGCCAGTTGTACTACGCGTTGCAGGATGCCGATCCGGACTTTCAGGAGATGTTCCGCGTACTGGTGGACTTCGACGAAGACATCCCGATGGTCGACGAAAGCCTGGAGCAGTTCGCCCAATTGCTGAAAACTCGCACGTCGGAAGAAGGCATGGCGCCGCTGACTTCGGACGCGGTGGCGCGGTTGGCGACTTACAGCGCACGGTTGGCGGAACACCAGGGGCGCTTGTCGGCGCGCATCGGGGATTTGTTCCAGCTGGTCAGCGAGGCAGACTTCATTCGCCACCTGGCTGGCGACGAAATGACCGATGCCGGGCATATCGAACGCGCACTCAAGGCCAAGGCCACGCGTACCGGGCGGGTGTCGGCGCGGATTCTCGACGACATGCTCGCCGGGGTGATCCTGATCGACACCGCCGGTGCGGCGGTGGGCAAGTGCAACGGGCTGACGGTGCTGGAAGTCGGTGACTCGGCCTTTGGCGTGCCGGCGCGGATTTCCGCCACGGTGTACCCGGGCGGCAGCGGTATTGTCGACATCGAGCGTGAGGTCAACCTCGGCCAGCCGATCCACTCCAAGGGTGTGATGATCCTCACCGGTTACCTGGGCAGTCGTTATGCCCAGGAATTCCCGTTGGCGATCTCGGCGAGTATCGCGCTGGAGCAGTCCTACGGTTATGTGGACGGCGACAGCGCCTCCCTTGGCGAGGCGTGCACCTTGATCTCGGCCTTGTCGAAAACCCCGCTCAAGCAATGCTTCGCCATCACCGGCTCCATCAACCAGTTTGGTGAAGTGCAGGCGGTGGGTGGGGTCAACGAGAAGATCGAAGGCTTCTTCCGCCTGTGCGAAGCGCGCGGTTTGACTGGTGAACAGGGTGCGATCATTCCCCAGGCCAACGTCGCCACGTTGATGCTCGATGAGAAGGTGCTGCAGGCCGTGCGTGCCGGGCAGTTCCATATCTATGCCGTGCGCCAGGCGGACGAGGCGTTGAGCCTGTTGGTGGGCGAGCCTGCCGGTGAGCCGGATGCCGAAGGGCAGTTCCCGGAGGGCACGGTGAATGCGCGTGTGGTAGAGCGGTTGCGCGCGATTGCCGAGATGATCAGCGAGGATGACCTGAAGGAGGCGGAAAAGGAGTTGGCGCAGGAGGCGTTGGCGCAAGCCAAGCCCACCTGACGGCGTAGTGGCTTATTGGGCTGGGCGGGCTCCTGTGGTGAGCGGGCTTGTTGTGGTGAGCGGGCTTGCCCCGCGTTGGGCTGCGAAGCGGCCCCAAAACCAGACAACTGAGTTCTGTCTGGAAGAACGCGGCGACTGGATTAGGGCGGCTGCGCCACCCAACGCGGGGCAAGCCCGCTCACCACAGGAGCCCGCTCGCCACAACAAGCCCCTCACCACATGACCAGTAAAACCGTCATGAATTTGGCGCGACTGTAGGGCCAACGCCCGTTGGTCCCTACAACCTTGGTTTGTCGTGGTTTTCTTCTATTCTGTGCTCAAGGGATATCCACAGGAGTCGCGGGATAGAAACAGCCTCGCCCCAGGCGCAGGTTGAACACCGATCTACCGAGGGTCGCCGCCATGCCGCGCAACCTTTGCCTTACCCGCCAGTGCTTTGGCCTGGTCACCCGTATCGAATGTTCCATTCGCCCTCTTGCGGGGGATAACGGGATGTGGACCTTGTTGTTTGCCGCCGGAATGACCGGTGAACAGCCTTCCACTATCAAGTCCCAAGGCCCGTTCCCCGGGCCCTTCGTCGCGGAAAACATGCTGGAGTCCATCGTGGACAGCCTGACCCAGCACGGTTACGAGAAAGCGGGTGACCCGCAGATCTGGTGCCTGCACATGCAGGCCCATCTGCGACAGCTCAATGGTGACACCCAGCACTGATCGCTATTTGCCCTCGGGCTTGTCCAGCTTGACCTCGAAACCGTATTGCACGGTGCTCAGGTCGGTGCGCTGGTAGCTTTCCAGGGCGGTCGGCTGGCCGTAGAAGTAATGCACGTCAAACAGCGCCGTGCCGTACTCCTCGGCACGGTGGCTGACGCCGAGGATTTCCTTGAGGTAGTTGCCGCTGGCGTCCTTGGCGTAGAAGCGCCAGCTGTCGGCGGGGAACTCCTTCTGGTCGACGATCAGCGCGTTGTCCTTGAGCGACAGCCCCTTGGGCAGCTTGGCCACGTCGATCTCGGCTTTGTCGATGGTCGCCAGGAACAGCGGGATCGAGCCCACCACATACGCCGGGTTTTCCGGGAACAGGTTCAGGTCGTAGGTCAGGGTGCCGCGTGCCGGGTTCAATTCAAACGCCTCGGCCGGCAGTTCGATCGGCTCACCGCGCTCGCCTTTTTCGTCGGCAGTGAAGAAGGTCACTGGCGACTCGCTGCTGTTGCGCTCGCTGCCCACCAGGTCGTCATTGAAGGTGAACGGGTGGTCGAACACGATGTGCGCGGCGCTGGCGTCTTCAACCGACTGGCTGATGGTGACGCTGTTTTTCAGTTGGTCCTCGGTCATGCCCGCGTCTTTGAGCCAGCTGGCCGCGCCGTCGTCATACACGGTGACCGGCATCGGCAGGGCCTGGACGCTGTTCTGCAGGCTGTTCTTGTCGAAGCGCATCACCGGCAGGTCGAGGTCTTTGCGCGTGCGCGTGGCGGTGGAAAAATCCAGTACGTTGACCTGCAGGTTGTCGATCACGCCATTGAAATACACCTTGGCGTAATGGCTGTTTTGTTTGTGTTCGAAAGCTTTTTGCTCATCGGTGAGCTGTTTCTCGAACGCCTCCGACCAGGCCTTCTGCTTTTGCATCTCGGCCAGTTGTTTCTCATAGAACGCCACTTGGGCGCTGCTTTCGTTGATCGAGCCGGAGCGGGTAAGGAATTGCCCGGTACTGTCGCGTGCCTGTACCAGTAGTGGGTTGGGCGATTCATCGCCGACTTCAGGCGCCAGCGGTTGGCTGTTGGTCAGCTCGATCTCGGCGTAGTTCTTTTCCAGGAGCAGCAGGTTGAGGGTGATGTTGCCCTCGGTGCGCTTGTGGCCCACGTCTTTTTTCGACAGATCAAAGGTCAACACCTTGCCCGGCGCGACCACTTCCACCGTGCCCTTGAGGCTGACGGGCTGTGGCTGGCTCTTGTTTTCCGTCTCGATGCCGTCGATGAACGGGTAGGTCACCGTCAGGTCGTCGGGGTTGGTCAGGTTGGAGCTGCTGGGGCTCAGTTGGATGCCCGGATCGGTTTCCGACCATTCCGGCTGGAAGGGGATGACCTTGTTGTTGCTCAAGGTCACCGACTGCCACTCCAGGCCATGGGGGAAGGGGAACTGGTCAGGCATGTTGAAGCTGAACGGGAACACCGGCTGCAAGTCGGTCAGGTAGTCGGAGTGGGAGGTCTTGCGCAGCACGAACAGGCCATTGATATAGGTGTCCACCAGCGCCTGGGGCGTGGGGTAGTGCTTGAGCAGGGCCAGGGTGTCTTCGCCGTACTCGGCTTCGATGGGTTTGCTGGCGAGCTTGACCCGCGCCCGCTCCAGCAGCAGCAGCGAACCGCCCAGGTCGGCGACGGCGTCACGCAGCTTGGGGTCCTGGATGCTGTCCAGGGAGTGTTCGAACTTTGCGGTTTTCTCTTCGAGGGTGGTCTGCTTCTGCTCGTCGCTGGGGGAGCAGCCGCCAGCCAGCAGCAATGCCGCGCACAGGCCGATACTGGCCAAAGGGGATCGCACATCCATCATCTGAGTTTTTCCTGTCCGACGTCATTGAGCCGAGTTGTTATTGGGCTCGACACTAGCAGAAAAATTCTCTTACAGATGCCGCACAGGTCAGTTTTCTCGTGGTGACAGGTGTCTTATAGCGGCTGGTATACTCGCCGCCATTTCTAGCCAAGCTGTGTGAGATTCAATGGAACGCTTTATCGAAAATGCTATGTACGCCTCGCGCTGGCTGCTGGCGCCGATCTATTTCGGCTTGTCCCTGGGGCTGCTGGCGCTGGCGCTGAAATTCTTCCAGGAAGTGATTCACCTGCTGCCGAGCGTGTTCTCGATGGCCGAGTCGGAGCTGATCCTGGTGCTGCTGTCGTTGATCGACATGGCCCTGGTTGGCGGCTTGCTGGTGATGGTGATGATTTCCGGCTACGAGAACTTCGTCTCGCAGCTGGATATCGATGAAAACAAAGAGAAGCTCAACTGGCTGGGCACCATGGATTCTTCATCGCTGAAGATGAAAGTGGCGGCCTCCATCGTGGCGATCTCGTCCATCCACTTGCTGCGCATCTTCATGGACGCCAAGAACGTCGATCCGCAGCATCTGATGTGGTACGTGATCATCCACATGACCTTCGTGATCTCGGCGTTTGCCATGGGTTACCTGGACAAGGTCACCAAGCACTGATGCCCCGCGCCGGCCTTACTGCTCCACGAAGTAGTAAGGCTGGCGATTGATCGACATTTGCTTGATCACCTTCACCGGGGTCGCCAGGTCATCGGTGTGGTCCAGCAGCGCAACGTTGCCGGGCTTGGCGCCGAGGTAGCTGTGCAGCTCGGCCTCGGTCTTCAGGATCGGCAAGTAGGCCTGCAGATAGAACACGCTGGCCCCGGCGATGCGCTCGTTGGGCTGGAACAGCACCACTTCCTTGCCTTCATCCTTGAACGCCTGAACCTGGCTGATCACCGGGACGAACGACTGGCGCACGTCCGCTTTGGGCGCAAACCAGAACGCGGCGATCAGGTAGCAGCCTATGGCCAGGGTGAAAACGCCACCCACGATGGTTTTGTGATGTGTGTAGAGCGCAGGTTTATGGGCTTTCAGCCAATCCAGCAGCACTCGTGCATACTCCGCGGCCAGGACGGCGGCGGCTGGCGCGAGTGCCATCAGGTACACCGTGCGTTTGCTCGAGGCCAGGGTCAGCAGGGTGAACTGCGCCACCAGCCAGACGCTGAAGAACAGGTGGTAGCGGTTGCGCACCAGGGTTTTACGGAAGTGCCACAGGCCCAGGTACACCAGGATGTTCCAGGGCAGGAATGCCTCCGGCAGCTTGACGATGTAGTAGTAGAACGGCTCGTAATGCCCGGCCTCGACAAACGAACCGCTGAACCGGCCGACGCTGTTGGTCAGCAACACTTCGGCCACCGCTTGCATGCCGCCACGCTGGAACAGGAAGCCCAGCCAGATCACCAGTGGCACCAGCGCCACCAAGGTGAACAGCGCGGGCTTGAGCCAGTCGCCAAGGCGCAGGCGCTTGTCCATGACGCTGGTACTGGCCAGGTACACAAAAATCACAATGCCCGGCATCGCCAGGCCCAGTACGCCTTTGCTGAGGGTGGCGATCACCATCCCTGCGGTAAACAGTGCCCAGGCGCCTGTGCTTGAACCTTGGCGATCGTGTCGCACGGCCTGGTAGAACGCCAGCAGCGCGGTGGTTACGCCGAGGGTGAGCAGCGAATCTTCACCCACACCGCGCGCATTGCTCCAATAACTGGCCATGGTCGCCAGCATCAAGGCCGCGCTGAACGCCAGCGTCTGCGGCCGACCGAACTTGCGCAGCATTGTGTAAAGCAGCATCACGCTGAACAACCCGGCAAATGCCGAAGCCAGGCGCACCGCCCAGGTGGTGCCGCCAAACAGGCGAATCGCCCCGGCATCGATCCACAGGCTCAGGGGTGGTTTTTCCAGGAAAGGTTCACGGAACAACTGGGGCACCACCCAGTTATTGTCCAGGTGCATGGCCATGGCGATCCCGGCCACGCGGGCTTCGGTGGAGCCTTGCAGCTCGTGGTTACCCAGGGCAAAGAAGAACAACAGACCAGCAAGCAGGAACAGCAGGGGAGCGGGACGCGTCATGGAGTGTGGCTACCAGGGCAGGAGGACCGTCCGGGGGAACGGTCATTGCAATGGGCTAGTATCCGTCGGCGTTTCTGAATATTTCGTGAACGAATGTGGGTTTTTTGTAAGGTAGGTCACGGCGCCATCAAGCTGGGCAGTGCGGCTTTACCTTCCGGGGTCAGCACAGGCTCCAATTGCTCCCAGGTAAAGCTCAGTTCGTTATCGCAGCCATCGCCTTGGGCGGGCGTCGACAGTTGCAGGCCCTGGGTGTTGAAGCTCAAGTCGAACGAGGAATAACTGGTCACGGCCGGGCACCCTTCGTCCGTGGTGGTCTGCTTGGTCAGCCAGGTGCTGAAAGCGGCCGGCAGTTTGACCTGACCCGAGTAGGGCGTGTCCCATTGCTCATGGCCGCCCAACCACGTCCAGGGGTCGACCTTTTCACCGGTTTGCAGGTTCCAACTGTGCAGGCCCCAACTGATGCCCCCGCGCCCGTAGCCCGCCGACCAGCGATAGAACCGCACGGTGATCCAGTGCGATGACCAGTAGAACGGTTCCACCGCGATCTCGCTGGTGGTGGTGCCGCCGCTCTGGTCCAGTGAGTTGCGCCGCTCCCTGTAGAAATCGGCCTGGCCGTCCGGGTTGATGGCCATGCGCGCGAGCTCGCGGTTGATCTTGTCGATGGCCGCACCGTCGCCTTCGAGTTTCAGGATGACCTGGCCCCCTTGGGTCTTCACTTGATAGGCGTGTTCGGCGAAGGTTTTTCGCTCGACCGTTACCGCGGGTGGCACGGCTTCAAGCGCATTGTTATAGGCATCGCTGGCACAACCGTCGGTGTCCGCGCGTTTGAGCATCAGCGCCAGGCTTTTACCGCCGAGGGTTTTGCTCCAGGTGCCGGTCAGCGTGTCGCCCTGCGGCTCATCCAACTGCCAGAAGCCGGTTTGCCCTTCCTCGGCCCACGGCTCACTGGCGTTGGCTTGAGTGAGCTGAATGGGCGTCAGGATGCGTTGGTAGTAGTAGCTGCCATTGGCGCCGTGGGCACCGTTGAAACAGGCGGTGATCGCGGACTTGCCCAAGGTGCCGGTCCAGACACCGGCCAGGTCGGCGGCGTTTGCAAGCAGAGGGGAGCAGGCAAGGGTGAGGATGGCGAGTGGCTTGAACACGGGTATCGGACTTCCGGGTGTCTGATAGAGGGGAGCAGGGTAATCGTAAGTGGGGGGGGATTCCAGATAGGGACTGTTTTGCGTTGCAGGCTTACATTTTTATCTGATCAAATTTCCCGGGCGCAGAAAAACGCCATGGCACGCTGAATGCGGCTGCTCCTCTTATCAACGCTGATTGATTCATGATGGCCGGCCACCATCGCACGAGATTGTGCGCCTTGTTCCAATAGGTCTCGTTATTCCAGTGTTTCGCCAGACAGAAAATGGGGAGCCCGCAGTCTCGAAATGCCTGTTTTTCTGCATGCCCTTTGGTAAAGCGGTCTTGAGAGATAACCACCCAATCACCTTCATCGCGAAGCACTGATATCCAGGAAACATCACTTGCGTTCTGGGGGAATTTATCCCTGAGCGGAACTACGCCATGCTCATGGACTTTTGAAAGTTCATTCAATGCTCGCGCCAGTGCAGGTGGCAGGTTGTGGTCCAGAAGGAAATTCAAGCCGCGCGCCTTTGCTCGAACTCGATAGCGGCTCTTACAGCGGAGGGTGGGATCTCGTATAGCAGGGCAATACGTTTTGTGTCGTTTCCTTCCGCCTCATAGGCGTTAAACAGCGTTGCGGTGTCGATACCCGCTCCAGTCAGTACCGGCTTTCCAAAATTCCTGGCGGGGTCCAGTACGACGATCTTGCTGCGTTTGACTGGGTACCAGCGTTGGGCCGAGCCTTTGCCGGTGTAGTCGATCCCCTCGTACAACGATGGGCTGATGACGTGCTTGAACGCGTATTGTTTTTTAATCAGGTCCAGCAGTGTCTCGTCGCCTGTCTCATCCAGAACAGTCGCAAAGATGCTGCGACCATCTGTTTGGAAGCGCTTGCAGGTGAACGGGTAGGCTTGACCGAACAGCTCTGAGGCTTGTCGGGAGGCGTTGCGAATGGCTTGCAGGCTCACGCCGTGTTGACGAAAGGCGTGCACGAAGCGAATTTCAAGCAGGTCATGGAAGCTCAATATGTATTCGTTCACATCCATCAGTTCTGATTGCCAAAGGCCGGGATGATGAATGCCGTTGGAACTGTAACCGAATAGCCATCTACGAATATCTGCGGCGGGGATACCGGTGTAAAGGGAGGCTTCACTGGGGGTATAGAGGCCGACGCCCACAAGGGGGCTGGGCGAGACAGTGCTTTGCATGAAGGGCCTCCTTATTCGTGAATGGGCGTGCTGGAGTCTGGGGGCTTGAGTGATTGCGTTCAATCTTCGGCAGACGAGCAGTCCTCTGAAGACTATTCGAGCAACCGAGTTCGCGCCAGTTCATCCACGGCGCGCCAACATGCAGGACTTTTCTGGCTGCTTGAGTAAGCGGGTGTAGTCCATATCGGTGACTTCCAACAGCTCGCAGCATTCTTCAGGTAAGACAGAAACTCCTAACCTGTCTCTAATGAGAAGTATTATCATGTGTGACTTTCCTTAGCCGTCCCCTGGATATCGCACCGATGGCCTCATCTTCTTCTGCCCATCAGGTTGTGGGCGAACTCTACGCCCAGCACCACAGCTGGGTGGTGCAGTTGTTGCGGCGCAAGCTGGGTGGGCAAGAGCAGGCCCTGGACTTGGCGCAGGATACCTTCGTGCGGATCCTGAGCAGCGGCAGCGTGCCGGTTTTTCGTGAGCCGCGAGCCTACCTTACGACTGTCGCCAGCCGTTTATGCGGGCAGTACTTCCGTCGCCAGGCGTTGGAGCGAGCGTATGAACAGTCGCTGATGATCCTGGAGCCCGAACACATGCCGTCGCCGGAAACCCGTTTGCTGGTGCTTGAAGCGTTGGACGCCGTCGGCCAGGTGCTGGACGGGTTGGGCAGCAAGGTGCGCGAGATCTTCCTGCTGTCCCAGTTGGATGGCCTGACTTATCCACAGATCGCGGAGCACATGGACCTCAGCGTGAATGTGGTGCAAAAAGCCATGCTTAAAGCCTATCGCCATTGCTACCTGGCGGTTTACGCGGCATGAACCGTTTCAAGCCCGCCAATAATCAGCCCCTGGACGAGCACGTGTTGGACCAGGCGCTGAACTGGATGGTCGCGCTGCAATCGGGCACCTGCGGCGCCGCCGAGCAGCAGGCTTGCCAGCAGTGGCGCAACGATAACCCGCAACATGAGTTGGCCTGGCAGCGCTTGGCTGGGCTCAGCCGCGACATGCGCCTCCACACGCACACATTGCCCGCGCCCAGCGCCCGCCAATTGTTGCGCGCACGCAGTGGTCCATCGCGGCGCACCGTGCTCAAGGGCCTCGCCGGCCTGAGCGTGGCCACCGCCGTTGGCCTGAGTGTGCGCGAGCGGGCGCTGTTGCCGGAGCTGTTCAGCGATTACCACACCGCTACCGGGGAGAGACGGCACCTGCGCCTGGCCAATGCCGGGGAATTGCAGTTGGATACGCGCACCGCTGTGGATATCCGTGGCGCCCACTTGGCGCTGAACCTCGGTCGGCTGCTGTTGACCACAGGCCCGCGCGCCGACATTGCGGTCCAGACTGCCAATGGCTGGGTACGGCCTGCGGCATTCTCACAGATCATCATCAGCCATGACCTGCTTCGCCAGCAGGGTACGCGGGTGCAGATGCTCTCGGGCAGCGCCTCTGTCGAGCCGTTGCACGGTGTCGGCACGCAACTCGGTATCGGCCAGCAATTGATCTTCAATCGTCTTCAGAGCAGTCAGCCAGCAGCCGTGCCATCCACCGCCGACGCCTGGACCCAAGGCCTGTTGATCGCCGAGCGCATGCCGCTCGGCGCAGTACTCGAAGAACTCGACCGCTACCGGCGTGGCGTGCTGCGCTGCGACCCTGCGGTGGCGAGTTTGCAGGTGTCAGGTTCGTTCTCGCTGGACCAGCCCGAAGCCAGCCTCGACCTGCTGGCCAAGGTGTTGCCCGTGCGCGTGCAGCGGGTGTTCGGCTACCTGGCGACCGTCGGGCCCGCCTGACCGAAAAATAGTGTTCACCGCGTGGCAGGTTTTCCCATCTCGAGCATCAAGACAGGTAAGACGCAGAAAAAAGCGTCCACCCAACCCTTTCACGACAGGACAGTCTTTATGCTCAGCCGCGTCAGCGCTTTGCGCACCGTTATCCTCGGTTTATCGGTGGCAACCGCAAGCCACAGCATCATGGCCGCCACTGCGGCGCCTACCCAGCAACAATCCCAACCTCGTGCGTATGACATTTCGCCCGGTAGCCTGGACCGTGTGTTGGGGGCCTTTGGGCAGCAAGCGGGCGTGATGATCGGCATTGATTCGGCGCTGGCAGCCGGCATTCAGAGCAAAGGGCTCAAAGGTAATTTCTCGGTGGACGAAGGCCTGGAGCACCTGTTGAGCCCGGCGGGCTTGCAGGCGGAGCACGAGCAGGGTGGCTATCGCGTGGTCGCCAAGCCGTTGTCCCAGGACGGCAAGGTAGAGTTGCAGACCACCCAAGTCAGCGCCAACCAACTCGGCACGGTCACCGAAGGCACGGGCTCGTATACCCCGGGCACCATCGCCACGGCCACGCGCCTGGTACTGACACCACGGGAAACACCACAATCGATCTCGGTGGTCACCCGCCAGGTCATGGATGACTTCGGCCTCAACTCCATCGATGACGTAATGCGCCACACGCCAGGCATCACCGTGTCGACCTATGACACCGAGCGCACCAACTATTACTCGCGTGGTTTCTCCATCGAGAACTTCCAGTACGACGGCATTCCGACCCTGCGCGACGCCCAATACTCGGCAGGCCAGACCATGACTGACATGGCGATCTACGACCGCGTCGAAGTGCTCAAGGGCGCCACCGGCCTGCTCACCGGTGCCGGTGGCCCGGGCGGCACCATCAACCTGATCCGCAAGAAACCGACCTCCGAGTTCAAAAGCAGCATCGAACTGGGCGCGGGCTCCTGGGATAACTACCGTTCCCAGGTCGACGTCAGCGGCCCCCTGACCGACACCGGCAACGTGCGTGGCCGTGCGGTGGCGGCGTATCAGGACAAAAAGTCGTTCCTCGATCACTACTCGCGCAAGACCAGCGTGCTCTACGGCATCCTCGAAGTCGACCTGACCCCGGACACCCTGCTGACCCTGGGCGCCGACTACCAGGACAGCGACCCCAAAGGTTCCAGCTGGACCGGCACCCGCACCATCTTCGACGCCACCGGCAACAAACTCGACCTGCCGCGCTCGTTCAACAACGGGCCCAAGTGGGGTTCATGGCAACAATACAGCCACACCGTGTTCGCCACCCTGGAACACAATTTCGACAACGGCTGGGTCACCAAAGGCCAGTACAACCATCAGGTCAATGGCTATGACGCGCCGCTGGGCTACATCTCCCAGGACTCCGCCACCGCCAGTTCGATCTATGCGGCCAAGTACACCGGTGACACCACCAGCGACAGCCTGGATGTGTACGCGTCGGGCCCCTTTGACCTGTTTGGCCGTGAACACGAATTGGTGATCGGGCAGTCCGTGTCGAGCTCTCGCTGGAAGGGCAAGGACTACCGTAACCCTGTCTACTTCAACAACGCCTATGACTTTTACAACTGGCACGGTGAAGCCATTGAACCGGCGTGGGGCAAGGCTTCCCGGTTCAGCGATGAAATCACGCGTCAGACCGGCACCTACATCACCGGGCGCTTCAGCCTGACCGACGCGATGCACCTGTTGCTGGGCACGCGGGTGGCCAACTATCAAGTCACTGGCACCAGCGACACCGAAGAAAGCGGCAAGGTCGTGCCGTACGCCGGCCTGACGTACGACCTCAACGAAAACCTCACCGCCTACGCCAGCTACACCGAAATCTTCAAGCCGCAAACCCAGTACCGCGACCGCACCAACACCATGCTTGAACCGGACGAAGGCAAAAACTACGAGATCGGCCTCAAGGGCGAATTCTTCGACGGTCGCCTGAACGCCAGCCTCGCCTACTTCGAGGTGCACGAGACCAATCGCCCGATCGCCGATACCGCCTGGAACTCCCAGCCGGCCGTTGATTACGCGTACATGGGCACCGAGAGCAAAACCAAAGGCTACGAAGCCGAAATCTCCGGCGAACTCGCCCCCGGCTGGCAGTTGCAAGCCGGCTACACCCACAAGATCGCCCGTGATGCTGATGGTAAGAAAGTGGCGACCTGGGAGCCCGAGGATCAGGTCACCCTATACACCAGCTACAAACTCCAAGGCAGCCTGGACAAACTCACCCTAGGTGGTGGCACGCGCTGGCAGAGCGCGGGCTGGCAAACCGTGCGCAACTGGGGCTATCCGGGCGGCGGTCGTTCGGAAAAATTCACCCAGGACCCGTACTGGCTGGTGGACGTGATGGCGCGCTATCAACTGACGAAAAACCTGTCGGCCACGCTTAACGTCAACAACTTGTTCGACAAGAAATACTTCACCAATATCGGGTTCTATGACTCGGCGTACTACGGTGACCCGCGCAATGTGATGGTGACGACGCGCTGGGATTTCTGAAGCGCATGACAGTAAAAGGCCGAGTTTCCTCGGCCTTTTTTATTATTGGAATGCTTGTGTGTCTTGGGTGAGGACCAGTACTCGCTCTACCAACAGTTCGCTCAGCACGATCAATTGCTGGGTGGCTAGCAGCTTGTGACGGCTGGCACCTTCGAGTTCGAAGGCCAGGTCGGTGGTCATGGCGTTGAGTGAGGCGAGGGTTTCGCTGGCTTGGATTAGTAGGGTTTCGGGGGAGATGTCTGGGGCGAGGGTGAAGAGGGTTGTTGGGGGTGGATTGGGGGTGATCTTTTTCATGGCTGAAACTCCTTGATTGATGGAGTCGCCAGACATCGCTGCTAAACGAAAAGGGTGGCGACTGTACGCGGGTTAGCAGACCAGGAATCAAGGAACCCGGCGCACCCGAAAGTGCCCCACGCACAGCCGCCATAATACGCACCAGCGGATGCTGACAGCATCGCTGGAACGGATGGTGGCTTTGCAGGCCTTGATAGTAAACGAGCTGCTAAACCCGGTCGCTGATTTTGCAGCGACTGGGGGAGGCTATCTGTGTGGTGGGCGTTGCACCAGTTCATCAATGGCGCGATAGCTTGACGGAAAATTCTGAAGGGCCGTCCTGTGGGCTTTCTAAACTCCAGAAACCACAAAACCCGCACTAGGCGGGTTCTGTCGATGCTTCGAATTGGTGGGCCGGGGGGATTTGAGCCCGTAAAGCAAACTATTAATTTATCGAATTAATATCGATTTTTATCTTTGACTGGAATACCAGTTGGAATAATGCAGCCTACTCCCACGACCTGTTTACATTTGATCTTGCCAGGATGCTTCATGACCACTGCTATGGCCCTCTGAAAATGTCAGTACCCATATATCGGCGACGGCACGGTCGGGTAAGCCCTGTAGACGTGCCGGAAAACATTCTCAGCCAGGATTTTGATCTCACTCTCACTGTAGTCTTTATCCGGAAGCCCGGTGCTGTCGTCCCAGAGGAAGTCATAGATTTTCTGCTTCACAGCGTCGCGCGTGCTTTCCTTCTCGCGCCAGTTCTCGACCCTAAGCCGCTCGGCTTTCAGGGTTTCCAGCAGCTCGGCAGAGACCTTCTTGATCTTTGCTGTATCGCCCTTGGAGAGCTGTGGCTTTGAGAGGAGGTCGAACAAGGCGAGAGTTTCTTCATCAAGCCCCTCCTCCATGGCGCGTCGTTCTTCTGCACTCAGATCATCGACAAGCTTCAGAAGCGCCTCGAAGGTCTTTTGGATAGTGAGCCGGTTTTTCTCAAGATTGTATTCATCGACAAGTTTGTCGTAGTGAGCCTGGAAGTCAGTACGCAGGGGGTTCTTCATCAGAAGGATGTTCAGACGTTTTTCGATGACATCCTTCAATCCCTGCACGGCGGTGTGCTTGGCCGGAGATTTTGCAAACTCCAAACGCAGCCGTTCGAAGTCGATCTTGCTAATGTCATAGACCCCAGCTCCCTCACCTGTAGCGGTACGGGTGTGGATCGCTTCATCAACGATCCCGTGAAGCTGACGGATGATGTCGCTGATGTCAGCGGCTTCCTGGTCGGCCTGCAAACTTTTGTAGATGATATTGATCGCATCCCTGGTATCGCGCTGCCCATTCACGCCGGGCACATTGATACAGGCTTTGAACTTCTTGAAGACCTCGCGAGCCATAATCTCAAAGCGCTTGCGAGTCTGATCGTTCTCGTTGACTACCTCTTTGGCCTCGATGATGGCAGCGTTTCGCGCAAAGCCTGTCTTCTCGTTGATGTCTTCAAGGCGAAAGCCCTGGACTTGAAGGAAGTCGCGTACAAAGCCGATGGCTTCGATGAGCTCTGCGAGAAGGTCTTCCTTAGGCAAGGTAGGGTCGAGTTCGCTCTCATCATCCCCATGCCCCTCATCTCCGCGACCGGCAAAGGTAGACAGGGCCTCGCGCAGGTTTTTGAGGATGCCGCAGTAATCGACGATCAGACCGTTATTTTTGCCTTCTGCAACACGGTTCGCGCGGGCAATAGCCTGCATAAGCGTGTGAGCCTGCAAAGGCTTGTCGAGATAAAGTGTGGACAGGGTTGGTACGTCAAAACCGGTCAGCCACATGGCGCAGACGATAGCCACGCGAAACGGGTGTTCAGGCTTTTTGAATGCACTCTCAAGGTCGATACGCTTTCCATCGCCAAGCAGAAAACCCTCTTTCATCAGGCGACGATGCGGGGTGATGTCCAGGTCCCATTTACGGAACTTGTCCACTTCGCCTTGTTCTTCGCTCACCACAACGGCGATCTGCGTTTCCCGCATCCAGTCGATCTGACGGCGACGCCAGATATCATCTTGCTCATCCAGAGCGCTCGGCAGGTCTTTTTCCAGTAGTGCGATGTGATCTTGCCAGTAGGCATCGATCAGCTTGTGCATGCGCACGCAGGTTATTTTGTCGATACAAACGAGCATGGCCTTGCCTGTTTCCCAGCCATTGGCGTAATGCTGGACAAAATCCTGTGCAACCTGTTCGAGGCGGCTGGTGCTGGTGATGATGTGGTAGTCACGTTTCAGCGCGCGCTCCAGGCGTTGCTGAATATCGATATCCTCAATCTCTAACTCTTCAAGTTTTGCCGCAATTTTCTCATTTAGGCCCTTCGGATCGGCAACACTATGTTCGTCGCCATCCTCATCTACAAAGCGTAGCTGTTCGCCGCGCGCGTCGTAATAGAGCGGTACGGTGGCGTTGTCTTCTACGGCGCGTTGGAAGTCGTAGGTGGAGACGTATTCACCGAAGACCTTTTTGGTGATTTCATCATCCTTGAACAGTGGCGTACCGGTGAAGCCGATGAAGCTGGCACCGGGCATGGCGTTGCGCATGTTTAGTGAGAGCGTGCCGTACTGGGTACGGTGCGCTTCGTCAGTAATGACGATGATGTCATCCCGTTCCGAGTAAGGTTTCTCGGGATCGACCTTTTTGTTGAATTTCTGAATTAACGAGAATACGAAAGCTTTGTGCTGCCCCAGCAACTCTTGCAAATGCTCGCCGCTGGTGGCACGGCACGGATCACGGTCGTTATCCACAACCCCGCACCCGCCGAAGGTTTTGTAGATCTGAGTATCTAGATCCTCGCGGTCGGTCAGGACGACAAAGGTGTAGTTGCCGCCGAGCTTTCGGTGGACCTTACGGGCAAAGAACACAATTGAATAGGACTTGCCGGAGCCTTGGGTGTGCCAGAAAACCCCGAGTTTGCCGGCACGGGCTTTACGATCCTTCACGGCATCAATGGCGCGATTAACACCTAGGAACTGGTGATTCCGGGCGACGATTTTCACGAGTTTTCCAGTGCTCTCATCGAAGAGAATGTAGTTCTCGAAGATGTCCATCAAGTTCGCTTTGGAGCACGTGCCTTTCAGCAGCGTCTCCATGTCCACAACGCCGGGACTGTCCTCATGCAAGCGCTTCCAGTCGTTGAAATGCGTAAATTTGCTAGAGACCGAGCCGATCTTGGCGTCCACGCCATTGCCCAAGACGATGAACGCGTTGTGGTGGAAGAGATGCGGGATGGTGTCCTTGTAATCAGCAAAGTTTTTCTCGTAAGCCGACTTGATGTCCTTATGGACATTCTTGAGCTCCATGAACACGAGCGGGATGCCGTTCACGAAGCACACTATATCGGCGCGTCGGCGATACAGTTCACCTTTGACCCACAGTTCTCGCACGACGAGGAAGTGGTTTTTTTCAAGATTATCGAAGTCGAAAAGGCGAAGGCGCTTTTTGACGCGCTCACCTTTCTCGTTGCGGAAGCTGACCTCAACGCCATTTTTATGAAGATTGTCCTTCTCGCGATTGGTCGCCAGCAGCACAGAACTGCTGCTGTACTCATTCACAATACGCAAAGCGTCTTCATAGGCCTCCGTCGGGAGACCGGGATTGAGGTCGATTAGCTTCTGGCCAAGGTAGCGGTTCAGCACTACTTCAGTTTCACTGGTGCGACCGAGGGTGCCTTCCTTGCCTAAAACCTCCTGCATGGCGTAGATCGACTCATCCCACTGCAAGTCATGCAATAGGTAGTTAGTAGTCGTTTCCTGCGCTAGGTGATCCTCGGTCATCGCATTCATACGGTGATGTCTCCATTCATCAGTCGAGGCAATAGTAAGTCACGGGCTCTGATCAAAGTCTTGTTTTGAATCGAGAGAGTTTTGAGTGTTTCAATAGCATCAGAAACTTGCTCATTAAAAGCATCCAGCAGAGGCTCTGGCGGGACATTTAACTTTGATGTTTTCAGGTAGCTCCAGTCTGCCCGGGGCATCTTAGATCCTTCTTTTACAGTCTTCGAGGCAAGAGCAACAAAAAAATCACTGGATAAATATAGCAGGCAGTAGTAGTAAAGTAACCCGCTTGCAGGCCTTATAACAATAGCATCGGAAGAGGTAATGCCTTCGCAGAGGGTAAAGCCCACCTTGTGGAAGTACGGTCTGATTTTTCCGAACAGAATATCCCCTAGCGAAAACCTTAGCTTTGTGCTTGTTACCCTCTCTGCTGAATCCCACTGACTCAGAGTAATTGAGCGGCGCGGCATGTGCTCCAATCCGATGTAAGGCGTATCCGGATCAAGCTTATCCGGAGAGACGCTATTTTTGATCTCAGTGCAAATTTCATTGAGTGGGACATTTCCCCATCCGTCTGGCACACAATTCGTAACTCTAATATGCTCGTGCCCTGGAAAGCGTAGCTGGGTGAACCACTCGTTGAATAATTGTCGGCAATAATCTTCAATAAGCTGAATACGCCGATTGTTATTCCTTACTAAATCGTCATAGGTGGATATGTAGTTCGCAATTTTTATTTGCTCACTAAGCTCTTGAGGGACTCGAAACTTTATTGAAAGAAGCTTCTCTTGGCTAAGGTTGTCTTGCGCCGCCCCCTGAGTGAATTGCTTGTATTCAAGCTTTAATTTTGCATCAAACAGGTATTTTACGTATCGAGCATCCGCCTTTTCACTATCGGGAATAAACCCAATGATGCTATCAGGAAAGCATGCGTCAATTCCCAGTATAGAGGTTTCAGCAATATTGGCAGCGATTGTTATACATAGCGTGCCAGCAGGCCATAGCTTGCTCTGAGCCAACCCTGCTTCGCTATAAGTTTGGCTAAAATCGTTAAGATATAGCCCCGCGTGCTTTACGTCGCCGGTTTGTATAAAAGGATATTGACCACCGTAAAGATGTTCGGCATCTCTTGGCCTATGGCGGGACCTTCCCCGAGAGACATATCCAAGCTCATTTAGTGAGCGCTCAACCCAAGTCATACCCCAAGCCCTTCAAAATTCTGCGAAATTTTTTCCGCTAAGAATACGGCTTCTTCGTTTAGCCCCTTGAGCTCAATATGGATATCTTTCATTACCTCGTCAAAATCAAAATCCTCATCAATTTCCTCAGGTGCTACTTCAACGTATCGCCCTGGAGTTAGGCTCCAATCAGCCTCCTCAATATCTTCTATTGATACAAGTTTGACGAGGCCTTTCACATTTGCTAGTTTCCCTTCGGGAAAGCGGTGTAGCAGCCAATGCGCTTGTTTATAAAAATATCGAACTTGTTTGAGCTGCTCTATCGCTACTCGCCTCGCGGCATCTGCTGTTTTTTTCAGACTTACACGACGAGTTCCATGGATGCTTGCGTAATCCCAGTGTTCACTTTCTCTCGCAGTATGCTCGCCTTCGCAAAGCTCAATAAGCCGTGTGCTGAGTTTGTAAGAGTGGTCAATCAGCTTAATCAAATCACGGCTATTCACAGCAAGTTCTTTGAGGCAAACATCTTTCTCTGTAAAGTCGTACAGCTCTTTTGCTGTCTCTTTTGTGCTGCCGCCCCACCATTTGTGTAGGTCGTTTTTCAAAACTTTTAAGCTAGCCCAGTCAGAATCAATTTGCTCAACAGCTGTGAGTAGTTCACCGTGCAGAGTAACATGCAAATGTTCAGCACTAGCTCCACTTTCCAATTGCTTAAGGAATGGCTCCATTGCTGCATAGAGCGCCTTAAACGCTGCAATAAAATCTGGAACCGGCTCTGCAAGTAATTTATCTGACTTTTCGCAAGCGTGGGCTTCGAGCAGTGCTCTATCTATATAGCTTTGCACAAGCTCAATAAAACGATCCGCCTCTCCTCGATATAGCCATAAAATTGAGGTTAAATTATTAAGTTGCTCAGGGCTAAAGTCGTAGATTTTTCGTGTGACTTTACGGTAAACATTCCTTGCGTCAAGCATCAGGACTTTGTTCTGGTGCTCCTTGGGTTTATCTTTGTTAAGAAACCAAAGCTGACAGGGGACTGTACGTGTGTAGAAAAAGTTGCTGCGGATGTCGATCATGGCGTCGACATGGCCTGATTTCACAAGCTGTTCGCGCACCTTGACATCTTCACGGCCCGCACTTGATGCTTGCGAGGACATGACAAAACCTGCCCGCCCTTTGTCATTTAGGTAACTATAGAAATATTGAATCCAGAGATAGTTTGCATTTGGGACTTTCTTGGTTTTGTTGATGCCGGGGATGCCAAATGGCAGGCGCGGATCATTCTTGATTTTCTCAGCATCCACCTCGTCTACGTTAAACGGAGGATTCGCCATGACGAAATCGACATTGCCCCAAAGGTTTTCATGGGGATCGTTGTAATATGTGATGGCCTGTTCGCCGCCGACAACGTTACCTTCAAGACCATGAACAGCAAGGTTCATTTTGCAGAGGCGAGTCGTTACACGGTTCTTCTCATGGCCAAAGAAGGTGAGTTTGTTCGGATCTTCTTTATGGACTTCTAGGAAATGAGCGCTTTGCACGAACATGCCGCCAGAGCCGCACGCCGGGTCAAATACGATACCGTGATCGGGCTCCAGCACGTTGGTGATGAGCTGCACCAAAGATACAGGCGTGAAGAACTCTCCACCGTCATGCGCCCCTTGGTCGGCAAACTCGGTCAGGAAGTACTCGTAGATGCGACCGAAAATATCCCCGGTAGCCTTCTTCAACTCGTCCGGGTTCAAGGTCCGCAAGAGCTGTCCGAGGACATCGTTCGGGATACTGCGATACTCGTTCTTAGGCAACTGGCTCGCTAGGTTGGCATAATCCTTCTCAATGGACTCCATCGCCTTGATGATGGCTTCGGCACGATCATCGGCGTCGGTCAGCGCTACAAGGGCGTCAAATTCAGCCTTAGGATTGAGGAAAATTGCCCCTTTCTGCGAAAAATCTTCCTTCGTGAGCTCACGGGGCTTGCCGCCCCGGCTCGGCAAACTCGCAACGATTTGTCCCTTTACGGCGAGGAAGCGGCTATAGGCGTGACGCAGAAAAATCAAGCCCATCACGGGCAGGAAATATTCGTTGCTGGCTAGTTCAGAGTTGCTACGAAGGGTGTCTGCCGCCTTCCAAAGCCGTCTTTCAATTGCCTCGATGTTTTCTAACTGAGCCAAAACAGCATCCTTTTAATAACACGGGTATGAGGACAGCTCACAGCGCTCCCGGCCTTCGAAGCCGCTTGGAGCGCCAATCCTCAAGAAAGCAACGATTCTAGTTTCTTAGGCCATGTTTTGATAGCCAGCACTATGGCCAGCAAACAATTGGTTAGGGGGGCTCATATGGGAGCGTGGGTTACGAGGATGGTTTGGAAATACTCGTGACTCACCGCCTAAGTGTTAGTGAGATAAAGTAATCTACCTAAACGTTATCTCGTCCAACCATGAATTGAGCACTACATATCTTCTTCCGTGCTGCAACAGCTCTAGGTCGCTTTCAGGGGATGAGGCTAGCAATCTCATCAACGCAATGACGAGGTGCGTCCCATGCGGCTCCAGATCAATCGTGCAGTAAGCCGATAGTAATACAACGTTGTATTCGCGCGGCCGTCTAGATAGAAAGCCAGAAACCATCGCACATGCTTAACCTGCCAAACCCACGGATTCTCGCGCTGCCACCGCTTTTGAATAGCCACATGCATAATCCGGGCTTGCCGAAGATGGCGTTGCTGCGTAGCAGTCGAGCCAGTCAATACGCCACTCAGGAAAAGCGCCATATCGAATGGCTTGGTCATGTCCGACCTCCAATATATGCTGATACCACGTCGATTCGGTGATGTCCGAGCTCAAAGCTGATCTGTTGGCGCGCCTGTCGAGCAAGGTCGTGATCAACGCGATAACAGTGGCCACCACTAACCGGTGCGGGGTCACCGGTAAGTTGCTTGTACCGTTCGCAAGCGTAAGCCGCTCTTAGTTCATGAAAGCTTTTCAGTCCTTGTTCGTGCAGTGTTTTACGCGCAGGGCACACGGTCTGTTGCAAGAACGTTGCGTAGCTTTCGTCTCGAGCCAGCAAGTTACGGCTGCCGATTGGTGACGCATTTCGAGCGAACTGTAGCGCCGCCCTCACTTTTTCATTGGCCACGACCCAGCGTGGTGCCGAAGCTCCGGACCTGCCACCTTTGGTCCCATCCTGAATATTGATGCGGCCTAAGTGTTTAGCCTCACATTGCAAACGTGGCAGGTCAGCCAAGATCGTTTCGCGCAATCGCATGCCGGTTGCGCGGGCCAAGTAGACGATCGCAGCGACGCGGTAGTGTTGCTGCTCACGAAGCGCTTCAATCACTCGACTCAGTTGTTGATGCTCTTGGCCATCCGGTGCTCGCGTGCGTACGTTTGATCGCTGCATGCCGAGTGTCTTGCTCGGGCTGGCGATTTTCACGTACTGGTCGCCGCGTAGTGCTGCGAGGGTACGGTTTACGCTACTCAGGCGGTTCTGCGCGGTGGCGATGCAGATTTCACCTTGTTGGATTTGCTGACGCAGGTGTTTGGCGTAGCTGTGCAAGGTACTGCGATCTATCTGGCGGGCGTCGTTGTAACCGGGGCCGTCCGCTGACCGACACCACTTCACGAAAGCCTGCCAGCGATCACTGTATGCTTTGACCGTAGCGAAGTGGCCGCCGGCAAACATATCTTTCAGCGCTTGTGGGCCGGCATAGCTGAGCTGACGGCCGTAGCCAAAGTTGCGCCCGTCACGTCGGCCGACCAATGCCATCGGCTTCACCGTTTTCATTGTCTTGCAGAAAGCGCAGCACCGCTTTCCAGTGGGCGCTGATCTTGTTCACTTGTTGCCAATGTGCGGGACGAATAATCAGGGCGTTTTGCTGATGCCGCAGTATTGCTCCCTCTTCGCGCAGTTGGTGGATCAGTTGGCCGATGTTGACAGGCCCTAAGGCGGGTGTGGCGACAACGGCGACAGTGGCGACAACCCTTGTAGTTGCTGCTCTGAAGCATGGCGACAAGGCGGCGACGGAAGTGGCGACACTCCGCAATGCAGGTCGTGTCTGATGCTGCGCCTGGTAACGGCGCACCGCGTCATTGAGGCGGAACATGGCGCACCTCGAAGGTCTTTCCGTCAGAAGAGTCCAGCCAGCTATGTGAGATTAATTCGACCAGCAGCGTAATGGTGTGATGACTGCTTTTGCGGGCAAAGCGGGGGCCATTGCGATTGAGGTCGCGGACGGTAAATTGGGTCCAGCCTTTTTGCGTCAGCCAGCGCAGCAGTCGATCCGCCTCCTCGCGTAACGTGTTGATGGGCTCTTGCTCCGTCAGGCGCTGGATTTCGGCCAGGTAGTAATCCATCAGCGTCGAGGCACGCTGGATATGGGGTTCGTCCACTACGGGCGCGTCTTCAATCACCGCCAATACCCCGGCGATACGCAGTACATTGGCGGCTGCTTTCCCGGCGACAGATTGAATGCCGGCCAGCTCGCCAAACTCACCAGATTGGCATTCGATGGTGTCGTGAATATCGATCCAGGCAGTGCGCGCGCTGGGTGTCAGTTCCAGCCTGTCAGGGTTAAGTGAACCATCGTTGTGTAGCGACAGCGGCTTATCCAACAGAGCGGTAATGCGCGCTTGATAGCGCTGGATCCTGGCATCTCGCGTCAGGTCGACGGCCTTGTACAAGCGCCGCCCCACCAGGCGTTCGGGCCAACTGATCAGGCAGCGCCCAAGAATGCCTTGGCCGTTGATCATTCGATCTGTGAGTAGCTGGTTGGCCAGGTAAGGTTGCAGCATCAGATGCAGACTGAGACGGCGATCATAAGCTCGCAGGCTTTCCCCAGGCATGGACCGCGCTCGGTCGATAGGGCTGCCGTCCCAGAGTGCTGACAGGGTGGTGATTGCCTTGAGTTGGTTCTCTTTGCTCATGGTGCTGCTGCCCAAAAACTGGCCACCCTCATCGTTGAATAACCCCATGCTGGGCAAACCCTGGCATAGGTTTTTGATCAGCGCCTCAATGGTGGGCTCGGCGATGATCAACCTGGGCGGGACGGGGTCGGATAACTCACGAGCTTCGTGCTTTCCTCGAATGGCGGCGCGATTGGCTTTCAGTTGCTGCAAGTACAACATCCACTGCCGCCGCTCCCACTCACGCGCAGCCGCCAGCGCCAGATGATCCACTGCGCTTTTCCGATCACCCGACGATGCCACCGTCAGCATGTACAGGGATAACGGATAAACACGGCCATCGAGCTGCACATTAGCGTGCGACTGGGTCACCAGGGCGGCAGTGGCCAACACCGATTGCGCAGCCATGGCGCAGGGCACGCCGATCACCTCGGCCATGCGTTCGACGGCTGGTCCTAATATCTGTCCCAACGCTTCGACCGGATACGCCAGCGGCTCGGGCCGGTATTCCAGCAGCGGCTGTGGCAGGTCAAACGCTTCGCACAATTGCATCGTCATTCTCCTGGTGCTTCGAATTTCTCCCTCACTCTCCCCGCCACGGTTGTTGAGTGTTATCAGGGATCAAGGCCCCTGCAGCCTGTGAGGGTTGTCCACTTACGTGGGACGGGCGGCTCTTTACGACCGGGAGCTTGGGCATCTCATGATCTGGCCTCCTGAGCACCGATAACGGTGGGCGGGTGGAGGCTGCGCTGGCTGACGAGACCAGCGCCGCGAGATCCTGAGTCTGTTACAGGCAGTAATGCGATGACCAGCGCGTGCCTGACTGTCAGTCAGGTGCAGTGCATTCCGTGGGCTGCGGCACCATCATCTGCATTGCTGCTGCGGGTGACATCGGGGTTTGTCACGCCGATTGTCACAGTGACAAACGCTGCAATGTGTTGCCCGGCAAGGGCTGCGGCAGTAGTTTCGGCGCCCGTCTCTTTCCTGGAGAAAGAGACGGGCGTGGGCTGCCGCATTTGCACTGTGGATAAGTTGGCTTCGATCACGTTGGGCGTGACTGCGCGCCTAATTGGAAGCGAGCGCGCATGGCTGGGACCACCACTGTAGGGCGTAGCCTTAAAGATCCCTGGCTACCTGGGCAATGCTGTCGATGACAGCGCTCTACGGCTCTGGTGTAGCGCGTGCTCGGAGGGTGGTCAACCGTGTATGGGGTGGGGTTTTTAGGCGATGGATGTGTATGGAGGACGGTGGCTTTGAATGGACAGTGGGCCGTTCGTCGGTTTTTAAAGTGAGCCCCTGAGGACGGGAAGGCAAAGCCTTCCTGCCCTCAGGGGCTGGGCCTTAAAAGCTTGTGGGCGATGCAGATGGTGGCGACGGTCGCCGCTTTGTCGCCTTGCGCAGGACCGCTAAATAAGTGGGTTGTCGCCAGTGTCGCCGCTGTCGCCGCTGTCGCCAGTAGGAGCTGATTAACGAAACGGGATGACGTTCCCGTTTTTGTTTTCATGAATGGCCGTCACCGACAAATTGCCGGTTGCGGCTTTTTGGATGTACTCGCTCCACCAAACCATCATCGGACGCCGGCGCTCGATGTAGTCCGCTCGGTTGTACGCGCTTCTGACTTCGTCTTTGTCGACGTGGGCGAGGGCGACTTCGATCAACTCCGGGTCCCATCCATGTTCGTTGAGGATGGTGCTGGCCATTGATCGCAGGCCGTGGCTGACCAACCGATCCTGGAAGCCCATACGCTTTAATGCCATGTTCGCGGTCTGGCTGTTTGCGTGTGTACGCGGATTTCGGTCGGCCGGAAATACATGTTCCCGGTGGCCGCTGTAGGGCTTGAGTGTCTCTAGCAGCGCGAGCGTCTGGTCGCTTAGGGGGATGGGGTGCGCTCGGCGTTTTTTCATGCGCTCCTTTGGGATGGTCCAGATGCGTTTCTCGAAATCAATTTCTGCCCAGGCCGTTCCGGCAGCCTCGGCAGGGCGGGTCATGGTGTGCAGTTGCCATTCGATCAGGCAGCGGGTGATGCGTTTGATGCTGGCGTTGGCAATCGCCAGCATCAGGTCGGGTAGTTCTTCGGGGGGAAGTGCCGCCATGTTTTGTTTTTGCGGTTTCTTGAAGGCTGCCCGAATGCCGCTGAGCGGGTTCGCGAAGATCAGCCCGCAGTTGACGCCGTAGGCCATGATTTCGTTGAGACGTTGGGAAAGTCGCTTGACCGTCTCCAGGCTGCCTTTGGCCTCGATCGGGCGTAGGAGCTTGATGATCATGGGGGCGGTAATGTCTGCGAGCGGCGTGGCTTTCAAGCTGGGGAACACATGCAGGGTGAGCGAGCGCCAGATGTCTTCGGCGTAGGCCGTTGTGACTGAGTGCTTTTTCAGTTCGAACCAGGCGTTGGCCACCTTCTCGAGTGTGTGTTCGGTCTTCGCCAGCTTGGCTTGCCTGAGCTCATCGCGGTGAGCCTTGGGGTCAATGCCTAGCGCCAGTAGTTCACGTGCTTCTTGAGCTTTCTTTCTGGCGTTCGCCAACGAGAGAGCCGGGTAAGGGCCCAGCGCCATATTGAGGCGGTTTTTGGTTACCGGCTCGCGGTAGTTGAAATTCCATATCATCGAGCCACTGGCTCTGACTCTGAGTTGAAGGCCGTCGCCGTCAGTGAGAACGAAGTCTTTTCCTGTTGCCTTGACTGCCTTGAGTTGGCGGTCTGAGAGGCGGGTTGCATTAGTAGGCATGAGAGCTACCTCCGACACCGTTTTGGTATCCCAAAAATAACACCGGTGGGTCCGGGATACCAAATGGGATACCAAAACGTCTGGAACTCTAAACGCCTCTGCGGAAGCTAATGGCCCTGAAGCCCTTGATTTCACTGGATCCCAGGCACAAAAAAAGACGTCCGTGGACGTCTTTAGATGATGAGGTGGTGGAGCCGGGGGGATTTGAACCCCCGTCCGCCAGTACTCCGCTGTCGGTACTACATGCGTAGCCGTTTCTATTAAGTTAACCCTCAGCGACCCGAAGGGCAGGGTGCTTTGGGCGAGTTGTGTAAGTTTTAGCCGCTTCGTCCACAACGTACTGCACGGCGATTCTGTTCTATATGACAATCACTTTGGGTTTACAGACATCCCCTGGTGATTGCTGGACCCGAAGGTACCAGAAGCTCAGGGCTAAGGCTGCTTACGCAGCGAGAGCGAATTCCTGGCCGTAGTTTTCGTCATTGGCAACTATAAGAAGTTGCAACAGTGGATTTACGAGTTCTGTTACCAACTCGGCATGCACCTAAAGTTTCGCGACCGGCGTCGAATCCTAAACGGCCCCGTGCTTGTAACTCGTTGTTTCTTAGTGAGTGACAAGCCTATGCAGTGTACGCCAAACACTCGCGGAAGGCCAACCCGAAGGTTGGTCTTCCGCTATGGCGCTGCCTATTGGCCGCCTTTTTCGCTGTTCTGCAGGTCTTGCAGCGCCTTCGAGGTGATCTCGATGCACTTTTTGTCATCACCCGCGGCGTGGGCCGCTTTGGCCTGGGACACGGCGGTGTCTATCTCGCCGCTTTTACCACTGGTATCGGTGGCGAGCAGGGCCTTACCGTTGTTGATTTTGTCCAGATTGATTTTGCACAGATCCGGCTCGCCCGCCGCGAATACAGGGGAAGCCAGCATCGCAGCGGTAATGAACAAGCCAGCAAGAGCGGAACGCTTCATCGGGTATCTCCTTGCGCAAAAGGGCTCGACGCTGCTGGCGTTCAACCGCTGCCAGCGACATCACTGATGAGCCTCGTGTGTCGAGGCCTATGCAGATGACTACGCCGGCGCGCAGGGGTTCTGTTTTTTTTGCAGGATCAGTGAGCGCGGGCCTGGGTGACGCGGTCCACCAGGTAGACCAACCCGTGATAATCGATGCCGCCATGCTGGCTCAGGCCGATCTCGCAGGTACGGCTGGTGGAGATGCCTTCGCTGCAATATTGCACCGCATCCTTGAGGCTGCGCAGTGAGTGGGCGTTGAGTTCCGGCGTGGTGAAGCCTTTGTCGCCGGCAAACCCGCAGCAATGAATGCCTTCCGGGATCACCACGGTGTTGGAGCAGCGGCGAGCGAGGTCGATCAGGGCCTGGCTCTCGCCCAGGTGCTGGGTGCTGCAGGTGACGTGCACCGCAATCGGCGCGTCCTGGGGGGTGAAGTCGAGGCGATCCATCAGGTGGGTGCGGATAAATCGCACAGGGTCGTAAAGATCCAGGCGCGTTTCGCCCAGGTCCTGCACCAGGCGCAGGGTGCAGGGGCTGGTGTCGCAGTAGATCGGGTCGAGCCCGCCGCGACTGGCGTGGAGCAGCGCGCCGATCAGTTCCTGGCGCTTGTGTTCGGCCTGTTCGGCGTAGCCTTTGGAGGCGAACGGCTGGCCGCAGCAGAGGTCGTCCTGGTTGTCGGGAAATACGACTTGGTAGCCGGCTTTTTCCAACAGATTGCGGGTTTTGTCGTACAGCGACATCTGCTCTTTATCGCCCGCCGCCGGGCCCATGGCGCGTGAGACACAGGCCGCCAGGTAGACCACCCGTGGCCGCTCGTCCGTCACTGCCGGGCTGAAGCGAATGGCTTTTTCCGGCTGTGGCATGGCGTTGGTCCACTGCGGAATCTGTCCCTTGGACAGCTTGGTCACGCTGGCCGATAGCTTTGCCAGGCGCGGCGCGCCGAGCAGCATGCGTGCTCCATTGGCCACATGCAGTGTAAAACGCGCGCCTTGCAGCGCGGTGGCGAAATGCGTGGCGAGCCATTCGGCGGTTTTCGTACGGTCAGCATCGCGGCTGCGCAGTTTTTTCACCAGGTCGCCGGTATTGATTCCTACAGGGCAGCGCTGGGCGCAAAGCCCGGTGGCGGCGCAGGTGTCGATGCCGTGGTACTGATACGCGGCTTCCAACTCAGTGGTGTCGACACCGGCGCGTTTCTTCGCCTGGATATCGCGCCAGATAACGATGCGTTGGCGCGGGCTCAAGGTCAGGCCTTTCGACGGGCATACCGGTTCGCAGAAGCCGCATTCGATGCACTTATCCACAAGCTCGTCGGCGGCGGGCAGTGGCTTGAGGTGCTTGAGGTGGATTTGCGGGTCTTCGCTGAGCACCACGTCCGGGTTGAGAATGCCGTTGGGGTCGAGCAGGCGCTTGAGTTGCCACATCAGTTGATAGGCGTCGCTGCCCCATTCCAGCTCGACAAACGGCGCCATATTGCGGCCGGTGCCATGTTCTGCTTTCAACGAACCACCGAACTCTACGGCTACCAGTTGCGCTACGTCGTCCATGAACGCTTGGTAGCGTGCGACTTCTTCCGCGCTGTTGAAGCCTTGGGTGAACACGAAGTGCAGATTGCCTTCCAGTGCGTGTCCGAAAAGTATCGCTTCGTCGTAGTGATGTTTGTCGAACAACTCGATCAAGCGATTCACGCCGATTGCCAGTTGTTCAACCGGGAAGGTCACGTCCTCGATGATCACCGTGGTGCCGGTTTTGCGCACGGCGCCGACGGCAGGGAAGGTGTCCTTGCGGATCGCCCATAGGCGGGCGTTTTCCACAGGGTCTTCGGTGAAGCCGACTTGCTTCTCCACCGGAAACGGGGCCAGGGAGGCCATGATCAGCGCCAGTTGCTCGTGCAGTAACGACGAGGAAGCTGCACGCGACTCGATCAAAAGGGCGCAGGCATTTTCCGATAGGTGCTGTACGAAAGCGGGCATGCCCGGCTTGTTCTGTACCGAGCGCATGCTGCGACGGTCCAGTAGCTCGACGGCCGAAACGGGTTGGGTCTTGAGGACAGTTACTGCATTGCAGCAGGTTTCGACGTCGGGGAACACAATCAACGCCGACGCTTTGTTGGGGTGATCGATCACAGTGTCGTAGGTGACCGCGCTGATAAACCCAAGGGTGCCCTCGGAGCCCACCAGCAGATGGCTGAGGATATCCAGCGGCTCATCGAAATCCACCAAGGCATTGAGTGACAGCCCAGTGGTATTTTTCAGACGATATTTGTGGCGGATCTTTGCCGCCAGTTCAGCGTTTGCCCGGGTCTCGCGACCGAGTGTCGCCAAGCGTTCCAGGAGCGCGCTGTGCTGTTCGCGAAACGCTGCCACGCTGGCCGCGTCTTCGGTATCCAGGCGGCTGCCGTCCGCCAATACCAGGCGTATCCCGGCCAGGGTGTGGTAGGTGTTCTGCGCCGTGCCGCAGCACATGCCGCTGGCGTTGTTGGCGACGATACCGCCGATCTTGCAGGCGTTGATCGATGCCGGGTCTGGCCCGATCTTGCGCCCGAACGGCGCCAGCCACGCGTTGGCCTGGGCGCCGATGACGCCGGGCTGCAGGCGGATTTGTGCCCCCTGCCCACGGATCTCGCGGCCGTTCCAATTGTCCCCCAGCACGATCAGCACCGAGTTGCTGATGGCTTGCCCGGACAGGCTGGTGCCGGCGGCGCGGAAGGTCACTGGAACATGGTCGCGCTGAGCCAGTTGCAGCAGCGCGACGACTTCGTCTTCCGACTCCACACGGATTACCAGCTGTGGGATCAGTCGGTAAAAACTGGCGTCGGTGCCGAAGGCGAGGGTGGAAAGCGGGTCGTCGAAGCGTCGATCTTTCGGGATCAGTTGTGTGACGTCGCGCAGGAAAGCAGCAGGCAGGCTCATCGGTCCTCCAGAAATAGCTGACGCCGGAACCGTTGTCCGGCGTCGATTCTTACCCTATAGCGTGCAGGTCTCAGTGCACCAGCATACCGGTGAACCAGTAGGCCTGGGCCAGGGTGATCAGCCCGACGATGGTGGCGAAGAACAGGCTGTGCTTGAGGGTGAAGCGGAACAGGTCGGATTCCTTGCCCACCAGGCCGGTGGCGGCGCAGGCCACGGCGATAGATTGAGGCGAGATCATTTTGCCGGTGACGCCGCCGCTGGTATTCGCGGCAACCAGCAGGGTGTCGTTCACACCGATCTGATGCGCAGTGGTGGCTTGCAGCGAGCTGAACAGGGCGTTGGACGATGTGTCGGAACCTGTCAGGAAAACCCCCAGCCAGCCGAGGAAAGGTGAGAAGAACGGGAAGGCTGCACCGGTGCCAGCCAATACCAGCGCCATGGTCGAAGACATGCCGGAGTAGTTGGTGACGAAGGCGAAGGCCAGCACCATGCCGATGGAAAGGATCGGCCAGCGCAGTTCGTAGAAGGTCTCTTTTAAAGTGGTAAGACCAGTCTTGATGTCGATTTTAAGTACCAGCATCGAGATCAGCGCGGAGAAGAAAATCGCGGTACCGGTCGCGGAAATCGGGTCAAGCTTGAACACGGCCGGGATAGCGGTGGGGTTGGTCACGATCGGGGCAACCTTGATCACCAGTTGATCCAGGTGCGGGATCGCGAAGTTGAACACCCAGCTGTACATCGAGCCACCGGCGGCGAACATTGCTTTGAACGGCTTGAGGGTCCAAATGGTGACCAGTACGGTGAGAATCAGGAACGGCGACCAGGCCTTGAAAATCTGCACCAGGCTGTAGGGCGAGACAATCGTGTTGCGCGGCAGGCCGAAACCGCCTGCGCTCGCAGTGACCGCAGCGCTGGAAGTGGCGCCGGCAATCTGTGCGCCCGCAGTGCGCTTGGGCTGCCAGACTTTCAGAAACAGGGTCAGGGAAATCAGGCTGGCCAGGGCCGAGGTGATGTCCGGCAGTTCCGGGCCGATGAAGTTGGAGGTGAAGTACTGGGTGATGGCAAAGCTCAAGCCCGCGACCAGCGCGGCCGGCCAGGTTTCACGTACGCCGCGCAGGCCGTCCATCATGAACACCAGCCAGAACGGCACGAACAGCGACAGCAGAGGCAATTGGCGGCCAGTCATGGCGCCGATCTTGAACGCGTCGATGCCAGTGACTTGCCCGGCAACGATGATCGGGATTCCCAGGGCGCCGAATGCGACAGGCGCGGTGTTGGCGATCAGGCACAGGCCGGCGGCGTACAGCGGGTTGAAGCCCAGGCCGACCAACAATGCGGCGGTGATCGCCACGGGGGCGCCGAAACCGGCCGCACCTTCCAGGAAGGCACCGAAGCAGAAGCCGATCAGCAGCACTTGCAGGCGTTGGTCGTCGGTAATCGACAGGACCGAACTGCGGATGATCTCGAACTGGCCGCTTTTGACCGTGAGTTTGTAGAGGAACACCGCGGCGACGATGATCCACGCGATAGGCCATAGGCCGTAGGCAAAGCCGTAACCGGCAGCGGCCAGCGCCATGTCCACCGGCATCTGGAAGGCGAAGATCGCCACCAGGATCGACAGCGCCAGGGTGATGCTGCCGGCTACGTGGCCTTTGAGGCGAAATACGGCCAGGGCCAGAAAGAAGAATACGATCGGAATGACGGCCGCCAATGCGGACAGGCCGAGGCTGCCGAGCGGGCTGTAGAGCTGTTGCCAGGTTTGCATATGGGGTGGCCCCTGATTGTTGTTGTTTGATCAGCTTGGATAATTGGTAATACCAATTTGCAGTCGCTGTTGGCTAGAGTAAAAGCCTTGCTGGGGGCGTGTCAATTTGCCGCCTGCGAAACTTTGGTCGTAGGTCGCTGTGCAGGGTGTTCTGATCGGTTGAAAGGAAGGCGTTCTGATAGGTGCCGCAAGCGCCGCGATAGGCCAGAATAGAGGCCCTGGCGAGTGGTCGGGATGGTGGAGAGTGAGTGATGGGGTTTGATCAGGTGCGTCAGCGCCGTTTGTCTGACGATATTGTCGAGCAGCTTGAGGGCATGATCCTTGAGGGCACGCTGAAGTCGGGCGAGCGTTTGCCGGCCGAGCGCGCTTTGGCTGAGCAGTTCGGGGTGTCGCGGCCTTCCTTGCGCGAGGCGATCCAGAAGTTGGCGGCCAAAGGTTTGCTGGTCAGTCGCCAAGGCGGGGGCAATTATGTGGCTGAGTCCCTGGGCTCCACGTTCAGTGATCCGCTGCTGCATCTGCTGGAGAACAATCCCGAGGCCCAGCGTGATCTGCTGGAGTTTCGCCAGACCCTTGAAGCCTCTTGCGCCTATTACGCCGCGCTGCGCGCCACGGAGGTTGATCGCGAGCGACTTACGGCGGCCTTCGAAGCACTACAGGATTGCTATACCCGGTCCGATGAGGTAAGTCGGGCCGAGGAGGGCGCGGCCGATGCGCGGTTTCACTTGGCGATCGCCGAAGCCAGCCATAATGCCGTGTTGCTGCACACCATTCGCGGTCTGTTCGACCTGCTCAAACGTAACGTGGTGACCAACATTGGTGGGATGTACCAACAGCGTACGGAAACCCGCGACATGCTGATCAGTCAGCATCGGGATTTGTACCTGGCGATTATCGAAGGTCGCGCCGAGCAGGCGCGCGAGGTTTCAACACGTCACCTGCTGTATGTGCAGGAAGTGCTGGAGGAAGTGCGTCAGGAAGTTCAGCGCGTGGCGCGTGCGGAGCGGCGCAAGGGGATGTAGCCGAGGGTGGGCGCCCACGGCTGCATCGCAGCAAGGATTATTCTTCCTTGCCCTTGTTGCGCACGGCGCGATGCAGTTCGCGGTTGGAATCACGTTCGCGCTCGGAATCACGCTTGTCGTATTCCTTCTTGCCCTTGCCCAGTGCGATTTCGCACTTGACCAGGTGCTTGCTCCAATACCAGGACAGACAGACGCAGGCATAACCCTTCTGCTGTACAGCGGCTGCGAGCTTTTCCAGTTCGCGGGCATTGAGCAGCAACTTGCGCGTACGCACCGGGTCGGCGATCACGTGGGTGCTCGCGGTGGTCAGCGGGGTGATATGACTGCCGAGCAGCCACGCCTCGCCATCCTTGAGCAGCACATAACTGTCGACCAGTTGCAGCTTGCTGGCACGCAGACTCTTTACTTCCCAGCCGGCCAGGACCAGACCAGCCTCGAACCGATGTTCGATGAAGTAATCGTGTCGCGCCTTTTTGTTTTGCGCGATGGTCCCTGTGGGGTGTTTCTTTTGTTTAGCCATAGGGGCGGCATTATAGGGAGTTGCGAGCGTGTCGGCTACGGTCAACCTGCGTGCTTGAGCGTGTTGGACGAATCCCGGACAATGCGGGCAGTTCTCTGGATTTTTTCTTTCGCGGATCGGGCTGTTTTTTCGCGATGTTTGCCTCAGCTGTGGAAATAACGCACACATGACGACGCATATTCAACGTTCGGCGCTGTTGCCCTATCCGGCACAGGCGCTCTATGACCTGGTCAACGACGTGGCGCGTTACCCGGAATTCCTGCCGTGGTGCTCAACGGCCGAGGTGCTGGAAAGCAGTGATGAGCACATGGTCGCCAGTGTCGGGGTCGCGAAGGGCGGCCTTAGTCAGCATTTTGTTACGCGTAATGTACTGGTGCCCGGTAAGTCCATCGAAATGAATTTGCAGGAAGGGCCGTTTACCCAGCTGCATGGCGTATGGGTGTTCAAGGCGCTGACGGATAAGGCCTGCAAAATCAGCCTGGATCTTTCTTTTGATTACGCCGGGCCTATTGTGCGGGCGACGCTGGGCCCGTTATTCAACCAGGCGGCCAATACCCTGGTGGATGCATTTTGTCAGCGGGCCAAGCAGCTGCATGGTTGAGTTCGAAGTGGTGTATGCCGCCGAGGATCGCCAGGTGTTGCTGGCGGTGACGGCGCCGGCGGGCACCCAGCTGCGTGCTGCGGTGCAGGCGTCGGGTATTGCAGTGCAATTTCCCGAGCTGGATTTGGCGGATTGTCCTTTGGGGATATTCGGCAGGGTGGTTACGGATGCTGATGTGCGCCCAGTGCAGGACGGTGACCGTATTGAGATTTACCGGCCGTTGCTGGCGGACCCGAAAGAAGTGCGCCGGCTTCGCGCGGCCAAGGCGGCCTTGGCCAGGCAGCAGAGTTCATAGGCCAGTCAAATGGCAAACAGCAAAAAGCCCGGCATGCCGGGCTTTTTGTTGAGCGCCGCAAACTTACTGCGGGCTGGTGTCCAGAGGCTGAGGCGTCGGGACGGGCACTGTTTCCACGCCGTCGACGTCTTTCTGGATCTTGTCGAGCAAGGAGCCGGGCTTGGCTGGTACTTCGGACTTGGGCTTCTCAGCTTCCTGCGCAGGCGCAGTCACGTTGTTGCCGTTATCCTTGCCAAGCAGGGCTTCATCACGGCTTACGCCGGGCATGAAGTCGCCGGACAGGCTGACAAGCTGGTCATTGCCATTGAAGATGACACTGACGCGCTCCTGCTGGCGTTCACCGCCACCTGGCTGCAGGCTGTAGAGATAATCCCAGCGATCGGCATGGAAAGTGTCGGTCAGCAGGGGGTTGCCCATGATAAACCGTACTTGCCGTCGGGTCATTCCGGGCCGTAACTGGTCTATCATGTCCTGCGTGACGACATTGCCCTGCTGGATGTCGATTTTGTAAACCCCGGGGAATGAACAACCGGCGAGTGCGAGCAGTCCCACAAAGGTGAAACTGGTTAGCAAGAGCTTGGTGTTTTGCATCGGTGGGCGACTTCCACTATCTTGGCTGGGACAACGTAAACGCCGATCATACCCGTATTAAGAGAAGCTGCGAAGCAGCATCCGCGAGAAAGCTAACCATGGTTGAAAATAGCGAACTACGCAAAGCCGGTCTCAAAGTGACTCTGCCACGAGTCAAGATTCTACAAATGCTCGATTCTGCTGAGCAGCGCCACATGAGTGCCGAGGATGTCTACAAGGCACTGATGGAGTCTAACGAGGACGTTGGCCTGGCCACGGTTTACCGTGTGCTGACCCAGTTTGAAGCCGCAGGGCTGGTGGTTCGTCATAATTTCGACGGCGGTCATGCAGTGTTCGAATTGGCTGACGGTGGTCATCACGACCACATGGTTGACCTGGATACCAATGAGGTTATCGAGTTCACCAGCCCCGAAATTGAAGCGCTGCAGCATAAGATTGCTGAAGAGCATGGCTTCGATCTGGTTGACCATAATCTGGTCCTTTACATCCGTAAGAAAAAGTAACAAGCGCTGCAGATTTACGCTGCAAAACGATCGAAGGCGACCTCAGGGTCGCCTTCGTGCTTTCTATAAGAAGGAAATTTTTCGCTCAGGCCTTTGCCGCCACGACCATTTTCTTCGCGTGCGCCAACGACTCCTTGGTCAAATCAATACCGCCGAGCATGCGCGCCACTTCTTCCACGCGTTCCGACTTGTTCAACTTGGATACGGCTGTGTGCGTTGCATCACTGCCGCGTACCTTGTGCACAAACAAGTGTTGATGCCCTTGGGCTGCCACTTGCGGCAAGTGAGTGACCGTCAGTACCTGACCTCTATCCCCCAGGCGTCGCAACAGTTGGCCAACAATTTCTGCTGTCGGCCCGCCAATGCCCACGTCAACTTCGTCGAACACCAGCGTCGGCACCCGGGAGGTTTGCGCGGTAATCACCTGGATCGCCAGGCTGATCCGCGAAAGCTCGCCGCCGGATGCCACTTTTGCCAACGCCTTGAGTGGCTGCCCAGGGTTGGCGCTGACCAGCAGTTCCACCTGTTCCAGGCCGTGGGGTTGCAGCTCGTTGCTGGCGTTGGCGCGCAGTTCAATGGTGAAGCGCCCGCCCGGCATGCCCAGGCGTTGGATCTCCAGCTCTACTGCGCTGGCCAGGCCGGTCGCGGCTTGTTGGCGCAGGTCGCTCAGTTCGCGCGCTTTCTCCTGGTAATGACGAGCGAACGAGGCGAGTTCTTCGCCCAGTCGTTCGATGGATTCGTCATTCGCATTCAGGGTCTCGATTTCATCCAGCAGCTTTTGCTGCATCGTTGCCACTTCGGTGGGCTGGATTCGATGTTTGCGCGCCAGGGTATAGATGGTGTCCAGGCGCTCTTCTATTTCCTGCAGGCGTGCAGGATCGGCATCGAAGTGGTCCAGAAAGCGATTCAATTCACCGACCGCTTCCTCCACCTGAATCTGTGCACTGGTGAGCAGTGTCGTAGCTTCGCTCAGCGAGCCGGAGGCATTGTTCACGCTCGACAAGCGATTGAGGCTGGCAGTCAGTGCATTGAGCACGTTGCCTGAGTCGCTTTCACTGCATTGCTCTACCACCTGGCGACAAATGCCCAGCAAGGTTTCAGCGTTGGTGAGGTTCTTGTGTTCCTGCTCAAGCTGCTCCAGTTCAGTCTCGCCCAGGCCCAGGCTTTCCAGTTCTTCGAGTTGATAACTGAGCAACTGATGACGAGCGCGTTGTTCATCGCCGGAGTTGGAGAGTCGCTCCAGTTCCTGCCGCGTCTGGCGCCAGCGCTGGGCGGCAAGTTGCACCTGGCGGGCAAGGTCTGTGGCACCGGCATATTCATCGAGCAGGCGGCGATGGGTGTCGGTTTTCAGCAGCGACTGGTGCTCATGCTGGCTGTGGATATCGATAAGCAACTCGCCCAGGGCTTTCAAGTCGCCCAGTGGGCAGGGCGTGCCGTTGATATAGCCGCGAGAGCGACCTTCCGCCGTGATAACCCGGCGCAGAATGCACGGGCCTTCATTATTAAGGTCGCGTTCGGTCAACCAGGTTTCGGCCTCGGGAATATCGGCCAGGTCGAAGGTGGCCAGGATATCGGCCTTGTCTGCGCCGGGGCGCACCACGCCGCTGTCGGCGCGATCACCCAGGGTGAGGCCCAGGGCATCGAGCATGATCGACTTGCCGGCGCCGGTTTCGCCTGTGATTACGCTCATCCCGCGATCCAGTTCGAGATCCAGATGTTCAACGATGGCGTAATTATGTACGGACAGGTGCACGAGCATGACGGGCGCTCCCAGGCTTTAGGTCTGGTTATTTATACAGTGTTTTGTTCAGGGCTGACAATCCTGGCGCTTAGCTCGATTTGCTTGAATGAGCGTGTTTTTTAGCGCAATGCGGAATGGGGCGGCAGGAATTGATCCCGATCATGGGAAAGACTTTTGGTAACGCCTGCGCTCTTGAACCTGGAAATTGTGGCCCCATATACCGGAACAGAAGCGCGAGTTGAGTTCGTGCATGATTTTGAAAGGAGAAAACTATGGCTGACGAACAGACGCAGGATACGCAAACTCCAGACGCCAATTCGGCTGTCGGCGATGAGCTGGCAACGCGTGTGCAAGTGCTCGAAGAGCAATTGGCTGCTGCGCAGGATCAATCTTTGCGTGTTGCCGCCGATCTGCAGAACGTCCGCCGCCGTGCCGAGCAGGATGTAGAAAAGGCTCACAAGTTCGCGCTGGAAAAATTTGCCAGTGACTTGCTGCCGATCATCGACAGCCTGGAGCGTGGTCTCGAGTTGTCCAACCCGGACGATGAAAACATCCGCCCGATGCGCGAAGGGATCGAGCTGACCCTGAAAATGTTCCAGGACACCCTGAAGCGTTATCAGCTGGAAGCCATCGATCCAACCGGCGGCGAACCGTTCAACGCTGAACATCACCAAGCCATGGCCATGCAGGAAAGCCATGACCTGGAGCCTAACAGCGTGCTGAAAGTGTTCCAGAAGGGCTACCTGCTTAACGGTCGCCTGCTGCGCCCGGCGATGGTCGTGGTGAGCAAGGCGCCTGCACCGGTTTCGCCTTCTATTGATGAGCAGGCTTGAAATACGCTGTAAAGCCCCCATCTATAAGTCAAGCGTTTAATTGCTACCGCAGTTAGCCACCACTGCTGCGGCAACCAAATTCAAGTTTCGGGAGAGTAAATCATGGGCAAAATTATCGGTATCGACCTGGGGACCACCAACTCCTGCGTCTCCGTCATGGAAAACGGCAAAGCCAAAGTTATCGAGAACGCCGAAGGCGCGCGTACCACGCCGTCGATCATTGCTTACGCAAATGATGGCGAGATCCTGGTTGGTCAGTCGGCCAAGCGTCAGGCTGTCACCAACCCGCACAACACCCTTTACGCGGTTAAACGTCTGATCGGTCGTAAGTTCGACGAAGAAGTCGTACAGAAAGACATCAAGATGGTGCCTTACAAAATCGCCAAGGCTGACAACGGTGACGCCTGGGTTGAAGTAAATGGCAACAAGATGTCTGCGCCGCAGATCTCGGCTGAAGTCTTGAAAAAGATGAAGAAGACTGCCGAAGACTATCTCGGCGAAACAGTGACCGAAGCGGTGATCACCGTTCCGGCCTACTTCAACGACAGCCAGCGCCAGGCGACCAAAGACGCCGGCCGCATTGCGGGCCTGGACGTAAAACGTATCATCAACGAGCCAACCGCAGCCGCTCTGGCCTACGGTATGGACAAGGCCAAAGGCGACCACACCGTGATCGTTTATGACCTGGGTGGCGGTACTTTCGACGTGTCGGTCATCGAGATCGCTGAAGTTGACGGCGAGCACCAGTTCGAAGTGTTGGCCACCAACGGCGACACCTTCCTGGGTGGTGAAGACTTTGACATCCGTCTGATCGACTACCTCGTTGATGAGTTCAAGAAAGAAAGCGGCATGAACCTCAAGGGTGACCCGCTGGCCATGCAGCGTCTGAAAGAAGCTGCCGAGAAGGCCAAGATTGAACTGTCCTCGAGCATGTCGACCGACGTAAACCTGCCGTACATCACTGCAGACGCCACCGGTCCTAAGCACTTGAACGTGAAGATCTCTCGCGCCAAGTTGGAAGCACTGGTTGAAGACCTGGTTCAGCGCACCATCGAACCTTGCCGCATCGCTTTGAAAGACGCTGGTATCGACGTTGGCTCCATCAACGACGTGATTCTGGTAGGCGGTCAGACCCGTATGCCACTGGTTCAACAGAAAGTTACCGAGTTCTTCGGTAAAGAAGCACGTAAAGACGTGAACCCGGACGAAGCAGTTGCCATGGGTGCTGCCATCCAGGGTGCGGTATTGGCCGGCGACGTCAAAGACGTGCTGCTGCTGGACGTCAGCCCGCTGACTCTGGGTATCGAAACCATGGGCGGCGTGATGACTGCGCTGATCGAGAAAAACACCACGATTCCTACCAAGAAATCCCAGGTGTTCTCGACTGCCGACGACAACCAAGGCGCTGTGACCATTCACGTGCTGCAAGGTGAGCGTAAGCAAGCGGCTCAGAACAAGTCCCTGGGCAAGTTCGACCTGGCCGAGATTCCACCAGCACCACGTGGCGTGCCACAAATCGAGGTGACCTTCGACATCGATGCCAACGGCATCCTGCACGTCGGCGCGAAAGACAAGGCCACCGGCAAAGAGCAGAAGATCACCATCAAGGCCAACTCCGGTCTGTCTGATGAAGAAATTCAACAGATGATCCGTGATGCTGAAGCCAACGCTGATGCGGATGCCAAGTTTGCTGAACTGGCTGGCGCCCGTAACCAGGGTGACGCACTGGTTCACTCGACACGCAAGATGGTCGCTGATGCTGGCGATAAAGTGACTGCTGAAGAGAAAGCTGCCATCGAAGCCGCTGTAGTTGCCCTGGAAGCCGCTGTAAAAGGCGACGACAAGGCGGCTATCGAAGCCAAGATCGAAGAGCTGTCGAAAGTCTCTGCGCCAGTGGCTCAGAAAATGTACGCCGAACAAGGCCAGCCGGCTGACGGTGCTGCGCAGCACGCAGAGCCTGAAGCCAAGCACGACGACGTTGTCGACGCCGAGTTCGAAGAAGTCAAAGACCAGAAGTAAGTTGGTCGCCCGGTTGACCGCTATCAAGCGGTGACTGGTAGGATGTCGCCGCGCGGGAGCTTGCTCCCGCGTTGGCGTGTCTGGGGTATGCGAATTTTTACAGCATGCGACAGTGTTCGGATGCTGGCGGTGTGATCGGGAATGCTCCTGCTTTCCGAGCAGTAAATACCGCATTTTTGGCCGGGTACCTGGCTAAAAGTAGTAATGACCAGGATCGTTGAATTGACGTGAGTTGGGTCCGGGCCTGTATTGGGGCTCAACGAGTTTGGCAAGGCTCAGGAGGGTCTGGCTGAACGTCCTTAAGAGTGCAAAGACTTATGGCAAAGCGTGACTATTACGAAGTATTGGGTGTGGAGCGCGGCTCCAGCGAGGCGGACCTGAAGAAGGCCTACCGTCGCCTGGCGATGAAGCATCACCCGGACCGTAATCCGGATAGCAAAGAATCCGAAGAAATGTTCAAAGAGGCCAATGAGGCCTACGAATGTCTGTCTGATCCCAACAAGCGTGCGGCGTACGACCAGTATGGCCATGCCGGCGTCGACCCGAGCATGGGTGGCGGCGGTGCCGGTTTTGGTGGTCAGAACTTCTCCGATATCTTCGGCGACGTATTCAGCGACTTCTTCGGCGGTGGCCGGGGTGGTCAGCGTGGCGGCGCCCAGCGTGGCAGCGACTTGCGCTACACCCTGGAGTTGAACCTGGAAGAAGCCGTGCGCGGCACCAGCGTGAATATCCGTGTGCCGACGCTGGTCAACTGCAAGCCGTGCGACGGTTCGGGGGCCAAGAAAGGTTCTTCGCCGATCACTTGTCCGACGTGCGGCGGTATTGGTCAGGTCCGTATGCAGCAGGGCTTCTTCTCGGTGCAGCAGACCTGTCCGCGTTGCCATGGTCAGGGCAAGATCATTTCCGATCCGTGCGACTCGTGCCACGGCGAAGGCCGTGTCGAAGAGTACAAAACCCTTTCGGTGAAAGTGCCGGCGGGTGTGGATACCGGTGATCGCATTCGCCTGTCGGGCGAGGGCGAGGCGGGGACTCAAGGTGGTCCTACGGGCGACCTGTACGTGGTGATCAATGTGCGCGAGCACTCGATCTTCCAGCGTGACGGTAAGCACTTGTTCTGCGAAGTGCCGATAAGCTTTGTTGATGCGGCGCTGGGTGGCGAGCTTGAAATTCCAACTCTCGACGGTCGGGTCAAGCTCAAGATCCCTGAGGGCACGCAGACCGGCAAGCAGTTCCGTATCCGCGGCAAGGGCGTTGCGCCGGTGCGTGGTGGCGGTGCTGGTGACCTGATGTGCCGTGTGGCGGTAGAGACTCCGGTCAATCTGGATCGTCGTCAGCGTGAGCTGCTTGAAGAGTTCCGCAGTTCGTTGGACGGTAACAGCTCTCAATCGCCGCAAAGTTCTGGCTTTTTCGAAGGCGTGAAGCGCTTCTTCGGCGACCTGTAAGGAATTGAGTATGCGACGTATAGCCGTAATGGGCGCTGCCGGGCGCATGGGCAAGACACTGGTCGAGGCGGTGCAGCAGCGCTCGCCGGCCTCCGGGCTGACCGCGGCGATCGTCCGCCCGGGCAGCACGTTGATCGGTGCGGATGCCGGTGAGTTGGCTTCGCTGGGGCGCATCGGCGTTTCGTTGTCCGGCAACCTGGAGCAGGTAGCTGACGAGTTCGACGTGCTGATCGACTTCACTCTGCCGGACGTGATGCTGAAAAACCTGGCGTTCTGCCGCAAGGCGGGCAAGGCGATGGTAATCGGTACTACCGGTTTGACGGTTGAGCAGAAGCAGTTGTTGGTGGAGGCGGGCAAGGATATTCCTATCGTTTTCGCGGCCAACTTCAGTGTGGGCGTGAACCTGTCGCTCAAGCTGCTTGATTTGGCCGCCCGTGTGCTCGGGGATGAAGCGGATATCGAAATCATCGAGACCCATCACCGCCACAAGATCGATGCGCCGTCAGGTACTGCTCTGCGCATGGGCGAAGCGATTGCCGATGCGTTGGGTCGCGACTTGTCGAAAGTGGCGGTGTATGGCCGTGAAGGCCACACCGGTGCGCGCGCGCGCGACACCATCGGCTTTGCAACCGTGCGTGGTGGTGATGTGGTGGGTGACCACACCGTGTTGTTCGCCGCTGAGGGCGAGCGCCTGGAAATCACGCACAAGGCGTCCAGTCGCATGACGTTTGCCAAGGGCGCGGTGCGTGCTGCGCTCTGGTTGGAGGGGCGCGAGGCGGGCCTTTACGACATGCGCGATGTGCTGGATCTGCACTAATCAGTAGCTAAAACGGGGCCTCAAGCTTATGCTTAGGCCCCGTTTTTACCCGCTAAGCGACGTCCTGTCGCATTCCCCTGCCTTTAAGGCTCATTAGCGGTGGACCAAAAAAGCCTTTTTCTGTAAGCTACAGCTTTAGTGTGTCCACTAAAAGCGCGCAGAATAATTCGGTGAAGAAGCGGGGTGACGTGTCCATACGTCACTCCGCTTTTTTACAACCTGCGATCGCCCTTTCAGGCTTTATTTACGGGAGGTCTTCTTGACTAAGCCAGCCATACTCGCCCTTGCTGATGGCAGCATTTTTCGCGGCGAAGCCATTGGAGCCGACGGTCAGACCGTTGGAGAGGTAGTGTTTAACACTGCCATGACCGGCTATCAGGAAATCCTTACCGATCCTTCCTACGCCCAACAGATCGTTACCCTGACCTATCCGCACATCGGCAATACCGGTACTACACCGGAAGACGTCGAGTCTGATCGTGTCTGGTCGGCGGGTCTGGTGATTCGTGACCTGCCACTGGTTGCGAGCAACTGGCGTAACACGATGTCGCTGTCCGATTACCTGAAAGCCAACAACGTGGTGGCGATCGCAGGTATCGATACACGCCGCCTCACGCGCATCCTGCGTGAGAAAGGCTCGCAGAACGGCTGCATCATGGTCGGTGACAATATTTCCGAAGAGGCGGCGATTGCCGCAGCCCAAGGTTTCCCTGGCCTGAAGGGCATGGACCTGGCGAAAGTCGTCAGCGTCAAAGAGAAGTACGAATGGCGCTCCACGGTCTGGGACTTGAAGACCGACAGCCATGCGACCATCGACGCCGCTGAACTGCCTTACCACGTGGTCGCCTACGACTACGGTGTGAAGTACAACATCCTGCGCATGCTGGTCGAGCGCGGTTGCCGCGTGACCGTGGTGCCGGCGCAAACCCCGGCCAGCGACGTGCTCGCCCTGCAACCGGACGGCGTGTTCCTGTCCAACGGCCCGGGTGACCCTGAGCCATGCGACTACGCCATCCAGGCGATCAAGGAAGTGCTGGAAACCGAGATTCCGGTGTTCGGTATCTGCCTCGGTCACCAGCTGCTGGCCCTGGCCTCCGGCGCCAAGACCCTGAAAATGGGGCACGGCCACCACGGCGCCAACCACCCGGTACAAGACCTGGATACCGGCGTTGTGATGATCACCAGCCAGAACCACGGTTTTGCGGTAGATGAAGCCACCCTGCCGAGCAACGTGCGCGCCATTCACAAGTCGCTGTTCGACGGTTCCCTGCAGGGCATCGAGCGCACCGACAAGAGCGCGTTCAGCTTCCAGGGCCACCCTGAAGCCAGCCCGGGCCCGAACGACGTAGCGCCGCTGTTCGACCGTTTCATCAATGAGATGGCCAAGCGACGCTGACTGAGCGGCCTGCGGGCGGCCCTGAGTGTCGGTGGCCCCCGCAGGCTCTTCAAAGATTGTTCAAGACGGCTTGCCGACTGACCTGCGGATTTGAGTGACAAACCCATGCCAAAACGTACAGACATAAAAAGCATCCTGATTCTCGGCGCTGGCCCGATCGTGATCGGCCAGGCCTGCGAATTCGACTACTCCGGCGCCCAGGCCTGTAAAGCCCTGCGCGAGGAGGGCTACCGCGTCATCCTGGTGAACTCCAACCCGGCCACTATCATGACCGACCCGGCCATGGCCGACGCTACCTACATCGAGCCGATCAAGTGGCAGACCGTTGCCAAGATCATCGAGAAAGAGCGTCCGGACGCGCTGCTGCCGACCATGGGTGGCCAGACCGCACTGAACTGCGCCCTGGACCTGGAGCGCGAAGGCGTCCTGGAAAAATTCGGCGTAGAGATGATCGGCGCCAATGCCGACACCATCGACAAGGCTGAAGACCGCTCGCGTTTTGACAAGGCCATGAAGTCCATCGGCCTGGCGTGCCCGCGTTCCGGTATCGCCCACAGCATGGAAGAAGCCAATGCGGTCCTCGAGACGCTGGGCTTCCCGTGCATCATTCGTCCGTCCTTCACCATGGGCGGCACCGGTGGCGGTATCGCGTACAACCGTGAAGAGTTCGAAGAGATCTGCGCCCGCGGCCTGGACCTGTCGCCGACCAAAGAGCTGCTGATCGACGAATCCCTGATCGGCTGGAAAGAATACGAGATGGAGGTTGTCCGCGATAAGAAGGACAACTGCATCATCGTCTGCTCCATCGAAAACTTCGACCCGATGGGCGTGCACACCGGTGACTCGATCACCGTCGCTCCGGCACAGACCCTGACCGACAAGGAATACCAGATCCTGCGTAACGCCTCCCTGGCGGTACTGCGCGAGATCGGTGTGGAAACCGGCGGCTCCAACGTTCAGTTCGGTATCTGCCCGAACACTGGCCGTATGGTCGTGATCGAGATGAACCCGCGCGTATCCCGTTCGTCGGCCCTGGCGTCGAAAGCCACCGGCTTCCCGATCGCCAAGGTCGCGGCCAAGCTGGCCGTGGGTTACACCCTGGACGAGCTGTCGAACGACATCACCGGCGGCAAGACTCCGGCGTCCTTCGAACCGTCCATCGACTACGTCGTGACCAAGCTGCCACGTTTTGCCTTCGAAAAATTCGCCAAGGCTGACGCGCGCCTGACCACCCAGATGAAGTCTGTCGGTGAGGTCATGGCCATCGGCCGTACCTTCCAGGAATCCCTGCAGAAAGCCCTGCGCGGCCTGGAAGTGGGCGTTTGCGGCCTGGACGAGAAGCTCGACCTGAGCAACCCGGAAAGCATGAGCGTGCTCAAGCGTGAGCTGACCGTGCCGGGCGCCGAGCGTATCTGGTACGTGGCGGACGCCTTCCGCGCCGGCATGACCGTCGAAGATATCTTCGGCATGAACATGATCGATCCGTGGTTCCTGGTGCAGATCGAAGATCTGATCAAGGAAGAGGAGAAGGTCAAGACCCTGGGTCTGGCCAGCATCGACCGCGACATGATGTTCCGCCTCAAGCGCAAAGGTTTCTCTGATCAACGTCTGGCCAAGCTGCTGGGTGTGACCGAGAAGAACCTGCGTACCCATCGCCACAAGCTGGAGATCTTCCCGGTCTACAAGCGCGTTGACACCTGCGCGGCCGAGTTCTCCACCGACACCGCCTACCTGTACTCCACCTATGAGGAAGAGTGCGAAGCCGCGCCGTCGGGTCGCGACAAGATCATGATCCTGGGTGGCGGTCCGAACCGTATCGGCCAGGGTATCGAATTCGACTACTGCTGCGTTCACGCCGCCCTCGCCCTGCGCGAAGATGGCTACGAGACCATCATGGTCAACTGCAACCCGGAAACCGTTTCCACTGACTACGACACCTCCGATCGCCTGTACTTCGAACCAGTGACCTTGGAAGACGTGCTGGAAATCGTGCGCGTCGAGAAGCCCAAAGGCGTGATCGTCCAGTACGGCGGCCAAACCCCCCTGAAGCTGGCGCGTGCCCTGGAAGCTGCCGGCGTGCCGATCATCGGTACCAGCCCGGACGCCATCGACCGTGCAGAAGACCGCGAGCGCTTCCAGCAAATGGTTGAGCGCCTGAACCTGCGTCAGCCGCCAAACGCCACTGTGCGCAGTGAAGACGAAGCCATCCGCGCAGCCAGCAAGATCGGCTACCCGCTGGTGGTGCGTCCGTCCTACGTGCTGGGCGGTCGTGCGATGGAAATCGTCTACGAAGAAGAAGAACTCAAGCGTTACCTGCGCGATGCGGTGAAAGTGTCCAACGACAGCCCGGTGCTGCTGGACCACTTCCTCAACTGCGCCATCGAGATGGACGTGGACGCGGTGTGCGACGGTACCGACGTGGTGATTGGCGCGATCATGCAGCACATCGAACAGGCGGGCGTTCACTCCGGTGACTCGGCTTGCTCGCTGCCACCGTACTCGCTGCCAGCGCACATCCAGGACGAGATGCGCGAGCAGGTCAAGAAAATGGCCCTGGAACTGGGCGTAGTCGGCCTGATGAACGTACAGTTGGCGCTGCAAGGCGAAGACATCTACGTCATCGAAGTCAACCCACGTGCTTCGCGTACCGTGCCATTTGTTTCCAAGTGCATCGGCGTCTCCCTGGCCATGATCGCTGCGCGCGTGATGGCCGGTAAGACCCTGAAGGAAATCGGCTTCACCAAGGAAATCATTCCGAACTTCTACAGCGTGAAAGAGGCGGTGTTCCCATTCGCCAAATTCCCTGGCGTGGACCCGATCCTGGGCCCAGAGATGAAGTCCACCGGTGAAGTCATGGGTGTGGGCGATACCTTCGGTGAAGCCTTTGCCAAGGCCCAGATGGGCGCCAGCGAAGTGCTGCCGACCGGCGGTACTGCCTTCATCAGCGTGCGTGATGACGACAAGCCACTGGTTGCAGGCGTAGCCCGTGATCTGATCAACTTGGGCTTCGAAGTCGTGGCCACCGCCGGGACCGCCAAGCTGATCGAAGCTGCCGGCCTGAAAGTGCGTCGCGTGAACAAGGTGACGGAAGGCCGTCCGCATGTGGTCGATATGATCAAGAATGACGAAGTCACCCTGATCATCAACACCACCGAAGGTCGCCAGTCGATCGCGGACTCCTACTCCATTCGTCGTAACGCCTTGCAGCACAAGATCTACTGCACCACCACCATTGCTGCTGGCGAAGCCATCTGCGAAGCGCTCAAGTTCGGTCCTGAAAAGACCGTGCGCCGCTTGCAGGATCTACACGCAGGATTGAAGGCATGATCAAATACCCAATGACCGTCCAGGGCTTCAAGGCCCTGGAAGAGGAGCACGCCCACCTGACCAAGGTCGTCCGTCCGAAGCTGAGCCAGGACATCGGTACGGCCCGCGAACTGGGTGACCTGAAGGAAAACGCCGAATACCACGCTGCCCGCGAGCAGCAAGGTATGGTCGAGGCGCGGATCCGTGACATCGAAGGCCGTTTGCAGAACTCGGTGGTCATCGATGTGACGACCATTCCGAAGACAGGCAAGGTGATCTTCGGCACCACTGTGGAAATCGCCAACGTTGAAACTGACGAAAGCGTGGTCTACCACATCGTTGGTGAGGATGAAGCTGATTTCAAACTCGGCAAAATCTCTGTCGGTTCCCCGCTGGCCCGTGCCTTGATTGCCAAGGAAGAGGGTGATGTGGTGGCTGTAAAGACGCCAGGTGGCGTAATCGAGTACGAGATTGTTGAAGTTCGTCACGTCTGAAAGACGGCGCCCGCTTCGTGCGGGCGCCATGCTTTGGCAGCTCTCTCAGATGCTTTGGGTGGGCGGCCTTTGGTTGTTGCACATTGGTGTGCTGCCGGCGCTCGGCCTGATAGGCCTGGCACCGCTGCTGATCGATGAGATCGATGGATTACTCAGTGCGCTGTTGGTGGGTTTCGCGGCGGCGTGCGTGACGCTCCAGGCATTGGTGCTGGTCAAGGCCGAGGGCTTGGAGAGTTTGTGGCGGGATATTCGCGGGCAACTGCTGTTGATGGCGCTGTATGCATGCGCAATGTTTTGCGTGGTGCATGTCTGGTTGCCGGAAGCGTTGCGTTGGCAGCTATTCAGCTATCTTGTGCTAGGGTTCTCCGGCCTGGTGCTGGTTTTACAGCCTGCACCGGGATGGAGTGGCGGGGCGCGCGAAGCACGCCCGTGACCCTTTTTGTAATTTAAAAGCTACTTGAAGCGGTGTACGTTCGACAGTTGCTTGTTGACGCTGAAGTTCTTGCGATACAGCAGCGCCATCTTGCCGATGACCTGGACCAGGTCCGCTTTGCCTGCCTTGCACAGTTCTGCAATGGCAGCCAGGCGCGCTTCGCGATCAAGGATGTTGACCTTGATCTTGATCAGTTCATGATCGTTCAGCGCACGTTCGAACTCGGCTAACACACCTTCAGTCAAACCGTTATCTGCCACAATCAGAACTGGTTTCAGATGGTGGCCAATGGATTTGTACTGTTTCTTCTGCTCTTGAGTGAGCGGCATAATCTGACCCCTGCGTCTGATCTTGTAAAAAGCGGCGGCCAGTTTACCCGAGCGAGTCCGGGACCGCCCAGTTAATCACGACCCGTTTTATTTTTCGAGGTGGCCCGTGGCCCGTTCCAAAACCAGCCTTAAGTGGCTACAAGAACATTTCAACGATCCTTACGTCAAAAAGGCGCAAAAGGACGGCTACCGTTCCCGGGCCAGCTACAAACTGCTGGAGCTCCAGGACAAGGACAAATTGTTTCGCCCCGGCATGAGTGTGATCGACCTGGGCGCTGCCCCGGGTGGCTGGTCCCAGGTGGCCAGTCGTCTGATTGGTGGGCAAGGCCGATTGATCGCTTCTGACATCCTGGAGATGGACAGCATCCCGGATGTGACCTTCGTGCATGGTGACTTCACCCAGGATGCGGTCCTGGCCGAGATCCTGGAAGCTGTAGGAAATTCGCAGGTGGACCTTGTGATTTCCGACATGGCACCCAATATGAGTGGGTTACCGGCTGTTGATATGCCGCGAGCCATGTTCCTGTGCGAATTGGCACTGGATCTGGCGGGTCGGGTATTGCGTCCGGGTGGTGATTTCCTGGTCAAGGTCTTCCAGGGGGAAGGTTTCGACGAGTACCACAAGAACATTCGCAAGCTGTTCGACAAGGTACAGATGCGCAAACCGGACTCCTCGCGTGACCGGTCTCGCGAGCAGTATCTGTTGGCGCGGGGGTTCCGTGGCATCGAAGGCGCCGCCAGTGATGAGCGTCTTTGAAGGTTTGAAGGGAGTCGATAGGTTTTTTTATATCGCTTTCGTCACGAAGCTTTACGAATATTGTGTAGTCAAAGTTTCACAAAGGGTTACAGACGGCGCCTGCCAGTGTTGTAGGTAATGTAGTAAGTTAGGCCGGTGAATATCATGCGAAGCGCGCGCCAGTAGCGGAGCTTGCTTCAGAGGGTAGTTAATTGAACGATATGGCAAAGAATCTGATCCTGTGGTTGATCATCGCGGCTGTCCTGGTGACGGTGATGAACAACTTCTCCAGCCCTAACGAGCCGCAGACCCTCAACTATTCCGACTTCATCCAGCAAGTTAAGGATGGCAAGGTCGAGCGCGTAGCGGTTGATGGCTACGTGATCACCGGCAAACGCAACGATGGCGACAGCTTCAAGACCATTCGTCCGGCAATCCAGGACAACGGTCTGATCGGCGACCTGGTGGATAATCACGTGGTGGTCGAAGGCAAGCAGCCTGAGCAGCAGAGCATCTGGACCCAATTGCTGGTAGCCAGCTTCCCGATCCTGGTGATCATCGCCGTGTTCATGTTCTTCATGCGCCAGATGCAAGGCGGTGCGGGAGGCAAGGGCGGCCCGATGAGCTTCGGCAAGAGCAAGGCTCGCCTGCTCTCTGAAGACCAGGTGAAAACCACCCTGGCTGACGTTGCGGGTTGCGACGAAGCCAAGGAAGAAGTGGGCGAGCTGGTCGAGTTCCTGCGCGATCCGGGCAAGTTCCAGCGCCTGGGTGGCCGTATTCCTCGCGGTGTGCTGATGGTTGGCCCTCCGGGTACCGGTAAAACCTTGCTGGCCAAGGCAATTGCCGGTGAAGCCAAGGTGCCTTTCTTCACCATTTCCGGTTCTGACTTTGTCGAGATGTTCGTCGGTGTTGGTGCTAGCCGTGTTCGCGATATGTTCGAACAGGCTAAAAAGCATGCGCCTTGCATCATCTTCATCGATGAAATCGACGCCGTCGGTCGCCACCGTGGCGCCGGTATGGGCGGCGGTCATGACGAGCGTGAGCAGACCCTTAACCAGTTGCTGGTTGAGATGGATGGCTTTGAAATGAACGACGGCATCATCGTGATCGCTGCCACCAACCGTCCTGACGTGCTGGACCCTGCGCTGCTGCGTCCAGGCCGTTTCGACCGTCAGGTTGTGGTGGGCTTGCCGGATATCCGTGGCCGCGAACAGATCCTGAAAGTGCACATGCGCAAAGTGCCGATGGGCGACGACGTGGCTCCGGCCGTGATTGCCCGTGGTACTCCAGGCTTCTCCGGTGCCGACCTGGCTAACCTGGTCAACGAGGCCTCGTTGTTCGCTGCCCGTACTGGCAAGCGTATCGTGGAGATGAAAGAGTTCGAATTGGCCAAAGACAAGATCATGATGGGCGCCGAGCGCAAATCCATGGTCATGTCCGAGAAAGAGAAGCAGAACACCGCTTATCACGAAGCTGGTCACGCCATCGTTGGTCGTGTCGTGCCTGAGCACGACCCGGTCTACAAGGTGTCGATCATCCCGCGTGGTCGGGCGCTGGGTGTCACGATGTTCCTGCCGGAAGAGGATCGTTACAGCCTCTCCAAGCGTGCACTGATCAGCCAGATATGCTCGCTGTACGGCGGCCGGATTGCTGAAGAGATGACCCTGGGCTTCGACGGCGTCACCACTGGTGCTTCCAACGACATCATGCGTGCCAGCCAGATTGCGCGGAACATGGTGACCAAGTGGGGCTTGTCGGAAAAACTCGGTCCATTGATGTATGCCGAGGAAGAAGGCGAAGTGTTCCTGGGGCGTGGCGGTGGTGGTCAAAACGCCAGCTTCTCCGGTGAGACAGCCAAGCTGATCGACTCCGAGGTGCGCAGCATCATTGACCAGTGCTACGGCACGGCCAAGCAGATCCTCACGGACAACCGCGACAAGCTGGATGCCATGGCAGATGCGCTGATGAAGTACGAGACCATTGACGCCGACCAGATCGACGACATCATGGCCGGTCGCACGCCGCGCGAGCCTCGCGATTGGGAAGGTGGTTCGGGCACTTCTGGCACTCCGCCAGTGGTTCAGAACGAACGCCCTGAAACCCCGATTGGCGGTCCCGCAGCTGACGTCTAAGGTTTGAAATGACTTCTGTGTTGTCCTCCACCCGGTTGCCTTGCGGCAACCGGGTTCTTGATTTGGCCCATACGCACGTCATGGGCATTCTCAATGTAACCCCCGACTCCTTTTCCGATGGTGGTCGCTTCAGTCAACTCGATGCGGCGTTACGTCATGCCGAGGCGATGGTGGCGGCTGGCGCGACGTTGATTGACGTGGGGGGGGAGTCGACGCGGCCTGGCGCTCGCATCGTTTCTCCCCTGGAAGAGTTGGAGAGGGTTGCGCCAATTGTTGAGCGCATTGCACGTGAGCTGGATGTGATCATCTCGGTTGATACGTCGACGCCGGCCGTGATGCGTGAGACGGCGCGCCTTGGGGCGGGGCTGATCAACGATGTGCGCTCGCTTCAGCGTGACGGTGCGCTTGATGCGGCTGCGGCCACCGGTTTGCCGGTTTGCCTGATGCATATGCTGGGTGAGCCCGGCAATATGCAAGACAACCCTCACTACGATGATCTTGTTGGTGAGGTGAGTGGGTTTCTTGCCGAGCGGGTTGCGCAATGCACTGCTGCCGGGATTGCTGCAGAAAAGATCGTCCTCGATCCCGGTTTTGGCTTCGCCAAGACCCTGCAGCACAATCTAAGTCTGTTCAAACATATGGAGTCCTTGCATGCCCTTGGTCGGCCTCTTCTGGTCGGCGTTTCACGCAAGAGCATGATCGGGCTGGCGCTGAATCGTCCTGTGGGCGAGCGGCTGTACGGCGGTCTTGCGCTGGCGGCGCTTGCAGTCACCAAGGGGGCGCGTATCTTGCGGGTGCATGATGTTGTCGAGACGATGGATGTGGTGCGTATGATGGCCGCGGTAGAATCAGCCGAATAAGAATGATGGAGCACTTATGACTAAAAAATATTTTGGTACCGACGGTATTCGCGGTCGGGTCGGCGAGTTCCCAATTACTCCTGATTTCATGCTCAAGCTCGGTTGGGCTGCAGGTATGGCGTTCCGCAGCATGGGCGCGTGCCGCATCCTAGTGGGCAAGGACACTCGTATTTCGGGGTATATGTTCGAGTCGGCGTTGGAGGCGGGGCTGTCTGCCGCAGGTGCCGATGTGATGCTGCTGGGGCCGATGCCGACGCCGGCGATCGCTTACCTCACGCGTACCTTTCATGCTGAAGCCGGTATCGTAATCAGTGCCTCGCATAACCCTCATGATGACAACGGCATCAAATTCTTCTCGGGCCAGGGCACCAAGCTCCCGGACGAGATCGAGCTGATGATCGAAGAGCTTCTGGATGCGCCGATGACGGTGGTCGAGTCCAGCAAGCTTGGCAAAGTGTCGCGTATCAACGACGCCTCCGGCCGATACATTGAGTTCTGCAAAAGCAGCGTGCCAAGCAGCACCAATTTTGCCGGCCTGAAGATTGTGGTCGATTGCGCCCATGGTGCGACCTACAAGGTGGCGCCGAGCGTATTCAAGGAGTTGGGCGCAGACGTGACGGTGCTGTCGGCTCAGCCTAACGGATTGAACATCAACGAGAACTGTGGCTCCACCCACATGGAGCAGTTACAGGCGGCCGTCCTTGCCGAGCATGCCGACCTGGGTATTGCCTTCGACGGTGACGGTGATCGCGTGCTGATGGTGGACCACACAGGCGCCATTGTTGATGGTGATGACCTCCTGTTCATCATTGCCCGCGACATGCATGAGCGTAACAAGCTGCAAGGTGGTGTCGTCGGTACGCTGATGAGTAACCTGGGGCTTGAACTGGCCTTGGCGGATCTGGGTATTCCGTTCGTGCGTGCCAATGTCGGCGACCGCTATGTGATCGCCGAGCTGCTTGAGCGCAACTGGCAGGTGGGTGGCGAGAATTCCGGGCACGTTGTCTGCTTCCAGCACACCACGACAGGTGATGCGATCATTGCTGCGCTCCAGGTGCTTATGGCCATGAAGCGTCGTGAAGAGAGCCTGGCCCAGGCGCGCCAAGCTATGCGCAAGTGTCCGCAAGTATTGCTGAATGTGCGTTTTGCTGGCGGTGAAAATCCTATTGAGCATCCGGCTGTCAAAGAGGCATGCGAGCGTGTAACCCTGGCAATGGCGGGGCGTGGCCGTGTGCTGTTGCGCAAGTCCGGCACAGAGCCATTGGTGCGTGTCATGGTCGAAGGTGACGATGAAACACAGGTTCGCGGCCATGCCGAAGACCTGGCAAAACTGGTAACTGAAGTTTGCGCCTGAATTCGGCTTGCCAGTGATGATGTGGTTGGGTAACATCTGCGCCCACTTTGACCGACGAGGTACAGCATGCGTCGCACTATGGTAGCTGGTAACTGGAAGATGCACGGTACCCGCGCCAGTGTCGCTGAGCTGATCAATGGCCTTCGTCACTTGGCCTTGCCGAGCGGTGTTGATGTCGCGGTTTTCCCGCCTTGCTTGCATATCACCCAAGTGGTTGATGGCTTGAAGGGCAAGTCGATCCAGGTCGGCGCGCAGAATTCTGCGGTGGAAGCCATGCAAGGTGCATTGACCGGTGAGATAGCGCCGAGTCAGTTGGTCGATGCGGGTTGTTCCTACGTGCTTGTCGGGCACTCCGAGCGCCGTCAGATGATGGGCGAGCGTGATGGGACGCTCAATCGCAAGTTCGCAGCAGCACAGGCTTGTGGCTTGATTCCGGTGTTGTGCATAGGGGAGACCCTGGAGCAGCGCGAATCGGGCAAGACTCTTGAAGTTGTCTCGCGTCAACTGGGCAGCATCATCGAGGAACTGGGTGTTGGTGCGTTTGCAAAGGCAGTAATCGCCTACGAGCCGGTCTGGGCCATTGGCACCGGGCTGACTGCTACACCGCAACAGGCGCAGGATGTGCACGCAGCCATCCGTGCGCAGTTGGCGGCGGAGAATTCTGAAGTCGCACAAGGTGTGCGGCTTCTATACGGCGGCAGCGTGAAGGCGGCCAATGCGGTCGAACTGTTCGGCATGCCGGATATCGATGGGGGGCTCATTGGTGGAGCTTCCCTGAATGCAGATGAGTTCGGTGCGATCTGTCGCGCCGCGGGAAACTGAAAAAATGCTGGAAACAGTCGTAGTCGTTTTTCATCTGTTGGCTGCTCTGAGCGTAGTTGCTCTGGTTTTGCTGCAACAGGGTAAAGGTGCGGATGCTGGTGCGTCTTTCGGTGCAGGTGCTTCAAATACTGTGTTCGGAAGCCAAGGTTCCTCTACCTTTCTTAGTAAGTTTACTGCTATACTTGCCGCCGGTTTCTTCATAACCAGCTTGGGGTTAGGTTACTTTGCTAAAGAGAAAGCTCATGTGCTGACTCAAGTAGGTCTCCCAAATCCAGCAGTGTTGGAAGTACCAAAAGCAAAACCGGCTTCTGATGATGTCCCGGTGCTTCAAGAGCAAAAGTCGGCTACTCCAGCGACTGACGTACCTCCAGCTCAAGAGCAGAAGTAAGAAGGGTTGTAAACGCTGTATTGCCGAGGTGGTGGAATTGGTAGACACGCAACCTTGAGGTGGTTGTGCCCATAGGGTGTAGGGGTTCGAGTCCCCTTCTCGGTACCAATTATCAGGAGAGCCCGCTGTTGCGGGCTTTCTTGTAGGTGGAAGGTTACATTGACCCTTTAAGGGATCGGTCGTATACTTCCGCCCCAGCTTTGTCGCGGGGTGGAGCAGTCTGGTAGCTCGTCGGGCTCATAACCCGAAGGTCGTCGGTTCAAATCCGGCCCCCGCAACCAGTTTTAGCGGAGCCCCTTTTAAGGGGCTTTTTGTTAGCTGGACACTTTCAACGCCGCTGTTCGACGGCGTTTCAAGGATGGGCGTTTCGCCCATTTTTTTATTTTGCACAGCATGCACATACATGCACGAGGGGGTTCAGGTGTCGAGCAAGCTAGAAGAGTTGCAGGCCTTGTTGGCCCCGGTGGTCGTGGCCCTAGGCTATGAATGCTGGGGTATTGAGTTTTCGGCTCAAGGTCGCCACTCAATGTTGCGCGTTTATATCGATAAAGAGGGCGGCGTGCTGGTGGACGATTGTGCCATTGTCAGCCGTCAGATCAGCGGTGTGCTGGATGTTGAAGATCCGATCGCCGTTGAATACACCCTCGAAGTTTCCTCGCCAGGCATGGAACGCCCACTGTTCACTATTGATCAGTTTGCAAAATTTGCCGGTGAACAAGTGAAGATCAAGCTGCGCTCTCCCTTTGAAGGGCGACGCAACTTTCAGGGCCTTCTGCGCGGTGTAGAAGAGCAGGATGTCGTGGTGCAGGTAGAAGACCATGAGTTCCTGTTGCCGATCGATATGATCGACAAGGCCAACATTATTCCCAGTTTTGACTGAGACGCGGATCCCGCGGATCCAATGGCTTGCGAAAGGCGAGGCGTACGATGAGCAAAGAAGTACTGCTGGTTGTTGAGTCGGTATCCAATGAAAAGGGCGTACCGGCAAACGTGATTTTTGAAGCGCTGGAGCTGGCCCTGGCCACTGCTACCAAGAAGCGTTTTGAAGACGAAGTTGATCTGCGTGTGGAAATCAACCGCCACACCGGTGCCTATGAGACTTTCCGTCGCTGGACGGTCGTCGAAGAAGCCGATCTTGATGATCCGGCCATCGAAACCTGGCCAAGCAAGGTTGCCGAAACGCATCCTGGTGCCAAGGTCGGTGATGTCGTCGAAGAAAAGATCGAATCGATCGAATTCGGCCGTATCGCTGCACAGACCGCCAAACAGGTCATCGTGCAGAAGGTTCGCGAAGCCGAGCGCGCTCAAGTCGTTGACGCCTATCGCGAGCGCCTGGGTGAAATCATCTCCGGCACCGTGAAAAAGGTCACCCGCGATAACGTGATCGTCGACCTGGGCAACAACGCCGAAGCGTTGCTGGCTCGCGAAGACATCATTTCCCGCGAAACCTTCCGTGTTGGCGTGCGTCTGCGTGCGCTGCTCAAGGAAATCCGCACCGAGAACCGCGGCCCACAGTTGATCCTGTCGCGTACCGCGCCGGAAATGCTGATCGAGCTGTTCCGTATCGAAGTGCCGGAAATCGCCGAAGGCCTGATCGAAGTCATGGCTGCGTCCCGCGACCCGGGTTCGCGTGCCAAGATCGCGGTCCGCTCCAAGGACAAACGCATCGACCCGCAAGGCGCTTGCATTGGTATGCGCGGTTCGCGCGTCCAGGCGGTGTCGGGCGAGTTGGGTGGCGAGCGTGTGGACATCGTCCTGTGGGACGATAACCCGGCGCAGTTCGTGATCAACGCCATGTCGCCGGCTGAAGTGGCGGCAATTATCGTTGACGAGGATGCCCATGCAATGGACATCGCCGTTGGCGCAGACAATCTGGCTCAGGCCATTGGTCGTGGTGGTCAGAACGTGCGTCTGGCCAGCCAACTGACCGGTTGGACCCTGAACGTGATGACCGAATCGGACATCCAGGCTAAGCAGCAAGCTGAAACCGGTGACATCCTGCGCAACTTCATCGAAGAGTTGGAAGTCGATGAAGACCTGGCGCAGGTGCTGGTAGATGAAGGCTTCACCAGCCTGGAAGAGATTGCCTACGTACCGTTGGAAGAAATGCTCAACATCGACGGCTTTGACGAAGACACCGTCAACGAGCTTCGCGCTCGGGCCAAGGATCGTTTGTTGACTAAAGCCATCGCTACTGAGGAAAAGCTGGCAGACGCCCATCCGGCCGAAGACCTGCTCTCGCTTGAGGGTATGGACAAGGATTTGGCGATGGAACTGGCGGTGCGCGGCGTAATTACCCGCGAAGACCTGGCCGAGCAGTCTATTGACGATCTGCTCGACATCGACGGCATTGACGATGATCGTGCCGGCAAGTTGATCATGGCCGCCCGAGCCCATTGGTTCGAGTAACTAGGCGCGGCCTGAGGAGAGAAGTGCATGACGCAAGTCACGGTGAAACAACTGGCCGATGAGGTCAAAACACCGGTAGAGCGCCTGTTGCAGCAGATGCGTGAGGCAGGTCTGCCGCACACCGCCGCCGATGAAGGTGTGAGCGATAGTGAGAAGCAGTCTTTGCTGACTCACTTGAAGAGCAGCCACAAGGCGAAAGTGGAAGAACCGCGCAAGATTACATTGCAGCGCAAAACCACCAGCACCCTGCGTGTTGCTGGTAGCAAGAGCATCAGCGTTGAAGTACGCAAGAAGAAAGTCTTCGTACAGCGCAGCCCGGAAGAAATCGAAGCCGAGCGCAAACGCGAACTGGAAGAACGTCGCGCAGTAGAAAATGCTGCTCGTCAGAAGGCTGAAGAAGAAGCCAAGCGTCGCGCCGAAGAAGAAGCGCGTCGCCAGCCTGCTGCTGCGCAACCTGCTGCCACTGAAGCGGTCGCTGCGCCTAGCGCGCCAGTTGAAGCTGTGCGTGAGGCCGCTCCGGTTGCCGCTGCACCAGCACCGGCTGCTGACGCTCGCAAGCGCGACGAACCTCGTCGTCCGGACAAACCGCGTGCCGACGATAACAATCGTCGCGGTGGTGGTGGCGATGGCGAGCGCAAAAACGCTCCGCATCGTGCCTCGGTCAAAGAGAAAGCGCCTGCGCCACGCGTTGCCCCACGCACTACCGACGAAGAAAGCGATGGCTTCCGTCGTGGTGGTCGCGGCAAGGCCAAGCTGAAGAAACGCAACGCCCACGGTTTCCAGAGCCCAACCGGCCCTGTCGTGCGTGAAGTGAAGATCGGCGAGACCATCACTGTGGGCGATCTGGCCCAGCAGATGTCGGTCAAGGCTGCTGAAATCATCAAGTTCATGTTCAAGCTGGGCACTCCGGCCACCATCAACCAGGTACTGGATCAGGAAACTGCCCAGCTTGTTGCTGAAGAATTGGGCCACAAAGTGACCCTGGTCAGCGACACCGCCCTGGAAGATTCCCTGGCCGAGTCCCTGAAGTTTGAAGGTGAGGCAGTTTCCCGTGCACCGGTTGTGACCGTAATGGGCCACGTTGACCACGGTAAAACTTCCCTGCTCGACTATATCCGTCGTGCCAAGGTAGCCGCAGGCGAAGCCGGCGGTATCACCCAGCACATCGGCGCTTACCACGTTGAAACTGACCGTGGCATGGTGACGTTCCTCGACACCCCTGGTCACGCTGCGTTTACCGCAATGCGTGCCCGTGGTGCCAAGGCGACCGACATCGTGATCCTGGTGGTTGCAGCGGACGACGGCGTGATGCCACAAACCATCGAAGCCGTTCAGCATGCCAAGGCAGCTGGCGTTCCGTTGGTAGTCGCTGTGAACAAAATCGACAAGCCGGGCGCCGATCTTGATCGCATCCGTAGCGAACTGTCGGTTCACGGCGTGACATCCGAAGAGTGGGGTGGCGACACTCCATTCGTACCGGTCTCCGCGAAGATGGGTACTGGTGTTGACGAACTGCTCGAAGCCGTTCTGCTGCAAGCCGAAGTTCTGGAACTGACTGCTACGCCATCGGCTCCTGGCCGTGGTGTTGTGGTTGAATCCCGTCTCGACAAGGGCCGTGGCCCGGTTGCGACCGTTCTGGTTCAAGACGGTACCCTGCGCCAAGGCGACATGGTGCTGGTCGGTTCGAACTACGGCCGTGTACGTGCCATGCTCGACGAGAACGGCAAGCCAATCAAGGAAGCAGGTCCTGCTATCCCGGTCGAGATCCTTGGCCTGGACGGTACTCCGGACGCTGGCGACGAGATGAGCGTGGTAGCCGACGAGAAGAAAGCCCGTGAAGTGGCTCTGTTCCGTCAAGGCAAGTTCCGTGAAGTCAAGCTGGCCCGTGCTCACGCCGGCAAGCTGGAAAACATCTTCGAGAACATGGGCCAGGAAGAGAAGAAGACGCTTAACATCGTCCTCAAATCTGACGTACGTGGTTCCCTCGAAGCGTTGAACGGCGCCTTGAACGGCCTGGGTAACGACGAAGTGCAAGTGCGCGTTGTCGGTGGCGGTGTCGGTGGTATCACCGAGTCCGACGCTAACCTGGCACTGGCTTCCAACGCTGTACTGTTCGGCTTCAACGTGCGTGCCGATGCCGGCGCTCGCAAGATCGTCGAGCAGGAAGGCCTGGACATGCGTTACTACAACGTCATCTACGACATCATCGAAGACGTCAAGAAAGCCCTCACCGGCATGCTTGGCAGCGACGTCCGGGAGAACATCCTGGGTATCGCCGAAGTACGTGACGTGTTCCGCTCGCCGAAATTCGGCGCGATCGCCGGCTGCATGGTGGTTGAAGGCACCGTGTACCGTAACCGTCCAATCCGTGTACTGCGTGAAGACATCGTTATCTTCGAAGGCGAGCTGGAATCCCTGCGCCGCTTCAAGGATGACGCTTCTGAAGTACGTGCCGGCATGGAATGCGGTATCGGCGTCAAGAGCTACAACGACGTCAAGGCTGGTGACAAGATCGAAGTCTACGAGAAGGTTCAGGTTGCTCGCAGCCTCTAACTCGCGCACTTCAGGAGCCACGCAGCGCGTGGGCATGCAAATGCCCCGCGCAGCGTACGGACTCTAAACGCAACGCCCGGTCTGGCTTTTGTCAGGCCGGGCGTTTGCCGCTTTCAGACCCCACGGGTTTCACCGTGTGGCAGTAACAGGTAACAAGACATGGCAAAAGAATACAGCCGTACCCAGCGTATCGGCGATCAGATGCAGCGCGAGCTGGCCCAACTGATCCGTCGCGAAGTCAAAGACCCACGCGTTGGCCTGGTCACCATCACCGCCGTTGAAGTGAGCCGTGACGTGGGTCACGCCAAGATCTTCATCACCGTGATGGGGCAGGACAGCAGCGAAGAAATCGCGCAAAGCATCAAGGTGCTCAACTCGGCTGCAGGTTTCCTGCGCATGCAGTTGGCCCGTGAAATGAAGCTGCGCAGCGTGCCCCAGCTGCACTTCCACTACGACGAAAGCGTCGTGCGGGGTGCACACCTGTCGGCCCTGATCGAGCGCGCCGTGGCTGAAGACAGCCAGCACCCGTCCACACCTGAAGACGCCAAGGAGTAAGCGGTGGCTCAGGTCAAACGTATCCGTCGCAACGTCAGCGGTATCATTCTGCTCGACAAACCCATTGGCTTTACCTCCAATGCCGCGTTGCAGAAGGTCCGCTGGCTGCTCAATGCCGAGAAAGCCGGGCACACCGGCAGCCTCGATCCCCTGGCCACCGGCGTGTTGCCGTTGTGCTTTGGCGAGGCCACCAAGTTCTCCCAATACCTGCTCGATTCCGACAAGGGTTATGAAACCCTGATGCAACTGGGCAAGACCACCACCACGGCCGACGCCGAAGGTGATGTTTTGCAGGTTCGCGACGTGACCGTTGGTCGTGCTGATATTGAAGCGGCTTTACCCGCTTTTCGTGGGGAAATCAGTCAGATACCGCCGATGTACTCGGCGCTCAAGCGTGACGGACAACCCCTTTACAAGCTGGCACGTGCGGGCGAAGTAGTGGAGCGCGAACCTCGTTCTGTTACTATTGCGCGCTTGGAATTGCTCGCCTGTGAAGGCGACACCGCCCGGTTGGCCGTGGACTGCAGCAAAGGCACCTATATCCGTACCCTGGTGGAAGATATTGGTGAAAAGCTCGGTTGCGGCGCGTACGTTGCAGAACTGCGACGCACCCAGGCCGGTCCTTTCAGCCTGGCCCAGACGGTCACGCTGGAAGAGTTGGAAGCGGTGCATGCCGAAGGCGGCAATGAAGCAGTTGATCGCTTCCTGATGCCATCGGACAGCGGTTTGCTCGATTGGCCATTGCTGCACTTCTCGGAGCACAGCGCGTTCTACTGGCTCAACGGCCAGCCGGTACGCGCTCCGGATGCCCCGAAGTTCGGCATGGTGCGAGTACAGGATCATAACGGTCGCTTTATCGGTATCGGTGAAGTGAGCGAAGACGGGCGTATAGCGCCACGTCGACTGATTCGGTCAGAATGACCGAACGAGGGTGGCTGTTAACAGGCACGGTCACTACTCATTTTTAGATACAGGGATTTGTCCCTGGCCTGTTGAAACTGCCCTTTGGGTGGTTTCCTGAAAAAAAGGATTGCCTCATGGCTCTCGATGTTCAAGAAAAAGCACAAATCGTTGCTGACTATCAGCAAGCTGTTGGTGACACTGGTTCGCCAGAAGTGCAAGTTGCACTGCTGACCCACAACATCAACAAGCTGCAAGGTCACTTCAAGGCCAACGGTAAAGACCACCACTCGCGTCGTGGTCTGATCCGCATGGTAAACCAGCGCCGTAAGCTGCTGGACTACCTGAAAGGCAAGGATCTGGGTCGTTATCAGACTCTGATCGGTCGCCTGGGTCTGCGTCGCTAATAAGCGATTGCGCTAGAGGTTGGTTGTCTGCCGTGTGCCAGTGGGATTTCCGCTGGTCCATGGCAGGCTCCCAGCCTCAAGTTTTATCTGGATACACGTTTTACCCTGGACGAGCGTCGGGCCGATTCCCGGCATTGCCCAAGAATTTCGCAAGAAGACAAGTTCCCCAAGAGCCACAAAGAAGGTAGGACACCGTGAACCCGGTTATCAAAAAATTCCAGTTCGGTCAGTCGACCGTTACCCTCGAGACAGGCCGTATCGCCCGTCAAGCCTCCGGCGCAGTGCTGGTTACCGTTGATGACGACGTTACCGTACTGGTGACCGTTGTTGGCGCCAAGACCGCTGACCCGAGCAAAGGCTTCTTCCCTCTGTCCGTTCACTACCAGGAAAAAACTTACGCTGCCGGTAAGATCCCTGGCGGTTTCTTCAAGCGCGAAGGCCGTCCTTCCGAGAAAGAAACCCTGACTTCCCGACTGATCGACCGTCCGATCCGTCCGCTGTTCCCAGAAGGCTTCATGAACGAAGTGCAGGTTGTCTGCACCGTCGTTTCCACCAGCAAGAAAACCGATCCTGACATCGCTGCGATGATCGGTACCTCGGCGGCCCTGGCCATCTCCGGTATTCCTTTCGATGGCCCGATCGGCGCAGCGCGCGTTGCGTTCCACGAAAGCACCGGCTACCTGCTGAACCCGACTTACGAGCAACTGAAAGCATCGAGCCTGGACATGGTCGTTGCCGGTACCTCGGAAGCCGTACTGATGGTTGAATCGGAGGCCAAAGAGCTGACCGAAGACCAGATGCTGGGCGCTGTACTGTTCGCCCACGACGAGTTCCAGGCGGTCATCAAGGCTGTCACCGAACTGGCTGCCGAAGCTGCCAAGCCAACCTGGACCTGGGCTCCACAGGCTGAGGCCACCGAACTGCTGGGCGCTATCCGCTCCGAGTTCGGCGCTGCCATCTCCGACGCCTACACCATCACCGTCAAGGCCGACCGTTACGCGCGCCTGGGCGAGTTGAAGGACCAGGTTGTGGCCAAGCTGTCCGGTGAAGAAGGTCAGCCTTCCTCCAGCGAAGTAAAAGCGGCGTTCGGCGAAATCGAATACCGCACCGTTCGCGAAAACATCGTTAACGGCAAGCCACGTATCGACGGTCGTGACACTCGCACCGTACGTCCGCTGAACATTGAAGTCGGCGTTCTGCCGAAGACTCACGGTTCGGCTCTGTTCACCCGTGGTGAAACACAGGCTCTGGTCGTTGCGACCCTGGGTACCGCCCGTGACGCACAACTGCTGGACACCCTGGAAGGCGAGAAAAAAGACCCGTTCATGCTGCACTACAACTTCCCTCCGTTCTCGGTGGGCGAGTGTGGTCGCATGGGTGGCGCTGGTCGTCGCGAAATCGGTCACGGCCGTCTGGCCCGCCGTTCGGTCCAGGCCATGCTGCCTGCCGCTGACGTGTTCCCGTACACCATCCGCGTCGTATCGGAAATCACCGAATCCAACGGTTCCAGCTCCATGGCTTCCGTTTGCGGTGCGTCCCTGGCACTGATGGATGCTGGTGTACCGATGAAGGCGCCGGTTGCCGGTATCGCCATGGGTCTGGTTAAAGAAGGCGAGAAGTTCGCCATCCTGACCGACATCCTGGGCGACGAAGACCACCTGGGTGACATGGACTTCAAGGTAGCCGGTACCGCCAAAGGTGTGACCGCGCTGCAGATGGACATCAAGATCAAGGGCATCACCGAAGAGATCATGGAAATCGCCCTGGGCCAAGCCCTGGAAGCGCGCCTGAACATCCTCGGTCAGATGAACCAGATCATTGGTCAGTCCCGTACCGAACTGTCGGAAAATGCTCCGACCATGATCGCGATGAAAATCGACACCGACAAAATCCGTGATGTTATCGGTAAAGGCGGCGCGACCATCCGTGCGATCTGCGAAGAGACCAAGGCTTCGATCGACATCGAAGACGACGGCTCGATCAAGATCTTCGGCGAAACCAAGGAAGCGGCTGAAGCAGCACGTCAGCGCGTCCTGGGCATCACTGCCGAGGCAGAGATCGGCAAGATCTACGTCGGTAAGGTTGAGCGCATCGTCGACTTCGGCGCATTCGTCAACATCCTGCCGGGCAAAGACGGTCTGGTGCACATCTCCATGCTGAGCGACGCTCGCGTTGAGAAAGTCACCGACATTCTGAAGGAAGGCCAGGAAGTGGAAGTGCTGGTACTGGACGTGGACAACCGCGGCCGTATCAAGCTGTCCATCAAGGACGTAGCAGCAGCCAAGGCTTCGGGCGTTTAATCACCCCCAAGCTTCACGCTGAAAAAGAGGACTCTTCGGAGTCCTTTTTTTATGGGAGCAGGAAAATACCTAAAAATCAGGCGCTTAATACAAAGCAAAAGCCGCAACTTGCATGCAGGCTCAGACGGCATCATGCAAGTTGCACGAATCCGGATTTTTGTGTTTTTTATAAGTCATTGTTTATAAAGGATTTAATTGCTATTGCCGACTTGGCACACTGTCTGCAATAACCCTGTTAACGCTGCAGCATCAAGGTTCACACACTGCAGACTTTCAATAAAACAGGAGTTACTCGTATGAAGAAGTTCGCTCTCGCTACTGCTACCGCTCTGACCCTGGCCATGGGTGCTAACGTGGCCTTTGCCCAGACTTCCCAAGCTCCAATGACCTTGGCCGCCGGTGAAGTCACCAAGGCTAAAGAAACCACTTCGGACACTTGGATCACCACCAAAGTCAAAGCTGACCTGCTGACCGAAAAAGGCATTCCGGGTTCGGACATCAAGGTAGAAACCAACAAAGGCGTGGTTTCCCTGTCCTCGACCGTTGCGATCTCCGATTCGCAAAAAGCCACTGCTGTAGCCATCACCAAGAAAATCAAAGGTGTAACTGCTGTTTCTGCTGACGGCCTGATGGCTGGCGGCGCTACCAAGGCTGACAACATCGACAAAACCAAAAGCGCAGCGGCTGGTGCCAAAGAGTCCACCTCGGACACTTGGATCACCACCAAAGTAAAAGCTGACCTGGTTACCGAGAAAGGCATTCCTGGTACCGACATTAAAGTCGAAACCAACAAAGGCGTAGTGTCCCTGTCTTCGACCGCTCCGGTTACCGAAGCTCAGAAAACTACCGCGGTGAACATCACCAAGAAAATCAAAGGCGTTAAAGCTGTATCGGCCGATGGCCTGAAAGCAGAGTAAAACGCATCGTTTTCGTCTGAACTGGACGGCGGCGGCTTAGGGTGAGTTAGATATCCACCCAAATGCACCTCTGGAGTTCATGCGACCGACCACACGGATGTGGTCATTACAGGCCCCGGCACTTGTGTCGGGGCCTGTTCTATTGTGGGTCGGAATATCTGTGAAGGGCAGATGAAGATTAAATGTGGGAGCGAGCAAGCCCACTCCCACATTTGGATAGTGCTGCTCAGACGTTACTCGGCATCCAGATGCATTGGCGTGACCACCCGACCATCTTTCTCAGCCTGGCCCAGGTTGGCATCGATGAAGTACACCCGATCATCTTCCAGCTGGCCCTTATCCACCAGGTAGTCCTTGATGGTGCTGGCACGGTCCTGGCCAAGTTGGCGCAGCAGCACGTCACTGCCACTCCAGAACTTGATCACGCCGTCGCGCAGCTTCGCGCTGCGGTCATTGCTGCTCAGGTCCTTCCACTCGGCCGGCGGTTGTTGTTTCAGGCGGGTGCGGTAGATGCCTTCCAGCAACGGCGCTTTTTCCTTCTCGGGTACGACAAGCAACGAGGCCTGGGCGGGAACTTTGTCGCCACGACGTTGAAGAATCTTGTAGTAGTTGTACTGGTATTCACGCTCCAGTCGCTGGGCAGCAAGGAATGGCCCATCGCTGCTGGCCGCCGCTGTGCCTTCGATTTCCAGGCGCAGGGTAGGGCGTTCCTTAAGTGCTTTAGCCAACGTGTTCAGGGCGCCTTCCGCATCCTTGTTCAATTCGCTTGAGCCTGGGGCGAACGACACATTGCCGAGGTCTTCCGAGCCGCCGCCCGTCACCAGCCCACCGATAAACTTGAAGGGCGCCGTTGCCGCGCGCACTACCAGGTTACGCAGGGTCTGCCAGACGATCGGCATCACACTGAATTGCGGGTTGTTCAAGTCACCGGTGACCGGCAGTTCGATGGAGATCTTGCCGTCACTGTCCTTGAGCAAAGCGACGGCCAGGCGAATCGGCAAGTCCACGGCGTCGGCGCTGTCGACTTTCTCGCCCAGTTGCAATTGCTCAACCACCACTTTGTTCTCGGCCTTCAACTGGCCCTTGGTGATGACGTAGTGCAGGTCGAGGTTCAGGCGGCCCTTGCGGATACGGAAGCCGGCGAACTTGCCGGAATAAGGCGTCAGGGTGGTCAGTTCGACACGTTTGAAGCTGGTCGCAATGTCCAGCGCCGCCATCGGGTCGAACGGGTTCACGCTGCCCTTGATGGTCACCGGTGCATAGCGATCAACCTTGCCCTTGATGTCGACGCTGGCCGGTTTGGCCTGGCGGCTGTCGATGGTGCCGATCTGCCCGTTGAGCTGTTGAATCGCGGTGGCGAAGTTGGGTGTGAGGCTGAAGTCAGCAAAATTGGCCGAGCCGTCATTGATCGCAATCTGCCCGATGCGAATGCCCAAGGGCTTGTCCTTGCTGGCGGGCTTGGGACCTTTGTCGGGCGCTTGCGGAATCAGCAGGTCATCAACGTTGGTGGTGCGGTCATCGTTGATCATGAAGCGCGCATACGGCTGCAGCAGGTTGACCTTGTCGATCGACAGGCTGTCGCCGTGCTGGTAGTTCACGCCTTCAAGCACCAGCCGCTGCCATTTGAGGAAGTCGCGGGTCTTGAGGGTGTCCAGGGTGTGCAATTGGTCGACCTGCGCACGGCCGGTGACCTGAAGCTTCAGAGGATCAGTGCTTTTCAGGTTCACATCCAGATTGCTGCCGAGCATGCCGCTGCGCAGTTCCAGGCGGATGAACGGGCTGATGTAGGACTGGGCCACCCGCAGGTCGATGTCCTGGGTGTTCACTTTAAGCTTGGCACTGACCGGGTTGAGGTTGACCTCGCCGGTCGCCTGGAGCTTGCCTTGCTTGCCCACGCCGGAGTCGACCTTCAAGGTAAACGGGCTCTGGTTGAGGCTGTCGAAATTCTGCAGGTCGACGTTCAGCGGGCCGAGTTCCAGCGCTACCGCCGGCTTGGCCTGGCGGTCAGCCAGGTGCACCTGATAGTTACGCAGTTGCACGTCCTTGAGCAGCACTTGCCAGGGTTTGCTGGGCGCGGCAGGTTCGGCTTTTGGCGAGTCGGCGGTAGCGGGTGCGTTTTTCGGTTCCGGCGCCTTGGCCGGTTTGCTCGGCTGGCTGGCGAACAGTTTCTGCCAGTCCAGTTGCCCGTCGGCCTCAAGGGCCGCCCAGGTTTCCAGTTTGTTGCTGCGGATCTTGCCGACCACCACGTGCTGCTTGGCCAGGTCCACCGTGGTCTCGCTGACGTCCAGGCGTTCCAGGCGCACCAATGGGCGGCCGTCCGGTGCCTTGATGGCAAAGGGCGCGATGCTGGCGGCGGTGTTGGTCAGGTTCAGCTCGGTCTCTTTGGCCAGGCTGAATTTGTACTCGGTGCTGAAGTTGAGCACGCCGTCTTCAAGCACCAGTGGCAGCGCATCACGTACATAGGGCCACCAGGCTTTCATCTTGCCGTTGGTGACTTTCAATGTACCTTCGGAGGTGATCGGCACCAGGCTGAAATTGCCTTTCCAGTCGATCTGTCCACCTGCCGGGCCAGCTGCGACCAGGGTCATGTCGGCATTGTCTTCAGGCAGTGTGCTGAGGTTCTTCAGCTCGAAGTCGAGTGTGTCGTAGAGGAATTCGATGGGCTCGCTGGGGCGCAAGTCCTCGAAGTGCACATAACCACCGGCCAGCTTGATGCTGTCGATACGCAAAGGGAACGGTTTGGCATCGGGATTGGCCGGTGTTGGCTCGCTGGGCGGCAGCTTGAACAACTGCGCCAGGTTGAGTTGGCCGGACTTGTCGAAGAGCAATTCGGTCTTGGGCTTGTCCAGTTGTACATCGGCCAGGTGCAGGGCACGGGTCCAGAGACTGTCGATCTGCAGGTTGGCGTAGAGGCGTTCGAACCCGACCTGTTCCTTGCCGGGCTCACCGATCTTCAGGCCCCACAGGGTCAACTCCAGGCTGAACGGGTTGAGCTCGATTCGCTCGATCCGCGCCGGCACCGTGGCGTAATTGGCCAACTGCTGGTTGGCGATGCGAAGGGCGATGCCGGGGAGAATCAAAAAGCCCAGCAAGCTGTACAGGGCAAGGGCAGTCAACAAGGCGCCAGCGGCGCGAATCAATCCTTTGGGCATGGGGCGGCGCCATCTATGTCAAACAGGAGTGCCTTGGAGTATGGCACGGGTTTTCGGTTCCGAAGAGCAAGGGCCTTTGAGAAACCTCTTACAGCTGAAGTATCAGGGTTTTCAGGGGCGGTTGCTGATCCTGGGACGGGAAGTCCGCTCCAGGCGTCATGATTTGCCAGTCACGCACCGGACGCCCGGCTTTTTCTGCACAACGCAGTACCTGTTCGCGCCAATCCTCCATGCTGACTTTCGCCAGGTTGTTGCAGCAGATCAGCACGCCATTGTCGGCGGTCGCCAGTAGTGCAGGCTTGAGCAGGCTCTGGTAGTCGCGCAGCAGGTCGACGGTGCCGAACGCGCTCTTGGCCCAGGCTGGTGGATCCAACAGCACCAGGTCGTATTGACGTTGCTCCAGGCGCGGATAACTCGGCAGCTTTTGCCCACGGCGTTGGGTGATCGGCAGACCCGCCAATTGGCGAATCGCCGGGAAGTAGTCCGACTGTACAAACTCCATGCTCGGCAATTGCGGGTTCAGCAAGCCGTTTTCCCGACCTACCGCCAGGTTGCCCTCGGCGAAGTCCAGGTTGCACACCTCACGGGCGCCACCGGCGGCGGCGCTCAGGCCCACGCCACAGGTGTAGGCGAACAGGTTGAGCACGCTTTTGCCGGCGCTGTGGGTCTTGACCCAGCCCCGGGTGTTACGCAGGTCGAGGAACAGCAGCGGGTCCTGCCCGGCATGCCGCCCACGTACGCGGTAACTGAGGCCCCACTCGTGGCCAACCAGGTCCCCCAGTGCGGCGGGTTCGGCGCGATACACCGTGTCTTCGCGGTCAATGCGCGAATTGCCACGGGCGCGATCGTTGTACACCAGCAACAACTCCATGCCCATGTACTGGTTGACCTGTTGATGCAGGTCCAGCAGGTCGGCGGTTTCCAGGGATTGGTGGAAACTCTGCACCAGCAATTGCGGACCGTAGCGGTCGATGGTCAGGCCGCCGGCGCCTTCCTGGCTGCCATGGAACAGCCGGTAACAGTCGGTGCCCTGGGCATGCAGTTCGCTGATCAGGTCTTGGCGATGATCGAGGGCGGCGCGCAGCGCCTGATTCAGAGAAGACATGGAGCGCGCCTTGCTGGGAAATTGAGGGCGCGAAGTTTAACAGCTATGCGCCGTCACCTACATCAACCCCATCCGGCGATGGGCGCGTTGCACCGAACCATTGCGCATCGCCCAGCGCAGCATCGGCGCACTGCGTTTGACGCCGGCACGGATCATCTGGCGTTGCAGCGGGCTCTGGTGCTGGTCGAGCATGGCGCTGGCCCAATCCGGCAGCAGGTCGATCCCCGCGCGCATCATCAAGCTGCCAAATGGCTTGGCCAGCACGCTGGGTGAGGGGGCATTCAGCAGTAATCGCAGCACTTCTCGGCTGCGATCGTCGCACAGCAATTGCGGGCGGATGCGTGTCAGATAATCCGAAACTTCCTGCCGAGAGCGCGGAACATGCCGCGCACCCAGCCGTTCAGCGACCAAGGCAATTTCACTGTAGTAACGGTCCTGGTCGCGACCGGACAGGTGCGGGTTGCGGTAACGCAAGTGGGCGGCCAGGAAGTTACTGACTTCCGCCACATGCACCCAGGTCAGCAGCTCCGGGTCGCTGGCCGCATAGGGGCGACCATCCGGCGCGTGGCCGACCACCTGCAGGTGAATGGTGCGGACTTTTTCGATCAGCCATTCGGCGTCTTTGCGCGAGCCGAATGTCGTACCCGAAATGAACTGCGAGGTCCGCCGCAAGCGCCCAAGCATGTCCTGGCGAAAGTTCGAGTGGTCCCACACCCCGGCCAGGGCCAGCGGGTGCAAGGCTTGCAGCATCAAGGCGCTGATGCCGCCGATAAGCATGCTGCTGAAGTCGCCATGTACTTGCCAACTCACCGAGTCGGGCCCGAACAGGCCTGGGTCGCCCTTGGGGTTTTCCAGGTCCAGTTGGCCCAGCGACAGGCCGGTCAGGCTCATCAGTTGGGTTTCGATACGGCTGCGGATAAATTCCATGGCGACTCAAGGGTTTCCTATCGGTTCAGGCGCTTGTCGATCAAGCCGTCCACTACGCTCGGATCGGCCAGGGTCGAAGTGTCACCCAGGCTGTCCAGCTCGTTGCAGGCAATCTTGCGCAAAATCCTGCGCATGATCTTGCCGGAACGGGTTTTCGGCAAGGCCGGAGCCCATTGGATCAGTTCCGGCTTGGCGAAGCTGCCAATTTCTTTGCTGACCAGGTCCAGCAGGTGTTTTTTTAACGCATCGCTGGGTTCCACGCCATTCATGGGGGTGACAAAGGCATAGATGCCCTGGCCTTTGACATCATGTGGGTAGCCCACCACGGCGGCCTCGGCCACCTGGTCGTGCAGTACCAGGGCGCTTTCCACCTCAGCAGTGCCGATGCGATGGCCGGACACGTTGATCACATCGTCGATGCGCCCGGTGATCCAGAAGTCGCCGTCCTCATCGCGGCGTGCGCCGTCACCGGTGAAGTAGTAGCCGGGGTAGGGTTTGAAGTAGGTGTCGACCATGCGCTGCGGATCGCCGTACACACTGCGGATCTGCCCCGGCCAGCTGGCTTTGATCGCCAGCACGCCACTGCCGGCGCCGCTGAATTCCTTGCCTTGTTCATCGAGGAGTACCGGCTGTACGCCAAACATAGGCTGGGTCGCGCACCCAGGCTTGATGCGCTGGGCGCTGACCAGTGGGCTGAGCATGATGCCGCCGGTCTCGGTCTGCCACCAGGTATCGACAATCGGGCAGCGCTGTTCGCCCACGGCATTGAAGTACCAGTCCCAGGCCTCCGGGTTGATCGGTTCGCCGACACTGCCCAGCAGGCGCAGGCTGGCGCGGGAAGTGTTCTCCAGCGGGCCGTGGCCTTCGCGCATCAAAGCGCGCAGGGCGGTGGGCGCGGTGTAGAAGATGTTGACCTGGTGCTTGTCGATCACCTGCCAGAAGCGTGAACTGTCCGGGTAGCTCGGCACGCCTTCGAACATCAGCGAGGTCGCGCCATTGGCCAGCGGGCCGTACACGATGTAACTGTGGCCGGTGACCCAGCCCACATCGGCGGTGCACCAGAACACTTCGCCGTCGCGGTAATCGAGTACGTACTTGAAGGTCATCGCCGCTTGTAGCAGGTAGCCGCCGGTGGTGTGCAGCACGCCCTTGGGTTTGCCGGTGCTGCCGGAGGTGTAGAGGATGAACAGCGGGTCTTCGGCGTCCATCGGCTCGGGCGGACAGTCTTCGCTGGCGGCGTCCAGGGCTTGTTGATATTTGAGGTCGCGGCCTTCGCTCCAGTTAACGGTCGCTCCGGTGCGCTCCACTACCAGCACCGTAGTCACATTCGGGCAACTGGCCAGGGCCTTGTCGACATTCTGCTTCAGCGCCACCGGCTTGCCGCCGCGCACCCCTTCGTCTGCGGTGATTACCGTGCGGCAGTCGGCGTCGAGAATACGGTCGCGCAGGGCATCCGGCGAGAAGCCACCAAATACCACGGAGTGCACCGCGCCAATCCGCGTGCAGGCGAGCATGGCATAGGCGGCCTCCGGGATCATCGGCATGTAGATGCACACCCGGTCGCCTTTCTTAACGCCACGTCTTTTCAGCACATTGGCCAGGCGGCTGACGTTCTGGTGCAGTTGGCGGTAGGTGATTTTGGAAGATTTTGTCGGATCATCGCCTTCCCAGATGAAGGCCGGCTGATCGGCGCGTTGCGCCAGGTGACGGTCGATGCAGTTGTAGCTGACGTTCAACTGGCCACCGGCAAACCATTGGGCAGCGCCGGTGTGGATGTCTGAGCGTTGAACGGTGTGCCAGGGGGTTACCCAGTCGAGAAAGTGCGTGGCCTGTTCAGCCCAGAAGGTGTCCGGCTGTTCGATGGATTGGCGGTAGAGGCGCTGATAGTCCTCTTGACTGAGTTGCGCAGCCCGGCGGACGGCATCGGCGGTGGGGAACGTGCTGATATCGAACATGAGCGATCCTTATTCTTGTTTTTGCGACAAGTCATAAAGATGCACCCAGCAGGGGGAGGGTTCAAGGCCAACGTCCAAACGGACGTTGGCCCTGCAATACCTGGATCAGCCGCGATGACGACCGCGGAAGTAGTTGATCAGGCCCTGGGTCGAAGCATCCTCGGCCGAGGTTTCTTCGGCGCCGGTCAGGCGGTTGTAGACGCCCTTGCCCAGCTCCTTGCCCAGTTCCACACCCCATTGGTCGAAGGCGTTGATACCCCAGATCACGCTCTGTACGAACACTTTGTGCTCGTACATGGCCACCAGGGCGCCCAGGCGACGCGGGCTGATGCGTTCGACCACGAGGGTGTTGCTCGGACGGTTGCCCGGAATCACCTTGTGCGGTGCCAGCTTCTGCACTTCGTCTTCCGGGATGCCTTTGTCGCGCAGCTCGGCTTCCGCTTCGGCGCGGGTCTTGCCGAGCATCAGTGCCTGGCTTTGGGACAGGCAGTTGGCGTACAGCCATTGGTGGTGGTCGGACACCGGGTTGAAGCTGACGATCGGCACGATGAAGTCGGCCGGGATCAGTTGGGTCCCCTGGTGCAGCAACTGGTGGTAAGCGTGCTGGCCGTTGCAACCCACGCCACCCCAGATCACCGGGCCGGTATCAGTGGCGACGGGCGTACCGTCCTGGCGCACGCTCTTGCCGTTGGATTCCATGTCCAGCTGTTGCAAGTGTTTGGTGATGTTACGCAGGTAGTGGTCGTACGGCAGGATCGCGTGGCTCTGCGCGCCCCAGAAGTTGCCGTACCACACGCCCAGCAGGCCGAGCAGCACCGGCATGTTCTGTTCGAACGGGGCGTTCTGGAAATGCTGGTCCATGGTGTAGGCGCCGGACAGCAGTTCCTTGAAGTTGGACATGCCGATGGCCAGGGCGATGGGCAGCCCGATGGCCGACCACAGCGAGTAACGGCCGCCGACCCAGTCCCACATCGGGAAGATGTTTTCTTCGCGAATGCCGAAGGCCACGGCCGCCGCATTGTTGCTCGACACGGCGATGAAGTGGCGGTACAGCTCGGCTTCCGAGCCACCCTGGGCCAGGTACCAGGCGCGGGCGGCCTGGGCGTTTTTCAGGGTTTCCAGGGTGTTGAAGGATTTCGACGAGACGATGAACAGCGTGGTTTCAGCGCGCAGCTTCATGGTCAGCTCGTGGAACTCGCTGCCGTCGATGTTCGCCAGGTAATGGCAGCGCACGCCTTTATGGGCGTAGGACAACAGGGCTTCGGAGACCAGCTCCGGGCCGAGGAACGAGCCACCGATACCGATGTTCACCACGTCGGTGATCGGTTTTTCGGTGTAGCCACGCCACAGGCCGTCGTGGATGCGGCCGACCAGGTCGGTGATCTGGTTCAGCACCTTGTGCACGTCCGGCATGATATTCACGCCGTTGACCGACAGCTTGTCTCCCACCGGGCGGCGCAGGGCGGTATGCAGCGCCGGGCGGCCTTCGGAAGAATTGACCGGCTCGCCTTTGTACAGCGCGTCGATCGCGTCCTTGAGGTGAACCTCTTTGGCGAGGTTTACCAGCAGGTCACGGGTTTCGCTGGTGATCAGGTTTTTCGAGTAATCGAGGAAAAGTCCGCAGCTGCTCAGGGTGAACTGGGAAAAACGCTGAGGATCGGCATTGAACGCTTCGCGCATGCTGAAATCCTGCATGGCTTGGCGATGTTGATTGAGCGCTTGCCAGGCGGGCAGAGCGGTAACGTCATGAGGGGTGCGGTAGTACGCCATCGCTGCGGGTTTCCTTTTATTACGGGGACTGCCTTTAGGACACTTATTTGCCTGGAACATCCAGTCTTTGATCGAGCATTGGGTTCCAGACAGCGCTAACCATAGCGCAGGGCGATTACATTAAACCTAGCGTGTCGATATGTCTTGGCTTTGTCTGCGCTCATGCCGGTACTTTTTTATACCGGCACTTTCAATTTACCAACAAGCAGGGCACGTTGAGGGAGGTCAGGCGAGGGTCAGATGCAGGTTATCGATGAGGCGCGTGGCCCCTAGATAGGCTGCCACCAGGATCACGATATCCCGATCTTCTGCCGATGCCGGGCGCAAATGCACGCCCTGGCGCACTTCGAGGTAGTCCAGACGTAACCCGGCGGCTTCGATCTGGCGGACCTGTTCGGCGCGCAGCTTGGCGAAGTCACGGTCACCGGCTTTGATTGCAGCGCCGATCTGGCTGAGGCTGCGGTACAGCACCGGCGCGATGGCGCGTTGTTCTTTGGTGAGGTAGCCGTTGCGCGACGACAGCGCGAGGCCGTCGTCGGCGCGCACGGTGGGCTCGCCGATGATCTGGATCGGCATGTTCAGGTCATGCACCATGGCGCGGATCACGGCCAGTTGCTGATAGTCCTTCTGGCCAAACACCGCCATGTCCGGCTGCACCATGTTGAACAGCTTGCTGACCACCGTCGCCACGCCTTCGAAATGCCCGGGACGGCTGGCGCCGCACAGGCCTTCGGACAGTTGCGGCACGCTGACACGGGTCTGGCCGGTCATGCCGCCGGGGTACATTTCCTCGACGGTAGGTGCGAACAACAGATTGCATCCGGCCTGCAGCAGCTTTTCCTGATCGGCGGCCAGGGTGCGCGGGTATTTGTCCAGGTCTTCGCCGGCGCCAAATTGCAGTGGGTTGACGAAGATGCTGGCGACCACGAAATCCGCTTGCTGGGCGGCCTTGGTCACCAGGGTGGCATGACCGCTGTGCAGGTTGCCCATGGTGGGCACAAAGCCGATGCGCTTGCCGGCGCTGCGGGCATGCGTCACGGCAGCCCGCAGTTCACGTACGGTTTTAACGATGTTCATGCAGAGAACCCATGTTCGGCGGCCGGGAAGGTCACGCCTTTGACTTCGGCGACGTAAGCGCTCAAGGCGTCATGGATGCTGCTCTGGCCGGCCATGAAGTTCTTCACGAACTTCGGCACGCGGCCGCTGATCGACAGACCGAGCATGTCGTGCACCACCAGCACCTGGCCATCGGTTGCCGAACCCGCGCCGATACCGATCACTGGCACTTTCACGGCCTGGGTGATTTCCGCCGCCAACTCGCTCGGCACACATTCGAGCAGGATCATGGCCGCGCCGGCCTGTTCCAGCGCGATGGCGTCCGCGCGCATCTGGCGCGCCTGGGCCTCATTGCGGCCCTGTACCTTGTAGCCGCCGAGGATGTTCACCGACTGCGGCGTCAGGCCCATGTGCGCACACACCGGCACGCCACGCTCCGCGAGCAGGCGGATCGACTCGGCAAGCCACACCGCGCCTTCAACTTTGATCATGTGCGCACCGGCTTGCATCAGTTTGCCGGCATTCTGGAAGGTCTGTTCGAGTGTCGCGTAACCCATGAACGGTAGGTCGGCGATGATGAAGGCGCCATCGTTACCGCGCTTGACGCTGGCAGTGTGGTACGCAAGTTCATCGGTGGTGACGGGCAGGGTGCTGTCATTCCCTTGAAGAACCATGCCCAGGGAGTCGCCCACCAGCAGCACTTCAACCCCGGCCTGGCAACTGGCGTGGGCGAACGTGGCGTCATAGCAGGTCAGCATGGCGATTTTTTCACCTTTGAGCTTGAGGCTCTGCAAGGTGGTCAGGGTAACGTCTGGCATGAAAAGGGTCCTCGTTCAGGCGCTTGGAAACAGCGAGTAACGCGCGTGAGTCTTCGTTTATACAGGCGCACTGTCTTGAGAGCAGTGCTTATAAGGCCTGGATTGCGCCCTTCAGCGCCGGGTTGGCGGCAGCGGGACGCCTATAGTCGTAAGGAGGACACGGGAAGTCAATTGGATGTGTTACCGCATTGTTACGATGACGGTGTTACCGCTGTTACTGACGCGATTCAGCAGCGGTGAGGCGTTCAAGACCGACAAACGGGCAGGCTTCAAGCAGTTCGTCGAGGGTTTGCCCATCGGGTAACGCCAGGCTGGCGGGCGCCAGTTCGGCCAACGGGTACAGCACAAACGCCCTGAGGTGCATCTGGTAGTGCGGCACCTTGAGGCGCGGCTCATCGATCAGTCGATCGCCAAACAGCAGGATGTCCAGGTCGAGCGTGCGTGGGCCCCAACGCTCAAGGCGTTCGCGGCCCTGGTCGTTCTCGATGGCTTGCAGCGCATCCAGCAAATCAAGCGGCGCAAGATTGCTGTCCAGGGCTGCCACCGCATTGGTGTAGCGCGGCTGCCCAGGGAGCAGTGAGTCACTTTGATAGAAGGCAGAGACCCCGGCGACGTGGGTGTCGGGCAATTGCGCCAGCGCTTCGATAGCGCTGCGCAATTGCTGATCCGGGGCAGCCAGGTTGCTGCCCATGCCAATGTAGATGCGTTCCACGTTTATTCGCCCGAGGCGTCGGCCGCGCTACGCTTGCGCTTGCTGCTGCTGCGGCGACGCTTCTTCGGCCCGGTGCCTTCACCATCGCCTTTGCTGCCGAGGTCACGGATCATGTCGCGGCGTTCGCTGTCATTGGCATCCTGGTAGTCGGTCCACCATTCGCCCAGGCCGTCGGTCTGCTCGCCGGCGCTTTCACGCAACAGCAGGAAGTCGTAGCCGGCACGGAAACGCGGGTTGTCCAGCAACAGATCGGCACGTTTGCCGCTGCGGCGTGGCAGGCGTTCCTGCATGTCCCAGATCTCACGGATCGGCATGGTGAAACGTTTCGGAATGGCGATGCGCTGGCACTGCTCGGCAATCAGCTCATGAGCGGCTTCCTGCATGGCCGGGATCGGCGGCATCCCACGCTCCTGCAAGCGCAGTACGCGTTTTGGCAACGCCGGCCACAACAGCGCGGCAAACAGGAACGCCGGGGTGACCGGCTTGTTCTGCTTGATGCGCAGGTCGGTATTGATCAGCGCTTCGCTGATCAAGGTGTGGGTGTACGTCGGGTTGTATTCCAAAGCCTCGGCGCTGGCCGGGAACAGTGGGTCGAACAACTGCAGGTCGACGAGCATTTCGAAGGTGTCGGCGGCATAGCCCGAGAGGAACAGCTTCAACACTTCTTCGAACAGGCGGGCCGAGGGGATCTCGCGCAGCATCGGTGCCAGTTCGCGAATCGGCGCAGCGGTGTGGCGCTCAATGCCGAAGTTGAGCTTGGCGGCAAAACGCACTGCTCGCAGCATGCGCACCGGGTCTTCCTGGTAGCGCTGGACCGGGTCGCCGATCAGGCGGATCAGGTTGTTGCGAATATCGTGTACGCCATTGGCGTAGTCGAGAATGCGCTCGCTGACCGGGTCGTAATACAAGGCATTGATGGTGAAGTCGCGGCGCTGCGCGTCTTCTTCCAGGGTGCCATAGACGTTGTCGCGCAGGATGCGCCCGCTTTCGTTACGTGAGGACTGGTTGGTGTCTTCCTCTTCATCGTTTTGCGGGTGGCCGGCGCGGAACGTTGCAACTTCGATGATTTCGCGACCGAAGTGGATATGCACCAGCTTGAAACGCCGACCGATGATCCGCGCATTGCGGAATTCGGCACGCACCTGCTCAGGCGTGGCGCTGGTGGCGACGTCGAAGTCCTTGGGCGTGATATTGAGCAGCATGTCGCGTACACAACCGCCCACCAGATAAGCCTGGTAGCCGGCGTTCTGCAAACGTTCGACGATATTCACCGCATAACGGCTGAATTGAGCGCGTTGCAGCGAATGCTGGCTGCTGTTGAGCACTTCAGGCGTGCTGCGTTTGTGTTGCGTACGACGCAAGGGAGAACGGAATGACTGGAACAACTTCTTCAGCATGGGATGCACTGTTTGAAGGAATGTTCGGCCATAACGAAGAATGACCGCATGATGGGCGGGGATTCTAGCATTTAGTCAGGGGATGGTGTAGGAACAAGCTGCAAGCCCCAAGCCAAAAGCTTCAAGAGGTTGCTGGACGGTCAAATCGCGGAAACTACAAGGGGAGCCGAAGCTCCCCCAGAAGTAGTTGCGTGCTCTATTTTTATTATTGGTTGCGGGCTTCTTGTTTTTGTTGATCGCCCTCGCCATGAAGCTTCACCTTCATGACACTCCCAATCGGGAGTCAAGAGCAAACGGATTGCTTTGGTCGCTGTGTTGCTGATCTACGATCCAACCAGTTCAGGCTCTGCCTTAGGGCAGTTTTTGTTGTTCTCGGCCTGGTTGCGGGGCAAGCCCCAAATGCAACGCCTCTCCAAAAGAATCAGTTAGCTGCGCCTCCGCCGTGTTGTTTTTGTTATGCGTGAGTCGATTCGTCTTATTTTTATTGTCTTGTACAAAGCTTGTTATTGTTTTTGTACTAAGCATATAGCAGGGTGCGTGCCAACTTTTGCACCGCCCAGCAAAACCGGGGGGTTGAGGTGGTTTCGGGTTTTTGACGGACCAAAAAAAGCCGGGGCTTCGTTACCGTAAGCCCCGGCTTTTGTTACGCGAAATATCCGCGGTAACAGTTTTTTCACATCTGCGGGTGTTACCTGTGAGGGCGCCCCCTCAACTCTCGCTGGTCACGCCGGTCTTACGCCGTGGAATGCCCAGGCGCTGGCGACGTTCCCACAGGCATTTACGGCTCACGCCCAGCTTGCGCGCCAGTTCGGTCTCGGTCATGTGGTCCTGATGCTCAAGGACGAAGTGCTGGAAGTAGTCTTCCAATGACAGATCTTCCGTCGGCTCATGGCTGGTGTTGCTACCGCCGCCCTGTTGGGGGGCCAGGCCGATGAAGTCATCGTCTTCCAGATCGCTCAGCTCAATGTCGATGCCCAGCAGCTCGGCGGAAATCTCCGGGCTCTCCGACAGGATCACCGCTCGCTCGACCGCATTTTCCAGCTCCCGCACGTTACCTGGCCACGAGTAGTGGCGAATCGCTTGCTCGGCGTCCGGAGCGAACTTCAGGTCGGTTCGGTTGATGCGCGCGCTCTGGCGCTGCAGGAACGCGTTGGCGATCTCATTGACGTCGGCGCCACGCTCACGCAGGGCCGGCAATTTGAGTGCGATCACGTGCAGGCGGTAATACAAGTCCTCACGGAACTGGCCGATCTTGGCCAGGCTCTTCAAGTCTCGGTGGGTAGCAGCGATCAGTCGAACATCGACCTTCTGCGATTGCACCGAACCCACGCGGCGAATCTCGCCTTCTTGCAGTACACGCAGTAACCGCGCCTGGGCTTCCAAAGGCAGTTCGCCGATCTCGTCGAGGAACAGCGTGCCGCCGTCCGCCGCTTCCACCAGGCCCGCACGCCCGGCGCTGGCGCCGGTAAACGCGCCTTTTTCGTGGCCGAACAGTTCGGACTCGATCAGGGATTCAGGGATCGCTGCGCAGTTCACCGAGATCATCGGCGCCTTGGCGCGCTTGGACAGGTTGTGCAGGGCACGGGCCACCAGTTCTTTACCGGTGCCGGACTCGCCCTGAATCAAGACATTGGAGTCGGTGGGCGCGACTTTGCGGATCTTGCTGTACAGGTCCTGCATGGGTGGGCAGGAACCGATGATGCCGATCTCGCCGTTGCTGTTGTCGACGCCTGGCTTGTCATTGGTTTTGCCCGCAGGGCGTTGCTCGGCCGGCGTGCTGCTGGCCGACTGGCGGTCACGCAGGATACGGGCCACTGCCTGGAGCATCTCGTCATGGTCGAAGGGCTTGGCGATGTAGTCCACCGCGCCCATCTTCATGGAGTCCACCGCCGACCGCAGGCTGGCGTAGCTGGTCATGATCAGCACCGGAGTGCCCTGGCCAAGCTTGATCAACTCGGTGCCAGGCGCGCCAGGCAGGCGCAGGTCACTGACAATCAGGTCGAACGTGGGAATGCTGAAACGCTCTTGGGCTTCCTGCACCGAGCCGGCTTCGCTGACCTGGTACTGATTTCGTTCAAGCAGGCGACGCAAGGCAGAGCGGATAATGGTTTCGTCTTCGACGATCAAAATGTGCGGCATTGATTCAATTCTCTCGACGGTCTCAGTTCACAGCGGACGTCGCTTCGACATGACGCGGCAAGGTCACCCGAATACGGGTGCCGCGTTGGCTTTCGGTGTCAGCCGGGCTGTCGATGGTGATTTGTCCATAATGCTCTTCAACGATGGAATAGACCAGTGCAAGGCCCAGACCGGTACCTTCACCTGGGTCCTTGGTGGTGAAGAAGGGTTCGAACAATCGGTCCATGATGTTCTGTGGAATACCGCTGCCTTCATCCTCGACGATCAGATCGACCGTATGTTCGAAAGCCTCGGTCTTGACGCGTACGGCACCGCCGGCCGGGGTGGCGTCACGGGCGTTGGACAGCAGGTTGATCAGCACTTGGGCGAGGCGTTGGGAGTCGCCGTCGACCCAATGGTCGGGGTCGCATAAATTGAAGAACTGTACTTCGAAATTGCGCCGGTTCAAGGCCAGCAGCCCAATGGCGTCCTGTGCCACCTCGGCCAGGCACACGGCTTCGTCGTGGTTCTGGTGGGCGCCGGCATGGGCAAAGCTCATCAGCGACTGCACGATGCGCGAGACACGTTTGGTCTGTTCGAGAATCTGCCCGCTGATCTCGGTGATTTCGCCATCTTCTTCACGCTCTTCCCGCAGGTTCTGCGCCAGGCAGGCGATACCGGTGATCGGATTGCCGATTTCATGGGCCACGCCCGCCGCCAACCGGCCGATGCTCGCCAGGCGCTCGGAGTGAACCAGCTTGTCTTCGAGCATCTGGGTTTCGGTCAGGTCTTCCACAAGCAACACCAGGCCGCTGTTGCCGGGGGCCAGCGGCTCGTCGATCGCGGCTTTGTGCAGGTTGAGCCAGCGGGTCTGGCCGTCGAGGGCCAGGTGTTGTTTGTGCAAATGCTCGTCGGGCAGATTGATGAAACCTTGCAACAGTTCTTTCCACGGCTCGCCGAGGGTGTTGAGGCGTGAGCCGACCACACGTTGCGCCGCGATGCCGGTGAGTTCTTCCATGGCCTTGTTCCACATCAGGATCTCTTGATCCTTGGCCAGGGAGCATACGCCCATGGGTAATTCCTGCAGGGTCTGGCGGTGGTAGCGGCGCAAGGCATCGAGTTCGGCGGCCAGGCCTGTGAGGCGCGAGTGGTAGTCCTCCAGCCGGCTTTCGATGAAATGGATGTCTTCGGTTACGTAGTTTTCACCGCCGGCCTTGTAGGGCAGGAAGGTTTCCACCATGTCCTGGGACACGCTCGGCCCCATCAAACCGGACAGGTTGGCTTCGATACGGTCACGCAGACGCCGTAGCGCGTACGGGCGGCGCTCATCGAACGGCAGGTAGAGATCGCGCAGCGCCTGCTCGACTTCCTTTTGTGCGGCTTTGGCACCTAACGGCTTGGCCAGTTGCGTGGCGAACTCCTGGGGTGAGGCCGCATGCAACTCACGCCGTTGCGGGCGGCGCACGTTGTCCACCGCACAGGCTTCGGCGGCGCTGGTTTCTTCCGGGCTGGCGTTGGTGAACAGCGAGATCAGGGTGAACATCAAGACGTTGGCGGCCAATGACGCAATCGCGGCCATGTGCCAACTGGTGTCATCCAGCACGTAGATCATGTTCAGTAACGGGATGTAGAAGCCCTGCAGGTTGCCGACCAGCGGCAGCAGCATGGTCACGACCCACACCAGGATGCCCGCCAGCAGCCCGGCGATGAAGCCGCGCCGATTGGCCGTCGGCCAGTACAGGACCGACAGCACGCCCGGCAGGAACTGCAAGGTGGCGACAAATGCGACGATCCCCAGGTTGGCCAGGTCCTGGCCCGCGCCCAGCAGCAGGTAGAAACCATAGCCGGCCATGATGATCGCGACGATCAACGCGCGCCGCGTCCATTTCAGCCAGCGATAGATATTGCCCTCGGCCGGCGGTTGGTACAGCGGCAATACCAGGTGGTTGAGCGCCATGCCCGAGAGGGCCAGGGTGGTCACGATGATCAGCCCGCTGGCAGCTGACAACCCGCCCACATAAGCGAGTAGCGCCAAGGCCGGGCTGTTCGCGGCAATGCCGATGCCCAGGGTGAAATACTCAGGGTTGGTGGTGGCACCCAGTTTTAAGCCTGCCCACAGGATCAGCGGCACCGCCAGGCTCATCAACAGCAGAAACAACGGCAAACCCCAGCTGGCGCTGACCAGTGAGCGCGGGTTGAGGTTCTCGGTGAAGGTCATGTGGTACATGTGCGGCATCACGATCGCCGAAGCGAAGAACACCAGCAGCAGTGTGCGCCAGGGGCCTTCCTGCAATGGCGTATGCAGGGCGGCGAGGGCGGTCTGGTTCTGCAATAGCCACAGTTCCAGCTGTTGCGGGCCGTCGAACACCCCGTAAAGCGCGTACAGGCCAACGCCGCCGATGGCGATCAGCTTGATCACCGACTCAAAGGCAATCGCGAACACCAGGCCTTCGTGTTTTTCGCGGGTGGCGATGTGGCGTGAGCCGAAGAAAATCGTGAACAGGGTGATCAGCGCGCAGAAGGCCAGGGCGACCCGATGTTGCACCGGTTCGCGGGTCAGGATGCTGATGGAGTCCGCCACCGCCTGGATTTGCAGGGCCAGCAACGGCAAAACGCCGATCAGCATGAAAATCGTGGTCAGCGCACCGGCCCAGGTGCTGCGGAAGCGGAAAGCGAACAGGTCGGCCAGGGATGACAGCTGGTAAGTGCGGGTGATCTTCAGGATCGGGTACAGCAGCACAGGCGCCAGCAGAAACGCGCCGGACACCCCGAGGTAGCTGGAGAGAAAGCCGTAACCGTATTGATAGGCCAGGCCTACGGTGCCATAGAACGCCCAGGCGCTGGCGTAAACGCCAAGGGACAAGGTGTAGGTCAGCGGATGGCGAATGATCGCCCGCGGAATCATTCCACGCTCACTGATCCAGGCCACCCCGAACAGCGCGGCCAGGTAGGCGGCGCTGATCAGCAGCATCTGGGTGAGGCTAAAGCTCATCGGCATCTTTTTGGCTCTGCAGGATGAAAGTCACGACGATCAGGATCAGCCACAGCAGATAAGGGCGATACCAGGCGCCCGTGGCGTCGATCCACCAATCCATGATGGCGGGGGAAAACAGGTAGATCCCGACGACCAGCAGCAGGACCAATCGATAGATGTACATGTTGGCCTCTGTGTAAAAACGTGCGGCGATGGTAACGGATGCTTGGCAAGCTGCAAGCGCCTTCAGCTCAATTGCGCTTCGGCCAGCGTGAGTGTGCGCGGTATCCGCGTGGCGTCCCAGTGCTGGATGCCCCAGTCCAGCAGTTCCCGTGGGCGGGCGTACTCGAGTTCTTCCCCGGGTTGCTGGCCGAGGGCGCGCAGAGCCCTTAATAGCAAAGGCGTGGCCTGGTCGGGTGTCAACGGTGGGGAGCGGTAGGACTTGCCCAATTTGTTACCGTCCGGCTGCACGATCAGCGGCACATGCAGGTAGCGCGGCTGGCGCAGGCCCAGCAGTTCCTGCAGGTAGAGCTGGCGTGGCGTGGAGTCGAGCAGGTCGGCGCCGCGCACGATGTCGGTAACACCTTGCCACGCATCGTCGAGGACCACGGCCAATTGATAGGCATAGAGGCCATCGCGGCGACGGATGATGAAATCGCCTACATCGCGGCCCAGATGCTGTCGGAATTCGCCCTGGACGCGGTCGGTAAAGTGGTAGGCAAGCTCAGGAACACGCAGACGGATGGCCGCGTCCTGCTGATCGTGACCGGCATTGCGGCATAGGCCTGGGTAGATCCCGTTGTAGGCTTCCAATTGTTTTCGTGAGCAGGTGCAGGCGTAGGCCAGGCCGTGGTTGAACATATCGTTCAGCACTTTGGCGTAGGCTTCGTGCCGTTCGCTTTGTCGGACCAGTTCGCCGTCCCATTCAAAGCCATAACTTTCCAGTGCATGCAGGATCGCTGCCTGGGCGCCGGGCTCTTCACGAGGTGGGTCGAGGTCTTCCATACGCATGAGCCAGCGGCCTTGGTTGGCGCGGGCGTCGAGGTAGGAGGCGAGGGCGGCGACCAGTGAGCCGAAATGCAAATGGCCGCTGGGCGTGGGGGCAAAACGCCCGATATAGGTAGAGGCTGTCATGGGCCGGATACTACTGGAAATTCGGTAAACGCCAGAAACAAAAATGGGGCGTTCGTACGCCCCATTCGTTCAGCTCGGCTGGATTACTTGCCGACTTGTTTTTCCTTGATTTCGGCCAAGGTCTTGCAGTCTACGCAGAGGTCCGCAGTTGGGCGGGCTTCCAGGCGACGAATACCAATCTCGACGCCGCAGGATTCGCACCAGCCGTATTCTTCGTCCTTGATCAGCTGCAGCGTCTTGTCGATCTTCTTGATCAACTTGCGCTCGCGATCACGTGCGCGCAGTTCAAGGGCGAATTCTTCTTCCTGGCTCGCACGGTCGGCGGGGTCAGGGAAGTTGGCTGCTTCGTCCTTCATATGGTCAACCGTACGGTCGACCTCCTGCATCAAGTCCTGTTTCCACTTGTTCAGGATCTTGGTGAAGTGCTCGCGCATGGGCTCGCCCATGTACTCCTCACCTTTCGTCTCTACGTAAGGTTCGAAGCCGTTGAGGCCTTGAGTCTGCTGTTGCTTTGCTTGGGTGGACATGAATAGACCGCCTCTCACTCTTCTAATCCATTGCGCAGGATTGCAACGTCACCGACACCTGCCGGCCCTGCGGCTGCAAGCGGGCGAACTTACCAGATAGATTCGGGGTGCGCCACTCCCGGTTGTCGAGGCCCACGGCAAAGCGGTTGCAAACTGCGACAGCCCGCCATTGCTGGGTATGTGTTGCCTCGAATGTAGATTTTAGTCGTTTTGCAGGCGCTTGCCCGGACTGCATCTGCTGTCGGGCAGGCAATAGAACATGTTTTACGGCGTGGGTTCGGTAGAATCCAGATTTTGTCCTCACCGTTAAGGAAGGCTAATGGCCCAGCCCTACAGTGCGCGCAGTCGCGCCATCGAACCTTTTCATGTCATGGCATTGCTGGCGCGGGCCAATGAGCTGCAGGCTGCCGGCCATGATGTGATCCACCTGGAAATCGGCGAGCCGGACTTCACCACTGCCGAGCCGATCATCCAGGCCGGCCAGGCCGCATTAGCCAACGGCAAGACTCGCTACACCGCGGCCCGTGGCCTGCCTGAACTGCGCGAGGCCATCAGCGGTTTCTATCAGCAGCGCTACGGGTTGAACGTCGACCCCGAGCGTATCCTGATCACCCCCGGCGGTTCAGGCGCATTGTTGCTGGCCAGCAGCTTGCTGGTGGACCCTGGCAAGCATTGGCTGCTCGCAGACCCTGGTTACCCGTGCAATCGTCACTTCCTGCGCCTGGTAGAGGGCGCGGCCCAGTTGGTGCCGGTCGGCCCGGAGGTGCGCTATCAGTTGACCGCCGACCTGGTGGCCAAGCACTGGGACCAGGACAGTGTGGGCGCGCTGGTGGCCTCGCCAGCCAACCCGACCGGGACGATCCTCAGCCGTGACGAATTGGCTAGCCTTTCTGCGGCCATCAAGGCGCGTAATGGCCATTTGGTGGTGGATGAGATTTACCATGGCCTTACTTACGGCACCGACGCGGCCAGCGTGCTGGAAGTCGACGACGAGGCTTTCGTTCTGAATAGTTTTTCCAAGTATTTCGGCATGACCGGCTGGCGCCTGGGTTGGCTGGTGGCGCCGCCGGCGGCAGTGGGCGAGTTGGAGAAGCTGGCGCAAAACCTCTACATCAGCGCGCCAAGCATGGCCCAACACGCCGCGCTGGCGTGTTTCACCCCACAAACCCTGAGCATTCTGGAAGAGCGCCGTGCTGAGTTCGGTCGCCGTCGGGACTTCCTGTTGCCCGCTTTGCGCGAGCTGGGGTTTGGCATCGCGGTCGAGCCTGAAGGGGCGTTCTATTTGTATGCCGATATCAGCGCGTTTGGCGGTGATGCCTTCGCATTCTGCCGTCATTTCCTTGAAACCGAGCATGTGGCGTTCACGCCTGGCCTGGATTTCGGTCGCTACCAAGCCGGTCATCATGTGCGTTTTGCCTACACGCAAAACCTTGATCGGCTACAAGAAGCAGTGGAGCGGATTGCCCGTGGTCTGCGGAGCTGGCAAGGCTGATGCGCTTTAATCCTCCCCTTGAAGAAGCGCGCCTGATTCGCCGCTATAAGCGTTTTCTCACCGATATCGAGACCGTTACCGGTGAGTTGCTGACTATTCATTGCCCCAACACGGGCTCGATGCTCAATTGCATGGTGGAAGGCGGACAAGTCTGGTTCAGTCGCTCCAATGACCCCAAGCGCAAATTGCCCGGCACCTGGGAAATCGCCGAGACGCCCCAGGGCCGGTTGGCCTGTGTGAACACGGCGCGCGCCAATCAACTGGTCGAGGAGGCGCTGCATGCAGGGGTGATCACTGAGCTCAACGGCTTTACCGCGTTGAAACGCGAAGTGCCTTACGGCCAGGAGAAAAGCCGCATCGACTTTCGCCTGGATTATCCCGACGGTGCGGCCTACGTCGAAGTCAAAAGCGTGACGCTGGGCTTTGACGGCTCTGCGGTTGCGGCGTTTCCCGATGCGGTGACCCAGCGTGGCGCCAAGCATTTGCGCGAGCTGGCGCATCTGGCGCGGGAGGGTGTGCGTGCGGTGCAGTTGTACTGCGTCAATCTCTCGGGGATTGAGGCCGTGCGACCTGCGGTGGAAATCGACGCGGGTTACGCCGCCGCCTTGCGTGAAGCCAAGGCGGCGGGGGTAGAAGTGCTAGCGTATGGCGTGCGGGTGACCTGCGAAGACATCTGTGTGGACCGACGCCTGGACGTGCTGCTCGACTAGAGTTCCACCCACAGACCCTGGGCGTCTTCGCAGCCGCGCAAGGCGGTCAGGCTTTGCCCGGCGCAAGGGCCGGCGATGCATTCGCCGTTCTCGATCAGGAACAGGGCGCCGTGGGTCGCGCATTGGATCAGGCTGGCGCTGTCATCGAGAAACTGGTCGGGTTGCCATTCCAGTGGAATGCCACGATGGGGGCAACGGTTGATGTAGAAGTACGCAACACCGTCGCGGCGCACGGCCAGCAGCTTGCACCCGTCGATGTCAAAACCGAGGCTGCTGTTGGGCGCGAGTGCGGTGGAGGGGCAGAGAAACTTCATTGCAATCCTTAAGTGCCTTGACGTTCAAATGCAAACAATTATCAAATGCCGGCTTCGCCCGTCAGCTGACCGGGCGCTCAATACGATGCCAGACGGGCGTTTGCTGTCACATTGATGAGTGCTTGAGCGGCCCTGCCCTTGGAAGGAAACCCTGTTATGCGCCTGAGTACCAGCGCTATTGCGCTAGTTGTCGGACTGCTGGTCAACCACGGGGCGCAAGCCTCTGAACTGCCACAACGTTGGGTGAGTGCCGGTGGGGCACTGTCGGAATGGGTGGCGGCCCTGGGCGGTGAGTCGAAATTGGTCGGGGTGGACACCACCAGCCAGCATCCTGAATCCCTCAAGGCGTTACCGAGCATTGGCTATCAGCGGCAGTTGTCGGCGGAAGGCATTCTGAGTCTGCGCCCGCAGGTGCTGGTTGGCACCGAAGAAATGGGGCCACCGCCAGTGCTGGCGCAGATTCGCAGCGCGGGCGTGCAGGTGGAGATGTTCTCGGCGCAACCGGATCTGCCTACATTGAAAGGCAATCTTCAACACCTGGGTAAGTTGCTGGGCAGCGAGGCCAAGGCCAACGAATTGTTTACCGGATATGAGCAGGCACTGGATCAGCAGAAGCGCTGGGTGAGCAAGGCCCAGTCCACGCAAAAGGCGCCAGGCGTGTTGTTGTTGCTCGGGCACGCGGGCGGCAAGCCGCTGATTGCGGGCAAAGACACGGCGGCTGACTGGATGTTGCAGCAGGCGGGTGGGCGCAATCTGGCGACCCATGAAGGTTACAAGCCGTTTTCGGTGGAGTCATTGGCGGGCTTGAGCCCGGATGTGCTGGTGTTTGCTGACCGTGCCCTCAGCGGCGATGCGGCGCGTGCGGCGCTGTTCAAGGAAAACCCGATCCTGGCGTCCACGCCGGCGGCCAAGAGCGGGCGAGTGTTTGAAGTCGACCCCACCTTGCTGGTTGGAGGACTCGGGCCACGCCTGCCGCGAAGTCTAGCGGACCTGTCTGCCGGGTTTTACCCCTCCCAAGCCAAGCCTGCCCCATGACGACTTTGGTTAAACCGAAGACGCTGTTTATTGGGCTGGTGCTGTTGTGTGTCTTGGCGATCTGGCTTTCGCTGGCACTGGGGCCGGTCAGCCTGCCTTTGCTGGATACGCTCAAGGCCGCGCTGCGTTTGATGGGGTTGCCGATCGAGGCGCAAGGGCTGGAGCAGGCTGAGCTGATCCTGGGGCAGATCCGTTTGCCGCGCACGCTGCTGGGGTTGGCGGTCGGCGGTGTGTTGGCTTTGTCCGGTGTGGCAATGCAGGGGCTTTTTCGCAACCCCCTGGCTGATCCGGGCCTGGTGGGGGTTTCCAGCGGTGCCGCCTTGGGGGCGGCGGTGGCGATTGTCGGCGGTTCGTTTTTCGGCGGTTTGCCGGATGCGTTCGGGCCGTATCTGTTGTCACTCTGCGCATTCCTGGGGGGCTTGGGTGTGACGGCGCTGGTCTATCGGCTGGGACGGCGCAACGGCCAGACCAACGTCGCGACCATGCTGCTCGCGGGTATTGCCCTTACGGCTCTCGCCAGTTCGGCGGTGGGTCTGTTCACCTACCTGGCCGACGACGCGACATTGCGTACCCTCACTTTTTGGAACCTGGGCAGTCTCAACGGCGCCAGCTATTCACGGTTATGGCCGCTGTTGCTGGTGAGCGCGGGCGTGGCGCTGTGGTTGCCGCGCAGGGCTCGCGCGCTGAATGCCTTGCTGCTCGGTGAGTCTGAAGCCAATCACCTCGGTATTGATGTGGAGGGCCTCAAGCGTGAATTGGTCTTCTGCACCGCCTTGGGTGTGGGCGCGGCGGTGGCGGCTGCGGGCATGATTGGGTTCGTGGGATTGGTGGTGCCGCATCTGGTGCGTTTGCTGGCGGGGCCGGATCATCGGGTGCTGTTGCCTGCATCGGTCCTGGCGGGTGCGAGTCTGTTGTTGTTTGCCGATCTGGTTGCGCGGCTGGCCCTGGCGCCGGCTGAGTTGCCAATCGGTATCGTCACTGCGTTTATTGGCGCGCCGTTTTTTCTTTACCTGTTGTTGCGGGGGCGTGCCTGATGCTGCGTGTAGAAAACTTGCAGATCTGCCGTGGTCGCAAAATCGTGTTGGCGGATGTCACGCTTGATCTGTTGCCGGGTGAAGTGCTTGGCGTGCTGGGTCCCAATGGAGCGGGCAAGAGTACGCTGCTCGGTGCGCTGTGCGGCGAGTTGCATCCGGACCAAGGCAAGGTGTGCCTGGATCAACGTCCTTTGCAGGAGTGGAGTGGGGCACAACGAGCGCAGCGCCTGGCGGTGTTGCCACAAAGCTCGACACTGGACTTTGCTTTCCGTGTTGAAGAGGTTGTCGGCATGGGGCGCTTGCCCCACCAGACTGGACGCGTGCGCGATGATGAGATTATCGAGGCGGCCTTGCAGGCGGCTGACGTCGGGCACTTGAGCGGTCGCAGCTATCTGGCGTTGTCCGGTGGCGAGCGCCAGCGGGTGCACCTGGCGCGGGTGCTGGCGCAATTATGGCCGGGTGAAGCGGGGCAGACGCTGCTGTTGGATGAGCCGACGTCAATGCTGGACCCTTTGCATCAGCACACTACGTTGCAGGCCATTCGTACCTTCGCCGATCGTGGGGCGGCGGTGTTGGTGATCCTTCACGACTTGAACCTCGCAGCCCGTTACTGTGACCGTATTCTGTTGCTGGAGGCGGGGCGCCCGCATGCCTTGGATACGCCGGCGCAGGTGATGCAACCTGAGCCCTTGAAAGCTGTGTTTGGTCTGGATGTGCTTGTGCAGGCCCATCCCGAGCGCGGGCATCCTCTGATCATTGCGCGCTGAATCCGGCTTTTCCATAGGCAAAAAAAGACCCGGCAAAAGCCGGGTCAAATAACCGTGATTAGCCTGATGAGGAGATAATCTGAGAGTCCGAACCAATGGTCTTTCAGTTATCGGCTGATCTCGCGACCAGTTGTGATAATCATAACGATTCTCATTTGAGAGTCAACCTTTGTTTTCTCAGTGTCTGCGGGTTTTCTCAAACGCGCGTTCGGAATGTCTGTAAACATGGGGCCTGATAGTCGATCTAATTCTTTTGGCGCGTTGAAATAGCGTCAAGTTGACGGTTCAGCGCTTCCTTGCGTTCGGCAGGAATGTCATTCCAATGCACGTCCATCAGTGCCCCTTCGATGGCATACAGAAGCACTTTCGATGCACGAAACCCGCGCGTCCGCACGGCCCGGTAGGCATCGACCGCACCTAGGCGACGCAAGTCGGATGCACTATGGATGCCCACCGCATGCAGCCACTGTGCTGACGTCTTGCCAAGGTTTTTCAGGTGTTGCAGCTCATCGTTCATCAAGCCTCCTTGCGACGGCCGAATGGTGCGGTGGGTATCGTAACCAGGCAAGCCTGAACAGAAGTGTAGCGCTCAGTAGGAAAAGCGTAGTTCTTTAGTCGGAAACGGCCTAAAGACGTATAAGCATGATGAGGTCAGGCAGGCAGGAAGTCCCCGGCACGCCTGTGCGAAACCGGGGCAGAAGCAGGAGGGGTCAGCGAGTGCGATAGCGCAGGCGTGTGCCGAAATTGACCGACATGAGAATCTCGTCAGCGCTCAGTTCCGGCGGGAAGTACGTGCCGGAAATCTGCGCGTGGGCCAGGCTGGCGCCCTCCAGCGGGCAGTTGCGCAGGTCCAGCCCGCGCAAATCGGCAGATCGGAAATAGGCGTCGGTAAAGTCCACCCCCGCCGCGTTCAGTTCGCGCAAGTCCAGCCCGCGGAAGTCACCACCGCGCATGTCGATGACACCGTCTTTTGGGCGTTCCTGGTTGAAGCCTCGGACATCGTCTTTATGCAGGAGCGAGTAAAGCGGAGTATCAAGAAGCTTGGGCTGACTCATGACGGCGACTCCCGTTGGATTTATGACGCCATTATAGTGCCACTATTGCTCGGTCGTGCGCCCCAAGTAGGCGACACGACCAAGAAATTTTTCTTACAGGCCTGGCAGACGCTGGCGAATATGCGCCACCAGTGCGTCGAGGGTCCCGCTTTCATTGGTCTCGACGCGCTTGCTGAGGAGCAACTCCTCGGCGGTGAGTGGATCACGATGGGCTTGCTGTTCTTCGATAACAGTCAGTGTTGCGTCGGACGGATCGTTTTTGTCCGCCTGACGTTGCGCCAACCAGCTGGCAATAACGGCTTGTGGGGCGTTGCAATCCAGAATCAGGAAAGGCGCACCCGTGGCTTCGGCAACTTTGGCAGCCGCATCGCGTTGTTCACGTTTCAGGAAAGTCGCATCCAGCACGACCGGGTAGCCGGCACGCAGCACGGTATCGGCGATTTCGTTCAGGCGTGCGTAGGTCGCGGCACTGGCGTCGGCCGCGTAGATACCGGCCTGTGGTGTGTTTTCCACCTGTTGCTCGCCAAACAGGCGCTTGCGCTCCACGTCCGAGCGCAGGCGCACCGCACCCAGTGCTTCCACCAGGCGCATGGCCACATGGCTTTTACCGACAGCCGAAACGCCGTGGGTAATGGCCAGGAAACGCGATGGAATGGTGCTGTAGCTTTCCGCCAGGTTGGCGTAGTTGCGGTACTGGCGCAGGGTCGTGGCGCGCTGCACCGGGCTGGCCTCGCTCGGCATGCTGAACAGTGCGATCTTGGCGCGGACCAGGGCGCGGTAGGCTTTATAGAAGTTCAACACTTCCAGGCCCTGATAGTCACCGGTCAACTCCAGATACTGACTGATGAAGCGACGTGCCAGGGACTTGAGCCCACGGTCTTCCAGGTCCATGGCCAGGAAGCCGGTATCGGCGTACACATCGGTGAAGCGGAAGGGCTCGTTGAACTCGATGCAGTCGAAGATCACCACGTGGCCGTCGATCAACGTTGCGTTACCCAGGTGAATATCACCGTGGCATTCGCGGGTGAAGCCGTCCTGCTTGCGCTGGGAAAACAGTGGCTTGAGGCGCTCGAAGCTGCTTTCGGCCCAGGCTTGCAAGGCTTCCAGCTGGGCCAGGTCGGCCTTGTCGCTGAGGAATGGGCGGATCTGGTCGAAGTTCTGGCGAACCGGAGCCATTACCTCATCCGGCGTGCCGGCCGGGTGCTGCTGTGGCACTTTTGGTGCAGAGAGATGGAAGTGCGCGATCTGCTTGGCCATTTCATCGATGTGCGCGCTGGTCAGTTCGCCATTGGCTTGCAGGGTGCTGAGCAACTGGCTTTGCGGGAACTGGCGCATTTTCAGTGCGTATTCGATAACCGGCCCATCGCCACCCAATTGCGGGGCTTCGGCTGTGCCGGTGATCGGCAACACTTCAAGATACAAATCTTCGGTCAGGCGCTGATTGAGGCGCAGCTCTTCGTTGCAGAAATGGCCACGCTTTTCCAGATCGGTGAAGTCCAGAAATCCGAAGTTCATCGGTTTTTTTAGCTTGTAGGCGTAAGGACCGGTCAGTACGACCCAGGAAATATGGGTCTCGATGACTTGGAACGCTTCAACCGGATGGGGGTATAAAGCCGGATTTTGCAGGGCAGCGATCAGGGACTGGCTCACGGGCGATCCTTCAGAGTCTGGGGAAAAACATGGCGGGCATTATGGCTGCTGCGACCGCTTGTGCAAACCGCTGTCCGGCTCATGTTGATCATCAATAAAGTGCGTATAATCCGCCGCCATGACTCGAACCCGATCTCCCCGTTCCCGTAAAAAACCTCCTTCCCGTGGCCTGCGCCCCTGGCTTGGCTGGGCGCTCAAGCTTGGCCTGGTAGGCCTTGTGGTGCTTGCCGGCTTTGCGGTCTACCTCGACGCTGTGGTGCAGGAGAAGTTCTCCGGCAAGCGCTGGACCATTCCGGCCAAGGTGTACGCGCGCCCGCTGGAATTGTTCACCGGCCAGAAGCTGAGCAAGGATGACTTCCTGACCGAACTCGACGCCTTGGGCTATCGTCGTGAGCCCGTGAGCAACGGTCCGGGTGCAGCGGCTGTCAGCGGAAATACCGTCGACCTGAACACCCGCGGCTTCCAGTTCTATGAAGGCCTGGAAAAAGCCCAGCCGGTGCGCGTGCGTTTCTCCGGCGATTACGTCGCCGAGTTATCATCTCTCAACGGCTCGAAGCTGCCTGTGGTTCGCCTTGAACCGTTGATGATCGGTGGTATTTACCCGAAGAACCTTGAAGATCGCATCCTGATCAAGCTCGATCAGGTACCACCTTACCTGCTGGAAACCCTGGTCGCCGTTGAAGACCGTGATTTCTATCATCACTGGGGCGTCTCGCCGAAATCGATCGCCCGTGCAGTCTGGGTGAACACGTCCGGCGGCAAGATGACCCAGGGCGGCAGTACGCTGACGCAACAATTGGTCAAGAACTTCTACCTGACCAACGAACGCAGCCTGACCCGCAAACTCACCGAAGCGATGATGGCGATGCTGCTGGAGTTGCACTACAGCAAGCAGGAAATCCTCGAGGCGTACCTCAACGAAGTATTCGTCGGCCAGGACGGTCAGCGCGCGGTGCATGGTTTCGGTCTGGCCAGCCAATTCTTCTTTGGCCAACCGCTTTCCGAACTGAAGCTGCACCAGGTTGCGTTGCTGGTGGGTATGGTCAAGGGGCCTTCCTACTACAACCCGCGCCGCAACCCCGAGCGTGCGCTGGAGCGTCGTAACCTGGTGCTGGATGTTTTAGAGCAGCAAGGTGTTGCCACCGCTGAACAAGTTGCTGCCGCGAAGAAAATGCCATTGGGTGTCACTACCCGCGGCAAGCTGGCAGACAGTTCTTTCCCGGGCTTTATCGACCTGGTCAAGCGCCAGTTGCGTGAAGACTACCGCGACGAAGACTTGACCGAGGAAGGCCTGCGGATCTTCACCAGTTTCGACCCGATCCTGCAGATGAAGGCCGAAGCTTCGGTCAATGACACGTTCAAGCGTATGACGGGCCGTAAGGGCGCGGATGAAGTCGAAGCGGCCATGGTCGTGACCAACCCGGAAACCGGGGAGGTCCAGGCCCTGGTCGGTAGCCGCCTGGCCAGCTTCGCCGGTTTCAACCGTGCGCTGGATGCGGTGCGGCCGATTGGTTCGCTGGTCAAACCGGCGGTCTACCTCACGGCTCTGGAAAAACCGAGCAAGTACACCCTGACCAGTTGGCTGTCTGACGATCCGCTGTCAGTGAAAGGCGCGGACGGGCAGGTGTGGACGCCACAGAACTTTGATCGTCGCTCCCACGGGACCGTGTTCCTGTACCAGGGGTTGGCGCATTCCTACAATATCTCTACTTCGCGTCTCGGCCTCGAAGTGGGAGTGCCAAACGTCCTGAAGACCCTCGGGCGCCTGGGCATTACGCGTGAGTTCCCGGCGTTCCCTTCGATCCTGCTGGGTGCTGGCGCAATGACCCCAATGGAAGTCGCGACGATGTACCAGACCCTGGCCAACGGTGGTTTCAATACACCGATGCGCGGGATCCGCAGCGTGCTGACCGCTGAAGGCGAGCCGCTCAAGCGTTATCCGTTCCAGATTCAGCAGCGTTTCGATGCAGGCTCCATCTACTTGATCCAGAACGCCATGCAGCGTGTGATGCGTGAGGGTACCGGTAGTTCGGTCTACAAGGTGCTGCCGTCCAACCTGACACTGGCGGGCAAGACCGGTACCAGTAACGATTCGCGCGACAGTTGGTTCGCAGGTTTTGGCCAGGATGTGCTGGCGGTGGTGTGGATGGGGCGTGACGACAACGGCAAGACGCCGTTCACCGGCGCCACCGGTGCGTTGCAGGTCTGGACCAGTTTCATGCGCAAGGCCGATCCGCTGCCGTTGAACATGCCGCAGCCGGACAACATCGTGCAGGCCTGGATCGATCCGCACACCGGGCAGGGCTCCGATGCCAACTGTCCGGGCGCAGTACAGATGCCGTATATTCGCGGCAGCGAACCGCCACCCGGCGCCGCATGCGGTGGCAGTGCCCCTGCAGACGCGGAATCGGTGATGGATTGGGTCAAGGGCTGGATGAATTAAGCAAAGAGGGTTTCAAGTGAACAAGTGGTGGATTCCAGCTATTACAGCTCTGGCTTTGCTCAATGGTTGCGCCAGCGTGCAGCGCGGCTCCATTCCCGTGGTGGACTCGAGCACGACCGTGTCCAATAACGACCGGATCTCGGCCAATGGCGGGTTCCGCCAGACCGTGACCAACCGTCCCGCCCAGGCCAAGCCGCAAGCTGTGCCGCAGGATTCGGGCGTGGTGGTGATGGTGCCTGGCGGTGGTGCGGCCACATCGGCACCAATCAGCGCCGAGCCGTGGACCCCTGGCCCGAGCAACTCCGGTCCGATCGATACCACGCCGATTCAGACGGCCCCGGCCACCCAGGGCACCTACAACATGCCATCGACGCCGAGTGGCATTCCCTCGTCCTCCAGCGGCGGCGGCCTGTCGGCTGACGAGCAATTGGACGGGCCGGTGCTGGCCCTGTTGACCACTGCCCAGCAACAGCAGGCGGGTGGTGATCTGAACGGTGCGTCTTCGAGTCTCGAACGTGCCCAGCGCGTTGCGCCGCGTGAACCGCAAGTGCTATATCGCCTGGCCCAGGTGCGCATGGCCCAGGGCGACGCGCCGCAGGCCGAGCAATTCGCCCGTCGTGGCCTGACCCTGGCCAACGGTCGTCCAGACCTGCAAGCCAGCCTGTGGGCCTTGATTGGTGACGCGCGTGCCGCGCAAGGCGACGCCGCCGGTGCCGCCCAGGCGCGCCAGAAAGCCAAGGTCAGCCTCTGATGGATGCACGGTTTCCCGCCATTGCCGAACAGTTGCTGCTGATCGAACGAGAGTTGCGTGTGCAGGGCTGGTGGGACGAGGTGTCCCCCAGCGTCGAGGCGCTCAGCAGCGTCGAACCCTTTTCGGTGGACACGCTGGACTTTCACCAGTGGCTGCAATGGATATTCCTGGTGCGCATGAAGCAGATCCTCGAGCAGGACCTGCCGCTGCCCAATGCGTCGGGCATTCTGGAAATGGCCGAGATGGTCTACGCCGATCGCCCGCTGGAAAGCCTTGGCTTACGTAATGCGCTGAAAAAGTTCGACCAACTGATCGTCGACGCTCGTTAATTGCCTGACTGTCGGTTTTTCCGGCAGTCTTGCGCACATTTCTACCGCTTGACGACATTCAGGCGAGTTTTATCCCTCCTCAAAGCCCTTTCTTCTACGTTCTCATGCGCTTAGTTGGAAAAAAGCGCAATTATTGCTTGACTTGAAGGGCCTGAAACAGAAGAATCCAAAGTCCGCTGTATCGGGACTGCCAGAAGCAGGCCCGCTCAGCAGATCATGAGGCGCACATCCGCGCCGACCTGTTACACCCGCAACGCGTTACCTCGCGCTGGGTGGGAAAAGCCCGCAACACTTGGGACGATCCCAATACTTGCTCAGTCAGTGCTGACGTAGTCGGCGACCACCGTCGCTCATGCTCTGTTGAGAAGTAAACCTATTAAGACCCGTCGGTTTTCAACGGACGGTATTCTGGCGTTTTAGAGGTGAACAACGTGGAGCTTTTATCTGGCGGTGAGATGCTCGTCCGCTTTTTGCGTGACGAAGGCGTCGACTATATCTACGGGTACCCAGGTGGTGCTCTGCTGCATGTTTACGACGCACTGTTCAAGGAACCGGCTGTTACCCACATCCTGGTTCGCCACGAACAGGCCGCGACCCATATGGCTGACGGTTATGCCCGTGCCACCGGTAAAGCCGGCGTGGTACTGGTAACGTCCGGCCCAGGCGCAACCAATGCCATCACTGGCATCGCGACTGCGTATATGGACTCTATCCCGATGGTGGTCATTTCCGGCCAGGTGCCCAGCACCATGGTGGGGACCGATGCATTCCAGGAAACCGACATGATCGGTATCTCCCGGCCGATCGTGAAACACAGCTTCATGATCAAGCATCCTTCGGAAATCCCGGAAGTCATGAAAAAGGCCTTCTACCTCGCACAGTCCGGTCGCCCGGGTCCTGTGGTGGTCGATATCCCCAAAGACATGACCAATCCGGCCGAAAAATTCGAATACATCTTCCCGAAGAAAGCCAAGCTGCGCTCCTACAGCCCGGCGGTCCGCGGGCATTCGGGGCAAATCCGCAAGGCGGCAGAAATGCTGTTGGCGGCCAAGCGCCCAGTGCTGTACTCGGGCGGTGGTGTGATCCTGGGCGGCGGTTCTGCACCGCTGACCGAACTGGCCAAGCTGCTCAACCTGCCGGTCACCAACACCCTGATGGGCCTCGGCGCTTTCCCGGGTACGGACCGTCAGTTCGTCGGTATGCTCGGCATGCACGGCAGCTACACCGCCAACCTGACCATGCACCATGCCGACGTGATCCTGGCCGTGGGCGCGCGGTTCGATGACCGTGTGATCAATGGCGCGAGCAAGTTCTGCCCGAATGCCAAGATCATCCATATCGACATCGACCCGGCGTCCATCTCCAAGACCATCAAGGCCGATGTGCCGATCGTAGGTCCTGTTGAAAGCGTGTTGACCGAAATGGTTGCCGCGCTCAAGGACATCGGTGAGACGCCGAACAAGGAATCCGTTGCAAGCTGGTGGAAGCAGATCGACGAATGGCGCGGTGATCGCGGCCTGTTCCCTTACGACAAGGGTGACGGCAGCATCATCAAGCCACAAACCGTGATCGAGACCCTGTGCGAAGTGACCAAGGGCGACGCCTTTGTGACCTCCGACGTGGGCCAGCACCAGATGTTTGCGGCGCAGTACTACAAGTTCGACAAACCTAACCGCTGGATCAACTCCGGTGGGCTGGGCACGATGGGCTTTGGTTTTCCTGCGGCCATGGGTGTGAAACTGAGCTTCCCGGACACTGACGTTGCGTGCGTCACCGGTGAGGGCAGCATCCAGATGAACATCCAGGAACTGTCGACGTGCCTGCAGTACGGCCTTCCGGTGAAGATTGTCTGCTTGAACAACGGCGTGCTGGGCATGGTTCGTCAATGGCAGGACATGAGCTACAACAGCCGTCACTCCCACTCCTACATGGAGTCGCTGCCGGATTTCGTAAAATTGGTTGAAGCCTATGGCCACGTCGGCATTCGCATCACCGATCTGAAAGATCTGAAGCCGAAGATGGAAGAGGCGTTCGCCATGAAGGACCGCCTGGTGTTCATCGATATTCAGGTGGATACCAGCGAGCACGTCTACCCGATGCAGATCAAAGACGGCTCTATGCGCGACATGTGGCTGAACAAGACGGAGCGTACTTAATCATGCGGCACATTATCTCCCTGCTTCTGGAGAACGAACCCGGCGCTCTGTCTCGTGTTGTCGGCCTGTTTTCGCAACGCAACTACAACATCGAAAGCCTGACTGTGGCCCCGACCGAAGACCCGACCCTGTCGCGTCTGACGTTGACCACCGTAGGCCATGATGAGGTGATCGAGCAGATCACCAAGAACCTCAACAAGCTGATCGAAGTGGTCAAGCTGGTCGACCTGTCGGAGAGTGCCCACATCGAGCGCGAGCTGATGCTGGTCAAAGTCAAGGCTACGGGTGCCCAACGTGCCGAGATCAAGCGCACGACCGACATTTATCGCGGGCAGATCGTCGATGTGAGCGCCAGCGTTTATACCGTTCAACTGACCGGTACGAGCGACAAGCTGGACAGCTTTATCCAGTCGATCGGGACGGCCTCGATTCTGGAAACGGTACGCAGTGGTGTCACCGGCATTGCCCGTGGCGACAAAGTACTCAGCATCTAACCCAAATTAGCGAATGGCCTTACGGCCTGGATATATAGAGGAACCTCATGAAAGTTTATTACGATAAAGATTGTGACCTGTCGATCATCCAGGGCAAGAAAGTCGCCATCATCGGCTACGGTTCCCAAGGTCACGCGCAAGCGTGCAACCTGAAAGATTCCGGCGTTGACGTGACCGTTGGCCTGCGCAAAGGCTCGGCCACTGTTGCCAAGGCTGAAGCCCACGGCCTGAAGGTGACTGACGTTGCTTCCGCTGTTGCTGCTGCCGACCTGGTCATGATCCTGACCCCGGACGAGTTCCAGTCCGCGCTGTACAAGAACGAAATCGAGCCGAACATCAAGAAGGGCGCTACCCTGGCCTTCTCCCACGGCTTCGCGATCCACTACAACCAGGTCGTGCCACGCGCTGACCTGGACGTGATCATGATCGCGCCAAAAGCGCCGGGTCACACTGTACGTTCCGAGTTCGTCAAAGGCGGCGGTATTCCTGACCTGATCGCGATCTACCAGGACGCATCGGGCAACGCCAAGAACGTAGCACTGTCCTACGCTGCCGGCGTCGGTGGCGGTCGTACCGGCATCATCGAAACCACCTTCAAGGACGAGACTGAAACCGACCTGTTCGGCGAACAAGCCGTACTGTGCGGCGGCACCGTCGAACTGGTAAAAGCCGGTTTCGAAACCCTGGTTGAAGCGGGCTACGCGCCAGAAATGGCCTACTTCGAGTGCCTGCACGAACTGAAACTGATCGTTGACCTCATGTACGAAGGCGGTATCGCCAACATGAACTACTCGATCTCCAACAACGCCGAATACGGCGAGTACGTGACTGGCCCGGAAGTGATCAACGCCGAGTCCCGTCAGGCCATGCGCAACGCCCTGAAACGTATTCAGGACGGCGAATACGCCAAAATGTTCATCAGCGAAGGCGCTACCGGCTACCCTTCGATGACTGCCAAGCGTCGTAACAACGCCGCTCACGGTATCGAAGTCATCGGCGAGCAGCTGCGCTCCATGATGCCGTGGATCGGTGCCAACAAGATCGTCGACAAAGCCAAGAACTAAGTCGTACGTATCAAGGGAAAACGCGGCCTAGGCCGCGTTTTTTCGTTTGGGCGGCGGGTTCTGGTATAAAGCTGCATCGTTTGCGGGCGAACACTCGCCGCAAGTTTCTGTCGAACTTTTTTCACACCGTTGCAAGGTAAAGTCCATGAGCGAACGTCCCGAAGAGCCAAGCCAGGCTCCTGACGCCGAAAGCCTGCTGCCGATCGATGAACATGTTGAGGAAGGGCATGACGCGGAAGGTCGCAAGGTCCGGCATCGTGGCATCTATCTGCTGCCCAACCTGTTTACCACGGCGAACCTGTTTGCCGGGTTCTACTCCATCATCAACTCCATGAGCGCACAGAGTGCCCTGGCAGCGGGTGATGCGGCGAGCGCCAGCAAGTATTTCGGTTTTGCTGCCATCGCAATCTTCGTGGCCATGGTGCTAGACGGCCTTGATGGCCGTGTGGCGCGCATGACCAATACCCAGAGCGCATTCGGTGCCGAGTACGACTCGTTGTCGGACATGGTTGCGTTTGGCGTCGCCCCCGCATTGCTGGCGTTTGCCTGGGCGCTGGGTGATATGGGTAAGGTTGGCTGGATGGTTGCCTTCATCTATGTTGCCGGTGCTGCCTTGCGCCTGGCGCGCTTCAATACCCAGGTGGGGACTGCCGACAAGCGTTACTTCATCGGTCTGGCCAGCCCTGCTGCTGCGGGTGTGGTGGCGGGTATTGTCTGGGCCTTCAGTGATTACGGCATCCAGGGGTCGAAGATGTCGTTTCTGGTGGCCTTGATGGTGGCCGCTGCCGGCATGCTGATGGTCAGCAACATCAAGTACAACAGCTTCAAGGAACTCGACTTGAAGGGGCGTGTACCTTTCGTAGCGATTCTGGCAGTTGTGCTGGTGTTTGCCGTGGTGTTCAGTGATCCGCCGCGCATCCTGTTGCTGGCGTTCCTGGTGTACGCCGCTTCGGGGCCGGTTCAGTACTTGCTGCATCTGCGCCGGGACAAAACATTGCCTTAATGTAATTTCCCCCATACTCCGCAGTCTATTGGTGCATCAGTCCTCCAATGCTGCGGAGTTGCCATGTTAATCAAATTACCCAAAGCGTCCGATTGCCATGAGTCGGATGTCACGCCTGAATCCTTCTATCTCTCTCGCCGCAGCTTGCTCGGCGGTGCGCTTGCCGGCATTGCAGCCAGCAGCTTGCCGCGTTTGGCCGGTGCCGACGAGGTGTCGCGCTATGCCGATGTTGAAGCGGGCAGGGCGCCGAGTTGGTTTGCCGAGAAGCTGCCGGGCACCAAGTGGCAGGCAGTCACGGTGAAGGACGAGGCGATCACGCCTTTCAAAGACGCTACGCACTACAACAACTTCTATGAGTTCGGTACAGGTAAGGGTGACCCGGCCACGAATGCCGGTTCACTCAAGACCGAGCCGTGGAGCGTTGTTATTGATGGCGAGGTTGCTAAGCCAGGCCGTTATGCCTTGGAAGACTTCATGAAGCCCTATCAGTTGGAAGAGCGGATCTACCGTCTGCGCTGTGTTGAGGCATGGTCGATGGTTATTCCATGGATCGGTTTTCCCATCTCCGCGCTGCTCAAGCAAGTTGAGCCGACCTCGAAGGCCAAGTATATCCGTTTTGAAACCCTCCAGGATCCCAAAAGCATGCCGGGGCAGCGTTCGAGTTTTGGCTTGATCGATTGGCCTTATGTGGAGGGCTTGCGTCTGGATGAGGCGATGAATCCTCTGGCGATCCTGGCGGTGGGTATGTATGGGCGTGAGTTGCCCAATCAGAATGGTGCGCCGCTGCGCCTGGTGGTGCCTTGGAAGTACGGCTTCAAGAGTGTGAAGTCCATTGTGCGGATCAGTCTCGTGAGTGAGCAGCCGAAAACCACGTGGCAGAGCATCGCTGCTGACGAGTATGGGTTCTACGCGAATGTGAACCCTACAGTCGATCACCCACGTTGGACTCAGGCGCGGGAGCGTCGTCTGCCGAGTGGGCTGTTCAGTCCTAATGTACGTGAGACGCAGATGTTCAATGGGTACTCGGATGAGGTGGCCTCTCTTTATACCGGTCTCGATCTGCGGAAGAACTACTGATGCGTTATCCGATCTGGCGCGTTGGCGTCTTTATAGCAGCGGCGATTTGGCCACTGTTTTGGCTCTTTGAAGCGTGGCGTTCTGTCCTGGGGCCGGATCCAGGCAAGGTACTGGTCGATCGACTAGGGCTTGGCACGTTGATTCTGTTACTGATTACCCTGGCCATGACGCCGCTGCAGAAGCTCAGCGGTTGGCCGGGGTGGATAGCCGTGCGTCGGCAACTGGGGTTGTGGTGCTTTGCGTACGTTGTGCTGCATCTGGCTGCTTATTGTGTATTTGTGCTTGGGCTGGATTGGTCGCAACTTGGGGTGGAGCTGCGCAAGCGGCCCTACATTATTGTCGGGGCGCTGGGGTTTGTTTCCCTGTTGGTTTTGGCGGTGACGTCGAATCGTTACAGTCAACGTCGGTTGGGGACTCGTTGGAAGAAGCTGCATCGCTTGGTGTATGTAATTCTTGGGCTGGGTTTGCTGCATATGTTGTGGATCGTGCGAGCGGACCTCAAGGAATGGGCTATCTATACTTCTATAGGTGCGTTGCTGTTGGTGCTACGGATACCGCCCGTAATGCGGAGAATCCCGCGCCTTATTGCGAAAAAACCACTTTCTGCAACAAAAGCGTAATTAAGGGTTGACGGCAGATTCTGGAAGTCTATAATTCGCCCCACTTCCGGCGCAGTCGAAACGGAAAACTCCTTGGTAAACAAAGAGTTACGCAGAATTCGACAGCGAGTTGCTTCAGTTCATCGAAGCCCAGAAGGAGTTGGTAGAGCAGTGTTGTCTGGCTCTATTAACGTTTCGATCCTCTCGGTCGAAAGCGGAGAAAAAGAGGTGTTGACAGCAGCGTGTAACGCTGTAGAATTCGCCTCCCGCTAACGAGAGATCGGAAGCGCAAGTGGTTGAAGTTGTTGAAGAAATCTTCGAAAACTTCTGAAAATAATCACTTGACAGCAAATGAGGCTGCTGTAGAATGCGCGCCTCGGTTGAGACGAAAGATCTTAACCAACCGCTCTTTAACAACTGAATCAAGCAATTCGTGTGGGTGCTTGTGGAGTCAGACTGATAGTCAACAAGATTATCAGCATCACAAGTTACTCCGCGAGAAATCAAAGATGTAACCAACGATTGCTGAGCCAAGTTTAGGGTTTCTTAAAAACCCAAAGATGTTTGAACTGAAGAGTTTGATCATGGCTCAGATTGAACGCTGGCGGCAGGCCTAACACATGCAAGTCGAGCGGTAGAGAGAAGCTTGCTTCTCTTGAGAGCGGCGGACGGGTGAGTAATGCCTAGGAATCTGCCTGGTAGTGGGGGATAACGTTCGGAAACGAACGCTAATACCGCATACGTCCTACGGGAGAAAGCAGGGGACCTTCGGGCCTTGCGCTATCAGATGAGCCTAGGTCGGATTAGCTAGTTGGTGAGGTAATGGCTCACCAAGGCGACGATCCGTAACTGGTCTGAGAGGATGATCAGTCACACTGGAACTGAGACACGGTCCAGACTCCTACGGGAGGCAGCAGTGGGGAATATTGGACAATGGGCGAAAGCCTGATCCAGCCATGCCGCGTGTGTGAAGAAGGTCTTCGGATTGTAAAGCACTTTAAGTTGGGAGGAAGGGCAGTTACCTAATACGTGATTGTTTTGACGTTACCGACAGAATAAGCACCGGCTAACTCTGTGCCAGCAGCCGCGGTAATACAGAGGGTGCAAGCGTTAATCGGAATTACTGGGCGTAAAGCGCGCGTAGGTGGTTTGTTAAGTTGGATGTGAAATCCCCGGGCTCAACCTGGGAACTGCATTCAAAACTGACTGACTAGAGTATGGTAGAGGGTGGTGGAATTTCCTGTGTAGCGGTGAAATGCGTAGATATAGGAAGGAACACCAGTGGCGAAGGCGACCACCTGGACTAATACTGACACTGAGGTGCGAAAGCGTGGGGAGCAAACAGGATTAGATACCCTGGTAGTCCACGCCGTAAACGATGTCAACTAGCCGTTGGAAGCCTTGAGCTTTTAGTGGCGCAGCTAACGCATTAAGTTGACCGCCTGGGGAGTACGGCCGCAAGGTTAAAACTCAAATGAATTGACGGGGGCCCGCACAAGCGGTGGAGCATGTGGTTTAATTCGAAGCAACGCGAAGAACCTTACCAGGCCTTGACATCCAATGAACTTTCTAGAGATAGATTGGTGCCTTCGGGAACATTGAGACAGGTGCTGCATGGCTGTCGTCAGCTCGTGTCGTGAGATGTTGGGTTAAGTCCCGTAACGAGCGCAACCCTTGTCCTTAGTTACCAGCACGTAATGGTGGGCACTCTAAGGAGACTGCCGGTGACAAACCGGAGGAAGGTGGGGATGACGTCAAGTCATCATGGCCCTTACGGCCTGGGCTACACACGTGCTACAATGGTCGGTACAGAGGGTTGCCAAGCCGCGAGGTGGAGCTAATCCCATAAAACCGATCGTAGTCCGGATCGCAGTCTGCAACTCGACTGCGTGAAGTCGGAATCGCTAGTAATCGCGAATCAGAATGTCGCGGTGAATACGTTCCCGGGCCTTGTACACACCGCCCGTCACACCATGGGAGTGGGTTGCACCAGAAGTAGCTAGTCTAACCTTCGGGAGGACGGTTACCACGGTGTGATTCATGACTGGGGTGAAGTCGTAACAAGGTAGCCGTAGGGGAACCTGCGGCTGGATCACCTCCTTAATCGACGACATCAGCTGCTCCATAAGTTCCCACACGAATTGCTTGATTCATTGAAGAAGACGATAAGAAGCAGCCCGAAATTGGGTCTGTAGCTCAGTTGGTTAGAGCGCACCCCTGATAAGGGTGAGGTCGGCAGTTCGAATCTGCCCAGACCCACCAATTTTGTGTGGGAAACGCCTGTAGAAATACGGGGCCATAGCTCAGCTGGGAGAGCGCCTGCCTTGCACGCAGGAGGTCAACGGTTCGATCCCGTTTGGCTCCACCACTACTGCTTCTGAAAGTTTTGAAAGCTTAGAAATGAGCATTCCACCAAGACGGTGATGAATGTTGATTTCTAGTCTTTGATTAGATCGTTCTTTAAAAATTTGGGTATGTGATAGAAAGATAGACTGAACGTTACTTTCACTGGTAGCGGATCAGGCTAAGGTAAAATTTGTGAGTTCTCTTAGTTGAGAAATTCGAATTTTCGGCGAATGTCGTCTTCACAGTATAACCAGATTGCTTGGGGTTATATGGTCAAGTGAAGAAGCGCATACGGTGGATGCCTTGGCAGTCAGAGGCGATGAAAGACGTGGTAGCCTGCGAAAAGCTTCGGGGAGTCGGCAAACAGACTTTGATCCGGAGATGTCTGAATGGGGGAACCCAGCCATCATAAGATGGTTATCTTGTACTGAATACATAGGTGCAAGAGGCGAACCAGGGGAACTGAAACATCTAAGTACCCTGAGGAAAAGAAATCAACCGAGATTCCCTTAGTAGTGGCGAGCGAACGGGGACTAGCCCTTAAGTGGCTTTGAGATTAGCGGAACGCTCTGGAAAGTGCGGCCATAGTGGGTGATAGCCCTGTACGCGAAAATCTCTTAGTCATGAAATCGAGTAGGACGGAGCACGAGAAACTTTGTCTGAATATGGGGGGACCATCCTCCAAGGCTAAATACTACTGACTGACCGATAGTGAACTAGTACCGTGAGGGAAAGGCGAAAAGAACCCCGGAGAGGGGAGTGAAATAGATCCTGAAACCGTATGCGTACAAGCAGTGGGAGCAGACTTTGTTCTGTGACTGCGTACCTTTTGTATAATGGGTCAGCGACTTATTTTCAGTGGCGAGCTTAACCGAATAGGGGAGGCGTAGCGAAAGCGAGTCTTAATAGGGCGTCTAGTCGCTGGGAATAGACCCGAAACCGGGCGATCTATCCATGGGCAGGTTGAAGGTTGGGTAACACTAACTGGAGGACCGAACCGACTACCGTTGAAAAGTTAGCGGATGACCTGTGGATCGGAGTGAAAGGCTAATCAAGCTCGGAGATAGCTGGTTCTCCTCGAAAGCTATTTAGGTAGCGCCTCATGTATCACTGTAGGGGGTAGAGCACTGTTTCGGCTAGGGGGTCATCCCGACTTACCAAACCGATGCAAACTCCGAATACCTACAAGTGCCGAGCATGGGAGACACACGGCGGGTGCTAACGTCCGTCGTGAAAAGGGAAACAACCCAGACCGTCAGCTAAGGTCCCAAAGTTATGGTTAAGTGGGAAACGATGTGGGAAGGCTTAGACAGCTAGGAGGTTGGCTTAGAAGCAGCCACCCTTTAAAGAAAGCGTAATAGCTCACTAGTCGAGTCGGCCTGCGCGGAAGATGTAACGGGGCTCAAACCATACACCGAAGCTACGGGTATCACGTAAGTGATGCGGTAGAGGAGCGTTCTGTAAGCCTGTGAAGGTGAGTTGAGAAGCTTGCTGGAGGTATCAGAAGTGCGAATGCTGACATGAGTAACGACAATGGGTGTGAAAAACACCCACGCCGAAAGACCAAGGTTTCCTGCGCAACGTTAATCGACGCAGGGTTAGTCGGTCCCTAAGGCGAGGCTGAAAAGCGTAGTCGATGGAAAACAGGTTAATATTCCTGTACTTCTGGTTATTGCGATGGAGGGACGGAGAAGGCTAGGCCAGCTTGGCGTTGGTTGTCCAAGTTTAAGGTGGTAGGCTGAGATCTTAGGTAAATCCGGGATCTTAAGGCCGAGAGCTGATGACGAGTTACCTTTTAGGTAACGAAGTGGTTGATGCCATGCTTCCAAGAAAAGCTTCTAAGCTTCAGGTAACCAGGAACCGTACCCCAAACCGACACAGGTGGTTGGGTAGAGAATACCAAGGCGCTTGAGAGAACTCGGGTGAAGGAACTAGGCAAAATGGCACCGTAACTTCGGGAGAAGGTGCGCCGGTGAGGGTGAAGGACTTGCTCCGTAAGCTCATGCCGGTCGAAGATACCAGGCCGCTGCGACTGTTTATTAAAAACACAGCACTCTGCAAACACGAAAGTGGACGTATAGGGTGTGACGCCTGCCCGGTGCCGGAAGGTTAATTGATGGGGTTAGCTAACGCGAAGCTCTTGATCGAAGCCCCGGTAAACGGCGGCCGTAACTATAACGGTCCTAAGGTAGCGAAATTCCTTGTCGGGTAAGTTCCGACCTGCACGAATGGCGTAACGATGGCGGCGCTGTCTCCACCCGAGACTCAGTGAAATTGAAATCGCTGTGAAGATGCAGTGTATCCGCGGCTAGACGGAAAGACCCCGTGAACCTTTACTATAGCTTTGCACTGGACTTTGAATTTGCTTGTGTAGGATAGGTGGGAGGCTTTGAAGCGTGGACGCCAGTTCGCGTGGAGCCATCCTTGAAATACCACCCTGGCAACTTTGAGGTTCTAACTCAGGTCCGTTATCCGGATCGAGGACAGTGTATGGTGGGTAGTTTGACTGGGGCGGTCTCCTCCTAAAGAGTAACGGAGGAGTACGAAGGTGCGCTCAGACCGGTCGGAAATCGGTCGTAGAGTATAAAGGCAAAAGCGCGCTTGACTGCGAGACAGACACGTCGAGCAGGTACGAAAGTAGGTCTTAGTGATCCGGTGGTTCTGTATGGAAGGGCCATCGCTCAACGGATAAAAGGTACTCCGGGGATAACAGGCTGATACCGCCCAAGAGTTCATATCGACGGCGGTGTTTGGCACCTCGATGTCGGCTCATCACATCCTGGGGCTGAAGCCGGTCCCAAGGGTATGGCTGTTCGCCATTTAAAGTGGTACGCGAGCTGGGTTTAGAACGTCGTGAGACAGTTCGGTCCCTATCTGCCGTGGACGTTTGAGATTTGAGAGGGGCTGCTCCTAGTACGAGAGGACCGGAGTGGACGAACCTCTGGTGTTCCGGTTGTCACGCCAGTGGCATTGCCGGGTAGCTATGTTCGGAATAGATAACCGCTGAAAGCATCTAAGCGGGAAACTAGCCTCAAGATGAGATCTCACTGGAACCTTGAGTTCCCTGAAGGGCCGTCGAAGACTACGACGTTGATAGGTTGGGTGTGTAAGCGCTGTGAGGCGTTGAGCTAACCAATACTAATTGCCCGTGAGGCTTGACCATATAACACCCAAGCAATTTGACTACTCTAACGAGCATCAGATTGCGGTGTGTGAAGACGAAGATGAACCGAAAGTTCGACGCTCACAAAGCACCGAAAGCTGTCACATACCCAATTTGCTGAAGCGAGGCCCAGGCCACGACTCAGTACCCGAATTTCTTGACGACCATAGAGCATTGGAACCACCTGATCCCATCCCGAACTCAGTAGTGAAACGATGCATCGCCGATGGTAGTGTGGGGTTTCCCCATGTGAGAGTAGGTCATCGTCAAGATTAAATTCCAGAACCCCTGACTGCTAACGCAGTCAGGGGTTTTGTTTTGGGCGGTCGAAAAGACAGCTAACATCCCAATTCGGCCAACAACTGTCCACAGTGCTAAAGTCGCACCCTCGATTTTGCCTTTCCCAAGGAAGCCGTTATGCCGGATGCGACGTCCCTTAGTGCTGGATTCATGGTGGTTCACGGCAACCGCCTGGACGAGCTTCGCAGCCTAGTGGTCAGTTGGATGCGCCGCTACCCCTTGGCACCCTTGGAAAACGAAATCGCCCTGGTACAAAGCAATGGCATCGCCCAGTGGCTCAAGCTGGCCCTGGCTGAAGATCCGGAAGACGACGACATGGGCGGTTGCGGCATCGCCGCAGCAATCGATGTTCAACTGCCCGGCAGCTTTATGTGGCAGCTCTACCGCATGGTCTTGGGCAAAGATGAAATCCCGCCCAAATCCCTGCTCGATAAAGCCCCACTGACTTGGCGCCTGATGCGCCTGCTCCCGGAGCTTATCGATCAGCCGCACTTCGAACCGTTGCAGCGCTTCCTCACCCACGACACCGACCTGCGTAAACGCTACCAACTCGCCGAGCGCCTGGCTGACCTGTTCGACCAATACCAGGTCTACCGCGCCGACTGGCTGGAAGACTGGGCCGCCGGCCGCCACCAGTTGCGTAACGGTCGAGGTGAATCCAAACCCCTTAACCCAGCCAACTGCTGGCAAGCCGAACTATGGCGCGCGCTGCTATTGGATGTTGGTGAAGAAGGCATGGCCGAAAGTCGCGCAGGCGTTCACCAACGCTTTATCGAGCGCATCAATACCCTGGAAAAAGCGCCCGAGGGCCTGCCATCCCGCGTCATCGTTTTCGGCATCTCCTCGTTGCCGGCCCAGGCGCTGGAAGCCCTCGCCGGCCTCGCGCGCTTCAGCCAAGTCCTGCTCTGTGTGCACAACCCTTGCCGACACCATTGGTCTGACATCGTCGCCGACAAAGACCTGCTGCGTAACGAATACAAGCGTCAGGCGCGTAAAGCGGGCATGCCGGTCACCATCGACCCACAAACCCTGCACCAGCATGCCCATCCGTTATTGGCCGCGTGGGGCAAACAAGGTCGTGACTACATCAGCTTGCTGGACAGCTATGACGACCCCAACAGCTACCGCGCCGCTTTCCGCGACGGTCGCATCGACCTGTTCAGCGACAGCGAGCCGACAACACTGCTCAATCAACTCCAGGACGATATCCTCGAACTGCGCCCACTCAATGAAACCCGCGAGCTATGGCCCGCCGTGGATCTGGAGCGCGATACCTCAATCCGCTTCCACATCGCCCACAGCGCCCAACGCGAAGTAGAAATCCTCCACGACCAACTGCTCCAACGCTTCAGCGCCGACCCCACGCTGCGCCCCCGGGACATCATCGTCATGGTCCCCGACGTCGACAGCTACGCGCCGCATATCCGCGCCGTGTTCGGCCAGCTTGAGCGCAACGACCCACGCTTCATCCCGTTCACCCTGACCGACCAAGGCCAACGCGGCCGCGACCCTCTGCTGATTGCCGTCGAACACCTGCTGAAACTCCCCGACAGCCGCTTCCCCGTCAGCGAAATTCTAGACTTGCTCGACGTTCCAGCACTGCGCGAACGCTTTGCCATCAAGGAGCGCGACCTGCCCACGTTGCACCGCTGGATCGAAGGCGCCGGCATCCGCTGGGGGCTCAACGCCGAGCAACGTGCCGGCCTCGGCCTGCCAACGGAGCTGGAGCAAAACAGTTGGCGTTTCGGCTTGCGCCGCATGTTACTCGGTTACGCCGTAGGCACCGGCGCAGCGTGCGCCGGTATCGAGCCTTACGACGAAATCGGTGGACTCGACGCTGTCCTGATCGGCCCGTTGGTCGCCTTGCTCGACGCACTCAACGATGCGCACCAAGCCCTGTCGCAACCCGCTCCCGCCAAGGAGTGGGGTGAACGCCTGCAACGCTTGATGCAACTGTTTTTCCTGCCGAGTAGCGAACACGACGACTACCTGTTGGGCCAACTCGAACAACTCAGAGAAACGTGGCTGGAAACCTGCGAGTCCGTTGGCCTGTACGATGACTTACCCCTCACCGTAGTCCGTGAAGCCTGGTTGGCGGGTTTGGATCAAGGGCGCCTGTCCCAACGCTTCCTCGCCGGGGCTGTCAATTTCTGCACACTGATGCCCATGCGTGCAATTCCCTTCAAGCTGGTGTGCCTGCTCGGTATGAACGACGGCGATTACCCGCGCGCGCAACCACCGCTGGACTTCGACCTGATGGGCAGTGACTACCGCCCCGGTGATCGTTCACGCCGCGAAGACGACCGCTACCTGCTGCTCGAAGCGCTGCTTTCAGCCCGTGACCAGCTCTATATCAGCTGGGTTGGCCGCAGCATTCGCGACAACAGTGATCGCCCGGCCTCGGTGTTGATCGGCCAACTGCGTGACCATCTGGCCAGTGGCTGGCACTCCGCTGACAGTGACGAGCCGCTGATCGATGCCATGACTCAAGAGCACCCACTGCAACCATTCAGCGCTCGCTACTTCCATGAGGGCGATGTGCTGTTCAGCTATGCCCGCGAATGGCAGTTGCTCCACGAGGCAGCCGATGCCACCGCAACAGAACCCGTCCTGGCACCTCATCAACAGGACGAGCCCCTGAACCTCGGCCAGCTTCAGGACTTCCTGCGTAACCCGGTCAAACACTTCTTCAGCCAACGGCTGAAAGTGTTCTTCGAGGCCGCCGAAGTACCGCTGGCTGACGAAGAACCCTTCGTGCTCGACGCACTGCAACGCTACAGCCTGAGCGACAGTCTGCTTAGCGCAGCACTCACCGAGCCCGATCACTTCGACCAGGCCCTGAACGCCCAGGCTTTGCGCCTACAAGGCAGTGGCCTGTTGCCGATGGTGGGTTTCGGCGAGTGCCTGCGCAACGAACTGATCGAACCCTTGCCTGGCCTGCTGCAACGCTACCAACAATTATTGGCCCTCTGGCCCACCCCGCACCCCGGCGCCGAGCCGATCAGTTTTGAGCATCGCGGCATTCAGTTGGAAGGCTGGATCAGCGGGCTGCATCGACGCAGTGATGGCGGGTTGCTGAGCGTCACCACCATCCCCAACAGCATCGGTTCGATCAAGACCCGCAAGTGGCATCGCCTGATTCGGCCCTGGGTCAATCACGTAGTGGCCTGCGCCTGCGGCCTGCCGCTAAGCACCGCCTTGGTGGCCAGCGACGACACCTTGCTGCTGCCACCGCTGGATCGAGCCCATGCCCAGGAAATCCTCGGCAACCTACTGCTGGCCTGGCATACAGGGATGAGCAAACCGCTGCCCCTTGCCGTCAAAACCGCGTTTGCGTGGCTCGGCCAAACCGATCCAGCCAAGGCCGAAGCGGCTGCGAGTAAAGCCTATGAAGGTGACGGGCTCAATAACGAAGGCGAGCGCCGCGAAACCCCAGCGCTCACCCGGCAATTCCCCGACTACGCCACACTCATCGCCAGCGAAGAATTCGAAGGATGGTGCGAAACCCTGTATCGCCCCCTGCTCAACGCCCCCTGGCGATCACTCACCGGCGAGGAGGCCAGCGCATGAACAGCAAACCCTTGGCCCTGGCCTTCCCGCTCAACGGCAGCCAGCTGATTGAAGCCAGCGCCGGCACCGGCAAGACCTTTACCATCTCCGCCCTCTACCTGCGCCTGGTCCTCGGCCACGGTGGCGATGAATCAGGCTTTGACCGCGAACTGCTGCCGCCGCAAATCCTGGTAGTGACCTTCACCGATGCTGCCACCAAAGAGCTGCGCGAACGCATCCGCATCCGCCTGGCTGAAGCAGCACGCTTCTTCCGCGAAGAAATTGAACAGCCCGACGCTCTGATCGCCGATCTACGCGATGAATACCCGCTCGAACAATGGCCCGCCTGCGGCAACCGCCTGGACATCGCTGCGCAATGGATGGACGAAGCCGCCGTTTCGACCATCCACAGTTGGTGCCAGCGCATGCTGCGCGAGCACGCCTTCGACAGTGGCAGCCTGTTCACCCAGACCCTGGAAACCGACCACAGCGACCTGCTTGGTGAAGTGCTGCGCGACTACTGGCGGCTGTTCTGCTACCCGATGCACGACGATGCGCTCAACTGGGTGCGCAACAACTGGGGCGGGCCCGCCGCGTTGATGCCTCGGGTACGTGCGCTGTTCGGCAGCGAACGGCCCGCCGATGAGACCCGCGAGCCCGCCGAGCTGATCAACGCCTGCCTGCAAGAACGCCGTGAAGCGCTGGTACAACTGAAGGCGCCGTGGCAGCAATGGGCCGCCGAGCTACGTGATATCTGCCTGCAAGCCGTGGCGGCCAAAGCCGTCGATGGTCGCAAGATGCAAGCCCGCTACTTCGAACCCTGGTTCGAGAAGATCAGCGCCTGGGCTGCTGACGACACCCTCGAACAACTCGATATCGGTACCGGCTTCACTCGCCTGACACCCGACGGCATGGCCGAAGCCTGGAAGGGCGAGCCGCCGCGGCATCCCGGTATCGATGCCATGGCCGGCCTCAAGGCTGCCCTGGATGCCTTGCCGACGCCCGACGCCGCCGTGCTGCAGCACGCGGCGGGTTGGGTTGGCAAACGCTTCGAAGAGGAAAAGCGTCGACGCGCCGAAATGGGCTTCGACGACATGCTCATCCGCCTCAACGCCGCCCTGCAAGCCGACGGCGGCGAACGTCTGGCGAGTGTGATCCGCGAGCAATTCCCGGTGGCCCTGATCGACGAATTCCAGGACACCGACCCGGTGCAATACAGCATCTTCGACAGCATCTACCGCATCGAAGAAAACCACCTCGACAGCGGCCTGTTCCTGATCGGCGACCCCAAGCAGGCGATCTACGCTTTCCGTGGCGCCGACATCTACACCTACCTGCGCGCCCGCCAGTCCACCACCGGCCGCCATCACACCCTGGGTACCAACTTCCGCTCCAGCCATGCGATGGTCGAGGCGGTGAACCATGTGTTCCAGCGTGCGGAAACGGGCCGGGGTGCGTTCCTGTTCCGCGAGCCGGATGGCGAAAACCCCGTGCCGTTCCATTCGGTGCTGTCCCAAGGCCGCAAGGAGCACTTGCAGGTCGATGGGCACACGTTGCCGGCGTTGAACCTCTGGCACTTGCCCACCGATCAGCCGATTTCCAACGTGCTGTATCGTCAGCAATTGGCGGCAGCCTGTGCCACGCACATTGTTGAATTGCTCAACGGTGGGCAACAAGGCACTGCCGGTTTCCTGCAACCGGACGCGAGCTTCAAAGGCGTGCTGCCGTCAAACATTGCCATCCTGGTGCGCGACGGCAAGGAAGCCCAGGCGGTGCGCGCCGAACTGGCCGCCCGAGGTGTGCGCAGTGTTTACCTGTCCGACAAAGATTCGGTCTTCGCCGCCCAGGAAGCCCACGACCTGCTGGCCTGGCTCAAGGCCTGCGCCGAACCGGACGTGGAGCGCCCGCTGCGTGCCGCGTTGGCCTGCGTCACCCTGAACCTGTCTTTGCCGGAACTGGAGCGTCTGAACCAGGACGAACTCGCGTGGGAAAGCCGCGTCATGCAGTTCCGTGGCTACCGCGTAATCTGGCGCACCCAAGGCGTGCTGCCGATGCTGCGGCGCCTGCTGCACGACTTCAAACTGCCGCAAACCCTGATCGCGCGCAGTGACGGTGAGCGTGTGCTGACCAACCTGCTGCACCTCAGCGAACTGCTGCAACAGGCTGCATCGGAACTGGACGGCGAACAGGCGCTGATCCGCCATCTGGCCGAACACCTGGCGCTCTCGGGCCAGGCGGGTGAAGAACAGATTCTGCGCCTGGAAAGTGATGAGCAACTGGTCAAGGTCGTGACCATCCACAAATCCAAAGGCCTGGAATACGACCTGGTTTTCCTGCCGTTCATCTGCTCGGCCAAACCGGTGGACGGTAGCCGCTTGCCGCTGCACTACCACGATGAACACGGCAAATCCCAGGTGAGCCTGCGCCCAACGCCTGAGTTGATCGCCCAGGCCGATAACGAGCGCCTCGCCGAAGACCTGCGCCTGTTCTACGTGGCCCTGACCCGAGCCAAACATGCGTGCTGGCTGGGCATCGCCGACCTCAAGCGCGGCAACAGCAATAGCTCCGTGCTGCACCTGTCGGCACTGGGCTATTTGCTTGGCGCAGGAGCATCGCTGGGAGAGTCCGCCGGTTTGGCGCGCTGGCTCTTGGACCTTCAAGAGGGTTGCACGGCAATCAACTACGCCCAAGTACCCGAAGCGCAAGACATCGTCTTCCACCCACCGCGCAACCAAGCCACGCTGCGTGCGCCCCTGCTGCCCAAGCGCAAGGCGGCGGAAAACTGGTGGATTGCCTCCTACAGCGCCTTGCGCATCGGCGACAGCATGAGCGCTGCCACGCTCGAAGCGCCGGAGAACCCGCAGGCCCAGAAGTTGTTCGATGACGAACGCCTCGACCCCGACGCACCCCGCGAAGTGGCGGCATCTGGCGGCGACATTCACCGTTTTCCACGCGGTCCCAACCCCGGGACCTTCCTCCACGGTCTGCTGGAGTGGGCCGGGGAGGAGGGCTTCAACGTCACACCCGAGGCCATCGAAAAGGCCGTGGGCGCCCGCTGCAATCGGCGCAACTGGGAAGGCTGGATCATCACCCTGAGCAGTTGGCTCGGCCACCTGCTGCAAACGCCATTGCCGGTGGAAAACGGTCACGTTTCCCTCAGCGGGTTGCAGCAGTACCAGATCGAGATGGAGTTCTGGTTCGCCAGCCACAAAGTCGACGTACTCGCCCTCGACAAGCTTGTATGCCAATACACCCACAACGGCGCCTCCCGCGTTGCCGCCGAACCGGTGTTGCTCAACGGTATGTTCAAGGGCTTTATCGATTTGACTTTCGAGCACGGCGGCCGCTATTACGTGGCCGATTACAAATCCAATTGGCTCGGCCCCGACGATTCCGCCTATACACCGGACGCCATGGAACAGTCGATCCTTGAGCATCGGTACGACCTGCAATACGTCCTTTACCTGCTTGCCCTGCACCGCCAACTCAAGGCGCGCCTGCCGGACTACGACTACGACCGCCATGTCGGTGGTGCGCTGTACATTTTCCTGCGTGGCACGCAGTCGGCGAGCCAAGGTGCGTATTTCACTCGACCGCCGCGGGAACTGATCGAAAGCCTGGACCTGCTGTTCCAGGGCAAGCCTATCCCGCCCAAGGTTGAGCCCGCCTGGGAACAAGGAGTGCTGTTATGAGCCTGTCGCCGTTACCGCTGGAAGCGCTGACGCCCCTCAGCCACGCCGCCGACCTGGTGCAATTGCTGGAGCGTTGGGTGGATCGCGGCTGGTTGCGTGCCCTGGACAAAGCCTTCGTCGGCTTCCTGCACGAACTTGACCCACAGGCTGACCCGCTGGTGCTGCTGGCCGCCGCGCTGACCAGCCATCAATTGGGTCATGGTCACGTCTGCCTCGACCTGTTCGAGACCCTCAAGGCGCCGGACTTCGCCCTGTCGTTGCCGCCTGAAGGCGACTTGCAAACCGGCGCCATGCTGCTGCCGTCGCAGTTGCTCGACGGCCTCGACGGCGCGCACTGGTGCCACGCGCTGGCTGCCAGCCACCTGGTCGCGCTTGCCGTCGATGGCAGCGAGTCCGCCCAAAGTCGCCCGCTGGTCCTCTCCGGCAAACGCCTGTACCTGCGCCGCTACTGGAGCTACGAGCGGCGCATCGACTCGGCCTTACGCCTGCGGCTCGCCACCCAGGAAAACGTCGCCGCCGATTTGCCGCAGCGCCTGAACAGTTTGTTCGACCAGGCGCCGCCGGACGGCGTGATCGACTGGCAAAAACTCGCCTGCGCCCTGGCCACTCGCGGTGCATTCAGCATCGTCACCGGTGGCCCCGGCACCGGCAAGACCACCACCGTGGTGCGCCTGCTCGCGTTGCTGCAAGCGCCGGCCGTTGAGGCTGGCAGCCCGTTGCGTATTCGCCTGGCCGCGCCCACCGGTAAGGCTGCCGCACGCCTCACCGAGTCCATCAGTCAGCAAGTGCTGTCGCTGAAAGTGCCGGACAACGTGAAGGAAAAAATCCCGACCCAGGTCACCACCGTCCACCGCCTGCTGGGCAGCCGCCCGGGCACGCGGCACTTCCGCCACCACATCGGTAACCCGCTGCCTTTGGATGTGCTGGTGGTGGACGAAGCCTCGATGATCGACCTGGAAATGATGGCCAACCTGCTCGATGCCTTGCCGCCTCATGCACGCCTGGTGCTGCTGGGCGACAAGGACCAACTCGCGTCAGTAGAGGCGGGCGCCGTCCTCGGTGACTTGTGCCGCGATGCCGAAGCTGGCTTCTACAGCGCCGAGACCCGCCAATGGCTGCAAGCTGTCAGTGGCGAAGACCTCAGTTCCAGCGGCCTGCAGGAGGACCTCGACGCCAGCCACCCGTTGGCCCAGCAAGTGGTGATGCTGCGTTTCTCACGGCGTTTCGGCGAGGGCAGTGGCATCGGCCAACTGGCGCGTTGGGTCAACCAGCAAAATGCCGAAGAGGCGCGCAAGCTGCTGGCGGCGCGCAGTCACAGTGATCTGTTCTGCATCAGCCTCAAGGGCGAGCACGACCACGCCCTGGAGCGCCTGGTGCTGGACGGGCAGGGTGATGGTGCCCACGGTTATCGCTATTACCTGAACCTGCTGCAAAGCGCCCGCCCTTCACTTGATACCCCGCGCGAAAGCGACGCTTGGACCCACTGGGCGCAACAACTGCTGCACGCCTTTGATGCATTCCAACTGCTCTGCGCGGTCCGCAAAGGCCCCTGGGGCGTGGAAGGCCTGAACCTGCGCATCACTGCCGCCCTGCGCAAGGTGCGTTTGATCGAAGGCGACGAGCAGTGGTACGAAGGCCGCCCGGTACTCATGACCCGCAACGACTACGGCCTGGGCCTGATGAACGGCGATATCGGCATCGCGCTGAAACTGCCCGAAAGCGACGGCGGCCCCCAGGTGTTGCGCGTTGCCTTCCCACGCAACGACGGCCAGGGCGGTGTGCGATTTGTGCTGCCTAGCCGTCTGAACGATGTGGAAACCGTGTACGCCATGACCGTGCACAAATCCCAGGGCTCCGAGTTCACCCACACCGCATTGATCCTGCCGGATGCGTTGAACCCAGTGCTCACCAAAGAATTGATCTATACCGGCATCACGCGGGCCAAGCGCTGGTTCAGCCTGATCGAGCCCCGAGGCGGCGTGTTTGAAGAGGCGGTCAGGCGCAAGGTCAAGCGCTTGAGTGGGTTGATGCTGGAATTAGGCCACGAACCGGAAAAAACTGACTGACAGATCATGCCATTTTTCTGATTCAGTCGACTGATTTTTCTGGAAAAATAGCGGCCCCCGCGAAGGCCTACTCTTCGCGGGGTTTTGCGCCGCTGTGCTATCGTTGCGGCATCATCTAAAAAACACCTGAGAGAATCGCTGCATGAACGTGGCTGTCTCGCCCACAGAGCGCAGTTTGAGCTGGAGACGCCTGCTGCTGGTGGCGGTGCTGTGTGTGCTCGCGCCACACACCTTCGCCCAGGCGCCCGACCCCGCAGGCCTCGCCGCCCAGCGCGCCCAGTCGGTCACCCAAGTGGTACTCGGTATCCTCAGTTATGCGCGCTGGCCGGTCGAGCCTGCGCAATTGCGCCTGTGCATCGTCGGCCCCACCCAATACACCGACGACCTGATCAAAGGCACCACCCAGGCCACCGGTCGTCCGGTGGTGGTGCAGCGCCTGCTGGCCAACCATCCCGATATCGTCAATGCGTGCGATGCGGTGTACATCGGCAAGCTGAGTGCCGATGAGCGTAGCCAGTTGTTCACTTCGCTGATCGGTCACCCGGTGCTCAGCATCAGCGAAGGCGGCGACCAGTGCACCGTGGGCAGCCTGTTCTGCCTGCGGGTGAGTGATGAGCAAGTGTCCTTCGAGGTCAACCTCGACTCCGTCGCCCGCAGCGGTGTGCGCATTCACCCCAGCGTGCTGCAGTTGTCCCGTCGCCGAGCGCCTGCGCCATGAAGGCCGATAACGTGCGACCGACGTTGCGCTCGGTCATTGGCCGAGGGCACCTGATCCTGGCGCTGGTGGCCGTGACGCTGGCGAGCGTCTCGCTGACCCTGCTGGGTGTATTGGCGTTGCGGGTGTACGCCGAACACAACCTGCACCTGATCGCGCGCTCCATCAACTACACCGTCGAAGCGGCGGTGGTGTTCAACGACAGCGCGGCAGCCACCGAAGCCCTCAGCCTGATCGCCTCCACCGAAGAAGTGGCCCAGGCCGAAGTCTTCGACGCCAATGGCAAGTTGCTGGCGCAGTGGATACGTCCGGATACCGGCATGCTCTCGCGAGTTGAACTGGAACTGGCGCACACCCTGCTCGAACAACCCATCAGCCAGCCTATCCTCCACCAAGGCCGAGCCATCGGCAGCACTCACCTCACCGGTCACGGCGGTAGCCTCTTGCGCTTCCTGCTCAGCGGCCTGGCCGGGATCCTCATCTGCACCGCGCTCAGCGCGTGGATTGCCCTGCACCTGGCGCGACGCCTGTTGCGTGGTATCACCGGCCCACTGCAAAGTCTCGCCGCCGTGGCCCACGCCGCCCGTAGCGAGCGCGACTTCGACCGCCGCGTACCCCCGGCAAAAATCGCCGAGCTCGACAGCCTGGGCAGCGACTTCAATGCCTTGCTCGGCGAGATGGAAGCCTGGCAAAACCACCTGCAAAGCGAAAACGAATCCCTCGCCCACCAGGCCAACCACGACAGCCTCACCGGCCTGCCCAACCGCGCGTTCTTCGAAGGGCGTCTGATCCGTGCCCTGCGCAGTGCGGCCAAGGCCAAGGAACAACTGGCGGTGCTCTACCTCGACAGCGACCGCTTCAAAGAGATCAACGACAGCTTTGGCCACGCCGCCGGTGATGCCGTGCTCGTGGCCGTGGCCGAGCGCGTGCGTGCGCAATTGCGTGAGGATGACCTGGTCGCGCGCCTGGGCGGTGATGAGTTCGCCATCCTGCTGGCGCCGTTGCACAAGGTGGAAGACGCGCAGCGTATCGCCGACAAGATCATCGCCAGCATGGACCTGCCCATCCCCGTGCCCGGCAACACGCAGGTATTGACCTCCCTCAGTATTGGCATCGCCATCTACCCTGATCATGGCGCCACACCCGGCACCTTGCTCAATGCTGCCGACGCGGCGATGTACCAGGCCAAACGTTTGTCCTCGGGCGGCCAGCAACCGGCAGAGTCGGAGCCCTCCGCCGCCAACGTTCACCACAGGAGCTGATCCCTTGTTCTCGACCGTGCGTTTCATGTTTATCCCCATGCTGGTGGCACTGCTCGCCCTCGGCGGCTGCCAGACGCCACCCCCCAAAGGCCTTACCCCGGCGCAAGTAGCGGTCCTCAAGCAGCAAGGCTTTGAACTGACCGACGAAGGCTGGGCATTCGGCCTGTCCGGCAAAGTGCTGTTTGGCAGCGACGTCGAGACGCTCAACCAACCCAGCACCGACATCGTCCAACGCATCGGCAAGGCCCTGCTGGGCGTGGGCATCGAACGCGTGCGCGTCGACGGCCACACCGATGCATCGGGCAAGGAAACCTACAACCAGCAACTGTCCCTGCGCCGGGCGAAAAGCGTGGCGACGGTGCTGACCGGCGTGGGTATGAAAGAAGAAAACATCCAACTGCGCGGGTTGGGTAGCAGCGAGCCGGTGGCCTCCAACGATACGGCGGCAGGGCGCACGGAAAATCGGCGGGTGTCGATTGTGGTGATTGCGGACTGAGGCCGTCCCACCAATCACAATGTGAAACCCAATCAACTGTGGGAGGGGGCTTGCCCCCGATGGCGGAGTGTCAGAACCAAATGCATTGGCTGACCCACTATCGGGGGCAAGCCCCCTCCCACATTTGGTTTTGCGGTGTGCCTGAAACAGCGTTTACTAAGTAATTTTTTCGTAGGAAAGCTCTGCCATGACGAATGTTGATGGCTAGGCTGACGAGGTTTCGCTTTCTCGCACGAAGTCGGCTTAGTTAAATGGCCGCTCTGAGTCGCCCCAAAGCTCATCATTCAAATCCTCCGATACCAGCCACAAGCCGAGCCCCATGGACAACTCCGATATCGCGATCACGCTGGTCTTGATCTCAGCTTTCATGCACGCCACTTGGAACGCTGTCGTCCGCGCCGGCAGCAGTCGCTTCATGACCTTGGCCATGGTGGATGGCACCGCGCTGGTGATATGCCTGTTGGCGTTGCCGTTTGTCAGCGTGCCGAGCCTGGAGGTGTGGGGCTACATCCTCGTCTCCGTGGGACTCAATACGGTCTATCGGCTATTTCTGATCAAAGCCTACGAAACGGGAGATTTCGGGCAGGTGTACCCGGTGATGCGTGGGATACCGCCGGTATTGGTCGCGTTATTTTCCTACTTTCTGTTGCATGAGCAGTTGTCACGCGAGGCGCTGGCGGGTGTGGTGTTGATTTGTGTAGGCATTATCAGCCTGACCTTTGTGCGCAGGATGACGGCGCAGATGCTCAAGCCGATCCTGATGGCGGTGTGTGCCGGGGCGTTCATCGCGGCTTACACGGTGGTGGACGCCAAAGGCGTGAGAGCCAGTGAAACGGTGTTGCAATACATCATCTACCTGACGGTATTCCAGAGCATTCCGATCCCGGTGCTGGCGTTTTCCAGGGAGCGTTTGGCCTTGATGCGTGCGATACGTAGGCATTGGCGAGTCGGCCTGTTGGGCGGTGTTTTTTACCTGGCGTCTTACGGATTGGTGTTGTTTGCGTTGTCGCTGGACGCGGTGGCCAAGGTCTCAGCGCTGCGGGAAACCAGTGTTATTATCGGCGCCATTATTGCCGCGCTGTTCTTTCGCGAACAGTTCGGTTGGCGACGGATGCTGTCGGCATTCGTCATTGTTTGCGGGATCATCTCTATCAAAGTGAGCACATGATGGCCCGGCGTCCGCCTCCCACTCCGATGCTTCAAGCGTTCGTCAGCGCTGCGCAAACCGGTAGCTTTGCGCGTGCGGCGTCGCAGCTTAACCTCACCGCCAGTGCCATCAGCCATCAAATTGCAGGCCTGGAGGAGTGGTGGGGCGTGCAGTTGTTTGAGCGGCATTCGCGCGGCGTCAAACTGACCTCCGCGGGGCAGGCTTTGTTGCCGGTCACCGACGGATTTTTCAAGGCGCTGGATGGGGTCTTGCATTCACTCAACCCCGCAAAGTCCCGTCCGCTGTACCTCTCATGCACGTCCTCGCTCTGTTCGACATGGCTGATCCCCAGGATGCACGGCTCTCACACTGAGGCTTCGTTCAACCTTGATCTGGTGTTGACCAGCGCCGACATCAACAGCACCAGTCTGGAAGCGCATCAATACGATGTCGCTGTGGTGATGGGGTACGGCGAGTACCCGGATCATCATGTTGAACTGCTGATGCGTGACGCGGTGTTCCCCGTTTGCTCGCCGGAATTTCTGCGGTTGAAGGGGGATATCGCGCCGGGGGATGTCGCCCAATATCCGCTGATTCATCGGGTGGACGATCAGGTGTGTCCGGGGTGGGAAAGCTGGTTTGCGTTTCAGGGCCTGCCGACTCCGCCTTATCACCATGGGCCGCGATTTCCGGATTCGAGCCTGGCGATCAATCTGGCGGTAAAGGGCACAGGGATTGCGCTGGGCAGGACTGCATTGGTGTATGACCAATTGGAAAACGGTGCATTGGTTGCGTTGAAAAGCCCCGTGATGATGTCCCCAGCGGCCTACTACATCATTTGTCGAAATGGGCGGCAGTCAGAGCCGGATATTGCGCGTCTGATTGAATGGCTCAAGACCCGTGCGGGTGAGTTCCTGCGCGAAGTTCGGGCTCGGTATCCACAAATAGCCGGTACCACCGCCGTTTAAATGTGGGAAGGAGCAGGGCTCCTCCCGCATTCGAACGGTGTTCGCTTAACGGCCCGGTGTCATCGCTTGCGTCAGGTCATCGACCACGGCTTTGCCCATTTCACACAGGTAATGCGCGGCCCACGCGTATTGCTCGCAGCGTACATCCATGGCGGCTTCCATCGCGAGTTTCTTGGAGTAGAACAGCAGGGTGGAGGCGTGTTCCAAGGCTTCCTCGATCGGCATGCCGGAATTGACGCGGAACAGGGGGTTTTCGTTTTCACCATAGTCGCCGAAGGTGACGACGCCGAGGGTGGTGATGGAGGAAAGCGGTGGGTCGGGGACGATTTTGGACATGGTTTTTCCTTAGGTTAATAAGTAGAAACCGCCACAGCACGTCGCTAAACATGGAGAGGTGGCAGCTGTACGCGGGTTAGCGAACCGGTAACCTAGGGAACCCGGTAGACCCCGAAGGTCTCCCGCGCACAGCCGCCATAACACGATAAGGCAGGCAAAAATGCCAGCCAAAGGAGTTGCGGAGATTGAGCCTACGTTTCTCGGGTCGCTAAACCCAATCGCTGTTTTGCAGCGACCCGAGGAGGCTAGACAGTCAAATCTTGCGGCGCAATAGGCCAGAGATTCTCTAGGAAACGTCCTGCAAATTAAAGCGAATCATCGTTGATGGCCCTTTAATCCGCGAACCTGATCTCCCTTGTCTCCCCCATCAACAACCCCTGATTCTGCTCCGTCACTTCCCTGATGTAATCCCACAACAACGTAATCCGCTTCAACTTGCGCAAATCCTCCCGGCAGTACATCCAGAACTGGCGAGTGATGGAAATCTGCTCCCCCAACACCGGCAACAACCGCGGATCCTGCGCCGCCAAAAAGCACGGCAGTATCGCCATCGACCGCCCCTGCTGCGCCGCCACGTACTGCGCAATCACGCTGGTACTGCGCAAACTGGCGCTGGCGCCGGGCACCACATTCGCCAGGTACAGCAGCTCCGAACTGAACGCCAGATCATCCACATAGCTGATAAACGGATGCTCGGCCAAATCCGCAGGTTTGCGGATCGGTGGGTGTTGGTCCAGGTATTCCTGGGTCGCGTACAGCTGCAATTTGTAGTCGCACAATTTGCAGCACACATACGGCCCATGTTCCGGCCGTTCCAGGGCGATGACGATGTCGGCTTCGCGCTTGGACAGGCTGATGAAGTGGGGCAGGGGCAGGATGTCGACCGAGATGGCCGGGTAGGTGTCGACGAAGTGGCTCAGTTGCGGGGTGACGAAGAAGCTGCCGAACCCTTCGGTGCAGCCCATGCGCACATGCCCGGACAGCGCCACGCCGGAGCCGGAGACTTGTTCGCAAGCCATGTGCAGGGTGCTTTCGATGGACTCGGCATAGCCGAGTAAACGCTGGCCTTCGCTGGTGAGGACGAAGCCGTTGGTCCGGGATTTTTCGAACAGCAGGGTGCCGAGGGACACTTCCAGTGAACTGATGCGCCGCGACACGGTGGTGTAGTCCACCGCCAGGCGCTTGGCGGCCACGCTGGCCTTGCGGGTGCGAGCCACTTCGAGGAAAAACTTCAGGTCATCCCAGTTCAGGGAGCCCAGCGACGTGATGTTTTTTTGCATATTGGTCCGGCTTTTATGTGCGTTCTTATTAGAGATTTGCACATCTATACTCCAAAAACAGTCCGAACGCCTCATTTCCCAAGGCGGTTACGCGCCTTGTCTCTGTATAAATATAAGATTGGAGACCACATGAACGCATCTGCCGATATTTCCGTGCAACAGGTCAAGTTGCTGATCAATGGTGAATGGGTCGAGTCCAAGACCACCCATTGGCAAGACATCGTTAACCCGGCCACCCAGCAAGTGCTGGCCAAAGTCCCTTTCGCGACCTCCGATGAAGTCAACGCCGCCATCGACGCCGCTCATCAAGCTTTCCAGACCTGGAAGCTGACGCCGATCGGCGCGCGCATGCGCATCATGCTCAAGCTGCAGGCCTTGATCCGCGAACATTCCAAGCGCATTGCCGTGGTGCTCAGCAATGAGCAGGGCAAGACCATTGCCGATGCCGAAGGCGATATTTTCCGTGGCCTGGAAGTGGTGGAGCACGCCTGTTCCATCGGCACCCTGCAAATGGGCGAATTCGCCGAGAACGTCGCCGGTGGCGTCGACACCTACACATTGCGCCAACCGATCGGTGTGTGCGCCGGCATTACCCCGTTCAACTTCCCGGCGATGATTCCGCTGTGGATGTTCCCGATGGCGATCGCCTGTGGGAATACCTTCGTCCTCAAGCCGTCCGAGCAGGACCCGCTGTCGACCATGCTGCTGGTGGAGCTGGCGCTGGAAGCCGGTGTGCCGGCTGGCGTGCTCAACGTGGTGCACGGTGGCAAGGATGTCGTGGATGCGCTGTGCACCCACAAGGACATCAAGGCCGTGTCCTTCGTCGGTTCGACGGCAGTGGGCACCCATGTGTACGACCTGGCTGGCAAACATGGCAAGCGCGTGCAGTCGATGATGGGCGCCAAGAACCATGCGGTGGTGCTGCCGGATGCCAACCGTGAGCACACCCTCAATGCCCTGGTCGGTGCCGGTTTCGGCGCGGCGGGCCAGCGTTGCATGGCCACCTCGGTGGTGGTGCTGGTGGGTGCGTCCAAGCAATGGCTGCCGGACCTCAAGGCCCTCGCGCAAAAGCTCAAGGTCAACGCGGGCAGCGAAGCCGGCACCGATGTCGGCCCGGTGATTTCCAAGCGCGCCAAGGCACGCATCCTGGAGTTGATCGAAAGCGGTGTGAAGGAAGGCGCCAAGCTGGAGCTGGACGGCCGCGACATCAAGGTGCCGGGCTTCGAGCAAGGCAACTTTGTCGGCCCAACCCTGTTCTCGGGCGTGACCACTGATATGCGTATCTACACCGAGGAAATCTTCGGCCCGGTGCTGGTGGTGCTGGAAGTCGACACCCTCGACCAAGCCATCGCCCTGGTCAACGCCAACCCGTTCGGCAACGGCACTGGCCTGTTCACCCAGAGCGGCGCGGCGGCGCGTAAATTCCAGAGCGAAATCGATGTAGGCCAGGTCGGCATCAACATCCCGATTCCGGTGCCGGTGCCGTTCTTCAGCTTCACCGGCTCCCGGGGCTCCAAGCTCGGCGACCTCGGCCCGTACGGTAAGCAAGTGGTGCAGTTCTACACCCAGACCAAGACCGTCACCAGCCGCTGGTTCGATGACGACACGGTCAACGATGGCGTCAACACCACCATCAACCTGCGCTGATTCCGGGAGACAACCATGAAGATTGCATTTATCGGCTTGGGCAACATGGGGGCCCCCATGGCCCGAAACCTGATCAAGGCAGGTCACGCGCTGAACCTGTTCGACTTGAACCAGGTGGTACTCAAGGAATTGGCCGAGTTGGGCGGCACCATCAGCGATTCACCACGCGATGCGGCGAAAGACGCTGAGCTGGTGATCACCATGCTGCCCGCCGCCGCCCATGTGCGCAGCGTGTGGCTGAATGAAGACGGTGTACTCGCCGGCATCGGCAAAGGCGTACCGGCGGTGGATTGCAGCACCATCGACCCGCAAACCATCCGCGACGTAGCGGCTGCGGCGGCCAGGCAAGGCGTAACCGTAGCCGACGCCCCAGTCTCCGGCGGCACCGGTGGCGCCGCTGCTGGGACGCTGACTTTCATGGTCGGCGCCACCCCGGAACTGTTCGCTACCCTGCAACCGGTGCTGGCGCAGATGGGCCGCAACATCGTGCACTGCGGTGAGGTGGGTACCGGGCAAATCGCCAAGATCTGCAACAACCTGTTGTTGGGGATCAGCATGGTCGGCGTCAGCGAAGCCATGGCATTGGGCGACGCGTTGGGCATCGATACTCAGGTGTTGGCGGGGATCATCAACAGCTCGACCGGGCGTTGCTGGAGTTCCGACACCTACAACCCATGGCCGGGCGTGATCGAAACGGCGCCGTCGTCGCGTGGCTACACCGGTGGGTTTGGTGCGGACCTGATGCTCAAGGATTTGGGCCTGGCTACCGAAGCGGCACGTCAGGCGAAGCAACCCGTGATCCTGGGCGCCGTGGCCCAACAGTTGTATCAATCGATGAGCCAGCGCGGGGAAGGGGGCAAGGACTTTTCGGCGATCATCAACAGCTATCGCAAGCCCAAGTAGGGGCGTTTCCGGGAGCCTGCCTTCAGTGGGCCCCCGGGTTTTTGCGGTTAACGAGCCTTTTGGCCTTTCAGCCAGCATCCCACCACATAAGGCACCAGGCTTGATGCCTTTCCTCGCATGAATTCGTAGCCGTAGGGCTTACGCGAAACAGCCAGTCCAATCAGGACCTTTTCGGCAGAGTGCCTGGCTTTCGTAACCAAGCCTGCGGCCGGTTGAGTGGTCAGTGATGTGCCCACGGCCAGCACTTTCTCTGCGTTTTTAAAGTGCTGCAGCGCCTTCTCGATATTTGGCACATTTTCGCCATACCAGACGATATACGGGCGTAATTGGCTGCCTTTTTCACAGGTGTCGCCGAGCAAGATCGGCTTATCGTCGATCTTGTAAATCAGTTGCTCGTCGACCGTACTTTGCGCCAGGTTGATTTGACCATGCAGATGCAGAACACACGTGGACCCTGCCCGCTCGTGCAGGTCGTCGACGTTTTGCGTGATCACCACTACATCAAACTGCTGCTCCAACTCCGCTAGGGCGCGGTGCGCCGCATTGGGCTGCGCAGCCCACGCCTTGTGCCGCAACGCGTTATAGAACGCGAGCACGTCCGCGGGGTGTCTATGCCATGCCTCGGGCGTAGCGACGTCTTCGACGCGATGGTCCATCCACAGTCCGGTTTCGTCGTTGAACGTGTCCAGGCCACTTTCGGCACTGATGCCAGAGCCGGTGAAGATGACGATTTTTTGCCTGTCGAATTCAGCCGTCATGGGGAGGGCTCCATTGCTCGTGACGAATACGCCTGAAAAATCTTGAATTCATCGTTGGCCCAAGGCTACACCCGATCTTGCTACGGTTTGCGCCCTTTCGTTGTTAACGCGGCTTTCTGATCTTTCCACTCTACTCGTAAGAATCTGATCGTAATGGCACGTCGATACTCGAACTCCCTCAAGTACCTGGTCTTTCAATCTCAATCGAGAAAGGCGGCACTGGCTTCATTCATCGAGCAGTGGACTGCATTGGGCCATCAGTGGCTCGACGCTGCGAAAGTACGCTTCGATGTGATTGATGGTCGGGCCATAGAGGCGTTTTACCTCTGGGGAGGTGACGCCCAATTTCCCTGGGAGGATGTTCCGGCCTGGAGGGCCTTGGACGCTAAAGGGTTTGATTTGTCGATCTGGCACGATGAGCAACTATGTGGCCTCTGTTACGCAACGCCTCGTGACAGTAAAGTCACGATCAAGATTGTGCTTCTCGAAGGTAACTCAGATAGCGAACATCCCTTGAAAGGCTTGATCGCTGCGCTTGCCCTCGGCGCCATCGACGCATACGCGCGTGTCATCGGGTGCTCTCGAATCGAAATTCAGGAGCCACGACCAGACGTCGTACAGACGTATAAGCGACTTGGCTTCACCTATGACGAAAAGCACCGCCTTGTGATTTCAGTTGAGCGCACCTAGTATTGGGCGCATGTACAAGGCTCACAGAGGCTTGGGTTAATGAAAGCGACAAACCAGAAATCAGACACGCAATGGGTCGAGACGTTTTGCGCCGAAGCCAAGAAGCTTGGCGGCCCAACGTCTGCCAATCAAAAAAGGTTTTTCAGCGTAGCTATTGAGCATGGTAAAGACATGGAGCCGACAGGCCCCTTGGCTGGCAAGAGCCGCTGAAACGCACAAAAAACCGCCGTTACAGGCGGTTTTCTGTTCTTGAAATCAGCGGATTGCCAGTTCAAGCAAACACAAAATACTTACGCACCGTCTCGACCACTTCCCACGTCCCCTTCATCCCTGGTTCCACCACAAAGATATCCCCAGCGCGCAAGTGAATCGGCTCCATGCCTTCTGGCGTGATGATGCAGTAGCCTTCCTGGAAATGGCAGTATTCCCACTTCACGTAATCCACGTACCACTTGCCCGGTGTGCAGATCCAGGTGCCCATGATCTTGCTGCCGTCTTCGCTGGTGTAGGCGTTGAGGTTGACGGTGTGCGGGTCGCCTTCGAGCTTTTCCCATTTGCAGGCGTCCAGGACCGGCAGGGGGTGGGTGTCGCGCAGTACGGTGATGGGCTTGGACATGATGCCTCCGAGGCAGGGAATGGAAGGATCCACACTAAGGCCTGGGGCGTTGCGTCAGTGGTCTGAACTCGACATCGGGATGCCCAGAAGCGCAGCGGTGTTTATTTGATATAACCCATCACCAATCCGCTATTTCCTCGCAATAAGTGCGAAAGATTTCCCCCTTCACGCCAGAATTCGCAAGAAAATTCGCGGCCGGCCCTCGTATCATTCACCCCAGTAACCGCCGAGAGCCTGCAAATGAACCCAATAAAAACGTGGTGGGATATCAGCCCGCCCTTGAGTACGGCGACCCCGACCTGGCCGGGGGATACGCCGTTCCAGGAAGAGCGCGTATGGCAGTTTGGCCCGGAATGTCCGGTGAATGTCGGGCGCATCACCTTGTCGCCGCACACCGGCGCCCATGTGGATGCGCCGCTGCATTACAGCGCGGACGGCGCGGCCATTGGTGAGGTGTCGTTGGATGTGTATATGGGGCCGTGCCGCGTGCTGCATTGCCTGGACAGCGGCGCGCTGGTGCAGCCGCATCAGTTGGAGGGCCGTGTGGATAACGTGCCCGAGCGTGTGTTGCTGCGTACTTATCCACAAGCGCCGCTTACCGAATGGGATTCGAACTTCACCGCCATCGCCCCACAAACCATCGAGTTGCTCGCCAGCCTGGGAGTGCGCTTGATCGGTATCGACACGCCATCCCTGGACCCACAGCAGTCCAAGACCATGGATTCCCACAACGCCGTGGCGCGCCATGGCATGGCGATTCTTGAAGGCATCGTGCTCGATGACGTCCCCGAGGGCGACTATGAATTGATCGCCCTGCCGCTGCGTTTTGCCAACCTCGACGCGAGCCCTGTCCGCGCCATTCTCCGCCCGCTCAAGGAGCCCACGCGATGAGTCAATGTCCCTTCTCTGCCGATTATCAGCCGCCCGAAGAATGGCATAACGCCGAACTGAATTTTTCCGGGTCCATGAGCTACGGCGATTACCTGGACCTGGGCAAAGTCCTCAGCGCCCAGCACCCGCTGTCGCCGGACCACAACGAAATGCTCTTCATCATCCAGCACCAGACCTCCGAGCTGTGGATGAAACTGATGCTCCACGAGCTCAAGGCCGCCCGTGAACACGTGCGCCTGGGCGAGCTGCCACCGGCGTTCAAGATGCTGGCGCGGGTGTCGCGGATCTTCGATCAACTGGTGCACGCCTGGGCGGTGCTGGCCACGATGACGCCGTCAGAGTACAAGGCGATCCGCCCGTTCCTGGGCCAGTCGTCGGGGTTCCAGTCGTTCCAGTACCGTGAGATCGAATTTATCCTCGGCAATAAAAGCGCGGCGTTGTTGCGGCCCCATGCCCACCGGCCTGAGCTGTTGAACGAGTTGAAAGTGGCGATTGCCACGCCGTCGCTGTATGACGAAGCGATCAACCTGATGATCAAGGCGGGCCTGGCGATTGATCCGAAACGTGCCGAGCGCGACCCGACGGCGGCGACGGTTCACGATGAGTCGGTGGAGGCGGCGTGGCGCGAGGTGTATCGCGACCCGAACCGTTATTGGGACCTGTATCAATTGGCCGAGAAGTTTATCGACCTGGAGGATTCGTTCCGCCAGTGGCGCTTCCGCCATGTGACGACGGTAGAGCGGATCATCGGCTTCCAGCCGGGCACGGGTGGCACGGAGGGTGTGGGGTATTTGCGCAAGATGCTCGACACCGTGCTGTTCCCCGAGTTGTGGCGAGTACGCTCCACGCTGTAAACAAAATGTGGGAGGGGGCAAGCCCCCTCCCACAGGCATCACTGCGCGTTGACTACCGCGTGGCTCCTGCGAACCCGCAGCCGATAGGCAATGTAGATAATCCCCACCCACACCGGCATCGCATACACCGACTCGCTGATGCCCGGAATCGCCAGCATCACGCTGATGATCATCACCATGAACGCCAGGCACAGGTAGTTGCTGAACGGGAACCAGAAGGTCTTGAACGACGGCGTCAGGCCTTGTTCGCCCATGGCCTTGCGGAACTTGATGTGGGTGATGCTGATCAGCGCCCAGTTGATCATCAGCGAGGCAACCACCAGCGCAAACAGCAGCTCCAGGGCGCTCTTCGGTGCGACGTAGTTGACCACCACGCACAACATCGTCACCAGGGCCGAAATCGCCAGGGCGCGGATCGGCACGCCTTGCTTGTTCAACTTCATCAGCGATTTGGGTGCGTCGCCTTGCTCGGCCAGGCCGAACAGCATGCGGCTGTTGCAGTACACGCCGCTGTTGTACACCGACAGCGCCGCGGTCAGCACCACGAAGTTGAGGATGTGGGCGGCGGTGTCGTTACCGATCAGCGAGAAGATCTGCACGAATGGGCTGCCGCTGTAGGCGTCGCCCGACGCGCCAAGGGTCTGCAGCAGTTGGTCCCATGGGTAGAGCGACAACAGCACGGTCAGCGCGCCGACGTAGAAAATCAGGATGCGGTACACCACCTGGTTGATCGCTTTCGGGATCACTTTGCGCGGCTCGCTGGCTTCGGCGGCAGTGATGCCGACCAGTTCCAGGCCACCGAACGAGAACATGATGAACGCCATGGACATCAACAGCCCCATGCCGCCATTGGGGAAGAACCCGCCGTGGCTCCACAGGTTGCTGACCGTGGCTTGCGGGCCGCCGGTGCCGCTGAACAGCAGGTAGCAGCCGAGCACGATCATGCCGACAATCGCCACCACCTTGATGATCGCGAACCAGAACTCGGCTTCACCGAAGAACTTCACGTTGAGGGTGTTGATCAGGTTCACCGCCACGAAGAACACCAGCGCGCTGACCCAGGTCGGGATCTCCGGCCACCAGAACTGGATGTACTTGCCCACCGCCGTCAGTTCGGCCATGCCCACCAGTACGTAGAGTACCCAGTAGTTCCAGCCGGCCAGGAAGCCTGCGTAGCCGCCCCAGTATTTATGCGCAAAATGGCTGAAGGAACCGGCCACCGGCTCTTCGACGATCATCTCGCCGAGCTGGCGCATGATCAGGAACGCGATAAAACCGGCAATCGCGTAGCCGAGGATCATCGACGGCCCCGCCGACTTGAGTACCCCGGCCGAGCCGAGGAACAACCCCGTGCCGATCGCCCCTCCCAAGGCGATCAGCTGAATGTGCCGGTTCTTCAGGCCACGCTTGAGGCCCACCGGGTTAACCATGTCATCCGCCATTAACATTCCCTTCTACTTGTTTTTCTCAGGGTGGAGTGCACGCCGCATCTACCCCTCAGAAGTGCTGAGGGTCAGATATTACTCTGCGTGAACTTTTCGTAATACAACTGAACGCCATCAAGTGCCTGATCCGCCAGCCATTGTTGGACGGATTCGACCATTGGAGGGGGGCCGCACAGGTACATATCCGCCGATCTGTCCCGCAATTCGGCCAGGTCGAAATGCGCGGTGAGGTAGCCGCGTTTGCCGGGCCATTCGTCCGAGGGCGCGCTGAGCACTTCGGTGTAGCGAAAGCCCGGGATTTTCGCGGCGTAGGCCTGGATGCGCGCCGCTTCACACAAGTCTTCTGCGCCACGCACGCCGTAGTACAGGTGCACGGGCTGGTCGCAGCCGTTGACGGCCAGTTCATCGAGCATGCCCAGCAGGGCTGATAATCCGGTGCCGCCCGCCACCAGCACCAAGGGTTTGGTGACATGGCGCAGGTAGAAGGCGCCGAGTGGCGCTTCCATCATCAGTTCATCGCCGACCTGGCAGCGCTCGCGCAGGTAGTTGCTCATCACCCCATCGGGCAGCAGGCGCACCAGGAATTGCAGTTGATTGCCTGGCAGGTTGGCGAAGGAGTACGAGCGCCAACTGTCTGTGCCGGGCACCGCCAAGCGTGCATATTGGCCGGGCAAAAAGTCCAGCGCCTGCTCCAACTGCACCTGCAGGATCGCCGTGCTGGCCGACACTTGCTCAACCGCGCTCACGGTGCCCTTGACCTGAACCGGCCCCGGCGCATTGCACAAGCTCGAATCAAAGTCGAAATAGAATGTCGCGTCGGACTTCACCCGCGTCTGACAACTGAGCATCTTGCGCTGTTGCAGGTCGAGGCTGGACAGCGCTTCTTCGTCGACATAATCCTGGCTGTAGTCGCCGGACTCGCAACGGCCCTGGCAGGTGCCGCACACGCCTTCGCGGCAATCCAGCGGGATCTTGATGCCGTTGCGCAACGCGGCATCCAGCAGGATTTCATTGGCTCCGACGGGGAAGAACAGGGTCTTGCCGTCGGCAAAACTGAAGGCTACTTTGTGATTCATCCACCGTTCTCCATGGATTTTATAACTGTAGTGAGCGGGCTTGCCCCGCGCTGGAGTGCGCAGCGCTCCCAAGCTTTTGGGGCCGCTGCGCAGCCCAGCGCGGGGCAAGCCCGCTCACTACAAGTCACAGTCGGCTGTCAAAGGTGATAGAAATCCAGCACCGAGTTGATGGTGTCGTTGAGCAGCAACGCATGCTTGCGGGTGATCAACCAGCTGTCGCCTTCAGGTTTCAGGGTGTAGGTGGCGTGGCCGTAAAACTGCTCTGAAGTGGCCAGGCGATAGAACAGCGTGTGCCAGTTCAACTTCACCTCCAGCGTGCCATCCGCCTGTTCGGCGATGCGCACGTTGTTGATCAAATGCAGCGTGCGCGGCATCGGTGTGGCCGACGCCGCCTTGCCGGTGCGCAGGCGGAACACGCGGTCCTCCAGGCCCGAGCGGTTGGCGTAATAGATCAACGACATCTCGCGCTTGGGGTCGCGGGTGTAGACGTGCTCCGAGTCCCATTGCGGCAGGTGGAACTCACTCTGCGGGTCGAACAGCTGCACATAGGCGTCCCAGTCCTGGGCGTCGCACAACTCGGACTTGCGGTAGAAGAACTGCTCGATCCGGTACTGCAATGGGGCATTCATCAGTTCACCTCCCGCAGTGTCAGCGCTTGATTGTCCAGGCCCTTGAGCAGGAACTGCTGCCAGTTGCGGTGCTGGTTCACGTAGAGGCCTTCATGGGTGAACTCGGTGCCGGTCATGGCCGGTTGAATGCCGATGGCTTCGCTGTTCGGCGTGGGGCCGGTTGCCCAGCGGTGGCTGCCACGGGAGATATCGCTCCAGCGTTCAAGCCGGCCCTGGAACCCGCGCTGGGCTTCGCGGAACTCCACCAGGTCATCTGGCGTGCCCATGCCGGACACGTTGAAGAAGTCCTCGAACTGGCGAATGCGGTTTTCGCGGTCGGCGTCGGACTCGCCCTTCACCCCCAGGCACTGGCTGATGATCTCGGTCTTGTTCCACGCCACCGGGCGGATGATGCGCAGCTGCGAGCTGATCTGGTCGAGGAAGAACAGGCTCGGGTAGATATTCAGGTTGCGCAGGCGATGCATCATCCACTCGGCCTTTTGCTGGCCGTGCTCCTGCACCAGACGCGGCATGATGGTGGCGTAGCCGGAGCGCACGCTGGGGTTGGGCATGTCGCTGAACAGCACACTGTGGCCGTTGTTGAAGGCGAACCAGCCGTCATCGGTGTTGGCGTCACCGGCGCCGAGCTTGCTGTAGTCCAGGGTGCTGCCGGCGCCGGTGCCGTTCTCGGTGTTCACCTGTTGCCGGTGCTGCACCGTGGCCACGTAGTTGTAGTGCACGGTGCTGACGTGATAACCGTCCAGGCCGTTTTCGTTCTGCAGCTTCCAGTTGCCGTCGTAGGTGTAGGCGGATTTGCCCGGCAGTACTTCCAGCTCACCGGTGGCGGACTGCGCGACCATCATGTCGAAGAACACTTTGGCGTCGCCGAGGAAATCCTCCAGGCTGTCGCTGCCATTTACGTCCAGGCTGATAAACACAAAGCCCTTGTAGCTCTCGATGCGTGCCTTTTTCAGGCCGCGTGTGGCTTTGTCGAAACCCTCCGGGTATTCCCCCGGTGCCTTGACCTTCACCAGCCGGCCATCGCTCTTGTAGCACCAGGCATGAAACGGGCAGGTGAACGTGGATTGGTTGCCCTTGCCGACCCGCGTCAGCGTGGTGCCGCGGTGCTGGCAGGCGTTGATCAGCGCATTGAGGCGGCCTTCGCCATCGCGAGTGATGATCATCGGCTGGCGCCCGGCGCGCATCGTCACGAAGTCGTGGTTGTTGGCCAGTTCGCTTTCGTGGCAGGCGTAGATCCAGTTCTTTTCGAAGATCAGTTCCATCTCCAGATCGAACAGTTCCGGCTCGGTGAACATGTCGCGGGCGATGCGAAACACTTCATCCACCGGGCGAAAGTCCAGGCAACCTTCGATAAACGTTTTCCACTGCTCGACGCTTCTTGCACCACTCATGGGAGGCACCTTTTTGATAGGGGCTAATCGGTGGTTTATTAGAGGCAGTGGTGCAGGGTGCGGGCTATCCGCTTAGTGGGGGAACCTGCGCCGGATAATTGGGCAGCAAATACCCAACCCGGTGCAGGAAGGTGACGGGATGCGCTACTGTCTTGCAGGGCAATGGCCGGAAAAACCGGTGGTTTATCCACTTAGTCGACTATTGCTATCCACCCGCTGGCCATTGCGCCGGCGTGGCGCATTATTTGCTGTCGAACAACAACGACGCGCCGCCAGAGCGCGCAACAGCCTAACCGCCGTGGGTGCACCCTGATGAGCAGCCAAACGATTCAACGCTTCGACCTGGAAGGCGCCCGCAGCTGGATGTCGGGCATTTGCGGGCCCCATCGCCTGGCCACCAATACGCCGGAGCGCCTGCGCTTTCACCACAGCGCCAACGTGTTCAAGTCCCGCGCCACCACCCTGGGCGTGATTGAATACGGCACCGACGTGACCATCGACATCGAAGACGCCGAGCACTTCAGCAGCTACAGCTTGAGCCTGCCGTTGGTGGGCGAGCAGGAGTTGAGCACGAACGGTGAGCGCCTGATCTCCAACCGCGATCAGGGTGTGATCATCTCGCCCAACGAGCATCAGGTGCTGGCGATTTCCGGTGATTGCCGCAAGCTGCAGGTGGTGATCACGCGGGCGGCGATGAGTGAATCACTGGAAGGTTTGCTGCAACGGCCGATTGAGGCGCCGCTGCGCTTTGAGTCGGTGATGGACGCCGTGGACGGGGCTTCAGCGTCCTGGTGGCGCATGGCGCGCTACTTCATCGCCGAGCTTGAGCATGGAAGCGAGTTATACGAGCAGGCCGCTTTTACCCGCGACCTGGAAAGCTCGCTGATCAAGGGCCTGATCCTGGCCCAGCCGAACAACTACTCCGAAGAGTTGCGCGATGTCCTCGGCGTGAAACTGCCGCATTACCTGATCCGTGCGCGGCAGTACATCCATGACAACGCTCGGGACACCGTGCACCTGGAAGACCTGGAAGCTGCTGCGGGGGTGTCGCGGTTCAAGTTGTTCGATGCCTTTCGCAAATATTTTGCCCTGTCGCCGATGGCCTATTTGAAGAAGCACCGGCTGTGCGCGGTACGCCAGGAAATCCTCGAGCACGGCTCTACCCGCACCATTTCCGAAATCGCCCTGGGCTGGGGCTTTACTCACCTGGGGCGGTTCTCGGCGGAGTATCGCAAGCTGTTCGATGAGTCGCCGAGCCAGACTTTGCAGCGCAACGATGCGCGGCGCCTGCGTGGCTAGATCAACTCTTCCACCAGTTGCAGGCAATGACTGAGACCCGGCGACTGGTCATTTACCCGTCGGCTGAGAATGATCGGCGACGTCGCAGTGGCCTCCACCACCGGTGTGTAGCCGATGTCTGCGCGGTGCAGCACTTGCACCGAGGCCGGCACCAGCGTCACGCCCATGCCGGCGCCGACCAGGCCGATGGCGGTCTGCAATTCGTTGGTCCACTGCGCCACCTTGAGGCTCAGGCCGTGGGCGTCGAACAGCGCGATCACATGGTCGGCATAGCTGGGGCGTGGGTTGCCGGGGTAGAGCACAAAGGGCTCGGCAGCCAGTTGGGCGAGGGTGGCGGGCGCATCAAGCAACGGGTGGCCGGCGGGCAGGACGGCGACCAGCCGGTCCTCCACCAGCACGCGTTGGACAATGGCCGGGTCATCGATGCGAATCCGCCCGAACCCCACATCAATGCGCCCGGCCTTGAGCGCTTCGACCTGCTGCAAGGTGGTCATCTCCGACAGCCCCAGTTCCAGCTCCAACGCCTCATGGGTACGCAGCCGGCGGATCAATTCAGGCAGCACGCCGTACAGGGTCGACGGCGCAAAACCGATGCCCAGCCACGTCTTCTCGCCCTGGCCGATACGTCGGGTGTTGTCGCAGACCTTGTTCAATTGCTCCAGCAGCACGTTGGCGTGTTCATAAAAAAAGCGCCCGGCCTCGGTCAGTCGCAGCGGTCGGCCACGCTCAAGCAAAATGACACCCAGTTCATCCTCCAATTGCTGGATCTGCCGACTCAACGGCGGCTGGGCGATGTGCAGGCGTTCGGCGGCGCGGGTGAAGTTCAGGGTTTCTCCCAGCACCTGGAAATAGCGCAGGTGACGCAATTCCATGACGGCTCCTTTCATACCTTGAGGGTATTGTGCGAGACCCATTCTATATTGGAAGCCTTGAAAAATACGGCACAGAATCGGCTAAAACCTATAAAGAACCCAACGGGTATTGCCATGCCGATTTGCGCCATCGAGTCGATCGAGACGATCATCGTCGACCTTCCTACCATCCGCCCGCACAAGCTGGCGATGCACACCATGCAAAACCAGACCCTGGTGATCATCCGCCTGCGCTGCGCCGACGGCATCGAAGGCATCGGCGAAGCCACCACCATTGGCGGCCTGAGCTACGGCAATGAAAGCCCCGACAGCATCAAGGTCAACATCGACCGTCACTTCGCGCCGCTGCTGATCGGCCAGGACGCCAGCAACATCAACGCCGCCATGTTGCGCCTGGAGCGCAGCATTCGTGGCAACACCTTTGCCAAGTCCGGTATCGAAAGCGCCTTGCTCGACGCCCTCGGCAAACGCCTGGGCCTACCGGTCAGCGAGCTGCTCGGCGGGCGTGTGCGCGACGCGCTACCGGTGGCCTGGACCCTGGCCAGCGGCAACACCGAAAAGGACATTGCCGAGGCCGAAAAGATGCTCGACCTGCGCCGCCACCGCCTCTTCAAATTGAAGATCGGCGCCGGTGAAGTCAGCCACGACCTGGCCCACGTGATCGCGATCAAAAAGGCCCTGGGCGACCGCGCCAGCGTGCGCGTCGACGTCAACCAGGCCTGGGACGAAGCGGTGGCACTGCGGGCGTGCAAGGTGCTTGGCGACAATGGCATCGACCTGATCGAACAGCCCATCTCGCGCAATAACCGCAGCGGCATGGCGCGGCTCAACCTGTCGAGCCCGGCGCCGATCATGGCGGATGAGTCCATCGAGTGCGTCGAGGATGCGTTCAACCTGGCCCGAGAAGGCGCGGCGTCGGTGTTCGCCCTCAAGATCGCCAAGAACGGCGGCCCGCGTGCCGTGCTGCGCACTGCCGCGATTGCCGAAGCGGCGGGGATCGGCCTGTACGGCGGCACCATGCTCGAAGGCGGCATTGGCACCCTGGCGTCGGCCCATGCCTTTCTTACGCTGAACAAACTGGCGTGGGACACCGAACTGTTCGGCCCGTTGCTGCTCACCGAAGACATCCTCACCGAGCCGCCGGTGTACCGCGATTTCCAGCTGCATATCTCCACCGCACCGGGCTTGGGCCTGGCCATCGATGAAGAGCGCCTGGCGTTCTTCCGTCGTGACAAACACTAAGAGGCGCCTGCCATGTTGTTCCACGTAAAAATGACCGTGAACCTGCCGCTCGACATGAACCCCGAGCGCGCTGCCAGCCTCAAGGCCGATGAAAAGGCCCTGGCGCAGCGCCTGCAACAGGAAGGCAAATGGCGCCACCTGTGGCGCATCGCCGGGCACTACGCCAACTACAGCGTGTTCGATGTCGACAGCGTGCAGGCACTGCATGACCTGCTGATGCAACTGCCGTTGTTCCCCTATATGGCCATCGAAGTGAACGCCCTGTGCCGGCACCCGTCGTCGATCCATGAAGACGACCGCTAGGCCGGCTTCCAAACGAATAACTACAAGATGAGGAATGCACCATGTCCATCCGACTGTCCCAGACTGCCCATGCCCAACAGTTTCTCGAAGAAGCCAGCGGCAACCTCAACGACGCTGGTAACCCGCGGACCAAGGCGCTGATCTACCGGATCCTGCGCGACACTGTGAACATCATCGAAGACCTGGAAGTGACCCCGGAAGAGTTCTGGAAGGCGGTCAACTACCTCAACGAACTGGGCAAGCACCAGGAAGCCGGATTGCTCGCCGCCGGGCTGGGCCTGGAGCATTACCTGGACTTGCTGATGGACGCCGCCGATGAGGAATCCGGCAAATCCGGCGGCACGCCGCGCACCATTGAAGGCCCGCTGTATGTGGCCGGGGCGCCGCTGTCGAAGGTCGAGGCGCGGCTGGACGATGGCAAGGACGACGCGGTGCCGCTGTTCATGCGCGGGCAGGTGCGCGACACCAACGGCAAACCGTTGGCCGGGGCGATTGTGGACGTGTGGCAGGCCAACACGGGGGGGACTTACTCGTGGTTCGATCCGACGCAATCGGAGTTCAACCTGCGCCGACGCATCGAGACCGATGCCCAAGGCAACTACCGGTTCCGTAGTATCGTGCCGTCGGGCTACGGTTGCCCACCGACCGGGCCGACCCAGCAACTGCTGGATCAGCTCGGGCGCCACGGGCAGCGGCCGGCGCATATCCACTTCTTTATTTCGGCGCCGGGGCATCGGCACCTGACCACGCAGATCAACCTGTCGGATGACCCGTACCTGCATGATGACTTTGCCTATGCGACACGGGATGAGTTGATCGCCGAGATTCGCTTCAGCGACGACCCGCAACTGGCGCAGGAGTTTGGCGTGGAAGGGCGGTTTGCGCAGATCGATTTTGACTTTGAGCTGCAGGTGGCGGAGGCGCCGGTGGAGCAGAAACGCATGCAGCGAGTCCGCGCTCTGGAAGATTAAACGCGATTCAAAAATGTGGGAGGGGGCTTGCCCCCGATAGCGGTGTGTCATTGAACAGTTCAGCCACTGACACTCCCTCATCGGGGGCAAGCCCCCTCCCACATTTGACCGATGGTGTTGCGGTTATTTGCGTACCACCAAGTCCAGCACCTCATCCCGATCCTTGATCTTCTGCAACACAATCTCCGAGCGGATATCCATCACCCCCGCCGTGCGGTTCAGGTGGTTCACGATAAAGTCTGAAAAGTGCTTGAGGTTGCGCGCCTGCACCCGCAGCACATAGTTGCTGGCGCCGGTGATCACGTAGGCGCTGGCGACCTCCGGCCAACCTTGCACCTTCTTGATGAACGTCTCGTGCCAATCCTCCACATCCTGACGCAACGACAGGTGCACGATGGCCTCCAGCTCGATCCCCAACTGCTCCGCATTCAACACCGCACGGTAACCGCTGATGATGCCCTCGCTCTCCAGCAGGCGCAGACGGCGCAGGCACGCGGACGGTGACAGCGCGACTTTTTCGGCCAATTCCTGGTTGCTGATGCGGCCATCCTGTTGCAGGAAATGCAGGAGGCGCAGGTCGGTGGCGTCGAGAATCATGGTTAGAATAAATCCGCGTGTTTGGGGGTTAAATTCGAATTTCCTACAGCTTAATTAGCCTGTTGCCCGCCACTTTGCACGAAAATTCTCTAAAAGTTCGTTCATTATTTGGTCCATCCTTACCTATAAAAGCCAGGACTATCCATGACCACTCGAAGCCACTGCCAAGCCCTCGACGAACAGGACCCGCTGGCGCCATTGCGCCGCCAGTTTGCGTTGCCAGAGGGGGTGATCTACCTCGACGGCAATTCCCTCGGCGCCCGCCCGGTGAAGGCATTGGCACGGGCTCAGGCGGTGATTGCCGAAGAGTGGGGCAATGGCCTGATCCGCAGTTGGAACAGTGCTGGCTGGGCGGACCTGTCCCAGCGCCTGGGCAACCGCCTGGCGCCGCTGATCGGCGCGGGCGACGGCGAAGTGGTGATCACCGATACCACGTCCATCAACCTGTTCAAGGTGCTCAGCGCTGCGTTGACCGTGCAGCGTCAACGCCAGCCGCACCGCAAGGTGATCGTCAGCGAGGCGAGCAACTTTCCCACCGACCTGTACATCGCCGAGGGCTTGGCCGAGCTGCTGCAACAGGGTTATTCCCTGCGCCTGGTGAACAGCCCGGACGAATTGCCCGAGGCCATCGACCAGGACGTGGCGGTGGTGATGCTCACCCACGTCAACTACAAGACCGGCTACATGTACGACATGCAGGCGCTGACCGCCCTGAGCCATGAGTGCGGCGCGCTGAGCCTCTGGGACCTGGCGCACTCGGCAGGCGCGGTGCCCATCGACCTGCATCGGGCCGGTGCCGACTATGCGATTGGCTGCACCTACAAGTACCTCAACGGCGGCCCGGGCGCCCAGGCGTTTGTGTGGGTCAACCCGGCGCTGGTGGATGTGGTGCGACAGCCATTGTCGGGCTGGTTCGGCCACACCCGGCAGTTCGCCATGGAGTCGACGTACGCACCGAGTGCCGGCATCGCGCGTTACCTGTGCGGCACCCAGCCGATCACCTCGCTGGCCATGGTGGAATGTGGGCTGGAGATTTTCGCCCAGACCGATATGGCGAGTTTGCGCAGCAAGTCCCTGGCGTTGACCGATCTGTTTATCGCATTGGTCGAAGCACGTTGCGCTGCTCATGAACTGGTGCTGATCACCCCGCGTGAACACGCCCGGCGTGGCAGTCATGTGAGCTTTGAACACCCCGAAGGCTATGCCGTGATCCAGGCCTTGATCGCCCGTGGCGTGATCGGTGACTACCGCGAACCGCGCATCATGCGCTTTGGATTCACGCCGTTGTACACAAGCTTTACCGAGGTGTTTGACGCTGTGGAAATCCTGGGTGAAATCCTCGACAACCACACCTGGGACCAACCGCAGTTCAAAGTCCGCAACAGCGTCACCTGACCACAACGCAGATAAAAATGTGGGAGGGGGCTTGCCCCGATTGCAGTGTGCCAGCCAATACAGCGTTGACTGATCCACCGCTATCGGGGGCAAGCCCCCTCCCACAGGGAATCTGTGACAACAGTTCAATAGTGCAATCACAATAATAAAGGGGCACACCACGTGACTACGCCAGACACCGGCTTTGCCGAGATCACCCACCGCGAACTGGGCCTGCGGCGCCAGCTCACTTCCGGCCAGATGAGCATGATCGCCATCGGCGGCGCCATTGGCACCGGGCTGTTCATGGGCAGTGCTTATGCCATTGGGTATGCCGGGCCCAGTGTGCTGGTGAGCTACGCCATCGGCGCGTTGATCACCTTGCTGTTGATGGGCTGCCTGGCGGAGATGACGGTGGCGCATTCCACCTCCGGCTCGTTCGGCGCCTATGCCGAGTTCTATATCAGCCCGCTGGCCGGCTTCCTGGTGCGCTACGCCTACTGGGCGGCGATCGTGCTGGCGGTGGGCGCCGAGGTCACGGCGGTGGCGATGTACATGAAGTACTGGTTCGCCAACGTGCCGGAATGGGTGTGGATCGTGTCGTTTTCCAGCGTGCTGATCCTGCTCAACGCCATCAGCGTGAAGACCTTCGGCAACTTCGAATACTGGTTCTCGACGATCAAGATCAGCGCCATCGTCGGCTTCATCATCCTTGCGGTGTACGTAGTGTTCGGTTCCGGCAACCCGGAGTACGGCGTGCAGAACTACACGGCCCACGAGGGGTTTTTCCCCCATGGCCTGAGCGGCATGTGGATCGCGGTGATCGTGTCGATCTTCAGCTACCTGAGTGTGGAGATGATCGCCGTGGCCGCCGGTGAAGCCGCCGACCCGGAGCAGGCGGTGAAGAAAGCCTTCCGTGCGACCATCGTGCGCCTGGTGGTGTTTTACCTGCTGACCCTGGCGCTGATGCTGGCCATCGTGCCGTGGAACCAGGCCGGGCAGACCCAGAGCCCGTTCGTCACGGTGATGCAGACCATCGGCATTCCCGGCGCTACCGGGGTAATGAACTTCGTGATCCTGATCGCGGCGCTCTCGGCCATGAACAGCCAGCTCTACATCACCACCCGCATGATGTTCAGCCTGTCCCGTGCCGGCTTCGCGCCCAAGTCCATGGGCACCTTGAGCAAGAGCGGCATCCCGCTGAACGCGTTGCTGCTGTCCAGTTCGGGCATCGCCCTGGCGACATTGCTCAACGTGGTGTACCCGGAAAGTTCGTTCACCTTGATGATGGCAATCTCGATGTTCGGCGCGATCTTCACCTGGTTCATGATCTTCCTTACGCACCTGTTCTTCCGTCGCTACCGCCAGTGCCACGGCGGGCCGAAGCTGTCGTTCCAACTGCGCTTTTTTCCCTACAGCACCTTGCTGGGCCTAGTGCTGATGGGCGCGGTGATGATCACCACGTATTTCACCGAGGCGTTCAAGATGACGCTGGTGTTTGGTGTGCCGTTCCTGTTGATTCTGTCGGCGGTGTATTACGGGTTTTTCCGCAAGGGCAGGGCCAAGGCGTCGAACAAGGCCTTGGCATAACCGGGCAGCTGTTCGAACGAGCGCGCACATAACAGCAGTTTCCGACAGGCCCACTCCTCTTGCAGGGGGTGGGCCTTGAAGGTGGGTTCCAGTGGCCAGCGCTCCAGTGCCGCCTGGGGCACGATACCCAGGCCGGCGCCGCGGGCGACCATGCGGATCACCCCATCAAACCCCTCGGCGCGGATGCGTGTTTGCAGACGGAAACCTGCGTGCAATGCCTGTTCTTCGAGGTAAACCGTCAACGCGCTGTGGGCGGTGAGGCCCACAAAGTCGTATTGCAGGCTATCGATAAAGCTCCCTGCGGTGAACGGATGATCCTGCGGTGTGATCAGCACCAGCGGGTCATCGCGAAACGGCAGGGTCTGCAGGCCGTGGGTGTCTACCGCGTCGGAAATGATCCCGAGGTCCGCCGTGCCCTGGCGCAAGGCCTGGGTGATGCGCAGGCTCGGCAGTTCCTGCAGGTCGATGTCGAGGTTGGGGTGTTCGCGCAAAAAGTCTGCCAGTAACTCCGGCAGGTATTCGCTGAGGGCCGTGGTGTTGCACAGCAGGCGCACCTGGCCCTTGATGCCGTTGGCGTATTCCGCCAGGTCCTGTTGCAGGTGCTCGGCCTGTTGCAGCAGCAGGCGGGCATGGCGAGCCAGGGCTTTGCCGGCGGGTGTTGGGGTAACGCCACGGCGGCCACGCTCAAGAAACGCGATACCCAGCGAAGCCTCCATCGCCCGGATACGCGCACTGGCGGCAGCCAGGGACAAATGGCTGCGGGCCGCCCCGGCGGTGATGTTGCCGGTGTCGAAGATGTGCAGGTAAAGGCGCAGGTCTATCAGGTCAAAGTGCATGGCACCAGCCTCTGTATAAACAAGAGTCTGCCTCAGTATATGGCGAATTTTCGACCTCATCGAAAAACCGCACAATCACTCCATGAATACCTTCCTCGCGTTCTACCAAAATATCGGCCCCGCCCTGACACTGCTGGTGATCGGCACCTTCATGCTCGCCGGCACCGTCAAGGGTGTGATTGGCCTGGGCTTGCCGACAGTCTCCATGGGCTTGCTCGGCCTGGCTATGCTGCCGACGCAGGCTGCGGCGTTGCTGATCATCCCTTCGACGATCACCAACCTGTGGCAACTGGCGTCCGGTGGTCATTTGAGTGCGTTGCTCAGGCGCTTGTGGCCGATGCTGCTGCTGATCTTCCTGGGCACTGGGCTGGGCACGTTGTGGCTGGGCATGAGCGGGGGAAGCTGGGTGGGCCATGCGTTGGGCGGGGCGTTGCTGGTGTATGCGCTGAGCGGTTTGTTCCTGCCGACGTTCAACGTAAATCCTGCGACTGAACGTTGGCTGGGCCCCGTGTGCGGGGTGATCACCGGCATCATCACCTCGGCGACCGGTGTGTTCGTGATTCCCGCCGTGCCCTATCTGCAAGCCCTGGGCCTGAACCGTGATCAGTTGGTGCAGGCGCTGGGGCTGTCGTTCACTGTTTCCACCCTGGCATTGGCCGCAGGGCTGGCCTGGCGCGGCACGCTCGGTGGCGGTGAAATCAACGCGTCGTTGCTGGCGCTGGTGCCGGCGCTATTGGGCATGTGGTTGGGTCAGGTAGTGCGTCAGCGCATCAGTGCGGTGTTGTTCAAGCGCGTATTTTTCATCGGCATGGCATTGCTGGGCGCCCATCTGCTGATCAGTGGTTAACAATGCGCAGGTGATTCGTGCTTTTTGGTCAAATGTATTTTGCCTCACCGCTGCTTATTCCGAGGGGGCAATGTCGATAGCCTGCCGGCAGACATTGTTAACCCCTCTGGATACCCCATGAAAAAAGTCCTCTTGCTCAACGGCGGCAAAAAGTTCGCTCACTCCGATGGCCGCTACAACACTACCCTGCATGACACCGCTGTGGCGGCGTTGGATCGTGCTGGCATCGACGTCAAGGTCACCCACATCGACGAAGGCTACGACGTGGCCGAAGAAGTCGGCAAATTCCTCTGGGCCGATGTGATCATCTACCAGATGCCCGGCTGGTGGATGGGTGCACCGTGGATCGTCAAGAAGTACATCGACGAAGTCTTCACCGAAGGCCACGGCAGCCTGTACGCCAGCGACGGCCGCACCCGCTCCGATGCCTCACAGAAATACGGCAGCGGCGGCCTGATCCACGGCAAACAGTACATGCTCTCGCTGACCTGGAACGCGCCGCAGCAAGCCTTCGACGACCCGACCGACTTCTTCGAAGCCAAGGGCGTGGACGCGGTGTATTTCCCGTTCCACAAGGCCAACGAGTTCCTCGGCATGACCGGCCTGCCCACGTTCCTGTGCGTGGACGTGATGAAACGCCCGGCCATCGAAGCTGACGTGGCGCGCTACGAGCAGCATCTGGCGCAGGTGTTCAAATTCTCGGTGTAAGCTGCGCTGAACCGATAACGAGGAGCGCCTGTGAAAGCCCGGTCCGATGAGCTGCAGATCTTCGTCAGCGTGATTGAATGTGGTTCGATTTCCGCCGCCGCCGAGCAAGTCGGGCAGACGCCCTCGGCTGTCAGCCGCACGTTGTCGCGCCTGGAAGCCAAGCTCGACACCACGCTGATCAACCGCACCACGCGGCGCATGGACCTGACCGAAGAGGGCAAGTACTTCTTCGAGCAGGCCAAGGTGATCCTGGCGCAGATGGAAGAGCTGGAAGAGCGCCTGTCATCACGCCAGCAGAAACCGGCGGGGCGCCTGCGCGTCAACGCTGCCGTGCCGTTCATGCTGCATGGGATCGTGCCGTACATCGCCGAGTTTCGTAGCCTCTACCCGGATATCCAGTTGGAGTTGAACAGCGATGACGTGATCATCGACCTGCTGGAACAGAGCACCGATATCGCCATTCGCATCGGCGCCCTGGCTGACTCGACCCTGCACGCGCGATCTCTTGGCTGTACGCCGCTGCATATCCTCGCCAGCCCCGGCTACCTCAAGCAATACGGCACGCCCACCACGGTGGCCGAGCTGGCCGATTACACGCTGTTGGGGTTCACCCAGACCGAAACCCTCAACCACTGGCCGCTGCGCCATGTGGAGGGCGATCGCTGGCTGATCCAGCCCGGCGTGGCCGCGTCCAGCGGCGAAACCGTGCGCCAGTTGGCGCTGGAGGGGCAGGGCATCTGCTGCCTGTCGAACTTCATGACCATTGACGATATCGAGGCCGGGCGCCTGGTGCCGGTGCTGGAGGCGTTCAACAGCGGGTATCGCCAGCCGATCCACGCAGTGTTCTACCGCAACTCGCAGCTGGCATTGCGTATCCAGTGTTTCCTGGACTTTATCCAGGCCAAGCTGGCGCGGTATGCCTGCTGATTCGTGACCTGAGCGCAAGAGTGAATTGGGCGCCAAGGGCTTATTCGTCAGGGATGAGGCCTTGATACTGGGTCCATCACTTACCCAGCCAGGAGAGTCCTCCATGAACGTATTCATTACCGGCGCAGCAGGTTTTATCGGCGGTTCCATCGCGACCGGCCTGGTCAAGGCCGGCCACACCGTTACCGGCCTGGTGCGCAGCGCCGAGCAGGCTGCCGAGATGACCGCACTGGGCGTCAACCCGGTGATCGGCACCCTGGATGACGCGGCTGTATTGACCGAGCAAGCGCAACAGGCCGACGCGGTGATCAACGCCGCCAGCAGCGACCACCGTGCTGCCGTGGAAACTCTGCTCGCGGCGTTGAAGGGCTCGAACAAGGTGTTCCTGCACACCAGCGGTTCGAGCATTGTCGGGGATGCGTCGGGCGGCAAGGCCAGCGATGTCATCTACTTCGAGGGCAACCTGCCGGAGCCGACGGTCGACAAGGCGGCTCGTGTGGCCATCGACAATCTGATCCTCGCGGCGGCCAATGATGGCGTGAATTCGGCAGTGATCTGCAACACCCTGATCTACGGCCACAGCCTGGGTGTTAAGCGCGACAGCGTGCAATTGCCGCGTCTGCTCAAACAAGCACGTAAAAGCGGCGTAGTGCGCCACGTGGGCACCGGGCAGAACATCTGGTCCAACGTGCACATCGAAGACGTGGTGGCGTTGTACCTGTTGGCTCTGACCAAGAATGTGCCCGGTACTTTCTACTTCGTGGAAAGCAGCGAGGCCGCGTTTATCGACATGACCACCGCCATCGCCGAAGCGCTGAACCTGGGCAAACCGCAGGATTGGCCATTGGCCGACGCTGAAGCCGAGTGGGGCTATGAAATGGCCAACTATGGCTTGGGCTCCAACAGCCGGGTGCGCGGCAAGCAGGCCCGTGAACTGTTGGGCTGGGCGCCGAAGCGTACGTCGGTGGTGGAGTGGATTCGCCACGAAATGGTGTGATGTTCACTTGATCCCCAGGGTGTTGCTATCGGGGGCAAGCCCCCTCCCACAGTTGACCGAGTTCCAACTATAGAGTGCAGTCTAGTGTGGGAGGGGGCTTGCCCCCGATTGGCACGACTCGGTCTTTGAGACTAGCTCCATCTCCCTCAATTCCGTACCATTCCCCGCCTTATCCCCGCATTACCCTGGTACTTCATGAACCTCACCCGTCTGCGCGCCGATGTCCTGGCCGGCCTCACCACGTCTTTTGCGTTGCTGCCCGAATGCATCGCCTTTGCCCTGGTGGCTCACCTCAACCCGTTGATGGGGCTCTACGGCGCTTTCATCATCTGCACCCTCACCGCGTTGTTCGGCGGCCGGCCCGGCATGGTGTCCGGTGCGGCCGGCTCGATGGCGGTGGTGATCGTCGCGCTGGTGGTGCAACACGGTGTGGAGTATCTGCTGGCGACGGTGTTGCTGGGCGGCTTGATCATGGTCGCCTTCGGCCTGCTGCGCCTGGGCAAGCTGGTGCGCATGGTGCCGCACCCGGTGATGCTGGGCTTCGTCAACGGCTTGGCGATCATCATTGCCCTGGCGCAGTTGGAGCATTTCAAAAGTGGTGAAACCTGGCTCAGCGGCACGCCCTTGTACGTGATGACCGGCCTGGTGCTGGTGACCATGGCCATCGTCTACCTGCTGCCGCGCATCACCCGCGCCGTGCCGCCTGCGTTGGTGGCGATCCTCGGCGTGGGGCTGGCGGTGTACCTGCTCGGCCTGCCGACCCGCACCCTTGGCGACATGGCCCACATCGCGGGCGGCCTGCCGACTTTCGCGCTGCCGCAGATACCGTGGACCGTGGAAACCCTGGGCATTATTGCGCCGTACGCGTTCCTGATGGCCATGGTCGGCTTGCTGGAAACCCTGCTCACCCTCAACCTCACCGACGAAATCACCGAGACCCGTGGCTACCCCGACCGTGAAAGCGTGGCCCTCGGCGCGGCGAACATGGTCTCCGGCCTGTTCGGCGGCATGGGTGGCTGCGCGATGATCGGACAGACCGTGATCAACCTCAGCTCCGGCGGGCGCGGGCGTTTGTCCGGGGTGTTTGCCGGGGTGATGATTCTGTTGTTCATCCTGTTCCTGTCGCCGTTCATCGAGCGCATTCCGCTGGCGGCGCTGGTGGGCGTGATGTTCGTGGTGTCCCAGCAGACTTTCGCCTGGGCCTCGTTGCGGGTGATCAACAAGGTGCCGCTCAATGACGTGCTGGTGATTGTCGCGGTGACGGTGATCACGGTGTTCACCGACCTGGCCACGGCGGTGCTGTGCGGGATCGTGATTGCGGCGTTGAATTTCGCCTGGCAGCAAGCGCGCGAGCTCTATGCCGATGAGCATCTGGAGGCCGATGGCAGCAAGCTCTATCGCCTGCATGGCACGTTGTTCTTCGCCTCGACCACGCCGTTTTTGAACCAGTTCGACCCGGCCAACGACCCGGCCCAGGTGACGCTGGATTGCCGTCACCTGAGCTTTGTCGACTACTCGGCGATTGCCGCGTTGATGACCCTGCGCGAACGCTACAGCAAGGCCGGCAAGCACCTGCGGGTGCTGCATCTGTCGGAGCGTTGCAAGAAGCTGCTCAAGCGCGCCAGGGTTCACCACGACTGACTGACTACGGCCCGACCAGGTCTTCGAGTTCCTGCGCGCGGGTCTGGGTCATGTCCAGCACGCAGCCGGAACCGTTGACCCGGTCGATGCTGCCGCCGGTGGCGGAACCGGCGAAGGCGCAATTGGCGTCACGGTATTTTATCCACAGGCGCTGCACGTCTTGCAGTTGCTGCTTGCGCGGGCCTTCCTGGGCGGCGAGGGCGGTCTTGTAGGCGCGGTTCAGGCGTGCGTCCTGCACCTTGGCTTCGTTGGCGTTGCACGTAACCATGTCGGCGGTGGTGTTGGCGCTGTCCATGCACTTCTTCAGCGCTGGGTTGTCGGCGGCCGACGCGGTGCCGCACAGGGCAAGGACCAGGGCGCTGGCGGCAAGGGAGGTGCGAATCATGGTCGTTTTTCCTGGGCATGAGTGGAGGCGCATTTTATGACTCGATGACGGCGTTTGAGTTTCCGGCATCCTCTGATCTTCATGTAAGAACACCCCTCGAATTTTCATTCACGCCTGTCGGGCTTATCCCAACGCGACAGCGCTTACCTGTGGGCGAAAGTTATTTTCATAAAAATTGAAAATTTCCACCGGTAATGATTTATGAGTTTCACAACCAATTCGACGTGACCCTTTCCGAGGAGTACCGCATGGCCGCATCACCGGGCTTCGGGCTGTTGGCATACGCTGCCATCGCCATCATTGCTTTGATCGTGCTGATTGCACGTTACCGACTCAACCCGTTTATCGTCATCACCCTGGTGTCCATCGGCCTGGCGCTGATGGCCGGGATGCCGGCGGACACCATCATGGGTTCCTACGAGGCGGGTGTCGGCAAAACCTTGGGGCATATCGCCCTGGTGGTGGCGTTGGGCACCATGCTCGGCAAGATGATGGCCGAGTCCGGCGGTGCCGAGCAGGTGGCGCGCACGCTGATCAACCGGTTTGGCGAACGTAACGCGCATTGGGCGATGGTGTGCATCGCGTTCCTGGTGGGGCTGCCGCTGTTTTTCGAGGTGGGGTTTGTGTTGCTGGTGCCGATCGCCTTTACCGTGGCGCGCAGGGTCGGCGTGTCGATCCTGATGGTCGGGCTGCCGATGGTCGCCGGTCTGTCGGTGGTGCATGCGTTGGTGCCGCCGCACCCGGCGGCGATGATGGCGGTGCTGGCGTATAACGCGTCGGTGGGGCAGACCGTGCTGTATGCGATTCTGATCGGTATTCCTACGGCAATTATCGCCGGCCCGGTCTACGCCAAGTTCATCGTGCCGCGTATTCATCTGCCGGCGGAAAACCCGCTGGAACGCCAATTCATCGAGCGCGAACCGCGTACCCGTTTACCGAGCTTTTCCCTGACCATGGGCACCATCCTGTTGCCGGTGGTGCTGATGATGATCGGCGGCTGGGCCAACGTGATCTCTACGCCGGGCACCGGTTTTAACCAGTTCCTGCTGTTTATCGGCAACTCGGTGATCGCGCTGCTGGTGGCGACCCTGGTGAGCTTCTGGACCTTGGGGATTGCACAGGGCTTCAACCGTGAGTCGATCCTCAAGTTCACCAATGAATGCCTGGCGCCGACCGCGAGCATCACCTTGCTGGTGGGCGCGGGCGGCGGGTTGAATCGCATCTTGGTGGACGCCGGTGTCACTAACGAAATTCTCGGCCTGGCCCATGCCTTCCACCTGTCGCCGTTGGTGATGGGCTGGTTGTTTGCCGCGCTGATGCGTATCGCCACAGGTTCGGCCACGGTGGCCATGACCACCGCGTCTGGAGTGGTAGCGCCCGTCGCCCTGGGCCTGGGTTATCCACACCCTGAGTTGCTGGTGCTGGCCACCGGCGCAGGTTCGGTGATCTTTTCCCATGTGAACGACGGCGGCTTCTGGCTGATCAAGGAATACTTCAATATGACGGTGATCCAGACCTTCAAGACCTGGACCGTGTTGGAGACGTTGATTTCGGTGGTCGCCTTCGGTCTGACTTATGGTCTGTCCTGTATTTTGTAACCCGGAGAGCCCATGGACATCCTCTACCAGATCCGCGCTCGCCAGGACGCCTTCAGCGCCGGCGAAGGGCGTATCGCCAAGCTGATGCTGGATGACGTGGGGTTTGCCGCGTCGGCCAGCCTGGAGGAGTTGTCGCAACGGGCCGAGGTCAGTACGGCCACGTTGTCACGGTTTGCGCGCAGCGTGGGGTGTCGGGACTTGCGTGATCTGCGCCTGCAACTGGCCCAGGCCAGCGGCGTCGGCAGTCGCTTCCTCGACCCGGCAGGGTTGCCGGAACAGTCGGCGTTTCATCGGCAGATCCTGGGGGATATCGAGGCGACGTTGCGTCAGCATCTCTCCGGATTCAACCAGGCCAGTTTTGTCGATGCGGTCAGCCTGTTGGGCAAGGCGCGGATGATCCATGCGTTCGGCATGGGCGGCCCGTCGAGCCTGTGCAGCGATGAGTTGCAGGTGCGCCTGGTGCGCCTGGGCTATCCGATTGCGGCCTGCCATGACCCGGTGATGATGCGGGTTACGGCGGCGACGCTGGGGCCTGAGCATGCGTTGATTGTGTGTTCTTTGACTGGCCTCACCCCCGAACTGCTGGACGTGGTGGCGTTGGCGCGCAACTACGACGCGCGCATCGTCGCCATCACCCTGGCCGACTCGCCCTTGGCCCAATTGGCCGATGTGCTGCTGCCGCTGCAGCCGGCCGAAACCAGTTTTATCTACAAGCCCACCGCCGCCCGCTACGGCATGCTGCTGGCTATCGACCTGCTCGCCACCGAGTTGGCCCTGGCCTCGCCGGATGGCAATCAGGAACGCCTGCGCCGGATCAAGCTGGCCCTGGACGATTATCGCGGCGGGCCTGACAGCCTGCCGCTTGGAGACTGATATGAAGTACGACACGCTGATTCGTCAGGCATTGATCATCGATGGCAGCAACACCCCAGGCTATGTGGCCGATGTGGGGCTGCGCGCCGGACGTATCGAGGCGATTGGTGATTTGTCGAGCGCATCGGGCGCGCATGAGGTTGACGCTCAGGGGCGTGTGCTGGCGCCGGGTTTTATCGACGTGCACACCCATGATGACACGGTGGTGATCCGCCATCCGCAGATGCTGCCCAAGCTCAGCCAGGGTGTGACCACGGTGATTGTCGGCAACTGTGGCATCAGTGCGTCGCCGGTGACGTTGCGCAGTGATCCGCCGGACCCGATGAACCTGTTGGGCAGCGCTGCGGCGTTTGTGTATCCGCGTTTCACTGACTATCGAGCAGCGGTCGAACAGGCTCACCCGGCGGTCAACGTTGCCGCATTGATCGGTCACACGGCACTGCGCAGCAATCACATGCAAGACCTGCATCGCAGCGCTTCAGCGGACGAAATCGCCGCCATGCGCGTGCAGTTGCAAGAAAGCCTCGAAGCCGGTGCCCTAGGGTTATCCACAGGCCTGGCCTACGCCAGCGCGTTCAACGCCGAGACCGATGAGGTGCTGCAACTGAGTGAAGAACTGACGGCCTTCGGCGCGGTGTACACCACCCATTTGCGCAGCGAATTCGAGCCGGTGCTGGAGGCGATGGACGAGGCGTTTTTGATTGGCCGACATGCCCAGGCACCGGTGATCATTTCCCACCTCAAATGTGCCGGCGCCGGGAATTGGGGGCGTAGTCCGCAGTTGTTGGCATCGCTGGAGCGGGCGGCGAAAACCCACCCGGTGGGCTGTGATTGTTATCCCTATGCTGCGAGTTCTTCGACCCTGGACCTCAAGCAGGTGACCGATGCGTTTCGCATCACCATCACCTGGTCGACGCCGCACCCGGACATGGGGGGGCGTGATCTGCAGGACATTGCCGCTGAGTGGGATATTTCGCTGATGGACGCAGCGCGTCGCCTGCAACCGGCGGGGGCAGTGTATTACGGGATGGATGAGGCGGACGTACGGCGGATTCTCGCGCATCCGTTGTCGATGGTGGGGTCGGATGGGTTGCCAGAGGACCCGTTCCCGCATCCGCGTTTGTGGGGTGCGTTTCCACGGGTGCTGGGGCATTTCAGCCGGGATGTCGGGTTGTTCCCGTTGCACACTGCCGTGCACAAGATGACCGGCTTGTCGGCGGCGCGATTTGGCCTGGCCGAGCGCGGTGAAATCCGCGAAGGGCACTGGGCCGACCTGGTGCTGTTCGACCCTTTGCGCGTGCGCGATGTGGCGGACTTCAAGCAACCACAGCGGGCGGCGGAAGGCATTGATGGGGTGTGGGTCAACGGAGTGTTGAGCTACTGCGACGGGCAGGCGAACGGTCAGCGGCAGGGGCGTTTCCTGGCGCGCAGTGGGGATTTGCGTCGGGGATTTTCGTCTTTATAGTGGGCGCTCTTATGAACGGAGCGATTGCCATGCACTTAGGAAAAGTCACCCCCATCCTGCGGATTTTCGATGAGGCCAAGGCGTTGGAATTCTACGTCGACTTTTTGGGGTTCAAGGTGGATTGGCAGCATCGTTTTGAAGCGAGTTTTCCGTTGTACCTGCAAGTGTCGCTGGGTGAATGCGTGTTGCATTTGACTGAGCACCATGGCGATGCGTCGCCGGGCGCGGCGGTGCGGATTCAGGCCCAGGGGGTGGACGCGTATCAGCAGCAATTGGTGGGCAAGGATTATCGGTATGCCAAGCCAGGGGTTGAGGAAACGCCTTGGGGCGCGCGGGAGATGAGCATCAAGGACCCGTTTGGGAATCGGCTGGTGTTTGTTGAGGAAGGTGAGGGCTGAGGGGCAAATCGCAGGCAATAAAAAAACGCCTTGGTAGGGCGGTTTTTTTTGCAACACCAGTTAGTGGCTGGGGTTGCACTCTCAAAGGACGCAATCGACTCGCGTCCGAAGGCCCACGTGTTCCGGTAAGTGTGCTGGAGGTAAGGCCCAACTCACGGAGGGCCGAGTATGTCTAAGTTTGCCTGTGGCGAGGGAGCTTGCTCCCGTTGGGCTGCGTAGCAGCCCCAAGCATTCACTGCGCTCTCAACTTCAAATCTGCATCAACTTGATCAGGGCCGCTTCGCGCCCTAACGGGAGCAAGCTCCCTCGCCACAGGGACTGCGGCTTTTATACCCGGAAATGACTGACCATCTGCTGCAACTGACTGCCCAACCGCGCCAGTTCCACACTCGACTTGGCCGTCTCATCACTCGCCGTAGCGGTCTGCTCCGACACATCACGCACATTCACGATGCTGCGGCTGATCTCTTCAGCCACTGCGCTTTGCTGCTCGGCGGCGGCGGCGATCTGCTGGTTCATCGACTGGATATTCGACACGGTACGGGTGATGTTCTCCAGCGATACACCAGCTTTGCGCGTCAGCTCGACACTGCTGTCGGTGAGGCTGCGGCTGTTGTTCATCACGTTGGCCACTTGCTGGGTGCCGTTCTGCAAACCGGCGACCAGGCCTTCGATTTCCTCGGTGGATTTTTGCGTGCGCTGGGCCAGGCCACGTACTTCGTCGGCCACCACGGCAAACCCACGCCCGGCTTCACCGGCACGCGCCGCTTCGATCGCCGCGTTGAGGGCCAGCAGGTTGGTCTGTTCGGCCACGGCCTTGATCACGTCCATCACGCTGCCGATCTTGTTGCTCTCTTGTTGCAGATGGGTCATGGCGTCGGTGGAGCGCGCCACCTCAGCGGCCAGGCGTTCGATCTGGGCGATGGCCTCAGCGACCACTTTGTCGCCGGCACGGGCTTGGCCATCGGCGTCAGCAGCGGCCAGGGAGGCTTGCTCGGCATTACGCGCGACTTCCTGCACGGTGGCGGTCATTTCGTGCATCGCCGTGGCGACCTGGTCGGTCTCGATTTTCTGGCTGTTCACGCCGGCGCTGGTCTGCTCGGTGACGGCCGACAGTTCTTCGGCGGCGCTGGCGATCTGGGTCACGCCGTCGCGGATGCCGCTGATCAATTCGCGCAAGGTGGTGCCCATGCGCTGGATGCCTTGTTGCAGCACGCCCAGCTCATCGCGGCGGGTGATCTGGATGTTGTGGCTCAGGTCACCGGAAGCGATGCGCTCCACCACGGCCAGGGTTTCCTGGATCGGGCGGGTGATCTGGCGGGTGATCACCAAGGCAGCAATGATGCCGACCAGCAGGGCCAGCAAGGTGCTGATCAATTGCAGGCTGCGGGCCTGGGCGCTTTCGGCGTCACGGCGATCCAGCTGGATGTCGTACAGCTTGTCGCTGATCGTCACGATGTCGGCGCCCTGGGTGGTCATTTCGGCGCGGGCGGTGACGATGTTGGCATTGGCGGCTTTGTAATTCTGCACAGCCGTGCGGTAGGCGCCCAGGGCAGTTTCCAGCGCTGTCAGTGCGTTCTGCTGGCTGCTACCGAAGGCGGCGCTGAGGTCTTTCAAGCCCGCGATGGCTTTTTCAATCTGTGCGGCGGCACGGGCTTCGGTGTCCGGGTTGACGTTACCGGTGTACCCGCGAACTTCGTAGCGCGCCAATTGGAATTGCATCTTGGCGTCGGCCACGGCCTGGAACTGGGCCAGGTGCTCCGTGCTGTCAGGCATTTGCTTGACGCTGTTCTCCAGCGCATTGATCTGCGCATTGGCGATGTCGGCTTTGTCGCCCATTACTTGGCGAGAGGCGTTGCCGTTACGGTAGGCCTCACGCATTTTATTTAGCGACTGCTGGTAAGCGGTGATGATCGCTTTCTGCTCGTTGAGCAGCTTGACGTTCTCCGGGCTCTTGAAGCTGTCCAGCAGTTTCTGTTGCTGGGCAGCGAAGGCATCCAGGTTGGTCTGTACGTTCTGGGCCACGGCCTCGTCGCCGTTGGCGAGCATGTATTGCAGGCGCACGATGCGCAGCTTGGTCAGCGACGCGTTGAGCTGGGTGATGTCGCTCATCCAGTTGCTACGGTCGATCAGGCTGCCCAGGCTGGTCCAGCCAGTGAGGGCGAGGATCGAGGTGAGGACCAGCACCAGGCCGAAGCCCAGGCCGAGTTTGAGGTTGACGCTGATGTTACCGAACCAGCTGTTCATCGAATGCTCCGCAAAGGTGATGTCTGTCTGCTGGGCGGTGTTGTTGTTTGAGCCAGCCAAGATGTGTAGCGCTGTATCGGCGGGTGAGTGGGAATCTGAAACTTTTTATTCGTGAATAGATGAGCGCCCCCGCGAGTAACCGACTAACGGCGGCCCGCCGGCACGAGGCGCCAAGCTCATCGTGCGCGCCGGTTTTGTGCTAGTCTGCGGGCCCTTTTAGTTTTGGATGACACGGGAAACTGTGTCGCCCTACAGCGGAGCCTCTTCATGTCCGAAGTTAATCTGTCCACCGACGAAACCCGCGTCAGCTACGGTATCGGCCGTCAGTTGGGCGACCAACTGCGCGACAATCCGCCACCTGGTGTAAGCCTGGACGCAATCCTGGCCGGCCTGACCGACGCTTTCGCCGGCAAGCCAAGCCGTGTTGACCAGGAGCAAATGGCTGCCAGCTTCAAAGTGATCCGTGAAATCATGCAGGCCGAAGCGGCTGCAAAGGCTGAAGCTGCGGCGGGCGCTGGCCTGGCATTCCTGGCTGAAAACGCCAAGCGTGATGGCATCACCACCCTGGCCTCCGGCCTGCAGTTCGAAGTGCTGACCGCCGGTGATGGCGCCAAGCCAACCCGTGAAGACCAAGTGCGTACTCACTACCACGGCACCCTGATCGACGGCACTGTGTTCGACAGCTCCTACGAGCGCGGTCAGCCTGCAGAATTCCCGGTTGGCGGCGTGATCGCCGGCTGGACCGAAGCCCTGCAACTGATGAATGCCGGCAGCAAATGGCGTCTGTACGTGCCGAGCGAACTGGCTTACGGCGCTCAAGGCGTTGGCAGCATCCCGCCGCACAGCGTTCTGGTGTTCGACGTCGAGCTGCTCGACGTTCTGTAAGACCTGCTGATTACCTGTGGGAGCGAGCCTGCTCGTCCCCACAGTGTTTTGCGGGTGTGTTCATGGATGGAACTTGCCATTCAGCTCCGTCGCCGGGCGCAACGCTCGGGCATAGCAGAACAGAAACAGATTACGCACCACCTCCTTCAGCACTCCAGGTTCACTCGAACTCAGGCCATTCACGTCCAGGTCGCCCTGATCCTGCAGTTCACTCAGCGCTTCTTCTTCCAGTACCGCACAGACTTCACCGGTTTCCCGATGCAGGATCCGCAGGTAAGGGTGTGGGCGGTCCAGCCAGGCATCTATCAAATAAGTCATGGGTCGCATCTCCTTGATGGGTTTCAATGAGAATAATTCTTATTCGTAGAATAGCAAGTGCCTATTGGCGATTTCCGGGTTTTTCTGTGTGGATATTGCGAGAGGTCAACGCAGAGGGCGAAACGCCATCCCGCGGCGGGCGCGGGATGGGTGCAGCGGGTTCAGACTTTACGCACGAACTCGGACTTGAGCTTCATCGGGCCGATACCGTCGATCTTGCAATCGATATCGTGGTCACCGTCGCACAGGCGGATGTTCTTGACCTTGGTGCCGACCTTGACTACCAGGGAGGTGCCTTTGACCTTGAGGTCCTTGATCACGGTGATGGTGTCGCCGTCCTGCAGGACGTTGCCCACAGAGTCTTTCTTCACGGCTTCATCGCCGGCCGCTTCGGCCTCGCCAGTGGCGGACCACTCATGGGCGCATTCCGGGCAGATCAGCTGGGCGCCGTCTTCGTAGGTGTATTCGGAATTGCATTTCGGGCAGGGTGGCAACGTGCTCACTAAAGCTCCTTGAAAGTCAGGATGGCTAAAAGTCGCACATTATATAGGGATTTGTGGTCTTACAGGTTGTATGAAATCTAAATGTGGGAGGAGCCCCTCCCACATTCGTCCGCGTCAGTGCGTGCGGGCGACCGCAAACTCACTCAGCTCGACCAGGGCGTCCCGGTATTCGCTGGCTGGCAGGGCTTCCAGGCACTGGATGGCACGCGCCACGAAATCACGCGCCAGTTGCGCGGTGTAGTCCAGGGAACCCGACGCTTCGACAGCGGCGCGGATGGCTTCGAGGTCTTCGATACCACCTTTCTGGATCGCCTTGCGCACCAGGGCGGCCTGTTCCGGCGTACCTTCGCGCATGGTGTAGATCAGCGGCAAGGTCGGCTTGCCTTCGGCCAGGTCGTCACCGACGTTCTTGCCCAGGGTTTCGGCATCGCCACGGTAGTCGAGCAGGTCGTCCACCAGTTGGAACGCCACGCCCAGGTGATCGCCAAAGGTGCGCAGCGCTTCGGCCTGTTCGGCGGTGGCGTTGCACAAGGCTGCGGCGCTGTGGGTGGAGGCTTCGAAGAGCATCGCGGTCTTGCCGCGGATCACTTCCATGTAGGTTTCTTCGGTGGTGCTGGCGTCGCGGACCTTCGACAGTTGCAACACTTCGCCTTCGGCGATGATGCGCGTGGCCTGTGAAAGAATCTTCATCACCGGCATCGAGCCGAGTTCAACCATCATTTCGAACGAGCGCGAGTAAAGGAAATCGCCTACCAGTACGCTGGGGGCGTTGCCCCACATGGCATTGGCGGTCTCGCGGCCACGGCGCATACCGGACATGTCGACCACGTCGTCATGCAGCAGGGTGGCGGTGTGCAGGAATTCGATGGTGGCTGCCAGCAGGCGCAGGTCATCGCCTTCACGGCCCAGGGCCTTGCCGCACAGCAACACTAATAAAGGACGCAGGCGCTTACCGCCCGCCGACGTAATATAGTCGCCAATTTTGGAGACCAGCGGCACTTTAGAAGTCAGCTGCTTCTTGATGATGCCGTCGACGGCGCTAAAATCGTCCGCGACCGCGCGGTAGAAAGCTTGGGGTTGCATCAGCGACAGTCGCTCCAGAAGGGTTGCGCGGCATGCTAGGACCCAGGCCCCGTAGTGTCAAGGCGCGATAGACGGCCTCTTGCAACACCCCGTTGCCTTGCGTACAATCGCGCACCCTGAACTTCCTGGGCAGCACCTGCCTTACGCAATTGCATTCGGGACGTCCATCCCATGCAGCCATGCCAGCCAATACCTCTTCTTATAAAGCGCTGGGTGAGCAGGATTATCGGAGAAATACCATGTCGTACGCAGTAATTGTTACTGGTGGCAAGCAATACAAAGTCGCCCCAGGTGAATACCTGAAGATCGAAAAACTGGAAGTCGCTACCGGCGAATCCGTTACTTTTGATCGCGTTCTGTTGGTCGCCAATGGCGATGACGTGAACATCGGCGCTCCAGTTGTTGCTGGCGCTACCGTTGTGGCTGAAGTGATCTCCCAAGGTCGTCACGATAAAGTCCGCATCATCAAGTTCCGTCGTCGTAAGCACCACATGAAGCGTATGGGCCACCGCCAGTGGTACACCGAGATCAAAATCACCGGTATTCAGGCTTAATTTCAGCCTAATTCCTCACTAGGAGAATTGACTCATGGCACACAAAAAAGCTGGTGGTAGTACCCGTAACGGTCGCGACTCAGAAGCCAAACGCCTTGGCGTTAAGATGTATGGCGGCCAGAAAATCATTCCGGGCAACATCATCGTGCGTCAGCGCGGCACCCAATTCCACGCCGGTTACGGTGTAGGCATGGGTAAAGATCACACCCTCTTCGCGAAAATCGAAGGCGTGATCAAGTTTGAAGTAAAAGGCGCGTTCAACCGCCGTTACGTGAGCGTTGTCGCAGCTTAATTGCGAGATCGCTGGAAAAGCCCTGTCTTGCGACGGGGCTTTTTCGTTTGTGGGGTGAGTCTCTTGCAAAGCTGTTTGTAATGGGCTCAGGCGCTGGTTTTGCGGTCGCTGATTGAGGTCGCTGCGCTCATTTTTGCAAGAGTCTTATGTCTTGGTTTCTTAAGCTCGTCCAAGCGGCGAGAGGCGTTTTGTTATGAAGTTCGTTGATGAAGTTTCCATCCGAGTAAAAGCAGGCGACGGCGGTAACGGTTGCATGAGTTTCCGTCGCGAAAAATTCATCGAAAACGGTGGCCCCAACGGCGGTGACGGCGGTGACGGCGGTTCCATCTACATGATGGCCGACGAAAACCTCAACACCCTGGTCGACTACCGTTACACCCGGCACTTCGATGCCGAGCGTGGCTCCAACGGCGGCAGCACCGACTGCACCGGTAAAAAAGGTGAAGACCTGGTACTGCGCGTACCGGTCGGCACCACGATCATCGACTCCGCGACCCAGGAAGTAATCGGCGACCTGACCAAGGCCGGCCAGAAGCTGATGGTGGTGCAGGGCGGCTGGCACGGTCTGGGTAACACCCGATTCAAGTCCAGTACCAACCGTGCGCCACGCCAGACCACGCCAGGCAAGCCGGGTGAGCAGCGTGACCTCAAGCTGGAAATGAAAGTACTCGCCGACGTGGGCCTGCTGGGCCTGCCAAACGCCGGTAAAAGTACCTTCATCCGCTCGGTGTCGGCCGCCAAGCCGAAAGTCGCTGACTACCCGTTCACCACCCTGGTGCCGAACCTGGGTGTGGTCAGCGTCGATCGTTGGAAAAGCTTTGTGATCGCCGACATTCCCGGCCTGATCGAAGGTGCTTCCGATGGTGCAGGCCTGGGGATTCGCTTCCTCAAGCACTTGTCGCGTACCCGTTTGCTGTTGCACCTCGTGGACATGGCGCCGCTGGATGACACCAGTGCACCGGATGCCGCCGAAGTGATCGTCAGCGAACTGACCAAGTTCAGCCCGTCCCTGGCTGAGCGTGATCGTTGGCTGGTGCTGAACAAGTGCGACCAGATCCTCGAAGAAGAACACGAAGCGCGCGTCAAGGAAATCGTCGACCGCCTGGAGTGGGAAGGCCCGGTCTACGTGATCTCTGCCATTGCCAAAGAAGGCACCGAGCGCCTGACCCGCGATATCATGCGCTACCTTGAAGACCGTGCCGACCGCCTGGCGGCCGACCCGGTGTTCAAGGCCGAACTGGCCGAACTCGACCAGCGCATCGAAGACGAAGCCCGCGCTCAACTGCAGGCTCTGGATGACCAGCGCGCCCTGCGCCGCAGCGGCGTGAAGTCGGTCCATGACATCGGCGACGACGATTGGGACGAAGAAGACGTGGATGATGAAGACGGTCCTGAAATCATTTACGTGCGCGACTGATTCGTTGCGATAAACTTGAACGCCGCTCCTTATAGAGCGGCGTTTTAGTATCCGGGTTTAACGTTATGGGCCGCGCTGGGTCGCGCTGCCCTCAATCTAAGGTTGAAGATGATGCGGAGCAAAGTGACAGGTGCGCAGCGCTGGGTCGTAAAGATCGGCAGTGCGTTGCTGACGGCGGATGGCAAGGGGCTGGATCGCGCAGCCATGGGCGTCTGGGTCGAGCAGATGGTGGCCTTGCATGAGGCTGGCGTGGAGTTGGTGCTGGTGTCGTCCGGGGCGGTTGCTGCCGGGATGAGCCGCCTCGGCTGGACCGCGCGACCCAGCGCGATGCACGAACTGCAAGCTGCCGCCGCCATTGGCCAGATGGGCCTGGTGCAAGCCTGGGAATCCAGCTTTGCCGAGCACGGTCGCCACACGGCGCAGATCCTGCTGACCCACGACGACCTGTCCGACCGCAAGCGCTACCTCAATGCCCGCAGCACCTTGCGCGCGCTGGTGGAGCTCAAGGTCATCCCGGTGATCAACGAAAACGACACCGTGGTCACTGACGAAATCCGCTTCGGCGACAACGACACCCTGGCCGCCCTGGTGGCCAACCTGGTGGAAGCCGACCTGCTGGTGATCCTCACCGACCGCGATGGCATGTTCGACGCCGACCCGCGCAACAATCCCGACGCTCAACTGATTTACGAAGCCCGTGCCGATGACCCGGCGCTGGACGCCGTGGCCGGCAGCGTTGGTGGTGCCCTGGGCCGTGGCGGCATGCAGACCAAGCTGCGCGCTGCGCGCCTGGCGGCGCGTTCCGGCGCCCACACCATCATCGTCGGTGGGCGCATAGAACGTGTGCTGGACCGACTCAAGGCCGGTGAACGCATCGGTACGCTGCTGTCACCGGAACGCGGCATGCTCGCGGCGCGCAAACAGTGGCTGGCCGGTCATCTGCAAACCCGTGGCACGCTGGTGCTGGACGAGGGTGCCGTGTCGGCGTTGTCTCAAGGCAACAAGAGCCTGCTGCCGGTGGGCGTCAAGTTGGTGCAGGGCAGCTTCCGCCGGGGCGAGATGGTGGTGTGCGTGGCGCCGGACGGTCGCGAGATCGCACGTGGCCTGGCCAACTACAGCGCGCTGGAAGCCCAGAAAATTATTGGACAATCCTCCGATGCGATTGTCGGAGTATTGGGTTACATGGCTGAACCGGAACTGGTGCACCGCGATAACCTGATCCTGGTCTAACCATAGGAAGCACACGATGCGCGTGATGAAGGGATTGCTCGGCCTGCTGTTGGCCATGCCACTGCTGGCCTCTGCTGAAGAAATTGGCCAGGTGTCGACTGTGTTCAAGTTTGTCGGGCCCAACGACCGAATCGTTGTTGAAGCCTTTGACGACCCCAAGGTCGACGGCGTGACCTGCTACCTGTCACGCGCCAAGACCGGCGGTGTGAAAGGCGGCCTGGGCCTGGCCGAAGACCGCGCCGAAGCCTCGATCGCCTGCCGCCAGGTAGGCCCGATCCGCTTCAAGGGCGAACTCAAGGACGGCGACGAAGTGTTCAAGGAGCGCACCTCCCTGGTGTTCAAGACCATGCAGGTGGTGCGCTTCCTCGACAAGAAGCGCAACACCCTGGTGTACCTGGTCTACAGCGACCGCCTGATCGAAGGCAGCCCGCAGAACGCGGTGACGGCGATTCCGATTTTGCCCTGGCCTACCGCTCAGTAACTCGCAGGCGCGTTTTGCAATCGGCGTCTATGATTGCAGGCTTGCGAGTTGTAATCTCGAAGTGCCGCAATGCGAAGAACATGGGATATCTGGAGTTCGTCATGAGTGCTTTCCACGACCTGAAACTCAAAGCTTTGGACGGACAAGAGCTACCGCTGGCGCCCTTCAAGGGGCAAGTGGTACTGGTGGTCAACGTGGCCTCCAAATGTGGCTTGACCCCGCAATACGCCGCGCTGGAGAACCTCTACCAGCAGTACAAGGACCAGGGGTTTACCGTGCTTGGCTTGCCGTGCAATCAGTTTGCTGGCCAGGAGCCAGGGACAGAAGAAGAGATCCAGGAGTTCTGCAGCCTGAACTACGGGGTGACATTCCCGTTGGGCAGCAAACTTGAGGTCAACGGTCCTGACCGTCACCAGTTGTACCGCCTGCTGGCAGGCGAGGGCGCAGAGTTTCCTGGGGATATCACCTGGAACTTCGAAAAATTCCTGCTGGGCAAGGATGGGCGAGTGCTCGCGCGCTTCTCCCCACGCACCGCACCGGATGACCCGACGATCGTCCAGGCCATCGAAAAAGCCCTCAGCTGAGCGCCGCAGTTGTAGTGAGCGGGCTCGTCCCGCGCTGGGCTGCGTAGCAGCCCCAACCGGCCATCACTTTTACCCCTTAATCACCCAGATCAATAGTGCTACCCAGCATGCTGCACTCCCCATATTATCCACATCATAAACCCCGTCTTCCGTGGAGTGCCCCCATGCCCGTCCAAGCCTTGTTCAAACCCTTCCAGCTCGGTGCATTGCAACTGTCGACCCGCGTCGTCATGGCGCCGATGACCCGCTCGTTCTCGCCGGGTGGCGTGCCCAACTCCAAAGTGATCGAGTACTACCGTCGCCGCGCCGCCGCCGGCGTGGGCTTGATCATCACTGAAGGTACAGTGGTCGGCCACCAGGCCTCCAACGGTTACCCCAATGTCCCGCACTTCTACGGTGAAGCCGCCCTGGCCGGCTGGAAGAAAGTGGTCGACGCGGTACACGCCGAAGGCGGCAAGATCGTCCCGCAGTTGTGGCACGTAGGCAGCGTGCGCCGTATCGGCACTGAACCTGACGCCAGCGTGCCGGCTTACGGCCCGATGGAAAAACTCAAGGATGGCAACGTCGTCGTGCATGGCATGACCCAGCAAGACATCAAGGCTGTGATCAACGCCTTCGCCCAAGCCGCCAAGGATGCGCAGCGCATCGGCATGGACGGCGTGGAGATCCACGGCGCCCACGGCTATCTGGTCGATCAGTTCTTCTGGGAAGGCAGCAACCAGCGTACCGACGAATATGGCGGCAGCCTGGCCAACCGTTCGCGCTTTGCCATTGAACTGATCCAGGCTACCCGCGCTGCGGTCGGCCCTGATTTCCCGATCATCTTCCGCTTTTCCCAGTGGAAACAGCAGGATTACACCGCGCGCCTGGTGCAAACCTCGCAAGCGCTGGGCGAGTTTCTCAAGCCGTTGTCTGATGCGGGTGTGGACATTTTCCACTGCTCCACTCGGCGTTTCTGGGAGCCGGAATTCGAAGGTTCCGACCTCAACCTGGCCGGCTGGACCCGTCAGCTCACCGGCAAGCCGACCATCACCGTGGGCAGCGTGGGCCTGGATGGCGAGTTCCTGCAGTTCATGGTCAACACCGACAAAGTCGCGCAACCGGCCAGCCTGGAGAAGCTGCTGGAGCGCTTGAACAACGACGAGTTTGACCTGGTCGCCGTGGGCCGTGCCCTGCTGGTGGACCCGGATTGGGCGTTGAAGGTGCGCGAAGGGCGCGAGGGCGACATCCTGCCTTTCAGTCGTGAGGCGTTGACGACCCTGGTGTAAGCGGCGACAGGGCGGGCACCGGATGCCCGTCCTTGCAGACCCCACGCAGCTGACGCTCGAACTGCTCGATAATCGCCGGCCAGCCCTGGCGGCTGGCGTGTTGGCGGGCATTCAGGCGCATGCGGCGCAAGCTTTCGGCGTCTTCCAGCAACCAGTTGGCTGCCTCGCAAAATGCGTTCTCATCCCCGGGCATCGCCAGCACGCCGTTGTAGCCGTGGCGGATATGCTGGGTTGCAGCGGCCTGGTCGTAGGCCACCACCCCCAACCCGGATGCCATCGCTTCCAACACCACGTTGCCGAAGGTTTCGGTGAGGCTGGGGAACAGGAACACATCGCCCGATGCGTAATGCCGCGCCAGTTCTTCACCGCGCAAGGTGCCGCAGAAGATTGCTTCCGGCAGCTCCTTTTCCAGCGTCGCGCGTTGTGGGCCATCGCCGACGATGATCAGTTTCATCTGGCGCATTGGGTAGGTGTCTTGCAACGTTTCGAAGCAGCGCTTTAGCAGGCCCAGGTTTTTCTCGTGCGCCAGCCTGCCCACGTAGAGCACGGCAGTCTGTTCGCTGTTCAATGCCCAGCTTTCCCGCAGCGCATTGTCACGTTTTGCGGGATGGAACAGTTGGCTGTCCACCCCACGTGACAACATTCCCAAGCGTTCGAAATGCCGGCGCTCGAGCTCCAGGCGCTGGCTGGCGCTGGGCACCAGGGTCAGGGTTGAGCGGTTATGAAACCAGCGTAGGTAGTGCGTGACCATCCGGCTCAGCATGCTCAAGCCGTACTGGTTCGAGTATTGCTGGAAGTTGGTGTGAAAACCGCTGACCACGCTGATCCCCAGGCGCCGCGCAGCACGCAGGGCAGACAAACCCAGGGGGCCTTCAGTGGCGATGTACAGCACGTCCGGACGCTGACGCGTCCAGCGCCGCAGCAGCTTGTGCATCGACGACTGGCCCCACTGCAGGCCCGGATATCCCGGCAGCGGCCAGCCACGGCATAGCAGTAACGCGTCGTCGCTGGGGCGGCTCTGGTCGACGCCCTGGCGCGGGCGTACCAGCTCGACTTGATGGCCACGCGCCCGCAACCCCTCGCACAGGCGGCCAAGGGTATTGGCCACCCCGTTGATCTCTGGCGGGAAGGTTTCGGTGATAAGGGTGATGTGAAGCGAAGCTGTCGTCATGACCCACAGTGTCACCGTGGGCCATGTCGTCATTGTGTCATCGAGATGATGGATTTATGACTGAGTCACCTTTTGCTGCGCTGCCATCGCCTCGGCGCCTTGCTCGCGCACCCAGAACAACGTCGCTCCAGCCACCGCCGCTGGCATCATCAGCAGGTTGACCACCGGCACCAGCAACACCAGGTAGACGATGCCGCCGAAACTCATGCTCTGCCAGCGCTTCTGGCGCAGCCAGGCGAGCATCTCGTTCCAGCCCAGCTTGTGGTTATCGGCCGGGTAGTCGATGTACTGGATTGCCATCATCCAGACGCCGAAAGCCACGTCGTTCACAGCCCTTTCCCAAGGAAGTGAATAGGAAATGTATCAGCGATATGGAAAGACTGAAAGTCTTGGGTTTGTCTCATCGCTCCCCGGACTCGGTTGATTTAATGGTATGTAGGCTGGGTAGGGTGATACGGGATTTTGACGTCAAAATTGCATTCCTTTCGGGTAAATGGTTTTATTGGCCATCACTGGTTATTTGACCAGTGCTTTGGATGGGGCCTCTCAGAGAAAATTTGATGCAGACAATTTTGGATTTGATCGAAAACGCAACGATGCAGGCTTGGATTTGGGGACCCTTGATGGGGGTGGTCTTGGGTGCTTTGTTCGCGGGTGTGACTAATTCGCCAACTGTAAATGCACCCGTCACCGTGACTCAGACGACAAATACATACATCACAAAAGTCGTCGTGAGCCAGCAACGCTCAAGTTCTGGTGACGATGGTGGCGGTGCTATGGCTGTTCTAATCGCCGCAGGTTTCGGTCTGGTCTTTCTGGTCTGGAAATATGCGATACATATCGACCTTGTGCATCATTGTCTCTGGGCGCTTTTGTCAACTTTGCTGTCTTTCAGCTTGACCACTGCCCTGGTTTCTCTGGTTAAAGGGCAGTTCACGTCAAGTAGTTGGGGCGTTTACATAGCCGCGCCTGTCGTAATTCTTGCTGTTTGTGGTCGCCTTCTATCGCTGGCAAAAGCATCTTTTGATCCTGATCTAACGCAACTGGCATCTCAGCATACATTTTTGGATTTTTACGTTCATAGCCTATCGACATACGGGCAGTCCCTGATGATTTTTCAGGTTCTTGGTGTGGCATTGATCTTTCTTGTGATGGTTTTCACTGGGGTCGCACTGCTTCACTATCTGGCACTGATGAACCAGCGTAGCTATGGCCCACTGCAAGGTTTTTGGATGTTTTTGACCGGCGCCACTATGTTTTTCTCGGGGAAAATGTGGTTTCTCGTTATGGCCATTGTGCTCGGATTGAGCTATGTGTTGGTCGAACCGAGTTTGATGCCAACGTGGGCAACTCAACGATAGTATTGCAGGCGTAACGCTCTGTAATGGCCATCAGGTATGAGAGGCGGTCCGACCTCATACCTTCGAACATCGTTTCAAGTGTTAGCAGGCCATCACTATTCGGGGCATTTCATAATGAATGGATTCCTTCTGACTGGTAAGATTCGTGGATACGCTGACCCCTTCTGATCGAAGCCTTCGTATGGCTAGGGTGAAGTCAAAGGGTACCAAGCCGGAAATGGTGGTGCGACGGCTACTTTTTTCGATGGGGTATCGCTACCGGCTTCACGACCGTAGCCTTCCAGGCAGCCCTGACATTATTTTCAGAGGTCGGAAGAAAGTCATTTTCGTCCATGGATGCTTTTGGCATCGACATGATGGCTGCCCACTCGCACGCTTACCTAAGTCTCGGTTGGACTTCTGGATTCCAAAATTGGAAGGCAACAGGGAACGTGATACACGCACGCTGCATCAGCTAAATTCACTGGGATGGGATGTTCTTGTGATTTGGGAATGCGAGCTTAAAGATTTGAATTTACTAGAGAAAATGCTGAATGGCTTTCTTGGTCGGGGGAACACGCAATGAAATCCGTTGAGCTATTCGCTGGTGCGGGCGGCCTTGCTATGGGGTGTGAAATCGCTGGGTTTTCACATTTGGCTGTCGTTGAGTGGGATAAGTGGGCTTGCGATACCGTTCGCGAAAATCAGAAGCGTGGCTACCCATTGGTGCAACATTGGAATTTGCACGAAGGTGACGTGCGTGGTTTTGATTGGAGCAGCGTCCCGGAGGGCATTGAATTGCTTGCCGGTGGCCCTCCGTGTCAACCGTTCTCCATCGGCGGTAAGCATGGTGCATACGACGACAGTCGTGACATGTTTCCTGCGACCGTTGAAATCATCCGCAGATTGAAGCCTAAAGCGTTCATCGTTGAAAACGTAAAAGGTCTGACGCGTGCAGCTTTCGCAAATTACTACCAGTACATTTTGCTACAGCTTGAGTTCCCCGAGTTGCCACGTCGTAAGGACGAGGGATGGCATGACCATCTGATGCGTCTGCAAGCCGAACGAACCTCTGGTAAGCGCAAAGGTAAAGGCCACACCTACAACGTGGTACCAACCCTTGTGAACGCTGCTGATTATGGCGTACCACAGAAGAGGGAGAGGGTCTTCATCGTTGGATTTCGGGACGACCTTGGAGTTGAATGGTCCTTTCCGGAAGAGACACATAGCTATGATGCCTTGCTGCATTCGCAGTGGGTTACCGGTGAATACTGGGCCAGGCACGGTCTGAGAATGCCTGAAGTTCCCGCAAAGCTGGTGTCACGCGTCCGTAAGTTGAAGAGTGATCTGTTTCCTGTGGATAAAGCACCATGGCGAACAGTTCGTGATGCAATTGCTGATCTTCCTGATCCTGAAACCCGTGCAGCGTTGAAAGTGCCTAACCATACGTTTCAGGGAGGGGCTCGCTCTTACCCGGGCCACACTGGGAGTCCGTTAGATTTACCAGCAAAAACACTGAAAGCTGGTGACCATGGCGTACCTGGTGGTGAGAACATGTTGGTCAAGGAGAATGGAGACGTGCGTTATTTCACTGTCCGTGAAAGCGCCCGTATTCAAACGTTCCCAGACGGTTTCCGGTTCCATGGCAGTTGGTCCGAAACCATGCGACAGCTCGGCAATGCTGTCCCCGTATTGTTGGCACAGCACGTAGCGTCGAGCGTTGCGGAAAAATTGGCGATTGCTGAAATCATCCGTATTCAGAAAACCGTCAAGAAGGTGGTAAACGTCGCATGACGGGCAAGGTCGTTCCATTCAATCCGCTAGATAAGAAAAATCTGGGAGCCAGCGTTGCAGAGGCGTTGCTATCGAAGGAAGTACATCCTCTAAATGCTTTGCCCATTTTTGACGGGGCAGGTGTGTATGCGATTTACTACACCGGCGACTTTCCTGCGTATGCGCGTTTGGCGTCATTGAACCAAAATGGACAGTTCATGTTGCCTATTTATGTAGGTAAAGCTGTGCCTGCTGGTGCCCGTATGGGTGGCGATTTAGGTTCATCACCTGGAAAGGTTCTTCAAAAACGATTGAAGGAGCACGCAGACAGTATTCGCGCAGCAGAAAATCTGAGTATCGATGATTTTCATTGTCGGTTTTTGGTCGTAGACGATATTTGGATTCCTCTGGGAGAGTCGTTGATCATTGCGAGATTCACCCCTGTTTGGAATTCGCTAATCGATGGTTTTGGTAACCATAATCCGGGTAAAGGTCGGCACGCCGGCATGCGTCCACGTTGGGACGTTTTACACCCAGGGCGTTCATGGGCGATGAATCTTGCCGATCGGCCGGAGAAAGCGAAGGATATCGAGGATGATGCCGCCACCTATCTTCGGGAACGAGCACCAAGTCTGTCGACTCAATTCATCAAAGCAGAAGGCGAGTAATATCGTCGGCAAAAATCGAAATTCTTCACCATCTCTGAAACGCTGACACCCCCAAAAATCACTCCCACGCATCTGCCATGAATACATGGCAGATTGCTTTGTGCTGGCCTATGGACATCTATCTCGATATCGAATACGGTGGAGAAAATAGACATATATATGAGCTAGCTTGGGCGAAGGGATGATGACTCAATGCGGATCAGCGGCAGTGGTGAAAAGTTTGAGTTGTATATACTTTCGCTATGGTTTTTATTTCTTTTAATTATCGTAATTACGATTGATGTGCCATTTTGCTATGGTGAAGACTGTAAGTTTATAGGTTTGGCATCTTTACTACAGAGAAATATAATTTCTGTTATTGCATTCGGGTTTCTGGCTTTTGGTACCTTGTATTATTTTCGATTTGATTATCGGGTCGCCGGAAGTAAAAGTATTGCTGCTAGAATTGTGAAAATCGAAGATGTGAATTATGAGCATCTTACATTTCTAACAACTTATATCATTCCTTTAATTTGTTTCAATTTGACCAGTTTCAGATATTTGCTTGCTTTGGGAATATTGTTGTTTGTTATAGGTGTGATATACGTTAAGACTGATAAGTTTTATGCTAATCCTACATTGGCCGTACTCGGATTTAGAGTATATAAGGTCAATTTGCAGACGCGTTTGGGATTGGTTGAAGGTGTTGTGGTTATTTCAAAGGAACGTTTGGCTGAAGGGGACCAAGTAAGTCGCTTGGGACTAGATGATAAAGTCTACTTCGTAAGGAAAGCGTAATGTCAATTGACGATCTGAAAACAAAAATAGCAGCAGTTGTAGCGGATGGTTGCGGTTCTGAAATATTTTTCCTTTTGGATTCTGATAATGGCATGCAAATTAAAAAGGCTGATATAGACGAGGTGCCCCAAGCAGAACTAACCAAAATGTTTGTAGATGCGATTACCAATAAGATACTTCTAAATGATGAGATTTCCCTGATCAAATTGTCGAATGCGGATGAGCGCAGGGAAACCATATATCATTATGATATGCCAGATGTTCCTGTGGAGTTACAACACCTGCGAAACATCATAGCAGCGGATGACTTTGAGGAGTTTTCATTTGCCAATGATAATTTGAATAATCTTGAAGGTATACTGGTTCTGCTTGGTAATGCAGAACATCAAATGGCGCTTTACAAATACCAATATCCGGTGTCATTGCTGAGAAAGGATACAGGGTTTAATTTGATGCGTTCTCGCGGAACCAATCGATTCAAAAAGCTTGATGAAGACGTGTTGAAAATAAATGCAAAGTTCGAGTTCTTCAAAATAGATGGTCAATACTATATTTTGGACTTGAAGGCGTTGGAACGTTTTTTTGGATTTCATGAAGCTATTAAGAATATTGCTGCAAAAGGGATTGAAAACATCAGGCAGGCTGGTCTTGTTGATAATGTACAGGTTCTTTCCGACCGGCTGGATGATATTTCATTTTCGAGAAAGCTTGTCCGTGCCGCTAGTGCTTCACCGGTTCTAAATCTGATCCCCAACGCAGAAGTCATCAGTTTTGCAAGTACGCACCCCGCCCTGCGAGGACGGTTTAAACTAACGGATGATGGAGAGCGGTTCAACTTGCGTACTAAAACATCGCAAACATTATTTTTGAAATTGTTGAATGATGATTTTCTTCAGTCGGAACTTACTAAGCGTTATTATGATAGCTTGGCAAAGGATGCTATTGACGCTGGTGTGGTCCCAGCCCCAGCCCCAGCCGTATGAGTATGTATGCTTGATATTTAGTCTTTACTTTTATTGTTGTAGGTGTACAAGCGTGCATGGGACCCATCTACCCTTTACCCCAAATAGGGTGGTGGCGTTTATCTAGACCCCCGGAGGGGTGCCGGGGGTGTTCCAGTGACGCTTGACAGTTGCAATCCCAATGCCTAGTTCGCTGGCAACCTGTGTCTGGATTAACCCCTGCTTTTTTAATCGTTGCACTTTGTTTGTAGTATCTACCGCGATTGGGCGACCAAGCTGCTTTCCTTCAGCTTTGGCACGTATCAATCCTTGCTGAGTACGTTCTATCAGCAGATCACGTTCAAACTCAGCTACGGCGCTCAAAACCTGCATTGTCATCTTACCTGCCGGACTGGTCAGGTCTACGCCGCCTAATGCTAAGCAATGTACTCGAATTCCAATTCCAGCTAGATGTTCAACGGTCTGACGCACATCCATTGCATTTCGACCCAATCGGTCCAGTTTGGTCACAATCAGTACGTCACCTGTTTCCATTCGATCCAATAGCTTTTGAAACCCTTGGCGTTCACTGGCAGCGATGCTGCCCGATATGACTTCTTCTATTACCCTGCTTGCCTGTACGTCGAATCCGGCTGCTTTCACTTCTTGTATTTGGTTTGCAGTGAACTGAGTGGATGTTGAAACACGGCAGTATAGAAATGTGCGGGACATGGGATGTACTCACGTATCATTAAACGTGGTATCACTGTAGATTAGTATCGTTTTGTGCGCAAGGCTATTTTGTTGATACGTTTGAGGCGACCGATTTCGCGCATCACCTAACGGTCGTTTGATGATCCCAATGGAGCCTATGCCCCGACACCTTGACTTATGGCAGATTGCCGCTATCTATTTCTGGTGGGTGGGAAACATCATCCGCATGTTCAATGTGTAGGCGTACGGCCTCGCTTGAAAAACCATCACTACAAACAAAAAGGACAACGCATGTTTACTGATATCAAGCCCGGCCCAAAACCCAAACGCGAGGATGGCAAGGACGACCGGAGACACCACGTAAATCCCGAAACCAAGCCTAAGCACCCAACACTTCCGACGCACAAGCCCACCAAGTAGTGTGTTAGGAAATGCTGTACCCGGTGGAGCTGCTACTTGGTGTGCTCCACTGCTCAATTGTCATGAGTGACGACCCTCCTAGATGCCAGCGCCCCGCCTGCTGGTGTCAGGCCCAAATCAGTGTACTGGCACAGCCCCACGTAGGTGCCGGACACTAGGCGCTAGGCTGAAAGTTGCCTAAACGCTGGTGCATCCCAACTCTCTATCGTCTTCTACCCAGAGGCGATTGCCGCCAACAAATCCCTGTCTCGCCCACATACCGACATAGCGCATTTTCCTTTCAAATCAACCGAGCCTCTTCAATAGATAAATACTATCTCAAGACTCTCTTGGTAGGGGCCTGGCACATGCACGCTCTTGTCGAATATTGGTGGTTTTAAGCTGGAATGGCGATTTTTGTGCAAGAACTACCATTTGGGTGATATCACCGCAAAAAGCTTAGCGCTCGATCCCTACAAGCCACGGAAACACTGGGCGATGGACCCGTAGCCTCAGAACACTGCTCTAAGGGACGCCGCCCACACAAGAGGTTTCCGTGGGGTTTTCTTTGGTTAAACGAAGTTATTGATAGGGGTCGAAGTCCCGCCCAACATGAACACCACTCTTCAGGGTTATTTGATGTCCGAACGCTTTAGAGTTACCAATCTGCGCTACAGCGGTGATCCCTTTTATCCTGAATTCCTTTGCTGCCTTCATCAGCTTGTCTGCCACATAGGTTTTGGTGGTCTGGTAGTGGCTTTGATCTCGGTCGGGGTAGTTAAAGCTCCATACTGTATCCACGTTCTTCAACTTAACCCAGTTCGAACTCTCTAAGAGTGCATTGAATTCATAACGCACGCCTTCTGCATCCTCAAGATCAAGTGAAACCATTACTTGCAACATTCCATGCTTCCTTTCTATGGTTAACGACTGCACCACATGCTGTGGAATCAGTTCGCCATTAGCATGACAGGGAGGTTAGACTGCGGGCAATGCTGTGATGACGAATGAACGTGTTTTACCAAGACCAAGGAAAGCTGGCGAATGGGACGATTGAGCGGGTGGCAACGACTGTGGGCTGTTGGGTGCGTTCTTGCAGCAATTGTCCTTTCAGTGGCGGGATCAGAGATTGAAACCGAGAAGCAGGTCAGAGACAGCTGGGAGCAAATAAAGAATACCCGAAGCCGCGAAATTGCCCAGCAAGGAGCGGAGATGTTGGAGGGGGTACAATCGAGCCAAGCCCGAGAAGCGCTATATGAACTCTCGCAGGTGCAAATTGATCGTGCAATGGTTCGATTGGACTCCTTGAGGGACCAAGCATTACTGGATCTACCTGCGAGGCAAGGAGCGCAGGCTAGGCGACTGATCTACGCCTGGTTTGCATGGGCTGCTGCAACGTATGCCATCGGATGGGCAATAGGATGGATATACCGAGGCTTTCGCCCCAAGGCTGCATAACCATCCCCATCTCACGCTGTATAAGCTACCGGACTTGGATCAGCGGACTGTCACCAATCTGCACCACGTAAGCGATAGTGGGCAGGCTGGCATGGTGAGCGGCCTGTCTCAAGGCTTGATCTACTTTCTTGGCAATGGGAGCCCGGTTCAATTCATCTTGGTAGGTGGTAGTCCAGACTGAGTAATCAGGTGCTCGCTGCCAGCCTTGTTTGCGAAGTGACATTTGAAACTTCAATCGTTGCAGGACCGTAGCATCTTTTAACCGGGGTATCGCTGTGCAATGCACCATGGAAATATTCTCTGTGTTGGACGCTCACCCTGTGTCGATTCTCACACAACACCATCAGACTAAATCCCATTGCAGGGGCAAAGCAGCAATCAATTTGACTCTGGGGTATCGCTAACTGCTTTCTCTAAATCCGATATGAGAACGGATGGAGGGCATCGCAATGCATGTGCAAGCTTGAACACAACTGCAATTGTGGGATGGTGAATTCCTCGCTCGATCAAGCTGACATAATTGCGCTGCACATCAGCTTCATGGGCAAGCTGTTCCTGGGTCAGTCCGGCGTCCCTGCGCTTCTGGCGAAGGACCTTACCGAAAGCTACGCCGATATCCACTTTTACAGTCCGGTCTCAAAGACGGGTCACTGTCGGTGATGGCTGTGGATACGTCCTCACAGTATACTGTGAATATTGAGATAAAATTCACTGAAACCGAGGTCAGTATGAAGCTCTACACCGCAATCTTTATCGCAGCGATCAGCATGCCCGTAGCCAGTGTGGCCGGAATCTGTTCACTAGAATTTGGGGACGTCTCGGACATCAGACAAGCATTGGGCGTTGGCGTGCTGACGGCCTTCATCATGCTGGTAGCTGCGCTGATCTTATTCTTGGCTGGGATTCCCGCGACCTTACGCCGTCTGCGCCCCCAGACCAATTCAAGCAACTGACTTTCAAGGACGAATCGCATGACGCTTTTTCGACGAGCCTTGTTGTTGATGGCATCAGGAACCGCATCCAGCGCTATATCAGCCGCCCAAACTGGCAAGGGCACATCTGATGATTTGCTATGGGCATTCCTCTTAGCAGCCCCACCAGTAGCTTACGCAGTGAACAAGTGGTGGCGATGGGGTCTTGGCTTCAAATTTGGTAATGCAAGCGGTGCGGGCTTTCTGTCCGCATTGAAGTGGTCGTCAATCGCCGCCGTCTGGGTCGCAATTGTAATGGGGTTAGTATGGTTGATGTACAAGAACTGATGTTTGTGAAGCAAGTTATTAACCAAAACAAACCGCCTGTTCAATAATACACATCGCTAGATATTTATGCCCGTTAGCGGGGGCTTCACATGGAACGCTTCTTGCTAATAGTGTTATCTGGCTTGTCAATAATTAGAATAATGGAAGTATTATGCGAAAAATTATTTCGGCCTTGATGTTTTTGCCTGCGATTGCACTTGGGCAGAGTTACAGTGAAACAAATTTGAAAGCACTGGAAGACGCCAACAATGTGATGTACTGGGGTGGGCTGTCAAGGGCATTTGCAAGCAACCAAAACCAAGAATTAAACTGGTTCAAAAACAAAGCATTTGAACTGGATAAAGAGTTCGCAATAACTGCGTGCGGTGATGGCCTTTGTTACATATTGGGAGAGCGTGACAATTTGAGGGTTGCGGTCAAACAGCAAGAAGGCGATTTCAATGGGCGAAAACTACAAGGGCAGTTTGTTCGTGTGGTAGGTACAGATATGTACGGAACGCTAGTTATTGAACGGTTAACTACTAATAAGAAAATCGTAAAGCAGCCAGTCAGACAGCCGAATACCGCACCTATACCAACACCTATATCCATCAAACAACAATATCCTCATCTGGCTGCTCACTTTGACGAACTTATTAAGTCCAGAGCTTCCGAGGGCTGGTCACGGCCGCCATCTGTAAGGCAGGAAATGGTCGTTGAACTGCAAATCAGCATCAGTCCAGATGGTACTGTCACATCAGTTGACGTAGCGAAATCCAGTGGTGACTTGGCATTTGATAAATCAGCAGTAGCAGCAGTCAAGAACATTGGGCGACTGACTGAAATGCAGGGAATGAAACCTATTGATACACTCAAGTACCGATCATTTCAAATGACATTTACGCCAGAAGATTTGGCTTTGTGAAAGGAGACCCAAAACTGATCTGTTTTGAATGTATTTACGAGCTTGCAAAGTTTAGCTTGTGACTGCTAAGGAATGGATCGGTTTTTACGGAAGTTCACTGAACTGATACTTGGATGTTGTATTAGATGATCGATATTCTGGAACTGCATGCGAGGTGACGAGCGTGCAATGCGGAGCATGCGCCATGAACGATTATACGGCGTTTTGGAGGCCGAAAACGATTTCGGGGTAACCCGTGGCGGTTTGACCTAGATCAACTCCTAAATTGATCTAGAGGCTTGTACAGGGTTGGTTGATGCAGAACGTTGCTGGAGTATGGTTGAAAGTATTGACTGTATAATCAAACATACGACGCGAAGCGGAGTATCCCTTGCCCTGCAAGGGATCAGGCAGTATATATTTAGAATCTAAAGTCGGTTAGCGAATTCGTTCGCTACGCGCCCGAATTATTCGCTGCGCGAATGGATGTTTTTGATTTTTAGTATGATCCCTTTAAAGATTATAAGAGAATTAACTAATTCTGAGTGGCCGAACTAATTTTCATGCTGGTCTGTTTTCGCTCTTTATTGTAGTTGTATATTGTGTTTACTGAAATTTCAGTGCGTTTTGCAACGACGGCAGGCTTCAAACCAGTTGCCAGCAAACGCATTGCTTCGGATTTACCCGGTTCAGGCTTTGGCCCTGGGGCTTCAAGCTTTCTGTATGTACGTGCATATTTCATATCAATGACTGCACCTTCCAGGTACGTGTTGATCAAATATTCGGCCACTTCGTAGGTTTGAACGTAAAGAATCACGTCTGCGGTGGACGTTTGGTCTCGTAACGAGCAGCGGTATACGTTTTGAAGCGTTGCATCGAACAGGTACGTTTGCGTCCATGCGTTACGCAGTGATTCATAGGATTGGTTATATTTTTCAGCCAATTGCATCAAGCACTTTGTGGCAATGGTGACGTGGTTTCCGTGAAACATGCATAATGCATCGTGTACGTGCGACCAAAGATTTAACCCACGGCTATCCATATTGCATTTAATTAAATTGTTCTTGTAGTCAAGTTTTGCCCAGTCTTGTACGAATACCAGGCATTGACGACCAGGATCAACTATTCCGGAAACTAAGTCGGCAATAACTTGAATGTTGCGGGTTCCTGTTTCGACTACTTGGTTTGCATTCTCTGGTTTGTAAGGGGAGTTCAAAACCGACTTGCTACACTGATCTGATGTCAGCATAGGGTAAATTGTGATTTTCTTTCTGTGTTTCGATGGTTTGTGTGGTGTCAGGCTCGATTTTTGGTAGTTAAAGCCATGTGCGTTTGCGAACCACTCAAAAAGCGATCCAGTCCATGTAGCAGTAAGTAGATGTACTTCACGGCAGTGCTTGAATCTGTCGAAAAAACCAGCTTCATCAGCAAAGTATACTAGGGAATACTTTGAATCATCTTCGTTCGAAATGAAAATGTCTTGGCGAGCAAGTGCTGCTTCGTATATTTGGAGGGCATCCTTCGATAGCAATGATGTCGGTCCGGCACCGTTTGAGTTTGTATTAAATGCACGCAGCTCATCTTCTACTTTTTTTGTGCAACCTGATTTGATTGTCACTCGGCCGCACAAGCCAACGTCAAGGTATTGTAATGCTGATAACTGGGAACTCTTTACCTTGTTAGCTTGTGGCCTTACTGGAGTCGGTAACTCGTCAACAATCGCGATCCAGTTCTTTAGGTGATTGGTTCTACACTGGTGGAATGCTGCCTGTTGACATACGATCAGATTGTTAGCTTCGGTAGGGTCAAGGCTTTTGTTTAATGTTGCAATTGCAGCAACTCCATCTCCGCTATCAATTTTCAATGGTGTAAGCCCGAGGGCGCATAGTTTTTTGAAAACTTCATCCGCGAGAGATATCGTTGGTACCACAAATAACACTTGTTTGCCGGTAGCCAGCCACTGAGGAACGACTCGGCACGCGTTGTGAGTTTTACCCGTCCCGGGTCGAGATAAAGCGATGTGAATAGTGTTGTTCATTTTGAGTTCAGATGAAAGCGTGATTGCTTGTCACCATCTTTGCACGAGTTTGGGCCTTGATAAACATTGGCTAGGATGAATTTTGATTGGTTGATAACTAGCACTTATCTGTAAGGCTTTGTGTTTAGGTAAGGTTGAGGGTGAATTGCATCAAATGTTTGGATGTATTGCTCGGTGGGGACCTTGTTTTGTGAGTTGTAGTTGCATCAAAGTCATGGTGTGCAAGGCTTTGGGAAAGTCCAAAGCCTTATTCTATAAAATTATTCTATGTGATTAGTTGGCACGTCCTTCGTCAAACGAAATTGATCTGAATTACCCTTTTCGCTTGTGATCTCTTCAGCGGTGGGTAACAGACCTGCTGCTTTCGCAATGCTCGGTAGTTTCCGGATTTCTTCGGACATTCGTGACAATGGATTAATGCCATAGCTATCACCAATGTGTCCAGACGCGTGGCCGGTAATCCAGTCAGAAAGTTCTTTCGCGATCCCGTATTCTCGGGCAAGCGTCTTGAATGTATGCCGGAAACCGTGAAGGGGATGGCGACCTTTTCGATACACACCCCAACGGATAACCATTGGACGCCACGCTTTGGAAACGATGCCCGCAAAGCCATCGGATACCTTTACCAATTGGGGAAATAAGCGGGATTCCCGGTCCTTACCGGCTACCAGCTCCAGTATACCTAGGGTAAGCAGGTCATCATGCAGAGGAATATCGCGTCGGCTTCCTTCGGTCTTGACGGATTTGTCTGGTTTGTCATCATCGATCCGCATAAACCATTGCCCTTTGGTGTCTTGTCGTAAGTCACATACATACAATTGGCTAATTTCTTCGCGCCTCGCACCGGTGTAGGCTGCGATTATTGGTAACCAAAACAGCGCATTACCAGGTCGGCCCGTTGTATGTCGTAGAGCTTTGAACTCGGGTTGACTGAAAATTTTGATTAACTCATTCCATTCATAACCCTTGTCATCGTCGAGCATCCTCTTCGGTTTCGATGACCCTAGTCGCTTGTTGATGCGCGATGTGCTTACGGGATTATGCGCCATCAGTCCTGTATCAACTGCATAAGAAAAGACAGATGAAAGTCGGGCAATAATGAGCCGAATCGATGATGTGGCCAGCGGCGTGTTGCTGTGTTTTACAAATGATTTAGTTAGCTTCTCCGCAAAGTCTTGAATGTGCTTTGGCCCGATTTCAGCAATGTTGTGGTCTGCCACCAGGGCGATGAACCTATCAACCGCCCTTTTATAGTCAACAGTGTGGCGTCGGATCACGTGAGCAGGTTTGCTCGCTAGTCCTATTGATTCCGTATACCGAAGAAATGTTTCTGAGAGCCTGATGGCGTTGGGTTTGGTTGAACTGGCGGTTTCGTATTCAGGTTTTGTATGGGCGCAGTTCGTCATGGAGAAGGCGTTAAAGAGCGGAGTTCCGACTGGGACAGAATTGTCGTTGCGTACCTGATGGAAAAAGCGCTCTGACTCAGCGTATGCAAGCGCAAAGGCTGCCTTCGCTTCGTGGTGATTCCGTGTATTCAGCGAGCGGCGAATTTCAGTTCTGCCAATCACCGGTCGTATGTCATCTGGCACCCTGCGCCTCAGGTAATAGATACCAGAGTCGGGGTGCCGGAATGGTTGTGCTATCAGTGCCATATGTACCAGCCTTGTGTATCAGTGGGCTGGGAAAGGGCTGTTCAGACAAGCGGTCGAAAGCGGTTGTTCGATGGATTTATGACTTGGCTACAGTCTGCGCCGCCATCGCCTCGGCCCCTTGTTCGCGTACCCAGAACAGCGTCGCCCCGGCTACTGCCGCCGGCATCATCAGCAGGTTGACCACCGGCACCAGCAACACCAGGTAAACGATGCCGCCGAAGCTCATGCTCTGCCAGCGCTTCTGGCGCAGCCAGGCGAGCATCTCGTTCCAGCCCAGCTTGTGGTTATCGGCCGGGTAGTCGATGTATTGGATCGCCATCATCCACACGCCAAACAGCAACCACAGCGGTGCAGCGACCAAATTGACCACCGGAATAAACGACAGGATAAACAGGCCGATGGCCCGTGGCAGGAAGTAGCCCAGCTTGCGCATCTCCCGGGCGAGGGTGCGCGGTACCATCGCGATCAGCTCGCCCCAACTGAAGGCCGGGAAGTCATCGGTGCCGCGCACCACCACTTCCACCTTCTCCGAGAGAAAGCCGTTGAAGGGGGCGGCGATGATGTTGGCGAGCATGGTGAAGGTGAAAAACACCATCAACACCACGAGCACCACGAACAATGGCCAGAGCAGATAGTTCAGGAAGCTCAGCCAACTCGGCAGCGTCGGCATCAGGTGATCGACCCACAGGCTGAACTGATGACCGGCGAAATAGATCAAGCCAACGAACAGTACCAGGTTGATCGCCAGCGGCAGCAGCACAAACAGACGCAGGCCGGGGCTCAATACGAGTTTGAGGCCTTCGCGCAGGTATTGCGGGCCGGAAAGAGCAGGGGCAGGCATGGAGAACTCCGAGCAAAAGGGCGAACGCGCCGACCTTACCGGCTTTACATCGCAGGCGAAAGCCGCGACATCAGCCGTAACAAACCCGTCGATCAGTCGGGCCAACTACATAGTGACCGTCTATGAGCTGGATTGTTATTCCGTATTTCCTTAATCTTGCCCCCCTCGATACGCTGCACCCATTATTTTTCAGGGCCTGCGAGTTCAAGCCTTCCCCAAGTGCTTCGTGGTCCCTTTTTTATTCCAGCCGCCTTGTAGTCCGGGCGGTCGATAGGAGTGAGTCATGTCTGATACCCGTCATTCGCGAGTGATTATTCTCGGTTCCGGCCCTGCCGGTTACAGCGCCGCTGTCTACGCTGCCCGGGCCAACCTCAAGCCGCTGCTGATCACCGGCATGCAGGCGGGCGGTCAATTGACCACCACCACCGAAGTCGACAACTGGCCGGGCGACGTCCACGGCCTGACCGGCCCGGTGCTGATGGAACGCATGAAAGAACACGCCGAACGCTTTGAAACCGAGATCGTGTTTGATCACATCAACCAGGTCGACTTCTCCAAGAAGCCTTACAGCCTGACCGGCGACAGCGGCGTGTACACCTGTGACGCACTGATCATCGCCACTGGCGCCAGCGCTCGTTACCTGGGCCTGCCGTCGGAAGAAGCGTTCATGGGCAAGGGCGTTTCCGCCTGCGCGACCTGCGACGGTTTCTTCTACCGCAACAAACCGGTGGCCGTGGTCGGCGGTGGCAACACCGCCGTGGAAGAGGCGCTGTACCTGGCCAACATCGCCAGCACCGTGACCCTGGTTCACCGCCGCGAGACCTTCCGCGCCGAGAAGATCCTGATCGACAAGCTGCATGCCCGTGTCGCCGAAGGCAAGATCATCCTCAAGCTCAATGCCACCCTGGACGAAGTCCTGGGCGACAACATGGGCGTGACGGGTGCCCGCCTGAAGAACAACGACGGCAGCTTCGACGAGCTGAAAGTCGACGGCGTGTTCATCGCCATCGGCCACACCCCGAACACCTCGCTGTTCGAGGGCGTGCTGGAAGCCAAAGACGGTTACCTGGTGGTGCAGGGCGGCCGTGAAGGCAACGCCACCGCGACCAACATCGAAGGTATCTTTGCTGCCGGTGACGTGGCCGACCACGTCTACCGCCAGGCCATCACCTCGGCCGGCGCCGGTTGCATGGCGGCATTGGATGCCGAGCGTTACCTGGATGGTCTGAAAGACGCTGCGTTCTAACCAACGCCGCAAACAAATGTGGGAGGGGGCTTGCCCCCGATAGCGGTGTATCAGCCAGGTATTCATTAGCTGACACGCTGCAATCGGGGGCAAGCCCCCTCCCACATTTTGATTCAGGTCTGGCTCAGGATTTGCGAGTCAGGGGCTGGGCGGTGAACTTCACACCGGCCAGGCCGTTTGCGATCAATGCGCGGATATTGCCGTGGTCGCTGCCCTCAGGCGTCGCCACCACTGAGCGGTAATGTTCACCAAACGCCAGCAGCGCTTCCTGATCGCTCAAGCCTTCCAGCAGCGCCAAACCCAACGTCTTGCACGACCCTTCGTTCTGCCCTGCGGCATTCTCTACCTCGCCATTGGTGAACGCCTGTGGCTGGTACTCATAACCGGCAGCGACAAACGCCAGGGTATCGGCAAAAACATGTTCGCCGCTGTTGAGGCTGGCGCGCAGGGTGTTCAAATCAGTCATGGGTTTTTCCTTTGGCGAACGCCGCCTGTTGATCGGCGCTGGCTTCTTTCTGGTATTGGGTTTTCCATTCGGCGTACGGCATGCCGTACACCACTTCACGGGCGTCATCGAGGCTCAGCTCGATCTGGCGCGCGTCGGCCTCGGCCTTGTACCACTTGGACAAGCAGTTGCGGCAGAAACCGGCGAGGTTCATTAGGTCGATGTTCTGCACATCCTTGCGGCTGTCCAGATGCGCCACCAGCCGGCGAAAGGCGGCGGCTTCGAGTTCGAGGCGTTGTTGGTCGTTCATAAGGTTCACGCAAATCTCAGGGGTTAACGGCTGGCCGCCAGGGTAATCGAAACCGACTCCGCAAAGCGCAACGCATGGGGCTTGTCCACTTCCACTTCGGCGTACAGCACCGACTCATTGCTCATCACCAGGTCCAGCAGTTCCTGGGTCAGGCGCTCCAGCAGGGCAAACCGGTTGCCCTCCACATGCGCGATGATCGCCTTGGTGATGGTGCGGTAGTTCAGCGCGTGGTCGATATCGTTGTCGCGCACAGCTTCCTGGGCGGCGTACAGGATGGTCAGGTTGATCAGCACATCCTGCTTGTTGAGGATTTCCTCCTCATTGATACCGATAAAGGTGCGCAGGCACAGGTCCTTGACCCGGATGCGCGCCATGCCTGGTTGAAGTTGTGGCATTGCTACTTGCTCCGTCCGATCAGTTGCAGGAACTCCATGCGCGTGGTGTTCGACTCGCGGAACGCGCCGAGCATCACCGAGGTGTTCATGGTTGAATTCTGTTTTTCCACACCGCGCATCATCATGCACATGTGCTTGGCTTCGATCACCACGGCCACACCGGCGGCCTGGGTCACTTGCTGGATGGCATCGGCGATTTGCCGCGTGAGGTTTTCCTGGATCTGCAGGCGGCGGGCGAACATGTCGACGATGCGTGCCAGCTTTGACAGGCCGAGCACCTTGCCGGTTGGGATATAGGCCACATGGGCCTTGCCGATAAAGGGCAGCAGGTGATGCTCGCACAGCGAGTACAACTCGATGTCCTTGAGGATCACCATCTCGTCATTGTCGGAGGCAAACAGCGCGCCGTTGACGATTTCGTCCAGGTTCTGCTCGTAGCCATGACACAGGTACTGCATGGCCTTGGCGGCACGCTTGGGGGTATCGAGCAGGCCTTCGCGCTCGGGGTCTTCGCCCAAGCCCTTGAGGATCTCGCGGTAATGGTGGGGCAGGGATAAGGTCATACAACATCCTCACAAACGGCTTACTTGATATGCCGCCCGCCGTTGACGGTCAGGGTGGTACCGGTGACATAGGGGTTGTCCAGCAGGTAACGCACGCTCTGGTAGATCACCTCGGGCCCGGGCTCGATGCCCAGTGCCGACTTGGCCAGTACCTTGGTGCGGTAGGCCGCGTCGTCGCCGTCGTTGAACATCACCATTGCCGGGGCGATGCCGTTGACCTTGATCAGCGGCGCGAACTGCGCGGCAAACGACAGCGTAAGGCTGTCGAGCCCGGCCTTGGTGGCGCAATAGGCGATGTGCTGGCGGCTGCCCTTGCGCACCACGTCATCGCTGATGTGCACGATGTCGGCCGGTGTCGAGCGGTGCAGCAAGGGTGAACAATGCAGGTTGATCAGGTACGGCGCAAGCATGTGCACGCTGAACATGTCGGTAAACGCGCGGCTTTCGTCGTCGGGCGACTCCGCCATCCAGGCCGAGGCGTTGTGGATGATCGCACGCAGGCTCTGGGTATGGGTGTTCAGCTCAGCGATAAACGCCAGGATGCCGGCCTCGCTGGAGAAGTCGGCAAACACTGCGATCGCCCCACGCTCGCGCAACACCTGCACGCCAGGTCGTTCGCTGCGGTAGCTGAAAATCACCGGGTGGCCGTCATCCAGCAAGCGCTGGGCGCAATGCAGGCCGACACGCTGGCCGGCGCCGGTGATCAGGATCGGGGCGTTTGTTGCAGTCATGGGAGGCTCGAGTCGCTGGCAGGTTGAAACTATACCAGCGACCGAGCGCCCCTGTATTCACGCCGCGGCTTCGCTAGCCTTGCGCGGTGCAGGGGCAGGATGCAGCCAGTTTGCCAACAGGTGGGTCGACAGCGGGATGAACCAGTAAACCATCAGTGGCGTCAGCGCCAGGGTACTGACCAGCACGCGCGGTGCCAGGTCCAGTTCGCTCAGCAGCGGCCCCAGCACAAAATTGAACAACAGTGACACCGGGAAAAACGCCAGCCAGATGGCTACGGCCTGCTTCCAGCGAGGTGGGCGCGCGCCCACTGCGCCGAACCAGCCGTCGATGCCGCGCACGCGGTGTTCGGACGGGTCGGCAAACAGCTCACTGCCACGGCTCAGCCACGCACTGCGGGACGCGGAAAACTCCCAGGCATGCAGGGTTTTTTCATCGGCGAAGCGGAAAATAATCTGGAATTCATCATCGTTGGGCGGCGGGGCAAGCACGCCTGAGCCCAGGTAACCCGGAAAATCCGTGGCCAATTGCTCGCCTTCACGCAGCCAGGCCATCAATTCTTCGTAGCGACCCTTGGCCACGCGACGCGCAACCATCAGGGTGACGGGGGAGGTAGACATTGTGTATCTCCAAATATTCAGGTGCGCCGGGCCGGGTAGGGGGCGCACAAACAAAGCGGCGGGGTGGTGCCGCTCTGTAAAAACAGGCAAGGATTATTCCTGTTTTGCACAAATACGCCAGAGGCATTGGTCCGAATAAGCTGGGACCTTGAAAAAGACAGGTCTAAGGGCGTTAAATGAGGTTCTATTTACCGTTGGTTTTTTGGTCTCCAATGCCCGTGATCACTGCCTCCCATGATAGCAATTTGCATCTTGAATCGACCGATTCCGATAAGCTGTTTCCAATTCGTGAAGTCTCGAGAATGACAGGCGTCAATCCGGTCACCTTGCGTGCCTGGGAGCGACGTTACGGCCTGATCCAGCCCGTACGCACCGAAAGCGGGCATCGGTTGTATTCCAAGGCTGATATTACGACCGTCAATCGTATCCTCGATTGGATCGAGCGCGGTGTGGCGGTCAGCAAGGTTGGGAAAATTCTCGCCCGTGACGACCAGCAAGCCCTGGCTGTTCGCGCCGAGCAAGACTCGCTGGAGGGCGGGGACTGGGCTCAATGGCAGGCACAGATGATGCAGGCTGTCAGCGCGTTCGACGACCGACGGTTGGAACACCAGTACGCCAGTGTTCTTGCCACCTACCCCCTCAGCGTGGCTTTTGAAGACATCCTGATGCCGCTTTGGCACGAGCTGTTGCGTCACCAGGGCCGGTTCGGTCAGGCCAGCGAATGGTTGTTTTTCGATAACTTCCTGCGAGTCCGGGCCTTGCAGCGCCTGCAACTGGCCTGTGCGGAGCCGTTGTCGCGGGTGCTGCTTGCGGCCATCCCCGGCGAGTGCCGCAAACTGGAATTGTTGGTGGCTGCGCTACTGATGAGCCGAGAGAACTTGGCGGTGAAGGTCCTGGCGGTCGGCCAGCCGCTGGACGAATTGACGCTGATCTGTGAGAAGACCCATCCCCAGGCACTGATCGTGTTTTCCAATCATGCACACAATCATGAGCGGGTGGGACGCTTGAATCGCTTGGCGCAGACCCTGGATTGCCCATTGCTGATCGCCGGCGCCGCTTCGGACCTGGCGGAAAAAGACCTTGTGGGCTCGCCCGTCGGTTGCCTGGGCAGTGACGGGCGCTTGATGCAGCGCCGCCTGCAGCAGTTCCTCAGCGGCAACCTGGATACCTGAAATCAGGCGTGCACGTGCGGGTGCACCAGGCGGTGCTGATGCAGGATGAACTGGCGCAGACGCTCGGTTTCATCCGCATCACTCTGGCTCAGGCGATAGGCGAACAAGCCTCGGGCGGTTTCCCGCTCCAATGTGCCGCGCAAGGCGATGCGCTCGTAGCCGGATGGGCTGAACCATAGGGAAAAGGTTTTCGGTGGTTTGACCCGCCCGCGAATCTCCACCAGCACCCCCTTGAACGAAACTTCATGCACCCACAACGCACTGAGGTTGCCCCTGATGTTCTCCAGCGCCACCGGGGTTTCCAGGGCCAGGCGCCAGGGACGAATCATCGGCCCGTCTTCGAAAATGCTTGGCACGCCCAAACGCAGGTGCACGGCATTGAACTCGTCTTCCACCAAGTGCAAGGGGAAGGTCAGTTGCTGATTATCGAATTGTGCCTGGATGGTGAGGTGGTCGTGAGCGGCCAGCCGGGTAAGCAAGTCGCGAATCTGTGCGCCGCCGTTAACGGTCAGGCTCGATGAAGCATCCCGCAGGTTGAGTTGCGGGTTGTGCTGCATGTTCTGAATGAAATCCAGCTCGTCCTGGGTCAGGAGCGCATCGCGTTGCATCACTCGTGCTCATTAGGGGGTGTTAAAATGCCATTATCCCCCCTAATGATCGCACTTCCTAAATTTTGTTAGATCCGCTCGTCGCTTTGAGCGCGGCCAGTTCGGCCTTGACCTGGGCCAGTTCGCTTTCCAATTGGGTGACGCGCTGCTGGGCCTTGACCTGCAACGTGACGTCTTTTTGTACGCCGACGAAATAAGTCTGCTTGTCGGCCTCGTTGTACACCGTCGACAGCGACAGCTCATTCCAGAAATGGCTGCCGTCCTTGCGGTAATTGCGCAAGATTTCCCGGCATGCACCTCCGCTTTCCAGTGCCTCTCGAATCGCCATCAGTGCTGGCTGATCACGGTCGCCCGACTGCAGGAAGCGGCAATCCTGGTAGAGAATTTCATCCAGGGTGTAGCCGGTCAGGCGTTCGAAAGCTGGGTTGACGTAGATCAGCGGCTTGTCTTTGCCTTCGCGCTCGGCGACGACGATACCGTCGTTGGAGGCGTTGATGACCAGTTGCATCAGCTTGGCGTTAATCATTGAGCGGTCCATGGCTTGTTTTTGAACTGTGGAGTTTATGGCAAGCCCTGAATGTTGCACGGGGCGCGCCGAAAAAATTGTGGCAGCTGTTAATATCCCAGGCTTTCGCTCAACTACAGGATCAGATTGATGAAAGTCGCCATCCTTTCCGGCTCGGTCTACGGCACGGCTGAAGAAGTCGCCCGTCACGCTGTCGGCATTCTCAATGCCGCCGGTTTCGAGGCCTGGCACAACCCTCGCGCCAGCCTCGCCGATGTGCAGGCGTTTGCGCCGGACGCGTTTCTGGCGGTGACGTCCACCACCGGCATGGGCGAATTGCCCGACAATCTCCAACCCCTGTACTCAACGATTCGTGATCAACTGCCCGCCGCTTGGCGCGGCCTGCCCGGTGCGGTGATCGGCCTGGGCGACGCCAGCTACGGCGACACCTTCTGCGGTGGTGGCGAGCAGATGCGCGAGCTGTTTGGCGAGCTGGGCGTGCGCGAAGTACTGCCGATGTTGCGCCTGGACGCCAGCGAAAGTGTGACCCCGGAAGCCGACGCCGAACCGTGGCTGGCGGAGCTGGTCACTGCACTGCGCGCTTGACCGGAAACTCACGCAGCAATGCCAGCCAGGCCTGGGCGGCTTTCGACAGATAGGCGCCGTCACGCCAGATAAATGCAATGTCCCAGCGCAAGTAGTCGGGCGCCTTGAGCGTCAGGCGCACCACCCCCGGTCGCACCAGCCCACGGGCGACCACGCTGGGCAGCAGCACCACGCCCTGGCCGGCGGCGACCAGCGCGGCGAGGAAGTCCGCCTGGCCACTGCGACCGATTTCCTTCGGCGTAAAACCCAACTGCTCACACGCCTGCATCAGGCGGTCGTTCAGCACGAAACTGCGCTGGTACATCAGGAACGGCGTGTCGGCCAATTCCTCCAGGCGTACCTGGGCGTTTTCCGCCAACGGATGATCAATCGGCAACAGCGCGTCCAGGGGCTCATCGCAGAACGCTTGCCAGGCAAACGCCGAGTCGCTGGGTTTCAGGCTGCCCCCTACTTCCAGTTCGCCGCTCAGGATGGCCTGTTCGATATTGCGACTGCCGCCCTCCAGCAACTGGATGGTCACGTTCGGGTAACGCCTGCGGTATTCGGCAAACAGCCCGGCAAACAACGTATCGCCGGCCAACAATGGCAGGCCAAGGCGCAACTCGCCTCGGGTCAACTGGTGCATATCGTCCAACTCGCTGAGTAGCTCGTTTTGCAGGCGCAGCATGGCTTCGGCGCGTTGCAGGACGACTTGGCCGGCGGCGGTCAGGCGAATCTGCGAGCCGATCCGGTCGAGCAGGGGCGTGCCCAGGCTCTGCTCCAATTGCGCAACCTGTTTGCTGACGGCGGACTGGCTGATATGCAGGGTTTTGCCGGCCTGGGTAAAGCCACCGCGGTGGATTACCTCGACGAAGCTGCGTAGCTGTTTGAATTCCATGTGCGAAATTCCGATTTGGAATAGCTGGCAGTCTAACAATTCGCTGTGGGGATGGGACATGCCTCTTTAAAATGAAGGCCTGCGAGGACCCAAAGCCCATGAAACGTTTCACCCGTCTGTTGATTGAACTGGTCGTGCTACTGGCCATTTACCTGTTCGGCTGCCAACTGGCCGTGTGGTGGGCGTGGCAGATTCCCGGCGGTGTGGTAGGCCTGGGCCTGTTGTTGATGGTCTTCGCCAGCGGCCTGGTCAAACCGGCGGCCCTGCAACTGGGGGCCGGCGTGCTGATGGCTGAAATGCTGCTGTTCTTCATCCCTGCGCTGATGAGTCTGCTGGACTACGGCGGCCTGCTGCGCAATGACGGTTGGCGCATCCTGCTGGTCATCGGCCTCAGCACCCTGGCGGTGATGCTGGTGACCGCGTTCACCGTGGAGCTGGTGTGCCGCTGGAGGCTGCGCCATGAAGCTTGAGCTGATGCCGGTGTTCTGGCTCGCCTTGACCGTGGGCGCATATGTCTTCAGCCGCTGGATCTACCGCCGTACCGGGCGTTATCTGTTGTCGCCGCTGATCCTGGTGCCCGTGCTGTTGCTGGCGGTGGCCGTGCCGATGAACACGGCCTACGCCGAATACTCCGCCGATACTCACTGGCTGATGCTGGTACTCGGCCCCGTCACCGTGGCATTCGCCGTGCCGATCTGGCAGCAGCGGCGGTTGCTGGCGCGTTACTGGTCGGCGTTGTTGCTGGGGATGGTGGCGGGCAGCGTGGCGTCCATCGCCACCTCATTTGGCTTGGCCAAAGCGTTGGCCCTGGACAGCTCGGTGACCCTGTCTCTGGTGCCGCGCTCCATCACCACGCCGTTCGCCATGCCGGTGTCCTCCGACCTGGGTGGCGTGCCTGAACTGACGGCGGTGTTCGTGATGTTCACCGGTGTGTTTGGGGCGATGCTCGGCGGTGTGCTGCTCAAATGGCTACCCCTGCGTACGCCGCTGGCGCGCGGTGCGCTGTTTGGCGTGGGTGCCCACGGTGCGGGCGTGAGCCGGGCCCATGAAGTGGGCGGCGAAGAGGGCTCGGTTGCTGGCCTGGTGATGGTCCTGACCGGCTTGCTCAACCTGTTCGCCGCGCCTTTATTGGCGGCACTTCTCTGACGTCGCTTGCACGGATTTAAACTATTCTCAAGGCTGACCCGCACGGTCATCAAGCTGGCTGCCAAGGCAACTACGGCGGGCAGGGCGTCTGACTAGACTGGCCCATCACTCAAAAAACAATAAGAAAGTGCGCCAAGGAGGTCGTTGCCGTGAGTCTAGCCCCCGTTCCATCGCCACAGAATGTCAAAGATCAGGTCGGCGCCGCCGAATGGCAGACCCGCGTCGACCTGGCCGCCTGCTACCGCCTGGTGGCGATGCACGGCTGGGATGACCTGATCTTCACCCATATCTCGGCCAAGGTGCCGGGCACCGACGATTTCCTGATCAACCCCTACGGGCTGATGTTTCACGAGATCACCGCGTCGAGCCTGGTCAAGGTCGACCAGGCCGGCAACAAGCTGATGGACAGCCCCTACGAGATCAACCCGGCGGGCTACACCATCCACAGCGCCATCCATGAAGTGCGCCACGATGTGACGTGCGTGCTGCATACCCACACCGCTGCCGGTGTCGCGGTGGCGGCGCAGAAGCAGGGCGTCTTGCCGATCAGCCAGCAATCGATCTTCGTGCTGTCGAGCCTGGCTTATCACGCCTACGAAGGCGTGGCGCTGAACCACGAAGAGAAGGCCCGTTTGCAGGCCGATCTTGGCCAAAATAATTTCCTGATGCTGCACAACCACGGTCTGCTGACCTGCGGCAGCACCATCGCCGACACGTTTCTGATGATGTTTACCTTCCAGCGCGCCTGCGATATCCAGGTGCTGGCCCAGAGCGGCGGGGCGGATTTGATCCCCATCGGGCCGCAGATCCTCGCCGGTGCCAAGGCGATGGTGGCGGCTGTCACAAAGAGTGCGCAAGGTATGGGGGGCGCGCTGGCCTGGCCGGCGTTGCTGCGCAAATTGGACAGCCTCGATCCTGGGTATAAAACCTGATGCCTCTCGCCGAGATCCCGCTGAGTGTCTGGCGCAAACGCAGCCAGACCTTCGACTTTAACGGACGCACTATCCGCTACTGGGTGGCGGGGCAGGGCGAACCCTTGTTGTTGATCCATGGCTTTCCCACTGCCAGTTGGGACTGGCATTACCTGTGGCAGCCCCTTGCCCAACGCAACCTGGTGATCGCCTGCGACATGCTCGGTTTTGGCGACTCGGCCAAACCCCTCGACCATGGTTATTGCCTGTTGGAACAGGCAGACTTGCAACAGGCGCTGCTGGAGCACCTGCGTGTGGATCAGCCGGTGCATGTGCTCGCCCACGACTATGGCGACAGCGTGGCCCAGGAACTGCTGGCCCGGCACTGCGAAGGCCGCTTTCACATGGCCAGCTGCGTGTTTCTCAACGGCGGGTTGTTCCCGGAAACCCATCGTCCGGCGCTGGTGCAAAAGCTGCTGCTCAGCCCCTTGGGCTGGATGATCGGTCGCGCGTTCGGGCGCAATGCCCTGGCCAACAGTTTCAGCCAGATATTCGGCCCCAACACCCGCCCCAGCGAAAGCGCCCTGGACGATTTCTGGAGCCTGATCGACCGCAACGATGGCACGCGCATCCTGCACAAACTCATCGCTTACATTCCTCAGCGTCGGCGCCTGCGTGAGCGTTGGGTGGCGGCGATGCAACACACTGATGTGCCGCTGCGGGTGATCGACGGCGAGATCGACCCGATCTCCGGTGCCCACATGGTGGCGCGTTATCACGAACTGGTGCCTCACGCCGACACGGTGCTATTGGCCAATATCGGCCATTACCCGCAGATCGAGGCGCCGGTACAGGTGCTCAAGCATTACCTGGCGTTTCGTGATCGCATCGGCCACTCGGCTCCGCGAATGGCCTATTCCTGATCGGACGATTATCCCTCAGCCTTATCGAGCACCATTCAGCCCTGGCCGGCTTTATTGTGACCAGCGCCCCGGTGCCTGACACTCGACCCATTCCCATTGTCGCCATTGGAGTTCGGTATGAGTGAATCAGTGCAGTTCCAGGATAAGGTCGTGATCGTCACCGGTGCCGGTGGCGGATTGGGCCGGGCCCATGCGCTGCTGTTCGCCAGGCATGGCGCCAAGGTTCTGGTCAACGATCTCGGCGGTTCCACGCAAGGTGAAGGCGCCAATGCGTCCGCCGCCGACCGGGTGGTGGCCGAGATTCGCGAAGCGGGCGGTATCGCCGAGGCCAACCACGACTCTGTCACCGACGGTGACAAGATCGTGCAGAACGCCCTCGACGCCTTCGGCCGTATCGATGTGGTGGTCAACAACGCCGGGATCCTGCGCGACAAGACCTTCCACAAAATGGACGACAGCGACTGGGACCTGGTTTACCGGGTTCATGTCGAAGGCGCCTACAAAGTCACCCGCGCCGCCTGGCCCCATCTGCGCGAGCAAGGGTATGGCCGGGTGATCTTCACCGCGTCCACCTCGGGTATCTACGGCAACTTCGGCCAGTCCAACTACGGCATGGCCAAGCTCGGCCTGTACGGCCTGACCCGAACGCTGGCGCTGGAAGGACGCAAGAACAACATCCTGGTCAACGCCATCGCCCCCACCGGCGGTACACGCATGACCGAAGGCTTGATCCCGCCGCAGGTGTTCGAACGCCTCAAACCGGAACTGGTCAGCCCGCTGGTGGTGTACCTGGGCAGTGAAGCCTGCCAGGAAACCTCCGGGCTGTTTGAAGTGGGCGGCGGTTGGATCGGCAAGACCCGCTGGGAACGCAGCCTGGGTGTGGGCTTTGACCCTGAGGCGGGGTTCTCGCCCGAAGACGTGGCGGCGCACTGGCAGCAGATCTGCGACTTCGAAGGCGCGGCACACCCCAAGGACAACATCGAAGCGTTGAAGGAAATGATGGCCAACTTGCAGAAGTACAGCCTGTGATCGTTGCTTGAAAAAGCTTTAATCCTGCGGGGCGCTGATGGCGCCCCGTTTTATTCAGGGCAAAAAAAAGCCGCTGCAAACGCAGCGGCTGAAGTCAGACGTTGGATCAAGGAGCGACAAATCAACGTCAGTGAACACCGGTAACAGATTGAAAACAGGCCTCAATCCATTTGAATCTGGCTTTTCTTCCGGTCGGGGGAAGCGGGCCGTTTGCCCTGAAAGCCCGCTAAGAATAGTCGTTTGTAACAGGATGAGTAATGCCGGTTCGTGACAAGGACTGTTACTAAAACGGCAATAGTGTCCGTACGTGCTATCCATTCCCCTGATAACCCCCTATCCACCCGCTGCATGCCCCCGGCCAGACCCCGGCCAGAGCGCCTTGTCATCCTTTCGAGCGACAACACGAATCCCTCCTTGGTGCGCTTATCGCTCCTGAGACGCGGCAGTAGGGTGGGGCCTTCTGTCACTCACCGGGGAAGACGCATGACAAGAACAACAATGCGCGCCATCTTCAGGCCACAGGCGCTGGCCGCTGCGGTTGCGTTGGGGTGCTGTGCCCAGGCACAGGCTGTTTCGTTCAACATTGGCGAGATCGAAGGGCAATTCGATTCCTCGCTGTCGGTGGGCGCGAGTTGGGGCATGCGCGACGCCGACAAAAAACTGGTAGGCACCGTCAACGGCGGTACTGGCCAGGCGTCTACCGGGGATGACGGGCGCCTGAACTTCAAGAAGGGCGAGACCTTCTCCAAGATCTTCAAGGGCATTCACGACCTGGAGCTCAAGTACGGTGACAGCGGCGTCTTCGTGCGCGGCAAGTACTGGTACGACTTCGAGTTGCAGGACGAAGACCGCGAGTTCAAGCAGATCAGCAATCACCATCGTGACGAGGGCGCGCGTTCATCCGGCTATGAATTGCTCGATGCCTTCGTGTATCACAACTATTCGATTGGCGACCAACCGGGCAACGTGCGCCTCGGTAAGCAAGTGGTCAGCTGGGGCGAGAGCACCTTTATCGGTAACTCGATCAACAGCATCAACCCCATCGACGTTTCGGCCTTCCGCCGCCCGGGCGCAGAGATCAAGGAAGGGCTGATCCCGGTGAACATGCTGTTCGCCTCCCAGAGCCTGACCAACCAACTCACCGTGGAAGGCTTCTACCAGCTGAACTGGGAAAACACCGTGCTGGATAACTGCGGCACATTCTTTGGTGGGGATGTGGCGGCCCATGGCTGTAATGGCAACTACACGGTGGGCAACCCGGCGATTGCGCCGTTGCAGCCTGTCGCCGCCGCGTTTGGGCAAGGCTTTCAAGTGACTCGTGAAGGGGTGATCGTGCAGCGTGCGCAGGATCGCGACGCGCGTGACAGTGGTCAATTCGGTACGGCGTTGCGTTGGTTGGGGGATGACACCGAATACGGCTTGTATTTCATGAACTACCACAGCCGCACCCCGACCGTGGGCACCATCACCAACAATACGAGCCTGGCCCGGCTCGGTGCGATCGCCGGTGCAGCCAATGGCATCGCGCCCGGCTCCGGCGCAGGTCTGGTCCAGAGCCTGATGCTTGGCCGTGGCCAGTACTACCTGGACTACCCGGAAGATATCCGCCTGTTTGGTGCGAGTTTCTCCACCACATTGCCCACCGGCACGGCGTGGACCGGCGAGATCAGCTATCGCCCCAATGCCCCGGTGCAACTCAACACCACCGACCTGACCCTGGCCCTGATCAACCCGGTCGCCGGGCAACTGGCCTCGCCGATCCGCAGCAACTTCGGTGACGACAACAAAGGTTACCGCCGCAAGGAAATCACCCAGATCCAAAGCACCATGACCCAATTCTTCGACCAGGTACTGGGCGCTGAACGCCTGACCCTGGTCGGCGAAGCGGCCTACGTGCACGTTGGCGGGTTGGAGGACAAATCCAAGCTGCGTTATGGCCGCGACTCGGTGTATGGCGCCTACGGTTTCCAGGGTGACACCGACGGTTTTGTCACGGCCAACTCCTGGGGGTACCGCGCGCGGGCGATCCTCGACTACAACAACGCGATTGCCGGGGTGAACCTCAAGCCCAACCTGTCCTGGTCCCATGACGTGGCCGGCTACGGCCCCAACGGCCTGTTCAACAAGGGCGCCAAGGCCATCAGCGTCGGCGTGGATGCGGATTACCGCAGCACTTATACCGCCAGCCTCAGCTACACCGACTTTTTCGGCGGCGACTACAACACCCTCACCGACCGCGACTTCATCGCCCTCAGCTTCGGCGCGAACTTCTGATCTGGCTTAAGGAAGGACAACACTCTATGCGTAAGATAATTGCGGTAATGGCCCTCAGCCTGTTGGCCGTCAACGTGATGGCCGCGGTCTCCCCGGAAGAGGCGGCCAAGCTCGGCACTACGTTGACCCCGGTGGGCGCCGAGAAAGCCGGCAACGCCGATGGCTCGATCCCTGCCTGGACTGGAGGCATCCCGAAAAACGCCGGAGCCGTGGACAGCAAGGGCTTCCTGGCTGACCCGTTCGCCAGTGAAAAACCGCTGTTCGTGATCACCGCGGCCACCGTCGACAAGTACAAGGACAAACTTTCCGACGGCCAGGTGGCCATGTTCAAGCGCTACCCCGAGACCTATAAGATCCCGGTGTACCCGACCCACCGCACCGTCAACCTGCCGCCGGAGATCTATGAATCGATCAAGCGCAGCGCGTTGAACGTCAAGCCGATCAACGATGGCAACGGCCTCGAAGGGTTCACCGGCAACCGCTACTACGCGTTCCCGATTCCCAAGAATGGCGTGGAGGTGCTGTGGAACCACATCACCCGTTACCACGGCGGCAACCTGCGCCGCATCATCACCCAGGCCACCCCGCAGACCAATGGGAGCTACACGCCGATCCGCTTCGAGGAAGAAGTGGCGGTGCCGCAACTGATCCCCGACATGGACCCGGCCAAGGCGGCCAACGTGCTGACCTTCTTCAAGCAGTCGGTGACGGCGCCGGCGCGCCTGGCGGGCAACGTGCTGCTGGTGCATGAAACCCTCGACCAGGTGAAGGAACCACGCCTGGCGTGGATCTACAACGCCGGCCAGCGTCGTGTGCGCCGGGCGCCGCAAGTGGCGTACGACGGACCTGGCACCGCCTCCGATGGCCTGCGTACTTCGGACAACTTCGACATGTTCTCCGGCGCGCCGGACCGCTACGACTGGAAGCTGGTGGGCAAGAAGGAGATGTACATCCCCTACAACAGTTACAAGCTGGACCAGCCGACGCTCAAGTACGACGACATCATCAAGGCCGGCCACATCAACCAGGACCTGACCCGCTATGAACTGCACCGCGTGTGGGAAGTGGTCGGCACGGTCAAGCCGAGTGAGCGGCACATCTACGCCAAGCGCCACATGTACATCGACGAAGACAGCTGGCAGGTGGCGCTGGTGGATCACTACGACGGCCGTGGCCAACTGTGGCGGGTCGCCGAAGGCCATGCGCAGTTCTACTACGACCACCAGACCCCGGCCTACACCGTGGAAACCCTGTACGACATCATCGCCGGGCGCTACATCGCGCTGGGCATGAAGAACGAGGAGAAGAGCAGCTTCGTGTTCGGCTTCAATGCCAAGGCGGCGGATTACACCCCGGCTGCGCTGAGGGCCGAAGGCGTTCGCTGATCACCCTCTGACCTGGCCGGGACCCTTCGGGCTCCCGGCTTTTTTATGCCCGCCAATCACCCCGCTGAATACTTCTTCAACTACTGCCCGCCACAGGACTAGGGTAGACGCCACGTTGCATAACAATAAGAACGCAGGATGCAGCAATGACCGCCATGACACGCTGCCTGGACCGTCCTGGATTCATGCCTCGGCTGTCCGCCCACCATCTGTTGCGCCCACGCCTGGCCGGGCCTCTGCTGGCAGCGCCGGTCAGGGTCAAGTTGCTGTGCGCCCCCGGCGGCAGCGGCAAGAGTGCGTTGCTGGCCGAATGTGCGTTGCAGGCGCCAGCGGGATGCCAGGTGTACTGGTTGCCGCTCAATGGTGTCGCCCTGAGCCCCCTCGACCTTTGCCGGCGCCTGGCGCAAAACCTCGGCTTGGCCTTCACTGACGAAGCCACGCTGCTGTCGGATCTTGGCCGCTGGCCAACATCGGCCTGGGTGTTCCTCGATGATTTCTGCCGCTTGCCCACCCCCGAAACCGATGCCTTGCTCGACCGCCTGCTCACGGCAAGCAGCCCCTCGTTGACCTGGTGGCTGGGGGCGCGGCGCCGTCCGGCCTGCAACTGGCCGCGCCTGTTGCTCGACGATGAATTGCTGGAGGGCGGCACTGAGTTGGCGTTCACCCTTGAAGAAATTCAGCAACTGCTCCCGCTGGGGCCGTCAGCGGACAGCGTGTGGCAGTTCAGCGCCGGCTGGTGCGCCGGCGTGCGTATTGCGTTGCTGGGGGACGGCCATCCGCAGAAAACCTTGCTCGATTATTTGCAGCACGAACTGTTCAGCACCTTGCCGCCCGAGCTGACCGAAGCCTGGCGCGTGCTGGCCCACATGCCACGCTTTAATTCGGGATTGTGCGAGCACTTGTTCGGCTTTGGCGACGGTGACCACTACCTGCGCGAGTTGCAGGCGCTCGGCGCCTTTATCCAGCCTTGGGAAGATACCGAGTGGTTGCAGGTTTTCCCGCCGCTTGCCCAGCTGATACGCGATGACCCCTGGCCGGCCAAGCGTTCCTGGCATCGGCGTGCCTGCCAATGGTTCACCGCCGAACAGGACTGGCAGGCCGCGTTCGAGCACGCGCTGCTGGCCGAAGAGTACGAGGTGGCAGTCAGCCTGTTGCAGCATTTCAGTTTCGAAGACCTGTTCCGCCAGCAGAACGCCGTATTGCTGCTGCGTTTGCATGAAGAGCATGGTGAAGAGTTGATGCTCGGCTCGGCGCAACTGGTGGGGCTGGTGACGGCGGCGTTGCTGTTCGCCGGGCGCTTCGACCAGGCCGCGCAATGTATCGACCAGTTGGCACGGTTCGCGCCGCAACCGACGGCGGCGCAACAACGCTACCTGCTGGCGCGCTGGCAGGCACAGTGGGGCTGGCTGCTGCACTTGGGCGGCGATGCCGAACGCTCCCGCGCGCATTTCCTCGAAGCGCTGCAAGCCTTGCCCGACAGCGCCTGGACGTCGCGGCTGATGTGCCTGTCGGGCCTCACTCAGCAAGCACTGCTGCGCGGCGAACTGGACGTAGCCCAGGCGCTGAGCCGCGAAGCGTTGTGCCTGGCCCGCGCCCATGGGTCGTTGCTGCTTGAGGCGTTGCTTGAACTGGATCACGCGCAGTTGCTGGAGCAGCGCGGCGCCCCGTATCGGGCGCAGAGCCTGCTGGAGAGTGTGCAGGCGATGTTGATCAAGCAACGTCTGAAAGCCGGGCCGCTGGTGGGGCGCATCGCCCTGCGCCGTGGGCACCTGGCGTTGCGTCAGGGCCAGGACAGCCTGGCTGCCGAGTGCTTCGAGAGCGGCATGCAGATGTGCCTGCACAGCCAGGACAAGCGCGTGCTTTATGGATTTCTCGGCCTGGCCCTGCTGGCCGCCAACCGTGGCGACTACGCCGAGGCCTTTGTGCAACTGCGCGAGGCCGAACGCTTGATGCAACAGCGCCAGGTCCCCGACACGGTGTACCGCGCAGTGTTGCTGTTGGTCAGTGGGCATTTCTGGTTGCAGCAGGGGCGCGCCGAATTGACGGTGGAAGCGGTGCGTCGTGTGCTTCGCCACTTTCGTGGTCCCCAGGCCAAACAGGCGCCGCCGGCCACCCTGGAACTGATCCCGCGCCTGGAATACCTGCTGGTGCTGGCAGAAGTGAAGCTGGGCTGCGCCGAGCAACCGGTGGCGCGGCTGACGGCTTTGCTGGAGGCAACCCATCAACGCGGCATGCTCTGCCTGGAAACCGAACTGCACCTGGTGCTGGGGGAGGTGGCCTGGCAAATGGGCGACTCGGCCCTGGCGCGTCGCTCGCTGCAAACCGGGCTGGAGCTGGCGGCGCGTTGTCAGGTACAGCAAGCGATTCGCGAACTGCGGTTGCGCTCGCCGGGGTTGCTCAGTGAGTTGGGCATGGAACCTCAGGCGGCCGTGTCGGGCGCGGCAGAGAATCCCTTGAGCCAGCGCGAGCTGGAAGTGCTGCAGTTGATCGCCCTGGGCAACTCCAACCTGGAAATCGCCGATCGCCTGTTTATCTCCCTGCACACCGTCAAGACCCATGCGCGGCGCATCCACAGCAAGCTGGGGGTGGAACGGCGTACGCAAGCAGTGGCCAAGGCCAAGACCCTGGGGTTGATGACCTAGGCGCTGAAGGCTTGGCGGTATTCGCCGGGCGTGGCGCCCATGGCCTGGCGGAAGCGATGGGTGAAGTGGCTGGCGCTGGAAAAGCCACACATCAACGCGATTTCACCCAAGGGCAGCGCGCCGCTGCGCAGCAGCGCCTGGGCGCGGGTCAGGCGGCGCGCCAGCAGGTACTGATGGGGCGGCAGGCCGAAGCTTTGGCGGAACATCCGCGCGAAATGGTATTCCGAGAGTGCGCACAGGCCGGCCAGGTGGCCTAGGCTGATCGGGTCTTCCAGGTGCTGGTCGATGTACTCCACCAACAGCCGCCGCTGGTACGCCGCCAGCCCGCCTTTAAGGCGCAGCCCGTCGCGTGCGCCCACTTGGCTGAGCAGCGTTTGGCTGAGCATTTCATGGGCCAGGCTGCTAGTCAGCAGGCGCTCGGCGGGTTCGTGCCAGTTCAGCGCTATCAACTGATGAAAGCGTCGCGCCTGGCCGGCGTCCTCCAGAAAGGTGCTTTCGCGCAATTGCAGGGCGCGCGGTTCGCGGTCGAGCAGGGTGACGCAACCGAGTGCGAATTGCTCCGGGCTGAAATACACATGGGCCAGGCGGATTTCGCCGTTGATCACCCAGGCCGACTGGTGTTCGGCGGGCAGGATGCACAGTTTGTCGGGGCCGCCCTTGGTGCCGGGTTGGTCGCGTCGAAAGGTGCCGGTGCCGCCGCCGATGTAGCAGGACAACGTGTGATGGCTGGGGGCCTGGTAGTCCTGCGCGTCGTGATGGTTGCTCCATAGCGCCGCAGACAAGCCGTCACCGAGCTCGGCGCAGGCTTCGAGGCGTGCGTTGGGCGAGCGGTTAAGCGCTTGGAAGACTTGCAGGGATTCCAGGTCTGGCATGGTTCGTACTCTCTGACGCCTTGCATCCTACTCCGCGCGCTGGTTGCTGTGATCCCATTGGCCGACAAAAGCGCAAGATTGTGCAAGAGCGCATCCCAGGCTGGGGGCCACACTGTGGCTCAACCGATGGAGCCCGCTATGAATCTTTTCCTGTATTTACTCACCGTGCTGATCTGGGGCACCACCTGGATCGCCCTCAAATGGCAGTTGGGCGTGGTGGCGATTCCTGTGTCCATCGTCTATCGCTTCGGCCTGGCAGCACTGGTGTTGTTTGCACTGTTGCTGGTGAGCCGCAGGTTGCAGGTGATGAACCTGCGCGGGCACCTGATCTGCCTGGCCCAGGGGCTGTGCCTGTTTTGCGTGAACTTCATGTGCTTCCTCACGGCCAGCCAATGGATCCCCAGCGGCTTGGTGGCGGTGGTGTTTTCCACGGCCACGCTGTGGAACGCGCTGAATGCCCGGGTGTTTTTCGGCCAGCGGGTGGCGCGCAATGTATTGATGGGTGGCGGCCTGGGGCTGGCAGGGTTGGGCCTGTTGTTCTGGCCGGAGCTGGTGGGGCACACCGCCAGCCCGCAGACCTTGCTTGGCCTTGGGTTGGCGTTGCTGGGGACCATGTGTTTCTCGGCCGGCAATATGCTCTCGAGCCTGCAACAGAAGGCCGGGCTCAAGCCGCTGACCACCAATGCGTGGGGCATGGCTTATGGATCGGCAATGCTGGCGACTTACTGCGCGGTGCGCGGGATTCCCTTCGAGATGGACTGGAGCGCGCGGTATATCGGCGCGCTGGGGTACCTGGTGATTCCAGGTTCGGTGATCGGCTTTACCGCGTACCTGACGCTGGTCGGGCGCATGGGGCCGGAACGTGCGGCCTATTGCACCGTGCTGTTCCCGGTGGTGGCGCTGAATGTGTCGGCGTTTGCCGAGGGGTATCAGTGGACCGCACCGGCGTTGGCGGGGTTGGTGCTGGTGATGCTGGGCAATGTGCTGGTGTTTCGTAAGCCCAAGCCAGCGAGCCCGGCCTTCAAGGCAAAGGCAATCTAAAAATGTGGGAGGTGCCTGGGTTATTTGAGGCCCAGGCGCTTGGCCATCCGCCCGAGGTTGGCACGGTCCAGGCTCAGTTCGCGGGCGGCGCTGGCCCAGTTGTGCTGGTGGCGTTCCAGGCAGGCGCTGATGACCTGGCGCTGATACTGCTCGGTGGCCTGGCGCAGGTCGCCGGTCACCAGGGCGACCGCCTCGGCGGGTTCTTCGACCAGCGCTGCGCTGACATCGGGCAGGTCCAGGTCCTGTGCATTCAGGCTGAGAATCTTCGGACGCTCGCGACAGTTACCCAGTGCTTTCAGCGCGCTGCGTCCGATCAAATGTTCCAGCTCCCGCACATTGCCCGGCCAGTTATAGGCCAACAGTGCCGCCTGGGCATCGCTGGTCAGACGCAGGCTGCCCAGGCCCATGCGCGAGCGGTTCTGCTCCAGGAAGAAACCGGCCAGCAGCAACACATCGCGTCCGCGCTCACGCAGCGCCGGGACCTGCAGCGGGTACACACTGAGGCGGTGGTAGAAGTCGGCGCGGTAGCGGCCGTTGCGCACCTCGTCGGCGAGGTCGCGGTTGGTGGCGGCGATCAGGCGCACGTCCACCTGGTGTTCCTTGTCCGAGCCCAGGCGTTGCAGCTGGCCGCTTTGCAATACGCGCAGCAGCTTGGCCTGTACGGTCAGTGACAGTTCGCCCACTTCATCCAGGAACAGTGTGCCGCCGTTGGCCAGTTCGAACTTGCCGCGACGTTCGTTCAACGCGCCGGTAAAGGCGCCGCGTACGTGGCCGAACAACTCGCTCTCCACCAGGGTTTCCGGCAGGGCGGCGCAGTTGAGGCTGATCAGCGGTTTGTCGGCGCGGGGCGAAGCGGCGTGGATGGCCTGGGCCACCAGTTCTTTGCCCACGCCGGTTTCACCGGTGATCAGCACGGTGAGGTCACTGCCGCCCACCAGCTTGATCTCTTCCACCAGGCGTTTGTGGGGTTTGCTCTGGCCGATCATTTCCTTGTGCTGCTGGCCGCTGGCCTCGCGGTAGATTTCGGCGCGCAGGGTCAGGCGTTCGATGCGTTCGGCGACGTTCACGGTGGCGGCGGCGAGACTGGCGAACGCCTGCAGGGCGTCCAGTTCCACGCGTTCGAAACGCTCGGTGTCGAGGGCGTCCAGGGTCAGCAGGCCCCAGGGCTGGTCGTCGACGAACAGCGGGCAACCCATGCAATCGTGTACTTCCAGGTGCCCGTGCAGACCCTCGACCAGGCCGTCGTAGGGGTCGGGTAATTCGCTGTCGCTGTCAAAGCGCGTGGGGCCGGGGCTGCTGAGCAGCACGGCAAAGCGCGGGTGCTCGCTGACCTTGAAGCGTCGACCCAGGGTGTCGGCGCTCAACCCGTCCACCGCCAGCGGCACCAGCCACTCGCCGTCCAGGCGCAACAGCGCGGCGGCATCGCAGGGCAGCAGGGCGCGCATGGCTTGCAGCAGGCGGCGGTAACGCTCGCCTTCGGGCAGTTCGCGGGACAGGTCGGCGACCAGGGGCAGCAGGGTGGTGAGCAGCGATTGCGCAGTCATAATGACTCCTTGTAGTCCTAATGACTATAAGGTGTAGGAAGTCATACTGACTACACATTAATTAAGTTATTGAAAATTAACGGTTTATTAGTTGGCACGAATACTGAGTAGGTAAAGGCAATCAGTAAAGAAGCCCAGGAGGCTCCCATGCTTAGTGCCCAAGACCGTGCCATCGTCAAATCCACCGTGCCCCTGCTGGAAAGCGGCGGTGAAGCGCTGATCACCCATTTCTACCGCATGATGCTGTCCGAGTACCCGGAAGTTCGCCCGCTGTTCAACCAGGCCCACCAGGCCAGCGGTGACCAGCCCCGTGCCCTGGCCAATGGCGTGTTGATGTATGCGCGACACATTGATCAGCTCGACCAGTTGGGCGACCTGGTAGCCAAGATCATCAACAAGCACGTGGCCCTGCAGATCCTGCCGGAGCATTACCCGATCGTCGGTGCCTGCCTGTTGCGGGCGATTTCCGAAGTGCTGGGCAGTGAGATTGCGACCCCTGAGGTCATGAATGCCTGGGGTGCGGCCTACGGCCAATTGGCGGATATCCTGATCGGCGCTGAAGCGGTGATCTACGACGAGAAGGCCCAGGCGCCCGGTGGCTGGCGTGGGGCGCGGCCGTTTATTGTGGTCAAGCGCGTGGTCGAGAGCGACGAGATCATCTCCTTCTATTTCGCTCCTGTGGACAACGGTCCGATCCTCGCCGCTGCGCCGGGCCAGTACATCGGCATGAAGCTGGTGCTCGACGGTGAGGAAGTGCGCCGCAACTACTCCCTGTCGGCGTTGACCGATAGCGGTATGTATCGCATCAGCGTCAAGCGCGAAGCCGGTGGCCGGGTGTCCAACTACCTGCACGACCAGCTGCATGTCGGTGCGACCATCGACCTGTTCACCCCGTCGGGCGAGTTCACCCTGGCGGCCAGCGACAAACCGCTGGTGCTGATCAGCGGCGGGGTCGGGATCACGCCGACCCTGCCGATGCTCGAAGCCGCCCTGGCCACCGAGCGCCCGGTGCACTTTATCCACTGCGCACGTAACGGCGGCGTCCATGCGTTTCGTGACTGGGTGGACGCCCTGGCGGCGAAGCACCCGCAGCTCAAGCGCTTCTACTGCTACACCGAAGACGATGGCGTAAGCCCGGCGGCGGACAAGGTGGGCTTGCTCAGCCAGGAACAACTGGCCGCCTGGCTGCCCGAGCAGCGCGACCTGGACGCCTACTTCCTCGGGCCTAAGGGCTTCATGGCCGCGATCAAGCGCCACCTCAAGGCCCTGGGTGTGCCCGAGCAGCAAAGCCGCTACGAATTCTTTGGCCCGGCTGCTGCCCTGGAATAAGGCGGTCAAAGGTGTGGGAGGGGGCTTGCCCCCGATAGCGGTAGGTCGGTTGCACATAAGCTGGCTGATCCACTGCTATCGGGGGCAAGCCCCCTCCCACATACAGCGGTCTATTTCTCTGGATTAATCCGCTGTTAACCCCCCTCTGTTTAAACGGTGGCCTGTGTGTAAACTTGCGGCCATTGGCACAACCAAACAAAGGGATACGGGGATGAGTGACGAATTGCGTTTAGGCAGGGAGCGGCGCTTTCTGGTGTTGCTGGGCATCATCTGCCTGGCGCTGATCGGCGGTGCGTTGTACATGCAGGTGGTACTCGGCGAGGCGCCATGCCCGTTGTGCATCCTGCAGCGCTATGCCTTGCTGTTGATCGCGATCTTCGCGTTCATCGGCGCGGCCATGCGTAAAAAAGGTGCGATCACGCTGTTCGAGGGCCTGGTGGTGCTCAGCGCCCTTGGCGGTGTCGCTGCCGCCGGTCATCACGTGTACACCCAGTTCTTCCCCCAGGTCAGCTGCGGCATCGATGTGCTGCAACCGATCGTCGATGACCTGCCGCTGGCCAAGGTGTTCCCTCTGGGCTTCCAGGTCGATGGCTTCTGCAGCACACCGTACCCACCCGTACTGGGGCTTTCCCTGGCGCAATGGGCATTGGTGGCCTTCGTGCTGACCGTGATCCTGGTGCCGCTGGGCATCTATCGCAATCGCCAGCGCAAAGCCTGAATCATTCACTCAAACGCCCCGGCGCTTATTCATGAAGGCCGGGGCGTTTTTGCGTGTGGGGATTTGTGAACGGAACGTGACGCCGGACAATTTTGGCTGCGCGCGGTGTGCGACATGTTGTCACACGGAAGCCGCCGCAGGACGTTTCTGACCCGCCAAACCCCCGCTTAAATTTGCATAAAACCGCCAAGATGTGCTGTCAGTTCGGGGCGCCGGGAAGGCCGCGCACCTCGCGCCGCGCCAGGGATTCGGTGATGTCCGAATGCCTTGTTTTATGGGGGGTTGCATCGGTTTGGCAGCCCCTTACACGCGGTAAGGGGTGCGGCAGGCTGCCCTATAACACGGCATTTTTTGTGGTTTTTGTTGAGAATCGAACGCGATAAGATCGCGAACCGTTGCAATAATGGTGAAGGATTATTGCTGTAATCGATAAAAATTATTTCTTTATAAGACATGGTTTATACATCGCTAGCTAACTACAATCGCCCGCACTGAATGTCCGGTGCTGTTCAATATTTGAGCACTGGAGCGGTCGAAGGGCAGATGGATGGCTCTGTGCGACCCCAAGGTTCCGGCAGCCTTTCAACTATCCGCACCAAATGGAATTGGTCTGTAACAAGGCCTTTAACCACGAAATCGAATAAGAACTCACCGCAGGTCCGTGAAACGTTCCCTTATGACGTGATGGGCAGGCTCTTATTCAATCGAAGAGAAATGCCAACCCTTGGCAGGGTGAAGTGTTGGCGATCAAAACCCAACTGCATTGCGCAAGCTGCTTTAGAGGTCGTGAGATGAGTAAAAACAGGTACCCCCGATTACTAGGCTTTTTGCCGCTGCTTGGCATGATGTTAATGCTGGGAGGCTGCAAGTGGACCTTGATGGACCCGAAAGGACAGATCGGTCTGGATCAACGAAACCTGATCATCACCGCCACCCTGCTGATGCTGCTGGTCGTGGTCCCTGTGATCATCATGACCTTCGCCTTCGCCTGGAAATACCGCGCGTCGAACACCAGCGCGACCTACGCGCCGAAGTGGTCGCACTCCACCAAGATCGAAATCGCGGTGTGGCTGGTCCCGATCCTCATCATCATCGCCCTGGGTTACATCACCTATAAGTCGACCCACGAGCTGGACCCGTACCGTCCGCTGGAGTCCGACGTCAAGCCGATCAACATCGAAGTGGTCGCGCTGGACTGGAAGTGGCTGTTCATCTACCCGGACCTGGGTATCGCCACGGTCAACGAGATCAAGTTCCCCGAGCACACCCCGCTCAACTTCCGGATCACCTCCGACGCCGTGATGAACTCGTTCTTCATCCCAGCCCTGGGTGGCCAGATCTACGCGATGGCAGGCATGCAGACCCGCCTGCACCTGATCGCCAACGAAAAAGCTGAAATGGAAGGCATCTCCGCGAACTACAGCGGCGCTGGCTTCACCGGCATGAAATTCAAAGCGATCTCGACGAGCCAGGAAGATTTCAACGCCTGGGTAGCCGAAGTCAAGGCCGCACCTAAACAGCTTGATCAAGCTGAATACGATGCCCTGACCAAACCAAGCCAGAACAACCCAGTCGCCCTGTACTCCACGTATGAGCCGAACCTGTTTCAGAAAATCGTCGACAAGTACGAAGGTATGAAGCCAGGCAAGCCGGTCAAGCACGAGAAGAAAGAAGTGGCCGTGGTTGAAGGTTCTGACACGGGCTCGCATTCAACTGCTGGGGCAGAGGAGTAAACGATGTTTGGTAAATTAAGTTGGGATGCGGTCCCGTTCCACGAGCCGATCGTGATGGTGACCATCGCCATGATCGCGCTGGGTGGTCTGGCACTGTTTGCAGCAATCACTTATTTCAAGAAGTGGACCTACCTGTGGACCGAGTGGCTGACGTCCGTCGACCACAAGAAAATCGGTGTCATGTACGTCATCGTTGCCATGGTCATGCTGCTGCGTGGTTTTGCCGACGCCATCATGATGCGTACCCAGTTGGCCATGGCCACCGAGGGTTCGCCTGGCTACCTGCCACCTGAACACTATGACCAGATCTTCACCGCCCACGGTGTGATCATGATCATCTTCATGGCGATGCCATTCTTCACCGGCCTGATGAACCTTGCCTTGCCGCTGCAGATCGGTGCCCGTGACGTTGCCTACCCGTTCCTGAACTCCCTGAGCTTCTGGCTGCTGGTTTCCGGTGTTGTACTGATCAACGTATCCCTGGGCGTCGGCGAATTCGCCAAGACCGGTTGGGTTGCGTATCCGCCATTGTCGGGTATCCAGTACAGCCCTGGCGTGGGTGTGGACTACTACATCTGGGCGCTACAGTTATCAGGGCTCGGGACGACATTGACGGGGGTCAACTTCCTGGCCACCGTCCTGAAAATGCGCGCCCCTGGCATGAAACTGATGGACATGCCGATCTTCACCTGGACCTGCACCTGGGCCAACGTCCTGATCGTGGCTTCGTTCCCGATCCTGGCCGCTACCATGGCGCTGCTGTCGCTTGACCGTTACCTGGATTTCCACATTTTCACCAACGAACTTGGTGGCAATCCAATGATGTACGTGAACCTGTTCTGGGCATGGGGTCACCCTGAGGTGTACATCCTGATCCTGCCAGCGTTCGGTATCTTCTCTGAAGTGATCTCGACCTTTACCGGCAAGCGCCTGTTCGGTCACCACTCGATGGTCTACGCATCGGGCGCAATCTCCGTACTGGGCTTCATGGTGTGGCTGCACCACTTCTTCACCATGGGTTCGGGTGCCAGCGTCAACGCCTTCTTCGGCCTGGCGACGATGCTGATTTCCATCCCGACGGGGGTGAAGCTATTCAACTGGCTGTTCACCATCTACCACGGCCGTCTGCGCATCACCAGCCAGGTTCTGTGGACCCTGGGCTTCATGGTGACCTTCGCCATCGGCGGCATGACCGGCGTACTGCTGGCCATCCCGGGTGCTGACTTCGTCCTGCACAACAGCCTGTTCGTGATCGCTCACTTCCACAACGTGATCATCGGTGGTGCGGTATTCGGTTACATCGCTGGTTTCAGCTTCTACTTCCCGAAAGCGTTCGGCTTCAAGCTGCACGAAGGTTGGGGCAAGGCTGCATTCTGGTTCTGGATCTCGGGCTTCTTCGTCGCGTTCATGCCGCTCTACGCGTTGGGCTTCATGGGCATGACCCGTCGTCTGAACGCCACTACCAACCCTGAGTGGGTGCCGTACCTGTACGTCGCCATGTTCGGTGCGGTGATGATCGCTGTGGGTATCGCATGCCAGCTGATCCAGCTGTACGTGAGTATCCGTGACCGTAAGCAGAACGCTTGCGAATCCGGCGACCCATGGAATGGCCACACCCTGGAATGGTCGACTTCGTCGCCACCGCCGTTCTACAACTTCGCCGTGATCCCGACTGCGAACACCATTGATGCGTTCACCGAAGCCAAGGAAGACGGTACTGCGTACCAGCGTCCGAAGCACTATGAGCCGATCCACATGCCAAACAACACCGCCACTGGCGTGGTGATGGGCGCGCTGTTGACCGTGTTCGGTTTCGCGATGATCTGGCACATCTGGTGGCTGGCAATCGTGAGCCTGGTGGGCACTATCGGTTACTTCATCATTCACGCTGCCCGTGATGATCAAGGCTACATGGTGCCGGTCGAGACGATCGAGCGCATCGAAGCCGAGCAGCACGCTCGCCTGGTAGCCGAGAAGAAGATCCCGGCCAACCGTGTTGAAACCTCGTTGGAACAGGCTTAAACCATGTCGAACTTAGTGACCAATGCTGGACACGCCCATGTCGATGACCATGGGCACGATGACCATCACCACGACTCGGGGCCGATGACCGTTTTCGGTTTCTGGCTCTACCTGATGACCGACTGCATCTTGTTTGCGTCGATCTTCGCGGTGTACGCGGTACTGGTAAACAACGTAGCGGGTGGCCCGTCGGGCCACGACATCTTCGAACTGCCTTACGTGCTCGGCGAAACCGCCTTGCTGTTGTTCAGTTCGATCACCTACGGCTTCGCCATGTTGGCCTTCTACAAGGGCAACAAGAAAGGCGTACTGAGCTGGTTGGCCCTGACCTTCCTGTTCGGCCTGGGCTTCATCGGCATGGAGATCAACGAGTTCCACCTGCTGATCTCCGAAGGCTACGGCCCGCACCGTTCCGGCTTCCTGTCCGCGTTCTTCACGCTGGTAGGCACCCACGGTCTGCACGTGTCTGCCGGCCTGCTGTGGATGGCGGTGATGATGTATCAGGTCAATAAGCACGGCCTGACCAACACCAACAAGACTCGCCTGACCTGCCTGAGCCTGTTCTGGCACTTCCTGGACGTGGTCTGGATCTGCGTCTTCACCGTTGTTTACCTGATGGGGACTCTGTAATGGCTAATGCACACTCCCATGACCATGACAGCCATGATGCAAGCCACGGCAGCGTCAAGTCGTACGCCATCGGCTTCATCCTGTCGGTAATCCTGACGCTCATCCCGTTCGGTCTGGTGATGTACCCGACCCTGCCGAAGTCGATCACCTTGATGATCGTGCTGGCATTCGCGGTGATTCAGGTTCTGGTGCACCTGGTGTACTTCCTGCACCTGGACCGTTCCAAGGAGCAGCGCGACAACGTGGTTGCGTTCGTGTTCGCAGGGATCGTAATCGTACTGCTGGTTGGCCTGTCGATATGGATCATGTTCAGCATCCATACGTTCATGATGGCGAAGTGAGGTAAGACCCGATGTCGCTTAAGCACTTTATCCAAATCACCAAACCGGGGATCATTTTCGGTAACGTGCTTTCTGTGGCGGGCGGTTTCTTCCTGGCCTCCAAGGGACATGTCGATCTGGCCATCTTCCTGGCTGCAATGATCGGTACGTCCCTGGTGGTAGCTTCCGGATGTGTGTTCAACAACTGCATCGACCGTGACATCGATATCAAGATGGAGCGCACCAAGAATCGCGTGCTGGTCCAGGGCCTCATCTCCCTGAAACTGGCACTGATCTACGCGACCGTCCTGGGTGTTGCCGGTGTGGCGTTGTTGTACAAGGTGGCCAACCCGCTGGCGGCGCTGTTTGCCGTGATCGGTTTTGTCATCTACGTCGGCCTCTACAGCCTGTACCTCAAGCGCAAGTCGGTTCACGGCACGCTGGTGGGCAGTCTGTCGGGGGCGATGCCGCCGGTGATTGGTTATGTGGCTGTAACCAATAGCTTCGACATGGCCGCGCTGACGCTACTGGTGATGTTCAGCCTGTGGCAGATGCCGCATTCCTACGCCATCGCGATTTTCCGCTTCAATGACTACCTGGCTGCGTCGATTCCGGTATTGCCGGTAAAGCGTGGTATCCAGGTCGCCAAGAAACACATCCTGCTGTACATCCTGGCCTTCCTCGTGGCGACCTTGATGTTGACCTTCAGTGGCTACGCCGGCATGAGCTACCTCGCCGTTGCCGCCGCCATGGGCATGTACTGGTTGTACATGGCCTGGACCGGCTACAAGGCGGTGGATGACACCGTCTGGGCACGCAAGCTGTTCGTGTTCTCGATCTTCACCATCACCGCGCTGAGCGTGATGATGTCCCTGGATTTCCAAGTACCGAAAGAGCTGCTGCTGACCTACGCTCACTGAGTGGTCCCGCAGTGAAAAAGCCCCGCCTTCGAGAGAAGCGCGGGGCTTTTTCTTGGACGGGGTTTAAATCCCCGGCTGCGTTTATCGTCATACCCCTCAGTACGTGCTGTGCGAATCCATCACCCGCCTACAAGGAGTAGCCCTATGGTCAGCGTAAGTCGTCGCTCCCTTCTCGCCCTGGGCGCAGCCCTGCCTCTGCTGGGGCGCCTCGATTGGGCGGTTGCCAGCCCGCCGCCGACCAAGCCTGACAAGGTGCTGCTCAACTACAACGAAAGCCCCTATGGGCCATCACGGGCTGCCCGAGAAGCCATGCAGAAGGGAATCGCAACAGCCGGGCGTTATCCCTATAAACACATGTACGCCCTGGCCGGGCTGTTTGCCCAACAACAGGGCATTGCCGAAGAACAGGTGGCGGTATTTGCCGGCTCCATGGCTGCCCTGCGCTATGCAGTGCTGGCATTCACCAGCGAAACCCGCGGACTGGTGATGCCCACACCTTCCTACGAAGTGCCACGCCAGGCCGCTGAGTCGAACAGGGCCTCGGTGAAGGAAGTCAGCCTCAACGCCGACCACGCCCACGACATCCCGGGCATGCTCGCCGCCGATCCCCAGGCTGGCATGCTCTATCTGTGCAACCCCAACAACCCTACAGGCACTGTCACGTCCACTGATGCCATCCGCCAGGCCTTGGCAAACAAACCCAAAGGCAGCGTGCTGGTGGTGGACGAGGCCTATATCGACTTTGCCGATGTTCCCAGCGTGGTCAGTTGGGTCAAGGACCACGACGACCTGCTGGTGCTGCGCACCTTCTCGAAAATCTACGGCATGGCCGGTGCGCGCCTGGGCCTGGCAATCGGTCATCCGGCGCTGCTGGAGCGGCTGGCCGTGTTTGGCGGTGACAACGTGCCGGCAGGCAGCACGTTGCTGGGTGGCCTTGCCAGCCTGCAAGACGTGAAACTGCTGCCGCAACGCAAGGCACTGAACAGCCAACTGCGTGATGAAACTGTGGCTTGGTTGAAGGGGCGTGGTTTCACCTGCACGGCGTCACAGGCCAACTGCTTCATGATCGACGTGAAACAGCCGGCGGAGCAGGTGATCGAGAAGCTGGCGGCACACGGTGTGCTGATCGGCCGGGTGTTTAAAAGCTGGCCGCAGTGGGTACGGGTGACGGTGGGAGACAAGCAGGATATGGCGCGGTTTCGCGAGGTGTTTGCGCAGCAGGTCAGTTGACGCGACGCCGATCAAACGTGGGAGCGGTACCCAGTAGTGTTGCGGATTAAGGCTCATCCCTTTCAAGGTCTTTGAAAAACCGACCCTATCTGGCTGAGGACGAACACTGCAACTGTGGCGAGCGGGCTTGTCCCGCGTTGGGTTGCGAAGCGACCCTTGAAGGAGGAATGCGCTGAGACAGGCATTCTTCGGCCGCGGGTTTCAGGGCTGCTGCGCAGCCCAACGCGGGACAAGCCCGCTCGCCACAGAGTACTTTTCGCCTGTTCTACCTAAAGACCTTGAAAGGGCTGGGATTAAGGGTTACTGCTGCGCGATGCTGTACCCATCAAACGCCGTCTGCTGCTGCAACGCAGTAATCACACTCTTGCGGCTCAAAGGCTGCTCGGCGCCGGTGTTATCCACAAAGCTCTCGGCTTCCAGCTCCGCTTCATCGCCTTCACCCACAAAGCTGAATCCCAGGAACTCGAACGCCTCACGGTCAACGTTAAGCTTCGAACGCGGCGTGCGCAGCGGCAGGGTGACGCTGATGCCATCCTTGCTGATCACAAACACTTCGGCTTCTTTCTTCGGGCGGGATGCCTTGCTCTTGCCGGCGCTCGGGTTGCTGATGGCCTGGTGGCTCTGGTTCAGCACTTTAAGCGCCAGGCCGTAGACCAGCTCCTGGAACTCGGGGTCGCCCTTGAAGCTGGACAGGATGCGGCTGATGGAGAACTGGCTGCTCAAGTTTTCCAGGGCAGCGTTGTCGGCGGCCTCGGCATCCTTGAGCTGCTTGAGCTGACCCATCAGGTCGTAGGCCTTGTCGTCGTCGAAGGCATCGTGGGCCTGACGGATGGCCACGCGCAGTTCGCGGATCTGATCGCTTTCCTTGGAGGTGTGGAAAGCGTCCAGCACCATCTCGCTGATGATCTTGGCCGCGGGCAGATGCTGTGAAAGATTGATGGCGTTTTCGTATTCGGCTTTGGCGTGCAAGGCGACGACGGATTCTTCGGCGGCGGATTGTTCGGTGTAAGAATCGGACATTGAAATTTCACTACTTCAGTAAACGAGGACAAAAAAGCGTCGGGCATTTTCAGGGGGGAGGGAGGTCAGGTCAAGGCAGCACAATGCCCTTATCCCGACGCAACGCCGTCAGCGCCCGTTGCAGTCGGACTGCCCGCCCGCAAAACAGACCTACGGTAAACCCCGACACGCCGCCAACGGCCATCAGCATCGACGGCGTGCTCAGCAGCAACGGATGCACGGCCTGTTGGTAACCGAAGTAGTACTTCACCGCAAAGAACAGCTGCGAGATCAGCAAGGTTTTCCAGGTGCCCGGCAACACCAGGGTTTCGCCATTGGCATCCAACCTTGCGTCTTCGGCACTGAACAACGCCATCCCCACCAGGCTGCCCAGCACCGCACCGCCGACCCAGGCGCCGCTCGACAAGATTGAAGGCGCCAGGGACATCAACGACCACATCACCAGCACCACCGGCAGAATCACCAGCGAGCGACGACTCTCGCGTCCGCCCAGGCAGGCTTTGATGCCGTAGTAGCAAATCCACAGGTAAATGGCATAGACCCAAATGGGCGTGCCTTGAAGGATGTCGAGCATAGCGTGCGTCCTTGCAGTGTGTGGGCGGTGGTGGATAGTCGTTGAGTACCGACACCGTTGTCCAGCGATCTGCCCCTGACCCACATCAACACCCTTCGCCCACAAAACCGTTACAACACAGAGGCCTGATGAACCCATAAAAACGACCACTGACCTGCGCCCAGGGGACCACCCCACGCCGGGTTATTAAAGGACTAATGCGATGGCGCTTTCCCTTTCCCGCCTGGCCTTGCTGGGGGCGACACTTTGCCTGTCTCTTCCCCTGCTCGCCAACACGCCTGACCCCTCGCTGATTGAACAGGGCAAATACGTCGCGCAACTGGGTGACTGCATTGCCTGCCACACCGCCAAGCAAGGCAAGGTCATGGCCGGCGGCCTGGAGTTGAGCACGCCGATGGGCACGATCTTTTCGAGCAACATCACGCCGGACCGCGAGACGGGCATTGGCGGCTACACCTTCGAACAGTTCGACCGCGTCATGCGCGAAGGCGTAACGCCGACGGGCATGAACCTGTACCCGGCGATGCCGTATCCGTCCTACGCCAAGATGAGCGAAACCGACATGCGCGCCCTGTACGCCTACCTGATGCAAGGCGTCGAGCCGGTGCAGCAGGCCAATCTTGAGGCGGACATGGGCTTTCCGTTCAACCAGCGCTGGGGCCTGGCGCTGTGGAATTTCGCCTTTCTCGATAAACAGCCCTTCCTGGCCGATCCGGCGCGAGATGAACAGCTCAACCGTGGCGCCTACCTGGTCCAGGGCCTGGGCCACTGCGGCTCCTGCCACACCCCACGGGGCATTGCCTTCCAGGAAAAAGCCATGAGCGACGCGGGGCGCAGTGGCCAGCATTACCTGGCCGGTGAAACAGTCGAGCATTGGCGCGCCTTGAGCCTGCGCAACCTGTGGACCGTGGAAGACACCGTGCAACTGCTCAAGACCGGGCAGAACCGCTTTGCCACGGTCTCCGGCAACATGGCTGATGTGATTCACCACAGCACCCAGCACTTCAGTGACGACGACCTGACGGCCATTGCCCGTTACCTGAAGTCCCTGCCGCCCGGCAAGGACGACCTGCCCATGCCGGCTGTGGCCGTGGCGCCCGCCGCGCCCCCGGCGGACTTGTTCACCAGCCGCGGTGGCCTGGGTTACATGCAGTTCTGCAGCGACTGCCACCGCAGCGATGGCGCGGGCGTGAAAGGCCTGTTCCCATCCCTGGCGGGCAACCCGAGCATCGCGTCCAGCAACCCGACTTCACTGCTGCACATCACCCTCACCGGTTGGGAGACCGCACAGACGGCGACGCACCCACGGGTCTACACCATGCCGGGTTTCGCCCGTTTGAAAGATCAGGAAATCGCCGAAATCCTGACATTCGTGCGCACCCGTTGGGGCAACGAAGGCACGCCGATCAGCGCTGCCCAAGTGAAAAAACTGCGTGACCAACTCAACCCGGCCACCACGGACTCATCGGCGTTTGAAACCCCGCGACTGGCCAATCTGCTCGCTGCCCCGAATGCCGACCAAGTCATTCGTGGCATGCGCCTGCACCTGCAAACCAAAGCGCTGTTGCCCGCCAATGTCGGAAACTCGCTCAACTGCACCAGTTGCCACCTCAATGCCGGCACGGTGGCGGATGGTTCGCCGTTCGTGGGCGTCTCGGCGTCTTTCCCCAGCTATGCGCCGCGTGCGGGCAAGGTGGTGACCCTGGAAGAGCGCATCAACGGCTGTTTCCGCCGCTCGATGAATGGCACGCCACTGCCGCCGCAATCGGCGGATATGCAGGCGATGGTTGCGTACTTCGACTGGATGAAAAACAACACCCGTCCCGAAGACAAAGTCGCCGGGCGCGGCGTAGGCAAGGTCGATCCGGCGCTCAAGCCGGACCTGGCCAATGGCAAGCAGGTGTACGCCAAACAGTGCGCGGTGTGCCATGGCGACAACGGCCAGGGCCTGGCACGCGCTGATGGCGAGCTGATCTACCCGCCGCTGTGGGGCGAGCAATCGTTCAACATCGGCGCCGGCATGGCGCGCACCTACACGGCGGCAGCGTTCGTCAAACGCAACATGCCGATCGGCTTTCACGAGAAATTCCCGCTGGGGCAGGGCGGTTTGTCGGACCAGGAAGCCGTGGACGTGGCGGCGTATTTCTCGGGTCAACCGCGCCCGGACTTCCCCGACAAGGTCAAGGACTGGCCGAGCGGCGGCAGACCCGTGGATGCGCGTTACTAGCCCAACTGCTTGAGGCAGGCCTCGAGGATATCCAGGCCTTCCTCCAGCACCGCAGGCTCGATGGTCAGCGGCGCAAGCAAACGGATGATGTGCCGCGACTTACCGCTGGGCATCAGCAACAACCCGGCGTCCCGCGCCAGGCTTAATAGTTGAGCGAGCTGCTGCGGTGCGGGTGTGCCGTCGGTGTGGGCCAGCTCGATGCCGCGCATGGCGCCGACACCGGTCAAGCGCCCCAGGTACGGCAGGCCTTGCGCGCGCCAGCTTTCATAGCGGCTGACGATCGCGTGTTGCTGCTCTGCGCCCCAGGTCTCCAGGTGTTCGTCGGTCATCGCGTCCAGCGTGGCCAAGGCCGCCGCACACGCGATGGGGTTACCGGAATAGGTCCCACCCAAACCGCCTTTGGGCAGGTTGTCCATCAGCGTTTTGCGCCCGACCACGGCGCCCAGCGGCACTCCACCGGCGATGCTTTTGCCGAGCAGGATCAAGTCCGGTTCGATGCCCAGGCGCGAGAACGCGAAGCGCTGGCCGGTACGGCCAAAGCCCGACTGGATTTCATCGGCAATCAGCAGGATGTCGTGCTCATCGCAAAAGCGTCGCAACGTCTGGGCAAATTCGCGATCCAGTGCGAGAAACCCGCCTTCGCCCTGTACCGGTTCGATGATGAAACAGGCCACATCGTTGACATCGATTTCCACGCTGAACAGGCGCTCCATGGCCTTCAACGCCTCGGCGCAGGTCACGCCAGTGTCGGCACTCGGGTAGGGCAGGTGATACACCGGTCCCGGCAGCACACCGACCTTCTGTTTGTAAGGCGCTACCTTGCCGTTGAGGTTGAGCGTGGCCAGGGTGCGGCCGTGGAAGGCGCCGTCGAAGGCGATCACCGCCGTGCGGCCAGTGGCGCCGCGTACGATCTTCAGGGCGTTTTCCGCCGCTTCCGCGCCGCTGTTGGTGAGCATGCCGCTGACCGGGTAGGTCACCGGGATGAATGCGGTCAGCCGCGCCATCAGTTCGATGTAGGGTGTGTGCGGGGCGGCGTTGAACGCGTAGTGCGTCAACCGGGTGGCTTGGTCACGAATCGCCTCGACCACGCCCGGGTGGCAATGACCGAGGTTGAGCACACCGATGCCGCCGACAAAATCGATGTAGCGTTTGCCCGTGGTGTCCCAGACTTCGGCGTTCTTACCGTGGCTGAGGCTGATGGGGTGAACGATGGAAATCGACTGGCTGATGGTTTCGTGGCTCATGAATCGCAGACTCGACAGTGACGGGCGTCCTTTTATCTAAGCCGGGCGCTCACCCTTGTCGCAAACGAAATAAAGTCGCCGGGTCATGACTGAAAATCGCGATGTGCGCTCACATAGTCGACCATCCAGCTCAGGAAGGCCTTCACCTTGGGGATCTCGCCGGCATGTTCGGCATGGGCGATAAAGTGCGCGCCGCTGCTGGGCATCGCATAGTCCCAGGGGATCATCAGGCTGCCCTGGGCCAGCTCTTCGGCCACCAGGTACTGCGGCACCAAGGCTACGCCATAGCCCGATTGCGCCGCGCGAATGCACATGTAGAACGTGTCGAAGCGCGGCCCGTGATAGCTGTTCTGCGAGTGCAGGCCCTGCTCCAGGAACCATTCATGCCAGGCCTCCGGGCGCGAGGTGCATTGCAGCAGGGTGTGGCGCGACGAAGCATCACTGCCTTCGGCGACAAAGCCCGGCGCACACACCGGTACCACCGCCTCACGGAACAGCTCGATGCAGGTTGCTCCCGGCCATGAACCCTGGCCGAAGAAAAACGCGATATCCGCCTTGGCCTGCAACACATCGAACGGCTCCAGCTCGTTGCGCACATCCAGGTGAATGTTCGGATGTTGCGCCGCGAAATCCTTGAGCTTGGGCACCAGCCAACGGTCGCCGAAGGTCGGCTGGGTGGCGATGCGCAGCACTTCGGTTTCGCCGCCGTAGGTGAGGATGTAACGGCTGGAGATGTCCACCTGTGTGAGGATCTTGTGCACTTCGGCCAGGTACAGCGACCCGGCCGGTGACAGGTACAAACGCTGGCGCACCCGGTCGAACAAGTTGTGGCAGAGCATCTCCTCCAACTGCGCCACTTGTTTGCTCACCGCACTCTGGGTCAGGTGCAGCTCCTCGGCGGCGCGGGTGAAGCTCAAGTGGCGGGCGGCCGCTTCGAAGCATTGCAGGGCGGTCATCGAAGGGGTCAAGCGTTTTGAAATCATGCACTTCATTCCAAATCGGAAGGAGCCTTTGCCTAAAGGTCGTTTGTGGCAGCGCTGCGAAGCCGTAGATACTGCCCGGCAGCACTATAAACCGGCGCGGGCTGCACGGCGCCGAATAATAAGGAATGACAGGGAGAGCCTTGCATGAACCCATTCAAAACCACCTTGGCCGTGATCGGCACCACCGCTGCATTGGGCCTGGCGAGCAGCGCCTATGCGGGCGTGACCCTGGACGCGATCCAGAAAAAAGGCTTCATCCAGTGTGGTGTCAGCGACGGCCTGCCGGGTTTCGGCGTGCCGGACAGCACGGGCAAGATGACCGGCATCGATGTAGACGTGTGCCACGCAGTGGCGGCGGCAGTGTTCGGCGATGCATCGAAAGTGAAGTTCACCCAGTTGACCGCCAAGGAGCGCTTCACCGCGCTGCAATCCGGTGAAATCGACTTGATCTCGCGCAACACCACTTGGACCAGCTCCCGCGATTCGGGCATGGGCCTGGTGTTCACCGGCGTGACCTACTACGACGGCATCGGCTTTCTGGTGAACAACAAACTGGGCGTTACCGGCGCCAAGCAACTGGACGGCGCGACCGTGTGTATCCAGGCCGGCACCACCACCGAGCTGAACGTATCGGATTACTTCCGCACCCACGGCATGAAGTACACGCCGATCACCTTCGACACCGCCGACGAAAGCGCCAAGGGCCTGGAAGCCGGGCGTTGCGACGTGCTGACCACCGACCAGTCGGGCCTGTATGCCCAGCGCATCAAGATGGCCCACCCGGACGAGTTCGTGGTGCTGCCGGAAGTGATTTCCAAGGAACCGTTGGGGCCGTTGGTGCGTAAAGGCGATGACGAGTGGTTCAGCATCGTCAAGTGGACCTTGTTCGCCATGCTCAATGCCGAGGAAATGGGCATCACTTCGCAGAACGTCGAAGAGCAGGCCAAGACCACCAAGAACCCGGATGTCGCGCGGTTGCTCGGCGCTGATGGCGAATACGGCAAGGACCTGAAGCTGCGCAAGGATTGGGTGGTGCAGATCGTCAAGCAGGTGGGCAACTACGGCGAAGTGTTCGAGCGCAATATCGGCCAGGGCAGCGTGCTGAAGATCAAGCGCGGGCTCAACGCGCTGTGGAACAACGGCGGCATCCAGTACGCGCCGCCGGTTCGGTAACACGGGGGCTGTTATTCAGAGACCCCATCCTTCCCCGCCGCCTTGGCGCGGTACAGCGCCTGGTCGGCACGCGCTATCAGGGCGGCGGGGGATTCATCCCGTTCGCGCTCGGCTACACCCAGGCTCAAGGTGACGCTGAAGTCGTGGCTGTGCGGACTGTTGCTCAATTGCTGGCGGATGCTATGTGCCAGTGCCTTCGCGCTGTCCAGCGAGGTCTTGGGCAGGACCAGCACAAACTCGTCGCCGCCCCATCGGGCCAACAGATCACCTGGGCGAATACAGCGTTGCAGACATTCAACCACCTGCACCAGCGTCTGATCGCCCACGCCATGACCAAAACGGTCATTGATCGGCTTGAAGTCATCGATATCCATCGCGATCAGCGTCAGCGGCAGGCGAAAGCGTTGGGCGCGGTCGCATTCTTCCAGCAGCACTTTCTCCAGGCGGTAGCGGTTGGCGACCAGGGTCAGGGCATCCCGTTCGGCCAGCGAGCGGTTTTCATCCAGCTGTAGCTGCAACTGCTGGTTGACCCGCGACAGCTCGCGTGTGCGCTCGGCCACCAGTGCCTCAAGGGATTGATTGCGTTGCTCCAACTGCTCGACGGAGCATTTTCGCAGATGAATGTCGCGGTGGGCGCCCACCATCCGTGCGACCGAGCCGTCTGCGTTACGCGCAATCACATAGCCACGGTCTTCGATCCACAGGTAGCTGCCATCTTTTTTGCGACAGCGGTATTCGGCTTGGTAGTGAGGGGCGCGACGGTGGATGTAGTCGTCAAACAACTTCATCACTTGGGCATAGTCGTCCGGGTGAATCACGCTTTCCCAGGTGAATACACTGTTCTCCAGCGCGTGGCGGGGATAACCCAGCATTTCGTACCAGCCTGGGTTGCGGTAGACGAACCCGGTGTTGGCGTTCCAGTCCCAGATCCCGTCGCTGACCAACTCCAGCACGGTGTGCAGCATGTCGGCGTTGAAGTGAGAGAAGTCCTGTTCCAACGGGTTGTTGTCGGAGTTATCGACCATGTGCGCATTCCTTGCCTGAGCAGGCCTCAAGGCCTGCCGTTGTTGACGCCGATACTCCGTGGCTGGCGCTACTGTACAACGGGGCCTGGGTGCTTTGAATAGGGCAGATGTACGGCTAAAGGTTGATGGCTAATGGCTATTTACCAGGTGCCATCATCTCCGTCCGCCCCTTCCCATCCGCGTTGTGCTGGTAGATCGCCTCAGGCTGGCCTTGCTCGTTGAAAAACACCTGGCCGATCCCCGCCGAATTCCACAACCGCTCGCCGGCTTCGGCGTGCTCGGGAATATGCGGCACCACCTGCATACTGCGACGGCGCGTGAGCCCGTTGAGGGGCGAGCGGGGTGAGTAGAGCCAACGGTTGAGCCGGTCAAACCATTCCAGCAAGCGTGGGGGGAATTCATTCTTGATGCCGCTGCTGGTGATCTGCCAGATCCTTGGGCCGGCGTTGCGATGGCGGATCAGCACTTCGTAGACGAACGAATAGTGAACGTCACCTGAAAGGATCACGTAGTTACCCGGCGTACGCGAGTGGCGGAAGATATTGAGGATCACCTGGGCAGCGCCACGATGGGCCATCCAGTTTTCCGCATCCACCAGCAACGGGTGCCCGCACCAGCTGAAAATTTTCTGGACTGTTTCGATCAACTTCACGCCAAAGATGGGGGCGGGTGACACGATAATGGCCGAGGGATGGTCGAGCAGCTCCTGTTGCAGCTCACTCAACGCCTCCCAGTCGAGCAGGCCGGACGGTTGCTTGAGGGTGAACTCGCTGCGCCAACGGCGGGTGCGGGTGTCGAGTACCACCAGGGCTGGGGTGGTGGGTAGTACGTAGTGCCATTGCTGGAACTTGAGCAGCGCGTCGATCAATTCATCCTGGGCGGCGGCATCCAGGTGATTGGCCTGTGGCTGGCAGGTAAGCGCCTGGGTTTGGCTGACCAGCTTGCTGAACGCATCCGGCTGATTGCCCCAGCCCTGGCACAGCAGGTAGGCCAGCAAAGCGTTGCCGATGATGCGTTTAGAGAACGGGTGGCCGTAGGCGGTGGCTTCCCATTGGGCGCTGAGGTTCCAATCGTCAGTGATGTCGTGGTCGTCAAAGATCATCAAGGTGGACAGGTGGGCAAACACCCGGGCGACACCTGGCAGGCCCTCGCGGAATCGGTCGAGCTGCACCTGTTCGCGGGCGTAGCGCTGCAGTTCTTCTGTGCTCAGTTGCGGCGCTTCAGGCGCGATCAGTTCCCAGGGCGTCGGCGACCATACCAGCAAGTACATCGCAATGACTTCAGCGAAGGTGACCAGGTGATTGTCGGCAGTGCTGCTGGTGAAGATCGGCTTTTTCACACCGCCAAAGAAGCGTTCACGCAGGGTTTCGTTGCTGTCCAGTGCGGGCAGCAGGTCGGCACGATGGTAGTAACTGGCACGATGCCCGTAGAGGCTTGCGCTGTCGTCGATCACGGCGCCCTCCAGGTATTCATCGAACAGGCCCAGGCGTGTGATCAATGCATGTATTGCGCGCAACATCGGCCCGGCCACATCGTCGGCGTACACCTGGTCGCCGCTCATCATCAGCAGGGCCGGGCGGTCGGCGGGAGTGGAGGCGTTGGCCAGCAGGCGATCGACACACAGCAGGCCTTCATCGGCGCTGTGGTGGGGTTTGCGGCATGAGCCGTGTACCAACTGATGAATACGGCTGTGCAAAACAAAACTTGGGTATTGGGTGTTGGCGTACAGCAGGTGGGGTGCCCACTCGGCGATGCCGGTGTTGTCGAACAACACGTCGTAACCGATCGCGACGTCCAGGGGCAGGGCCTCGTCCAATGGCACATCGATCAAGTGGATAAAAGCATGGTGCCCAACCGATACGACCTTGCAATGATCAAGGTTGATCTCCAGGGTTTGGGCGGGTAGATGCAACTGCAGGGTCAGTTCCAGGGCTCGACTTCCCACCAGCCACAACACCAGGCGCCGGGGTTCGAGGCGGCGCAGCAGTGGGCCGGCCAATACGGCGGGCAGTGTGTCGAGGTGCGGCATGCAGGTAAGGGTTCCACGCTGGGTTTAACCGGCAAGGTTAGCCCAGTGAATGTCATGGTTTTGTTAAACAACAGTACGAAGGGCCGTGCACTGCCCTTCGTATTAAGGCGGGTTAGAGCAACCTGCCTTGACCCAGAGTGTCTAGCCCACCTCCGCTTTTGCGACGGTCGTTGGCTGCCGTGCTCTCAGGATCGGCGGCGCTCAGTTGCGAGTGTGTGACGTCAATGCTGCGCTTCCTGCGCTGGGGCTCTGCATCATCCTGCTGCAGTGGAGGGTATTGAAAGCTGCCCAGTGTGTGATTGATAGCGCTTAGCATGGATGTTTCCTTCTATTGAGTAGAGGACTACTTCGCCTGTAGCAGCGAAGCGAGGCCAAATTTATAGAGGGCGAAACGAGTCAGCTATAAACGCGCTGCTGCAAGATATGACACGGGTGGCCAGTGCTTTCAGAAGTCATCCGAGGCGCTGTTGGCGCAACCGTCCAGCCCGGGAGATGTCGCGCCTTCCTGGCCCTCGCGTACAAAGGCCGCCCGATTTTCCGCCACCACATTGCGCAACGCGCTGTAGTAATCCGGCAGTTTCTGCAGGCTGTCGGTGAGCGGCAACAATGACGCACGGGTATCGACGGTGCCGCCCACCAGGCTGATGGTGCCCAGGGTTTGCACGGTATCGCTGTCGCCCAGTGGCGAAACCAGGAAGCCCAAGACCTTGCCCGCTGCATCCCGGCTATTGCTGGTGCCCAGCAACGGCAGTTCGACAATCGGCCCATTGCCGATCCCCCACACACCGAATGTCTGGCCGAAGTCGGCTTTATGGCGCGGGATGCCCAGGCGATCCGACACATCGAACAACCCCACCACGCCCACCGTTGTGTTCACGGCGAAGCGCCCCAGGGTATTGACCGACCGTCTCGGGTTGCCTTGCAGCAGGTCGTTGATGAATATCTCCGGCTCGCTGAAGTTGCTCGCGAAGTTATGCACACCCTGCTGGAAAAAATCCGGCAGGTAACGGTAGCCTCGCGCTACCGGTGCCAGGGCGTAGTCATCTACAGCACGGTTGAACGCGAACACGCCGCGGTTGACCGGCTCGGCCGGGTCATACACCGGGTAATTCACCTGCGCACAGCGAGTCGCGGGCTCTACCGGGGCCGGGCTTGCGCAGCCCGTCAGGTAAGACACTGTCAGCAACAGCACGGCCTGGCGGGCCAGATGCCGGGGGTAGGTCAGCGAGCACATGGGCACAGTCTCCGCAAAAAAGGGAGGCCGATCCTGGCAGTGCGACCTTGCGCAAAGATGTCTGGTTTATTGCGCCGTTGACGCTTTATTGCACGATTGAAATATATGACGGACCGTGCCGAATGGTTTTAGATAGCGCCTCGACCCCACCCAGTGAAGACCGTCGGTGAGCAACTTGTTGATTGTGGACGATGACCTTGAAGTCCTCGCCCTGCTGAAAAAATTTTTCCTGCAACACGGCTATGGGGTCGAGACGGCTGCCAGTGGCGCCGAGCTGTGGGCGGCCATGGAGCGCCAGCCGGCTGACCTGATCATCCTCGACCTGATGCTGCCCGGTGACAACGGCCTGCTGCTGTGCCAGCGCCTGCGCCAGCAATATGCGACGCCGGTGATCATGCTCACCGCCATGGGCGAACTCAGCGATCGCGTGGTAGGCCTGGAAATGGGCGCCGACGACTACTTGAGCAAACCTTTCGATGCCCGCGAATTGCTGGCCCGGGTGCGCGCAGTCATGCGCCGTGCGGGTGAAGCGCGACCGCCGATGGGGGAGGTCGCCCGCCCATTGATCCGCTTTGCTGGCTGGCAACTGGATCTCACGCGCCGCGAATTACGCTCGCCCGACCAGGTGATGATCCCGTTGTCGTCCGGCGAGTTCGACCTGCTGCTGGTGTTCGCCGAACACCCCCAGCGCGTGCTGACCCGCGAGCAGTTGTTGAACCTGGCGCGGGGCCACAGCCACGACGCGTTTGATCGCAGCATCGACGTGCAAGTGAGCCGCCTACGCCGCAAGCTGGAATTCGATACCAAACGCCCGGCGATGATCCGCACGGTACGCAACGGCGGTTACCAATTCACCGTCAGCGTGACGCGCTCATGAGTCGCCGCCCACGCGACACCGTGGCCCGCTGGATCGCCCTGACGGTGCTGATCGCGATGTTCACCGCATTGGCGTTCAACGCCCTGTTCGTGAAGCTGGCGGGGGTTTGGGCACGGCCGCCGCTCACCGAAACCGGCCTGCTGGAAAAAATCGCCGTGGTGGTGCGCGTGGTCGAAGCGTCGGCGCCGGCGCAACGACCGCGTCTGGCAGAAGTAATGGCTGACGACGCGTTCAGCGTGAGGTGGTCGGCGCAGCGAACAGCATTTGATTTGCCCGTGCTGCAGGACCCGGATTTCCAGTCGGGAGAACAGGCCTTCGAGCACCTGCTCGACGGCCCGATCCGCCCTATGGAAGCCTATGAACCGTCCGATTGGCCCGACGGCAATGGCCACTACATGCTGCTGATGCAACTGGCTGATCATTCCTGGCTGATGTTCACCGCGCCTGCCCGCAGCTGGGGCCTGGACGAGGGCGCACGCAGTGTGATCGTGGTATTGCTGGTGCTGATCTCCACCGCACTGGTCACCCTGGTGGCCACTCGGCGACTGGCGCGACCGCTGCAGGACTTTGCCCACGGCGTTCGGCGCTTTGGTGCAGACTTTCGCGCACCGCCCGTCGAACCGGTGGGGCCTCATGAAATCCGCCAGGCGATCCTTGCGTTCAACAGCATGCAGGCGCAGTTACGCCACTTCATCCAGGACCGCACGCAAATGCTCGCGGCCATCTCCCACGACCTGCGTGCGCCGCTGACGCGCCTGCGCCTGCGCGGGGAATTCATCGAAGACGCCGACCAGCAGCAGCGGCTGTTTCGCGACGTCGATGAAATGCAGGCCATGATCAACACCGCCCTGGAATTCTTCCGCGACGACGCCCGCCTGGAACCGGCCACCCAACTGGACCTGGCCGAGTTGCTGCAAACCCTGATCGACGACTACCGCGACCAGGCGCTCGACATCACCTTTCACGGTCCGCCACGCCTGGTGTATTTCGGCAGGCCCCTGGGGCTCAAGCGGGTGATGACCAACCTCGTGGACAACGCGATCCACTATGGCGTCGCGCCGGAGATCGAGTTGCAGCACACACAGGACGAGGTGGTGATTCGCGTGTTGGATCGCGGCCCGGGCATTGCGGCTGAACATCGGGAGGAGGTGTTCCTGCCGTTCTATCGCCTGGAAGGCTCACGCAACAAAAGCACGGGCGGTGTGGGCTTGGGGCTCTCGACCGCCCGGGCGATTGTGCTGGAACACGGCGGCACCCTGACCCTGACCGAACGCCACGGCGGAGGGCTGGAAGCGGTGGTGGTGCTGCCGGTTTAAGGGGACCTTGTCGTGAGCGGGCTTGCCCCGCGCTGGGCTGCGCAGCAGCCCTCAAACCACCCACTCAGGTATGCGAGTCGTCGATCACCTTCGGCACCGTAAACCGGAACTCACTCCCCCGACCCACTTCACTCTCGGCAACGATCTTGCCGCCGTGGGCCTGGACGATACCTTGGGTGATATACAGCCCCAGCCCGCTGCCGGTCGGGTTGTTTTCCGTCTGGGTCCAGTAACGGTCAAACACGTGCGGCAGTTGTTCCGGTGCAATGCCTTCGCCGGAGTCGCGCACGGAGAACACAATTTCTTCGCCATTGCTCATGGCACTGATGCCGATGTTGCCCTGGCGCGGAGTGAACTTGATCGCGTTGCCGATCAGGTTCGACAGCACCTGGAACAGACGCTCCGGGTCGGCATTGATCTGCAGGCCCGGCTCGGCGTTGAAAGACAGGTCGATGCCCTTATCCATCGCCAGCGGTGCCAGCAGGGAATAGGCTTCCTCGAAGATCTGGGTCACGTCGAGTGCCACCGGCTTGACCACATACCGCCCGGCCTCGATTTTCGAGGTGTCGAGCAAGTCTTCCAACAGCACGTTCATGCGCCCGGCGGCCTGTTGCATGGTGTCGATAGCCGAGGAAATGCGTCGCGAGGTGTGTGGGCCATCGGAGCTGAAGGCCTTTTGCATCATGCCGCACAGCATCGAGATCACCGTCATCGGGTTACGCAGGTCGTGGGACACCACCGCCACCAGCTCATCACGCGCACGCACCGCTTGTTGCTCGCGCAGCACCTGGCGCGCCAGGTCGTTTTCCAGGGCCGAGCGGCGCAGGTCGTTGGCGGCAAAGTGGTCGCCGTGGCTCCATTTGGTGGAGATACCGGCCATTTCCACTTTCCAGATTTCAAACGAGGTGCGTGGGCGAAGGCGCAGGCCGGCGTCAGAGTTTTCCAGGTCCAGCGGTTTTTTCGGGTCGCCGCTCCAGTTGATGTTCTCCTTAACTTCCGGGCGGAACCACAGCACACCGTTGTCCACAGGCTTAGGCAGGCTCATGGCCAATACGCCACTGGCCACTTGTTGGAACTCGGCGGCCGGTGGGTAAACCGACACCAGGTTATGGCTGGAAAACACCGGCTCACCGCGCCCTTGCAGCCACTTGTGCAAGGCACGGATCTGCGCCGGTTCCGGGCAGTTGCCGTAGCGGTGCAGTTGTTTGTCTTCGATGATCGCCACGCCGCCGGACAAGGTCAGGTCCATCAGCAACTGCGGTTGCTGGGCCAGGCCGTCGAATACGTTCTCTGCCGAGCGCTTCATCGCTTGGTCGAGCAACGCCAGGGCCTCGACTTTCTCTTCGCGCTGGCGGCTCAGGTCCAGGGCCTCCATGGCGCTGATCTGCAGCGACAGCACCTGGCCGATGGTCTGGCAGGCAGTGCGCAAGTCGTTCGGCACCAGCAGCGGCTCGCGGTTGCCGCAACTGATCAGGCCCCAGAGTTTGTCGCCCTTCATCAGCGAGATGCTCATGGACGACAACACGCCCATGTTCTGCATGTACTGACAGTGGATCGGCGACACGCTGCGCAGGGTGGCAAAGCTCAGATCCAGCGGCTGGCCGGTGTCCGGGCGCAGCTTAGGCAACAGCGGAACCGGCTCGTAGGCCGCGTTCGGGATGATGCGTAGCCAGTTGGTGCGGTACAGCTCGCGGGCCTGCTCCGGGATGTCGGACGCGGGGAAGAACAACCCGTTGAACAGCTCCATGGACGGCGCCGACGCTTCGGCGATCACCTGGCCGTGGCCTTCGTCTTCGAAGCGGTAGATCAGCACGCGGTCGTAGCCGGTCATGGCCTGGATTTCAGTCACGCTGATTTCGTACAGCGCTTGCAGGGTTTTCGCCGACTGCAAACGTTGCAGCATCTTGCCCAGGTCACTGGTGCGCCCGTTCAGTGCCCGTGGACGGAAGTCTTTGAGACGCGGCTCGAATTCCAGCACCAGCACATTCTGATGGCGGTGCAGCAGGCCTTCGAACTCTGCGCCGTTAAAGGAAACGTGCAGCGGCGGCGCGTCAAAAAACGTGTTGTTTTCGGCCATGGCAGCAACGGCCTGGGCGTGCTCGGCGCCCACCAGCGTGTGCAGCGGCTGGCCCAGCAGCGCCTCGGGCGCATGGCCGAACAAGCTGCCCACGTTGGCGCTGACCTGGATGATATTCAGCTCGGGCTCGGACAATGTCAGCAGCACGCCATGGGGCTGGATCGCCCCCGGGAAGCGAATCGGCTCGTTGGCACAGTTGGCAAGCAGCTCTTCAAAATCTTCGGGTTTCATAGCAGTACCTCCTGGCTGTCGAGCCATTGCTCAAAGCAGCGGAATGTCGAACGGGCTGCCTCTACCGCGCGCTGTTTGGCGGGGGCATCCAGCGGCAGGCGGCCCAGATAATCGAGAAAGTCTTTCCAGCGTCGACCGGTCTCGGCGCCGTATACATCGAGAAACGCCCCACCGTTATCGGCATTGACGTCCAGGCGCTGGGCCATTTCCCGGCGCAGCACTTGGCCGCCGAGGGTCGCGCCTTCCAGCACGTACAGGGCTCCGAGGCAAGCGGCGGGGGTGTCGAGGTTCGGCAGTTCGGCGCAGCGGGGCAGGGCGCCGATAGCCTGTTCATTCAGGCCCAGTGCATCGAGATCGTGCACTAGCGTCGGGGTTTTCGTACGTAACCCATGGTCGAAGCCCTCAGGTATCAAATCGCATTCGTACAACGCTGCTTCCATCGGCCCATAAAACCCGTAGTACGCCTCAAGCAAGCGCTGATACCAATCGGCATCCAGGCGCTCAGAGAAAAACGGCAGGCGCTTTTCCAACGCCACATGCAGCAGGGCCGTGCCTGTGCGCAACGTTTCCAGCAAAGAGGGCGCACCAACGTCATGGGCCTGTGAATGCATTCAATGAGCTCGAACTGTGGGCCTCTCGGCCATGAATGACGCGTTTTATGGGCGACAATTCTACACAACTCAAGGCAGGCAGCTGTACGCACAAGGCGAAAAGGCTGACCAGCGGATCAGAAAAGTCGCTCCTTGCTTCATCAATGACCACAGCGCCCGCCATGAAGTTCGGTTCGAGTGATGTTGAAGCGCTATCAATGCATGGATAGACCTTGCTGGGTGAGCGCGGTTTGCACACATTGGATCAAATGTTCGGAGCTCCAGGGCTTGGGCAGGAACCGCACCGAGCCGCCCAACTGTGTCGCCAGCTTCGTATTACCGGAGGTCAACACCACTGGCACCGTCGGCCAACGATGCGCCACCACCTTGCTCAGATCGTAGCCGTTGAGCAAACCCGGCATCTGGATATCGCTGACAATCAGGTCCACCGGATCGTCGCCCCGCTCCAGGTAAATCATCCCTTCATCCGCCGAAGGAAACGACGTCACCACCGCGCCGAATTCCTCAAGCACATCCACCATCAACGCCCGAATGATTTCGTCGTCTTCCAATACCAAAATCGATGGCTGAGCCATGATCCTTACTCCACCATCAGGGTTCATAGAGGTGGAGTAGAACACAGCTGCATAGGTTCGATTGGATATGTATGAAGCGATGGATGGTCATTCAGAGGGTCTAGGTGGCACATTTGCGCAAGGGGGGCGGGAGGATAGTGGCGCTGCGCCCCCCCCAAGGACTGAAACGGTAATCTGGATGAGCATGCGCTCCAGACAAACAGGCATAATCGCCCGCTACAACTGCTGTGGAGTCTGCCATGAAGTACGCCCTGTTCACCCTCGCCCTGGCCCTCAACGCAAGCCCCGCTTTGGCGGCCGGCGACGCCGAGGCGGGCGGCAAACTCTTCACCAAGACCTGCGGCGGCTGCCACAGCATCGGCGAAGGTGCGCGCGGCGGTTTTGGTCCGCAGCTCAACGGCATCATTGGCAGGCCCGCCGGGACGACCACGGACTATCAATATTCCGACGCGATGAAAAACTCCGGTGTGGTCTGGACCCGCGACAAGCTCGCCGCCTATATCGAAGCGCCGAAGAAGGTGGTGAGTGGCACGCGGATGATTTTTTGGGGCATCAGCGACCAGGACAAGATTGCCGACATCCTGGCCTACCTCGAAACTTTCCAGCCCCAATAATCACTCTCGTACGTTGCTGAACAGCATCAACCGTGCGCTCTCATGCAGCCCTCGGGTCAAGCCCTGCAAACGTTGAAACTCTTCGGGGTGCTGCGCGGCTACGTTCTCTCGCGGGCTGGGTGAGGCCAGGTCATGCAGGGTCGGCGAGCTGCCGTCGTGTTGCATCTGCAGCAGGAAGTGCCGGGTGACGCCGCCAATGATCGGGAAGGTGCCTTCGCGCAACACCAGCGGCACCACGCGTTCGCCTTCGGGCGCCGGTTGCTGGATATCACGCCCCAGCGCGCCATTGCGAAACGGTATGCCCGCCATGCCGGCGACGGTGGGCAACAGGTCCGCCAGGCCCACGGCCTCCTCGATCACCCGGGGGGCCAGGCCAGGGGCGTGGATCAGCAGCGGTACGTTATTGCTCTCCAAACCAAGCTGCTCAAAGGCCGGCGCCATGTGCGGGATCTGGCTGATGCGCGTGTTGTGGTCGCCGAAGAACACGAAAATGCTGTTGTCGTACCAGCCGCCGGCCTTGGCGATTTCCATCAGGCGGCCGATGTTGTAGTCCAGCAATCGCACCGCGTTGTACTGCTCGACGCTGCGCGACCCGGCGGCCTGGACGTGCTCCAGGGTCACGTCCTTCACCTGGAAACCATCGTTTTGCTTGGGGATGGTAAACGGGCGATGGTTGCCGGAGGTTTGCAGGTAGGCGAAGAACGGCTGGTCCTTGGGCACGGCGCGCAGCAACTGGTCGCCTTCCTTGAACAGGTCCAGGTCGGAAATGCCCCACACATCCACCCGTGGTGAACGCCAGTGGCGTTCTTCATACAACTGCACACCGTCGATGCTCTGACGAATCAACGCGTTGATATTCGCCCAGCCGGCATTGCCGCCGATCATGTAGAACTTCTGGTAACCCTCGAAGGCGTTGATCAGCGTGTGCTGGCGCGTGATCAGCGGGTTGCGCGTGGCAGTCTCCTGGCGGGTCACGTCCGGCACGCCGCTGATGCTGGCCCACACGGTCTTGGCGGTGCCGGTGACGGGCACGTAGAAGTGTTTGAAGAACCAGCTCTGGGTGGCCAGTTTGTCCAGGTTCGGCGTGGGGTTGAGCGGGTTGCCGTAGGCGCCTACGGCGCTGGTGCCAAGGGATTCGAGCATCACGAAGATCACGTTGGGCGGGCGCTCGCCCGCCAGGCGATACGGCTGCACGCTCTGGCTGCGAATAAAGTTGAGTTGCTGCGCATCAGGTTGGTCGACTCCCAGGTAGTCGGCGATCTGCGGGTAATGCTTGCGCACCTGGGCTTCATCAAACTGCGACTGGCCGACCTTGAGGGTGTCGTACAAAAACAGCACCGGGTTCAGTCCTACCGCCGCCACTTGGCTGTTGCCGGAAAAGAACGCATCACTCCAGCGCAAGGGCACCGGGTTTTCCAGATTGAGATGGGCGACGCGGCCGAGCAGCGCCAGTAGCACGCCGACCACTGCAATGGCGGAAACGGCGACCAAGGACAGCTTGCCGCTGGCGCTGGGCGCACGGTCGAGTGTCAATCGTTCGAGACAGACGAGCGCCCAGACCCACAGCGCCACCGCCGCCAGCCAGCAGGCAGTTATCCACAGCACTGGGTAGGTTTCCCACACCATCTGTTGTGAAATCTGTGCGTCTTGCAGGTAGCGCAGCACCGTCGCATTGATGCGTACGCCGAGGTAGGCGTAATGGCCGAAGTCGATGATGTACACCAGGCCGACCAATGCCAGCGCCACCGTCAGATACCCGCGTGCCAGCCAGCGCAGGGCCGGCAGAGTGACGAGGTTCCAGCGCGGCAGCCATGCCAGCACGGCCAGCGGCAGCAGGACCAGCACCGCCAGGCGCAGGTCGAACCGCAGGCCGATGCCCAGGGTTTCCAGCAGGGCCGGAGTACTGAAGTCAAGGCCGGAAAAACCCAACACAAATACCAGCCGCAACGCCGCCAGCAGCACAAACACCAACCCGATCGCGCCCACGCCGTAGCGCAGGCGGCGTGATTGCAACGCACTCATTATTTTTCCCATTCTTTAAAACGACGCAGAACCCATGTGGGAGCGGGCTTGCCCGCGATAGCGGTGGTTCAGTAAACATAGCGGTAACTGATACACCGCTATCGCGGGCAAGCCCGCTCCCACAGTTTGAATTGCATTAGTCCGGCGACTACGCAGTAGACCGTCAGCAGCGGATCGACCAGATAGTCCCAGTAGTTTTCCGATGCCTTGAGCCGCAGCGCGAACGCCAGCGTGCCCACCGCCAACATCCACACCGCCAGCGCGTTGCGCAGCCACAGCATCACCAGTGCCGCCGCAGCCACCAGCACAATCATCGGGCGAGGGTTGAAGCCCCAGCGATAAGGATCGACATAGGTCAGGCCTAAGGTGGCGGGGTACAACAACAGGCTCAGCAGCCCAAAGAGCAGCAGCATCTGTACCTGATGGGGTCGATCCAGCGCCCGCACCACGCCCAGCCGGCACAACCCCACCCATGCCAACAACACCAAGGTGCTGATCGCCAAGTCATCAGTAAAACTGCGCACATACGCCGCCAGGGGCAGCGCATTGACCGGGATAAAACTCACCGCCACCAACACCGGTAGCAACCATGGCCGCCACGCTTCGGTGAAGCGCAGCGCGCTCAGCGCCACGAAACCCAGCAACACAAAACTCAAATGGGCCTGCCACACAGCAACCATCACAGACGCTCCGCCAGCCAAGCTTCGTTGAAGCTGACATGCTTGATAAAGGTGTTATTCCACGAATACACCAGGTGGTACATGCCGTCCGGGCTGCGGCTGAAATACGGGTATTCGTATTCGAAATCGCAGCCCTGGGGTTTGCACACGCGGTAGTCGAGGTTACTGAGGAAGCGCTGCTCCAGCGGCAGGCGCCGGGCACCGCTGGAGGCGCGGAAGCCCTCGCCGATGATTGCTTTATAGGCCTCGGGCGAAAACGGTTGGCCGAGCGGGTCGGGTGACTGGTCCAGTTCCACCACGGTGCGCCACTGTGTGAGCTGTGCGTCGGTGCCATACAGGCTGAGCTTGAAGCGACCGTCCTCCAAGTCATTGAGAGCCACCAGCAAACCATCATCCTGCGTGCCCACCGCCGCCAGCGATGAATTGGGGTTGGCTGGCGCCAGCGGGTAGGGCTCGCTCCAAGTCTGCCCGGCGTCTTCGGTGCGGCTGGCCAGCACGCGGTGGTGGGTGTCGCCGGCGTAACGCAACATCGCCACGGCGCGTAGGCCATCCTGCGGCACGATAGTCGGTTGCAGGGAATGCTTGCCGCGGCTGATGCGGAATTTGTCGATCACCGCCCCGTCGGCGCTCAAGTACAGGTACTCGGCAAACTTGCCCATGAACTCGTGATACACCGGCAGCCCGATGGAGCCATCGGCATGGAACACCGGCGCGGCGCGCACCAGCGTGCTGATGTTGAAGAACGGCGACGTCACCAGTTGCCGCGGTGCCGACCAACTGGCGCCCAGGTCATCCGATACCATCACATTGATCGCACTGGCGGCCCAGCCCCCAACCGATACCGACACATAAAACATCCACAGGCGTTGGTCTGGCGCCAGGGCAATCACCGGGTTGCCGAGCTTGCGGATATAGCGCTGGGTGCCGTCGCGGGTGCTTTCCCGCGTGGCCAGCACCTGCTCGGCGCCCCATTCGCCGGCGCGTGCGTCGAAGCGCGCGGTACGCACTTGCACATCGGCGGCACCTTCGCGGGAACCGGCGAACCACACCGCCATCAGGTCGCCACCGGGCAGGGCAGTGACGGACGAGGAGTGCACAAAGTCGGTGAGCTGTGTCGATACAAACCGGCTGGTGTACTGCGGGGCCGATGCCACTTTGGCGGTGTTCGGGCTCACCTGGGCAAACGGTGCCAGTAAATGGGGCGGATGGCTTTGCCAGGCGGCGAAAAACACCGCGAGCAGGCCGACGATCAGGAGGACGGAGCGCATAGGGAACCTGTGGGTCAAAGAATTACGGCGCACGTTCATCCGGCAGGCGCTTCCTGCGACCGGTGAGCATGGATAACGGCAGGTTTTCCCGCACCTGGAGGCTTTCGACGATCGCTGCCAGCACATGCACGCAGACTAGGCCCAGAAGCACATTGGCGGCAGTCTCGTGGATTTGCAGCGGCCAATCGGCACCCCACAAAGCGTCGACTTCCTGCATCAGAAAACCGCTGATACCCAGGGTCAGCAGCGCCAGCAACATCAATAGCATCACCAGCGCGCCAATCGGCGAATGGCCCAGGCGATGCTGTGGCCGACCGCTGAGGAGCGAGCGTAGGTGGGCAGTCAGGCGTCGTGGCGTCGGCCAGAAGTCCGTCCATTGGGCGCTACGCGGTCCGACAAATCCCCACACCCCACGTACCAGCAACCAGGCCATGGCGTAGTAGCCCAGCCAGACATGCCAGTCGTCGCCTGCTTCGTTAAAGAAGTAATTGGCGACAAAGACCCCGGCGATAGAGCCATGAAACAGCCTCACCAACGGGTCCCACAGCCGCAGGGATTCGCCTGGCATCAGCCTTTGATCTCGGTCTTCACGGCTTTGCCGGTGACCGGGTCGTGGTAGATCTCGACCTTGCGCTTGTCTTTGTCAAAGCCATAGATCTCGTAGCAGTTGCCGTCGGTGACCTTGAACTTGCTGATGGTGTAGCCTTCGGCCTTGAGCTTGTCCTGGAAGGCTTTTTCGTCCTGCCATTGCGAGCGTTCGGCGGTGGTGCACTGCGGGCCGGCGACGGCCAGGGGGCTGGCGAGAATCAGGGACAGCAGGAGAATTTTGCGCATGGAAAAGCTCTCAGCAAACGTAGGAGTTTGCACAGTGCAAAACCAACCTTAGTGCAAGCTTAGTTGGCAACGAGCAGTAACATCTTTGCCGAGGGTGCGCCGGTGAAACCCGGCATGATTTCGCCGTTTCCTACAGAGAATCCGTAATGCGCCTACTCCTTGTCGAAGATGACCGTGCCCTCGGCCAGGGTATTCGCGTGGCCCTGGGCGCCGAAGGCTACACCCTTGACTGGCTGCAAGATGGCGTTGCCGCCCTGCATGCCCTGCGCACGGAGTCGTTCGACCTGCTGCTGCTCGATCTCGGCTTGCCACGCCTCGACGGCCTCGACCTGTTGCAGCAACTGCGCGCCGAGCAACACGACTTGCCGGTGCTGATCCTCACCGCCCGCGACGGCACCGCCGAACGCATCGCCGGCTTGGACGCGGGCGCTGACGACTACCTGGTCAAACCCTTCGATGTGGAAGAACTCAAGGCTCGTGTCCGTGCGCTGTTGCGCCGTAGCCAGGGCCGCGCGCAACCGCTGCTGGAACACGCCGGCGTCAGCCTCGACCCGGCCACGCAGCAGGTGCGTTACCAGGACGCCGACATCATCGTCACCCCCATGGAATACCAACTGCTGCACCAACTGATGGTGCGCCCCGGCAAGGTCGTGACCCGCGAGCGGCTGTCCCGCGCGTTGTATGGCTGGCAGGACCGGGTCGAGAGCAACACGTTGGAAGTACTGATTCATAACCTGCGTAAAAAGTTATCCACCGAGTTGATCCGCACCGTACGCGGTGTCGGCTATGTGCTGGTACTCACCGCATGACCTCGGTTCGCGCGCGCATCCTCATCCCGGTGTTGGTGTTGATCCTGTTGGGCGATGCCTTGATCAGCTGGTTGGTCCTGCGCGACAGCCACCACGAAATCGAAGAAGTCTACGACGCCCAACTCGCCCAGAGTGCGCGCCTGCTGCAAGGCGTGCTGCGCCAGCGTGACCCTGAGGACGCGGGTTGGGAACGGTTGTACCAGGCGTTCGACCAGGCCATGAGCCGCGTCGGCGAGGACGGCGTGGCCCATCCCTATGAAACCCGCCTGACCTTCCAGGTCTGGAACAGCGCGGGTGAGCTGCTGGTGCGCTCCGCCGAAGCGCCGGTGCTGGCGGCGCCACCGACCACCCTGGGTTCCCATGACCTGATGGACAACGGCAACGACTGGTGCGCCTTCCTCCTCGCCGACTCGCAACAGGGCGTGTTGATCTGGGTGGGTGAGCGCGACGACATCCGCCAGGACGTGATCCAGCGCATCATGCGCCACACCCTGTGGCCCACGCTGATCGGCGTGCCGCTGCTGACGGTGCTGATCTGGCTGGTGATCGGCTGGGGCTTCAAACCGCTGCGCGCCATGGTGTTGTCGATTCGTGGACGCAATACCGAAACCTTGCAACCGCTGCACCTCAACCCACTGCCGACCGACCTGGAACCCATGCAGACCGCGCTGAACCGGCTGCTGGTCCAAGTGGATGAACTGCTCGACCGCGAACGCCGCTTCATCGCCGACGCCGCCCATGAACTGCGCACGCCCCTGGCGATCCTGCGCATTCACGCGCAGAACGCGCAAAGCGCCGTCACTGGAGAACAGCGCCGCGAAGCCTTGGATTTTCTAGTCAATGGCGTCGACCGCGCTACCCGTATTGGTAGCCAGTTACTGACCATGGCGCGCATCGAACCCCAGTTGCACAACCCCGTGTGCGGCCGTGTGCACCTGACTGAACTGGTGCGCGAAGAACTCGCCGAATTGACCCCCCTGGCCATGGAAAAAGGCGTAGAGCTGGTGCTCGAAGGCAACGAAGACTGCTGGGTCGAAACCGAGCCCGTGGCGCTGGCGATTGCGCTGCAAAACCTGGTGACCAATGCGCTTAACTTTTCCCCGGCGGGCAGTGAAGTGACAGTCGTGATGGGGGCTCATTGTTTGAGTGTCAAAGACCGGGGCCCCGGGATTGATGAGGCGCAAATGGAGCGCCTGTTCGAACGGTTCTACAGCCGGGATAATGCCAATGGCGCGGGCTTGGGGTTGGCGATTGTGCAGATGATCGTCGGCAAGATCGGCTGTCGGTTGGCGCTGCATAACCGCAAGCAGGGTGGGTTGTGCGCTCGGTTGGTGTTTGAGAGCGCCTGAACGGCGGCATCGCTCATCCCTCCTGAAGCGGAACAATCCGTTTAAATTCGGGTCCAGTCATCACACTCTTCCCCGATAAGGACATCCCCCGTGAAGCGAATCGCGCTGCTCTCCATTGCCCTGGCCCTGGGCGCCTGCCAATCCAACCAACGCGACTCATCGCCCAGCCTGCTCAAGGACGGCATTCAGTTTCGCCAGAAAACCGTGGCTGTGGATGCGGAGCACGCCAAAGTCATCATGAAGTCCAGTGGCGGCACTCCCGCCGTCGACTTCTCGATCAGCCGCGAAGGCGACCCCGACCCACGCATGGAAGCCCTCGGCACCGTGATGGACACCGGTGAAGGCAAGGTCTTCAACTGGATCGCCAAGCTCAACCAGACCGTGGCCAGTGCGGGCTTCAAGCGTTTTCCACAACTGGAAATCCAGGCCGACCCCGGCAAGAAACTCACTGTATCGGGTTACGCGAACGACACCCGCACCGGTTACTACTACACCTGCGGGCCGATGATGAATACGTTCAGCCCGGAGAAGGCAAAGGTGTATCTGGTGGAATTTCAATTCAAGGGGTCGGGGTGTGAGCAGCATGTGTATGACGTGACCGATCCGGCGAATCGGGTACCGGTGGCTGAGGCGGGGAGTGGGGTTAAGTCGGGTTGAGGGTTAGCCGTGGTGTGGTAGACCCTGCGGGAATACCACACCGTTGAAGGTGTGGGTGCAGCAGTTGCAGCAGGGTTTCATCTGCTCGGGCGTCAGCTGTGGGTTGACCTTTTGCAGCAGGCCGCCTTCGTCGACATACAAGCCGCTGTAGTAGCTGTTTTCATCCGTTCTCACGTAATCCTGCTTGTCGCTTTCATGTTGCGCGACCATCCAGAACACCGGCTCCGGACGATCCAGGCGGGCGTTGGCTTCGCTGAACACCTGGTCCCATGGGTGGCCGACTTTGGAGAGGAGAAAGCGGAATAGCGGGGTGTAATCAAAGCCATGCCGTTGATGGCTATGCATCGACCCGCGGTTTGATTGTTTGTCTTTTTCGCCTTTGGTGTGCCGCTCATACCGGTAGGCGCGACAACTGCCGTGGCGCACGCCATGGGTTCGGGTGTTGACTGAGCGGTAGAGGAGGGGTTTTTGCGATGTGGGTTTCATTGCATCACGACGCCTTTTTGGATTGTTTTGGAGGCGGTGGCCAGGCGCCTTGGTAGCGGAAGGAGATTTGGTAGTCGAAAAGGCCAGGCTCTATAACGTGTCGGAAATGTGGCTGGAGAATCGCTACCCAACTTGGGAGAACATCGAATCCTCCGGCATAAATTTGAGGCTCGTCATGGAGGTCCAGTGCTTTGAGAATGCCATCATCCTCGTTGAGGTTTGCTGAGTATTCGTCCGCCTCTAAGTTTTCGGTTTGTTTGTCAAACCATTCCAGTCTTATCTTCATCACCATGATTGACTCTCCGTTTATTTTGTAATTCGCCGTTCATCTTTCGCCGGGCCCCGCTGCTCTCCCGTATATGGGTCAAATGAACCTAGGTGTTTCACATCGCTGTATCGGTAGACTTCCAGCTCACCTTGTTCCGAATCCCACTCAAAAAGTCTCTTTCCTTTCGCGTCCTTCCAACGTTCCCGAAGACCGCCGCCGTTACGTTTTCGCGTCTTTCTCTTCTGTTCTATAATTGCATCACGACGCTTTTTTGGACTGTTTTGGAGGCGGTGGCCAGGCGCCTTGGTAGCGGAAGGAGATTTGGTAGTCGAGGTGGTTGGGTTGGATCACGTGCTGGAAGTACGGCTGAATTAGCGTTATCCAATTGGGTTGGACGTTGAATACGTCGGCATATATCGCGGTCTCTTCGCTTAAGCCCAATGCTTCAAAAATACTGTCTGGGTCTGCGATATCCGCTGAGTATTCATCCGCTTTCAAGTCATTGCTGTGCTTTTCGTACCATCGCAGTCTGATTTTCATCACCATTTCAAAATCCTCTTTATCTATAAATTCGACGTTTCGGATCCGCCGGTCCTCGACGCTCGGCGGTATAAGGATCAAATGCACCGAGGTGTTCCAAGTCACTGTTTCGATAGACTTCCAGCTCGGCTTTCTTGGAATCCCATTCAAATATTTTTCTTCCTTTTGCGTCTATCCAACGTTCACGTAAGCCAACGCCACCTCTTCTTGGCGTCACAGGCCTTTGCGGAATCAGACCAGGGAAGCCTGTTATATCTTCGGCTTTGGGGGCTGGGAAGTAGTCATGGTCTGGGTTTCTGAGCCCTTTCCTTGGCTTGTTGAGCACCACATACAGCGGCCGTACCCCCGACTCCACCGGGAACACCAGAATAAAATCCCGATACTCCGGTGGATAAACCGGGTTCACCAGAATCTGCGCCGCTTTCTCCGTCGGCGGATAAATCCAGATCACCGGCGCTTGCGGCGCAGCCTCCAAGGCCGGAATCCCCAGCGTGTCACTGGGATCAACGGCGGGCGTCCAGATCAGCTCCACACCCTCACCCAAATCCGCCACAAACTGATCGTTACGCTGTTGAAACTGCACCACATCAATCATCTGCCAATCGGCATGGTTGCCCGTGTAGAACCCATACCCCTTGAGCGTGCCGTCCTCGCGTTGCTCGATATGCAACCGCATCTGCGACCGCGCCCGTTGCATCGAACGCAACTGCTCCTCGTTGTAGAGCGCGCTATCACCCAACTCTGACGGCCAGGCCAGCGCCACCAAACCCGTCAGCAGGCCCCCGGCGACCGATCCAACGGCAGTCGCCGCCGACTCCCAAACCGCCGACCGCAACGCCAACTGCCCCAAGCCAGCGGGCAATGTGCTGCCGCCGATCTTGCGCAAGGCAACCGCGCCCCTGCTATCCACCTCACTCCCACCCAGCAGGCTTAAGTGGCCGTACTCCCTGATCAGCTCCAACGGCACATACCCGGCCGGGTTGAAGTAATGAGTGATGCCGTCAGGCAGTTGGCAAGGCTTCATGAAGACGCAGCCGGGAGGTCTGGCTCGCGTGGGGGCAGGGGATGGCTCGAAAAAATCAACCGATGGCGAATACGGCGCACGCGATGGCTGCGGCGCCAGGATGCGTCGTTTGCGTAACTCTTCTTCGGTGGGTGGGTAAAAGCGTTCTGGCATGACGGGCTCACGTCCTTGTGCGAGGAGGTGAGCCTACGAGGGGGGAGCGATGGGAGGTATTGGCTTTGTTCGATGCCTGGTGTGGGAAAAGGCAACAGGTTGTCAGCGCTCTAGAAGGCGAGCGTTTGAGCGCCTTGATCCATACGCGACAGGTGTGTGCGTTTTGTCCTGCAAACCAAGCCTACGTATTGCGTAGGACCGTTCTGGATTCGCTCTGACGTTCTCTTTAGCCGCACCGTGTTTGCTACGGTCGCGGAAAAATACGCATGGAAAAGCAGAATGCTGACATTCAACACCCTATGGAAAAACCACCCGGAAATCTTTGGTGACGCAGCACCATGCAGAACCAACGGCGCCAAGAATTTCAGTGATCAATGCGCGATCAATCTTGAAGTGGCACTGCGTAGATCTGGCGTTGACCTGAGCAGATTAAGCAGCGTGCGCTATTGTTGGCAGCATCCCAAAAGCGAGGGGCACATACCGGCCGCAGAGGAAATGGCCAACGCTTTAAGCCGCGGCATCATTCCCGGTTTACGAAGCGTGAAGAAGATAAAACCCGAAAGCTTCGAAGATGAGCTGGCTGGGCATCAAGGCATTATCTTCTTCAAAGACTTTTGGCGCCGGGGAAACGAGTCGTTCGGTAATCGCAGTGGTGATCACATCGACTTGTGGAACGGGCGGCGGTTGACGGACTGGTTGAGCTATCCGCGTATTCAGCTGGGATTTTCGATTGAAGGGACGTTCTCGGATTATCACGAGTCCAGGGAGATATGGTTTTGGAAGGTTGCCTGAAAGTGGTTAAGGGGGTGGTGTTTGTTGTGCTGGTGGTTGCGGTGGCACTTGGGGTGTTTAACGGTGTGGTAGTGGTGGTATCGGCGTATTTTGGGCCGTTTTATGAGGGGGATGCGGAGCAGAGCCGGAATTTTGGGCTTTGGCTGGTGGGGAATGGGGTGGTTGTTGTCGGGGCCGTGGCGGGTGGAGTGGGTTGGTATCGCAGGTTTCTGCGAAGGAGGTGATGAGCTTACCAAGCGGAAGTAGGAGCCTATTGGGTAGCGCCCGATGTTGGTGTTTCGAATATTGCGATTTTCGTTTGTTTCGTTTAGGTTTGGTCTCAACTGAATTTCGAAACACCGGAGTTGCATCATGATGGCCAATCACCTCCCTAAAACCATTCCTCCTCTGGAAAAGGAAGTCGAAGCTGCCGTACAAGGCCAGCGTGAGCTGGCCTCGCTGCTGTCGACCAAATTTGAAACCCAGCGCATCGACATCTTCGACAAAGAAGATAAGCCTCACAGCCTCGTACTCCCCACCTCAGCACTGCGCTTGCTGGTCGATATTTTGGGCGAGTTAGCGATCGGCAATGCGGTCAAGGTAGTCCCGGTGCACGCTGAATTGACATCGCAGGAAGCGGCTGACCTGCTTAACGTTTCACGGCCGCACTTGGTCAAGATGCTGGAGGAGGGCGCTATTCCCTTTACAAAAACCGGTCGGCATCGACGCATCCGTTTTTCGGACTTGATGGCGTTCAAGCAGCGGAGGGATGAGGAAAGTCAGGAGGCGATGGAAGCGTTGGCACAACAGGCACAGGAGTTGGGAATGGGGTATGACGGATGAGGTGTTCGCCTTTTACTGCTGTATACGATGCTTGTGTTCTTTACCCGGCAGCGCTTCGGGATTTACTGATGTGGCTTGGCTTGTCAGGGCTGTATCGAGCGAGATGGACCCGCCAGATTCATGAGGAGTGGAAGCGCAACGTACTCAAGAACCGGCCCGATCTGACGGCGGAGCAAGTGAATTGCACGTCAGCGCTGATGGACAAGGCTATACCTGACGCTTTGGTGACGGGATATGAGGATCTGTGCTCGAGTCTGGATCTGCCCGATCCAGATGATCGTCACGTGCTGGCGGCGGCAATTCGGAGCAAAGCTGAGGTTATCGTGACGTTCAATTTGAAAGATTTCCCGGCGCACATTCTGTCTGCTTATGATATTGAGCCGATGCATCCAGATGACTTTATTTCGGATCTTTGGGATCTGGATCAGGCGGCGGTGCTGGGAGCGGCGCAGAAGCAGAGGCGGGCGTTGAAGCGGCCTCCGATGGAGGCGGGGAGTTATCTTGAGATGTTGATGCGGCAGGGGTTGGTGCAGACTAGTAAGGTGCTGGGGCCTTATGAGTTGATGCTGTAAATTTCATACGAACGGTGCAGTTCTCGCTAAGATCACGCTTTTAATAAAAGTACTGTGTGGTTCCAATCAATTCAGCTTTTTTATCTATCGTGTGCCTGTATCAGGGTGAGGATTTGCATTAATAATGCTACAGATAAAATTGCAAATTGCTCTTTAGGTGTGATGTCGGAAAGATTCCTCGCTTGATCTAGTGGTGTTTTTTTAGCGTGTTTTTGAATGATGCATGTATCGCACTTCTCTGGTCGGGTGAAAGCTGTTTGTAAAGGTTGTTTGTTTTCTCCTTGTCAATTTTTGTGTCAATCCTGTGCGCAAATTTATTTCGAATCGTCCCGACTGCTAAAAGTGCTGGGGCGAAATCTTTTGGCATCCCTACCGCAACTGCTAGGTTTACCTTTTGAGAGAAGTCGAGCTGCATCTTTTTGATGTGCTCATAATCTGAAACTAATATTTCAATCAGCTGCTCAAGAGCTGACTCTATATAAATGTGCGTGCGGATGGTTGCTCCTAATTCGTCCTCTTTTAGTATGTTCGAGTAAAATGAATCTAAATTTAATGTCTTTTGCTCAGGTTTCATATGTGTGCTGGTCTCGTCGACTGCTTTTATATTGTTTAATAAAAAGTTATTGGCTTTTGATTTCAGTTGATTTTTTCTGCTTCATCAGACACGTTTAGCCACAAAGCCGATTTTCCGCTAATCAGTCTTTAGGCTACTTTTGGCGTGTCGTCGACTTTCGGCGATCGGGCCTGGAAACCCGTGGAACAATAGCGCACAGGCGCCACTATTTATCACGATTGCTGGTGTTTTTGTGCCAGCATATCCGTGTTATGGCGGCTGTGCGCGGGAGACCTTCGGGTCTGCCGGGTTCCTATTGTCCCGGTTTTCCAGCCTGCGCATAGCTGCCACCCACTCGCCTGGAAACGAACGTGGCGGCTCTTATCTACATTAGGAGTTAAGCCAATGAGCGTTTCTGACAGGTCGTACCCACGCAATACCATCGTAAGCATCTCCAACCACTCTGGAGGTGCCCAATGATCAACCCACCCCTCAACAACACCCTCGGCATCATCACCTTCTCCACCTGCGGCAAGCAGCCGAACCTCCACCGTCTATTCCGCGTCAATTCCGGCGTGCCCATCCGTGATGCCCTGGAGCATGCCTCCGAGCTGTTGCACTGTTCCAAGTTGCTGGCGTTGGATGCAGCCATGGATTCCAGTGCAGATCGCTATGCCTGGGCGGCGCATTATTTGGGGGAGATGGCCAAGGCGGTGGTGGATGATTTGGCGAATGGGATGTTGCCGAATGGGGCGGTGGAGGAAGGGGAAGGCGTTGGTGTGTAGGGCTGTGGTTTGATGGTGTGGGAGGGGGCCCTATCGGGGGCAAGCCCCCTCCCACATTTTGATTGGGGGACCGCCGTCTAAATCAATTGCCTGCCGATCAGGCCAGCAGGTGCTTGGAAATCAACCGCGAGATTTCCACAATCGAGGTCTTGCCGGTAAATTCGAATTTCACTTTGCCCAGCGACGAAAAGTAAATCTCCAGCTCCGAATCCAGATCAAACGTCCCGGATGTCTCCACCGAATACGCCACGATGTTTTTATACGGCAGCGACGTGAAGTCCTTCTTGCTGCCGGTAATCCCCTGCACGTTCACCGCGATGATGCGCTTGGTGGTGAATACCACGCCGTCGCGCATGGCCTTGTAGGCGTCGACCACTTCTTCTCCGTCCAGCAGCAGGGCGGCGACGCGTTCGGCGTATTCGTTGTTTTGCTTGAGCTTGAAGAAGCCTTTGTTGTTGAAGTCGATCATGTCCTGCCTCTTGGGTGTATGCCGTTTTGCTCGCGGATCTGTATCTAACGCGCGCATTTTGAACGCCCTACCATGGCGGCCAAGCCGACAACCTTGACCAAATATTTCGCTGACAACCTAACACCCCAGGAGCCCAACAATGCCCGAACTATCCAGTTGGCTGGCTTATGCGCTGATTTCACTCGGCATGGTGCTCACGCCCGGCCCGAACATGATTTACCTGATCTCCCGTTCGATCTGCCAGGGCCGCACGGCCGGGTTGATTTCCCTGGGGGGCGTGGCTTTGGGTTTCCTGGTTTATATGCTGTGCGCCGCCTTGGGGATCACGGCTCTGGTCATGGCGGTGCCGTTTGCCTATGACGCGCTGCGTTTCGGCGGCGCGCTGTACCTGGCGTACATGGCTTGGCAGGCGATCCGGCCGGGTGGGCGTTCGCCGTTCCAGGTGCGGGACTTGCCCAAGGACAGCCCGCGCAAGCTGTTCACCATGGGCCTGGTGACCAACCTGCTCAACCCCAAGGTGGCAGTGATGTATTTGTCGCTGCTGCCGCAGTTCATCGACCCGAACGGCCATGGCAGCGTGCTGACGCAATCCCTGGTACTGGGCTTTACGCAGATTTTCATCAGCGTGAGCGTCAACGCGACGATTGCCACCATGGCGGGGTCGATCGCAGTGTTTTTCGTCACCCGGCCCAGCTGGCAAGTGGTGCAGCGCTGGTTGATGGGCTCGGTGTTGATGGGGCTGGCGGTGCGGATGGCGGTGGAAGGGCGGCGCTGAACCGCGCGTTACAGAATGGCTTTCAGGTAATCCTTGAGTGCGTTGAGCGGGGCATTGAGTTCATCCAATGTCGACGCCTGGCGCACGCCCAGCGCCAAGCGCTGCAACTCGCGCCCCATCACCGTATCGGCCCCGCCCAGGGCTTCAAGCGCTTGATCCACACATTCCGCGACTTTGGATTGAATGACCGCTAAATCCTCCTGCCGCACCAGCAACCCGAATACCTCCCGCTCATACCCATCCATCACCGGATCGTCCCGCAAAACCGGGCTGCCGCCGTCCGTCTCGTGCACCAGCTTCAGTGCAAAAAGCGCAACAGCTTCCAGCGTCAACTCCATGGTCTTGGTTCCTAGGGCTTGGGGGAGGGCGATGATCACTGTTCTACGCAGGAAAAAAAAGACCCCAATACCGCGAACTGCCAGGCTCACGCCCCTGTGAAGTCATTTGCCCAAGGAACAATATTAATTAGCCATGTTCCAACTCGCCGTGCCAAATGCACTCGGCCACCAGACGGGGGCGGTGCAAGGCTTGACCCATTACAAGGACGGAAAAACGCATGCACTCACTTCCCACCCAGGCCCCCACAGACTCGCAAGTTGTGAGGATTAATCGATGATCTATCGCGGCGCAGGCTGGCTGACGTTGTTTACACCGGTGGCGATGGTGCTGCTATTAATGTGGCTGTGGCCCGACCCCAGCGTCAAACCCGGCAACACATCGCTGATGCAGGTGTTGCTCGGCTTCGGGGCGGGGTCAGCGATCAACACCGTGCTGGGCTTTGTACTGAACCGACAACCGCACGCCGATGGCGTGCGCCACCACTTCTTTTTCATGCCGATGCAATGGCCGGCGCTGGCGATCACGGTGGTCTGCACGCTGATTGCCTTGCTGAAATAACCCTCCCGGCCGCTCGTCCGGGGCGGCCGCGTCTTGACCTGTTCAAGGCTGACACGATAAGTGGAGTGAGTGTCTCATAACAGTATGAGCGAGCAGGCGACGCCAGCCTCAGATCCACTGGTCATTCACAGCCGTGAGCTCCCCACCTTCATGCCCGGTATTCAAGATGCCCCGTGGCTCGATCATCATCAGCTTGGCCTCGCCTTCGGCGGCTGTGCGGTGCGCTACGCCCCGAGGGACCACGTACAGCTCACCCGGTGCGACATAGACCGGGCCGTCTGCAAGGTCGATACGCAGGGTACCGTCAAGTACCAGAAAGGCCTCGTCGGTTTCGGGGTGGGAGTGCCAGATGAACTCGCCTTCGATGCGCACGACTTTGAACTGGTAGTCGTTCATCTCCGCAACGACGCGTGGGCTCCATGGTTGGTCGATCAGGTCAGCTTTTTGGATGAGATTTATGGGGTGTGTCGGGGGCTGTGACTGAGACATGTCGGAGACTCTGCTGGATAAGAGTCGTCAGGTTAGCGAATGAGGGATCGAGGGCGCTTGTACGATCCTGCAAGCAGCCTGAGCGTGTCAGCTGGCGTCACCTACACTTAACTCCGTGCTCAGTCACACACCGGTCATAAACCAGACGGAAGGCACTCAACAGACCTAAAGTTGAGCCGCTAGGGGCGGATAAACTCTATGTCGTTTACATCCGCAACACTGTTCAAGGATCGAACTCATGCCCCAGCGCCCATCCAGCCGCACGCACCTTCCCGTTTATCCTCGTTTCCGTTGGTTCGCCTTGATTCCGGTCGTGCCGGCCGTTGTGTGGATACTCGTGCAATCCACTTCGCCGGCCAATCTGCTGGCCTGCACGGTACTGGTGATGATCGGCCTCGGTGCCTGTGCCTGGAGCGCGGCTTCACAGCGCAACGCACTGCAGCGAGCGATTGCTCAGGCGCAGGCGGACCAATCGAGTGTGTACGCGCATAACGGCTTGGCCTCGCGTGCACAGCTCGATGAGGTATTGCTGGGCGCCATGCCCATCTGGGCCAAGCAGGTGGAAAGCTCGCGCCATCAGACCGAGGAAGCGATTGTGAGCCTGGTGAACCGTTTCACCGGGATCGCCACCCGCTTGGAGGAAACGGTACAAGCGTCGCAGCACGCGGCCGGCGAGCTGGACGGGCAGGCCGCTGACGGCGCGCTTGAGGTGCTGGCACGCAGTGACAGCGAGTTGAGCCAGGTGATCAATTCGCTCAAGGCCACGCAAACCAGCCGTGACCAGACCCTGGCGCAGGTGCGCAGCCTGACCGCCTACACGGGCGAGCTGCGTACCATGGCCGCTGATGTGGCAGCGATTGCCGCACAAACCAACCTGCTGGCCCTCAACGCGGCCATCGAAGCGGCGCGCGCCGGTGAGGCCGGTCGCGGCTTCGCGGTGGTGGCCGATGCGGTGCGCAGCCTGTCGAGCAAATCCAGTGAAACGGGCCAGCAGATGTCGGCCAAGGTCGACATCATCAATAACGCCATTACTCAATTGGTGCAGGCCGCGTCCAGCAGTGCCGACCAGGACAGCCATTCGGTGGCCGAGTCCGAAAACAGTATTCAAATGGTGCTCACACGCTTCCAGAACATCACTGGGCGTCTGGCCGAATCCGCCGACCTGCTCAAACAGGAAAGCTACGGCATCCGCGATGAGATGACCGAGGTGTTGGTCAACCTGCAATTCCAGGACCGGGTCAGCCAGATCCTCAGTCACGTGCGCGACAACATGCACGCCCTGCATGACCATCTGCAACAGGCCAACCAGACCCCGGACCAGCCGCTGGACATCGACGCTCGCCAGTGGCTGGCGCGCATGGAAACCACCTATGCCACTGACGAGCAACGACGCCTCCATCGTGGCGAGGCGGCAGTGCAGTCGAATTCCCAAGACATCACTTTCTTTTAGGAGCACATCATGGCGAAGAATGTATTAGTGGTCGACGACTCCAGCAGCGTGCGCCAAGTGGTCGGCATCGCCTTGAAAAGCGCCGGTTACGACGTGATCGAGGCCAGCGACGGCAAGGACGCCCTGAACAAGCTGACCGGGCAAAAAGTGCACCTGATCATCAGCGACGTGAACATGCCCAACATGGATGGCATCACCTTCGTCAAGGAGGTGAAGAAGCTGGCCAACTACAAGTTCACCCCGATCATCATGCTGACCACCGAGTCTCAGGAATCGAAGAAGGCCGAAGGCCAGGCCGCGGGCGCCAAGGCATGGGTGGTCAAGCCATTCCAGCCGGCGCAGATGCTGGCGGCGGTCTCCAAATTGATCCTGCCCTGACACCCGGCGCCAGGGAGGCCAACATGCCGATCACTCACGAAACAATCGACGACACTACCCATGTGGGCATCGACGGCGAACTCACGATCTACACCGTCGCTGAACTGGCGGGCGCGTTGTGGCCGCAGATGGGCGCGGCGCCGCGCCTGGAACTGGACCTGTCCCAGGTGACGGAAATGGACGGTGCCGGCCTGCAGTTGCTGGCCGTCATCCAGCGTGAAGCCGGCATTGCCGGCACCGCCTTGAGTGTCACCGGCCAGAGCCAGGCAGTCATGCAGGCGCTCCAACTGTGTCGCAGCGCCGCTCTTTAAGCGGCACTGTCCCGTTCATTGATCGACAAGGAAAGTCCAGGTGAGCATCAATCTCGATCAGGCACTGCAGACCTTCATCGTCGAGGCGCGCGAGCTACTGCAGGCCATGGAGCAATCCCTGCTGCAGTTGGAAAGCGACCCCGGCGACCAGGATGCCATCGGCGCGATTTTCCGCGCCGCGCACACTATCAAGGGTTCCGCCGGACTGTTCGGCCTCGCGTCGATCGTGGGGTTCACGCATATCGTCGAAGACGTTCTCGATCGCCTGCGCGATGGCAGTGTGGCGGTGGACGCGGCGTTGATCGCGCTGCTGCTCAAGTGCGGCGACCACATGCTTGAACTGATCGACGTGGTCGCCAGTCGCGGTGAGACGCCGACCCCGGCCACGCTGGAGCGCGGTGAGACCTTGCGCGAGGCGCTGAGCGACTATCAGCCGCTGCGCACCGCCACTGCCGACGTCGTACCCGCTGCGGTGCACGACGACACAGGGGCCGACGTGCTTTGGCATATTTCTCTGCGTTTCGGCGTGGACGTGTTCCGTAATGGCATGGACCCGCTGTCGTTCCTGCGCTACCTCGATACGCTGGGGCAAATGGTGCAGGTCACCACCCTGACCGACAGCATCCCCGCCCTGGAGCACTGGGACCCGGAAAGCTGCTACCTGGGCTTTGAGATCGACCTGCGTTCGACGGCCAGCCATGCCACGCTCAACGAAGTGTTCGACTTCGTGCGCGACGACTGTGACGTGCACATCCGCGCCGTCGACGAAACGCCCGCAAGCAGCGTCGCCATCGGCAGTGACCTGATCGCGCAAGCCGAGCCAGGCCTGGCCCCCGCGTCGCCCCAGCGCCAGCCAGCGAACAGCGAGGCGAAAACCCGCGACGGCAGTTATGTTCGGGTCAACGCCGACAAGCTCGATGAGTTGATCAACCTGGTCGGCGAATTGGTGATCGCCAGCGCCGGCGCCAGCCTGTTGGCGCGCTCCTGTAACAACGACCCGCTGCAAGAGGCCACCTCGACGGTGTCCGGGCTGGTAGAAGAGATTCTCGATGGTGCCCTGCACCTGCGCATGATCCCCATCGGCGACACGTTCAACCGCTTCCGTCGCGTGGTGCGCGATGTCAGCCAGGAACTGGGCAAGGACATCGAGCTGATCATCAGCGGCGCGGAGACCGAGCTGGACAAGACCGTGGTCGAGAAGATCGGCGACCCGCTGATGCACCTGCTGCGCAACGCCATGGACCACGGTATCGAAAGCGCCGATGCGCGACGTGCGGCGGGCAAGTCGAGCAAGGGCCATCTGAGCCTGAATGCCTACCACGACTCCGGAAGCATCGTCATCGAAATCGCCGATGACGGCGCCGGGCTCAACCGCGACCGCATTCTGGAAAAAGCCCAGGAACGCGGGCTGGTGGCCAGCGGCGCGGTGCTCTCCGACCAGGAGGTCTACAACCTGATCTTCGAGGCGGGCTTCTCTACCGCCGAGGCCGTCACCAACCTGTCCGGGCGTGGCGTCGGCATGGACGTGGTCAAGCGCAATATCACGCTGTTGCGCGGCACCGTGGACCTCGACAGCCGCCCAGGCCAGGGCACGGTGGTGCGCATTCGCTTGCCGCTGACCCTGGCGATCATCAATGGCTTCCTGGTCGGCGTCGACCAATCCACCTACGTGATTCCGCTGGACATGGTCCAGGAATGCGTCGAGCTGGATGAACGCCAGCGCCAGTCGAGCCGCGATCAGGGCTATCTGGACCTGCGTGGCGAGGTGCTGCCCCTGGTGGACTTGCGCGACCACTTCAGCCACGAAGGCCCGGCCGCTCGCCGTCAGAACGTGGTGGTGGTGCGCTATGCCGAGCACAAGGCCGGGCTGGTGGTCGATGACCTGCACGGCGAGTTCCAGACCGTGATCAAGCCACTGGGCAAGTTGTTCGGAGCACTGCGCGGTATCAGTGGCTCGACCATTCTGGGCAGCGGCGCAGTGGCCTTGATCCTGGATGTACCGGCGCTACTCAATCAAATCGTACAACTGGAAGCCCGCACGGCCCAGGCGCCTCAGTCGCCACCGCTCGTCGCCCGCTGACGTCTTTGCAATTCCATGGAGGTTCCCTGATGAAATGGTTCTACGATCTTAAAATTTCCACCAAGCTGATCAGCTCTTTCCTGGTGGTCCTGGCCCTCACCGGGGCCATGGGCGCCTTCGCTATCCTTCAGCTCGGTGCCGTCAACCAGGCCGCCCAGGACATCAAGGGCAACTGGATGCCCTCCATGCGTGCAGCCGCAGGCATGCGTTTTTTTGCTGCCAACTATCGCTTGAAAGAAAACCGCCACATCGGTACCGAGATTCCCGAAGAAAAGGCCCAGGCCGAACGCGAAGCCACCGAAGCGCGCCAGCAGTTCGAAACCCGCATGCAGACCTACGAGCAATTGCTGTCGAACGATGACGATCGTCAACTCCTGCTCAGCGTGAAAAGCGCATGGGATGCCTACATTGCGAGCAGCAAGCAGGTCCTGGAGTTTTCCCGTCAGAACCAGGAAGCCCAGGCGCGCAGTTTGCTCCGGGGTGAATCCAAAGGGCATTTCGATGAGGTGACCAACCGCCTGCAGAAAATGGTCGAGCTCAATGACGCCGGCGCCACTGCCGCGGGTGACAAGGGCTCGGCGCTGTATGAAAGCTCACGCGTGTCGATCATCGCGGTACTGGTCGCATCCCTGCTGATCGGTCTGGGCCTGGCGATATTCATCGCGCGGATCATTTCCCGGCCGTTGCGCCAGGCGGCGAGCGCCGCCGAGCAATTGGCCGAAGGCAACCTTAATGCGCACATCGAGCCAGGTGGCAAAGATGAAACCGGCATGGTGCTCAACGCCATGCGCAACATGGTCGGCAAGCTGGCCCATATCATCGGCGAAGTGCGTAACGCCTCCGATAACCTTGCCAGCGCCTCCGAACAAGTCAGCGCCACCGCGCAATCGATGAGCCAGGCCACCAGTGAACAGGCTGCCAGCGTCGAGGAAACCAGTGCGTCGGTCGAGCAGATGAGCGCCAGCATCAATCAAAACACCGAAAACGCCAAGGTCACGGACGGCATGGCCAGCAAAGCGGCCAAGGAAGCCACCGAGGGCGGCGAATCGGTACAGCAGACGGTGGTGGCGATGAAGAAAATCGCCCAGCGCATCAGCATCATCGATGACATCGCCTACCAGACCAATCTGCTCGCGCTTAATGCCGCCATCGAGGCCGCTCGGGCCGGCGAGCACGGCAAGGGTTTCGCCGTGGTGGCCGCCGAAGTGCGCAAGCTGGCCGAACGCAGCCAGGTCGCCGCCCAGGAAATCGGCGAACTGTCTTCCAGCAGCGTGGAGATGGCCGAGAAAGCCGGCAAGTTGCTCGACGAAATGGTGCCTTCCATCAACAAGACGTCCGACCTGGTGCAGGAAATCAGCGCGGCGTCCGAAGAACAGGCCGCCGGCGTAGCGCAGATCAACACGGCGATGACCCAGCTCAACCAAGTGACCCAGCAAAACGCCTCGAGCAGTGAGGAACTGGCGGCCACGGCCGAAGAAATGAGCAGCCAGGCCGAGCAACTGCAACAGGCCATGAGTTTCTTCGTGCTGGATTCAGCGTCCAAGGCTGCGGTGCAAAGCACCGGCGTGGACAGCCCCGGCAGCACGCCCAACCGTCAACCGCCGCGCACCAAACCAACGCCGCCGCGCAAGGCGTTCGCCTACACCATGGCCAGTGCCCCGGACGAATCGGATTTCACCCGCTTCTGATCGCACGATCGATGCGGGCCTACAAGGGAGAGTAGTGACATGGGCGCAGTAATGACGACTCGGCAGACCGCAGTGGCGGTCGATGAGGATGCGCAGTACCTGACCTTCATGCTGGGCGGCGAAATGTTCGCCATCGGCATCCTGGGGATCAAGGAAATTATCGAATACGGCAGCCTGACCGTGGTGCCGATGATGCCCGCTTTCGTGCGCGGGGTGATCAACCTGCGCGGCGCAGTGGTGCCGGTGGTGGACTTGTCGGCGCGCTTTGGGCGGGCCAACTCGGCGATCACCCGGCGTTCCTGCGTGATCATCATCGAGGCGAGTACCGAGGACGGTCAGCCACAGGACATCGGGCTGCTGGTCGATACGGTATCTGCCGTGCAGGAGATCCCGGCCACGCAGATCGAACCGCCACCCAGCTTCGGTGCGCGCATTCGCGCCGATTTCATCAGTGGCATGGCCAAGGTCGAGGGCAAATTCGTGATCGTGCTGGAAGTGGACAAGGTGCTGTCCATCGACGAGATGTCCAGCCTGGCCGAGGCCGGCCAGGCGCCGGCCCCTGACCTCGACCTGCGTTGAGGCTCGATCATGTCAGACACCGTCTCCATCGACGATCATGAATTCGGTCAGTTCCAGACCTGGCTGTACCGGGCGGCCGGCATCAACCTGTCGCCCGCCAAGAAAGCCCTGGTGGCCGGGCGCCTGTTCAAGCGCCTCAAGCACTATGAGCTGCAGAGCTATGGTGAGTATTTCAAGCTGATCATGAATGACCAGCGCAAGGGCGAACTGCAGGTTGCGCTGGATTTGCTGACCACCAACGAAACCTATTTTTTTCGCGAGCCCAAGCACTTCGACTTCCTGCGTCAGCACGTGTTGCCCCAGGCCGCGCCGGGCCGGATGTTTCGCGTGTGGAGCGCGGCGAGTTCCACCGGCGAAGAGCCCTACAGCCTGGCGATGACCCTGGCCGAAAGCCTCGGCACCACGCCCTGGGAAGTGATCGGCTCGGACATTAGCTCCCAGGTACTGGCCAAGGCGCGCACAGGGCATTACTCAATGGAACGCATTGAGACATTGCCCCAGCCGCTGCTGGTCAAGTACTGCCTCAAGGGCATGGGACGTCAGGAGGGCACCGTCCTGATCGACAAGACCTTGCGCAACCGCGTCAACTTTATCCAGGTCAACCTTAACGAAGCGCTGCCGGCGCTGGGGGAGTTTGAGGTGATTTTCCTGCGCAACGTGATGATTTATTTCGATCAGCAGACCAAGAGCCAGGTGGTCGCGCGTCTGTTGCCGCTGCTTAAACGCGGCGGTTATTTGATCATCAGTCACTCCGAAAGCCTCCACGGCGTCAATGACACCTTGAAGCTGGTGGCGCCGTCGATTTACCGCAAGCCATGAAAAAGCCCGTGGGTACGACCGAAGTGGTATTGGCGCCTGGCCAAGTCAGTTTTGCAACGCGGCCGACGCGCCTGCGGACCTTGCTCGGCTCATGCGTGGCGATCACCTTTTGGCATCCGCAGCGGCTGATCGGCGGCATGTGTCACTTCATGCTGCCGGGGCGCCTGCGCAACCATCAGCCCCTCGATGGCCGGTATGCCGACGAAGCCCTGGAACTGCTGCTGCGCCACGCGCAAATCAATGGCACGCATGCACGGGATTACCAGGTCAAGTTGTTCGGTGGCGGCGAGATGTTTCCTGATCTGCAACGCCGCCTGCCGACGCAGGACGTGGCCAGCCTGAATATTCGCGCGGCGCTGGCCCTGGCCGAGCGTCATCACCTGCACCTGACCGCCCAGGACATGGGCAGTACCGGTTACCGCACGATCATGTTCGACCTGTGGAACGGCAACGTCTGGGTTCGGCACCAACCAATGGGAATACTTCAAGAAGATGCCTACCAAAAAAATCAGTGTGCTGCTGGTCGATGATTCGGCCGTGGTGCGCCAGGTACTGCTGGCGATTCTCAGCGATACGCCGGATATCCACGTCATGGGGGCGGCTTCCGACCCGATTTTCGCCATGGACAAACTGGCGCGGGAATGGCCGGACGTGATCGTGCTGGATGTCGAAATGCCGCGCATGGACGGCATCACGTTTCTCAAGAAAATCATGAGCGAGCGGCCGACGCCGGTGGTGATCTGCTCCTCGCTGACCCAGAAAGGCGCGGAAACCTCCCTGCAGGCGCTGTCGGCGGGCGCTGTGGAAATCATCACCAAGCCCTCAACCGGCCTGAAGAGTTTCCTGATTGAGTCGGCGGCCGAGTTGGTGGCCGCGATCCGGGCCGCAGCGAACTCCAACGTCAAGAACCTGGGAAAGCGCAGCGTCAGCCCGCCATTGACCCCGGCCAGCAAGCTCAGTGCCGATGCGATCCTGCCAGCCGGCAATGGCCACGCCATGGCCCAGACCACCGAGCGTATCGTCGCCATCGGCACCTCCACCGGCGGCACCCAAGCGCTGGAAGCCGTGCTGACGGCACTGCCGCGCGTATGCCCGGGTATGGTGATCGTGCAGCACATGCCCGAGAAGTTCACCGCTTCGTTCGCCGAGCGCCTCAACAGCGTGTGCGAAATCGAGGTGCGCGAAGCGCGCAACAACGACCGTATCCTGCCTGGCCTGGCCCTGATCGCACCCGGCGGCAAGCACCTGATGGTCAACCGCAGCGGCGCCTATTACCACGCTCAGGTGATCGATGGACCGCTGGTCAACCGCCATCGACCCTCCGTGGATGTGCTATTTCGCTCGGTGGCCCGCTACGCCGGCAGGAATGCCACCGGCATCATCATGACCGGCATGGGCGACGACGGCGCGCGCGGGCTCAAGGAAATGCTCGAGGCCGGGGCCGCGACAGTCGCCCAGGATGAAGCCAGTTGCGTGGTGTTCGGCATGCCCAAGGAAGCCATCAAACTCAACGCCGCTCAGCGCATCATGGCGTTGGAGGATATTTATCGGGCGATCTTGCATAAGTGAGGGGGAGTGGGAGGGGGAAGGGAGTTGTTGCGTCGACAAACCACTTTTCTACAGACGAAAAAAAAGACCTTGAATTTCAAGGTCTTTTTTTAAGATGGTGCCCCGAGGGAGACTCGAACTCCCACTCCTTTCGAAAACGGATTTTGAATCCGCCGCGTCTACCAATTCCGCCATCAGGGCTCAATGGCGGCGAAGTATAGAGAGGTGATTACCGTTGGTCAATCACGTTTCATGGTCAATTTTGACTATTTCCGCTAGACTTCCCGGCCCTGCTAGACGAACCCCATCATGCGCGTTGCTGACTTTACTTTTGAGCTCCCTGATTCGCTGATCGCTCGCCACCCTTTGGCCGAGCGTCGCGCCAGTCGACTGCTGACCCTGGACGGGGTGAGCGGTGCCCTCGCACACCGTCAATTCACTGATTTGCTTGAGCATTTGTGCCCAGGCGATCTGATGGTGTTCAACAATACCCGGGTGATTCCGGCGCGGCTGTTTGGCCAGAAAGCCTCCGGCGGCAAGCTGGAGATTCTGGTGGAGCGGGTGCTGGACAGCCATCGCGTGCTGGCCCATGTGCGCTCCAGCAAGTCGCCGAAACCGGGGTCGAGCATCCTCATTGATGGCGGTGGCGAAGCCGAGATGGTGGCGCGCCATGATGCGCTGTTCGAGCTCAAATTTGCCGAAGAAGTGTTGCCGCTGCTGGAGCGTGTCGGCCATATGCCGTTGCCTCCTTATATAGACCGCCCCGACGAAGACTCGGACCGCGAGCGCTATCAGACGGTGTACTCCCAACGCCTGGGCGCCGTTGCCGCGCCGACGGCCGGGTTGCATTTCGACCAGCCGCTGCTGGATGCGATTGCGGCCAAGGGCGTCGAGACCGCCTATGTGACCCTGCACGTGGGGGCCGGTACGTTTCAGCCGGTGCGTGTGGATAACATCGAAGACCACCATATGCACAGCGAGTGGCTGGAAGTCAGCCAGGACGTCGTGGATGCCGTGGCTTCGTGCAAGGCGCGGGGCGGGCGGGTGATCGCGGTGGGCACCACCAGCGTGCGCTCGCTGGAGAGTGCGGCGCGTGATGGCGTGCTCAAGCCGTTCAGTGGCGACACTGACATCTTTATCTACCCAGGCCGGCCGTTCCATGTGGTCGATTGCCTGGTCACCAACTTCCATTTGCCGGAATCCACGCTGTTGATGCTGGTGTCGGCATTTGCCGGTTATCCCGAGACCATGGCCGCATATCAAGCCGCCATCGCCAATGGATACCGTTTTTTCAGCTACGGTGATGCGATGTTTATCACCCGTAACCCGGCGCCACGCGGCCCAGAGGAACAACTATGAGTCGTATGTCGTTTGAATTGCTCGCCACCGACGGTAAAGCCCGTCGTGGTCGCCTGACTTTCCCGCGCGGCACCGTCGAGACCCCGGCCTTCATGCCCGTGGGCACCTACGGCACCGTCAAGGGCATGCTGCCGCGTGACATCGTCGCCACCGGCGCCGAGATCATCCTCGGCAACACCTTCCACCTGTGGCTGCGCCCGGGCACGGAAGTGATCAAGAAGCACGGCGACCTGCATGACTTCATGAAGTGGCAGGGCCCTATCCTGACCGACTCGGGTGGTTTCCAGGTGTTCAGCCTGGGTGCCATGCGCAAGATCAAGGAAGAGGGCGTGACCTTCGCCTCGCCGGTGGACGGTTCCAAGGTATTCATGGGCCCGGAAGAGTCGATGCAGGTGCAGCGTGACCTGGGTTCCGACATCGTAATGATTTTCGATGAGTGCACGCCGTACCCGGCCGATGAAGACGTCGCGCGGATTTCCATGGAGTTGTCGCTGCGTTGGGCCCAGCGCTCGAAGAACGCCCATGGCGACAATACGGCGGCGCTGTTCGGGATCGTCCAGGGCGGTATGCATGAAAGCCTGCGCAAACGCTCGCTCGAAGGTCTCGACAAGATCGGTTTTGACGGCCTTGCCATCGGCGGTCTGTCGGTGGGCGAGCCCAAGCACGAGATGATCAAGGTACTGGATTACCTGCCGGGCCTGATGCCGGCTGACAAACCTCGTTACCTTATGGGCGTTGGCAAACCGGAAGATCTCGTAGAGGGTGTGCGCCGCGGTGTGGACATGTTCGATTGCGTGATGCCAACCCGTAATGCCCGCAATGGGCATCTGTTCATCGATACAGGCGTGCTGAAGATCCGTAACGCGTTCCATCGCCATGATGATTCGCCGCTGGATCCCACCTGTGACTGCTACACCTGCCAGAACTTCTCCCGTGCTTATCTGCACCATCTGGACAAGTGTGGGGAAATGCTGGGTAGCATGTTGAATACCATCCACAATTTGCGTCACTACCAAGTCCTGATGGCTGGTTTGCGCGAGGCTATTCAACAGGGTACATTGGCCGCCTTCGTCGATGCCTTCTATGCCAAGCGCGGGCTCCCTGTGCCGCCCTTGGACTGAGTTTTCCGACCCTAAGATTCACTATTTGCAACTGGAGTGCTAAATGAGCTTTTTTATCTCTAACGCCATGGCTGATGCCGCTGCGCCTGCCGCTGCCGGTCCTATGGGCGGTGGTTTCGAGTGGATTTTTCTGGTCGGCTTCCTGGTCATCTTCTACCTGATGATCTGGCGTCCACAGGCCAAGCGCGCCAAAGAGCAGAAAAACCTGCTCGGCAGCCTGCAAAAAGGCGACGAAGTGGTGACCACTGGCGGTATCGCCGGCAAGATCACCAAGGTTTCCGATGCTTTCGTGGTCCTGGAAGTCTCCGACACCGTAGAAATGAAGTTCCAGAAGGGCGCCATCGCCGCCACGCTGCCAAAAGGCACGCTCAAAGCGATCTGAGTAACAACCTTTACCAATCGACGGGGCGCGCAAGGCGCCCCGCGTTATAAGCGGGCGGCGTGATGCTGAACAAATACCCTCTGTGGAAATACGTACTGATCCTGGCGGTGCTGGCGATCGGTTTTATTTATTCCGCTCCCAATCTTTATCCTGATGACCCGGCGATCCAGATCACTGGCGCCAGCACTTCGCTGCAGGTCAATCAGGCCGATCTGGACCGTGCGAGCAAAGCGCTCACTGATGCGGGGATCCAGGTCAAGGCGGCAACATTGGCGGCGGGTGCCAAAGGCGGCTTGTTGCGCCTGACCAAGGCAGAAGACCAATTGCCGGCCAAGGACGTCGTACGCAAGGCCATGGGTGATGACTATGTAGTCGCGCTCAATCTGGCACAGACCACGCCACAATGGCTGCGCAGCATTGGCGCGCACCCGATGAAGCTGGGCCTGGACTTGTCCGGTGGTGTGCACTTCCTGCTGGAAGTCGACATGGACAAAGCCCTCGACGCTCGCCTGAAAGTCTACGAAGGCGACGTGAAGAGCCTGCTGCGCAAAGAGAAGCTGCGCTATCGCAGCCTGCCGCAGTTCAACGGTGCCATCCAGCTGGGTTTCTCTGACGAAGCGTCCCGCGAACAGGCCCGTGCGCTGGTCCGCAAGAACTTCAACGATTTCGACATCGTACCGGCCGACCTCAATGGTCAGCCTGTACTGCGCCTGGCGATGACGCCGGCCAAGATCGCGGAAATCCGTGAATACTCCATCAAGCAGAACTTGACCACGGTGCGTAACCGCGTCAACGAGCTGGGTGTAGCCGAGCCGATCGTCCAGCGCCAGGGCGCCAACCGCATCGTGGTTGAGCTGCCGGGCGTGCAGGACACGGCTGAAGCCAAGCGTATCCTGGGCAAGACGGCCAACCTGGAATTCCGTCTGGCGGCCGAGCCGGGTGCTACCCGCGCCACTGCCGAGGAGTTCGAGTTCCGCGAAGGCAATCGTCCTCCTGCACTGATCGAGCGTGGCTTGATCATCACCGGTGACCAGGTCACCGATGCCAAGGCCGGTTTTGACTCGCAGCACGGTACGCCTGAAGTGAACATCCGCCTGGATGGCCACGGTGGCGACCTGATGAGCCGCGCCACGCGCAGCAACGTTGGTCGCAGCATGGCGGTGATCTTCATCGAGCAGCGCCCTGTCACCACTTACACCAAGCAGATGGTCGACGGCGTCGAGAAGGACGTACCGGTCCAGACCTTCAAGGAAGAGAAGAAGATCATCAGCCTGGCGACCATCCAGTCGCCGCTGGGTGCTCAATTCCGCATCACTGGCCTGAACGGCCAGGGCGAATCCTCGGAGCTGGCCCTGCTGCTGCGTGCCGGTGGCCTGGCCGCACCGATGTACTTCGCTGAAGAACGTACCATCGGCCCGAGCCTGGGTGCCGACAACATCACCAAGGGTATCGACGCGGCGTTGTGGGGCATGTTGTTCGTGTCGCTGTTCATCATCGCCATCTACCGCTTCTTCGGCATCATCGCCACCGTGGCCCTGGCGGGCAACATGGTGATGCTGCTGGCCCTGATGTCGCTGCTGGGTGCTACTCTGACCCTGCCAGGTATCGCCGGTATCGTACTCACCATGGGTATGGCGGTAGACGCCAACGTACTGATCTTCTCGCGGATCCGTGAAGAGATCGCGGCGGGCATGACCGTACAGCGTGCAATCAACGAAGGCTTCGGCCGGGCATTTACTGCGATTCTCGACTCCAACCTGACCACCTTGCTGGTCGGCGGGATTCTCTTTGCCATGGGCACTGGCCCGGTCAAAGGTTTTGCGGTGACCATGTCCCTCGGTATCTTTACCTCGATGTTCACGGCCATCATGGTGACCCGCGCAATGGTCAACCTGATCTTTGGCGGGCGTGACTTCAAGAAGTTGTGGATTTAAGGGGCTGCCATGTTACGTACAATCAACTTCATGGGCGTTCGCAACATTGCGTTCGGCGTCACCGTGCTCCTTACCGTTCTGGCGTTGTTCAGCTGGTTCCATAAGGGCCTGAACTACGGTCTGGACTTCACCGGCGGTACGCTCATCGAGCTGACCTACGAGAAGCCGGCCGACGTTACCCTGGTGCGCAACGAGCTGGTCAAGGCCGGCTATCACGAAGCCATCGTGCAGAGCTTCGGTGCGACTACCGACCTGCTGGTGCGTATGCCGGGCGAAGACCCGCAACTGGGTCACCAGGTGGCCGAGGCCTTGCAGAAGGTCGGCGGCGACAACCCGGCGTCGGTCAAGCGCGTCGAGTTCGTCGGCCCGCAAGTGGGTGAAGAACTGCGCGACCAGGGCGGCCTCGGCATGCTGATGGCGCTGGTCGGCATCATGATCTACCTGGCGTTCCGCTTTCAGTGGAAGTTCGGTGTTGGCGCGATCGTGTCGCTGATCCACGACGTGATCGTGACCGTGGGTATCCTGGCGTACTTCCAGGTGACCTTCGACCTGACCGTGCTGGCGGCTGTGCTGGCGATCATTGGTTACTCGCTCAACGACACCATCGTGGTATTCGACCGGGTTCGCGAGAACTTCCGTGTACTGCGCAAGGCCTCGCTGATCGAGAACATCAACATCTCCACCACCCAGACCCTGCTGCGCACCATGGCGACGTCGATCTCCACGTTGCTGGCGATTGCGGCGCTGATGATCTTCGGCGGCGACAACCTGTGGGGTTTCTCCCTGGCGTTGTTCATCGGCGTGCTGGCGGGTACCTACTCGTCGATCTATATCGCCAACGTGGTGCTGATCTGGCTGAACCTCAACAGCGAAGATCTGATCCCTCCTGCGGCTACTGGCAAGGAGGTTGACGACCGCCCTTGATGGGCGCTTGTTGATCCGCTGTTACAAAGAAGGCACGAGTATTGAACTCGTGCCTTTTTTTTTGCTCCAAGGCTGGGTATAGCGCGGATCTTTCGATCCGTTTGTGATGGTCAGGAGGTTCACGTGAACAAGTCGTTACTGGTTGGTGCGGTATTGGGTGCTGTCGGTGTGACTGCCGGGGGTGCTGTTGCCACCTACAGCCTGGTAAAAAGCGGCCCTGAGTATGCGCAAGTGCTGGCAGTGCAGCCGGTGAAAACCCAGATTAAAACGCCGCGTGAGGTCTGCAAGGACGTCGCCGTGACTCGGCAGAAGCCCGTGCAGGATCAGCACCAGATCGTCGGTACGGTGGTCGGTGCACTGGCCGGTGGCCTATTGGGTAACCAGGTCGGTGGCGGTAACGGTAAGAAGCTGGCTACCGTAGCCGGTGCGGTCGGTGGCGGTTATGCCGGTAACAAGGTTCAGGAAGGTATGCAGAACCGCGATACCTACACCACCACGCAAACCCGTTGTAACACCGTCAACGACATCAGCGACAAGGTTGTCGGTTATGACGTGCGTTACACCTTGGATGGCAAGGAAGGCTCGGTGCGTATGGACCGTGATCCAGGCGGCCAGATTCCGGTCGACAAGGAAGGCCGCTTGGTGCTGGGCCAGAACCAGCAGTAATCTCAAGCCTGGTACAGATGCAAAAAATTATGTGAGTTCAAAATGTGGGAGGGGGCTTGCCCCCGATAGCGGTGGATCAGTCAGCTTGTTAGGTGCTGACCCACTGCAATCGGGGGCAAGCCCCCTCCCACAATTGATTTGTGTTGTTGCTGGAGTTGCGGCAAACCTCAAATCCCAGGCATAAAAAAAGCACCCCTCGGGGTGCTTTTTTGTGCCTGCTCGCTTAGCGCTTCAGCGAAGCCGGCAGGTGCGGCTGGATCGCCGTCAGTACTGCCTTGAAGCATTTGGTATTACCGGCAACCACGTGGCCTTTTTCAAGGAAGTCGTGACCGCCGGTGAAGTCGCTCACCAAACCGCCTGCTTCCTGGATCAGCAGCGCGCCTGCAGCCATGTCCCACTCGGACAGGCCCGACTCCCAGAACGCATCAAAACGACCGGCGGCCACGTAGGCCAGGTCCAGGCTTGCTGCGCCAGCGCGACGGATGCCGGCGGTCTGGCCAACCAAGGCGCGGAACATGCCCAGGTAGTTTTCCAGGTTGTCCATCTGGTCGTCACGGAACGGGAAGCCGGTACCCAGCAGGGCGCCGTCCAGGCTGGTACGACCGCTGACACGCAGGCGACGACCGTTCAATTGGGCGCCACGGCCACGGCTGGCGGTGAATTCTTCCTGGCGGACCGGGTCCAGAACAACGGCGTGTTCCAGGCGGCCACGGTATTTGCACGCGATGCTCACGGCAAAGTGCGGGATACCGCGCAGGAAGTTGGTGGTGCCATCCAGTGGGTCGATGATCCACAGGTAGTCTTCGCCTTCACCGCTGCCTTTGTGCAGGCCGGTTTCTTCACCGAGGATGCCGTGGGTAGGGTAGGCCTTGCGCAGGGCGTCGATAATTTTCTGTTCGGCGGCGCGATCCACCTCGGATACGTAATCCTTGGCGTCTTTTTCGTCGACCTTGATGGTATCCAGGCGCTCGATGGAGCGGAAGATCAATTCACTGGCGCTGCGGGCGGCGCGCAGCGCGATATTCAGCATGGGCTGCATGGATGTGTCACCTAAGGTTGTTAAAGAAAGCCGAGCATTCTAGCAGAAACTTTCTTCAGGTGAAGGACGACGTTAGCTTTCATGGCATAACCTTAGGCTGTTCTGTAAGATTTGCTCCCCTTTCCCGTGTCCGAGAGCGCCTCCCTTGCTGCAAAACATTCGTGTCGTCTTGGTCAATACCAGTCATCCCGGCAACATCGGCGGGGTGGCGCGAGCCATGAAAAACATGGGGCTGACGCGCCTGGTGCTGGTCGAACCACGCGTGTTCCCGCATCACGAGGCCGATGCCCGCGCATCCGGTGCCAATGACCTGCTTGAAAAAGCCCAGGTCGTCGCCACCTTGGAAGACGCTTTGGTCGGCTGCAACCTGGTGCTCGGTACCAGTGCCCGCGACCGTCGCATCCCCTGGCCATTGCTGGATCCTCGTGAGTGCGGCACCAAGGTGGTGGAAGAGGCCGCCGGTGGCGCTGAAATCGCCTTGGTGTTTGGTCGTGAAGACTCCGGCCTCACCAATGAAGAGCTGCAGCGATGTCACTACCACGTGCACATCCCATCAGACCCTGAATTCAGCTCGCTGAACCTCGGGGCAGCGGTGCAGGTGTTGACTTACGAAGTGCGCATGGCCTGGCTGGCCGCTGCTGGTCAGCCAAGCAAGGTAGAGAAGGAAGAGGTTGCCTCGACCAAAAGTGGCGAGTTGGCCACCATGGACGAGCTGGAACGGTTCTATGAACACCTGGAGCAAACCCTGGTGGCCATCGAGTTCCTCGATCCGGAAAAACCACGGCACTTGATGGCGCGCCTGCGTCGCCTTTACGGACGCAGCTCGGTCAGCCGGGCAGAAATGAATATATTGCGTGGCATCCTCACGGAAACCCAGAAGGCGGCCCGTGGCGAGCTTCTTAAACGGAAGGATTAAAAATGTTCGAGCGTTTGCGAGAAGATATCCAGAGTGTTTTCCACCGTGACCCGGCGGCGCGCAATGCCTTTGAAGTGCTCACCTGCTACCCGGGCATGCACGCCATCTGGATCCATCGCCTGTCCGGCACCTTGTGGGGCATGGGCTGGAAATGGCTGGCGCGGCTGGTGTCGAACTTCGGTCGCTGGTTGACCGGGATCGAGATTCATCCGGGTGCCAAAGTCGGGCGCCGTTTCTTTATCGACCACGGCATGGGCATCGTGATTGGTGAGACCGCCGAAATTGGTGATGACGTCACCCTTTATCAGGGCGTGACCCTGGGCGGCACCAGCTGGAACAAAGGCAAGCGGCACCCCACGCTGGGTGATGGCGTGGTGGTGGGGGCGGGCGCCAAGGTGCTCGGCCCTTTCACTGTCGGCGCGGGTGCCAAGGTTGGCTCCAATGCGGTGGTGACCAAGGCCGTGCCTCCGGGGGCTACCGTAGTCGGTATCCCGGGCCGGATCATCGTCAAGCCGGAAGTTGGCGATGAGCAGGAAGCCAAGCGCAAGGCGATGGCCGAGAAAATCGGTTTTGATGCCTACGGTGTCAGCGAAGATATGCCCGACCCGGTGGCACGCGCTATCGGCCAGTTGCTCGACCATCTGCAGGCGGTGGACGGCAAGTTGGAGGGTATGTGTGGTGCGCTGAAGGATCTGGGTAGCCCGTATTGCGCCAAGGATCTGCCTGAGTTGCGCGAAGAAGACTTCGCCGAAATCAAGGACGAAGCCGCCACCAAGGTCGGCTGAGGCCTCGCGACCAATGCAGCTCAAATGTGGGAGGGGGCTTGCCCCCGATGACAGTGGGTCAGTCGATGCATTCTTCAGCTGTCAGACTGCTATCTGTAGCAAGCCCCCTCCCACATGTTGACCTCCGTTGATCCAGCAATCTCCATCCGGCCCTGTTCCCGCTGTTCGTCCCCACCCCATCCTGCTATGATTCGCGCGCCCTTTTTACGGGTAATCCTGACTAAAGTACTAGGTCTTATAGTTGACTTAAATACTCGGGAATCGCATACTTGCTCCCATTCTGAAACACCTTGGTACTTGTCCATGAGACTGACTACAAAAGGCCGATACGCGGTGACCGCCATGCTCGACTTGGCTTTGCACGCGCAAACTGGGCCGGTGTCCCTGGCCGATATCTCTGAGCGCCAAGGCATTTCCCTGTCCTATCTCGAGCAACTGTTCGCCAAATTGCGTCGCAGCAACCTGGTGTCCAGTGTGCGTGGGCCGGGTGGTGGCTATCAGTTGTCCCGTGACATGCAGGGCATTCAGGTCGCCCAGGTGATCGACGCGGTCAACGAATCCGTCGACGCCACCAAATGCCAGGGGCTGGGTGATTGCCACGCCGGCGACACCTGCCTCACGCACCACTTGTGGTGTGACTTGAGCCTGCAGATCCATGAGTTTTTGAGTGGTATCAGCTTGGCTGATCTTGTGACTCGCCGTGAGGTGCAAGAAGTAGCCCAGCGTCAGGACCAGCGCCGTTGCAACACCAAGGCGCCGCGTCTGGACAAGATCGAAGCGTCCGCCGTCGAGTGACAGCCGAAGAGCTAACGGCACGCCAGCCAGCCTGATTTAGGAGAAAGTCCATGAAATTGCCGATTTACCTTGATTACTCAGCGACCACCCCGGTTGATCCGCGTGTCGCGCAAAAGATGAGCGAATGCCTGCTGGTTGACGGAAACTTCGGCAACCCGGCCTCCCGTTCCCACGTATTCGGCTGGAAAGCCGAGGAAGCGGTCGAGAACGCTCGTCGCCAGGTGGCAGACCTGGTTGGCGCAGATCCGCGTGAAATCGTCTGGACCTCCGGTGCCACCGAGTCCGACAACCTGGCTATCAAGGGCGCGGCGCATTTCTACGCGACCAAGGGCAAGCACCTGATCACCACCAAGATTGAGCACAAGGCTGTCCTCGACACCATGCGCCAACTGGAGCGTGAAGGTTTCGAGGTTACCTACCTCGAGCCGACCACCGACGGTATCGTCACCCCGGCCATGATCGAAGCCGCGCTGCGTGAAGACACCATCCTGGTTTCCGTGATCCACGTGAACAACGAAATCGGCACCATCAACGACATCGCGGCCATCGGCGAGCTGACCCGTTCCAAGGGCATCCTGCTGCACGTCGACGCTGCCCAGTCCACCGGCAAGGTCGACATCGACCTGTCGAAGCTGAAAGTCGACCTGATGTCGTTCTCGGCCCATAAAACCTATGGCCCTAAAGGCATTGGCGCCCTGTACGTGAGCCGCAAGCCACGTGTGCGCATCGAAGCCACCATGCACGGCGGCGGTCACGAGCGCGGCATGCGTTCGGGTACCTTGGCGACCCACCAGATCGTCGGCATGGGCGAAGCCTTCCGCGTGGCCAAGGAAGACATGGCTGCCGAAAACGTGCGCATCAAAGCGCTGAGCGACCGCTTCTACAAGCAGGTCGAAGGCCTTGAAGAGCTGTACATCAACGGCAGCATGACCGCCCGTGTACCGCACAACCTGAATTTGAGCTTCAACTATGTCGAAGGCGAGTCGCTGATCATGGCGCTCAAGGACCTGGCGGTTTCGTCCGGTTCGGCCTGCACCTCGGCGTCCCTTGAGCCTTCGTACGTACTGCGCGCACTGGGCCGCAACGACGAACTGGCACACAGCTCGATCCGCTTTACGTTCGGCCGTTTCACCACCGAAGAGCAAGTCGACTACGCCGCGCAGAAAGTCTGCGAAGCCGTCAACAAGCTGCGCGTCCTGTCGCCGCTGTGGGACATGTACAAAGACGGTGTCGATATTTCCAAGATCGAGTGGGCGGCACACTAACTATAGAAGCCGCCACCCCAGCTCTGTAGGAACGTGGCGGAAAACGCAGGCGTTTCTACAGGGTTCCAGAGCGGCCCTGATGAGTGAGGATTCAGTACCATGGCTTACAGCGAAAAGGTCATCGACCACTACGAAAACCCGCGCAACGTCGGCAAGATGGACGCGGAAGACCCTGATGTCGGCACCGGCATGGTCGGCGCTCCGGCGTGCGGCGATGTGATGCGCCTGCAGATCAAGGTCAACGACGCTGGCGTTATCGAAGACGCCAAGTTCAAGACCTACGGCTGCGGTTCGGCCATCGCTTCCAGTTCGCTGGCGACCGAATGGATGAAAGGCAAGACCCTGGATGAGGCTGTCACCATCAGCAACACCCAGCTGGCCGAAGAACTGGCCCTGCCGCCCGTGAAAATCCACTGCTCGGTACTCGCAGAAGACGCCATCAAGGCGGCCGTTCGCGACTACAAGCAGAAGAAAGGCTTGATCTAAGCATTTGGCGACGAGTAAGGAGTCAATGATGGCTATCAGCATGACAGAAGCGGCTGCGCAGCACATTCGCCGCTCCCTGAATGGGCGCGGTAAAGGTGAGGGGATTCGTCTGGGTGTTCGCACCACGGGCTGTTCCGGCCTTGCCTACGTGCTGGAGTTTGTCGACGAGGTGGTTGCGGAAGACCAGGTGTTCGAAAGTCACGGCGAAAAAGTGATTATCGACCCTAAAAGCCTGACCTACCTGGACGGCACCGAGCTCGATTTCGTCAAGGAAGGGTTGAACGAAGGCTTCAAGTTCAACAACCCCAACGTACGCGGTGAATGTGGCTGCGGCGAAAGCTTCAACATCTGAGGCTATTCGTGGGTACTCCTTGTCATTTCGCTTTATTCGAGCTGCAGCCGAGCTTTCGGCTGGACCTTGAGCAACTTGCCACGCGCTACCGAGAATTGGCGCGTGGCGTGCATCCGGACCGCTTCGCTGACGCTTCCGAGCGTGAGCAACGTCTGGCGCTGGAGCAATCGGCCAGCCTCAACGAAGCCTATCAGACGCTCAGAAGCCCCCCGAAACGCGCGCGCTACCTGCTCGCGATGAACGGTGGTGAGTTGCCGCTGGAAGTTACGGTGCACGATCCGGACTTCCTGATGCAACAGATGCAATGGCGCGAAGAACTCGAAGACTTGCAGGACGAAGCCGATCTGGCCGGTGTCGCAATCTTCAAGCGTCGTCTGAAAACGGCCCAGGATGAGCTCAACGAAAGCTTCGCAGCCTGTTGGAATGACGCAGCGCAGCGCGAACAGGCCGAACGCCTGATGCGGCGCATGCAGTTCCTCGACAAGCTCACCTACGAAGTGCGCCAGCTAGAAGAGCGCCTCGACGATTAACCCAGTGTGCTGCCCGTGATGCACGCCTGATAGACAGATAAGACCTGATTACCATGGCCCTACTGCAAATCGCCGAACCCGGCCAAAGCCCTCAACCGCACCAGCGTCGCCTGGCGGTCGGGATTGACCTGGGCACCACCAATTCCCTGGTTGCTGCCTTGCGCAGCGGCTTGTCCGAGCCGCTGCCGGACGCTGATGGCCAGGTGATTCTGCCGTCTGCCGTTCGCTACCACGCCGACCGCATCGAAGTCGGTGAGTTGGCCAAGCTGGCGGCGTCTTCCGACCCTTTGAATACCGTACTGTCGGTCAAGCGCTTGATGGGTCGTGGTCTGTCCGACGTCAAGCAATTGGGCGACCAGCTGCCGTACCGCTTTGTTGGCGGCGAATCCCATATGCCGTTCATCGACACTGTCCAAGGCCCGAAAAGCCCGGTGGAAGTGTCGGCCGATATCCTCAAGGTGCTGCGCCAGCGCGCGGAGAAAACCCTGGGCGGCGAACTGGTCGGTGCCGTAATCACCGTTCCGGCTTATTTCGATGACGCTCAGCGTCAGGCCACCAAGGACGCGGCGAAACTCGCCGGCCTGAACGTATTGCGCCTGCTCAACGAGCCGACCGCAGCGGCCGTGGCCTATGGCCTGGACCAGCATGCAGAAGGCCTCGTCGCTATTTACGACTTGGGCGGCGGTACCTTTGATATTTCGATCCTGCGCCTGACCGGCGGCGTCTTCGAAGTGCTCGCCACCGGCGGCGACAGCGCCCTGGGCGGCGATGACTTCGACCACGCCATTGCGGGCTGGATCATCACCAGCGCCGGCTTGTCTGCCGATCTGGACCCGGGCGCGCAGCGCAACCTGCTGCAAACCGCCTGCGCGGCCAAAGAAGCGCTGACCAATGCTGCAAGCGTTGAAGTTTCCTACGGCACCTGGTCGGCCCAACTGACCCGCGAAGCTTTCGATGCGTTGATCGAGCCAATGGTTGCCCGCAGCCTGAAAGCCTGCCGCCGCGCGGTGCGCGATTCCGGTATCGAGCTGGAAGAAGTCGGTGCCGTGGTCATGGTCGGTGGGTCCACCCGCGTACCACGCGTGCGTGAAGCCGTCGCCGAAGCTTTTGGCCGCCAGCCGCTGACTGAAATCGACCCGGATCAGGTGGTCGCCATCGGCGCCGCGATCCAGGCTGATACCCTGGCCGGCAACAAGCGTGATGGTGGCGAATTGCTGCTGCTCGACGTTATCCCGCTGTCCCTGGGCCTGGAAACCATGGGGGGCCTGATGGAGAAGGTGATTCCACGCAACACCACCATCCCCGTCGCCCGCGCCCAGGACTTCACCACTTACAAAGATGGCCAGACGGCCATGATGATCCATGTGCTGCAAGGTGAACGCGAGCTGATCAGCGACTGCCGCTCCCTGGCGCGCTTTGAATTGCGCGGTATCCCGGCCATGGTCGCGGGCGCAGCAAAGATTCGCGTGACCTTTCAGGTCGACGCCGATGGCCTGCTCAACGTCGCCGCGCGCGAGTTGGGTTCGGGTGTGGAAGCCAGCATCCAGGTCAAGCCGTCCTACGGCCTCACCGACGGTGAAATCGCCAAGATGCTCAAGGACTCGTTCCAATATGCCGGTGACGACAAGGTCGCCCGTGTATTGCGTGAGCAGCAAGTCGACGCCCAGCGCCTGCTCGAAGCGGTGCAGGGCGCGCTGGATGCCGACGGCGAGCGCCTGCTGGATGCCGAAGAGCGCATGGTCATCGACCTGCAGATGCAGGAACTGGCCGAACTGATGAAAGGCAACGACGGTTATGCCATCGAGCAACAGACCAAGCGCCTGTCGCAAGTGACGGATGCCTTTGCCGCCCGCCGCATGGATCAGACGGTGAAAGCCGCACTGGCCGGGCGCAACCTGAATGAAATCGAGGAATAATTAATGCCGCAGGTCATTTTTCTGCCACACGCCGAGCATTGCCCGGACGGTATGGTCGTGGAGGCTGAGACCGGCAAGTCCATCCTCGAAGTTGCCCATGACAACCACATCGAGATCGAAAGTGCCTGCGGCGGTGTCTGCGCCTGCACCACCTGTCATTGCATCATCCGCGAGGGTTTCAACACTCTGGAAGAAGCAGACGAGCTGGAAGAGGACTTTCTTGATCGTGCCTGGGGCCTGGAAGCGACTTCTCGCCTAAGCTGTCAGGCAAAGGTCGGCACGGAAGACATCACTGTCGAAATTCCGAAGTATTCCCTCAACCATGCTGCCGAAGCGCCGCATTGATTCAAGGAAGTGTCATGAGTCTTAAATGGGTTGATGTGCAAGAGATCGCTATCCTGTTGGCAGATGCCAACCCGGATCTGGATCCTTACTCCCTGAACTTTGTAGCTTTGCGTGACATGGTCATGGCGTTGCCAGGGTTCGAAGATGAGCGTGATCGCGGTGGTGAAAAGGTCCTGGAGGCTATCCAGACTGCCTGGAAAGAAGAACAGGACTGACGCCTCCCTTACGCAGTTAGGCAATACCCAATAACCCGCGTATAATTCGCGGGTTTAATTTTTCGTAAATTACCGTTTCTGGAGTTACACCATGGCTGTTCAACGTACTTTCTCCATCATCAAGCCTGACGCTGTTGCAAAAAACGTCATCGGCGAGATCACCACTCGTTTCGAAAAAGCCGGCCTGAAGGTTGTAGCTTCGAAACTCAAGCAACTGTCCAAGGCTGAAGCTGAAGGCTTCTACGCTGAGCACAGCGCTCGTGGCTTCTTCGGCGACCTGGTTGCCTTCATGATCTCCGGTCCTGTTGTTGTCCAGGTTCTGGAAGGCGAAAACGCTATCGCTCTGAACCGTGAGCTGATGGGCGCTACCAACCCTAAAGAAGCCGCTGCCGGCACCATCCGTGCTGACTTCGCCGAGTCCATCGACGCCAACGCTGTACACGGTTCGGACTCCGAAGCTGCTGCTGCTCGCGAAATCTCGTACTTCTTCGCCGCTACTGAAGTAACCGCTCGCTAAGCATCGGCTTAAAGAGTGAGGGTGAATCCATGACGACATCGACTGTAAAAACCAACCTGCTGGGGCTGACCCAGCCGGAAATGGAGAAATTCTTCGACTCAATCGGGGAGAAGCGTTTCCGTGCCGGTCAGGTAATGAAATGGATTCACCACTTTGGCGTCGATGATTTCGACGCCATGACGAACGTCAGCAAGGCCCTGCGCGACAAGCTCAAGGCCATTGCTGAAGTACGTGGTCCCGAAGTGGTCAGCGAGGACATCTCCAGCGATGGCACCCGTAAGTGGGTGGTGCGCGTGGCGTCCGGCAGCTGTGTCGAGACTGTGTACATTCCCCAGGGCAAACGCGGCACCTTGTGCGTTTCGTCCCAGGCAGGCTGTGCCCTGGACTGCAGTTTCTGCTCCACCGGCAAGCAAGGCTTCAACAGCAACCTCACCGCCGCCGAAGTAATCGGCCAGGTGTGGATTGCCAACAAATCCTTTGGCAGCGTCCCGGCGACCGTCGACCGTGCCATCACCAACGTGGTGATGATGGGCATGGGTGAGCCGCTGCTGAACTTCGACAATGTGGTTTCGGCCATGCACCTGATGATGGACGACCTGGGCTACGGCATCTCCAAGCGCCGTGTGACCCTGTCCACCTCCGGCGTGGTGCCGATGATCGATGAGCTGTCCAAGCACATCGACGTCTCCCTGGCGTTGTCGCTGCACGCACCCAATGACGCATTGCGTAACCAATTGGTGCCAATCAACAAGAAGTATCCGCTTAAGATGCTGCTCGAATCTTGCCAGCGCTACATGTCGTCCCTGGGTGAAAAGCGCGTGCTGACCATCGAGTACACCTTGCTCAAAGACATCAATGACAAGGTCGAGCACGCGGTCGAGATGATCGAGTTGCTCAAGAACACCCCGTGCAAGATCAACCTGATTCCGTTTAACCCGTTTCCACATTCTGGCTACGAGCGACCGAGCAACAACGCCATCCGCCGTTTCCAGGATCAACTGCACCAGGCTGGCTACAACGTCACCGTCCGCACCACCCGTGGTGAAGACATTGACGCCGCCTGTGGCCAATTGGTCGGGCAGGTGATGGACCGCACCCGCCGCAGCGAGCGTTATATCGCCGGACGTGAAGTGAACGCCGCCGACGATTTACCGCTGATCGCTGTGAATCGAATCTGAGAGAGGATCTCTATGCCCTTGCGCCTTGCGCTGCTTCTGCTTGTTACCGGCCTGTCGGCTGGTTGTGTTTCATCGGGCCATGACAGCCCTATGCAAACCGGTAAAGGCCGTGATGAGGCGCGAGTTGCCTATGTGCAACTGGGCTTGGGTTACCTTCAGCAAGGGATGAACGAGCAGGCCAAGGTGCCGTTGAAGAAGGCGCTTGAGCTGGACAGCGACGATGCCGACGCCAATGCCGCACTGGCCCTGGTGTTCCAGGCCCAGGCCGAGCCTGAACTGGCGGACCGGTATTTCCACAAGGCCCTGGCCGCACGCCCTGCCGACCCGCGGCTGCTGAACAACTACGGCAGTTTCCTGTTTGCGCAGAAGCGTTATGACCAGGCCGCTCTTTATTTCCAGCAGGCCAGCGCCGATACCCTCTATCCTGAGCGTTCGCGGGTGTTCGAGAACCTCGGGGTCACCTCGATCCGCCTCGGCCAGCGCGACAATGCCCGCCGGCAACTGGAAAAAGCCCTGCACTTGAATGGTCGCCAGCCTCGGGCATTGCTCGAAATGGCTGAGATATCCTTTGATGACAGGCATTATGTGCCGGCACGTGACTATTACGAGCGTTTTAGCCTGCTCAGCGGGCAAAATGCACGTAGTCTATTGCTCGGTGTGCGGCTGGCGACGGTTCATGAAGAACGCGACACGGCTGCACGTTTTGGCCAGCAACTCGAACGACTCTATCCCGGTACGCCGGAATATCAGCAATACCTGTCGGAGCAATGATGAAAGCGGCGCACCCGGAAGTTGTAGCAGCTAATCGCGTAAACCCAGGCGACACCTTGCGTCAGGCCCGCGAAAGCAATGGTTGGTCGCTGGCGGAAGTGGCCCTCAAGCTCAATTTGACCAGTACATCCCTGGGCAACCTGGAAGCTGGCGCGTTCGATAAGTTGCCTGGGCATACCTTCGCCCGCGGCTATATCCGTGCCTATGCCAAGCTGCTGGGGATCGACCAGACTGTTCTAGTCCAGGAGTTCGACCAGTTTACCGGCACCGACTCCCAAGGTAGCAATGTGCATGGCTTGGGTCGCATCGAAGAACCGGTGCGGGTTTCCCACACGATTTTGCGAATTGTCAGCCTGTTGCTGCTGATCGCTGTCATTGGTGGCGGTTTTGTCTGGTGGCAAGACCAGACCTCCCAGCGCACCAAGGACCTGACCAGCAACGCCATGGAGCACGTCGAAGTCGAAAGCGCCGACGGCACTACCCAGATTCATCCGCTGGACGAGCCGGAAGACCAGGCTGTCGCCCAAGGCCAGGCCGCGCCTGAAGCATCCGCCGCTACTGAGCTGCCAGCACCGGAAACCGCGCCTGCCGCGACCGCTGCCGCAACGGTTCCCGCGACGCCGGCTGCTTCGGGGGCCATAGCCCATACACCGGCCGCTCCAGTGCAGGCGCCAGCGACTCCAGCGCCAACCGCTCCGGCAGCTCCTGCGATTTCGCCACCTACCACCCCAGCGTTGATCGCCGGTGATGGCCGCGTACAGATTACCTTCGTCGCCGACTGCTGGACGCAAGTCACCGACGGCAATGGCAAAGTGCTGTTTAGCGGTCTCAAGCGTAAGGGAGATACGCTCGACCAAGGCGGCAAGCCTCCTTTGACGCTGCGTCTGGGCTTTGCCCGTGGCGCGCAAGTGGCCTACAACGGCCAGCCTGTAGACGTAGCGCCGTTCACCACCGGCGAGACCGCTCGCCTGAAGTTGGGACAATAGTCATGCACGGCGAATCTCCAATCAAACGTCGCGTATCGCGCAAAATCTGGGTCGGCTCGGTGCCGGTGGGTGGCGATGCCCCCATCGCCGTACAGAGCATGACCAACAGCGACACCAATGACGTGGCCGCCACCGTTGCCCAGATCAACCGTCTGGAAGCCGCTGGCGTGGACATCGTGCGCGTCTCCGTACCGGACATGGACGCTGCCGAGGCCTTTGGTCGCATCAAGCAACTGGTCAAGGTGCCGTTGGTTGCCGACATTCACTTCGACTACAAGATCGCATTGCGCGTCGCCGAGCTGGGTGTGGACTGCCTGCGTATCAACCCGGGCAACATTGGTCGCGAAGACCGTGTGCGTGCCGTGGTGGATGCTGCTCGCGACCGTGGTATTCCGATCCGTATCGGCGTCAACGCCGGCTCCCTGGAAAAAGACCTGCAAAAGAAATACGGCGAGCCGACCCCGGCGGCGCTGGTCGAATCGGCGCTGCGCCACGTTGAGCACCTTGAACGCCTGAATTTCCAGGACTTCAAGGTCAGCGTAAAGGCCTCCGACGTGTTCATGGCGGTAGAAGCCTACCGCCTGCTGGCCAAGGAAATCGTACAGCCGTTGCACCTGGGTATCACTGAAGCAGGCGGTTTACGTTCAGGCACAGTGAAATCTGCGGTGGGTCTCGGTATGCTGCTCGCCGAAGGGATTGGCGATACTATCCGCATCTCCCTGGCGGCAGACCCGGTAGAGGAAGTGAAGGTCGGTTACGACATCCTCAAATCCCTGCATTTGCGTTCCCGAGGCATCAATTTCATTGCCTGTCCGAGCTGCTCGCGGCAGAACTTCGACGTGGTGAAAACCATGAACGAGCTGGAAGGGCGCCTCGAAGACCTGCTGGTGCCGCTGGATGTCGCGGTAATTGGTTGTGTGGTCAACGGGCCGGGAGAAGCCAAGGAGGCGCACATCGGTTTGACCGGCGGTACACCGAACCTGATCTACATCGACGGCAAACCGTCGCAGAAGTTGACGAATGACAATCTGGTGGATCATCTCGAAAGACTGATCCGCGAGAAAGCGGCCGAAAAGGTCGCGGCTGACGCAGCGCTGATCGCGCGCGGCTAAGAACGAATTTAAGGATTTGATGTGAGCAAGTCTCTGCAAGCCATTCGTGGCATGAACGACATCCTCCCGGAGCAGACGCCGCTGTGGCGCTACTTCGAGAGCACTGTTGCGCGCCTGCTGGATAACTACGGTTACAAGCAGATCCGCATGCCGATCGTTGAGTTCACCGAGCTGTTCAAGCGCTCCATCGGTGAAGTGACCGACATCGTCGAAAAAGAGATGTACACCTTTGAAGACCGTAACGGCGACTCCCTGACCCTGCGTCCGGAAGGTACTGCCGCGTGCGTGCGCGCCGTGCTCGAACATGGCCTCACCGGCGCTGGCCAGCCGCAGAAACTGTGGTACATCGGCCCGATGTTCCGTCACGAACGCCCACAGAAAGGCCGTTATCGCCAGTTTCACCAGATCGGCCTGGAAGTGTTCAACATCGACGGCCCGGACATCGACGCCGAGTTGATCGTACTGACCTGGCGCCTGTGGGGCCTGCTGGGTATGCGCGACGCGGTCAAGCTTGAACTCAACAGCCTGGGCACCAGTGAATCCCGCGGCCGCTACAAAGTGGCCCTGGTCGAGTACCTGTCCGCCCACCTGGACAAGTTGGACGAAGACAGCCAGCGCCGTCTGAAGACCAACCCATTGCGCGTCCTCGATACCAAGAACGCCGATACCCAGGCCGTGCTGGTCAATGCGCCGAAAATGGCCGACTACCTGGACGACGAGTCTCGTATCCACTTCGAGGGCCTCAAGGCTCGGCTGGATGCGGCCGGTATCCCGTTCGTGATCAACACCAAGCTGGTGCGCGGCCTCGATTACTACAGCAAGACCGTATTCGAGTGGGTCACCGACAAACTCGGCGCCCAGGGCACCGTGTGTGCCGGTGGCCGCTACGACGGCCTGGTCGAGCAGATGGGCGGCAAGCCGACCACCGGCGTGGGCTTCGCCATGGGCATCGAGCGGCTGATCCTGCTGCTGGAAACCCTTGAGCAGGTCCCGGAAGAGATCTCCCGTCAGGTGGACGTGTACCTGTGCGCCTTTGGCGAGGCCGCCGAACTGGCAGCCCTGGCCCTGAGCGAAAAGGTTCGCGACCAACTGCCCAATCTGCGCCTGCAAGTCAATGCGGGCGCCGGCAGCTTCAAGAGCCAGTTCAAGAAGGCCGACAAGAGCGGTGCGTTGTATGCACTGATCCTCGGCGAAGACGAGCTGGCCCAGCAAGTGATAGGTTTCAAACCCCTGCGTGGCCAGGGTGAGCAACAGAACATTGCCTTTGATGCGCTCGCTGCGCACTTGGCCACCTGCGTCGTGCAGGGTTGAAGCTGTCGAACAGCCGAATTTAGCGATTAAGGAGTATTGGGGTGTCGAGTACTGATGATGAGCAACTGGCCGAGTTCAAGGACTGGTGGCAGCGCAACGGCAAGCCTCTGGTTACTGGCGGTCTGCTGGCTTTAGTGGTTGTCTTCGGCTGGCAAGCCTGGACCAAGTATCAGGCCAACCAGTCCCAAGGCGCCTCGATCCTCTATCAGCAATTGTTGGAAACCACCCTGACGCCGGACGGCAAGCCCGACCCTGCGCAGGTTGCAGACCTGGCCGGCAAGCTGAAGAACGAATTCGGCGGTAGCACCTACGCCCAATACGGCAGCCTGTTCGTCGCGAAAGTCGCGGTCGACACCGGCAAGCTGGACGACGCTGCCGCTGAGCTGAAGGCCATCGCCGACAAGCCGACCAACCCGACCCTGGGTGAAATCGCACGTCAGCGCCTGGCGCAGGTACTGGCGGCACAGAACAAGGCTGACGAAGCACTCAAACTGCTCGACGGCGATGCTGACAAGGCATTTGTAGCCACTCGCGAAGAGCTCAAGGGCGACCTGTTGGTCCAATTGGGTCGTACCGACGAAGCCAATGCTGCGTACAAGAAAGCCAAGGCGGCGCTGTCTGATGAAGCGGCGGTCGGTGGCTTACAAATCAAGCTGGACGACTTGGCCAAAGGGGATGCGTGACGTGATCCGTTGGAAACATGCAGCATTGCTGGCTCTGGCCGTTCTGGCCGCGGGTTGCAGCAGCAACAGTAAGAAAGAACTGCCGCCTGCGGAGCTGACCAGCTTCAAGGAAGAAGTGGTCCTGCAAAAGCAGTGGAGCCGCTCCATCGGTGACGGCCAGGGCGAAACCTACAACATGCTGGTACCGGCTATCGACGGTGACAACATTGTCGCTGCTGACGTGACCGGCGTAGTGATCTCCATGGATCGCATGAACGGCGACGTGAAGTGGAAGAAAGACCTCGAAATTCCGGTATCCGGCGCAGTAGGCGTGGGTTACGGCATGGTCTTGCTCGGCACCCTCAAGGGCGAAGTCGTGGCGTTGGATTCCAGCACCGGCGAAGAGAAATGGCGCGCTCGCGTGACCAGTGAAGTGCTCGCACCGCCTGCCACCAACGGCGATATCGTCGTGGTGCAAACCCAGGACGACCGTGTGATCGGCCTCGACGCCAGCACCGGCGCACAGCGTTGGTTGTACGACAGCACGCCTGCGGTGCTGACGCTGCGCGGTACCAGTGGTCCGATTGTGACCAACAATCTGGCCGTTGCAGGCCTGTCGACCGGTAAAGTGGTCGCCTTGGATACCCAGAACGGCGTGCCGGCCTGGGAAACCCGTGTGGCCATCCCGCAAGGTCGTTCCGAGCTGGACCGCGTAGTGGACATTGACGGCGGCTTGCTGTTGTCGGGTGAAACCATCTACGTCGCCACTTACCAGGGCCGTGTTGCGGCACTGGACCTGCAGAGCGGCCGCGTCAACTGGCAGCGTGATGCTTCCAGCTACGCCGGTGTCGCCCAAGGGTTTGGCAGCGTCTATGTCAGCCTGGCGTCCGGCACTGTCGAAAGTGTCGACGAGCGTTCCACCACGGCACTGTGGAGCAACGACTCCCTGGCGCGCCGCCAGTTGTCGGCACCGGAAGTCTTCTCCAGCTATGTAGCGGTCGGTGACTTCGAAGGCTACCTGCACCTGCTGAGCCAGGTGGATGGTCGTTTCGTCGGTCGCGAGCGTATCGACAGCGACGGCCTGCGTGCGCGTCCGCTGGTGGTGGGTAACATGCTTTATGTGTTTGGCAACAGCGGCAAGCTGGAAGCCCTGACCATCAAGTAAGAACTATGCTTGGGGTAACACCCAGGCGGCCCCGCTTCGGCGGGGCATGCGGCATTTGATTATGCTGCCCCGAGCACCAGCCGCTGCCTTGCAGCGGCTTTTGTATTTTCTGAAATAACGAAGTGGAGAGCCGCATGGTTCCCGTAATCGCCCTGGTGGGCCGACCTAACGTCGGCAAGTCCACCTTGTTCAACCGCCTGACCAGGACTCGCGACGCTATCGTCGGCGACTTGTCCGGTCTGACCCGTGATCGCCAATACGGTGAGGCAAAGTGGCAAGGGCGCTCCTACATTATCGTCGACACCGGTGGTATCTCCGGTGACGAGCATGGCATGGACGAAAAGATGGCCGAGCAGTCGTTGCTGGCCATTGAAGAAGCCGATGTCGTGTTGTTCCTGGTGGACGCCCGTGCGGGCTACACCGCTGCCGACCAGATGATTGGCGAGCACCTGCGCAAGCGCAACAAGCGTTCCTATCTGGTCGCGAACAAGATCGACAACATCGATCCTGAAGCTGCCCGAGCCGAATTCAGCCCGATGGGCCTGGGCGATGCGATCCCGGTCGCCGGGGCGCACGGTCGCGGTATCACCCAGATGCTGGAAATTGCCCTGCGCGATTTCCCCAAGGATGACGTCGAGGAAGAAGAGGGCGAAGAGGAAATCGTCGCCGAAGGTGAGGAAGCCAAGCGCATTCCTGGCCCGAGCGAAAAAGACGGTATCAAGATCGCTATCATCGGTCGTCCTAACGTCGGCAAGTCGACCCTGGTCAACCGCATGCTCGGTGAAGACCGAGTCATCGTCTATGACCAGCCCGGCACCACCCGCGACAGCATCTACATCCCGTTCGAACGTAACGAGGAAAAGTACACGCTGATCGACACCGCCGGTGTGCGCAAGCGCGGCAAGATCCACGAGGAAGTTGAAAAGTTCTCGGTGGTGAAAACCCTGCAGGCGATCAAAGACGCCAACGTGGTGATCTTCGTGATGGACGCCCGCGAAGGCGTGGTGGACCACGACCTCAACCTGCTGGGCTTTGCCCTGGAGGCCGGTCGTGCGCTGGTGATCGCGATCAACAAGTGGGACGGCATGACGCCGAGCGAGCGCGATTTCGTCAAGATCGAGCTGCAACGCCGCCTGTTCTTCGTCGAGTTTGCCGATATCCACTTTATCTCGGCACTGCACGGCACCGGCGTGGGCAACCTCTACGCGTCCGTACAGAACTCGTTCAAGTCCGCGGTCACCCGCTGGCCGACCAACCGTCTCACCCAGATCTTGGAAGACGCGGTTGGCGAGCACGCGCCGCCGATGGTCAACAACCGCCGGATCAAACTGCGTTACGCCCACTTGGGCGGTGCCAACCCACCGATTATCGTGATCCACGGTAACCAGATCGAGAAGGTGCCCAAGTCCTACGTGCGTTACCTGGAAAACACCTACCGGCGTGTCTTGAAACTGGTCGGTACGCCGATCCGTATCGAGTTCAAGGGTGGTGAGAACCCATACGAAGGCAACAAGAACACACTGACTGACCGTCAGGTGAACAAGAAGCGTCGTTTGATGACTCACCATAAGAAGGCCGACAAGAAGCGCCGCGATAAGAAGTAATCGTAGCTTCAAGTTGTTAGCTGCAAGAGAGGGCTCCTTTGGAGCCCTTTTTTGTGCCTGGCGGTTTGCCCCTTGACCTGCTTATGGCTTGCAGCTTAAAACTTGCTGCTCAGCCGAAGGGGGCTCCCATGATCACCAGCAAGCTGCCGAATGTCGGCACGACCATTTTTACCACCATGTCGCAACTCGCTGCCGAGACCGGCGCGCTGAACCTGTCCCAGGGCTTCCCGGACTTCAATGGCCCCCAGGGTTTGCTCGACGCAGTGGGCAAGCATATCGCCCTCGGGCATAACCAATACGCGCCCATGACCGGCTTACCGGTGCTGCGCCAGCAGGTGGCCGCCAAGATCGCCCGCAGCTATGGCGCCACAGTCAATGCCGACACTGAAGTGACCATCACTCCAGGCGCCACCGAGGCGATCTTCTGCGCGATCCAGGCGGTGATTCGCAACGGTGATGAAGTCATCGTGTTCGACCCCAGCTACGACAGCTACGAGCCGTCGGTGGAGCTGGCGGGGGGTCGCTGCGTGCATGTGCAACTGCGCCTGGATGGCTTTGCGCTGGACTTCGAGAAGATCAAGGCGGCCCTGTCACCGCGTACGCGCATGATCATCCTCAACTCCCCACATAACCCGACTGGCGCGCTGATCAGCCGCGCCGAACTGGACCAGTTGGCCGAACTGATTCGCGAGCGTGACATCTACCTGGTCAGCGATGAGGTCTACGAACACCTGGTGTTCGACGGCGTGGCCCATGTCAGCGTGTTGGCCCACGAAGAACTCTACCAGCGCGCCTTCGTGGTCAGCTCTTTCGGCAAGACCTACCACGTCACCGGCTGGAAAACCGGCTACGTCGTCGCCCCGCCGGCCCTCACCGGCGAACTGCGCAAGGTGCATCAATACGTCAATTTCTGTGGCGTAACCCCATTGCAGTACGCGCTGGCCGATTTCATGGCTGAGCACCCGGAGCATGTCGATGAGTTGCCGGCGTTCTATCAGGCCAAGCGCGATCTGTTCTGCGACCTGCTGGCGCCATCGAGCTTCAGCTTTACCCCAGTGACCGGCACCTACTTCCAACTGGTGGATTACTCACAGATCCGCCCGGACCTGGATGACGTCGCCATGTCGCTGTGGATGACCCGCGAACACGGCGTGGCGACGATTCCGGTCTCGGTGTTCTACCAGACCCCACCCCAAGGCCAGCGCCTGGTGCGCCTTTGCTTTGCCAAACGTGAGGAAACGCTGCAACAAGCGGCTGAAAAACTATGCGCGATCTGAGTGCTCTGCCGAACCTGAACATCGCCCTGGTCCAGACCAGCCTGGCCTGGCACGACCGCCAAGCCAACCTTGAGCACTTCGGGTTATTGTTGGAGCAGGCGAAAGGCGCTGATCTGATCGTGTTGCCGGAGATGTTCACCACCGGTTTTTCCATGGAGTCAGCAACCCTGGCCGAACCCGAGAACGGGCCGACCCACCGTTGGCTGCAGGCCCAGGCCGCGAAGTACAACGCCGTCATCACCGGCAGCCTGATCATCCAGGCTGCCGACGGCAGCCATCGCAACCGATTGCTGTGGGCACGGCCGGATGGCGAGGTGTTGCATTACGACAAGCGCCACCTGTTCCGCATGGCCGGCGAGCACAACCACTACACCCCCGGTGAGCGCCAGGTACAGTTCGAAGTGAAGGGCTGGCGTATTCGCCCGTTGATTTGCTACGACCTGCGCTTCCCGGTGTGGAGCCGCGATGCTCAGGACACAGACCTGCTGCTGTACACCGCCAACTGGCCAGGAGCGCGGCGCTCGCACTGGAACCGACTGCTGCCGGCGCGGGCCATCGAGAACCTGTGTTATGTGGCGGCGGTAAATCGGGTGGGCACGGATGGGAAGGGCTTTGCCTACACCGGGGATAGCCAGGTGTTGGACTTCCAGGGCGAGACGCTGCTGAGTGCGGGGGAGGCGGATGGAGTGTTCCAGGTGAGCCTGGATGCGGCGGAATTGGCCGCGTATCGCACCAGGTTTCCAGCCAACCTGGATGCCGATACTTTCCAGTTTGTCTGACAGACCGCTATCGGGGGCAAGCCCCCTCCCACACTTTAATTTGTGAATACATTCAAAATGTGGGAGGGGGCTTGCCCCCGATGAGGCCCTCACAGACCACAAAAAACCAAAAAAAAGGCCCCAGGACTCATATCCAGGGGCCTTTCACATTTTAAGCAGACTGCTTACGCTGCTTTTGCTTCCTGCTGGCTCAACGAACGGTTCAGCGCACTGAACAGCGCCTTGAAGCTCGCTGTGGTGATGTTTTCATCAATCCCCACACCATGCACCGGACGCTCGCCGTTCACACGCAGTTCGATGTAGGCCGCCGCCTTGGCGTTGGTGCCCGCACCGATCGCATGTTCGTTGTAGTCCATGATCTCCACGCCAATCGGCAAGCCGGCCACCAACGCTTCCAGGGCGCCGTTGCCTTTGCCTTTCCAGTGCAGGTTGGTTTCGCCCTGGCCCTTGCCCGCGACTTCCACCTCGACAAAGCTGTTGCCGTTCTCTTCCTGCAGGCGATGGCTGACCAACGCGTACGGGGTGTTGGCTTGCAGGTATTCACGCTGCAGCAAGGCATAGATCTGCGGTGCAGTCATCTCCAGGCCGACGCGGTCGGTTTCGGCCTGTACCACCTGGCTGAACTCGATCTGCATGCGACGTGGCAAGCTGATGTCGTATTCCTGCTCCAGCAGGTAGGCGATGCCGCCTTTGCCCGACTGGCTGTTCACGCGAATCACCGCCTCGTAGCTGCGACCAATATCGGCCGGGTCGATCGGCAAGTACGGCACTTCCCACAGCGCATCGTCTTTCTGCTGGGCGAAACCCTTGCGGATTGCATCCTGGTGCGAACCGGAGAACGCGGTGTGCACCAGGTCACCCACGTACGGGTGACGCGGGTGAACCTGGATCTGGTTGCACTCTTCGACGACTTTGCGCACGCCATCGATGTCGGAGAAATCCAGCTGTGGGTCGAGGCCCTGGGTGTACATGTTCAGTGCCACGGTGACCAGGTCGACGTTGCCGGTGCGCTCGCCGTTGCCGAACAGGCAGCCTTCGACGCGGTCGGCGCCGGCCATCAGGCCCAGCTCGGTGGCGGCCACGCCGGTGCCACGGTCGTTGTGGGTGTGCAGGCTGATGATCACGCTGTCACGGCGATTGATATGGCGACCGAACCATTCGATCTGGTCGGCATAGATGTTCGGCGTGGCGCATTCCACGGTGGCCGGCAGGTTGAGGATCATCTTGTGCTCGGGCGTCGGGTTCCACACCTCGATCACCGCGTCACACACCTCCTTGGCAAACTCCAGCTCAGTAGCGCTGAAGGTCTCCGGGGAGTATTCGAAGGTCCACTGGGTTTCCGGCTGCTGGGCGGCGTATTTGACGAACAACTTGGCGGCGTTGACCGCGATGGCCTTGATGCCTTCCTTGTCCTGGTTGAACACGATGCGGCGGAAGGACGGCGACGTGGCGTTGTACAGGTGCACGATGGCTTTCTTGGCGCCGCGCAGGGATTCGAAGGTGCGTGCGATCAAGTCTTCACGGCCCTGGGTCAGCACCTGGATGGTGGTGTCCTCGGGGATGTGGCCGTCTTCGATCAGGGTGCGCACGAAGTCGAAGTCGGTTTGCGAGGCGGCCGGGAACGAAGCTTCGATTTCCTTCACGCCGACGGCGACCAGGGTCTTCCAGAAGCGCAGCTTTTTCACTGCGTCCATCGGCTCGATCAGCGACTGGTTGCCATCACGCAGGTCGGAGCTGCACCAGATCGGCGCTTCGGTGATGGTCTTCGATGGCCAGGTGCGGTTCGGGATATCGATGGTCGGAAACGCGCGGTACTTCGAAGACGGGTCTTTGAGCATGCTCATCGGGAAATCCTTTGTTGTAGGGGCCGAGAAAAGGCGGCCTGCCGTAGAACTGTTTTTAGGGATAAAACGTAAAGACGAGGCAGATCGATTCAGCCTGGCAGTCGTGCACTGACGAGGCACAGGCTGCGGTGCTGGCGGAGCTGAATGAGGGTGTGAGAGGTTTTCATAAGCTCAACCCTAACCGTCGGGGTGAAAGATGGCAAGCAGTCGCTAAAAATTGAGAGAAGTTCTTCTATTGGCGTAGAAAACGAGATTTTGTGCCTGAAGATGAATTAATGTCTGGATATAATTGCGCGCCCATTATCGAGCGCGCAATTCAGCGTTTCAGGGTTGGAACGCCCCGATAAAGATCGCCGGGTCGACCCGCGCATCGTTCAGGCTGACGTTCCAGTGCATGTGCGGGCCGGTCGCACGGCCAGTCGAACCGACCTTGCCCACCACCGCGCCGCGTGTGAGTTGATCGCCCACTTTCACATCGATCTTCGACATGTGGCAGAACATGCTGATAAAGCCCTGGCCGTGGTCGACGAATACCGTGTTGCCGTTGAAGAAGTAGTTGCCCACCAGGATCACCTTGCCGTTTGCCGGCGTCTTGATCGGCGTACCGGCCGGCACCGCAAAGTCCAGGCCCGAATGGGGATTGCGCTCTTCACCGTTGAAGAACCGCCGCACGCCGAATTTGCTCGACAGCGGCCCGTTCACCGGTTTGTCCAGCACCAGGTTGCTCGGCAGGTTAGGGCTGAAACTGCGGTAGGCCTTGAGCTGCACTGCCAATTCGCCTTCGATGCGCTTGAGCTGCGCCGGGTCAGGGTTTACCTGGCTTTTGTTTTTCAGGGTGATGCGCTGTTCCGGGTACTTTTTGTAGCCGACGATAAACGGCAGGTTGCGCCCGCCGCTGCTGATGCGCTCATTGCCAGGCTTGACCGTCAACGGAATACCGACAATCGCCAGCCAGGTGTCCGCTTCTTTCACCACCAGTACCGGCTTGCCCAGGTACGTGGCTTTGGGTGCGGCAGCGGAAGGGCCAAGTTCGACCACGGCAACCCCGCCAGGCACGGGCTTGTTGAGGGTTCGGGTAATGTAGCTGTCGGCCTGTGCGTTAAAGGCAAGGCACAGCAGCATCAACACACTAAAGAGACGTGGCATCAATCAATCCAATAACGAAAGGGTGACGGGTGTCAGGTGGTTGTCTTCCACCCGCACCTGCAATTGGCCCTCACCGAGGCGCGCGGTCAGGCGCTGGCCGGTGTGGGTCTGCGCGGCATTGCGAATGGCCTGGCCGCGCTCATCCAAGAGGATGCTGTAGCCACGACCCAGGGTCGCCAGCGGGCTGACCACGTGCAGCGTCTGCATCTGGCTTTGCAGTTGCAGGCGCCGTGCCTTGAGGCCTTCGCGCATGGCGCGGGGCAGGCGTTCGGCGAGACTGTCCAGGCGTTGGCGCAACAGGGCCAACTGGCGGCCCGGGTGCTGGCCGGCAAGGCGCGTTTCAAGGCGGATCAGGCGTTCACGGCGGGTATTGAGGCTGCGCTCGAAGGCACGGCGCAGGCGCATGTCCAGGTCGTCCAGACGCTGGGCTTGCTGGCGCAGACGTTCACCGGGGTGACGCAGGCGTCGGGCCATGCCTTCCAGGCGCAGGCGGTCGTGGCTCAGGCGGTTGCGCATCAGCAGCACCAGGCGGCGGTGCAGGTTTTCAACCTGGCGCACCAGGTGGCTGGCGTCTGGCGCGAGCAATTCGGCTGCGGCGGAAGGGGTGGGGGCGCGCACGTCCGCCACGAAGTCGCTGATCGACACATCGGTCTCGTGGCCGACGGCGCTGACGATCGGCGTGACGCAGGCGTCCACCGCACGGGCCACGGCTTCTTCGTTGAAACACCAGAGGTCTTCCAGCGAGCCGCCGCCACGGGCCAGGATCAGCGCATCGAAGCCACGGGCATCGGCGAGTTTCAACGCGCGCACAATCTGCGGGATCGCTTCGCGGCCTTGCACGGCAGTGGGGATCAGGGTCAGTTCAATGTTGGGCGCACGGCGGCGGAACACACTGATGATGTCGCGAATCACCGCGCCGGTCGGCGAGCTGATAATGCCGATGCGTCGTGGATGCGCCGGCAGCGGCACTTTGCGTTCGGCACTGAACAGGCCTTCGGCGCTGAGCTTTTCCTTCAGTGCATCGAACGCCAGGCGCAGCGCCCCATCACCGGCCGGTTCCACCGTATCGAGGATCAATTGGTAATCACCCCGGCCCTCGAACAGCGAGACCTTGCCGCGCACTTTCACCGCCAGGCCATCCTTCAGCGCCTGGCGCACCCGCGCAGCGTTGTTGCGGAACAACGCGCAACGCACCTGGGCGCCGCTGTCCTTGAGCGTGAAATACACATGCCCGGAGGCCGGGCGGGCGAGGTTGGAGATCTCGCCTTCGACCCAGATATTGGTGAACACGTCTTCCAGCAACACCCGCGCACGGCCGTTGAGCTGGCTGACAGTCAGGACTTCGCGGTCCAGGCCTAAACGAGCAAAAGGATCTTTAATCATGGGCGGCAGTTTATAGGCATTCGTGCAAGGTTTGACAGAATTGCTCCACCAGCGCGCTCGGCGCCTGTGCGCAGGCCAGGGCCACGGTGCTGAGGCAGTCCGGGTCGGCCAGGGGTAAAAAGTGCACGTTGGCGGGGGCGATGTCCTGCATGGATTTTGGTAACAAGGCAATACCGAAGCCGGCCTGGATCAATTGCAACTGGGTGGTCTTGCGCGACATCACTCGCGCGGCCTTGGGGAAAAATCCGGCACGCATGCATAGCTCGGCTGATAGATAGCTCAGGCCGCCGCGCTGGGGGTGGGGTATTGAAATAAACGCTTCCTCCTTCAATTGCCCTAGCTCGATGGGCGCCTGACTACGCGCTAACGCATGGTTGGGCGGTACGGCCAGCAGCAGTTGCTCGCTATACAAAGGCATCACCCGAACCCCCTCGCGCTGGCGCAGCACCGGCGAGCGCAGCACGCCGACCTCAAGGCGACCTTCGGCGATTTCTTCCAACTGCGCTTCGGAGGACAGTTTGACGATGTCCATCGACACCCCAGGGCAGCGTTCCAGCCAAGCGCTGATGCCCTGCAGCAAAGGGCCGCTCATCGGCACAGTGCTCGAATGGCTCAGGCGCAGCGTACCCAGTTCGCCATTGCCCACTTGTGTCGCCATTTGGCTGGCCTTGAGCAGTTCACTCAGCAGGTTGCGGGCTCGCGGATAGAAGGCTTCGCCCGCCGCCGTAAGCCTCGGTTGGCGTGCGGTGCGTTCGAACAGCGGGGTTTGCAGCTGGGTTTCCAGCTCCTTGATCTGTCGGCTCAAGGCTGACTGCGCCACAAACAGGCGTTCGGCGGCGGCACTGAAGCTGCCGCAGTCGGCGATTTCGACGAAGTAACGCAGTTGGCGGGTTGATATCACGCGTCATGCCTTTTCGAGATAGGTGGCGGGCTTTGAAGATATTAGTCGCATCTCTCACCGATGGCTAAAGTGATGATCATCTCGTACAAGGAATACCCCATGAGCCCGGTTGAGCTGATGAGTCAGTGGTCGTTTGGTGGTGTGGATTGGCTGGTGATCGGCGTGGGTGTGGTGGTGGCCTACATCGTGTTTGGCATCGCGGGATTCGGTACCGCATTGGTGGCGGGGCCGCTGCTGATCCTGTTCATGCCGCTGTCGAAGATCATCCCGCTGCTGGTGCTGCTGGATTTTGTCGCGGCATTTGGCAACCTGCTGCAATCGCGGCGCGAGGTGAACAAGCCGGAGTTGCTGCGATTGCTGCCGTGCATGGCGGTTGGCTGCACACTCGGCGTGGTGTTTTTGCTCAACTTGCATTCGGACCTGCTGCTGTTGTTGATGGGCCTGTTTATCAGCGCCTACGCGCTCTACAGCCTGGCGGTGAAGGCGCGGCCGACGCAACTGGCGGCGGGGTGGTCGATACCGATGGGCACGGTGGGTGGGTTGTTTGGGGCGCTGTTCGGCAGTGGTGGCTTCTTATATGCGATCTACCTCAACAGTCGCCTGTCCAAAGACGCGGCGCGCGCCACCCAGAGTGCGTTGATCAGTTGCAGCACGGTGGTGCGCCTCAGTCTGTTCCTGATCGCCGGGGTGTATGCTGATTTACCGTTGTTGATGTTGGCACTGTGCCTGTTGCCGGCGATGGCGTTGGGGCTGTGGTGTGGGCGCAGGTTGACGATGCGCATGTCGCGTGAGGCGTTTGTGCGGCTGGTGACCTGGCTGGTGCTGACCAGCGGTATTGCATTGATCGGGCGGTATTTGAGTACTTGACCTGTTCTTTTCAGGGATTAAGCTGCCTGCCTTCAGGGCCTCTTCGGGGGCAAGTGGCCACACCGCAGGACTCCCATGAATTCCCAAAGCATCCTTGTCCCGAAAATCTCCACCTTGCCCGTCCACGAACCCCGCGCCCGGGCGATCGTGCGCTGGCTGGTGCGCAAGAACATCATCAAGGAAGAGCTGACCACCTGTGGCCGCACCGGCAACCGCATGGGCTACGCCCTGGCCGATGGCGCCCGTGCCGTGGTGCTTTACCCCGAGGCACTGCCGTTCAACGAGCCGATCAATGGCCTGGAGATCATCTACAAGCGCTGCATCTACACGCCGGCCAAGGGCTTTCTCGAAGAAGCCGGTTGCCCGGAATGCCGCAAGGAAGTCGGCGAAGCGCTGTTCGAAAGCCTGGAAGACTGGATGCCCGGCCACACCGACAACTTCACCTGCCCGCTGTGTGGGCATGAAGACGACATCAACGGGTTCCTGTTCCTGCAGGAATGCGGGTTTTCCAACCTGGGATTCATCTTCAACAACTGGGCGGAAGCGGGGTTCAAGCAGAGTTTTATCGACGAATTCGCCGATTGGCTGGACCAGAAGATGAGTTGGGTCAAAGTCGAGTTGTAACCCTCCTGATCCGATCGTTCCCACGCGGAGCGTGGGAACGATCGGGACAGTTAAATTACCCATCTATCAGTATTACCAAGTTTGTCAGAGTTTTACATTGAGCCCGACAGGGTGCATGTATATAATGGCGCGCTTCCATTTTCCCGCTCGGGAGCCCCCGCGATGCTGCGTATCAGCCAAGAAGCTCTGACATTCGACGACATTCTCCTAGTGCCCGGTTATTCCGAGGTGCTTCCTAACGAAGTCAGTCTCAAGACCCGCCTAACCCGTGGCATCGAGCTGAATATTCCCCTGGTTTCCGCTGCCATGGACACCGTCACCGAAGCCCGTCTGGCCATCGCCATGGCTCAGGAAGGCGGCATCGGCATCATCCACAAGAACATGACCATCGAGCAGCAAGCTGCCGAAGTGCGCAAGGTCAAGCGTTACGAAGCCGGTGTGGTGAAAGATCCGATCACCATCGAAGCCGACGCCACCGTGCGTGACCTGTTCGACCTGACCCGCCTGCACAACATCTCCGGCGTTCCGGTACTGCACGATGGCGACCTGGTCGGCATCGTCACTTCCCGTGACGTGCGTTTCGAGAACCGTCTTGAAGTCACCGTCCGCGAAGTGATGACGCCCAAAGAGCGTCTGGTCACTGTCAAGGAAGGCGCCGACAAGAACGATGTGCGCGAACTGCTGCACAAGCACCGCATCGAGCGCGTGCTGATCGTCGACGACAAATTCGCCCTCAAAGGCATGATGACCGTCAACGATATCGAAAAAGCCAAGGCTTACCCACTGGCCAGCAAGGATGACCAAGGTCGTCTGCGCGTTGGCGCTGCGGTCGGCACCGGTAAAGACACCGGCGACCGCGTTTCGGCGCTGGTCGCTGCCGGTGTGGACGTAGTGGTGGTCGACACTGCCCACGGCCACTCCAAAGGCGTGATCGACCGCGTGCGTTGGGTCAAACAGAACTTCCCTGAAGTGCAAGTGATCGGCGGCAACATCGCCACCGGCGCTGCCGCCAAGGCCTTGGCTGAAGCGGGCGCCGATGCGGTCAAGGTCGGTATCGGCCCTGGCTCGATCTGCACCACGCGTATCGTCGCCGGTGTGGGCGTGCCGCAAATCAGCGCCATCGCCAACGTTGCTGCTGCCCTTGAAGGCACCGGCGTACCGTTGATCGCCGACGGCGGCATCCGTTTCTCCGGTGACCTGTCCAAGGCCATCGTGGCCGGTGCTTCCTGCGTGATGATGGGCTCGATGTTCGCCGGTACCGAAGAAGCGCCAGGCGAGATCGAACTGTTCCAGGGCCGTTCCTACAAGGCTTACCGCGGCATGGGTTCGCTGGGCGCCATGTCCCAGGCGCAAGGCTCTTCGGACCGTTACTTCCAGGACTCCTCGGCAGGCGCCGAGAAGCTCGTCCCGGAAGGCATCGAAGGCCGTGTGCCGTACAAAGGCACCCTGAGCGCGATCATCCATCAACTGATGGGCGGCCTGCGTTCCTCGATGGGTTACACCGGCAGCGCCGACATCGAAGAAATGCGTACCAAGCCTGAGTTCGTACGGATCACCGGCGCCGGCATGGCTGAATCCCATGTCCACGACGTGCAGATCACCAAGGAAGCGCCAAACTACCGCGTAGGTTGAGGCTTCCAGCAAAATGTTAAGTAACCGGGGCTGTTCTTCAGCCCCGAGTTGTTTCTGATTCATTAGACGAGACTGACTTCATGGCCCTCGACATTCACGCCCACCGCATCCTGATCCTCGATTTCGGTTCCCAGTACACCCAGCTGATCGCCCGCCGCGTGCGCGAAATCGGCGTGTACTGCGAACTGCATCCGTTCGACATGGACGACGAAGCGATCCGCGAATTCGCACCGAAAGGCGTCATCCTCGCCGGTGGCCCCGAGTCCGTGCACGAAGCCAACAGCCCGCGTTGCCCGCAAGCCGTGTTCGACCTGGGCGTACCGGTCTTCGGCATCTGCTACGGCATGCAGACCATGGCCGAACAACTGGGCGGCAAGGTCGAAGGTTCCGAGCTGCGTGAATTCGGTTATGCCCGTGTCGATGTGGTCGGCAAGAGCCGCCTGCTGGACGGCATCGAAGACCACGTCGACGCCGACGGCCTGTTCGGCCTCGACGTGTGGATGAGCCACGGTGACAAGGTCACCAAGATGCCGCAGGACTTCCACATCCTGGCCAGCACCCCGAGCTGCCCGATCGCCGGTATGTTCAGCGACGAGCGTCGTTACTACGGCGTGCAGTTCCACCCGGAAGTGACCCACACCAAGCAAGGCGGGCGCATCCTGTCGCGCTTCATCCTCGACATCTGCGAGTGTGAAGCCCTGTGGACCCCTTCGAAAATCGCTGAAGACGCCATCGCCCAGGTGCGCGCCCAGGTCGGCACCGACAACGTATTGCTTGGCCTGTCCGGCGGTGTTGACTCCTCCGTGGTCGCCGCCCTGTTGCACAAAGCCATCGGCGACCAACTGACCTGCGTGTTCGTCGACAACGGCCTGCTGCGCCTGCACGAAGGTGAGCAGGTGATGGCCATGTTCGCCGAGAACATGGGCGTCAAGGTAATCCGCGCCAACGCTGAAGATCAGTTCTTGAACAACCTGGCCGGCGAGTCCGACCCGGAGAAGAAGCGCAAGATCATCGGCCGCACCTTCATCGACGTGTTCGATGCCCAGTCCAACAAACTGGACAACATCAAGTACCTCGCCCAGGGCACCATCTACCCCGACGTGATCGAGTCGGCCGGCGCCAAGAGCGGCAAGGCCCACGTGATCAAGTCCCACCACAACGTGGGTGGCCTGCCTGAGGAAATGAACCTCAAGCTGGTCGAACCGCTGCGCGAACTGTTCAAGGACGAAGTCCGCCGTTTGGGCCTGGAACTGGGCCTGCCGTACGACATGGTCTACCGCCACCCATTCCCGGGCCCGGGCCTGGGCGTGCGCATCCTCGGTGAAGTGAAGAAGGAATACGCCGACCTGCTGCGTCGCGCCGACCACATCTTCATCGAAGAACTGCGCAAGGCCGACTGGTACCACAAGGTCAGCCAGGCGTTCGTGGTGTTCCAGCCGGTGAAATCCGTGGGTGTGGTAGGCGATGGCCGTCGCTACGCGTGGGTTGTGGCCCTGCGTGCGGTAGAAACCATCGACTTCATGACCGCCCGCTGGGCACACCTGCCGTACGAGCTGCTGGAGACTGTCAGCGGTCGTATCATCAATGAGATCGAAGGCATTTCGCGCGTGACGTATGACGTGTCGAGCAAGCCGCCGGCGACGATTGAGTGGGAGTGATCCCGCAGCGCTGTACGAAAAAACCGGCTTAGGCCGGTTTTTTCATTTCAGACGTAGACGTTGATCAGAAGTCGTAACGCACGTTCGCAGTGAAGGTGTCGGCGTCGAAACCGCTGCTGGTCAGGTAGTTGTACGTCCCGCCCACGCTCCACGCGCCCACGCGGTAGTTGGCGCCCAGTCCCAGCTCGTAGCTGTCGCGCGCCGGTGTTGCGCCTGTGGTGGTGAACGGGGTACCGCCAAGCACGAAGGTGGAGGTGGTGCCGGCCTTGTCGCCGATGAAGTCGTGCCAGGCCATCAGCTTGGCTTCCGGTTCAAAGCTGCCCACACCTACGTCAAAAGCGGCCGCCAGGCGAGCGCCCAGGCCCATTTCGCCGATTTCATAGCGCTGGCTGCCAACGTTGAGGGCGGCTGAGCTGCCTTTTTCACGGTACGAATCAATCGATACGTTGGCATAGCGCGCACCGACCTGTGGTTCCAGCAGCCACTGTTTGTCGAGCTGGAATGTGTAGCCTGCCAGCGCGTTGACGCCGAAAATCTCACTGTCGTAGTCGGCCTTGGCGCGGGTGCCGGCGATGTAGCGTTTGGATTCGTTGTCGTTCCAGCCGTACATCAGTGAGGTGTCGACAAAGAAGTTGTCACGGGCCCAGTTGCCGTACAGGGTCAGTGCATGGCCGTTGACGTCGGTCTTGTTGCCCTGGTCGGTTTTCACGTCGCTGGTCAGGTAGCTGTAAGCCAGGCCCACTGTGGTATCGGCGTTGAGCTTGCCGTCGGCGCCCACGGCGATGCCGTTGGTGTTGGCATCATAGCCGTCGATACCGTTGCGGCTGTCCTGGTTGGCATCGCTGGACAGTGCCTGCAGCCATACGCCTTGTCCGGCCAGCACGTCACCGGAGGACAGGCCGCTACGCGCTTTGCTGGCGCGGCGGTTGAGGGTACTGGCGACCAGGTTCTGGCTGCTGGTGGCTGCGTTGATCGCGCCACGGCTGACGTCCGGGCTCAGGCTTTCGGCCAGTTTGGCCAGTTCTTCGCTGGAGGCGGCGTTGGCGAATTGCTGGAACACCGGGTCACTTTCGTCCAGTTGGCCCATGAGCGTGTTCTTGAATGGTTTGATGGCGCTCACCGCGTTGCGTGAACCACGGGCGCTCATCAGGTCTTGCGTGATTACCTCATCACTGCGGGTGGCAACCAGTGCTTTCACGTCCTGGCCTTCGATGCCGAAGCTCCTCACCTCAAGCAGCGCCGAGGAGGAAACCACGGACAGGTTCTGCGGGTCTTCCCAGGTGCCAGAGTTGATCAAGGTGTAGCGCGTGCCCTGGGCCGACGTGCGGAAGTCATCAGAGCGCGCCTGCAATTCGATCTGGCTGCCTGCAGAGAAGAAGGTATTGCCAGTGACTTTCAGGATCGGCGTGTTGGGCAGTGTGTTGTTGTCCAGCAGCAGGCGCAGGCGCGCGGTGGCGCTGTCCAGGTCGAGGCCGCCCACAATCGTGGTCTGCGGGCGAAGCAGCGTCAGGCGGCCATCGCCGATATCGACGTAACCGGCGCGGATGGTCGAGCCATCGAACATCGCGTCCCCTCGCACCAGCACACCACTCAGGCCCAGCAGGTCACCCTTGACCTGGCCACCCTCCCAGTAGAAATACGAACGTGGGGCATTGTCGTCCGCCAGAATGGCTGCGCTGCCGCCTTCGATCAGGCCACCTGTCTGCCTGATGGAGAGGGTGTCGGAACCGCCGGAGGTGTCGAGACTGCGAAAGCGGATACCGACCCCGTCTGCGGAGATAGTCCCGCTGTTGTAGATACCACTCGTCATCTGACCCGTAAAGCGTGCGTTCTCGATGTCGATACCCACAGAGTCGATGCCACGTGCGGTGATAGTGCCCGAGTTATTGATGCGCGCCTGGGACGAGGTGATCAGCATGCCTTCGGCATTGGCGCCTGTCACAGTGATGTTGCCGTTGTTGTTCACTTCACCAGCGATCTTTGCCAGATACAGGTCCAGCCCGACGACGGCGTCACCGCTCACCGTAATGTCGCCATTATTTACCAAGTCGCCACCGACGTTGGAATTGAGGGTCATGGCGATACCGGACGGGAAGTCGGTGGGGGTGGCAGCCGTCAGGTTGATTTTGCCCTGGTTGACCAGGTTGCCCGCCAGGGTCACGTTGGTCAGCTCTACACCTGCGTTTTGCGATGTCCCGGTGAAGGTGGCGTTATTGAATACGTCACCGGAGCTGCTGTATGCCCCTGTGCTCAGGTCGTGGTTCAAGTCGGGGGCGGGTACGGCATATGCTGTCGCAGTAGCAGTCGCGACGGACAGCGCCAACAAAGAGCGGCGCAGGTGGGAAACATTCAAGGCAGTATCCTTACAGGGCAGAAACTGACAGGGAACAACCCACGCGTCAGCGTCTGTTTTAGGCATCCCTGCCAGCTTGTCAGTGAATTGCTGATTCAAGCGCGTGGGAATCTACACGATGCCTGTAGGACAATTCATCATAAAAAGGATAAGTGACGAAAAAAATCTAATAAATGCGACGTTACCGTTATTTTTCGCGGTATTACGGGGTAATTGAGCAACAAATTAAACTTTTAGGTGGTGGTTATGGTCGCGCTAGGGGAATGGTATTCAGATGTTTTTAAGCGGACCTATTTTCCCTTGATTTCAGGATTCTCATGCATCAATGGTGTTTTATCCCATCGGCTCCACGTCGCTTCCCACCCCCTGTCATGACTTGCTCCCGGTACATGAACGAATTCGGAGAGGGGCGAGTCAAGCGCCTGTTGATACCTGTCCGCCAAACGACTTGGAACGATCAGGTCTGCTTCGCCGATGAGATGACGCTGGGGCAACAAGGCGAGTTGACTACGATAGTCCAGCGGATCCAGTGAACCGTCGAGTGGCGACAGGCCTTTCATCGTCGCCCACAGGCGTGGACTGAGATTGCCAGCGAGGGTTTGCACCTGGGTAACATCATTGCGCTGTGCCGCTAACAATAATGCGAGCGCGGCACCACCGGAGTACCCGACCAGTTCGAACTCACTGTTGCCGTAGCGCTGTTTTAATTGATCCAGCGCCTGGCTGAGGCGGGTGACCACTTCCTGAGAAAATCGTCGGTGGGTCCAGAGCGCTGATTCGCAGGCTGCGACCATGACGAACTGGCAGGGGCGTGCCAGGTACGCATTCGGTGTCGGATCATTGATCGCCAGCCGTGGTACCAACAGATTGTGCGGGCTCGGATCCAGGCTGGGTTGAGTGGCCGTGGCCCAGGAATGACCATCGCCTTCCAGGTACACACGCAGGCGAGTGATCTTTTCTGCAGTGTGCGGCGCAAGTATGAAGAGAGGAAAGTGCTCTCCCGGCAGGACCTCCCATTGTCGATGGTGCTCCTCAGCCAGTTGTTGCAGAGCCTCGCGCGGTGATTGGCAGGCGATGAGAAGAGCGCTGAGCATCACCACCCAGACTTTGTATAAGCCGGCCAATGCCCGACGACAGGGAAAGTATCTACTCATCATGTTTTATAACGCGTCATTGGCAATGGAGTCGTCGGCATTAGCGGCCTAGTTCCAGGCTGAATCAAGGCAGCTCCGGCCGCAGGTTTGTACTCGGGGATTGAGAACAATACCATCCCGGAAGTGGGGATTCGCAAGGTCGCAGCCATTCTTGAGGGCTTGGGATATGAGTTGACGGCCATCCCCAAACGTCGGCGCAAGACCCTTGATGAGCTGAAATCGGAGAATATCCATGACCAGTCAACGTGAGCGGCTCTATATCGGCGAAGGCGGCGTGCCTGCGGGAACGCTCGGGCGGGGAGAGGAGAGCCGCCGCGATACGGTTTTCTCATATAACGACACCGTCAGCGAAGAGAATGCCGTCTCCCTGACCATGCCGGTGCGCCTGGAAAGCTACAACTGGGAGTATGGAGTCCATCCTCTGTTCGAGATGCATATCCCCGAGGGGCATCTCAAGGACGAACTTGTGCGACGCTTCAGCAAGTCGGTGCGCGGCTTTGACGACTTCGCGTTGTTGAGCATTGTAGGCCCGCATCAGTTGGGGCGTATCAGCGTTGCCCATGACGCGGATGGCGAGTCACCGCCTGAGGTCAAGCTCTCCGAGCTGTTGGTCTATGACGGGGCCAAAGACCTGTTTGACGACCTTCTGAAAACCTACGCCACCTACTCGGGGGTGTCGGGTGTTCAACCCAAGGTGCTGGTAGGGGAGAAGATGACTGCTGCGTGGACGGCAGGACTGGCCAAGAGTATCGCGGTGCAATGACCTCCCCGACTTGTGTCTACCGCCGCGCAATATCCGAAAAGTAAAACTTATCCAACGTATGCCGCGACTCGGTGTACTCGAACTGCCGCCCGTCCTGCAAAAACGTCTGGTTGCTCACCACGATCACATGGCTCTGACCTTCAAGGTCGAGGTGTGTCTGGTCATCCTTGCTGCGCGGCAGGGCTTCGATGGTGCGTTGGGCGTAGGCGATTTGCAGTTGCAAGGACTGTTCGATAAACGCGTAGATCGACTGCTCGGCAATCGAGCGGTCCAGGCCGGGGATCACGTCGGCCACGAAGTGGTTGATGTCGAGGATCACCCGTTTGCCGCCGATGCGCCGTACCCGTTTGATGCGGGTGATCAGGGTGCCGGGTTCGGCTTCGATGTGTTGCAGCAGTGAACCTTCCAGCGAGAATTGGGTGAACTCGACTACTTCGGTGCGTACGTCGTCGCCCAGGTCGGCGTGGGTTTCGTGAAAGCTGACGATGCCGCCAAGTTGGAACTCGATCGGGTTGGGCGACAACACGAAGGTGCCCTTGCCGTGGATCTTTTGTGCAAACCCGCGCTCCTGCAACTGCTCGATGGCGCGACGCACGGTACCTCGGCTGGCCTGGTAGCTGTTCATCAATTCGGTTTCGGAGGGAAGGCGCGTGCCACGTTGCAGGCGTTCAGTCGTGATGCTGGCAAGCAGATCCGTATAGATCTGGTTGTATTTGCTCATGGGGATGGCTCTTTGCCGGGGTTGCGGTCAAGGCAGGAACCTTAGTGGCCCGGCTGGGGTTTGTCCATTGGACCCTTGGATTTATGCGGCGCGCAGCGGTGCGGCGTCCTACAAAAAATAAACAATATGTAACTCGTACAGACGAGTTGTTGCTTTAACTCGTACAGACGAGTACTTTTGCCCTCGGCGTGCTTCCAATGACTGCCCCCAATAAAAAAAACCAAAGTGGAAACCAAGCATGAGCCACGACTATTCGACTATCGCCCGCGAGATTCTCGAGAACCTCGGGGGTAGCGACAACCTTGAGCAAGCTGCCCACTGTGTGACCCGCCTGCGCCTGGCGCTCAAGGACCCGAGCCTGGTCAACAGCCGCGCGCTGAACCAGGTCGATCTGGTCAAGGGCTCGTTCTTCACCGGTGGATTGTTCCAGGTGGTGATCGGCCCCGGCGAAGTGGAGAAGGTCTACGCCGCCCTGCGTGAACAGACCGGCCTCGCCGCCGCGACTATCGCTGACGTGAAGAAGAAGGGCGCCGACAAGACCAACGCCATGCAGCGCCTGGTGCGCGTGTTCTCCGATGTGTTCATGCCGATCCTGCCCGCGTTGATCATCGCCGGCCTGTTGATGGGCGTGAACAACCTGATGGGTGCCAAGGGCATGTTCATCGAGGGCAAGACGCTGCTGGAGGCCTATCCGAATCTGGATGGCCTGTGGAGCCTGATCAACCTGATGGCCAACACCTCGTTCGTGTTCCTGCCGGCCCTGGTGGGCTGGTCGGCGGCGAAGCGGTTTGGCGGCAGTGAAATCCTCGGCATCGTGCTCGGCCTGATGCTGGTACACCCGGACCTGCTCAACGCCTGGAACTACGGCAAGGCGGTCGCTGGTCTCGACGGCCAGAGCCTGCCGTACTTCGATATCTTCGGTTGGTTCAAGATCGAAAAAGTCGGCTACCAGGGGCAGATCCTGCCGATCCTGATGGCGGCGTATGTGATGAGCGTCATCGAGAAATGGTTGCGCGCACGCGTCCCCAATGCGATTCAGCTGCTCGTCGTGCCCATCACCACCATCGTCGTTACCGGCGTGCTCGCCCTGGCGATCATCGGCCCGGTGACCCGTCACCTCGGCATCCTGATCACCGAAGGCGTGGTCACCCTGTTTGACCTGGCGCCGATGGTCGGCGGGGCGATTTTCGGCCTTCTGTATGCGCCGCTGGTGATCACCGGCATGCACCACATGTTCCTCGCCGTGGACCTGCAACTGATCTCCACCCAGGGCGGCACCTTTATCTGGCCGATGATCGTGATGTCCAACCTGGCCCAGGGCAGCGCCGCGCTCGGTGTGTTCTACATGACCCGCAATGCGCGGGACAAAAGCATGGCCTCGACCTCGGCGATTTCTGCGTATTTCGGCATCACCGAACCGGCAATGTTCGGCGTGAACCTGCGCTTCAAGTTCCCGTTCTATGCCGCGCTGCTCGGCTCGGCGCTGGGCAGTATTTTCCTGTCGCTGAACAAGGTGCAGGCGTCGGCGATCGGCGTCGGTGGCTTGCCTGGATTCATTTCGATCATGCCGCAGTACATCCCCAGTTTTGTGATCGGGATGGTGATCGCGATTGTCGTGCCGTTCGTTTTGACCTGTGCGTTGAGCATGAAGATTGTTCGGCCTGGGTACCGCGTCGCCTGAACCGGCGCAATCGGGGGCAAGCCCGCTCCCACATTGAAACGCATTTCAAATGTGGGAGGGGCGGTGCGACGACTCGACTTGCCCCCGATGAGGCCCGAAAGGCCTGCACAACAATCAACTGAAGGAGCCCACCATGCAAGACTGGCAACACTCGGTGATCTACCAGATCTACCCCAAAAGCTTCCACAGCCACGCGGGTAACGCCACCGGTGACCTGCTGGGCATCGTGGACAAGCTCGACTACCTCAAGTGGCTGGGTGTGGACTGCCTGTGGATCACCCCATTCCTGCGCTCGCCGCAACGCGACAACGGTTACGACATCAGCGACTACTACGCCATCGACCCCAGCTACGGAACCATGGCCGACTGCGACTTGCTGATCAGCGAAGCGGCCAAGCGCGGCATCAAGCTGATGCTCGACATCGTGGTCAACCACACCTCCATCGAGCACGAATGGTTCCAGCAGGCACGCAGCAGCCTGGACAATCCGTACCGCGACTTCTACATCTGGCGCGACCAGCCGAACAACTGGGAATCCAAGTTCGGCGGCTCGGCCTGGGAGTACGAGGCGCAAACCGGCCAGTACTTCCTGCACCTGTTCGACCACACCCAGGCCGACCTGAATTGGGACAACCCCAAGGTGCGCGCCGAGGTGTTCAAGCTGATGCGCTTCTGGCGCGACAAGGGCGTGGGCGGTTTCCGCCTGGATGTGATCAACCTGATCTCCAAGCCCGCCGATTTTCCCGAGGACACCAGCGACGGCCGCCGTTTCTACACCGACGGCCCGAACGTGCATGAATACCTGCAGGAAATGCACCGCGAAGTCTTCGAGGGGCATGACCTGATTAATGTCGGCGAGATGTCGTCCACCAGCCTCGAGCACTGCATTCGCTACTCCAATCCCGCGTCGAAAGAGCTGTCGATGACCTTCAACTTTCATCACCTGAAAGTCGACTACCCGAACCTGCAGAAGTGGGTGAAGGCTGACTTCGACTTCCTGCAGCTCAAGCAGATCTTCTCTGACTGGCAGCTGGGCATGCAGGCCGGTGGCGGCTGGAACGCGCTGTTCTGGTGTAACCACGACCAGCCGCGGGTGGTCTCGCGTTTCGGCAATGACGGTGAACATCGCGTGGTCTCGGCCAAGATGCTCGCCACCGCGCTGCACTTTCTCCAGGGCACGCCATATGTGTACCAGGGCGAAGAACTGGGCATGACCAATCCGGGCTTTGACCGGATCGAGCAGTACCGCGATGTGGAGACCCTGAACATCTTCCGACTCAAGCGTGATGCGGGGGAATCCGCGGCGTCGAGCATGGCGGCGATCATGCAGAAGTCCCGCGACAACGGCCGTACGCCGATGCAGTGGCATGCCGGGGAAAACGCCGGTTTCAGTACCGGTGAACCCTGGATTGGCATTCCGGCCAACGCCTCCATCATCAACGTCGAAAGCCAGCTGGATGACCCCGAGTCCGTGCTGCATCACTACCGCGCGTTGATTGCGTTGCGCCGTCATGAACCTCTGATCCAGGAAGGTATTTATCGCGAGCTGCTGCAAGGCCACTCGCAAGTCTGGGCGTACCTGCGCGAAGGCCAGGGCGAGCGTCTGCTGGTGCTGAACAACTTCTACGGCACGCCCTGCGAAATCCAACTGCCGGACAACGTGATCAACCAGGCGACCGAGCAACGCCTGCTGATCAGCAACTACCCCGACTGCCCGGTGCGAACGGGCACGGTTGCATTGCGTCCTTACGAATCGTTCGTGCTGCACCTCAAGGACTGAGACCTGTTGTAACCCCGTGTGGGAGCACGGGGCGCTTCAAAAAACATAATAAAAATATCGGAGTGCTTCATGAAAACAACAATAAAGCTGGGCCTCGTTGCGTCTTGCCTGGGCTTGCCGTTCGGCGCTCAAGCCCTGGAATTTGCCGGTTACCTGCGCAGCGGCGCGGGCACTTCCACGGGCAGCGGCCCGCAGCAGTGCTTCCAACTGCCGGGGGCGCAATCCAAGTACCGCCTGGGTAACGAATGCGAGCAATACGCCGAGCTGGAGCTGCGCCAGGACCTGCTCACCCTCGACGACGGCTCGGTGCTCAGCGTCGATGCCATGGCATCGCTCTACAACAAGTACGACCGCGCGCTGAAGTTCCAGGGCGAAGACAACGGCACCGCGCGCATGCCGCAGATGTATGCGCAGTGGTCCAACCTGCCCAGCCTCAATGGCGGTTCACTGTGGGCCGGCCGGCGTTACTACAAACGTAATGACATCCATATCTCCGACTTCTACTACTGGAACCAGAGCGCCACGGGCGGTGGTATCGAGGACGTGCTGATCGGCGACCTCAAGTACAGCTACGCCATTTCTCGTAAGGACAACCTGTACCAGAAGGAATACGCGACCCGTCATGACTTCAACGTTGCAGGCTTCAAGACCAACCCCGGCGGGGAGCTGGAGCTGGGCCTTAGCTACATCGAAAAAGCCGGCGGGCGTGACACCAACAGCGGCTGGGCGATCACCGCGCAGCACGTGCAAAAACCTTTCCTGGGCGGCAAGAACAAGTTCGCCTTGCAGTACGGCGAAGGCCCCGGCACCGGCCTGGGTTACACCGGCAATACCTTCCTGGACAACAGCAGCAAAAGTTACCGCGCCGTGGAGTTTTTCGACTGGCAGGTGACCCCGCGTTTCGGTGGGCAGATCGAAGCGGTGTACCAGAAGGATATTCGTCCGGGCAGCCAGGACCAGACCTGGATGTCCCTCGGTGTGCGCCCGGCGTACGCCATCAGCGAGCAGTTCAAACTGGTCACGGAGCTTGGGCATGATCAGGTCGAGGCTACGGGCGGGACGCGCAAGCTGAGCAAATTCACCTTCGCCCCGACCTGGTCGCCCAAAGGCCCGGATTTCTGGGCGCGGCCGGAGGTGCGCTTGTACTACACCTATGCCACCTGGAACGAAGCGGCCAAGCGTGCGGCGAATGAATTGGCGGCGGGGTCGGCGTTGTCCGATACCGGCTCGTATGGCACGGCGCGGCATGGGTCGAACGTTGGTGTGCAGGTTGAGTACTGGTGGAAGTGATCCTTCCTCCGCTCAATATATCTACAGAACAAAACAGCAGGTGAAGTCATGACCACAACGCAACCCCTGGAATTGCTGGCGCCCTTGTCGGGTGTGCTGCTGGCGCTGGACAAGGTGCCCGACCCGGTCTTCTCCAGCCGCCTGATCGGCGATGGCCTGTGCATCGACCCCACGTCGCAGACCCTCTGCGCGCCATTGGCCGGGACGATCAGCAATATCCAGGGCAGTGGTCATGCCGTCAGCATTACCGACGACAACGGCGTCCAGGTGCTCATGCACATCGGCCTGGACACTGTGAACCTGGCGGGCAAGGGCTTCACCCGGTTGGTGCAGGAAGGCCAGCGGGTGGAGACCGGGCAGCCGTTGATCGAATTCGATGCCGACTACGTGGCGCTCCATGCGCGCAGTCTGCTGACCTTGATGCTGGTGGTCAGCGGCGAGCCGTTCAGCGTGTTGGCCACTGATTGTGTAGAGGTCGGCCAGCCGCTGTTGCAGTTATCCCCAGGTGAAGCCGTTGACACAGTGGACGAAGAGGAGGGCGACGCACTGTTCTCCAAACCGCTGACTTTGCCCAATGCCAACGGTTTGCACGCCCGCCCGGCGGCGGTGTTCGCCCAGGCCGCGAAGGGCTTCAAGGCGAGCATCTACCTGCACAAGCAAACCCAGAGCGCCAACGCCAAATCACTGGTAGCGATCATGGCGCTGCAAACCGTGCACGGCGATACCTTGCAGGTGAGCGCTGCGGGTGAGGATGCCGAAGTGGCGATCAAGGCGCTGGTGGCCTTGTTGGCTGAAGGTTGTGGCGAGGTAGTGGCGAGCGTTGCCGAGCCGTTGGCAACGCAGTCGTCGGCGACCGTGCTAGGTGGCGTGTGTGCATCGCCGGGGTCGGCGACCGTGCTAGGTGGCGTGTGTGCATCGCCGGGGTCGGCGTTTGGCCAGGTGGTTCAAGTGACTGAACCTGAGTTGACCATCACTGAACATGGCACGGGTGAAGCCACTGAGCGTGCTGCTTTGAAGCGTGGCCTGCTGGCTGCCACTGAGGCATTGCAGGCGCTGCGGGACAAGGCTGCTGGCAGTGCCCAGGCCGAGATTTTTCGCGCTCACCAGGAATTGCTCGAAGACCCGACCTTGCTGGAACACGCCCACAGTTTGTTGGCGGAGGGCAAGAGCGCCGCGTTTGCCTGGAACAGTGCCACGCTCGCGACCGTCAAGCTGTTCCAGGGCCTGGGCAATGCGCTGATCGCCGAGCGCGCGGCAGACCTGGCGGACGTCGGCCAGCGCGTACTGAAACTGATCCTGGGCATCCAGGACAGCGCCTGGGACTTGCCGGAGCGCGCGATCCTGATCGCCGAGCAATTGACCCCCTCGCAGACGGCGAGCCTGGATACCCGCAAAGTGCTGGGGTTCGTCACCGTCGGTGGTGGCGCGACCAGCCACGTCGCGATCCTGGCCCGTGCCCTTGGCCTGCCGGCCATTTGCGGTGTTTCAGCCGAGGTTCTGGGGCTGGCCAATGGCAAACAGGTGCTGCTCGACGCCGACAAAGGTGAGCTGCACCTGGAGCCGAACCTGGCCGAAATCGAGCAGTTGGAAACTGCCCGCAAGCAACAGGTGCTGCGCCATCAGCGCGATGTGGCGCAGGCGTCGTTGCCCGCCACCACCCGCGACGGCCATCACGTTGAAGTCACCGCCAACGTGGCCTCCTTGCAGGAAGTTGAGCAATCCCTGACCCTCGGCGGTGAAGGCGTCGGCCTGCTGCGTTCAGAATTTCTCTACCTGGACCGCAACCGTGCGCCAGGCCCCGATGAACAAGCAGCCACCTACACCGCCATCGCCCGTGCCCTGGGCACCGAGCGCAACCTGGTGGTGCGCACCCTGGACGTGGGTGGTGACAAGCCGTTGGCCTATGTGCCGATGGATGCCGAAACCAACCCGTTCCTCGGCCTGCGCGGCATCCGCCTGTGCCTGGAACGTCCTGAGCTGCTGCGCGAACAGTTCCGCGCGATCCTTGCCAGCGCCGGTTTTGCGCGCCTGCACATCATGTTGCCGATGGTCAGCCTGCTGTCGGAGCTGCACCTGGCGCGCAAGATTCTGGAAGAGGAAGCGCTGGCGCTGGGGCTTACCGAGCTGCCGAAGCTGGGCATCATGATTGAAGTACCGTCCGCCGCGCTGATGGCGGATGTGTTCGCGCCCCACGTGGATTTCTTCTCCATCGGCACCAACGACCTGACCCAATACACCCTGGCCATGGACCGCGACCACCCGCGCCTGGCCAGCCAGGCCGACAGCTTCCACCCGGCGGTGCTGCGCCTGATCGCCACCACCGTCAAGGCCGCCCATGCCCATGGCAAGTGGGTAGGGGTGTGCGGTGCGCTGGCCTCCGAAGCGCTGGCCGCGCCGGTGCTGATCGGGCTGGGCGTGGACGAGTTGTCAGTCAGCGTGCCGTTGATCCCCACCATCAAGGCCACCGTGCGCGAACTGGACCTGGCCGACTGCCAGATCATCGCCCGCCAAGTGTTGGGCCTGGAAGAAGCCGCCCAAGTGCGTGAGGCCCTTCGCCAATATCACGCAGCTACCGTTGAAACCTCACCTGTCATGGAGCTTTGAGCATGTTCGAGAAATTGCAGCGGGCGTTCTGGAAGGCCCTGACGCCGGATTTGATTGCCGAGACCGTAGCAACACCGACGCAGAGTCTATTGCCGGCCGAAGTAATCAGCGCGCTGGGCGGCGCGGACAACCTCAAGTCGCAGCAGCGTGTGGCGTTGACGCGGGTGAGGGTGCAGTTGCAGGATGTGGGGCGGTTGGATGAGGTGGCGTTGAAGGCGGCGGGAGTACCGGCAGTGATGATGCTCGCAGGCGGAGTGGTCCACCTGCTTACCGGCCTCTAAGCCCGGTAGAGATCCCAATGTGGGAGGGGGCTTGCCCCCGATTGCAATGTATCTGCCAGCTTAGTAGTAACTGACACACCGCTATCGGGGGCAAGCCCCCTCCCACCGGGTTTTGTGGTGTTCTTACAATTGAGGGTTATCTTCCGGCGGCTTGGTCTTGTCGATACCCGGCACATGCAAGTTGCCTTCGACCACCTGGTTGCCCTCCAGCTGCGGCTGGGTCACCCAGGTGAGTATGTCGTAGTAACGCCGGATGTTCGCCACAAAGTGCACCGGCTCACCGCCTCGCGCATACCCGTAGCGGGTCTTGCTGTACCACTGCTTCTGCGACAGGCGCGGCAGCATCTTTTTCACATCCAGCCACTTGTTCGGGTTCAGGCCCTCGCGCTTGGCCAGCGTGCGCGCATCCTCCAGGTGACCGGTGCCGACGTTGTAGGCGGCGAGGGCGAACCAGGTGCGATCCGGCTCGGCGATGCTGTCGTCCAGTTCATCCTTGATCTTGGCCAGGTACTTGGCGCCGCCCATGATGCTTTGCTTGGGATCCAGGCGGTTGGACACGCCCATGGCCTGGGCGGTGTTCTGGGTCAGCATCATCAGGCCGCGCACGCCGGTCTTGGAGGTGACGGCCGGCTGCCACAGCGATTCCTGATAGCCGATGGCGGCCAACAGGCGCCAATCGACCTTTTCTTCCTTGGCATAGGCGCGGAAGTGTTTCTCGTACTTGGGCAAACGCTGCTGCAGATGCTGGGCGAAGGTGTAGGCACCCACATAACCGAGCACATCAACGTGCCCGTAGTAGCGGTCTTTCAGGCGCTGCAACGTGCCGTTCTTTTCGACTTTATCCAGGTAGCTGTTGATCTCGTTGAGCAGGCTGTTGTCTTCACCCGGCGCCACGGCCCAGCTCTGGTTGCTGGCATCGCCGAGGTCGAACGCCACGCGCACGTTGGGGAAGTACACCTGGTTCATCGCCACTTCGTTGGAGTCCACCAGGGTCAGGTCGATTTGCCCCTCGTCCACCATGCGCAGCAGGTCGACCACCTCAACGGCGTCGGATTCTTCGTATTCAATCGCAGGATTCTGCTTTTTAAGCGCCGCCAATTGTTCGGCGTGGGTGCTGCCCTTGAGCACCATGATCTTCTTGCCCACCAGGTCTGCCGCGTTCGTCGGGCGGGACTGGCCGTTGCGGTAGATGATCTGCGGGGTGACTTCCAGGTAAGGGTGGGAGAAACGCACCTGCGCCTTGCGCTGTTCGCTGCTGACCAGACCGGCGGCGGCGAGGACCGGGCCGTTGGGTTTGCCCAACTGGCCGAACAGGTCGTCGAGGTTGTCGGCGGTCTCGATCTCCAGCTTCACGCCCAGGTCGTCGGCGAAGCGCTTGACCAGTTCGTACTCGAAACCGGTTTCGCCGTTGCGGTCCTGGAAATAAGTCGCCGGGCTGTTCCGGGTGATCACCCGCAATACGCCATCCTCCTTGATTCGCTCGAGCGTGCTGGGTTTATCAACACAGGCGCTGAGCATCAGGAAGAGTCCGGTGGCGATGAGCCATTTGGCGCATCGCGGTCGCAAAGCCGTTGGGGAGAACATCTGCGCAGTATACGCAAACGGCCCACGGCGCCATATCTCGACAGCATGGGCGTTGTCTGCTAGCGCTGGCAAAACTGTGCTGCAACCCGCAGAAACGCGGCTTGGCGAGGGATTGTGACGGTTAAAATAACTGCGCCGAATGCCCCCTATGACCCCGCGAAAGGGGTGTAATCCGGCCAACTGACGTTCGGCGGCAGCCACCGGTAGCGTTTCGGGTGCCGTTGGCGGCGGTTTACGCTAGAATGCACGGCCTCAAAGCACACCCCCTTCCCGAGGCTGTCCCGAAGATGTTGATCCTGCGCGGCGCTCCTGCCCTTTCTGCCTTTCGCCACAGCAAACTCCTTGAGCAACTGAGCCAGAAGGTTCCAGCTGTTACAGGCCTGTACGCTGAATTTGCTCACTTCGCCGACGTTACCGGCGTATTGACCGCCGACGAACAGCAAGTGCTCGCACGCCTTCTGAAGTACGGCCCAAGCGTTCCCGTTCAAGAGCCGACTGGCCGCTTGTTCCTGGTTCTGCCACGGTTCGGCACCATCTCGCCTTGGTCGAGCAAGGCCAGCGATATCGCCCGCAACTGCGGCCTGGAGAAAATCCAGCGCCTGGAGCGTGGTATCGCTTTCTATGTCGCCGGCCAGTTCAGCGATGCCGAGGCCGAGCTGATCGCCAGCAGCCTGCATGACCGCATGACCCAGATCATCGTCAGCCAGCTGGAACAGGCTGCCGGCCTGTTTAGCCACGCTCTCGCCAGGCCGCTGACCGCGATTGACGTGATCGGTGGTGGCCGTGCCGCCCTCGAGAAGGCCAACACCGAACTGGGCCTGGCCCTGGCCGAAGACGAGATCGACTACCTGGTCAATGCCTTCAACGGCTTGAAGCGCAACCCGCACGACATCGAACTGATGATGTTTGCCCAGGCCAACTCCGAGCACTGCCGTCACAAGATCTTCAACGCCAGTTGGGACATCGACGGCGAAAGCCAGGAAAAAAGCCTGTTCGGCATGATCAAGAACACCTACGTGATGCACAGCGAAGGTGTTCTTTCTGCTTATAAGGACAACGCCTCGGTGATCGTCGGCTCCGTCGCCGGCCGTTTCTTCCCGGACCCTGAGACCCGCCAGTACGGCGCGGTGCAGGAGCCGGTGCACATCCTGATGAAGGTCGAGACCCACAACCACCCGACTGCGATTGCCCCGTTCCCGGGCGCAGCCACCGGTTCCGGCGGCGAAATCCGCGACGAAGGCGCCACCGGCCGTGGCGCCAAGCCCAAGGCGGGCCTGACCGGTTTCACCGTCTCCAACCTGCAGATCCCGGGCTTCGAACAGCCGTGGGAAGTGCCGTACGGCAAGCCTGAGCGCATCGTCACCGCGCTCGACATCATGATCGAAGGCCCACTGGGCGGCGCTGCGTTCAACAACGAATTCGGGCGTCCGGCCCTGACCGGTTACTTCCGTACGTTCGAGCAGTCCATCACCACCCCGCGTGGCGATGAAGTGCGCGGTTACCACAAGCCGATCATGTTGGCCGGCGGCATGGGCAACATCCGTGAAGAACACGTCAAGAAAGGCGAGATCCTGGTCGGCTCCAAGCTGATCGTGCTCGGCGGCCCGGCAATGCTGATCGGCCTCGGTGGCGGCGCCGCTTCCTCCATGGCCACCGGCACCAGCTCGGCAGACCTGGACTTCGCTTCGGTACAGCGCGAAAACCCAGAAATGGAGCGTCGCTGCCAGGAAGTCATCGACCGTTGCTGGCAGTTGGGTGACAAGAACCCGATCAGCTTCATCCATGACGTCGGCGCGGGCGGTTTGTCCAACGCCTTCCCGGAACTGGTCAACGATGGCGACCGCGGTGGCCGCTTCGAATTGCGCAATATTCCAAACGACGAGCCGGGCATGGCCCCGCACGAAATCTGGAGCAACGAATCCCAGGAACGCTACGTGCTGGCGGTTGGCGCAGAAGACTTCGCGCGCTTCCAAGCCATCTGCGAGCGTGAGCGCTGCCCGTTCGCCGTGGTCGGCGAAGCCACTGCCGAGCCGCAACTGACGGTCACCGACAGCCACTTCGGCAACAGCCCGGTGGACATGCCGCTCGAAGTGCTGCTGGGCAAAGCCCCGCGCATGCACCGTTCCGCTGTGCGTGAAGCCGAGCTGGGCGATGATTTCGACCCAAGCACGCTGGAACTGGCCGACAGCATCGAACGCGTGCTGCACCACCCGGCCGTGGCGAGCAAGAGCTTCCTGATCACCATCGGCGACCGTACCATCACCGGCCTGGTGGCCCGTGACCAAATGGTCGGCCCGTGGCAGGTTCCGGTGGCCGACGTTGCCGTCACCGCTACCAGCTTCGACGTCTACACCGGTGAAGCCATGGCCATGGGCGAGCGTACCCCGCTGGCCCTGCTCGACGCTCCGGCGTCGGGCCGCATGGCCATTGGTGAAACCCTCACCAACATCGCCGCATCGCGCATCGGTAAGCTGTCCGACATCAAGTTGTCGGCCAACTGGATGTCCGCAGCCGGCCACCCGGGTGAAGATGCGCGCCTGTACGACACCGTCAAGGCGGTCGGCATGGAGCTGTGCCCTGAGCTGGGTATCACCATTCCGGTGGGCAAGGACTCCATGTCCATGGCCACCCGTTGGAACGAAGACGGCGTCGACAAGACAGTCACCTCGCCGCTGTCGCTGATCGTCACCGGTTTTGCACCGGTCACCGACATCCGCCAGACCCTGACCCCGCAACTGCGCATGGACAAGGGCACCACCGACCTGATCCTGATCGACCTGGGCCGTGGCCAGAACCGCATGGGCGCTTCGATCCTGGCGCAGACCCATGGCAAGCTCGGCAAACAGGCACCGGACGTCGATGACGCCGAAGACCTCAAGGCGTTCTTCGCCGTGATCCAGGGCCTCAATGCCGACGGCCACCTGCTGGCTTACCACGACCGTTCCGATGGTGGTCTGCTGACCAGCGTCGTCGAAATGGCCTTCGCCGGTCACTGCGGCCTGAACATTGTGCTCGACAGCGTTGCCGAGGATGCGGCCGAGATCAACGGCATCCTGTTCAACGAAGAGTTGGGCGCGGTGATCCAGGTGCGCCAGGACGCTACCCCGGACGTACTTGCACAGTTCAGCGCCGCCGGCCTGGACGACTGCGTGGCGGTGATCGGCCAGCCGATCAACAACGGCGAGATCAACATCTCCTTCAACGGCGATACTGTTTTTGCCGGTCAGCGCCGCTTGCTGCAACGCCAGTGGGCCGAGACCAGCTACCAGATCCAACGCCTGCGTGACAACGCCGATTGCGCCGAGCAGGAATTCGACGTGATCCTGGAAGAAGACAACCCGGGCCTGAGCACCAAGCTCAGCTTCGACGTCAACCAGGACATCGCCGCGCCTTACATCAAGAAAGGCATTCGCCCACAGGTTGCCGTACTGCGTGAGCAGGGCGTCAACGGCCAGGTGGAAATGGCGGCCGCGTTCGACCGTGCCGGCTTCAATGCGATCGACGTGCACATGAGCGACATCCTCGCCGGTCGCGTTGACCTCAACGAGTTCAAAGGCCTGGTGGCCTGCGGCGGTTTCTCCTACGGCGACGTGCTGGGTGCCGGTGAAGGCTGGGCCAAATCGGCCCTGTTCAACAGCCGTGCGCGTGATGCGTTCCAGGGTTTCTTCGAGCGCAACGACAGCTTCACCCTGGGTGTGTGCAACGGTTGCCAGATGATGTCCAACCTCAGCGAGCTGATCCCGGGCAGCGAGTTCTGGCCGCACTTCGTGCGCAACCGTTCCGAGCAGTTCGAAGCCCGTGTCGCCATGGTGCAGGTGCAGGAGTCCAACTCGATCTTCCTGCAAGGCATGGCCGGTTCGCGCATGCCAATCGCCATCGCCCACGGTGAAGGTCACGCTGAGTTTTCCAGCGAAGAAGCTTTATTGGAAGCCGACCTGTCCGGTTGCGTGGCCATGCGTTTCGTCGACAACCATGGCAAGGTCACCGAGACCTACCCGGCCAACCCGAACGGCTCGCCGCGCGGGATCACCGGCCTCACCAGCCGCGACGGTCGCGTGACCATCATGATGCCGCACCCGGAGCGTGTATTCCGCGCCGTGCAAAACTCGTGGCGCCCGGAAGAGTGGAACGAAGACGGCGCCTGGATGCGCATGTTCCGTAACGCCCGCGTGTGGGTGAACTAAGACGGTGTACAAGCTCGCCTTCTTTGTGCCCGACAGCCATGTGGAGACGGTGAAGATCGCCGTCTTTGCCGCCGGCGGCGGGCGCATCGGCAACTACGACAGCTGCGCCTGGCAAGTGCTGGGCCAGGGCCAATTCCGCGCGTTGGACGGCAGCCAGCCGTTCATCGGACAGGTGGGCCAGGTTGAAGGGGTTGAAGAGTGGAAGGTGGAGTTGGTGGTGGCGGATGAGTTGATTGTGGCTGTTGTGGCTGCTTTGAAACTCAGCCACCCGTATGAGACACCGGCCTATGAGGTGTGGCAGTTGGCGGACTTTTGATTCGCATGCTGCAAAAACAAGAAACCCGCTGGGCCAGTTTGGTCAGCGGGTTTTTTGTTGTCTGTCAGGGCCTCATCGGGGGCAAGCCCCCTCCCACCTTGGCAATGCGGTCAACTGTGGGAGGGGGCTTGCCCCCGATGAGGCGAGAACAGCCACTGCATCTCTAAACCCTGGCGCCGACCTCTCGACCACTGACCAACCGCTCCAACGCCTCACCCAACCCGGAAGCCTTGTCACCAATCAACAGGTGCCAAACACCGCTCTCAAGCTGACTCATACCTTGGCAACCGAGCGCAGTGAGCTGAGCTTCAGACAGCCCCGAATCATCTCCCAACTCCACGCGCAAGCGGGTCATCGCCACCGCTTCCAACTGCCGCACATTCGCTTGGCCACCCAACGCACTCAGCCACTTCTCGGCCTCCTGCACATTCACCGCCACCGGCTTATCCACAGGGGAAACCTTCACCGGCGCGCTGGCAACAAACGAAGGCATGGCCAGCCGGATTTCATCAGCAATGCTATCCGCCATCGGCCCAACCACCACCTGCAAACTCCCGCCGTTACCCGGCCGAACCACGGCCATGGCGCCCAGTGCTTTCAGCTCCGCATCCACCGCTTGGTTGCGATCAACCATGTCCAGGCGCAGACGGGTAGTGCACGCACCCACGCTCAGCAGGTTCGCCGCACCCCCGAGCGCACGAATATAGGCACTGGCGCGCTGGTTATCCGTCATCACCTCAGCCTGCACCACCTGGATATCTTCCCGCCCCGGCGTCTTCAGGTTGAACTTGCGAATGCAGTAGTTGAACACGCTGTAGTAGATCAGCGCATACGCCAACCCCACCGGGAACACCAGCCAGCCGTTGGTGGACTTGCCCCAACCCAGCACCATGTCGATAAACCCACCGGAGAAGGTAAACCCGAGGTGGATATTCAGCAGATTAGTGACCGCCATCGACAGGCCGGTCAGCACCGCATGGATCAGGTACAAAAACGGCGCGAGGAACATGAAGGCGAATTCAATCGGCTCGGTCACCCCGGTCAGAAACGACGTCAGCGCCATCGACAGGAAAATCCCTCCCATCACTTTGCGCCGTTCCGGCAGCGCATTGCGGTACATCGCCAGACACGCCGCTGGCAGCCCGAACAGCATCACCGGGAACATGCCGGTCATGAACTGGCCGCCTTTGGGGTCGCCAGCAAAATAACGGGTCAGGTCGCCGGTCACCACGGCACCGGTCACCGGGTCGGTGAAGGTGCCAAACACGAACCACGCCATATTGTTGAGGATGTGGTGCAGACCGGTGACGATCAGCAGGCGGTTGAACACGCCAAACACGAAGGCGCCCAGGCTGCCGCTCTCCATCAGCAACACGCCGAAGCTGTTGATGCCATGCTGGATCGGCGGCCAGATCAGGCCGAAGATCACACCCAGCGCGACCGCCGAGAACCCCGTGACAATCGGTACGAACCGTCGTCCACCAAAAAACGCCAGGTACTCCGGCAGCTTGATGTCCTTGAAGCGGTTATACAGCGCGCCTGCCATCAAACCACTGGCGATACCGGCAAGCATGCCCATGTTGATGGTCGAGTCCATCACCTTGAGCGTGGAAACCATCACCAGGTAACCAATCGCCCCGGCGAGACCCGCCGTGCCGTTGTTGTCTCGGGCGAAGCCCACGGCAATGCCGATGGCGAAGATCAGCGCCAGATTGGCGAAGATCGCCTGCCCGGCGTCGTGCATCACCGCGATGTTCAAAAGATCGGTGTCGCCCAGGCGCAGCAACAGGCCGGCGATCGGCAGGATCGCGATCGGCAGCATCAGTGCACGGCCCAGGCGTTGCAGGCCTTCGATGAAATGTTGGTACATGGCGAGTCTCCTTTTTTCTTGTTGTTGTCAGCTCAGCGGCCAGTGGTGTTGACAGGCTTGGCGAACGGCCTTGGCGCTGCTCAGGTCGAGCAGGCCCTGGCTCAGTTGCCGGCATTGCGCCGCGTCCAGGTGGCGGACGCGGTCCTTGATTTCTCCGATCTGCGGCGGGCTCACCGACAGTTCGCTGACACCCAGGCCGACCAGTACCGGCGTGGCCAGCGGATCGGAAGCGAGGGCACCGCACACGCCGACCCAGCGCCCGTGTTTGGCTGCCCCGGCGCAGGTCTGGGCGATCAGCCTCAGCAACGCCGGGTGCAGCGCATCGACGCGGGCGGCGAGGCCGGCGTGGTCGCGGTCCATGGCCAGGGTGTACTGGGACAGGTCATTAGTGCCGATGGATAAAAAGTCCGCGTGCCTGGCCAGTTGCTCGGCCATCAATGCCGCGGCGGGCACTTCGATCATCACGCCCAGTTCGGGGCGCTGGGTCAGTTCCAGCTCGGCGCACAACTCATCCAGGCGTTGGCGGATCTGCAGCAGTTCATCCACTTCGCTGACCATCGGCAGCAGGATGCGGCAGCGTTCCAGCGGGCTGACTTGCAGCAGCGCCCGCAGTTGCTGGTCGAGCAGTTCCGGGCGTACCTGGGCCATGCGGATACCGCGCAGGCCCAGCACCGGGTTGGCCTCGACCGGCAGCGGCAGGTAGTCGAGCTGCTTGTCGCCACCTACGTCGATGGTGCGGATGATCACCGACTTGTCGCCCATGGCGTCCAGCACGGCCTGGTAGGCCTGGCGTTGTTCCTGCTCATCCGGCGCGGTGCGGCGGTCGACGAAAAGAAATTCGGTGCGCAGCAGGCCGACGCCATCGGCACCGTTTTCAAATGCCACCTGGGCTTCGGCACTGGAGGCGACATTCGCCGCGACTTCGATGCCCACGCCATCGGTGGTACGCGCCGGTTGTTGGGCCTGCGCTTGTTGCTGCTGGCGTCGCAGTTTTTGCGCGTCGCGAATCTGGTGGACTTCGGCATGGCGCGCGTCGTTGGGGGCTAGTTCCAGGCGGCCGTTGGCGGCGTCCAGCACCACCCGTTGGCCTTGGGGCACGTCGAGTACTTCGGCGCCCAGCGCGACCACACAGGGCAAGCCTTTACCACGGGCCAAAATAGCCACATGGGAAGTGGCGCCGCCTTCGGCCATGCAGATGCCGGCGGCGTTTTGCGCGCTCAGTTGCAGCAGGTCGGACGGGGTCAGTTCGTGAGCGCTGACAATCGCCCCTGCGGGCAATTCGAAGTGCCAGGCTTCGCCAAGCAGTGCGCGCAGTACCCGTTGTTGCAGGTCGCGCAGGTCGTTGGCGCGTTCGGCAAACAGCGGTTTGCCCAACGCCAGCAACACGGCGCATTGCGCCTGGATCGCATCGCGCCAGGCATGAGTGGCGGCGCTGCCGTGCTCGATGGCGGCGGTGGCGGCGTCCAGCAGGGTCGGGTCTTCCAGCAGGGCAAGGTGGGCGGCGAAGATGTCTTCTTCTTCAACGTTCTTGCGCTGGCGGGCGTGCTCCAGGGTGCTGCGGATTTCGCTGCGCACCTGCTCCAGGGCGGCGTCCAGGCGTTGCAGTTGTTCGTCGGCAGCATGCTTGCCGGTGTCTGCCGGCAGTTCGATACCGGTCAGGCGAAACAGCGGCCCGCAGACCAGGCCCGGTGCGGCACACACGCCTTGCAATACACCGACCTCGGTATTGACCCGACGGGGCGCGGCGACGACTGGGGCGTGGTGTTCTTCGTTGATCACGGCTGACAAGGCCGCGACCACCGCCTGCATCGCCGCCTCGGCATCCTTGCCGCGACAGCTCACACGCACCTCATCGCCTTCGCCAATCCCCAGGCCCAGCAAACCGATCAGGCTGTCACACGAGGCGGTTTTATCGCCGAAGTGCAGCGAGGCCTGACTGCTGAAACCCTGCGCAGCCTTGCGCACCAACGCCGCCGGGCGGGCATGCAAACCACCACGATGGGTGATGCGTACGCTGGCGCTGGCTTCACCCGCCGAGTTATCCACAGACGCCGAAACCGACGCGGCCAAACGCGCGACAATCTGCAACAACGGCTCGCCGACCTTGACCGTTTTAGCCGCCACCGAGCGCAACTCGAAGCGCTCGCCATTGGTCAGGATGATCAGGCTCACCAGGCTCTTGCACTGGCGCGCAATGCGGTCCAGATCGAACTGCACCAATGCCTGGCCCTTGCTAACGCGCGCGCCGTCCTTGACCAGCAAGGCAAAGCCTTCGCCGTTCAGTTCCACTGTATCGATGCCCACATGCATCAACACTTCGGCACCGTTATCGGCACGGATCGTCAGCGCATGCCCGGTGCGGGCGACGTGGATGATCACCCCGTCACATGGCGCATGCAGGCAATCGTTCAACGGGTCGATGGCAATGCCGTCGCCCATGGCGCCGCTGGCGAATACTTCGTCGGGAACATTGCCCAGGGCCAGCACCGGCCCGCTGAGGGGGGCGCTGAGGGTCAGGTCATTATTGTTGTTGGACATGGGCACGGTACTCATCAGGAAAACGCGACTCAGTGAGTGCGGGTAACTTTGCTCAGGTGACGCGGCTGGTCCGGGTCCATGCCCCGGGCTTCAGCCAGGCCAGCGGCCATGACGTAAAAGCTTTGGATGGCCAGGATCGGGTCCAAACTCGGGTGTTCGGCGCGGCTCAGGGTCAGGTCGCGCTCGGCGATGTCGTCCGGCGCGGCCAGCAACACGCGGGCACCGCGTTGGCGCATGTCGGCGGCCAGGCTCAACAGGCCAGCCTGCTCGGCGCCACGCGGGGCGAACACCAGCAGGGGGTAGTTATCGCCAATCAAGGCCATCGGGCCGTGGCGCACTTCGGCGCTGCTGAAGGCTTCGGCCTGGATCGCCGAGGTTTCCTTGAGCTTGAGCGCGGCTTCCTGGGCGATGGCAAAACCGGCGCCGCGACCGATCACCATCAATTGCTGGCAGCCGCGCAGGGCGTCGATGGCGACCGTCCAGTCCTGCTTGGCGGCGGCACGCAGTTCGTCCGGCAAGGCGCGACAGGCTTGGAGCAAATCGGCTTCCTGGTTCCAGTGGCCGATCAGCAGCGCGCTGGCACTCAGGGTGGCGATAAAACTTTTGGTGGCGGCAACGCTTTGCTCCGTCCCGGCGCACAGCGGCACATGGAATTCACAGGCGGCTTCCAGCGGCGAGTCTTCGGCGTTGACCAGCGAAATGCTCAGGGCGCCGCGTTTGCGCAGCAGGCGCAAGCTGTTGACCAGGTCCGGGCTTTGCCCCGACTGCGAGAAACCGAACGCCACTTGGCCGCTGACTTTCAACGGGGCTTGCAGCAGGGTCACCACCGACATCGGCAGCGACGCCACCGGAATGCCCACGTGTTGCATGGCCAGGTAGGCGAAGTAGCTGGCGGCGTGGTCGGAGCTGCCCCGGGCGATGGTCATCGCCACTTGCGGTGGCTGACGGCGCAGGCGCCCGGCGACGTCTTCCAGCAGCGGGTCCAGGCGTTGCAATTGCGCCGACACGGCGTCGCAGGAGGCCAGGGCCTCTTCAAGCATTTTTGAAGTCAATGGTTTCTCCTTCGACCATTACGTCGGTGAGTGTCAGGGAGCGGTCCAGGCGTACGCAGTCGGCAAAGCTGCCGGGTTGCAGGCGGCCGCGTTCTTCCAGGCCCAGGTAGTCCGCAGGAAATTGCGACAGGCGTTGTGAGGCTTCGCTGATGGGCAGGCCGATCTTCACCAGGTTGCGCAGCGCCTGGTCCATGGTCAGCGTGCTGCCGGCCAGGGTGCCGTCGGCCAGGCGCACGCCGCCCAGGCATTTGGTCACGGTGTGGCTGCCCAGCTTGTATTCACCATCGGGCATGCCGGCGGCGGCGGTGGAGTCGGTGACGCAGTACAGGCACGGGATCGAGCGCAAAGCCACGCGCATGGCGCCGGGGTGCACATGCAGCAGGTCCGGGATCAATTCGGCGTACTTGGCGTGGGCCAGCGCGGCGCCGACGATGCCTGGCTCGCGGTGATGCAGCGGGCTCATGGCGTTGTACAAATGGGTGAAGCTGGTGGCGCCGGCAGCGAGGGCGGCGACGCCTTCTTCGTAGCTGCCCAGGGTGTGGCCTATCTGCATGCGCACGCCGCGTTCACTGAGGGCGCGGATCAGGGCATCGTGGCCGGCGATTTCCGGGGCGATGGTGATTACACGGATCGGCGCCAGGCGCAGGTAGGCTTCCACTTCGGCCATCAATGCGGTGTGGGCGAAGTTGGGTTGGGCGCCGAGTTTTCCCGGATTGATGTAGGGCCCTTCCAGGTGCACACCCAGTACGCGGGCGCTGCCCGTCGGACGCTGTTCGCAGAAGGTGCCGAGCTGGCCGAGTACGCTGGAGATTTCATCTACCGGCGCCGTCATGGTCGTAGCCAGTAGAGAAGTCGTACCAAAACGCACATGGGTGCGGGTGATGGTCTCGAAGGCTTCAACGCCTTGCATGATGTCTTTGCCACCACCGCCGTGGACGTGCAGGTCGATAAAACCTGGCAGCAGGTAGGGCCGGTCGTTGTCAGCCGGGTCGCAGGGGTCGCCTTCGATGGCGACCACCTTGCCGTGCTCGTGCACCAGGCGGCCGCGAATCCAGCCGTTGGGCGTGAGGATGTTGTCTTCGGACATGGGCAGTTCTCTAAATTCGCAGTTCAGCGGAATAGTCATGGCGGCGCAGCTCTGCGACGAAGTCGTAGTAGTCGTTGCGGCAGTAGGTGTCGGTGATTTCAATCGGCGTGTTGTCGGCGGTGTAGCCGACCCGGGTCATCAGCAGCATGGCGGTACCGGGGGCGATGCCGACCAGCTTGGCGAACTCGTCGGAGGCGTTGATCGCCTGGATATGCTGCAGGGCACGCACCACCGGTTTGCCGATGCCTTCCAGGTATTCGTACAGCGAATGACCGATGGCTTGGGGCTGCGGCAGCACCAAGGCGGGCAGGGTGCTCATTTCAATCGCCATCACCGTGTCGTCCGCCTTACGCAAGCGCTTGAGGCGTGCCACTTTGTCGGCGGGCGACAGGCCCAGGCGGATCATCTCTTCGTGGGTCGGCTGGGTCAGTTCACGCTCCAGCCATTGGGAGCTGGGCACAAAACCCTTGAGTCGCAGCATCTCGCTGAACCCCGACAGGCGCGACAGCGGCTGCTCCAGGCGTGGCGAAATGTAAGTGCCGGAGCCTTGGTTGCGGCGGATCAGCCCTTGGGCAAACAACACTTCCAGCGCCTTGCGAGCGGTGACTCGCGAAATGCTCAGTTGCTCGCTGAGTACGCGTTCCGATGGCAGGGCTTGTTCGGACGTCCACTGGCCGGCATGGATCGCTGCTTCCAGTTTGCGCGCCAATTGCAGGTACAGCGGCGTGGATTGTTTGTCGTCGGGGCGCAGGGCCAGGATGGGATTCATCTGTCAGGTTTCCGATGCGGTTATTGGAGTGTTGTCGCCCGGTATTGGCCGGAAATTAATACCACTTAAATACCATGTCAATGCAGCGAAAACAGTGCGTTCATTGATTTAAGGGCCCTGCAATGGGGCCTGGTATCAAGTGGTATTAGAGAGGTCTTTATCGCGCGCAGAACGGCGCAGCCCGCGGGGATGAACTGGTATTCACCGGCGGGCGCAGGCTGGGATGGGAATTTTTTTTGAATTATTTTACGAACGGTACGAGATTACGGACGAATCTCGATCAGTGTGCCGTCCTTGACCAGGTTCCAGACTTCACGCATATCCACGTTGCGCATGCCGATGCAGCCGTCGGTCCAGTCCAGGGTGTGGAACCACTGCTCCGGGTATTCCTCGGTATCGGGGGTGCCGTGGATCATGATCATGCTGCCGGGTTTCACGCCTTCGCGGCGGGCGCGGGCGGCGTCGCTGATATTCGGGTAGGAGATGTGCATGGCCAGGTTGAAGCGGTCGCTGGTCTTGCGCCAGTCGATCCAGTAGAGCCCCTCTGGCGTGCGGCGGTCACCCTCGATCAGCTTGTGGCCCTTGGGGTTCTTGCCCAGGGAAATGCGGTAGGTCTTGAGCGGCTTGCCGTCGTTGATCAACTGCAACTGATGGGCGGACTTGAGCACCAGGACCTTTTCGACGGTCTTGCCGCCCAGGGTTTCCACGGTCGAGGCTGATGACAGGGTCGCGAACGACAGGCAGATAAGCGCAAGCAGCCAACGCATTAAAACGGTATCCCTGGTCATGGAGCGGGCAACACCCGCGGCTCTACGGCCTCGCTGCGCACCGGGAAGGCCTGCTGCCGACGGTCAGCGAAATAGTATTCGAGGGTACGCCCGACCGTGCGGAACGCCAGCTCGGACCAAGGGATGTCGGCTTCGTCGAATAGCTGCACTTCAAGGCTTTCGGGGCCTGCGGCGTAGTCCAGGTCCACCAGGTCGGCACGGTAGAAGATATGCACCTGGTTGATATGCGGCACGTCGATCAGCGTGTAGATGCTCAGGTTGTGCACGCGGGCGCAGGCTTCTTCCAGGGTTTCGCGAGCGGCGGCCTGTTCGACCGTCTCGCCGTTTTCCATGAAGCCGGCGGGCAGGGTCCAGTAACCCAGGCGCGGCTCGATGGCGCGGCGGCACAGCAGCACTTTATCGCCCCATACCGGCACGGTGCCGGCGACGATATTGGGGTTCTGGTAGTGGATGGTCGAGCAGTGATCACACACAAAGCGCAGGCGGCCGTCGCCTTCGGGGATGCGTTGGGTAACCGGTTTGCCGCACTGGCTGCAGAAATTCATGCTGGGGTTCCTGGAAAGTGCGTCTATCTTGGCGTGACGGGCAGGGCGCTGCAAGTTGTCGTTTAGCGACACCGGGCGGGTTTTGGGGTTGGGCGCCCGTACGCTTTGGTGCATGATGCAAGGTAGCCAACAGACCGAGATGACTCATGCTGGACGAGCTACTTCGCCGGGTAAGCAACCACACCCCCCACCTGCTTGAAGCCGACGGGCGTTTCCCCGAGGCCGCGGTGCTGGTGCCGATTACCCGCAGTGACGAACCTGAGCTGATCCTGACCCTGCGCGCCAGCGGCCTGTCGACCCATGGTGGCGAAGTGGCCTTTCCCGGTGGACGCCGCGACCCCGAAGACCCGGACCTGATCTTCACCGCGCTACGTGAAGCGGAAGAAGAGATCGGTCTGCCACCCGGCCTGGTCGAAGTCATCGGCCCGCTGAGCCCCTTGATCTCCCTGCATGGCATTCGGGTCACGCCGTATGTCGGCGTGATCCCTGATTACGTCGAATACCTGGCCAACGATGCGGAGATTGCCGCGGTTTTCAGCGTGCCCTTGGACTTCTTCCGACAGGACCCACGCGAACATACCCACCGGATCGATTACCAGGGCCGCAGTTGGTACGTGCCCAGCTATCGGTTTGGCGAATACAAGATCTGGGGGCTGACGGCGATCATGATCGTCGAGCTGATCAATCTGCTCTATGACGACGCCAAGATCAGCCTGCATCAACCGCCCAAGAGTTTCATCAATATCTAAGCCATCGTTTGAATGGCAACGCCGTGAGGAAAAACCATGAAATACCGCCTGGGCGACGCCCGCGTCGAGACTCATCCACACAGCTGGGTAGCGCCGAATGCCACCCTGGTGGGCAAGGTCAAGCTGGAGGAGGGCGCCAACGTGTGGTTCAACGCGGTGTTGCGTGGCGACAACGAACTGATCCTGATCGGCAAGAACAGTAACGTGCAGGACGGCAGCGTGATGCACACCGACATGGGCTACCCGCTGACGCTGGGCACCGGCGTGACCATCGGCCATAACGCCATGTTGCACGGTTGCACGGTGGACGATTACAGCCTGATCGGCATCAATGCGGTGATCCTCAACGGCGCCAAGATCGGCAAGCACTGCATCATCGGCGCCAATTCGCTGATCGGTGAAGGCAAGGAAATTCCCGATGGTTCGCTGGTAATGGGCTCGCCGGGCAAGGTGGTGCGTGAACTGACCGACGCGCAGAAACGCATGCTCGAAGCCAGCGCCGCGCACTATGTGCATAACTCGCAGCGTTATGCGCGGGACCTGGTCGAGCAGGAAGAATGAACCCGATTGAACGTCCTGTTGCGTCGCCTTGCGTGAGTATTTGCGCGCTGGACGATGACGATATCTGCACGGGCTGCCAGCGTACGGTGGATGAGATTACGCGCTGGAGCCGCATGGATAATGCCGAGCGCCGGGTGGTGCTGGGGCTGTGTCATGAGCGGGCGCTGGCGAGTGGGTTGGTGTGGATGATGCCTGGCAAATCCGGTGTCTGAACCGCCGCTATCGGGGGCAAGCCCCCTCCCACATTGTTCGGCGCCGGCCATGACACCTCGGTCAACTGTGGGAGGGGGCTTGCCCCCGATAGGGTCCACCCAGACGACATATTTCAAAATGTGAAGTACCCTGTGCCCCTTGTTCACAGGTCCACTCCCATGCTCTTCCTGATCGCCTACATCAGCAGCGTCGTGCTGATCAACTTCGCCTTCTCCACCGCCCCGCACCTGGATGTCATCTGGTCCGCCTGGGGTGGCCTGGTCTTTATCCTGCGCGACATGGTGCAAACCCGCTTCGGCCATGGCGCAATCATCGCCATGCTGGCCGCGCTGGTGCTGTCGTACGTCACGTCCGACCCGGCCATCGCCCTCGCCAGCGCCACGGCCTTCGCAGTGTCCGAGTGTATCGACTGGCTGGTGTTCAGCATCACCAAGCGTCCGCTGCACGACCGCCTGTGGATCAGTTCGGCGCTGAGCATTCCCCTCGACACCTTTATCTTCTTCGGCCTGATCGGCGCGCTTACCCCGGCGGTGGCGGGAACTGCGCTGGTGTCGAAGTTCGCCGGGGTCACGGTGGTGTGGCTGATCATGGCCTGGCGTATCCGCAAGCGGGCCGTCGCCAACTGAGGCCAATTCCTGCAGTTCATGTAAAATGCCGGCCTTTCTCCCAATGATCCGCTCCCCTGAGGACCTGAGATGACCCGAATCGGAACTCCATTGTCGCCAACCGCGACCCGCGTTTTGCTGTGTGGCTGCGGTGAGCTGGGCAAGGAAGTGGTAATCGAACTGCAGCGCCTGGGCGTTGAAGTGATTGCCGTGGATCGCTACGCCAACGCGCCGGCCATGCAGGTTGCGCACCGTAGCCACGTGATCAACATGCTCGACGGCGCCGCGCTGCGTGCGGTGATTGAGGCGGAAAAACCGCACTTCATCGTGCCGGAAATCGAAGCCATCGCCACCGCCACCCTGGTGGAATTGGAAGCCGAAGGCTTCACCGTAATCCCGACCGCGCGCGCCACCTCGCTGACCATGAACCGCGAAGGCATCCGCCGCCTGGCCGCCGAAGAGCTGGACCTGCCGACCTCGCCGTACCACTTCGCCGATACCTTCGAAGACTACAGCAAGGCTGTGCAGGACCTGGGCTTCCCGTGCGTGGTCAAGCCGGTGATGAGTTCGTCGGGCAAGGGCCAGAGCCTGCTGCGCAGCGTCGATGACGTGCAGAAAGCCTGGGACTACGCCCAGGAAGGCGGCCGTGCAGGTAAAGGCCGTGTGATCATCGAAGGCTTTATCGACTTCGACTACGAAATCACCCTGCTGACCGTGCGCCACATCGGCGGCACCACCTTCTGCGCGCCAGTCGGCCACCGTCAGGAGAAGGGCGACTACCAGGAATCCTGGCAGCCACAGGCCATGAGCCCGATTGCCCTGGCCGAATCCGAGCGCGTTGCCAAGGCGGTTACCGAGGCCCTGGGTGGCCGCGGCCTGTTTGGCGTGGAGTTGTTCATCAAGGGTGATCAGGTGTGGTTCAGCGAAGTGTCGCCACGCCCGCATGACACCGGTTTGGTGACCCTGATTTCCCAGGACCTGTCGCAGTTCGCACTGCATGCTCGTGCGATCCTGGGCCTGCCGATCCCGTTGATCCGTCAGTTCGGCCCTTCGGCCTCGGCGGTGATCCTGGTGGAAGGGCAGTCGACCCAGACGGCGTTCGCCAACCTGGGCGCCGCGTTGAGCGAGCCTGATACCGCCCTGCGCCTGTTCGGCAAACCGGAAGTGAATGGCCAGCGCCGCATGGGCGTGGCGTTGGCGCGGGATGAGTCGATTGAAGCGGCCCGGGCCAAGGCGACCCGTGCTTCCCAGGCAGTGGTGGTAGAGCTCTAAAAGCATCGGGGGCAAGCCCCCTCCCACACTTGATCCAGTTCACAGAGTTAGATTTGTGAATACATTCAAATGTGGGAGGGGGCTTGCCCCCGATAGCGGTCTATCAGCCCACGCGATTCAAATCATTATCCCGCGTCTCTTTCAGGCACAGCACAGCAATCAAGCTGAGCAACGCCGCCGCCGACACATACCCACCGACATAACTCAGCCCACCCATCGCCACCAGTTTGGTCGCGAAGAACGGTGCGGCGGATGCCCCCACAATTCCCCCCAGGTTATACGCCGCCGAAGCGCCGGTATAACGCACGCGTGTCGGGAACAGTTCCGGCAACAGCGCGCCCATCGGGGCGAACGTCACGCCCATCAGGAACAGCTCCAGCGCCAGGAACAGCGCCACCGCCCAGGTCGAACCGTGGGTGAGCAATGGCTCCATGGTAAAGCCCGACAGAATCGCCAGGATCGCGCCGACGATCAGCACCGGTTTGCGTCCGTAACGATCACTGGCCAACGCTGCCAATGGCGTCGCCAGCCCCATGAACAGCACCGCAAAGCACAGCAGGCCGAGGAAGGTTTCGCGGCTGTAGCCCAGGGTTGAAACGCCATAACTCAGGGAAAACGCAGTAGTGATGTAAAACAACGCATAGCACACCACCATTGACGCAGCGCCCAGCAACACCGGCAGCCAATGCTGGCTGAACAGTTCCACCAACGGCACTTTGACCGGCGCTTGCTTGGCGACGGCGTTGGCGAACACCGGCGTCTCGTGCAGCTTCAATCGTGCGTACAGGCCCACCATCACCAGCGCCGCGCTGAGGATGAACGGGATGCGCCAGCCCCAACTGCGGAACTGTTCGTCACTCAGGCTCATGGCCAGGATCAGGAACAAACCGTTGGCCGCCAGGAAGCCGATTGAAGGCCCTAGTTGCGGGAACATGCCGAACCAGGCGCGTTTGCCTTTGGGAGCGTTCTCGGTCGCCAGCAGCGCTGCGCCGCCCCATTCACCGCCAAGGCCCAGGCCCTGGCCGAAGCGCAGTACGCACAACAGGATCGGCGCCCACGCCCCGATGCTGTCATAACCGGGCAACAAACCGATCAGCGTGGTGCACACGCCCATCAGCAGCAGCGAGGCCACCAGGGTCGATTTGCGCCCGATACGGTCGCCAAAGTGACCGAACAGCGCCGACCCCAGTGGGCGGGCGATGAAGGCGATACCGAAGGTCAGGAACGACGCCAGCATCTGCGCGGTGCCGGAAGTCTGCGGGAAGAACACCGGGCCGATCACCAGCGCAGCGGCCGTGGCGTAGATATAGAAATCGTAGAACTCGATGGCGGTGCCGACGATGCTCGCCGTGGCGACACGTGCGGTCGAGTTGGTCGGGGCAGCGGCGGGCGCGGCCTCGTTGTAGGTGGTGCTCATGGTGGTATCCCTGACGGTCATTGCGCGTTTGGACGCGGATTATTATTGGTCGAACTCCCATGGATCAGGGTAGCGCGCGGGGCGGCTCGGGATGGGAGCGAACACCGGTCAGACGCGGTTTAACGGTGCCTGGACGCGTTCAGTGCGGGTAGCACGCGGTCGGGCAGGGCTCTGGTAAGCCGTCCCGATTATAGGAAGGGGTTTGAACATACAACAAGTCAAAATGTGGGAGAGGGCTTGCCCCCGATAGCTGTGTATAGCCACTTGATGCGGTGACTGACACTCGGCCATCGGGGGCAAGCCCCCTCCCACATTATTTGATTACGAATTAAGCGGCGACCGGCATCCGGCTGGTATGCCAGATCAGCACCTTGCTCACCCGGTTGTCCTCGGTCTCGAGGATTTCCAGGCGGTAGCGGCCTATTTTCAGGCACACCGCGCAATCCGGAATGGTCTCCAGCGCTTCGGTCACCAGGCCATTGAGGGTCTTGGGGCCGTCGCTGGGCAGGTGCCAGTTGAGGCTCTTGTTCAGTTCGCGGATCGAGGCGGCGCCGTCGATGATGTAGCGGCCATCCGGTTGCGCTTCGATATGCGGGTTGTCCGCACTCTGTTCGCTTTCGAACTCACCGACGATTTCTTCGAGAATGTCTTCCAGGGTCACGATGCCGAGTACTTCGCCGTATTCATCCACCACCATGCCCAGGCGACGCTGCTGTTTGTGGAAGTTCAGCAGTTGCAGTTGCAGCGGGGTGCTTTCCGGGACGAAGTAGGGCTCGTGGCAGGCGGCGAGCAAGGCCTCTTTGGTCAGGCTGGCGTCGGGCAACAGGTGCTGGATCTGCCGCGTGTTGAGTACGGCTTCGACCTGGTTGATATCACTGTGGAACACCGGCAGGCGCGTGCGCTGGGAGGTGCGCAGTTGCTCGATGATCTCCTCGATGTCGTCATCCAGGTTGATGCCGTCTACCTCGCTGCGGGGCACCAGGATGTCGTTGACGGTGATGTTGTCCAGAGCATGGATGCCCGGCATGCCGGGGGTGCGCCCCTCTGCGACCTCGGGTTCGGGCTCGTCATCATGGTCAGGCAGCGGTTCGTCGCTTTTCTTCACCATGCCGGTCTTGCGCGCGAACGGGCGCAGCAGCAACAGACTGATAGCGTTGAGCAGCCAGGCCAGGGGGTAGACGATTTTCAGTGGCACGCCCAGCAGCGTATTGCCAAAGCCCAGTACCGCTTGTGGATAGCGGGTGGCCAGGGCGCGGGGCAGGTAATCGGCCAGAATCAGCAGGATCGCGCAGGAGATCAGCCAGCCGAGCCACGGCCCGTTCTGCGCCCAGGCGTAAATGGCTAGCAGCGTGCACAGGATAACCACGGCGGCGCGACACAGGCTGTTGCACAGGATCAGGCTGTTGCGCGGAAAGCTCAGGCGGGTGGCCGCCTTGTCGCCCTGGCGTGTACCGGGGCGCAGTGCCAGCAAATGTTGCTGGGCGGCTTCGATGGCGGTAAACAGAGCGGCCCATAACACCAGCAGGGCGATTACCGCGAGCATCGGCTCCAGGGGCAAGTTGTCCATGATCGCCGCCCGTCAGATATGCAGGATGTATTCGCGAACCAGCTTGCTGCCGAAATAGGCCAGCATCAGCAGGCAGAACCCGGCCAGGGTCCAGCGGATCGCCTTGTGCCCGCGCCAGCCGAGGCGGTTGCGGCCCCACAGCAGGACGCTGAACACGATCCAGGCCAGGCAGGCCAGCAGGGTCTTGTGCACCAGGTGCTGGGCGAACAGGTTTTCGAAGAACAGCCAGCCGGAGATCAGCGACAGCGAGAGCAAGGTCCAGCCGGCCCACAGGAAACCGAACAGCAGGCTTTCCATGGTTTGCAGTGGCGGGAAGTTCTTGATCAGCCCGGACGGATGCTTGTGCTTGAGCTGGTGGTCCTGCAGCAGCAGGAGCAGGGCCTGGAACACCGCGATGGTGAACATGCCATAGGCCAGGATCGACAGCAGGATGTGCGCGAGGATGCCCGGCTCTTCATCGATCACCGGCACCGTACCGGTAGGCGCGAATTGCGCCAGCAGCACAGTCAGCATGCCCAGCGGGAAGAGCAGCACCAGCAGGTTTTCGACCGGGATCCGGTAACAGGCCATCAGGGTCAGCGCGATGACGGCCGCCGCGATCAGGCTGGCGGCGCTGAAAAAGTCCAGGGCCAGGCCGACCGGCGTCATCAAGTGCGTGAACAGGCTGGCCGCATGGGCGAGCAAGGCGAGGACACCAAGGCCTACCAACAGGCGTTTGTCCGCCTTGGTGCCCTGGGCCAGACGAGTGCCCTGATAGACGGTCGCAGCGGCGTACAAGATGGCGGCGGCGAGGCTGGGTAGCAAACTGGGTGACAAAGGGAGCATAAATCCTGTTAGGCAAGCCCGAAAGGCGCTGAGTTTGGCATACCCCCGCGCAACACGAAAGACTCCCGGGCCAGACAGCGGGTGTGCATGGGCGCAGTCTTCGCTATAATCCGCGACCTGCCCACGCCGCAGGCTCGCCGAGCGCTGTTTTTAATAGCGATTTACCACAGCCTGGGCCGCCATTACCTCGGTCTATGAATAGGGCCTGAAAGGATCGCGCATGTTTGAAAATCTGACTGACCGTCTCTCGCAGACGCTGCGCCACGTTACCGGCAAGGCCAAGCTGACCGAGGACAATATTAAAGACACCCTGCGTGAAGTGCGCATGGCGTTGCTGGAAGCCGACGTGGCCTTGCCGGTGGTGAAGGACTTCGTCAACTCGGTCAAAGAGCGCGCGGTGGGCACCGAAGTGTCCCGCAGCCTGACCCCGGGCCAGGCGTTCGTGAAGATTGTCCAGGCCGAACTCGAAAGCCTGATGGGCGCGGCCAACGAAGACTTGAACCTCAGTGCGGTGCCGCCGGCTGTCGTCTTGATGGCGGGTCTGCAAGGTGCGGGTAAGACCACCACCGCCGGCAAGCTGGCGCGCTTCCTTAAAGAGCGCAAGAAGAAGTCCGTGATGGTGGTGTCGGCCGACGTGTACCGTCCGGCCGCTATCAAGCAGCTGGAAATGCTCGCGGGCGAAGTGGGCGTGACCTTCTTCCCGTCCGACCTGAGCCAGAAGCCAGTCGACATCGCCAACGCTGCCATTAAAGAAGCCAAGCTCAAGTTCATCGACGTGGTCATCGTCGATACCGCCGGTCGCCTGCACATCGACGAAGAGATGATGGGCGAGATCAAGGCGCTGCATGCCGCGATCAACCCGGTCGAGACGCTGTTCGTGGTCGACGCCATGACCGGCCAGGACGCGGCCAACACCGCCAAGGCCTTCGGCGACGCACTGCCGCTGACCGGCGTGATCCTGACCAAGGTCGACGGCGATGCCCGTGGCGGTGCCGCGCTGTCGGTACGTGCCATCACCGGCAAGCCGATCAAGTTCATCGGTATGGGCGAGAAGAGCGAAGCGCTCGAACCGTTCCATCCCGAGCGTATCGCCTCGCGCATCCTCGGCATGGGCGACGTGCTCAGCCTGATCGAGCAGGCCGAAGCTACCCTCGACAAAGACAAGGCCGACAAGCTTGCTAAAAAGCTGAAGAAGGGCAAGGGCTTCGACCTCGAAGACTTCCGCGACCAGCTGCAACAGATGAAGAACATGGGCGGCCTCGGCGGCCTGATGGACAAGCTGCCGAACATCGGCGGTGTGAACCTGGCGCAGATGGGCAATGCCCAGGGCGCGGCAGAGAAGCAGTTCAAGCAGATGGAAGCCATCATCAACTCCATGACCCCGGCCGAGCGCCGCGACCCTGAGCTGATCAGCGGTTCGCGCAAGCGTCGGATCGCCATGGGTTCCGGCACCCAGGTGCAGGACATCGGTCGCTTGATCAAGCAACACAAGCAGATGCAGAAGATGATGAAGAAATTCTCCGCCAAGGGCGGTATGGCCAAGATGATGCGCGGCATGGGCGGTATGTTGCCCGGCGGTGGCATGCCCAAGATGTAAAGAATTCGAGCGGGAGCCCAGCTCCTGCTCCGACCCACAGGGATGTGGGATCTCCAGCAAACCCGCCGTTGGCGGGCGCTGACTCGCCGTTTTAACCGACGGCTCTATAGCAGATCTGAATGGCACGCTGATAGGCGCCAGAAAAAGACATTTGCAAAAGTCCGGATATTCCTTAGAATATGCGGCCTTTCGGGCACCTATGCCCGCTGTGCATTTAGATTTGCAGCACCGACTACAGGAACGATGTTCACATGCTAACAATCCGTCTTGCCCTTGGCGGCTCCAAAAAGCGCCCGTTTTACCACTTGACCGTAACCGACAGCCGCAACCCGCGCGACGGTTCGCACAAGGAACAGGTTGGTTTCTTCAACCCTGTTGCTCGTGGTCAAGAAGTTCGTCTGTCCGTGAACCAAGAGCGCGTAGCCTACTGGCTGAGCGTGGGTGCACAGCCATCCGAGCGCGTTGCAAAACTGTTGAAGGACTCGGCTAAGGCCGCAGCCTGAGCAATATGAACGCGACGCCAGCTGTTGCTGATGATTTGATCGTTATCGGCAAGATTTACTCGGTTCATGGCGTTCGCGGCGAAGTGAAGGTGTATTCCTTTACTGATCCGACTGAAAACCTGTTGCAGTACAAAACCTGGACGCTCAAGCGCGAGGGTAGTGTGAAACAGGTCGAGCTGGTCAGTGGACGCGGGAGCGACAAGTTCCTGGTCGCAAAGCTCAAGGGTCTTGATGATCGTGAAGAAGCTCGTCTTCTGGCCGGTTATGAGATCTGCGTGCCGCGCAACCTGTTCCCTGAATTGACCGACGGCGAGTACTACTGGTACCAGCTGGAAGGTCTGAAGGTTATTGATCAACTCGGGCAACTGTTCGGGAAAATCGATCATCTTCTGGAAACCGGCGCCAATGATGTAATGGTGGTCAAGCCTTGCGCTGGCAGCCTGGATGATCGCGAACGCCTGTTGCCCTATACCGAGCAATGCGTGTTGGCCGTCGACCTGGCAGCGGGCGAGATGAAGGTGGAATGGGACGCGGACTTCTAAGCGTGGCTAATTTGCGCATTGAAGTGATCAGTTTGTTTCCCGAGATGTTTTCCGCCATCAGCGAGTACGGCATCACCAGTCGGGCGGTGAAACAGGGGCTGTTGCAGCTTACCTGTTGGAATCCGCGAGACTACACGACGGATCGACATCACACTGTGGACGATCGCCCATTTGGCGGTGGCCCGGGCATGGTGATGAAGATCAAGCCCCTGGAAGACGCGTTGGTTCAGGCCAAGGTCGCTGCCGGGGAGAAGGCGAAGGTGATTTACCTGTCCCCTCAAGGCCGTCAGCTGAAACAGGCTGGGGTCCGCGAACTGGCGAATGAGGAAGCACTGATCCTGATTGCCGGTCGCTATGAAGGCATTGACGAGCGTTTTATTGAAGCTCATGTCGATGAAGAGTGGTCGATTGGGGACTATGTCCTGTCTGGCGGCGAGCTGCCAGCGATGGTCCTGATAGATGCGGTTACACGACTGCTGCCTGGAGCTTTAGGGCATGCGGACTCCGCGGAGGAAGATTCCTTCACGGATGGTTTGCTGGATTGCCCGCACTACACCCGACCGGAGGTGTATGCGGATCAGCGTGTTCCCGACGTATTGCTAAGTGGCAATCACGCACACATCCGGCGTTGGCGTTTACAGCAGTCCCTTGGTCGGACCTATGAACGACGCGCCGATCTTCTGGAAAGCCGCTCGCTTTCTGGAGAAGAGAAGAAGCTGCTCGAGGAATACATCCTCGCGCGGGACGATAGTTAACAACGTATCGATGGTAGGTCCATTGACTTACCTTAGGAGCACAGCATGACTAACAAAATCATCCTTGCACTCGAAGCAGAGCAGATGACCAAAGAGATCCCTACCTTTGCCCCGGGCGACACCATTGTCGTTCAGGTGAAAGTGAAGGAAGGCGACCGTTCGCGTCTGCAAGCGTTCGAAGGCGTGGTAATCGCCAAGCGTAACCGTGGTGTGAACAGTGCTTTCACTGTTCGTAAAATCTCCAACGGTGTTGGCGTAGAGCGTACTTTCCAGACCTACAGCCCGCAAATCGACAGCATGGCCGTCAAGCGTCGCGGTGACGTACGTAAAGCCAAGCTGTACTACCTGCGTGACCTGTCCGGTAAAGCAGCTCGCATCAAGGAAAAACTGGCTTAAGTCCAGCTTCCCGATGCAGAAAAAAGCAGCCTACGGGCTGCTTTTTTGTGCCTGAAATTTGTCCCTTTCCCGGTATTTGTCCATGACCACCCGTCTTGAAGAAATCCAGCGTCGCACCGACCTGTCCGTCACCCACGTGACCAAGGCTGTGTTCCCGCCGACCACCAACCACCACAACACCTTGTTCGGTGGCACCGCCTTGGCGTGGATGGATGAAGTGTCGTTCATCACGGCCACGCGTTTTTGCCGGTTGCCGCTGGTGACCGTCTCTACCGACCGTATCGATTTCAATCACGCCATCCCGGCGGGTTCCATCGTCGAGCTGATCGGCCGTGTGATCAAGGTCGGCAACACCAGCCTCAAGGTCGAGGTGGAAGTGTTCGTCGAGAGCATGAGTGCCGATGGTCGCGAAAAGGCGATCCAGGGTGTGTTCAGTTTTGTGGCCATTGATGCAGACAAGCGCCCGGTACCGGTGCTGCCTGGATTTGTAGACTGATTCAGATCGAGTCGCGGCCATCGGGGGCAAGCCCCCTCCCACATTTGGAACGCATTCCTCTGTGGGAGGGGGCTTGCCCGCGATAGGATGTCGCTGACAACACCTTTTCCAAGTGCGAACCCCCATGCCTGCCATTGACCATCCATTGATCGACCGTTTCCTCGACGCCCTGTGGCTGGAAAAAGGCCTCTCGGACAACACCCGCCAGGCCTACCGCAGCGACCTTGCGCTGTTCAATGGTTGGTTGCAGGAGAAAAACCTCGAGCTGATCAACGCCGGCCGCGAGCTGATTCTCGACCACTTGGCCTGGCGTCTGGAACAGAACTACAAGCCACGTTCCACCGCACGATTTCTTTCCGGCGTGCGTGGTTTTTATCGCTATCTGCTGCGGGAAAAGCTGATCGCCCTCGACCCCACCCTGCAAGTCGATATGCCACAACTTGGCAGACCGTTGCCCAAATCCCTGTCGGAAGCCGACGTGGAGGCCTTGCTCGCCGCCCCCGACCTCAGTGAGGCCATCGGTCAGCGCGACCGCGCCATGCTCGAAGTGCTCTACGCCTGTGGCCTGCGGGTGACCGAGCTGATCAGTCTGACCCTGGAGCAAGTCAATCTGCGCCAGGGCGTGTTGCGGGTGATGGGCAAAGGCAGCAAGGAGCGGCTGGTGCCGATGGGCGAGGAAGCGATTGTGTGGGTCGAGCGCTATATGCGCGATGCCCGCAGCGAACTGCTCGGTGGACGGCCCAGTGATGTGCTGTTCCCCAGCTTGCGTGGCGAGCAGATGACTCGCCAGACCTTCTGGCACCGCATCAAGCACCAGGCCAAGGTCGCCGGGATCGGCAAGGCGCTGTCGCCCCACACACTGCGCCATGCATTCGCCACGCATTTGCTCAACCACGGTGCGGATTTGCGTGTGGTGCAGATGCTGCTCGGCCACAGCGATTTGTCCACCACCCAGATCTACACCCACGTGGCCCGCGCGCGTTTGCAGGATATGCACGCCAAGCACCACCCGCGAGGCTGAAAACGTCCAATTTATCCGGCCACGGGCTGCCCTGCGGCCCAACTGTGGTAGGCTTTGCCGGTTAGCAAAGGGGACGACCCAGACCTGTGTTTCCAAGCAGTGTTACTGCCCGTCCCTGCATCTGCCTTCAGGAGTTCCCATGCGCTTGACCCAGATTATTGCCGCCGCAGCCATTGCGTTGGTTTCCACCTTTGCCTTTGCCGATGACGCCGCCGAGCAGACCATCCGCAAAAGCCTGGCCAACCTGCAGCTCGACACCCCGATCGAGAGCATCAGCGCCAGCCCGATGGCCGGCCTGTACGAAGTCAAGCTCAAGGGTAGCCGCGTGCTGTATGCCAGTGCCGATGGTCAGTACATCGTCCAGGGCTACCTGTTCCAGTTGAAGGACGGCAAGCCGGTCAACCTGACCGAGAAAGCCGAACGCCTGGGTGTTTCCAAGCTGATCAATGGTATTCCGGTGGCTGAAACCGTGGTTTACCCAGCCATCGGCGAGACCAAGACCCACATCACCGTGTTTACCGACACCACCTGCCCGTACTGCCACAAGCTGCACGCCGAAGTGCCTGCGCTGAACAAACTGGGTGTGGAAGTGCGCTACGTGGCGTTCCCGCGCCAGGGCCTGGGTTCGCCGGGTGACGAGCAGCTGCAAGCCGTATGGTGCTCGGCCGACAAAAAAGCGGCCATGGACAAGATGGTCGACGGCAAGGAAATCAAGGCCGCCAAATGCGCCAACCCGGTCTCCAAGCAGTTCGCGTTGGGCCAGTCCATCGGCGTCAACGGTACACCGGCCATCGTTTTGGCTGACGGCCAGGTGATTCCGGGCTACCAGCCGGCACCACAAGTTGCGAAACTGGCGCTGAGTGCCAAATAAACCAGCATCGTCGAACCTTTGACGATCATGGCCTGTGGATAAGTCGACAGGCCGTTAATTGAAAGCCGCAGTCGTGCGGCTGTTTTCCACGGCCGACCTCGCGTCGGCCGTTTCATGGGGAGTTCTTCAGTGAAACCGGTCAAAGTAGGCATCTGTGGGTTAGGGACCGTCGGTGGCGGCACCTTCAACGTACTTCAGCGTAACGCTGAAGAAATTTCCCGCCGTGCAGGGCGTGGGATTGAAGTGGCGCAAATTGCCACGCGTTCGCCAAAGCCTCAGTTCGAAACGACCGGTATTGCGATTACCAACGATGTCTTCGCCGTGGCCACCAACCCTGAAATCGATATCGTGATCGAACTGGTGGGTGGCTACACCGTTGCCCGCGAACTGGTGCTCAAGGCCATCGAGAACGGCAAGCACGTGGTCACTGCCAACAAGGCGCTGATCGCCGTGCACGGCAACGAGATCTTCGCCAAGGCGCGTGAGAAGGGCGTGATCGTGGCATTCGAAGCCGCAGTGGCCGGTGGCATCCCTGTGATCAAGGCGATCCGTGAAGGCCTGTCCGCCAACCGCATCAACTGGGTGGCCGGCATCATCAACGGTACCGGCAACTTCATCCTCACCGAAATGCGCGAGAAGGGCCGCACCTTCGAAGACGTTCTCGCCGAGGCCCAGGCCCTGGGTTACGCCGAAGCCGACCCGACCTTCGACGTGGAAGGTATCGACGCCGCGCACAAGCTGACCATCCTGGCGTCCATCGCCTTTGGTATCCCGCTGCAGTTCGACAAAGCCTACACAGAAGGCATCACCAAGCTGACCACGGCCGATGTGAACTACGCCGAAGCCCTGGGCTACCGCATCAAGCATCTGGGCGTGGCGCGCAGCACGCCGGCCGGTATCGAGCTGCGAGTGCACCCGACGCTGATCCCGGCCGACCGCCTGATCGCCAACGTCAATGGCGTGATGAACGCGGTGATGGTCAACGGTGACGCCGCCGGTTCCACATTGTTCTACGGCGCCGGTGCCGGCATGGAGCCAACCGCTTCGTCGGTGATCGCCGACCTGGTGGACGTGGTGCGTGCGATGACCAGTGACCCGGAAAACCGTGTGCCGCACTTGGCGTTCCAGCCGGACTCGCTGTCGGCTCACCCGATCCTGCCGATCGAAGCCTGCGAAAGCGCCTATTACTTGCGCATCCAGGCCCAGGACCACCCGGGCGTGTTGGCCCAAGTGGCGAGCATCCTGTCGGAGCGCGGTATCAACATCGAGTCGATCATGCAGAAGGAAGTCGAGGAGCAAAACGGCCAGGTGCCGATGATCCTGCTGACCCACCGCGTGCTCGAGCAGCACATCAACGATGCCATCGCTGCCCTGGAAGCCCTGCAAGGCGTGGTCGGCCCGGTGGTACGGATTCGCGTCGAACACCTGAACTAATGGTTTTGCGGCAAGAGCCCCGCAAGTTCGGCGGCCCTTGTTCAAGAATGCTCTAGAGGAGCTAGTCATGCGTTATATCAGTACCCGCGGCCAGGCACCGGCCCTGAATTTCGAAGACGTCCTGCTGGCAGGCCTTGCCACGGACGGCGGCCTGTACGTGCCGGAAAACCTGCCACGCTTCACCCAGGAAGAGATCGCTTCCTGGGCCGGCTTGCCGTACCACGAACTGGCCTTCCGGGTGATGCGCCCGTTCGTCACCGGCAGCATTCCGGATGCGGACTTTAAAAAGATTCTGGAAGAAACCTACGGTGTGTTTTCCCACAACGCCATCGCACCGCTGCGCCAACTGAATGGTAACGAGTGGGTGCTGGAGCTGTTCCACGGCCCGACCCTGGCCTTCAAGGACTTCGCCCTGCAGTTGCTGGGGCGTCTGCTGGACTACGTGCTGCAGAAGCGCGGCGAGCGCGTGGTGATCATCGGTGCCACCTCCGGTGATACCGGTTCGGCGGCCATCGAAGGTTGCAAGCACTGCGAAAACGTCGACATCTTCATCCTGCACCCGCACAAGCGTGTGTCGGAAGTGCAGCGCCGCCAGATGACTACCATCTTCGGCGAGAACATCCATAACATCGCCATCGAAGGCAACTTCGATGACTGCCAGGAAATGGTCAAGAACAGCTTCGCTGACCAGAGCTTCCTGAAGGGCACACGCCTGGTGGCGGTGAATTCGATCAACTGGGCGCGGATCATGGCCCAGATCGTCTACTACTTTCATGCCTCGCTGCAGTTGGGCGGCCCGGCGCGTTCGGTGTCGTTCTCGGTGCCGACCGGTAACTTCGGCGATATCTTCGCCGGTTACCTGGCGCGCAACATGGGCCTGCCGATCAACCAATTGATCGTCGCCACCAACCGCAACGACATCCTGCACCGCTTCATGAGCGGCAACCAGTACGTCAAGGAGACCCTGCACGCGACCCTGTCGCCGTCCATGGACATCATGGTCTCGTCGAACTTCGAACGCCTGCTGTTCGACATGCACGGTCGCAACGGTGCGGCGATTGCCGGCTTGATGGACACCTTCAAGAGCGGCGGCGGTTTCAGCGTGGATGAAGAGCGCTGGACCGAAACCCGCAAGCTGTTCGACTCCCTGGCCGTGGACGACGCGCAGACCTGCGAAACCATCGCTGAAGTCTATGCCCAGACCGGCGAGCTGCTCGACCCGCACACCGCCATCGGCGTGAAGGCCGCCCGCGACTGCCGTCGCAGCCTGGATATCCCGATGGTCATCCTGGGCACCGCCCATCCGGTGAAATTCCCGGAAGCGGTGGAGAAGGCCGGTGTTGGCAAGGCGCTGGAGTTGCCGGTGCACCTGGCTGACCTGTTCGAGCGTGAAGAGCGTTGCACGGTGTTGGCCAATGACCTGAAGGCCGTACAGGCGTTTGTGAGCCAGCATGGCAACCGGGGTAAGCCGTTGTAAGGCACACCGCGTAGACAAAAACGCCGCTTTCCCTTCCTGGGGCAGCGGCGTTTTTCGTTTCTGGCAGGCCCCGCTTGGTATACGCGGCTACGTGAGTAGTTTCTGTACGATAGCCAAGACAGTGCTGAACGCCGTAAACATGACCATGACGACACCCAATGGATACCAGAAATTCTCACGGGTTATCTTGTGTGTCTCGGCAGTGAGTTTGCGTTGCTCCGCATAAATGCGTGATATGTCGGCGTGAATCTTCTCTAGCGCAGCTTGCTCTTTATCGTGTTCCAGCATCGTATTTATCCTTCGCAATAAGGGCCTTTTGACATGCGCTCCTGCCTGCAAGGCAAAGTGATCAGCGCCCACCGAGTATAGGATTCACCTTGGGCCTCAACGCCCGGAACCCCCAAAAAAGCCGCCCATTGCGTAAGCACTTATGTGCGGCCGTTTTTTCGTTGTCATGTTGCAAGCGCATGCTGGAATCCGTCACCCCCTGACGGCCCCATAAAGACGATAAAGCGAACTTTCCTACGTCACAAACAGTCACTTAGGATAGATGCAGCTCCCGTTGAAACGATTGTTCCCGAACTATTGAGTGGTGATCGAGATGGAAAGTATCAGCCTATTGCTCGAAGAAGCACTGAGCCCTTATCAGGTTACGCTGACCACCTCTGGTGTGCAGGACGAGTGCCTGGTAACCGTTAAGAATCCTGCTGGCGCCATCGTGGTCGAGCGTGACGTCGACCGCGCCCAATTGATGGACAAGCGCGTGCTGGTGGATGTAGTGGATTGCCTGCTGCGTGACATCAAAATTGCCGAAGGACGTCTGGAACCCTCGGTCATAGCAGCCTTGCGCAACGCAGCCCAGACTCGCAACGCCACCGCCGCATGAAGAATTGTTTAACTGTGGAAACTTCCTACAGCGTGGCCGGTCAGATTTTGTAACAGCAAGAGCAAACATTGTGCTCCGGTGTTTGTGCCTTGCTGTACTGGTCTTTGTAGGCCACGTTTAACCCCAAAGTGTCTCCCCACGCTTTGGGGTTTCTTTTTGCCTGCGATTTGTCAGGCAAGTCATCTGGCACAGGGCATCTGGTGCCAAAGCCTGGCGGAATGGGACATCAGATCGCGCCTTCCTCGCGCAAGCGCACAATGGCGGCCGCGTCGTAGCCCAGGCCAGCGAGCACTACGCTGTTATGTTCACCCAGTTGCGGCCCCACCCATTCGCAACTGCCCGGCGTGTCCGACAGCTTGGGCACGATGCCCGGCATCTTGAATTCCTTGCCGCCGGGAAGCCGGGCCTTGAGGAACATCTCCCTGGCGAGGAATTGCGGGTCGCCCAACATGTCCTCGGCACTGTAGATCCGGCTGGCAGGCACCTCGGCTTTGTTCAACAGGTCGACCACCTGATCCAGCGACAGTGAGTTCACCCAGCGATCAATCACGCCGTACAGTTCATCACGGCGGCTGTCGCGCCCGTCATTGCTGGCCAGTACCGGATCGATGGCCAAGTCCTCACGACCAATGGCCGACATGAAGCGCTTGAAGATCGCATCGCCATTGGCGCCGATCTGCACATGCTTGCCGTCGGCGCTGGTGTGGATGGAGGAGGGCGTGATGCCGGGCATGATGTTGCCGGTGCGCTCGCGAATAAAGCCAAACACGTCGAACTCCGGGATCATGCTTTCCATCATGGCGAAGATGGCTTCGTACAGCGCCACATCCACCACCTGGCCCAGGCCACCGTTGACCTCGCGATGACGCAGCGCCATCAGTGCGCCGATCACCGCCCACAACGCGGCAATCGAGTCGCCGATGGAAATGCCGGTACGCACCGGCGGGCGATCTTCGAAACCGGTGATATAGCGCAGGCCGCCCATGGATTCACCCACCGCACCGAACCCTGGCTGGTCTTTCATCGGCCCGGTCTGGCCAAAGCCGGAGAGACGCACCATCACCAACTTGGGGTTCAGCGCGTGCAGGGTCTCCCAACTCAGGCCGAGCTTTTCCAGCACGCCGGGGCGGAAGTTCTCGATCAAGATGTCGGCGTCCGCCAACAATTGTTTGAGGATGGCCAGGCCGTCCGGGTGCTTGAGGTTCAGCGTCAGCGACTGCTTGTTGCGCGCCTGCACGAACCACCACAGCGAAGTGCCCTCGTACAACTTGCGCCATTTTCGCAGCGGGTCGCCGCCGTCCGGTGATTCGACCTTGATCACCTCGGCGCCGAACTCCGCGCAGATACGCGAGGCGAACGGGCCGGCGATCAGGGTGCCGAGTTCGATGACTTTCAGGCCGGCAAGTGGTTTGGCATTGAACGACATGAGGATCCTTGTCTGCGCAGGGCGGTGGTGTGATGCCTTTTAACATAGGCGAGCAGCCCAGGGCAGCGCTGGATTCGTTGATTGGCCTCGTCATCGGTTAGACTGGCCGCCTTTCCCTGTCTCTAGAAGCCCGTTCATGGCCCAGCCGTCCACGACCTACAAATTCGAACTCAACCTCACCGACCTCGATCGCTCGGTGTACGAGAGCGTCAAACAGACCATCGCCCGCCACCCGTCGGAAACCGAAGAGCGCATGACCGTGCGTCTGCTGGCCTACGCCCTCTGGTACAACGAGCAGTTGTCGTTCGGACGTGGCCTATCAGATGTAGACGAGCCAGCCTTGTGGGAAAAAAGCCTGGATGACCGGGTGTTGCACTGGATCGAAGTCGGCCAGCCCGATGCGGACCGCCTCACCTGGTGCTCGCGCCGCACTGAACGCACCAGCCTGCTGGCCTACGGCAGCCTGCGTGTGTGGGAAGGCAAGGTGGTGCCGGTGGCGAACAACCTGAAAAACGTACACATCGCCGCCGTGCCGCAGGAAGTCCTTGAGACCCTGGCCAAGGACATGCCGCGTGTTATCAAGTGGGATGTGATGATCAGCGAAGGCACGATCTTCGTCACCGACGACCGCGGCCAGCATGAAGTGCAGTTGCAGTGGCTGGTTGGCGAACGCGGTTGATTGGATCGCCGCCGGTCACCTGTTTTATTTCCGTATCAGAAGAGAAGTATCCGTCACCCCATGCGTATCGATCCCCGCCCGTTGCCCGCCGTCCTGCCGTTTCTTGGTGAATTGCCGCCGCTGTTGACCCGTCTTTACGCCGCGCGCGGGGTACAGTCCGAGGCCGAACTGGATAAAAGCCTGGCGCGGTTGATTCCCTACCAGCAGCTCAAGGGCATCGACGCGGCGGTCGACCTGCTGGTGACGGCGTTGGAGCAACGCCAGCGCATCCTCATTGTCGGTGACTTCGACGCCGACGGCGCCACCGCCAGCACCGTGGGCACCTTGGGCCTGCGCCTGCTCGGTGCGGCCCATGTCGATTACCTGGTGCCCAACCGTTTCGAATACGGCTACGGCCTGACCCCGGAAATCGTCGCCGTTGCCTTGCAGCGCGAGCCGCAGTTGCTCATTACCGTGGACAATGGCATCTCCAGCGTCGAAGGCGTGGCAGCGGCGAAAGCGGCGGGGTTGCAGGTGCTGGTGACCGACCACCACTTGCCCGGCGACGAGTTGCCGGCGGCGGATGCCATCGTCAACCCGAACCAGCCGGGCTGTGAATTCCCGAGCAAGGCGCTGGCTGGCGTGGGCGTGATCTTCTACGTGCTGATGGCCTTGCGTGCGCGCCTGCGCAGTTTGGGCTGGTACGAGAACAAGCCACAGCCAAACATCGGCGAGTTGCTCGACCTGGTCGCCCTGGGCAGCGTCGCTGACGTAGTGCCCCTGGACGCCAACAACCGCATCCTGGTGCATCAGGGGCTGGAACGTATCCGCGCCGGTCGTGCACGGCCGGGGATCAAGGCGATCCTGGAAGTGGCCAAGCGCGACGCCGCGCGTATCACCTCCACCGACCTGGGGTTTATCCTCGGGCCGCGTTTGAACGCCGCCGGGCGCCTGGATGACATGAGCCTGGGCATCGAATGCCTGCTCACCACCGATGTGGCGGCTGCCCGTGAAATGGCCGCGCAACTGGATGGCATGAACCAGGACCGCAAATCCATCGAACAAGGCATGCAGCGCGAGGCCCTGGCCCAGCTCAAGGACTTGCCGGTGGAGTCGATGCCCTACGGTTTGTGCCTGTTCGACCCGGAATGGCACCAAGGTGTGATTGGGATTCTGGCGTCGCGCATGAAAGAGCGCTACTTCCGCCCGACCATTGCCTTCGCCGACGCTGGCGACGGTTTGCTCAAGGGCTCTGGGCGCTCTGTGCAGGGTTTTCATATCCGTGATGCCCTGGCGGTGGTCGCCAGCCAGCATCCGAACCTGATCAGCAAATACGGCGGTCACGCGATGGCGGCCGGGCTGACATTACCCGAGGAAAACTTTCCGCTGTTTGCCGAAGCCTTCGATGCCGAAGTGCGTCGGCAACTGCGCGAAGAAGACCTGACCGGTCGTCTGCTGTCAGACGGCACACTGGCGGTGGAAGAGTTTCACTTGGAACTGGCCCGCGCGTTGCGACATGCCGGGCCATGGGGGCAGCACTTTCCGGAGCCGTTGTTCCACGGCGTGTTTCAGTTGGTGGAGCAGCGCGTGGTGGGCGAGCGGCACTTGAAGGTCGTGCTCAAGAGCGAATGCGGCTCGGTGAAGCTCGATGGCATTGCGTTTGGGGTGGACCGGGAGATCTGGCCGAACCCGACGGTGCGCTGGGTGGAGCTGGCCTACAAGCTGGATGTGAACGAGTTTCGCGGGAATGAAACCGTGCAGTTGATGATTGCGCATATCGAACCGCGCTGAATCTAAACAACATTGCAAATATAAATGTGGGAGGGGGCTTGCCCCCGATAGCGGCACTTCAGTCAGCTTATCTGTAGCTGACCCACCGCCATCGGGGGCAAGCCCCCTCCCACATTTTAAGCCATGTAATAGCTGGAGTTACTCGGCTTTATCCTTGGCCTGGTGCTTCACGATGATATCCACCAACCGCTTGGCCAGCGCCGGGTAGTTCTCATCGAAGTGATGCCCACCTGGCAGCTTGACGGCTTCACCTACGGCCGTCTTGTCCGTGCAGCCACTCTCGTCGACTTCTTCGGCGCCGTAGATGCACACCACTTTGTCAGCCGGCAGCTTGGCCATTTCCGGGCCGGTGGCGGCTTCTTTGCCCGCGTTGCCCAGCCAGCCTTCCACTTCAATTTCAAAGCTGCCAGTACGTGCAAACGCCAGCAGGATGATTGCGTCCACACGCTGCTGCTCGTTCTCCGGCAGGCGATTGTAGATGGCTGGCAATACATCGGCACCGAACGAATAGCCGGTCAGTACGAAGCGCTTGGTGCCCCATTTCTGACGGTAGTGCTGCATCAGCTCGGTAAGGTCCTTGGCGCTTTGTTCCGGGGTTTTGTGCTGCCAGTAGTAGCGCAGCGTGTCGATGCCCACCACCGGGTAGCCGATCTTGGCCATCTCGCCAGCCACATCACGGTCGAGGTCGCGCCAGCCGCCGTCGCCGGACAGGAACAGGGTGACAGTGTCCTTGGCCTGGCCGGCCGGTACTTCAACCACCGGAATCGCCAGGCCGCCGTTGTCCGAGCCCACCAGTTGCTTGCGCAACTCGTTGTTCAGCACTTGCGGGTAATGAATGTCGTAGTCACTGATGCTGGTGGTGGCACGCGGTGTGTCACGGACGAAACTGGCGGCGTCATCCTCAGGGTTGTCGTTCCAGGCCACCAGCCAGTTGCCGTGGGCGGAGGTTTTCGGCAGCGGGTCGGTGCAGCCTGGCTGGGTCATGGCGAAGCCGACGGAGATGGCGTTGGCCTTGTCGTCGGTCTGTGCCGCCAGCCAGCGCCAGGCCAGGCTTGCACCGGGGCCGATGCCACTAACCAGCGTCGCCGGGCCCTTGAGCTGGCCCAGGGCGCCTTGCAGCGCTTGTTCCTGCAGCTTGCAGTCATCCTTGGGCAGGACCACCTGGACAATCTGCGCCTTGCCGCCTTGGCTCAGGGCAATCAACTGGCTGTCGGTCAGGGTTTCATCGGCCATTACGGCCACGGCCACGCGGGCTTTCGGCGTGCCGTTGGGGGTCACCCGGGTCATGACCGAACCGTCGGCCTGGGGCAGTTGCTCCAGCACCGGTTGTGGGGCAGGGCGGTTCCAGTACCAATAGCCGCCACCCAGGATCAGGGCGAGCAGCACTACAAAGGCCAATACATACCGCCAGGAGCGTCGAATCATCAGCGTTTCACCAATCCAGTCAAGCCGCCCGCGATCAGGGCGGCGGTATCGGCCAGTGCCACCAGCGGATCAAGTCCTGCGGGCACGGCCATGTAACGGGGTTCCCAGTCAGGCTGGAACTTGTCTTTGAAGCGGCGCAAACCTTGGAAGTTATACAGTTGCTCGCCACGGCGGAACACCATCGAGCCCAGGCGTTGGGTCAGCGGTGCGCCGCGTCGTGGTTGCAGGCCCGACAACGGCACCATGCCGAGGCTGAAGCGGGCGTAGCCGTGACTCTTATAATGTTGAATCAGGCCGACCATCATGAATTCCATGGTCAGCTTGGGCGCGTCCGGGTGGGCGCGCATCAGGTCGAGACTGGCCAGGTCATGGTTGTAGGTCTCGAGCAGGTTGGCGAAGGCCACCGGGCGCCCTTCGAAGCGAATGATCGCTATGCGGAAGTGCTTGAGGTAGTCGTCGCTGAAGCGTCCCAGGGAAAAGCCCTTTTCCCGCACGTTCTTGCCGGTCAGCCAGGCATCGGAGATCACCTTGAGCTCGTCCATCGGCGCGGTGCCCGGTTCGCAGATCTCCAGGGACAGGCCGTCCCGCGAGCCACGGTTCCAGGTGTAGCGCAGGTCCTTCATCTCTTTGCCCTTGGCTTCCAGGTCAAAGCGTTTCAGGTCGACGCGGGCTTCTTCGCCCAGCTTGATCGCGGTGAGGCCGATGTCCATGTAGTACGGCAGGTTCTCCGCACGCACCTGGTAGAACACCGGGCGGGCGTGGTGGATGTCGCACAGGTCACGGAACTGCCAGATCATCTCGGCGCGGGGTTGGGTTGGCCCGATTGGGTCGTACAAGGCCACCAGGCTGCGACCGCGACGGGCGTACATCAGGAAGGCTTCGTCGTTGGGGTGGAACAGCAGCGCCTTGTCGCCGGTGAGCGCCAGGCCGCCGTCGGGCTGTGAAGAGGCCATCAGGATTTTGCTGGCGCGCTCCAGTTCATCGGGTGTCGGCAAATGGATCACCGGGCGCGCGGTACGCAGCAGCCAGGTCAGGGACACGATCACCAGCAACACGGCGGCGCCGAGCAGCGAGCGCAGGCCACGGGGGGCGTTGGCGTCCAGGGTGAACTGCCACCACAGCTGATGGCTGTACGGTACGTCCTGATAGGCGAACAGCAACAGCCAGATCGACGCCCCGAGCACGCAGACACTGGCCACCAGGTACAGCGGCGAGAACGGCAGCTCGGTAAGGCGGCTGGCGCGATAGAACGAGCGTCGGAAGATCGCCAGCAGGATCGCGGTCATGGTCATCAGGCTGGCTTCTTCCCAGTCGAAGCCTTTGAGCAGCGAGAGCAGGGCGCCCGCCAGCAAGAGCACCATGGTCAGCATCCAGGCGGCCGACAGGCGTCGACGCAGGCCTTGGGCCAGCAGCAGGCACAACACGCCGATCAGGCTGGCGCCAAAGTGCGAGGCGTCAATCAGGCGGTGGGGAATCAGGAAGCCGATGTTTTCCAGGCGCGAGTCGATTTCGGGCGTGGCGCCAGAGAACAGCAGGACCACGCCGGACAGAAAAACCAGGACGGCCAGTACTGGCGCCGCCAGCCCCGAGGCGACCCGCAGGCTTTGCTGGGTCTGGAACAGGCGCTGCGCTTCGTTGACCAGCAGGAACACGCAGGCGATCAGCAGGGGCAGCACCACGTAGATCATGCGGTACAGCAGCAGGGCGGCGGCCAGTGGCGCGGCGCCCAGTTTGTCGGCGAAGGCTGCCAGCAGGATCGCTTCGAATACACCCACACCGCCCGGTACATGGCTGAGTACACCGGCGGCCAGCGCCAGCAGGTACACGAGCAGGAAGGGGCCGAAGGGCGGAGCCTCGGGCAACAGCATATAAAGGACGGTCGCGGCGGCGGCAACGTCCAGTGCGGTAATGATCAGTTGCAGGAAGGTCAGGCGACGGCCCGGCAGGCGCAAGGTGCGGCGGCCGGCTTTGACCAACAGGTTGTCCGGGTAGGGTTGCTCCGGCAGGCGACGGCGATAAATGCCGATGCACAACACCGCCGACAACAGCAGCACCGCGCCGGCAATACCGCCCAGCACCGCTTGCGGTAAATGCAGGTAGGTCGATGCGGCGGGCAGGTTGCTCAGTGTTGCCAATGCAGCCAGTGGCGGCAGGGCAGTGCCCAGCGCCAGGCTGGCGAACACGGTCATATGGGCGACTTCGGATGCACCGATGCCATGGCGTGCATATAAACGGTAGCGTACCGATCCGCCGGAAAGCATCGACAGGCCAATGGCATTGCCGATGGCGAATGCGGTAAAGCCGCCAAGGGCCAGGGTCTTGGCGGGCAGGTTTACGCCGGCATAGCGGGCGCCGGAGAATTCATAGCCTAATAGAATGACAAAACCGGCAATGGCTGCGGCAAACGCACCGAGCAGGGCCGGCTTGGGCACTTCCAGGATCGAGTCGTGGAGGGCGTAGAGGTCCAGCTCCAGCAGCAGGTGGCGGCAGGCGATCAGGGCAATGGCAAACAGCAATAAGGTGACGGCCAGCCCGATAGGTTGCCGGTACTTGCTCACCAGATCCAGCCAGCGCAAGCGGGTGGGTGTGATCGGTTGTTCTGCTGTGACGGTGTCTTGTGGTTCAGACGAGTTGGCGCGCATCAATCACCTCGTGGATTGTGCGCGACAGGATGGAGGTATCCAGCCAAGTTACCAATCCCTATGGACAAAATAATTACAAATATTAACGCGTATCGCCGGGGGCGGCGACTGCGGCCATTGGTCGTAGAGGGCAGCGCTTGAGCATTGAGCATAGCTTGCAATGAGATGGACTCTACAAACCGCGTGCGGTTTCATGAAAGATGCCATGCCATTGTTTCAGAAGAACTTTTTCACCAGATACAAAAAAGGCCACTCTTTCGAGTAGCCTTTTTTGATGTTTGGTTGCGGGAGCCGGATTTGAACCGACGACCTTCGGGTTATGAGCCCGACGAGCTACCAGACTGCTCCATCCCGCGTCTGTGGGCGGCATTCTACAGTCCAGCGCCGAGGTGTCAACCGTTAATGAGCCGATGGGTCAAATAAGTGTGAATTAGCCGTTGAATGTCGGCCATGCACCGTAAGTGCGCGAAGGGCAAAGATTTTTTGTCTTACAATTTTCGTACAGGTCAAAACAGGCAGGCACAAAAAAGGCCACTCTTTCGAGTAGCCTTTTTTGATGTTTGGTTGCGGGAGCCGGATTTGAACCGACGACCTTCGGGTTATGAGCCCGACGAGCTACCAGACTGCTCCATCCCGCGTCTGTGTGTCGGCATTCTACAGAGGAACGCCGGTGTGTCAACCTGTGAATTAAAGAAAAGCGCTTGTGGTTCAATCGCTTAGCTCTCCATAAAGGCCTCTTGATACCCCGCGAGCCCAGTCTGGCCGAGGCTTTCAGCTCTATCGGAAGGCCAAATCCGATTGAGAAAATAAATTCATCCTGGAATTTTCCTACCGCTTGAGCGGAAGATTCAAACTACTGGTGCTATATACAGGTGTGAATGCGATACTGGCCACCCGTAGGTACACACCCCGTTTATATGACGCAGCGCAAAATCATCCACGTCGACTGTGATTGCTTCTACGCCGCCATCGAGATGCGCGATGACCCGAGCCTGGCGCAAAAACCGCTGGCGGTGGGCGGCTCGGCGGACCGGCGCGGCGTGATTGCCACCTGCAACTACGAGGCGCGCGCCTATGGCGTGCGCTCGGCCATGTCGTCGCGGCATGCCTTGAAGCTGTGCCCGGACCTGACCATCGTCAAGCCACGCATGGACGCCTACAAGGAAGCCTCGAAGGAAATCCAGACGATCTTTCGCGACTACACCGACCTGATCGAACCGCTATCGTTGGACGAGGCTTACCTGGATGTGTCCGACAGCCCGCACTTTGGCGGCAGCGCCACGCGCATCGCCCAGGACATTCGTCGCCGTGTCTCCAACCAACTGCACATCACCGTGTCCGCAGGCGTGGCGCCGAACAAGTTCCTGGCCAAGATCGCCAGCGACTGGAAGAAACCCAACGGCCTGTTTGTGATTACCCCGGACCAGGTCGAAGACTTTGTCTCACAGTTGCGGGTCAGCAAGTTGCACGGTGTGGGCAAGGTCACGGCCGATAAACTGGCACGCCTGGGCATCGAAGACTGCCTGCAACTGCGCGAGTGGAACAAGCTGGCGCTGGTGCGCGAATTCGGCAGTTTTGGCGAGCGGCTGTGGAGCCTGGCGCGTGGGATTGATGACCGTGTGGTGCAGAACGACAGTCGCCGACAATCGATCAGTGTGGAAAATACCTATGACGTGGACCTGCCGGACCTCTCAAGCTGCCTGGCCAAACTTCCCGAACTGATGGAAACCCTGGCCGGGCGCATGGCGCGCATCGATAGCAGTTACAGGGCGGGCAAGCCGTTCGTGAAGGTGAAGTTTCATGACTTTACCCAGACCACACTGGAACAGGCTGGGGCAGGGCGGGATCTGGAGAGTTATCAACAGCTGCTGACGCAGGCGTTCAACCGCGGAGGCAAGCCGGTGCGCTTGTTGGGGATTGGTGTGCGGTTGTTGGACCTGAGCAATGGCAACGAGCAGCTCGAATTTTCCTGGTAAAAATCGGGAGCAAATGTGGGAGGGGGCTTGCCCCCTCACACATTTGACCGGCAACAATTTGAGGGGCTCAGCGTGCGCCGGGATCTGCGACTAGCCGCCCCGCATCCTTGGTCAGCGCCTGCAGAAACTCTTGCTGCAACTCGGGATCATTGCGCGTCAGTTCGATCAGGCTTTGCTCCAGCTCACTGGCCTCTTCTTCCAGGCCCAGCTCCGACAAGCGCTTGACCCGGTGCACCCACTGGCTGACTTCATCGTCTTCCAGATCGTCGTAGATCAAACCGTGGGCTTCGAGCAACTTGCCGCGCAGGGTGTTGCTGATCGCCAGGGTCGAGTCCGAATGCACATCGTCCTGGCCATCTTCCACGCTGATCTTCAAGGTGGTGACGCGGTTCAGGTCCTGCTCGGCAAATGGGCTGTCCAACAGGTTCAGGCGCAGGACGCCGTTGCGGTCGGTGGTCAGCTCATGGGTCTGCTTGCCGGCGGTGACCTGCACCGGGCGCTCGCTCCAGGGCAGGCTCGAATACTCCACGCGCTTGTCGCGCTGGACTTCATCGATACCCGCCAGGTTCTGTTGTGCACGGCCGTGGGATTGCACGTTCATGAACGGGTTGAGGCCGTCCACGCCATAGGTCAGCCAGTCATGGGTCATGCTGGTCGGCAGGTGGCCGAGGGCGAAGATATTCGCCACGTTGGCACCCGCGCCCGCCACCAGGGCAACCGCACCCAATGGCATCTCGTAGAGCTTGCGCCAGGGCTGGTAGGGGGTATAGCGGTCGTAACGACGGGTGACTTCGAACTCGGTGACCTCGAAGGTCTTCTGCTCGTGAATGCGAACCCGGCGTTGCGGCAGCTCCAGCACTTTGGGCTCGCCTACATCGATCTGCAGGCTGTGGTCGAGCAACTTACGCTCGACTCGCTCTTCGTGCTCACTGCGTTGCGACATCTGGTTGGCGCAGCCGCTGACCAGCAGGGCGCCGCACAAGGCGGCGCCCCCCAGGGCTCTGGTGTTTCGCTTGAACATGACTTCTCTTGATCTGGTTTTCAGCGACGAATACGCGCCTGAAGGAAAGACAGCACGTCAGCCACCGGCAACGGTTGGGCTTCGGCTTCGGTCCGGCTCTTGTATTCCAGATTGCCATCCGCCAGGCCGCGGTCACTGACCACGATCCGGTGCGGGATGCCAATCAGTTCCATGTCGGCGAACTTGATGCCCGGGCTGGTTTTCTTGTCCCGGTCATCCAGCAGCACTTCAAAACCAGCAGCCGTCAATTCGGCATACAGCTTGTCGGTGGCTTCGCGTACTTGCTCGGTTTCATAACGCAGCGGCACCAGGGCGACCTGGAACGGCGCCAGGGCGTCACTCCAGATGATGCCTTTGTCATCGTTGTTCTGCTCGATGGCAGCGGCAACCACGCGGGATACGCCAATGCCGTAGCAGCCCATGTCCAGGGTGATCGGCTTGCCGTTCTCGCCCAGCACTTCGCACTTCATCGCCTTGCTGTACTTGTTGCCCAGCTGGAAGATGTGCCCGACTTCGATGCCGCGCTTGATTTCCAGGGTGCCCTTGCCGTCCGGGCTTGGGTCGCCAGCTACCACGTTACGCAGGTCGGCCACGGTCGGCACCGGCAGGTCACGTTCCCAGTTCACGCCGAAGTAGTGCTTGTCGTCGATGTTCGCGCCGATACCGAAGTCGCTCATCAGCTCGACCGAACGGTCGATGATGATCGGCAGCGGCAGGTTCAGCGGGCCGAGCGAACCGGCACCGGCGCCAATGGCGTCGCGCAGTTCGGCGTCGGTGGCCATGACCAGCGGGCTGGCCACGCCAGGTTGCTGGGCCGCCTTGATTTCGTTGAGCTCGTGATCGCCACGGATCACCAGGGCAATCAGCTTGCCTTCTTCCTCGGCACGCACGATCAGGGTCTTGATGGTCTTTTCAATCGGCAGATTGAATTTTTCCACCAGGGCCGCGATGGTCTTGGTATCCGGCGTGTCCACCAGGCGCAGCTCTTCGGCCGGGGCTGGACGGGAAGTTTCCCGTGGCACGGCTTCGGCTTTCTCGATGTTCGCCGCGTAGTCGGAACCGTTGCTGAACACGATGTCGTCTTCGCCGGACTCGGCCAGCACGTGGAATTCGTGGGAGCCGGCGCCGCCGATGGAGCCGTTGTCGGCTTCAACCGGGCGGAACTTCAAGCCCAGGCGCGTGAACACGTTGCAGTAGGCCTGGTGCATGCGGTCGTAGGTGACCTGCAAGGACGCTTGGTCAGCGTGGAACGAATAGGCATCCTTCATGATGAATTCGCGGCCGCGCATCAAGCCGAAGCGTGGGCGGATTTCGTCACGGAACTTGGTCTGGATCTGATACAGGTTCAGCGGCAGCTGCTTGTAGCTGCTCAGCTCGTTGCGCATCAGGTCGGTGATCACTTCTTCGTGGGTCGGGCCGGCGCAGAAATCGCGGCCATGGCGATCCTTGAAGCGCAGCAACTCAGGCCCGTACTCTTCCCAGCGCCCGGATTCCTGCCACAGTTCAGCCGGTTGGGTGCTCGGCATCAACACTTCCAGAGAGCCGGCGGCGTTCATTTCTTCACGAACGATGGCTTCGACCTTGCGCATCACCTTCAAGCCCATGGGCAGCCAGGTGTAGAGGCCGGAGGCCAGTTTGCGGATCATGCCGGCGCGCAGCATCAGCTGGTGGCTGATCACGACCGCGTCGGAAGGCGTTTCTTTCTGTGTGGCGAGCAAATATTGACTGGTACGCATGGTAGGCCGTTGTCGGTTGCTTGGACTTGAAATGACTTGGGATTGTACGGGCGCCGGCTGCTGGAGTACAGGCATCAGAACGCAGAGGGGTATGTGGGAGGGGGCTTGCCCCCGATAGCGGTGGATCAGTAACACATAAGCGCCTGACAACCTGCTATCGGGGGCAAGCCCCTCCCTCATTGTCAGTCTTCGGTCGGCGGACTCAACCGCGCCCGCCGATTTTCCTGGAACCAGTGCAACGCGATCAGGAACAGCGTCGGCACGCCCAGCAGGCAGGTGATCAGGAAGAAATTGTGATACCCGAACTTCTCCACCATCACCCCCGAATACCCGCCGATAAGGCGCGGCAGCAACAGCATGATCGAGCTGAGCAGGGCATATTGGGTGGCGGAGAACTTGAGGTTGGTCAGGCTCGACAGGTACGCCACGAACGCTGAGGTCGCCAGCCCTGAGCTGAAGTTATCCAGGGAAATGGTGAAGATCAGCATCTGCAGGTCCGGGCCCATGTCGGCGAGCATCACGAACAGCAGGTTGGTGCCAGCCGACGCCACGCCGCCGATGAACAGGATCGGCAGGATACCGAAGCGCACAATCAGCAGGCCGCCCATACCTGCACCCAGCAGGGTCATGATCAGGCCGAAGATCTTGCTGACGCCGGCGATCTGGTCCTTGGTGAAGCCCTGGTCGATGTAGAACACGTTGGCCATCACGCCCATCACGGTGTCGGACATGCGGTAGGTGGCGATCAGCCCCAACAACAGCAATGCCTGCCAGCGGTAACGCAGGATGAAGTCGTTGACCGGTGTCAGCACCGGCGCTAGACCCCGGCGACCCATGGCCGACAGGCACAGCGACGTGAGGGTTATATAGAGGATGGCGCGCAGGAAGGCGCGGTCTTCCATCAGCAGGTCCCACAGGCTCACGCCGTGGAATATCACGCTGCCGAAGTCCGTGTTGAACAACTGGGTAAACATCGCCGGTACCGATACCAGCAGCACGATCAGCACAAACACCGATGCCAGTTGGTGTACGAAGCTGTAGCGCCCGGCCTGCAACTGGGTGCGCAGTGGCACATCAGGTTCGCGCATGAACAGCGTGGTCAGCAGCGCCGGAATCATCAGTACGCCGAACAGCACGTAGGTGCCGGTCCAGGCCGAGTGCTTGTAGTTGAAACCGGTGGAGCCGAACCCTTCGGCAAAAAACAGTGCGCCTGCCGTAGCCAGCAGGGCGGCGATGCGATAACCGGACATGTAGCTGGCGGCCAGCGCGGCCTGGCGGCTGTCGTCGGCGATTTCCAGGCGGTAGGCGTCCACCGCGATGTCCTGGGTGGCGGAGGCGAAGGCGACGATGACGGCGATAGCGATCAGCCAGGACAAGTGTTTCTGTGGGTCGCAGAAACCCATGCCGATCAATCCGAGGATCACCAGCGACTGGGCCAGCACCAGCCAGGAACGGCGGCGTCCGAGTTTACCGAGCAGTGGCAGGCGCCATTGGTCGAGCAGCGGCGACCAGACCCATTTAAAGGCATACGCCAAACCGATCAGGCTCGCATAGCCGATGGTCTCGCGCGCCACACCGGCTTCGCGCAACCACACCGAAAGCGTCGAGAACACCAACATGTAAGGCAGACCGGCGGCAAAGCCGAGCAACAACAGGACTAACGTCGAAGGGCTGGCATAGGCAGCGAGCGCGGCGCGCCAGGTTTTACGGGGCATGGGCTGGAGTCTGCCTCAGATTTGCGGAAACAAAGCGCGCACTCTAACCGCTGTGCTCTACCGGGCGCCAGCCATGGCGCTGAATATCCACGCGATTGTTGCGGACCGTGACGCCTTCGTCGCGCAAACGCGCCCGTTGTTCGTCGCCTGAAGCACTGCCCACCGGCAGACTTATCCGACCACCGGCACCCAGCACACGGTGCCACGGCAGCCTGGTGTCTTCAGGCAGTTGGCTCAACGTACGACCCACCCAGCGCGCAGCACGGCCGAGGCCCGCCAGGTGAGCCAGCTCGCCGTAACTCACCACGCAGCCTGGTGGCACTTGTGCCAGGGTCAGGTACAGCGCAGTACGGCGCATCTCGGCAGGGCTTTGCGGCGACTCGGCTGGTTGATTCATTGCGCGGCTATCCGTTGAAATCGTCGGCATTTTTGTAAGAAACGTCTGTAAACATGGCGATGAGCATTGAACTCGACCCCGATACTTGAGTCAGTCCTAGCTATCTAACACGATAATGCCTCCTTTTCGCCAACCTTGAGCCCCATACCCGCTTATGTTGTCCAGAACCCTGCTGTGCCTTGCTGTTTTCAGCGCCTCCACGCCCTTGCTGGCCGACACCGTCTGGTTGAAGAACGGTGACCGCCTGACCGGCAAGATCAAAGTCTTCGATGGCGGCAAATTGCTGATCCAGACCGACTACGCCGGTGCCATCCCCGTGGACTGGAAGCAGGTGAAAACCCTGGAGAGCGACCAGGAATTATTGGTCAAACAGGACGCCTACACCGGCGAGAAGGCCAAGTCTCTGAAGGCAGCGGATGATGGCAAGGTGGTGCTGGCCAACGGCGAGGCGCCCAAGACGGTGGACTTGGCAAGCATCCAGCAGATCATCAAGCCCAAGCCGGTGATCGAAGACCTGGTGTGGAAGGGCAATGTCGACCTGGCGCTGGACTACAAGCGCGCCGAAAAAGACACCAACGACTACGACATCGACTTCAAGACCACGGCGCGGCATGGCCAGTGGCGCCACACCGGCCAGGGCGAATACAACCGTGAGTTCCAGGACGATGTCACCACCACCGACAACTGGGCCCTGGAATACGACCTGGACCGTTTCCTCACCGAGCATTGGTTCTGGCAGGGACGCTTGACCTACAAGCGCGACAAGGTCGAAGACCTGTCCCGCCAGCGCACCGTCGGCACCGGCCCCGGCTACCAGTTCTGGGATGATGAACTGGGCGCGTTCTCCCTCGGTTCGCTGGTCAACCGCACTGACTATGAATATGCCGAGGGTGGCAAAGACAACTTCTACTCGGTGGCCATGAAGTGGAACTACAACCGCTACCTGGTGGGCAAGACGGTTGAGTTCTTCACCAATGGTGAACTGGGCCGGCCGATTGATGGGCCCGTGGATTACTCCCTGGATGCGGAAATGGGCCTGCGCTACAAAGTCACCGAATGGGCCTCCCTCAACCTCAAGGCCGAGCGCGACATCATCAGCGGCGACTCCGAGAGCAGCCTGAGCAAGACCCGCTACACCGCTGGTTTCGGTGTGGCCTGGTAACACGGGCGCACAAAACCTGCTTGGCAACCTTTGCGGATATGATTACCTTGCGTTGAGATCCATTCCCATATGCCATGGGCGGCTGAATACCCGAGGAGTCATACGTTGAGCGCACAGGTTGCCAAGAACGCCCGAGAGCTGTTGCTCAAGGAATACCGTGGGGCTCTCTCCACTTTATCCAAAGCCATGCCTGGCTTCCCTTTCGGCTCGGTCGTACCGTATTGCCTCGACGAGCAGGGTCGCCCGTTGATCCTGATCAGCCGCATCGCACAGCACACCCATAACCTGCAGAAAGACCCCAAGTGTTCGTTGCTGGTCGGTGAGCGTGAGGCCGATGACGTGCAGGCCGTCGGGCGCCTGACCTACCTGGCCGAAGCGGAAAAGCTGGAGGAGGGCGCGGCCATCGAGGCGGCGGCCGAGCGTTACTACCGCTACTTCCCGGACTCCGCCAACTACCACAAGGCCCACGACTTCGACTTCTGGGTACTCAAGCCCGTACGCCACCGTTACATCGGTGGCTTTGGGGCGATTCACTGGATCGACCAGTTGAACCTGGCCAATCCGTTCGCCGGCAAGGCCGAGCGCAGCATGATCGAACACATGAACAGCGATCACACCAAGGCCATTGCCCATTACGTCGATCTCGGCGGTTTGCCGACTTCCGAGCCCGCTCAATTAGCCGGCATCGACAGCGAAGGCATGCACTTGCGTATCGGCCATTCCTTATATTGGTTGCCGTTTGCGGAGCCTTGCAACACGCCGACACAAGTACGCGAAGCCCTGGTTTCATTGGCCAATGCCGAGGCCTGGCCGAAAAAAGCCACTGCTGACGCTTGAATTCACGAAACGGCGACGTCATCTAAGGTGGACTGGCAAGGCATTCTTGCGTTGAGGAACCATTTGATGCGCCCTTTTTTATTGCTCTTTCTGCTGTTCCCGGTGTTGGAGCTGTTCGTATTCGTTCAAGTCAGCAGCGCGATCGGGTTTTTCCCGGCCCTGTTGCTGATCATTCTCGGCTCGATGCTCGGCGTGCTGGTGCTGCGCGTCGCCGGCCTGGCCACGGCGCTGCGTGCCCGTGAAAGCCTGAACCGTGGCGAGCTGCCCGCACAGACCATGCTTGAAGGCCTGATGATGGCCCTGGCCGGTGGCCTGTTGATCCTGCCGGGCTTCATCAGCGATGTGGTGGGTCTGGTGATGTTGCTGCCGTTCACCCGCAAGCTGCTGGCCAGCAAGATGCGCCAGCGCGCCGAAGAGGCGGCGATTCGCCAGCGAGCCTTTGCCGACGACCTGCAACCCCGTGGCGGACCGGCTCCACGCCAGCCGCTGGGGCGTGAAGGGGATGTGATCGAAGGCGAGTTCGAACACCGCGACAGCAAATAACCGCTTCATTGGCACGGCACCTTCGGGTGCCGTGTTGCTTTCAACCGTCGGCGCCTGCAAAAAATTTCCGTCGCGGCCCCTTGTAATAAGCTTATGCGCCCTTATGTAACGGTCACCGCAAGGTTTCTGGTGGCGACACCAGACAGACTTCCGCGTCTTGCTTGGCGAGGCGCGACCGGCACAGCCGGAATACAACCCGCCGGTACAGACACCGGCCGATGAAAAACACAATTAGGAGAGATCGACAATGAGCAAGCTTCGTCCTCTGCACGACCGCGTCGTAATCCGTCGCAGCGAAGAAGAAAAGAAAACCGCTGGCGGGATCGTTCTGCCAGGTTCGGCTGCTGAAAAAGCCAACCACGGTGTGATCGTCGCTGCTGGCCCAGGCAAGACCCTGGAAAACGGTGAAGTGCGTGCTCTGGCCGTTAAAGTCGGTGACAAGGTTGTATTCGGCCCTTACTCCGGCAGCAACACTGTGAAAATCGACGGCGAAGACCTGCTGGTCATGGCTGAGAACGAGATTCTCGCCGTACTGGAAGCGTAATTTCCCCGCTCATTTTCCCGTTACTCCAAAGTATTTAAGGATTATCGATCATGGCTGCTAAAGAAGTTAAATTTGGCGATTCCGCCCGCAAGAAAATGCTCACCGGTGTCAACATCCTGGCTGACGCAGTAAAAGCGACCCTGGGCCCGAAAGGCCGTAACGTGATCATCGAGAAGAGCTTCGGCGCTCCGACCATCACCAAGGACGGCGTTTCCGTCGCCAAAGAAATCGAACTGGAAGACCGTTTCGAAAACATGGGCGCGCAGCTGGTCAAAGACGTTGCCTCCCGTGCCAACGATGACGCAGGCGACGGCACCACCACCGCTACCGTCCTGGCCCAGGCGATCGTCAACGAAGGCTACAAGGCCGTTGCTGCCGGCATGAACCCGATGGACCTCAAGCGCGGCATCGACAAGGCGACCATCGCCATCGTTGCTGAGCTGAAAAACCTGTCCAAGCCATGCGCCGACACCAAGGCTATCGCTCAGGTAGGCACCATCTCCGCCAACTCCGACAGCTCCATCGGCGACATCATTGCCGAAGCCATGGAAAAAGTCGGTAAAGAAGGCGTGATCACCGTTGAAGAAGGCACTGGCCTGGAAAACGAACTGTCGGTTGTAGAAGGCATGCAGTTCGACCGTGGCTACCTGTCTCCGTACTTCGTCAACAAGCCGGAAACCATGGTTGCCGAGCTGGACAGCCCGCTGATCCTGCTGGTCGACAAGAAAATCTCCAACATCCGCGAAATGCTGCCCGTGCTGGAAGCCGTTGCCAAAGCCGGCCGCCCACTGCTGATCGTTTCCGAAGACGTTGAAGGCGAAGCCCTGGCGACGTTGGTTGTGAACAACATGCGTGGCATCGTTAAAGTCGCAGCCGTCAAGGCGCCAGGCTTCGGCGACCGTCGCAAGGCCATGCTGCAGGACATCGCCGTTCTGACCGGCGGTACCGTTATCTCCGAAGAAATCGGCCTGAGCCTGGAAAGCGCCACCCTGGAAAACCTGGGTAGCGCCAAGCGCGTGACCATCTCCAAGGAAGCCACCATCATCGTTGACGGTGCTGGCGTTGAGCAGGACATCCAGGCGCGCATCACTCAGATCCGTGCCCAGGTTGCCGAAACTTCCTCGGACTACGACCGTGAAAAACTGCAAGAGCGTCTGGCCAAGCTGTCTGGCGGCGTTGCAGTGATCAAGGTTGGCGCCGGTTCCGAAGTTGAAATGAAAGAGAAGAAAGCCCGCGTTGAAGACGCCCTGCACGCAACCCGTGCAGCCGTTGAAGAAGGCGTGGTACCTGGCGGTGGCGTTGCGCTGATCCGTGCTCTGGAAGCCCTGACCAACTTGACCGGCGACAACGCTGACCAGAACGTCGGTATCGCTGTGCTGCGTCGCGCTGTTGAAGCGCCACTGCGCCAGATCGCTGCCAACTCCGGCGACGAGCCAAGCGTTGTGGTCAATGAAGTCAAGAACGGCAAAGGTAACTACGGTTACAACGCTGCGACTGGCGTCTACGGCGACATGATCGAAATGGGCATCCTGGACCCAACCAAGGTGACTCGTTCCGCGCTGCAAGCTGCAGCTTCCATCGGCGGTCTGATCCTGACCACCGAAGCTGCAATTGCCGACAAGCCTAAGGCTGAAGGCGCAGCTGGCGGCGGTATGCCAGACATGGGCGGCATGGGTGGCATGGGCGGCATGATGTAAGCCAGCCTTACCCGGCTCATAAAAAACCCCGCCTGCAGTGATGCAGGCGGGGTTTTTTTATGCTTGGTTGAGCGTTCAGCCCATGCCGCCGCGTCGCAACAGCCTCTTGAAGGTCATCCCTCTGGCAAGCGCCGAGGGCACACGTGCAGAGGACCACGGTGCAGATGTGTGGCCGAGCGGCCCTTGGGCAGACAGAGTCGCGGCTTTAGTGCGTGGCCTGGGTATGGGCCGCCGCCAGCGGCTGGACATGGTCACCTCGCCCAGCAGTTTAAGGGTGTGGGAGTCGTAGCCGGGCGACTTGATCGAACCAGTGAAGTCAGGCGCTGCGCGGCTCACGGCAGCCGCTTGGCTGGTCAGCAGCGCGCTGGCGACGATACACAGCGATAGCATCAACGTGGGTAAATGCTGTTTTGGGGGACGCATGAACGGGCTCTCCAACCGGGTCCAAAGGACGGGGACCCAGGGCGCAGGGGCAACCCTGGATCAGGTGGCGAGATTACGGAGAATGCCAGCGGTTCACTGTCACAGGCTGTAACACGAAGGTTACTGGGGGCGCAGTGGCAGGATCAGGGTCAGGCGTGCCCCGCCCAACGGGCTGCGCGCCACAGACAGCTCACCGCGATGCCATTGGGTGGCGCGCCTGGCCAGTGCCAGCCCAAGGCCGAAGCCGCCGGGTTCATCGCCACCCATGGCCAATCGTACAAACGGCTCGAATATCTTTTCGCGGTTTTCAGCGAGTATGCCCGGGCCGTCGTCGTCCACATGCAGCACCAGGTGCTGGTCATCCTGTTGGGCTGCACTGACGCTGACTTGGTCGCGGGCGTAGGTGATGGCGTTGCTCAACAGGTTGCGCACGATCAGATGCAACAAGGCGCGATCGCCGATCAATTGCAGGTCCGCCGGCTCGGTGTCCAGGCTCAGGCGCCGCTGATGCCCGTCGAGCAAGGCAAACTCCTGATGCAACCAGTCACGGATAGGGATGGGCTCATGCTGCAGGTCGGCGGGCGCGCCGGCCATCCGGGCAAAGGCCAGGCTGGCGCGCACCAGGGCTTCAAGCTCTTCCACATCGGTTTGCAGGCGTTCCTGCAAGCGTATGCGCGTGGAGGGGTCGTCGCTTTTGCTCAGCAGGGTCAAGGCGAAGCGCATGCGGGCCAACGGTGTGCGCAATTCATGGGAGACGGCCTGGGAAACCTCTCGGTGGCGTTCGCTCATGGCATTGATGTCTTGGGCATGTTGCTGCAAGGTCTGCAGCACGGGCGCCCATTCCTTGCCCATGGCCGGCAGCATCGCGTTGGGCGTGCGGGCCAGGGTGCCCAGGCAGGCATCAAGGGCCAGCAGATCAGCATTTCGTTGGCGGCGTGCACGCAGACCGAACCACATCCACAGCAACAGCGGCAGGGCGGCCACGCACGCGGTGATCCCATACACCGGGAATTGCAGCAGGTCCTTGACCTCGGCGGTTCCCCACATCGGACCGAATTGGATCAGCGTTTTGTCATCGAATGGGAAATAGGTGATGTCTTCATCGCTGCTCTGTGCCGGTTGCTGGTGTTGCAGCATGATCAGGGCTTCGGGCGGCAGTTCGACCTCGCCCAGGGTGACGAGGCGGATCGGGTACTGGAAGCGCGCGCGCAGTACCTCCATACGGGCTTCACGCTGGTCGGCCGGCAGGGCCTTGAGTTGCTCCGCCACCAGATAGCCCGGCCCGGCCATCAAGCGCAAAAAGCTGTATTCGCCGACAAATACCGAGGCATTGGCGCACAGCCACAGCAAATACAGGGTCAACGCGCCCCAGCCGGTGCCTGCGAGAATCGCCATCCAGGGTCGCACTCTAGAGAACATGCCGGGCCTCTCGCGGTGTTTCGACAAACAGGTAGCCCTGGGCCGTGATGGTCTGGATCGTCACCGGGCACCCCAGGCTCATCAGCTTTTTGCGCAGACGTGACACGCGCATATCCACCGAGCGATTGAGCCCGTCGTACTCCAGGCCGCGCAGGCTTTGCAGGAGTTTTTCCCGGGTCAGCAACACACCGCAGTGGCGGGCGAAGATCGCAAGCAACTCGAACTCGGCCACCGAGAACTGCAAGGGCACCTCGTCGAGCCAGGCGAAATGGCCGTTGAGGTCCAAGCGGAATGTGCCCCATTGGTAAGACGCACGGGGCGCCTGGGGATGGCGACGCAGCAGCGAGCGGATACGCGCCAGCAACAACAGCGGGTCGACCGGCTTGACCACGTAATCGTCCGCACCAACGTTGAACCCCGTCAATTGCTCGGCGTTTTCGTCCAGCGCCGTCATCATCAGGATCAGGCCGGGGTACTGCTCGCGGATCTGTCGGCACAGGGTAAAACCGTCGATGCCGGGTAGCATCACATCCAGGATCAACAACGCCGGTTTTTCGTCAAGAATGCGCTGGGCGGCACGGTCGCCACGGTGCTCAACCGCCACGCTGAAACCTTCGGCGCGCAGGAACTCCGCCGTCAGGGCGGCCAGTGGGCGGTCATCTTCGATCAGCAGCAGGGTGTCGGACATGAAAGGGCGTCGTCGCCGGAGAATGGGCGCAAGTGTTACGCCCTTGCCCCGCAGGAGGCAAGGGCCCACGTGTGGCGATCAGCGGGCGCTGATCGCAGGTTCTGCAACCTTCGGTGCTTTCCAGCCCAGCAACTGCTGTTTGAAACCATAGCTTGCGGCCTGGTAGTAGGTGATGGCGCGCAGGATCAGCGGGTCATCACTGCCCACCCGCAGCTCCTGGCTTTCACCCAGGGCCTGATCGTGGCGACGCAGGCCCTGGCGTGGGCTGAGGATCGCCAGGTCTTTGCCGTCAAACAACCCCAGGTGCTGGTAGTTGCCGACCACCACACGCGGTGGTAGCGGATTGTCTTGCAACAGGTTACGGCCGAAGAAGGTCGATTCGTAGCTCAGGTTGAGCAGGCCGAGCAAGGTGGGCGCCAGGTCGATCTGGCTGGCCAGTTGCGCGGTTTCCCGGGCGTCGACCAGTTTGGGCGCATAGATGAACAGCGGAATCTGGTAGTTGCTGATGGGCAGGTCTTCCTTGCCTGCGCTGCCGGCCGTGTGGTCGGCGACGAACACGAAGATCGTGTTATCGAACCACGGCTTCTGGCGTGCCGCCTCCAGGAATTCGCCGATGGCGTGGTCGGTGTACTTCACCGCGCCGTCGCGGCCGTTGCCGGATTTGATATCGATGCGCCCATCCGGGTAGGTGTAGGGGCGATGGTTGGAGGTGGTCATCAGTTGCAGCAGGAACGGCTGCTGCTTGGCGTAGTCGGCATCGGCCAGCTTCAGGGTTTGTTTGTAGAGGTCTTCGTCGGCCATGCCCCAGGCGTTTTTGAATGAGATCTCCGATTCGGGCACGCTGCTCTGGTCGACGACCCGATAGCCGTTGCCGCTGAAGAACGCATTCATATTGTCGAAGTAACCGCGCCCGCCATAGACGAACACGCTGTCATAGCCGATGGCGGTGAGTTGCTGGCCCAGGCTGGCGAAGCCACTTTCGCGGCCGATGCGTTTGACGATCGAGCGGCCCGGTGTCGGTGGGATCGCCAGGGTGATGGCCTCCAGGCCCCGATCCGTGCGGGTGCCGGTGGCATAGAAGTTATTGAAGTACAGGCTCTGCTTGCGCAGCGCATCCAGGTTGGGCGTGAGGTTGCGCTCGTCGCCGTTGCTGCCCATGTATTTGGCGCTGAAGCTTTCGATGGTCACCAGCACGATATTGGGTGTGCGCGGCGTGCCGGGGTTGTCGATGGCGCGGCGGATATCCAAGGGGTCCTTGTCGATGAAGCGAGCATTGGGCTCACTCAGTTCGGCGCGCAACTGTTTGGCGACGACATCCGCGGGCAGGCTTTTATAGAACTGGGTGTAGTCCAGTTCATTGTTACGGAACGCGGCGAAAAACTGATACGGGCCATTGCTCGCCAGCTCGTTTTTGTAGGCGTTGCCGCCTTGGGCGCGCGGGCTGTCCTGGCTGATCAGTTGCAGGCTGAGGCCGGCAACGATCAAAAGGCCCAGGGCATTGACCAGGCGACCCCGCATTGTCGGCAGCGGTGCATTCATCGCGGCGTTGAACGGTTTGCGCAGGGCCAGGCTCAACACAACGGCGAGCATCGCCAGCAGGCTAAGCAACTTGCCGATCGGGTAGGACTCCAGAACGTTGTTCAACACCTCATCGGAGTACACCAGGTAATCGACGGCGATAAAGTTGAAGCGCACGCCGAATTCATCCCAGAACAACCACTCGGCGACCGAGGTGAACAGCATGGCGAACAGGCTGACGGTCAGCACCGCCTGCAGGAACCAGCGGTGACCGCGACGGCGCCAGAGGGCGGGTGGGCATAGCAGCAGATACAGCCCCAGTGGCAGGGCCGCGTAGGCCAGAAAGCCGAGGTCGTACAGCAGGCCCACGCCAAACACCGGCAGCAGGTTGCCACCGACTTCATCCAGGTGAGTAATGAGCAACACGCTGCGCGTGAGCAGGAACACAACCAGCCAGGCACCGGTGACCAACAGCAAATAGCGCATAGGCGCTGTTTTGAGAAACCCCATGTCCAACTTCCTTATATCGATGGGCGCGATCTTCGCCCTGACACTGTAGTCAGTTTGTGAAGCTATAGTGAAAATCTCGTTCAACTAAAATATCGGTTGAAAACCTTTATCGACGGCCCTTGCGGGTCTATCCCTGAGCCACACTTGGCCTTAAGCTGCGCGAGCCAACACGGCCGTTACCGCGTACGGAGACACTGCCCATGCGAATTCTATTGGTTGAAGACAACCGCGATATTCTGGCCAACCTGGCCGATTACCTGGGGCTCAAGGGCTACACCGTGGACTGTGCGCAGGACGGTTTGTCGGGCCTGCACCTGGCCGCCACCGAGCATTACGACCTGATCGTGCTCGACATCATGCTGCCCGGCATCGATGGCTACACCCTGTGCAAGCGCCTGCGTGAAGATGCCCGCCGCGATACGCCGGTGATCATGCTCACCGCCCGCGACCAACTGGACGATCGGCTACAGGGCTTCAAGTCCGGCGCCGATGACTACCTGCTCAAGCCCTTTGCCCTGTCGGAACTGGCCGCCCGCATCGAAGCCGTGCTGCGCCGTGCCCAGGGCGGCGGTCGCCGCGCCCTGCAGGTGGGTGATCTGAGCTACGACCTCGATACCCTGGAAGTCACCCGCGAAGGGCGCCTGCTCAAGCTCAACCCGGTCGGCCTGAAGCTGCTGGCGGTGTTGATGCAGAAGAGCCCGCACGTGCTGCGCCGAGAAATTCTCGAAGAAGCCCTGTGGGGCGATGACTGCCCGGACAGCGACAGCCTGCGCAGCCACGTTCACCAATTGCGCCAAGTGATCGATAAGCCGTTCGCCAAGCCGTTGCTGCAAACGGTGCACGGTGTGGGTTATCGCCTGGCCGAGGGTCGTGATGGAGTTTAAGCAAAGCCTTGCGCAACGGATCATCATCGCCTTTGCCTTGATGAGTGCGTTGGTGGCGGGGGCCTTCGCCATGGGCATTGTCGCGACGGTGCACCTGGTGGAAGAGAAGTTGATCTCGGCGGGCCTGGGCGGCGACTTGCAACGCCTGCTGCTGATGGACACCGTCGAGGACTGGCGGCACCGGCCCGAGCCAGACCAGCTATTTTATTTCAGCGGCGGCCCCGGCGACTTCGAGTTGCCCAAGGACCTGCGTCACCTTGAGCCCGGTTTCCATGAAGTATTCCGCGAGGCGCTGTCGTACCACGCCATGGTCGAAGTGGTCGATGGGCGGCGCTACGTGCTGTTGCAGGATCAAAGCGATTTCGAAGAGCGCGAGCGCGTGTTGTTCGCCGTGGTGCTGGTGGGCTTTGTGCTCAGCCTGGCGCTGGCGGTGTTCCTTGGTTGGGTACTCGCTCGCAAGGTGATGGCGCCGGTGGTGCGTCTGGCCCGTCAAGTGCGTCACCGCGACCAACTGCTCGGCCTGGCCCCGCCCTTGGCGCCGGATTACGCGGCGGATGAAGTGGGCGAGTTGGCGGTGGCGTTCGACGCCACGCTGGGACGGCTGCGCCAGGCGCTGTCCCGTGAACAGCTGTTTACCAGTGACGTGAGCCATGAACTGCGCACACCGTTGATGGTACTGGCCAGCTCCTGTGAATTGCTGCTGGAAAACCCCGCTATCGATCAGCGCGGGCGCAACCAGGTATTGCGCATTGCTCGGGCCTGCGAAGAAATGCGCGAACTGGTGCAGACCTTCCTGATGCTGGCCCGTGCCCAGCACAACGACGCGGCGATGTCGCCCCAGGTCAGCCTGACGCAGGTGGCGGATGATCTGCTCGGCATCTGGCGTGAGCCCATCGAGCACAAAGGCCTGGAGCTGATCTACCAGCCCGGCAATCCCCTGGATACACGCTATAACACCACCTTCCTGCATGCGGTGATGGGCAACCTGCTGCGCAATGCCCTGCACTACACCGAGCAGGGGTTTATCCGACTCACCCTGGAACCGAGCGGATTTATCGTGGAGGACAGCGGTGTCGGTATCCCCGAGGACAAGCGCGAGGCGATGTTCGAGCCGTTCGTACGCGGCAGCGAGAAGCGCGGTGAGGGCCTGGGGCTGGGGCTGTCGCTGGTGCAGCGTATCTGCGAGAACCAGGGCTGGAGCGTCAGCCTCAGCACCATGGAGCCCAACGGCTGCCGCTTTCATGTGCAATTGAGTCAGGTCAACGCCTGACTCCACCCCCTGCCGCTATCCTGCCAGAGATCCCGGTAATTCGGCGAAGATGGCCCCATGCTATCGCTTGTGTCTGTAAAGTCTTGAAATGTATGGGATTGGACAGGACAAGTTTTTCACAACGGGTTGACCTGTTGATCACAGTGCGCTGCTTAAGGTTGTAGGCATCAGCTACTGGAGATCCGTTGATGTCTGATCCGATCAAGCTCGAATTTTCCGAAAAGTACGACGACGAACACGCTCAGGAATATTTGCTCAAGCATCAGGACAATCTGGCGCGCCGGTTGTCCCACAAACGCGACGAGCAATTGGCCCGTGGTGCGCTGGCGATGGCGGGTGAGCCTGGCCTGGTGCTGGACTTGCCGTGCGGCGCTGGGCGTTTCTGGCCCTTGCTGGCGGAAAAACCCAACCGCGTGATCATCGGTGCCGACAATTCGGCGTCCATGTTGAAGGTGGCGATGGCCGCTCAGCCCGCCGATGTGGTGAAACGGGTACGGCCCTTGCAGACATCTGCCTTTGATATTGATCTGCAAGATAACGCGGTCGACAGCATTTTCTGTATGCGCCTGTTGCACCACATTGGTGACCCGGCACATCGCATGGCCATATTGCGGGAGTTTCAACGCGTTACCCGTGACAGCGTGATTATTTCGTTATGGGTAGACGGCAATTTCAAGGCCTGGAAACGCAAGCGTCTTGAACAGCAACGTCGTGTAAAAGGTGAGCAGGAAGGTTACCAAAACAGGTTTGTGTTACCGGCTGCTACTGTTGAAGCAGAATTTGAGGAAGCCGGTTTTCGTGTTCAGGAATCCCTGGACTTCATACCGCTCTACGCCATGTGGCGAGTGTATGTATTGCGCAAGAGGTAACAGGATGGCAGTTGAGTGCGTAGCAGGCAGTCATGTAGCGCCCGAAGAACGCTTTGATTATTTCTGGCGCCAGCAGGGCGAGTGGGTCGAAGAGCCCAACCGTCGGCGTGGTGGTGAAAGCGGTGTGCAGCGTGTGATCAGCCCCAACGGCCGCTTGCTCTACAGCAAACGCCAGACCGGGCACATCTACCGCAGTTGGCTGCATCCGTTTGGCCGCCCGACGGTGCTGCGCGAGCGCGATGCGATCAAGGGCCTGCGCCTTTTGGACGTGCGTGTGCCGGAAATGGTGTTTTGCGAAGCGCGCCGCGACCCCGAGCACCAATGGAAAGCGCTGTTGGTCACTGCGGCTCTCGACGGTTTCGACGAAATCGAGAACTGGTACGCCGCCGGTGGCCGCGAGCAATACGGCGAACTGGTGCATGAGCGTGTACTCAAGGAACTGGCCGGCACCCTGGCGCGCATGCACAAGGGCCGATGGCAACATGGCTGCCTCTACATCAAGCACATCTTCGTGCGGGTGACGGGCGAGGGTGACTCGGCCAACGTCGAAGTGGCGCTGCTGGATTTCGAGAAATGTCGCCAGCGCCTGACCGCTTATCGGGCCGCCTCCCATGACATGCTGCAATTGCGCCGCCATTCGTCGTGGAACGATACCGACTGGAAGAAACTCAGCTACTTTTACGAGACGGCGTTTGGCAGCGCTATCAAGGGTTTAACCAGATGAAGCTAGAAATAGCACGAGGTCTGTTTTTGGTCGGAGCGCTGGGCATCGCAGCCTTGGCGCTGGCGGCGTGGGAACAGCCTCGCACACAGGTGCTCAGTGCAACGCAGGGTGGCGCGCAATGCCTATTGCCGCGCGTTGCCAAAGCGAGCACGGCGGCCAAGCCTGATCATGAGTTATTGCTGTTCATGTTTGGAATGTCTCAAGGGATGAGGCCACAGAGTTGATGAGTTTAAAACCAAAATGAAAAGGCCTCGCGTTGCGAGGCCTTTTTTTTGGGTTGGCATCCGGCTCGTGGCGGGTGAAAAGCGACGCGAACTCAGATCAGATGCAGATGGTTATCCCAGAGCCCTGCCGGCAATTCCAGCGGTTTTGCAACCAGCTGTTTCTGGCGACAATCGTAGAACCGGCAACGGCCCTGGCCCGACGTCACGACAAACCCATCCTCGACCGCGCCCACGCCGGCACAGTCGGGCAGGGGGCCATCCAGGCGCAGCTCGCCGCTGTCCATGTCCCAGATAAAGAAGCGATTGCCACGCGGCGCGGTCAACGCCACCAGGCGCAATTCGCTGTGTACCGCCACGCTGGCGGTGTAGTGCCCCATCGCCTGCAACTGCTCGTCGGCCACCGGAAACGCCACGAACGGCTGCCCTGGACGCTTGATCGCCAACAACTCGGAGCGCTCCTGGGACGGCCCCATGAACTGTTGCCCGGTGAGGATGGTGCCATCGCTGGCGATCCCCATGTGACGCACGCTGTTCATCTGCTGGCCGAGGGTTTCCTTGCTGATCAAGGTGCCGTCGCGCTGCATCAGCACCAGGCTCGGTTCCATGGCGTTGAGGTTCATCTCCACGCGGCTTTCGGCTTCGGTGCGAATGCCACCGTTAGCCACCACCAGGGTTTCGCCGTCGGGCATCCACGACACCTGGTGCGGGCCGATGCCGTGGGTGGAGATTTCACCGCTGTGCACCAGCCGCTCACCTTCGAACCGGTACACACCGAGCAGGCCACGGCCGGGGTCGGACGTGTCGTTCTCGGTGGCGTACAGCCAGTCGCCACTCTTGTGGATGACCGCGTGGCCATAGAAGTGGCGGTTGACGTGGGAGGTGATGGTTTGCAACAGCGCGCCATCGCGCAGGTCGATCAGGTAACTCTCGGTGCCCGGGCGACGGGCGACAAACAGCGCAATCGGCAGCGTCGGGTGGTTGATGATGTCGTGGCAGCGCTGGCCGACCTGGGTGGCAAACACCGGCTTGCCGTCCAGGCGATAGCCCACGGCGTAGTGCTTGCCGTCTGCATCATCCCGCGCCGAGAGCAGCAGCGGGCCCTTGTCTTTGCTTTTGAACAGCGTCCAGCCGCCCAGTGTGAGTGCACTGAGCAGCACGCTACCAACGGCCAAAGCCTGTCGCCTGAGCATCATCAGTCACCGTCGTTGGCGTTAAAGCCCAGTTGGATGCCCAGCGCCTTGGCCAGTTCGCCTTCATGCAGGCGGTGGACGACGTTGAGGCTGTCGTAGATATCGTTGAGTTGCTGGCGCCCGGCGTCGTCGGCCAGCAGTTCATTGAGGGTGCGCTGGTTACTGGCGAACAGTTTCAACGACGCGGCATAGGCGGCGTCGATCTTGTCGGCCAATGGCTTCTGCTCGGACGGCAGCAGGCCACGCAGGCCTTTGTTGTCGACGCCGACCCACACGGTCTGGGCTGCCGCCAGGCTGGCTTCGAGGCTTTGCAGGGACGACTGGCTGCGCCATGCATCGGCCTGGAACGGCTGCGGGATGCCCTTGGTCTGGCGGCCCATCGGCGTGCCGAGCTTTTTCTTCAGGGTGTCCAGTGCAGTCACCTGCACGCGCAGCAGATCGGCAATGGCTTCGTGGGAGTCGGCGTAGCGCTGGTTGGGGAACTTGGTCATCTGCGCCAGCATGCCGTCGGTGCTGTTCCAGCTGGCCAGGATCTCTTCGGCCAGGGCCTTCTGGCGGTCACCGATGGCGACCAGCAGCGGGCAGTAACGGGCCTTTTGCGCGTCGTCGGCGATATCGGTCTTGGCGTCGTAGAGGATGTATTCGTAGGCGGACAGGCCTTGCACCACCACGCTGGACTTGGCCAGGGCGGCGCCGTCGATCTGCGGTTGGCTGGCGACCAGTTGCTCGACTTGGCGGCCGACCAGGTTCTTCTTGTCCGGCCAGAATTGCACCTGCCACGAACGGTTGCCCTCGGCCAGCGGCCCGATCAGCAGCGGTTGCAACTCGGCCCAGGCCTTCTGTGCATGCAGGAAGTCGGCACGCGCGGTGTCCAGGCTTTCCTTGCCCTGGCAGTAGGCCAGCGCGCTGACGGCCAGTTGGCGGTCGGCTTCGACCCAACGGCTGTAGGTCGGCAGGATCACTTGCTTGGCGATGGCCGCCGAGGTCACCGCTTGCGGGTCTTGCGGCGAGCAGGCGCCGAGGGCTAGGGCGGCCAGGCTGGTGAACAACAACTTGGGACGGAACATGTCGAGCTCCCTTCTGTAAGTGGGGCGAAGCTTATAAAGAATTCAGGAACGCCAGCAACGCAGCGCGCTGCTCGGCATTGAAGGACAACACATGCTGCTGCGCCGCTTGGGCTTCGCCGCCATGCCATAGCACGGCTTCGAGCAGGTTGCGGGCGCGGCCGTCATGCAAGAACTGGGTGTGGCCACTCACGGTTTGCGTCAGGCCGATGCCCCACAACGGCGGCGTGCGCCAGTCGCGGCCACCGGCCTTGAATTCTGTGCGGTTGTCGGCGAGGCCCGCTCCCATGTCATGCAACAGCAGGTCGCTGTAGGGGCGGATCACCTGGTTGGCCAGTTCAGGTTCGGCGGCATTGGCGGCCGTGGTGAATGCTGGCGTGTGGCAACCCTGGCAGCCGGCTTGATAGAACAGGTTTTTACCGGCCAGCACCTGCGGCGTGTTGACGCCACGGCGCGCGGGTACGGCCAGGTTGCGGGTGTAGAACAGCACCAGGCGCAGGATGTTGTCGCTGACTTCCGACTCGCCATCGGGGCCATTACCGTTGGGGGCCTGTTTGCAGGCGACTTGGGCATCGGTGCAGTCATCAAAGGGTCTCAGGGACGTGGTGAGGCCCATATCACCAGAGAACGCGTGAACATTTTGTTGATTGAGGTTGGGCTGCCCGGCTTTCCAGCCAAAACGCCCGAGCACGGTTTTTTGCTGGGCGTCGTCCCAGACCCAATTGGCACGGCCGACGATGGCGCCCTTGGCGGCGGTCTTCGGGTCGGTGTTGCGCAGGATATCGGCGTCGCTGATGGCTTCCAGCAGGCCCAGGCCAATCATCGGCGGGGCGATGCGCGCAGAAAAGCGCGTGTCGGGGTGCATCGGGCCATAGCCAAGCTGGGTGATCTGCAGGTCGGGCTTGCGCAACTCGACCACAGTGCCGTCCTTGAAGGTGACGTTGACCGGCGTGTAGTCGACGCGCACCTTGCCTTCCGGTGGCACGCCCGGCACCGCCATGTCCTGCAATTGCCCGCCGTAGACCGGCTCGGGCACCACGCCAATCTGCTCGATGGCCTTGGCATGGGCGGGCGTATCCGGAATCGACAGGCGTACCAGCATCGACACCGCGTTGGGCGCATCGGGCAGCGGCGGGTGACCACGGCCGTCTTTTATATGGCAGTTCTGGCAAGCATTGGTGTTGAACAGCGGGCCGAGGCCGTCACGCGCCGTGGTGGTAGACGGTGCGATCACCCAGGGGCTGCGAAAGAAGCTGTTGCCGACGCTGAAGTCCAGGCGCCGCGTGGGCGACAGGTTGGCCGAGGGCAGGGAAAACGCGTTCTGGTCGCGCTTGTTCACCGTCGCAGCGCCGCCCGCCCGTGATTCACCCGGATCGGCCTTGGTAAACCTCGGGGCGTCATCGCAGCCAGCCAGGCTCAAGGCCAGCAATGCTGCGGACAGGCGAAAAAGCGAACGGAACATCGAGTTTCCTGAACCACTGCTGAAAATAGGGTCGCAAAGTCTAACAGGGCAGGGCGCAATGAATAAGAGCAATTATCGTTTGGTGGCATCCCGATTCATTCCCGCTAGAATGACCGCACATTTTTTTCTGGAGGTGGCCCATGCAGGCTCTCGACGCTTTGCTCAACCGTGTTTCCGTGCCGCGTCTGCTGGAACCGGCACCGACCCAGGAGCAGCGCGACGTGCTGTTCGCCGCCGCCATGCGTGCGCCCGACCACGGCCAACTGCGGCCTTGGCGTTTCCTCACGGTTGAAGGCACTGCCCGCGAGCAGATGGGCACTTTGTTGGCCGAAGCGGCCCGCCTGCAAGACGCCGATGCGCCGCAAGCGGTGATCGACAAGGCCCAGAACGGCCCGTTGCGCGCGCCGTTGGTGGTGGTGGTGATTGCTCGTTTGCAGGAGCACTTCAAGGTGCCGAAGTCCGAGCAACTGCTGGCTGCTGCCTGTGCGGCTCATGGCATTCTGTTGGCGGCTTATGCCCAGGGGATTGGTGCGGTGTGGCGCACCGGTGAGTTGTCCTATTCGGCCCATGTGGCCAAAGGCCTGGGGCTGACGGCGGATGAGGAGGTGATTGGCTTCCTGTACCTGGGCACGCCGCAGAACCCGCCGCGTACTGCTGCTAAAGAAGACCTGACGCAGTTTGTCAGTGCCTGGACCGGTCTCTAAATCCAAAGTGAACCAACTGTGGGAGGGGCTTGCCCCCGATGGGGGTGTGTCAGCTACAGAGGCGTTCACTGGCACTCTGCTATCGGGGGCAAGCCCCCTCCCACATTGGAACTGTGTTGTTTTTGAGATTGGGTTTACACCCTGAACTGATCCATCAACTTCATCTGCTGGCTGGCCAGTGCATTGAGTTGGCTGCTGATCGCCGCCGACTCGGTGGCCTGGCCGGTGAGGGTTTCGGTCACGGTACGGATCGCCGAGACGTTGCGGTTGACCTCTTCGGCCACGGCGCTCTGTTGTTCGGCGGCGCTGGCGATCTGCAGGTTCATGTCGCTGATCACGGTGACCGCATCGCTGATCTTGCCCAAGGCCTGCACCGCCTGATGGATCTGCCCGGCATTGCTCTGGGCCTGGCTCTGGCTGGAATGCATGGTCGCCACCACGCCACGGGTGCCGCTCTGGATGCGTTCGATCACCAGGCGGATTTCCTCCACCGAATCCTGGGTGCGCTTGGCCAGGTTGCGCACTTCGTCGGCCACCACCGCAAACCCTCGGCCGCTTTCCCCGGCGCGTGCGGCTTCGATGGCGGCATTGAGGGCCAGCAGGTTGGTCTGCTCGGCAATGCTGCGGATCACTTCCAGCACTGAACCAATCTGCTCGCTGTTGACCGCCAGCGCTTCGACTTCGCCCACGGCCTTGCTGACTTCTTCGGCCAGGGTGGTGATGTCGCGGGTGCTCTGCTCGATGATCGACATGCCTTCCCGCGCCGACTGGTCGGCACCGCGTGCCGCGCTGGCGGCATTCGACGCGCTGTTGGCGACGTCGTGGGCGGTGGCGCTCATTTCGTTGGACGCGGTGGCCACCTGGTCGATTTCGCGGAACTGCACCTGCATGCCTTCGCTGGTCTGGCGTGCGATGGCTGAAGACTGGTCTGCGGTGCCACGTGCTTCGGTGATGCTTTGCTTGATCTGGGCGATGGTCGGTTGCAGCTTGTCGAGGAAGCGGTTGAACCAGTTCACCAGTTCGCCGAGTTCATCCTTCTTGGCGTAGGCCAGGCGTTGGGTGAGGTCGCCGTCGCCGCTGGCGATGTCCTTGAGCATGGCGGCCACGCTGTTGATCGGCCGGGTCACGCCGGTGGCGGTCAGCCAGATCAGCAGCAAACCCAGCAGGCCAGCGGCGGCGGCTACCAGCAGGGCCTTGAGGGTGCCGGCTGCCTGAGCGTTGTCAAGTACTCCCTGCAACTTGACGTTATCGGCGAGCATTACCGCTTTTGGCAGCTTGATCACCACGCCCCAGGTTTTGGCGTCGGCAATCGGTTTGACCGGGTACACGGCGCGCATGGTGCCGTCCTGTTCGCGGATCATGCGGTTGTCACTGGCCAGCAGCTGCACGATTTCCTTGCCCTCGGCGCCGAGGGTGTCGACCAGGTTCTTGCCGACTTTGGCGGGTTCGCCGCTATAGGCCGCGATCAGACCGGTGCTGGACAGAATTTCCAGGTGTGCGGCGCCGTTGAACAGGTCTTTCTGTGCGGCATCGGCGGTTGCTTGCAGGGCGGTGAGGGCGATGTCGACACCGACGACGCCGATGAGTTTGCCCTCCACGATCAGCGGCGAGGCGATGGTGGTCATCAATACCTTTTTGCCCGCCACCGTGTCTTCATACGGGTCCAGCAGGCAGGTATTGCGGGTGTCCCGTGGGCAGGTGTACCAGATATTGTAGGGCGTACCGTTGAGGGTGAGGCTGGTCTTGTTCAGGTCTTCTTCGACCATGATGGTGTTCAAGCCCTCACCGCCGGCACGGCTCCAATAGCTGGAGAAGCGCCCTTTTTCGTTGGAGACGCGCGCCTTGTCATCGACGAATTCGCTGTCTTTGCCGTCGAGGCCGTTCGGTTCGAATGACAGCCAGAAACCGAGCACTTTGCTGTTGCGATCGAAGGTGGTTTTCAGGCTCTGGTTGATTTCTTCGCGCAGCGCGCCGGCTTCCAGGCCACGCTTGCTGGCCATGCTGCGCAAGTCCTTGATCTGGTCGGCCAGCGCGGTCAGCGCCATCAGGCTGTCGCCGAAGGTTTTCTGCAACTGGCCCGCTTGCTCGGCGGCCCTGGCTTGCAGCAGTTGTTCCACGCTGGCGGTGAGCATGCGCGAGCTGGAATCGCTGACCAACAGATCATTCTGGCTGGTGTTGTAGATATTGATGCTGACGACCAGCGCTATCACCCCCAGCAGGCAAAGGCCGGACAACAGCACGATTTTCAAGCGGATGGAGAGGGTGTTGAACATAGGCTCACTCGCGAATGGACTTGTTGGAAGGCACGCAGTGCAGGCCAAGTCCATTCAGCGCTATGTCTGAAACATCGGCGTAACAAATTTATTCATGAGCAGCAGGCGATGAGTGGTAGGAAAATGCCTACAGCCAACGTCATACGGGCTGTGCGAGTCGTTCGGGTCGAGACCAGATCCACAGGTTGCCCAGGCTCATTCCGGCAATGGCCAGGTAGATTGGCCAGCCGTGGTCGAGCATCACCAGCATCAGGACGGCGCACAGCAGCATGCTTACGGTGGCGCTGACCTTGGCCCGGCGAGCGATGATCTTGCCGTTGCGCCAGTTGAACAGGATCGGCCCGAACAGCCGGTGGTTCTCCAGCCAGGCGCTGAGGCGTGGCGAGCTTTTGGTGGCGGCCCAGGCGGCCAGCAGGATGAATTCGGTGGTGGGCAAACCCGGCACGACAATCGCGATCAACCCAATGCCCAGGCTGACATAGGCCAGCAGGCCGAAGAGGATCCGGGCGATTTTCGAGGTGGAAGGGGTTTTGCGGGTCATGGTTTATTTGTAGCGTCGCGAAGTGAGCGCCAACTGTGGGAGGGGGCTTGCCCCCTCCCACAGTTGATGGCATTTCAATCTGGATGTCAGGCCAATTCAGGGGCGCTAGCGTACGCCTGTTCGAGCAACACGGTGAAGCGCACAAACGCGTCGATTGCGCCTTTTTCCACGGCGGCTTCTTCTTCGGCGCTGAATTCCAGGGCGTCGAGGGTGCGGGTGAAGCTTTTCCAGCCCTCGGCACGACCACCCGCCGGCTCACCCAGGTGACGGGCACCGAAGGTTTCGCTCAGGCCCAGGCCCACGGCACGCTTGATCAGGAACGCAGCGCCCAGCTTGGAGCCTTCGGACACAAACAGCCAACCCAGGGCTTCGGCCTTGCTCGGGTTTTTCACCGCGCCGGCAACCGGTGCAGGTACGTCGGTGTCGAGGTCGCCCAAGTCAAGTTTGGCGGCTTCGGCACGGCAACGCTCGGCCAGGTCCGGCACGATCTTGATCAGTTCGGCATCGTTGTACAGGGCTACCAGTTCCGATTGGAACAGGTACTGCGCCACCACGAAACGGGCGAAGTTGGCCTGGGTTTCAAACGGGGCGTGGGCCTTGACCAGTGCGTCCAGCTTGGTGTGCGGCTCGTTGGTGATCTGGTTCAGGCGTTGGGAGCGCAGGCTTGCGCGTTCTGCGGTAGGGGAAGCGGTCATGAAAAAGTCCTTGAGAAGGGATACGCCTTAGTGCCCGAAAGAGAGCTGTTATCAACTAGACGAACAAGAAGACGCGGCACAGTAAAAAATCCTCACCCCGTCGATGAAATTTCGACGAGGTGAGTAGGGCGTTGCTAGATGTCCCAGATCACGTTGATCGCAAAGTTGCGGCCGGGCTGGGTCAGGCGGTCGAGGTTGGCCGGGCCGGTCACAGCGGCTTCACCGACGCTGTCGTAGCTGCGCACGTCATCCCAGTTCCAGTACTTCTTGTCGGTGAGGTTGTAGAGGCCGCCGTTGATGGTCACGTCCTGAGTGACTTTGTAGAAGGCCGTCAGGTCGACCACACCGAAGCCAGGGGTCTTGAAGGGGCCGCTGGTGTCGCCGTCCGGCGCGTGGAAGGTCGTGCTGTCGACGCGATCCTGCTTTTTCACCAAGGTCCAGCTCAACAGGCCACCGTAGTTGTCCTGGTCATAGCCCAGGCCGAAGACGCCCTTGAGCGGGTTGACGCTGTTCAACGGCTCGCCATTATCGTCGTTGCGGCCGTAGGCATAGGACACCGAGCCCTGGGTGTAGAGGCCTTGCGGCGCGCCGAAGGCATCCAGGTTCAGGCGGCCCTTGGCTTCGGCGCCCTTGATGGTGGCGCGCTTGATGTTGATGGCCTGGAACTGTTCAAGGCTGCCGCCGGCAACGGCATTGTCTTCGTCGATAAAGTCGCGGTATTTGTTGTAAAACACGGCGATCTCGAAGGAGCCTTCGTCGAACTTGCCGCGAATCCCGGTTTCGACGCCTTTGCTGGTTTCTGGCTTGAGGTCGGGGTTCGGCTCGACGGTGTAGCCCAGGTTCAGGTTTTCAAAGCGGCCGTACAAGGCCTTGGCGGACGGCGTACGGAAACCTTCGGCGTATTGGCCGAACCAGGTGTATTGGTCCGTCAGGGCGTAAGTCAGGCCAAACTTGGGTGTCACACGGTGCCAGGTTTTTTCCTTGTCGCTCACCGGGTCCGCGCCTGTCGGGTTGACGGTGTTGAGGAACTCCTGGGTCAGCTTGGGTTTGAGCTGGGTATAGTCGTAGCGCACGGCGGGCAGGAAGGTCCACTTGTCCCAGGTGATCTGGTCCTGTGCGAACAGCGAATACGTGTGGATGGTCGGATCGGGGAAGTCGCTGGACTTCTTCACGCTGTCGCTGGCAATTGGGCTGGGTGCACCGATGGCGGTGCATCCACTGCCCACGGCCACGCAGGTCGCGCTGCCCTCGCGCGAACCGGTGACTTTTTGCTGCTTGAGTGTGGTGCCGTAGGTCACTTGGTGGTCGGTTTCACCGAGGCTGAATGCTTTGTCCAGCTGGGCGTCGAAAATCCACTGTTTTTCCTGGTAGAGCGTGTCGCGGGTGCGCAGGACGCGACGGCCTGACTGATAGATCTCGGCGGTGGTCTGGTCGGTCTTGGCGATCTGGTAGTTGAGGCTGGTCTTGATGCGGTCGGCAATCGGCGACTCGAGGGCGAAGCTGTTTTCCAGGCCGAAACGTTCACGGGTAATGGTGTCGTTGCCACGACGGTCACGGTAGAGGTTGAAGCCTCGGCCGCCGATGAACGGGCCGCCTACCGCGTTCTTCAGGTTGACGTCGCGATCATCCTTGTACTTCTCGTAGGTCAGGCCCAGGCGGTTGTCATCGCCATAGTTCCAGCCGAGCTTGGCCAGGATGTTGGTGGTGCGCGCGTCCTCGGGGTTGGCGCCGGTGCGGGCCAGGCCGGTGGCGTTGTTGCCGTCGTAGGACTCGGTCTCGTGGCCATTGCGCTGGCTCAGGTGCAGCAAGCCATCGAAGTCCTGCACGCGGCCGGCGACGGTGCCGGAGGTCAGCCAGCTTTCGTCGGCGGAGCTGTAGCCGGTCTTGAGGCGGGCGCCGACATCCTGGCCGGGCTTGATGATGTCGTCCGGGTCGAGGGTGAAATAACTCACGGCGCCGCCGATGGCGCTGCTGCCATACAGGGCGGAGGCCGGGCCGCGCAGGATCTCTACGCGCTTGACGATTTCCGGGTCGACGTAGTTGCGGCGGGTCTTGGCGTAGGGGCCGTTGAAGAAGTTGTCCGGCACTTCCACGCCGTCCACCTGGGTGAGGATGCGGTCGCCGTCGATACCGCGGATGTTGAAGCCGGCGTTACCGGAGCGGGTGCCCGCGCCGCCGACCGAGACACCGGGCTCGTAGCGCACCAGTTCGCGGATGTTGTTGACGTTCTGGCGGTCCAGTTCTTCGCGATCCTGCACGCTGACGGTGCTCGGTACGCTGTTTACATCCTGCTCGTTGCGGGTAGCGCTGATGGTCACTTGTTGCAGGTTGAGGGTGCTGCCCGCCGTGCGCTTTTCCAGGACGATGTTGTTGCTGCCCAGCTTGCGGTAGCTCAGGTTGGTCCCCACCAACAGCCGGTCCAGGGCTTTTTCCGGCGGCAACGGGCCGCGTACGCCAGGGGATGACACACCCTGGGCCAGTTCCGCCGGCAGGCCGACTTGCCAGCCGGTCACGGCGGTAAAGGCGTTGAGCGCGGAGACCAGCGATTGCTGCTCGATGCTGAAGTTGTAGTTGCCTTGGCTGCGTGGGGCAGGTTCGGCGGCGGTGGCGGTCATCATTGGCGCACCGGCCAGCAGGATGGCGGCCGTCAGCAAGGACAGAACGGGCGAAGAGGACCGGCGGTTGAAACAAGAGGACATCGAGAGCGCTCCGGGGTACGAATCTTATAGTTGCGAACTGAACCAAATAGGAATCAGTTGCATTGGCTAAGACGAGACGTACCACCGTCGACTATCGAGTAAAAATAATTCTCATTTAGTTCAGGATCACCAGTGCCGGGTATTCCGATAGCCTGGCCGAGGTGATGTGGGCCAGGGAGCGCACCACGTCCAGGGGCTGGTCCAGGCGGTAATTGCCGGTGACGGCGACGCTGGCGAGTTGGTCGTTGGTGTTGACGATCCAGCCGGGGTAATAGCGGCGCAGTTCGGCAAGGACTTCGCTCATCGGGCAGTTTTCGAAGATCAGCCGACCTTGCACCCAGGCCAGGTCCTTGTTGGCGTCCAGTTTGGCGGGCGCACCGAAACCCTTGGGGCCGATACGGATGCTTTCACCGGCGCTCAGGCGCACGCGGGCATCGTCGAAGGTATTGCTCAGGTCGACATCGCCACGCTGCACTTGCACCTGTGCTTCGCCATTGAGGTAGCGCACGGCGAAGGCTGTATCGCGCACGCTGGCACGTACGGGGCCGGCGTCGATTTCCAGGGGCAGGCCATGGTTGGGCTTGATTTCGAAAAACGCCTCGCCCTGGTACAGGCGGGCGATGCGCTGGTGGTCCTTGATGCTGCTGGAAAGCGCCGAGTTGGTGTTGAGCAACACCTTTGAACCATCGTCCAGTTGCAGGCGCTGGCGTTCACCCACCACGGTGAGGTGATCGGCTTGCAGGCGCACCGGCAGGTTGCTGAAGCTGAACAGGCCGATCAGCAACACGGCGGCGGTGGCCAACGGTTTCCAATGGGGCTTGATCCGCCGCCAGGCGCTGGGCTTGCGCGGTGCTGCCAGGGCCACGGCGGCGCTGTGCACTGGCGCGCCACCCCAGGCAGCCTGGGCCTTGGCGAAGGCGTGGACGTGGGCGGGATCGCTGGCCAGCCAGGTTTCGAATTCGGCCTGCTGCCCGGGCTGCGGGCACTGCAAGGCGATCAGCCAGTCGAGGGCTTGGTCCATAGCCGTGTCTTGCAACACCTCATGAGCCACATCATGGGGGCGCAGTTTGTTCGGGTCCGTCACGGTGTTCCTCGGGTCTTCGCCACGTTCTATTCAACTTTCCTACAGCTTGGGTCGACGTTTCTGTCGGGTGAAGCTTAAGGCCGATCCAGCCGTTCGGCCACACCTACACAGATGGCCATGATCAACTTCAGTTCCTTTTGCACGGTGCTCAAGGACACTTCCAACTGATCGGCAATCTCCTGGTAACTGCAACCGTGCAGGCGGCTGAGGATGAAGATCTGCTGCTGGCGGGCGCTCAACTGGCCCAGGCTGACGCTCAGGGCCTCAAGCATTTGCTCGGCCTGGGTGGCATCTTCGGGTGTGCTGATGGGGGCGGCGACACTTTGCAGGACGTCCAGCGGGACATCTTCCTGCAACGTACGGGCCTGGATCCTGCGCGCACGCAGATGATCCAGCGCCAGGTTGCGCGCGGTCTGATAGACGAAGGGTTCAAGGTGATCGATCGGCCGCTCGCTGAGGGCCCGGGTGACGCGCAGGTAGGTTTCCTGCAACAGGTCCTCGGCGGTGCTGTGGTTATTCACCATCCGCTGCAAGGTGCGAAGCAGAACCACCCGTTGGGTGAGAAAGACGTGGTTGAAGCGAGATTGGCTCACAGTGCTACCAGACCGATTTGCAGTTAATGATAATGCTTATCATCAACTCAAATGGCAAGCGGCTATTTTCCTTATGCGCGACACAAACCAATGTGGGAGGGGGCTTGCCCCCGATGGCAGTGGATCAGTCATACATAAGTTGACTGGCCCACCGCTATCGGGGGCAAGCCCCCTCCCACACAAGCCCGCCGCAAAGCGGATTTATTCGGCGTTGCACAACGCCAAGCAGTTATCCAGCATACGGTTGGAGAAACCCCATTCGTTGTCGTACCAGGCCAGCACTTTCAGCAATTTACCGCTGACTTTGGTGTGATTCGCATCGAAGATCGACGACAGTGGGTTGTGGTTGAAGTCACTGGAAACCAGCGGCAGGGTGTTGTAGCCCAGGATCTTCGAGTGCTGGCTTGCTTCTTTGAGCAGCGCGTTGACTTCTTGCGCCGTGGCTTCTTTCTTCAGTTGTACGGTGAGGTCCACCAGCGACACGTTGATCACTGGCACCCGCACCGCCATGCCGGTCAGCTTGCCCGCCAGTTCCGGCAGCACCAGGCCTACCGCTTCGGCGGCGCCGGTCTTGCTCGGGATCATGTTCTGGGTGGCCGAACGCGCGCGGTACGGGTCGGTGTGGTAGACGTCGGTCAGGTTCTGGTCATTGGTGTAGGCGTGGATGGTGGTCATCAGGCCGCTTTCGATACCCAGCTCGCGGTGCAGCACTTGAGCCACAGGCGCCAGGCAGTTGGTGGTGCACGAGGCGTTAGAGATGATCTGGTGGGATTGACGCAGAATGTCATGGTTGACGCCGTAGACCACGGTGGCGTCCGCGCCCTTGGCCGGTGCCGAGATGATCACCTTGCGTGCGCCGGCGGTAATATGGGCGGCAGCCTTGTCACGGTCGGTGAACAGGCCGGTGCATTCGAACACCACGTCGATCTTGTGCGCAGCCCAGGGCAGGTCGGCCGGGTTGCGGATGGCACTGACGGCAATCCGGTCACCATTGACGGTCAGGCTTTCCTGATCGTGGGCGACCTCTGCTTCGAAAGTGCCATGTACGGTGTCGTATTTGAGCAGGTGGGCATTGATCGAACTGTCGCCCAGATCATTGATGGCGACGATCTGCAAATCCTGGCGGTAGCCTTGGGTATACAGTGCGCGCAGGACATTACGGCCGATACGGCCAAAACCATTGATTGCGATACGAAGAGTCATTGGAAAGTGCCTGTCGTCGATTTGTTGTAAGAATTACAAGATTATTCGCATAAAAATAGAAAACAAGCCTTTTTAGTGGCAATATTTTGTTCAATCTACAACGAGTGACCTGAATCAACTGGTCCGATGATCCAAACGACTCCCTGCCATCCCATGCGCTGCGGGCGTTTGATCAGCATAGACACTCAGGTCGCCACATCCGTTAGCCTGGAGTTCTACACATGCATCCCCGCGTTCTTGAGGTCACCGAACGGCTTATCGCCCGCAGCCGCGCCACCCGCGAGGCTTACCTTGCGCTCATTCGCGGCGCAGCCAGCGACGGTCCGATGCGCGGCAAGCTGCAATGCGCCAACTTTGCCCACGGCGTGGCCGGTTGCGGCACTGAAGATAAAAATAGCCTGCGCATGATGAATGCCGCCAACGTGGCAATTGTTTCGTCATATAACGACATGCTCTCGGCGCACCAGCCGTACGAACATTTCCCTGAACAGATCAAGAAAGCCCTGCGCGAAGTCGGCTCGGTCGGCCAGTTCGCCGGCGGCACGCCCGCGATGTGCGACGGCGTGACCCAGGGCGAGCCCGGCATGGAGCTGAGCCTGCTCAGCCGTGAAGTCATTGCCATGTCCACGGCGGTAGCGCTGTCCCACAACATGTTCGACGCGGCCTTGATGCTGGGCATCTGCGACAAGATCGTCCCCGGCCTGATGATGGGCGCGCTGCGCTACGGTCACCTGCCGATGATCTTCGTACCGGGCGGGCCGATGCCGTCGGGCATTTCCAACAAGCAGAAAGCCGATGTGCGCCAGCGCTACGCTGAAGGTAAGGCCACCCGCGAAGAGCTGCTGGAATCGGAGATGAAGTCCTATCACAGCCCCGGCACCTGCACCTTCTACGGCACCGCCAATACCAACCAGTTGTTGATGGAAGTGATGGGCCTGCACCTGCCGGGCGCCTCGTTCGTCAACCCGTACACACCGCTGCGTGACGCGCTGACCCGCGAAGCCGCGCACCAGGTCACGCGCCTGACCAAGGCCAACGGCAACTTCATGCCGATCGGCGAGATCGTCGACGAAAAGTCCATCGTCAACTCCATCATCGCGCTCAACGCCACCGGCGGCTCTACCAACCACACCCTGCACATGCCGGCCATCGCCATGTCGGCGGGCATCATCCTCACCTGGGACGACATGGCCGACCTTTCCGAGGTGGTGCCGACCCTTTCCCACGTGTATCCGAACGGCAAGGCCGACATCAACCACTTCCAGGCGGCGGGCGGCATGTCGTTCCTGATCCGTGAACTGCTCGAAGCCGGCCTGCTCCACGAAGACGTCAACACCGTGGCCGGCAAGGGCCTGAGCCGCTACACCCAGGAGCCGTTCCTGGTCGACGGTGAGCTGATCTGGCGCGACGGCCCGATCGAGAGCCTCGACGAAAGCATCCTGCGCCCCGTGGCCCGTGCGTTCTCGCCCGAGGGCGGCTTGCGCGTGATGGAGGGCAACCTGGGGCGTGGCGTGATGAAAGTCTCGGCCGTGGCCCTTGAACACCAGATTGTCGAAGCACCTGCCGTGGTGTTCCAGGATCAGCAGGACCTGGCCGACGCGTTCAAGGCCGGCCAGTTGGAAAAAGACTTCGTCGCGGTGATGCGCTTCCAGGGCCCGCGCTCCAATGGCATGCCCGAATTGCACAAGATGACGCCGTTCCTCGGTGTGTTGCAGGACCGTGGCTTCAAGGTCGCGCTGGTAACAGACGGGCGTATGTCGGGCGCGTCGGGTAAGATCCCCGCCGCGATTCACGTCAACCCCGAAGCCCAGAGCGGCGGACCACTGGCGCGGGTGCGCGATGGCGATATCATTCGCGTGGATGGCGTGAAGGGCACCCTGGAGCTTAAGGTGGACGCCGAAGAATTTGCAGCGCGCGCGCCTGCCACGGGCCTGTTGGGCAATAACGTGGGTGCCGGTCGCGAGCTGTTTGCATTTATGCGCTTGGCCGCAAGCTCCGCAGAGCAGGGCGCCAGCGCCTTTACCTGTGCCTTGGAGACGCTTAAGTGAAGCTTGCGCTGGTCGGTGACATCGGGGGCACCAATGCCCGTTTTGCGTTGTGGCGGGATCAGGAACTGCATTCGATCCGTGTGCATGCCACGGCGGATCACAAGAGTCCTGAAGAGGCGATCAAGGTCTACCTCAAAGAGGAAGGCCTGGAAATCGGGGACATCGGCGCGGTGTGTCTTTCTGTCGCTGGCCCGGTGAGCGGAGATGAATTTAAATTCACCAACAATCACTGGCGCCTGAGCAAGACTGCGTTTTGCAAGGCGTTGCAGGTGGACGAACTGCTGCTGGTCAATGACTTCTCGGCCATGGCCCTGGGCATGACCCGCCTCAGGCCCGACGAATTCCGCGTGGTCTGCGAAGGCACGCCGGAGCCGTTGCGGCCTGCGGTGGTGATCGGTCCGGGCACTGGCCTGGGTGTCGGTACATTGCTGGACTTGGGCGGTGGCCGCTTTGCGGCGCTGCCGGGGGAAGGCGGGCATGTCGACCTGCCGCTGAGCAGCCCACGGGAAACCCAACTGTGGCAGCACATCTACACCGAGATCGGGCATGTCAGCGCTGAAACCGCTTTGAGCGGTGGTGGGTTGCCACGTCTGTACCGGGCGATCTGTGCAGTCGACGGCCATGCGCCGGTACTGGAAACGCCCGAAGCCATCACGGCCGCCGGTCTGGCCGGTGACCCGGTGGCGATGGAGGTGTTGGACCAGTTCAGCATCTGGCTGGGCCGCGTCGCCGGTAACAATGTGCTGACCACCGGTGGACGCGGTGGTGTGTACATCGTGGGCGGGGTGATACCGAGGTTTGCCGACTTCTTTATCCACAGCGGTTTTGCCAGGAGCTTTGCTGACAAAGGCTGCATGAGCGACTACTTCAAGGGTATTCCGGTGTGGTTGGTGACCGCGCCGTATTCCGGGTTGACCGGGGCTGGCGTCGCGTTGGAACAGGCTTTTGCATAGGGACTGATGGCCCTATCGGGGGCAAGCCCCCTCCCACATTGGGAACGCATTCCAATGTGGGAGGGGGCTTGCCCCCGATGAGGCCATCAACAACACCCCATAACAACAAGGAGGACCCCGTGAGCGTAATCAGTAAATCGATCCTCCTGGTCGACGACGACCAGGAAATCCGCGAATTGCTGCAGACCTACCTCAGTCGCGCCGGTTTCCAGGTGCGTGGGGTGCCGGATGGCGCGGGGTTCCGCCAGGCGATGAACGAGGCGCCGTGCGACCTGGTCATCCTCGATGTGATGTTGCCGGACGAAGACGGTTTCAGCCTTTGCCGCTGGATCCGCCAGCACCCGCGCCAGGCGCAGGTGCCGATCATCATGCTCACCGCCAGTTCCGACGAGGCCGACCGTGTGATCGGCCTGGAGCTGGGCGCCGACGACTACATCGGCAAACCCTTCAGCCCTCGCGAGTTGCAAGCGCGGATCAAGGCCTTGTTGCGCCGTTGCCAGTTCGGCCAGGAGCGCAGCAACGGCGGCGAAGTGCTGGTATTCGATGAGTGGCGGCTGGATATGATCAGCCACCGCCTGTTCCATGTGGACGGCGAAGAAGTGATCCTCTCCGGGGCCGATTTCGCCCTGCTCAAATTGTTTCTCGACCACCCGCAGCAGATTCTCGACCGTGACACCATCGGCAATGCTACCCGGGGTCGCGACCTGATGCCGTTGGATCGCATCGTCGACATGGCCGTCAGCCGCCTGCGCCAACGCCTGCGCGACACCGAAAAGCCCCCTCGTCTGATCCGCACCGTGCGGGGCAGTGGTTATCAACTGGCAGCCAGCGTGGTTGCCGGCAATGTCCACTGAACATTTGACCGAACACCGCCGGCGTTTCCCGGTGCCGCGTTCGCTGCTGGGGCGCATGCTGCTGCTGACGCTGCTGGCGGTGCTGTTCGCCCAGGCGCTGTCCAGCGTGATCTGGGTCTCGCAATTGCGCGCCACCCAGCTCGAAGGCCTGGTCACCAGCGCCCGCAGCCTGGCGCATTCGATGACCGCCAGCGTGAGTTATTTCCGCTCGTTGCCGGTGGCCTACCGCCCACTGGTGCTCGATCAACTGCGCAGCATGGGCGGCACGCGTTTCGTGGTGACCCTCAATGACCGCCCGCTGGACATGGCCATCCTGCCGCAGACCCCGCGTAAACAGGCGGTGCTTGAAGCGGTGGATGAGGTGCTGAAGCAGACCCTCGGCGCCGATGTGCATATGTCGGTGGAGTTCGTCAGCGCCGAAGACCTGCGCATCTTCAATGCCGGCCTGAAACTCGATGAGCTGCCGCGTTCCTGGGCTCACTACGCGCTGACCCTGGAACCGGTGAACCCGCCGGTGCTGGTCACCCAGATCCAGCTCGCCCCGGGCGAATGGTTGTATATCGCCTCGCTGTTGCCCGAGCCCTACACCAGCCTTGAAGAACAAGGCCTGCCGTCCCAGCAGGTGTGGTTTATCGTGCTGACCAGCGGTTTCCTGTTGCTGTTCATCGGCCTGCTGGTGCACTGGCAAAGCCGGCCGCTCAAGCGTTTGGCGCGGGCGGCGCGGGATATGTCCCTGGGCGCCGACGTGGAACCGGTGGCCGAAGGCGGTGGCAGCGAAGTGGTGGAAGTGGGCCGTGCCTTCAATGCCATGCGTGAGCGCATCAGCCGTTACCTGACCGAGCGTAGCCAGTTGTTCAGTGCGATTTCCCACGACTTGCGCACACCGATCACCCGCCTGCGCCTGCGCGTGGAACTGCTGGAAGACGAAAACCTGCAAACCAAGTTCGGCCGCGACCTGGATGAACTGGAGTTGCTGGTGAAGGGCGCGCTGCAATGTGTGAAAGACACGGACATCCACGAAAACATCGAGCCGGTGGACCTCAACCATGTGCTCGAATGCCTGGTGGAGCCTTACGTGGCACCCAACGGCAACGGCCGGGTCACGCTGAACGGTGCAGCCCTGGCGGCGTATCCGGGCAAGCCGCTGGCGCTCAAACGTTGCATTGGCAACCTGATCGACAATGCCTTGAAGTACGGGCAGAACGCTCATCTGCACATCGAGGACGATGGCGCGGAGTTCGTCCTGCATGTGGACGACGAGGGGCCTGGCGTGCCGGAGCAGCGGTTGGAGCAAGTATTCGAGCCACACTTCCGCCTGGCGGGGCAGCAACAGGGTTACGGCTTGGGCCTGGGGATTGCGCGCAACATTGCGCACAGCCATGGCGGTGAAGTGAGTTTGCAGAATTTGCGTGAGGGTGGGTTGCGGGTGACGTTGCAGCTGCCGCGCGGATTAGACTGAACAAAAGCGGTCAACGTGTGGGAGGGGGCTTGCCCCCGATGACAGTGTGTCAGTCAGCTTAGTCTGTAGCTGACCCACCGCAATCGGGGGCAAGCCCCCTCCCACATTTTGATCTTCATTGGTTCAGATGCTCTGGCGCAACCGGGCCAGGTCACGCAACGGCGGCGCGCCAAACAACCGGCTGTATTCCCGGCTGAATTGCGATGGGCTTTCATACCCCACCCGATACCCCGCCGCCGACGCTTCCAACCCTTCGGCAATCATCAAGCGCCGTGCCTCCTGCAATCGCAACTGCTTCTGGTATTGCAACGGGCTCATGGCGGTGATCGCCTTGAAACGGTGGTGCAGGGTCGAGACGCTCAGGTTCACTTCCTTGGCGAGGTCATCGATGCGCAGCGGTTGTTCGTAGTTGCCGTTCAACCACTTGATCGCCTGGCTGACCCGATGGCTCTGACTGTTGGCCACGGCGATTTCATACAGCCGATAACCCTGCGGGCCGCGCAACAGGCGATAAAGAATCTCGCGGTTGATCAACGGCGCGAGCATGGCGATGTCTTTCGGCGTATCCAACAGGCGGGCCAATCGCAGTACGGCGTCCAGCAGTTGACCGTCGATGCGATCGACGTACATGCCGCGAGAAGTCGGGCGCGACGGCACGCCCATTGGGCCTGCTTCTGCGATCAGGGCTGTCAGTTGCGCCGGATCGATATTGATGCGCACCGAAAGGTTCGGGTCTTCCGGCGTGGCATCGATGATCCGCCCGGCCACCGGCATCGCCACCGAGAACACCAGGTAGTTGAGCGGGTCGTAGGCAAAGATCTCGTCGGCCAGGCGGACTTCCTTGCTGCCACTGGCCAGGATGCACAGGGCCGGTTCCACCAGCACCGGCATGAAGTCGCGCGGGGTGTTGTGGCGGTTCAGAAACAGAGTGGTGATGGCCGTACCGTAGGAGCCGTCCTCCCAGGTATGCCGGTGCACGATGCTGGCCAGTTCGGCGCGCTGTTTTTCCATCTCGGCGTCGAGGGGGATGGCTTTATGTTCGGGCGACGACATGGAACGTCCTCTAGGGGCTACTTCGATGGGTTCAGCTTAGCGGCGGCTTTTCAAACAGTGTTACGTCGATTCTGCACAATCCTTGCCTGATCCTGCGATACATCGTGAATCAGGCAATCGCGGCACCTGTCATCTCCCTGAAATAAGGCGTTGGGCCCTGGAATAAAACCGCTGTGCCGAACGTCCTCCCTACGCTTCTCGCAGGATTGTGCAATAAGCCGACAGGAATTGACTAACCGCGCGACTACCCGCGCCGTTATCTTTGATCCTGTGGCAACACGCCCTCACAGTGCTTGCCGAGCATCACTTCTCAACGGGAGAGTCGAACATGTCCACCCCCATTCCCGCGAGCCATATGGCCTTTATCCGCGCCCGCACCGGGTGCAGCACCGAACTCGGTGCACGCTTGAGCAGTTTGATCGAACCGGGCCGCCAGGCTCAGGGTTGCCTGCAATTCTCGTTGCAGCATTCCCAGGTCGATCCCGATGTATGGTTGATCTCCGGTTTCTGGAGCAGCGAACAGGCGATGAGCGCCTACTTCAATTCTCCAGCGCTGATGATCTTTACCGAGCTGTTGAACGACATGGTCGTGCGCAGCATGGACTTCCAGACCTTTACCGATGCATCCGCCGCACACGCCTACGGCGAGTACCTGCAACTCGCCGGCTGAAGGTCTAGAATGGCCGACTTTCCATTGGCCAGGACCTGCAACATGGCACGTAAACAATTTGCCCACCACGAAGCCGTATCCGCCGTAGTACCGGGTGAAGGGGGCTACAGCGCCGCCGTCGCCGTCAAGGCACTCGATGGCATGGGGGCCCCGCAGTTTCACAAAATCCTGGACGGACAGACGTTCAAGACGGCCGCCGATGCCGATGATGCAGCCACCGTGCAGCTTGAACGGCTGATCGGTGTGGATGAAGAGGGGCAGCTGACCTGGGCGAGCGCCGCCAACTGAGCAACGCCGACAATCCAATGTGGGAGGGGGCTTGCCCCCGATAGCAGTGTGTCAGTCAACAACGATGTTGGATGTGCCATTGCCATCGGGGGCAAGCCCCCTCCCACGTTTTATTGTGTTTCAGTCAAGGTTTGCCGGCGCCTGGGCGATACATCTTGAACAGGGCCTCCGGCCCCAACTGGAAGTAATCCGCCGGTCCGCCACCGCGCAAAATCGGCTCGGCGGCGGCGGTGTCGTAGATGCCATCCTTGAGCAGCCACTTGGCGATATGCACCGCGACCACCTCGCCCAGCACCAGCCAGCTCGGCACCAATGCCTTGTCGGCACGTTGCAGCTGGATGATCTGCGTCACCTTGCATTCGAACGACACCGGGCTCTCGCCCACCCGCGGTACACCAACGATCTTCGAGGCCACTGGGGTCAGCCCGGACAATTCGAATTCATTCACGTCCGGTGATACCGGGGCACAACTCTGGTTCATCTGCTCGGCCAACGGGCGGTTGGCCAGGTTCCACACAAACTCGCCGGTCTGCTCGATGTTGTTCAGGCTGTCTTTGCGCCCGACGCTGGAGAATCCAATGATCGGCGGAATGTAGTTGAACGCATTGAAAAAACTGTAGGGCGCCAGGTTCAGGCGGCCTTCGCGGTCGTGGGACGAAATCCAGCCGATCGGCCGTGGACCGACGATGGCATTGAACGGGTCATGGGGCAGGCCGTGGCCGTTGGCGGGTTCGTAGAAGTGGATATCGTCGGGCATGGCCGGGGTTCCTGCAGTGGTCGTCGATGAAGTGGCCATACTATGGAATTTTCATTCATCGCCCACCTATTTTTCACAGCTCCACCGTCAGTCTGCGCCCACTGTCGACAACCCGATAAGTCGGCCTATTGAGAGACTGAGCTTTGGAGCCTTCCCCTTTATGAATAAACTTCCTCAGATCACCCTGGCGTTCTGGGTCATGAAAATCTGCGCGACCACCCTGGGCGAAACCGCCGGGGATTTGCTGTCGATGACCCTCAATGTCGGTTATGCCATCAGTTCGATGATGCTGATCAGCGTGTTCCTGATCACCCTGGTGACGCAACTGCGCTCGAAAACCTACAACCCGGTGCTGTACTGGATCGTGATTTTGTCCACCAGCACCGCAGGCACCACCATGTCGGATTTCATGGACCGCACCTTGGGGCTGGGTTATGCCGCGGGCTCCATGATCCTGGTCGCGATCCTGATGATCATCTTCGCGTTGTGGCACCTCAGCGGCGATTCGCTGAACGTGAACAAGGTGCAGACCTTCCGGGGTGAGTTGTTCTACTGGATGGCCATCCTGTTCTCCAACACCTTGGGCACCGCGTTGGGCGATTTCCTGGCAGATGACTCAGGGCTGGGTTTTGCCGGCGGCGCGTTGTTGATCGGCTCGGCGATTGCGGCGGTGGTGGCACTCAAATACTTCACCAGGATTTCTTCAGTGCTGTTGTTCTGGGTGGCGTTTGTACTGACCCGGCCGTTCGGCGCGACCTTGGGTGACTTCCTTACCAAGCCCCATGAAAAGGGCGGGTTGGATTTCGGCACCATCGGTTCGTCGGCAGTTTTGGCGGCGGTGTTGGTGGTGATGATTGCGGGGGCGTCGTACGCGCAGCGGAGGTACGGACGTAAGGCGATAGCCGAGTTGTCCTGACTCAACCTGTGGGAGGGGCTTGCCCCCTCCCACAGGGTTGACTGCAACTGACGTTTAGTCGGTGGTAATGCGCGAGTGTTTGCGGGTGTCCTTCATGGTCACGTAGACCACCAGCGACACCGCGATGCACGCGGTCACGTACCAGTAGTAACCGGTTTCCATGCCGATGCTCTTGAACCACAGCGCGATGTATTCAGCGGTGCCGCCGAAGATCGACACTGTCAGCGCATACGGCAGGCCCACGCCCAGCGCACGGATTTCGGTGGGGAACAACTCGGCCTTCACCACGGCGTTGATCGAGGTATAGCCGCTGACGATGATCAGTGCCGCCATGATCAGGAAGAACGCACCCCACCAGGTCTGGATGGTGTGCAGGGTGGTGAGGATCGGCACGGTGAACAGGGTGCCGAGGATGCCGAAGGCGATCAGGATCGGCCGCCGGCCGATCTTATCCGACAGCCCGCCGACAATGGGTTGCAGGCACATGAACAGGAACAGCGTCGCCGCCGAGATGGTGGTGGAGTCGGAAATGCTCATGCCGACGGTGTTCACCAGGTACTTCTGCATGTAGGTGGTGTAGGTGTAGAACGCCAGCGTACCGCCCATGGTCAGGCCGACCACGGTCAGCAGTTCCTTGGGGTGGCGCATCAAGGTGCGCATCGCGCTTTCCTTGGCTTTTTCCTTCTTGGTGAACGACTCGGTTTCTTCCATACCGCGCCGCAGGTACAGCGCAACCACCGCGCAGAGGGCACCGATGGCGAACGGGATACGCCAGCCCCAGGCATACAGTTGCTCGGTGGTCAGCAGTTGTTGCAACACGATCAGCACCGCCAGGGCGATGAGCTGGCCGGAGATCAGGGTCACGTACTGGAAGCTGGAGTAGAAACCACGACGTTCCTTGGTCGCCATCTCGCTGAGGTACGTGGCGGAGGTGCCGTATTCGCCGCCGACCGACAGCCCCTGCAGCAAACGGGCAAAGACCAGCAGGATCGGCGCACCGATACCAATGATTTCATAGCCCGGGCTCAGGGCAATCAGCAGCGAGCCGAAGCACATCAGGTAGACCGAGGCCATCAAGGCTTTTTTACGGCCGACCTTGTCGGCGTACAGGCCCATCAGCCAGCCACCGATCGGGCGCATCAAAAAGCCCACGGCGAAGATCGCGGCGGTGTTGAGCAGTTGGGCGGTGGTGTCGCCTTTGGGGAAGAAGGTCTTGGCGAAGTACAGCGAGAAAGCGGCGTAGACGTACCAGTCGTACCACTCGACCATGTTGCCGACGGAACCACTGAAAATCGATTTGATGCGGCTGGAGGTAGTGCGCTCTTTCGTCGGCGCGGCCGCCGACCCCAGAGGCAGGGCGTTGGAGTTATCCATTGAAGGATCCTTCATCTAGTTGTTTTTATGGAGCGGCGCGTGCGCAGCCTGGCTCGAGCTATAGCAGGAGCTGTGCCAGGTGGATGAAGGCCCGGCCTAGAAGGGTTTGGTGATTTTTTTGAGCGGAAAGTCGCTGATGATTTTCAGGGGGGTGAGCGGAAATCCGCTTATGGCTGCTGTCCTCATCGGGGGCAAGCCCCCTCCCACACTTGAGCGCGTTCACAAATCAAAATGTGGGAGGGGGCTTGCCCCCGATAGCGGCCTGCCAGTCAACACAAAGATTCGCCTAGAGAAACATCTCCCGCACCAACCCATGCCGCTGCATCTTCTCATTGAAGGTACGACGCGGCAGTTGCAGCTCGGCCAGTACTGCCTTGATATCGCCCTTGTGTCGGGTCAGCGCGGCTTTCAGGCAGTGCGCTTCGAAGGCCTCTTGCTGTGCGGCCAGGGACTGTCCGGCCTCGATGCCTTCCGGTTCCGGGTCGCCAAGGCCCAGCACCTGGCGTTCGGCGACGTTGGCCAACTCGCGCACGTTGCCCGGCCAGTCATGGCTGAGCAAGCGCCCCAACTGCGCGCCGCTCAATGGCTCGACGCTGCGGCCCAGGCGTTCGGCGGCACTCTGTGCAAAGTGATCGAACAGCAACGGGATATCTTCGCGACGCTCACGCAGGGGCGGCAGGCGCAATTGCGCGACGTTCAATCGATACGCCAGGTCTTCGCGAAAGCGCCCGGCGCGGGCTTCTTCCAGCAGGTCCGGCTTGGTGGCGGCGATGATGCGCAGGTCCACGTGGATGCTCTGGTTGGAGCCCAGCCGCTCCAGCTTCTGCTCCTGCAGCACACGCAGCAGTTTTACCTGCTGGGCCAGCGGCATGCTTTCGATTTCATCGAGGAACAACGTGCCGCCGTGGGCGTATTCCAGTTTACCGATGCGCTTGCCCTGGGCGCCGGTAAAAGCGCCGCTTTCGTGACCAAACAGCTCGGCCTCGAACAACTGCTCCGGGATCGCCGCGCAATTGAGCGCTACAAAAGGCTTCTTTGACCGAGGGCCGAAATCATGCAGGCACCGCGCGACCATTTCCTTGCCGCTGCCGGTCTCGCCACGGATCAGCACGTTGACCGGCAGGCTCGCCAGGTCCAGCACCTGGCGACGCAAGGTCTGCAAGCTTCGGGATACGCCCAGCAGTGTCGATTCCAATTGCGCCCGATGATCGGCCTGTTGGTGCAGGCGACGGTTTTCCAGGATCAGCCCGCGCTTGTCCAAAGCACGGCGCAGGCTGTTGAGCAGGGCATCGGGGCTGAAGGGTTTTTCGAGGAAGTCGTAGGCGCCATCGCGCATGGCTTCGACCGCCATCGGTACATCGCCATGGCCGGTGAGCAGAATCACCGGCAAATCGGCATCACGGCGTCGCACTTCGGCCAGCAGCTCCAGGCCGCTGAGCCCCGGCATACGCACGTCGCTGAGGATCACGCCGGGGAAATCACGGGGCAGTTGCGCCAGGCATTCGTCGGCGCGGCTGAACAACTGCACCTCAAAGCCTGACAGGCTCAGCCATTGCTCGACGGCCGTGCGGATGCTGGCTTCGTCATCGACCACAATCACAGCGTTCAACATAGGTCGGGCGTCTCCAGCGCGATGGGTAGAGTCAGGGTAAATACCGCACCGTCGCCACGGTTGCCGGCGATCAGGCGACCGCCCAATTCGTGCACGATAGCGTAGGACACTGCCAGCCCCAAGCCGAGCCCGTCACCCACCGGCTTGGTGGTAAAGAACGGGTCGAACACACTGTTCAGGTGTTCTTCGGCAATCCCGCCGCCGCTGTCGCTGACCGTCAGTTGCCACAGCTGCTGATCGGCGTGCAGGCGGATTTCCAGGCGTTTGCGCGGTTTGTCGGCCATGGCGTCGAGGGCGTTGCGCAGCAGGTTGATCAGCACCTGCTCCAGGCGGATGGCATCGCCGCGCACCCAGGCAGGTCGGGTCAGGTCCAGCACCACGCCGATCGCCTCATCGCGCAGGCGGGCGTCAAGCAGGTGCAGGGACTGGTCGACCACGGTGGCCAGGTCCAGGCGTTCACGCAGGCCGCTCGGGCTTTTGCGCGCGAAGGTCTTGAGGTGGCCGGTGAGGGCGGCCATGCGCGTGAGCATATCGTCGAGTGGCGTGAGGGCCTGGTAGGCGTCGTCGACGCGGCCGTGATCCAGCAGCAGGCGCAAGGTGGCCAACTGCATGCGCTGGGCTGTCAGCGGCTGATTGATCTCATGGGCGAGGGCGGCGGACATCTGCCCCAGCGCCGCCAATTTGGCCGATTGCACCAGGCCATCCTGCGCGGTGCGCAACGCCTGGGTGCGTTCTTCCACCAGTTGCTCAAGCTCTTCGCGACTGCGCTGGCGCAAGCGGGCCAGGCGCCAGCGTTGGGTCAGGAACAGCACTAGGAATACCAACGCCAGCCAGGAACCGGCGGCCGCCAGGCCGGCGTTGCGTTGATCTTCAAAGGCGAACTGGGGCTTGCGCAACAGGTGCAGGGTCCAGCCTTCGGCTTTCAGCGGCAAGGACTCCCAGATGTAATTGGCATTGCCGTCCGGGCCGTTGACGCGCATCAGGTGGCTGTTTTCGTCAAAGCGCTGCAGGGTCTGGGTCTCCAGCGCCTGCAGTTGTTTTTTGTCGTATTGGCGGGTGGCTTTCAGCTCGGCGAGGTCGTTGGCCGACAACGGACGCAGGTTGCGATAACGCCAGCCGGGCTGGTTGGCGATAAACACGATGCCCCGCGCATCGCTGACCAGCAGCAAATCATTGCCCTGGGCCCATTCACGCTCAAGCTCGGGAAATTCCAGCTTGACCACCATGGCGCCGAGGAACTGCTCGTGTTCATCCAGCACTGCGCTGGAGAGGAAATACCCTGGGATGCCGGTCGTCACCCCCACCGCATAAAAACGCCCGGCGCCCTGGCTCAAGGTCTGGCTGAAGTAGGGCCGGAACGCATAGTTATGCCCTACATAACTGCTCGGCAGGTTCCAGTTGCTGGCGGCCACCGCCAGGCCGGTGCGGTCCATCAATTCCAGGGTGGAGGACTGCGCGGCGCCATTGATGCGTTCAAGCTTGCGGTTGAGCACGTCCTGAGTGGCGGCGTCCAGCGGGCCTTTCAACGCGCTGATCATTTCCGAGTCCAGCGCCAGCACGGCGGGTAGCGCGCGGTAGCGTTCGATCAGGGTGTGCAACGAGTTGGCATAGAGTGCCAGTTGCTGATTGGCACGGGCGGCATCGTCCACCAGGGCCTGGCGTTCGGCGTGGCGAGTGGCCAAGGCTGCGGCCAGCAGGGCACCGGCGATGATCAGCAGGGAGTAGAAGGTCAGGCGCAGGGGGCGGGGGATCGCGATCATACGGTGATGGGCAGGCACGGTAAGGGGAGTGCACCATAGCATGCACGACGTTTATGTTGGGGAGCGGCCTTCCTGTCGCGATCGGTGCTGTTGTGGCGAGCGGGCTTGTCCCGCGTTGGGCTGCGCAGCAGCCCCAATAAGGCCACCGCAGTGTGTCAGGCATATCTCGGTGGCAGGTTTCAGGGCGGCTTCGCCACCCAACGCGGGACAAGCCCGCTCGCCACAACAAGCCCAGTGGTCACGCAGAAAGCCCAGAGGTCACAACCGCCGCGTTTTCCACAGGCCATAAAAAAGGCGACTGGGCCATGGGCCGCAGTCGCCTTTATGTTTGGAGGGGAAGCGCTTACTGCACTTCTACCGCCAGGCTTTCACTGATCTTTTTCTGCCAGATGGCAGGACCGGTGATGTGCACGGATTCGCCCTTGCTGTCGACAGCAACGGTCACCGGCATGTCCTTCACGTCGAACTCGTAGATCGCTTCCATGCCCAGTTCGGCAAACGCGACTACGCGCGACTTCTTGATGGCTTGCGCCACCAGGTAAGCGGCGCCGCCGACGGCCATCAGGTACACGGCCTTGTGGTCCTTGATCGCTTCGATCGCAGTCGGGCCGCGTTCGGATTTGCCGATCATGCCCAGCAGGCCGGTTTGCTCAAGGATCTGACGGGTGAACTTGTCCATCCGCGTCGCGGTGGTCGGGCCAGCCGGGCCGACCACTTCTTCGCGTACCGGATCAACCGGGCCGACGTAGTAGATGAAGCGACCTTTCAGGTCCACCGGCAGGGTTTCGCCCTTGTTCAGCATCTCGACCATGCGCTTGTGCGCGGCGTCGCGACCGGTGAGCATCTTGCCGTTGAGCAATACGGTTTCGCCCGGCTTCCAGCTCTGTACTTCTTCCGGGGTCAGGGTGTCGAGGTTGACGCGACGGGCCGACGGGCCGGCTTCCCAGACGATTTCCGGGTAGGCGTCCAACGGTGGCGCTTCCAGCGACGCCGGGCCAGAACCGTCGAGCACAAAATGCGCGTGACGGGTGGCGGCGCAGTTGGGGATCATGCACACCGGCAGGGACGCGGCGTGGGTCGGGTAGTCCATGATCTTCACGTCGAGCACGGTGGTCAGGCCACCCAGGCCTTGGGCGCCGATGCCCAGTTGGTTGACCTTCTCGAACAGCTCCAGGCGCATCTCTTCGATACGGTTCTGCGGGCCGCGCTTTTTCAGCTCGTGGATGTCGATGGATTCCATCAACACTTCCTTGGCCATCACTGCGGCTTTCTCGGCGGTGCCGCCGATGCCGATACCCAGCATGCCCGGTGGGCACCAGCCGGCGCCCATGGTCGGAACGGTCTTGAGCACCCAGTCGACAATCGAGTCGGACGGGTTGAGCATGGCCATTTTCGACTTGTTCTCGGAACCGCCGCCCTTGGCCGCCACGTCCACTTCCACGGTGTTACCCGGGACGATGGAGTAGTGGATCACGGCCGGGGTGTTGTCCTTGGTGTTCTTACGTGCACCTGCCGGGTCGGCCAGGATGGATGCACGCAGGACGTTTTCCGGCAAGTTGTAGGCGCGACGCACGCCTTCGTTGATCATGTCGTCCAGGCCCATGGTGGCGCCATCCCAACGCACGTCCATGCCCACGCGCACGAACACGGTGACGATACCGGTGTCCTGGCAGATCGGGCGATGGCCGGTGGCGCACATGCGCGAGTTGATCAGGATCTGGGCGATGGAATCACGGGCCGCTGGCGATTCTTCGCGCAGGTAGGCTTCGTGCATGGCCTGGATGAAATCCACGGGGTGGTAGTAGGAAATGAATTGCAGGGCGTCGGCAACGCTCTGAATCAGGTCGTCTTGCTTGATCACGGTCATGAGTCGCGCTCCTCTATAAGGGAACATTCAATAAAGGTGGGCCCAGTGTTGCATCGGTCGGCTGGGTCCACCTTTCCAAGGCACGCCAAAGTGGTGCAGGCGCGACGCTAAAAAGGCGCGGCAGTATAACCCGGCGCGGTGGCCGATACACCCGACTATGGTCAAACTGTCGCAGGCATGATTCCCTGTGCGCGCCCCTTGTGACTGAGTCCTTATATGCCTGAACTGTACGTCGGCGAACGCCATTGGTCGGTAACCCCCGGCAGCAACCTGCTGGATGCCTTGAACCAGGCGGGTGTGGCCGTGCCTTACAGTTGCCGCGCCGGCAGTTGCCATGCCTGCCTGGTGCGTTGCCAGGGCGAGGTCGAAGACAAGCAGCCCGAAGCCTTGAGCCCGGCGCAGCGCCAGGACGGCTGGCGGTTGGCCTGCCAGTGTCAGGTCAGCGGCGATCTGCGGGTTGAAGCGTTTGACCCGACGCGTGATGGCTTGCCGGCCCAGGTGGTGGGTGTCGATTGGCTGAACCCGAACGTGCTGCGCCTGCGCCTGCAACCGGAGCGCGGTTTGCGTTACCGGGCTGGGCAGCACCTGGTGTTGTGGGCCGGGCAGGTGGCGCGGCCGTATTCCCTGGCGAGCTTGCCCCAGGAAGATCCATTCCTGGAGTTTCATCTCGATTGTCGCCTGCCGGGCGAATTCAGCGATCTTGCCCGGCAGTTGCAGGTGGGTGATCGGCTGCGCCTGGGTGATTTGCGCGGCGGTGCGCTGCAATATGATCCGGACTGGCAAACGCGGCCATTGTGGCTGCTGGCGTCCGGCACCGGGTTGGGGCCGTTGTGGGGCGTGTTGCGTGAGGCGCTGCGTCAGGATCACCAGGGCGCCATCCGCGTGATTCACCTGGCCCATGATGCCGAAGGCCATTATCTGGCCGAACCCTTGGCGCAGTTGGCTGCACAGCATCCAAACGTGTCGGTGGAACTGTGGACGGCGGCGCAGGTGGCCCAGGCATTGGCGCAACTGCGGCTTGTTTCGCGGCAAACGCTGGCCTTACTCTGCGGGCACCCAGCCAGCGTCGAGGCGTTTTCCAAGCGCCTGTTCCTGGCAGGATTGCCGCGTAATCAGCTGCTGGCCGATGTGTTTCTGCCTCGTGGTTGAGCGCTGATTTTTCCCGCCGCGAGACTCGTCATGACCGATACCATCCAACAGGTGCGCGAACGCGGGCTGCTGATCCTGCAGCTCAACCGTCCCGACAAGAAAAATGCTTTGACCCGTGCCATGTACACGCAATTGGCCAATGCACTGGAGCACGCCGACGCGGACGCGGATATCCGTTGCGTGCTGATCCAGGGCAGCAATGAGTGTTTCACGGCCGGCAACGACATCAGCGATTTTCTCGAACAGCCGCCCAACGACCTCGACAGCCCACCGTTTCACTTCATGAAAAGCCTGCTCAATTGCAGAAAGCCAGTGATTGCTGCCGTGGCGGGGGCTGCGGTGGGGATTGGCACAACCCTGCTGCTGCATTGTGACTTGGTGTATATCAGCCGCGATGCGCGGCTGCGCATGCCGTTCGTCAACCTGGGGCTGTGTCCGGAGTTCGGGTCCAGCCTGATTTTGCCGAGGTTGCTGGGGCACGCGAAAGCCGCCGAATTGCTGCTGCTGGGCGAGGGGTTTAGCGGCGAACAGGCAGCGGCGTGGGGGCTTGCCACCGAAGCGCTGGGCAGTGGCGAGGCTGCATTGGCCAAGGCGCGGGAAGTAGCCGAGCGTTTTGAGACCCTGGCGCCGGGGGCGGTGCAGGTCACCAAGCAGTTGATGAAGAGTGTGGATCGCGAGCAGTTGCGGCAGGTGATCGAGGAGGAGGGCGCTTTGTTCACCCAACGGTTGAAGTCGCCTGAGGCGATTGCGGCGTTGTCAGCGTTTATCACCCGGCGATGAACGTGTGGTGGTTGATCGGGCTTCATCGGGGGCAAGCCCCCTCCCACATTTGATAGGCAGCGCGGTCAAAAGGTGGGAGGGGGCTTGCCCCCGATGAGGTCCTTTGGCATCACACAACAGCTTCCCTGAAATGCAAAAAGCCCCGCCATTTTCATGGCGGGGCTTTTGTTTTTCAGCGTGTCACTCAGACCTGCGGGTCGCCCACGTGCAGGATCTTCATGCCATTGGTGCCACCGGTGGTGTGGTAGCTGTCGCCCTTGGTCAGGATGACCCAGTCGCCTTGCTCCACGACACCGCGCTTGACCAACTCGTCGATTGCCTTCTGGCTGACTTCGTTCGGTGCCAGCGAAGCCGGATCAAACGGAATGGTGTACACGCCACGGAACAGTGCCGCGCGGGCCTGGGCTTCGCGGTGCGGAGTGAACGCGTAGATCGGCACCGAGGAACGGATGCGCGACATGATCAACGGCGTGTAGCCACTTTCGGTCAAGGCGATGATCGCTTTAACGCCCGGGAAGTGGTTGGCGGTGTACATGGCGGCCAGGGCGATGCTCTGGTCGCAGCTTTCGAACACCTTGCCGATACGGTGGCTGGAGGTCTTGCTGGTCGGGTGCTTTTCGGCGCCGACGCAAATACGCGCCATGGCCTGCACGGCTTCCAGTGGGTACGGGCCGGCGGCGCTTTCGGCCGACAGCATCACAGCGTCGGTGTAGTCGAGCACGGCGTTGGCCACGTCGGACACTTCGGCGCGGGTCGGCATCGGGTTCTGGATCATCGACTCCATCATCTGGGTCGCCACGATCACCGCTTTGTTGTGGCGGCGTGCGTGCAGGATGATCTTCTTCTGGATACCGATCAGCTCGGCGTCACCGATTTCCACGCCCAGGTCGCCACGGGCAACCATCACCGCGTCGGAAGCCTTGATCAGGCCGTCGAGGGTTTCGTCGTCGGCCACGGCTTCGGCGCGTTCGATCTTCGCCACCAGCCAGGCGGTACCGCCGGCTTCGTCGCGCAGTTTGCGGGCGTATTCCATGTCGGCGGCGTCGCGCGGGAAGGACACGGCGAGGTAGTCCACTTCCATTTCAGCGGCGAGCTTGATGTCGGCCTTGTCTTTTTCAGTCAGGGCCGGTGCCGTCAAGCCACCGCCACGACGGTTGATGCCTTTGTGGTCGGACAGCGGGCCGCCGATGGTCACGGTGCAGATCAGCTCGGTGCCGGTGGCGGTATCGACGCGCATGACCACGCGGCCATCGTCCAGCAGCAGTTCGTCACCGACGCCGCAGTCCTTGACCAGGTCCGGGTAGTCGATACCCACGACTTGCTGGTTGCCTTCGGTCAGCGGGTGGCTGGTGGAGAAGGTGAAGGTGTCACCGATCTTCAGCTCGATCCGCTTGTTGGCGAATTTTGCAATACGGATTTTAGGGCCTTGCAGGTCGCCCAGCAGTGCCACGAAGCGGCCGTGCTTGGCAGCCAGGTCACGCACCAGCTTGGCGCGAGCCTTGTGCTCGTCCGGGGTGCCGTGGGAGAAGTTCAGACGGGCAACGTCCAAACCAGCCAGAATCAGCTGTTCGAGGACTTCCGGCGAGTTACTGGCCGGGCCAAGGGTGGCGACGATTTTGGTACGACGGACGGACATGCACAGACTCCTGAGTTCAAGCGCTGAGGAAGGCTACTATGCTCTTTCGTTGTAGTCATTGTTCGTTTGCACTACTTATCGATGATTGGCTTGTTTTCGCTGCGGCTGAATACGAACATCCTTGAAGATTTTCGACGAGGGGTCGATACACTGCACAAGACAGGAGAACCCTCATGCGAATTTTGCTCGTTGCTGCCCTGGCCGTCAGTGTTGTCGGCTGCACCCGTTGGTCGATGGACCATCATTTGAACAATGCCTACCGCGCCTACAAGGTCGGCGATTGCGAGCGCGTCACCCTGGAATTGTCCCAGGTCGACCGTGAAAGCCGCACGCGCCGCTATGTGCAGCCGGAGGTCTCGATGTTGCGCGGGCAGTGCCTGGAACGGCAAAAGCTGTTCGTTGATGCGGTGCAGACCTATCAATTCATCATCAATCAGTACCCGTCGAGTGAGTACGCCTATCGTGCTCGTGCGAGGCTCGATACCTTGCAGCAGCTGGGGCATTACCCCGGTGCAAGTGTCGCCCAGCCACGTCCCGCTTCGTTGTGATGATATTCGTCATTTCATAACTGGCCTGTTGCCAGTCTTGGGCTATCCTTTGGATGTTCGTTTGTACAAGTTTCCATGCAAACGAATGTGGGGCCCGGATTCGGTAGCTGTTCTGGCGGCGGACTATTGCCTGTTGTCGTACCGAGATCCATGGAGAGCGGGCGTTATTTTCTCGTTCCGAATCACTGGCACGGCCGCAGTTATGGCCACTGGATGGCGATCTCACCATGTTTACCGACCGACGGATCGAGCGGCATCAGCTACCTTATTTCCTGCAAGTGTTTAACCGACTCACCGATAAGCCCATCGGCTTTTTGGGCAATGTATCGGAAGATGGGCTGATGTTGATCAGCCAATTGCCCATGATGGTCGACGTGGATTTCGAGCTGCGCTTGAAGATTCCGGAGGCTGACGGCACCTTCCATCCAATTGATCTCACGGCTACCTGCCTGTGGAGTCACGAAGATATCAACCCCCAGCATTACGACTCCGGGTTCAGTGTGCAGCAGGCCCCGGAGGAGTATGGGCAATTGATCAACGTGTTGTTGCATTACTTCAGTTTTGATCCTTTGCAGGCTTCGGCTTAGCGGCAACCTGCTCTCGACCCGGTTCAGGGGCTTTATGCCCTGCCGTGGTCGAGTGTTTCTTTTCAGAACCTTTCTCCTCAGAGGGTCCCGGCTTTTTTCCAACCCATGTAGCGTGTCACCAATGCGGGGCCCAGCTCAGAGGGCAAGGTGTCCAGCACGGACAAACCGTGCGCGCTCAGGCGGTCATGCAACTCATCCCGTGTGTTGAGGTAGTCGATGGTGCCGCTGTAGGCCAGGGCTTCGGGCAAGGTTTGCACAGGGGTATGGCGCAGTTGGTCGAGTACCTCCTCGCGCAAGCTGGCCACCAGCACCTTATGTTGGCGACTGATGCGTTTGACGGCAGTCAACAGTGCTTCATCGTCCTCGTCCCGCAGGTTACTCACCACAATGACCAAGGCTCGACGCTTCTGCCGGGCCAGCAGTTGGCTTGCCGCCGCCTGGTAATCGGCAGTGCGTCGGGTGGTGTCCAGGTCGTACACCGCATTGAGCAACAGGTTCAACTGGCTACTGCCCTTGACCGGCGCCAGGTAGCGCGACTGGTCACCGGCAAAGGTGCACAGCCCCACGGCATCGCCTTGGCGCAAGGCAACGTAGCTGAGCAGCAGGCACGCGTTGAGAGCATGGTCAAAGTGAGACAGTTCGTCATCCTGGCTGCGCATGCGCCGCCCGCAGTCAAGCATGAACACGATTTGTTGGTCGCGCTCATCCTGGTATTCACGGGCGATGGGGGTGCGTTGTCGGGCAGTAGCTTTCCAGTCGATCTGGCGCAGGCTGTCGCCTTCGCGAAACTCGCGCAACTGATGAAACTCCAGCCCCAACCCACGCCGTTGGCGTTGACGAACGCCCAATTGGCTCAACCAGTTGTCTACGCCCAGCAGTTGGGCGCCGTACAGTCGGGCGAAATCCGGGTAGACGCGGGTGGTGTCGTTCACCTCGATATAGCGTCGTGCAGACCATAGCCCCATGGGGCTGGGCAGATGAACTTCGCAGCGGCTGAAACTGAAATGCCCGCGCCGCAGGGGGCGAAGACGGTAGCCCAGTTCGCAGCGTTCACCGGGATACAAGGTTATGGACTGAGGCATGTTCTCCACGCTCAACCCGTCGGGGGCATGATCGAATACCTGCACCGTCAGCGGCTGTGGGAAGTCGTGGTCCAGGGCCAGGCGGATTTCGCCCCAGCGCCCCAACGCCAGGCTGCCGGGCATCTGTCGTTGTATACGCGGAGAGGGGCGGCGATGCCCTCGTACGGCGTCCAGCATGGCCAACAGCAACAACGCCAGGAGTAATCCCCAGACGAGTGAGTGCAAGGTGTCCGATACTGTGAGCTGCAACGCTGCCGCAGTGCCCAGCAGGATGCCCAGACCCAGCAATGCGCCGAGCCAGTTCAACAGCAGACGGGTCGGCTTCATAGGCGAGTCATTGCCGAGGTGCCGGAATCTGATCGAGCAATTGCCTGAGCACCTGGTCGACCTCCAGCCCGTCGATATCCAACTCTGGCGCGATACGTACGCGGTGACGCAGTACTGCCAGGGCGCATTCCTTGATGTCATCCGGCGTGACGAACTCACCACCGCGCAACAAGGCGCGGGCGCGGGCGCCGCGTACCAGGTCAATGGACGCCCGTGGGCCAGCACCGATCGCCAGGCCTGGCCAGTTACGGGTGGCGCGCGCCAGGCGCACGGCATAGTCGAGCACCTGTTCGTCCAGGGCAAGGTCACTGGCAACCTGCTGCAGTTGCAGCACATCTTCGGCCTGCAACACCGTGCGCAATGGGTGTACATCCAGCATGTCGGCCCGCGACGAGCGTGTGACTTCGCGCACCATGTCCAGTTCCTGCTGCGCGTCGGGGTAATCCATGCGCACCTTGAGCATGAAGCGATCCAGTTCCGCCTCTGGCAGGGGGTAGGTGCCTTCCTGTTCGATGGGGTTCTGGGTTGCCAGTACCATGAACGGTTGGCCGATGGGCAGCGCCTCGCCTTCGAGGGTCACCTGCCGCTCCTGCATGGCCTCAAGCAAGGCCGCCTGGGTCTTGGCCGGGGCACGGTTGATTTCGTCGGCCAGTAACAGATGAGTGAACACCGGCCCCTTGCGCAGCTTGAATTGTTCGGTGTGCAGGTCGTACACGGCGTGGCCGGTGACATCGCTGGGCATCAGGTCCGGGGTGAACTGGATACGTGCGAAATCGCCCTCGAAGCAGCGTGCCAAGGCACGTACCAGCAAGGTTTTACCCAGCCCCGGCACACCTTCGAGCAGCACATGGCCGCCAGCGATGAGTGCGGTCAGGACATCGTCGATCACCGCGTCCTGGCCAATCACCGCCTTGCGCAACTCGGTTCGCAGGGCTTGAGCTTGCCCAGTGGCGCGTTGCAGGGATTCGCGGGTCAAGGCAGTGGCGCTTGGGAAATCACTCATAAGGCATTCCTGAGGGTTTGCAGGCACGCCACCTGCCGGCTGAAGTCGGCGCTGGAAAGCCGTTTTGCCGGGAGTGGGCCAAGGGCCTGGTTGATCACGTGAGGGGGTTGGCGCGTCAGGTGTTCAAGCACCCGGCACTGTTCTGCGTTGTCGAGGTGTTCAAAGCCGGGGTGACGGCGTCGGGCCGCACGCAGGATATCGCGCTGCAAAGTCTGCAGCAGTGTGCCTTGGCCGCTGCGGCGCAGCAGGAAGTCGGCACTGGCTTTCAGATGTTCCTGCAGTTGGCGACGAGCAGGGGAAGCGGGGTGCTGGATCGGGCCTTGACGCACGCCGGCACGCCAAAGTCCCAAGGCGACGAAGGCAACGAGTGCGACCAGGGCTTGGGGGAAATAGCGCATCAGCAAGCTAAGCAGGTCGTCGAAATCGCTGTTGAACAGCAAGGTCACGGCGGTGCCCTGGTTCAAGTACCAGAGCAGCCAGGCATTGTCGTGCTTTCCGATGTTCGGGGTTTTCCACAGGTCGCTGTCCGTGATCACTGTGACGCGGCCTTCCCCGAGGTCAAGCTGCATCAGGTGGCTGGCCCTCGCGCTGTTGGCGGAAAATTGAGCCAGGTGCCTGGGGTCGGTGAGGTTGAAATCTGTGTCGAAACTGAAGTAAGCCGATGCGGTTTCATTGTCGACATAGAGCTTGGTCAGGTCCGGGGCTTTCTTCTTCGAGGGCTTCTTGACGGAAGTGGCAGATTCTTCAGGCTCGTCACTCAAGGTCTGGTGAATATGCAGGCGATCGAGCAGCAGGTCGCCGCTTTTGCCTGTCTCTTCATCCCACAGCGCCTCGGCGACCACAAGCAAATGACCGCCGGATCTGGCCCACGCCAGCAACTGTTCTACCTGGCGTGGTGACAGGTTACTGCGTTCGCCGAGCAGCAGCAGGCTGTTGCCTTTGGAAGGCAGGGTGCCCAGCCGTTTCAGGCTATTGGCGTGTTCTACGGTGAGGCCTTGTTGACGCAGAAAGTGTTCGGCCGCCAGATAGGGATTGGCCAGTGCCTCCGGCGAAGGACCACGATCCACCACTTCGTCATAGGGAATCGCCTTGCTCCACACGTAGTAACCGCCCGCTCCAAGCAGGCATGCCAGCAATAACCCCACCCACAGTAATGGACGATTCATCAGTTGCTCCCTGGACTGAACAGGGCGCGCCAATCACTGCATAGTTTCTGCTGGGCAGGGAGCGCTGGGAGGTGGTGACCATAGGCGAGGTTTTGCCAATGCCGGGTCAGCTCATCACTGAAGGCCAGCAGTTGGGGGTGTTGCAACTGGTGTACACGTGCCAGGACCTGGCCTTCGGTATCAGCGTCTTTCAACGGCAGGTTGAAATCATGCAACAACCGGCTGAGCAGGCCTCGGTACAGCAGGCCGAGGGCTTCCCTGGGGTGGGTGGCCCATAGGTGTTCGGCGGCGCCGGCAACGTCGTCGGGCAAGGTTTCGGTGCCCAGTTCAAGGCCGAACAACTGCGTGGGCAGCGGTTTGACAGCCTCTGTCTTGCGCGGCCCGCGTCTGCTGACAAAGGTGCGCAACCACTCGCGATAGCGCCACACAAGCATGATCAGGCTACCAATGAACACGCTCCACAGCAGAATTTCCAGGCCTTGGGCGATGTGCTTGAAGGTATTGCTGTTGAGGTTGTCCAGCAAGGCCTTCAGCCAATCGGGAAGTCTGCCGTTATTGGGCGTTTTGTTTTTACCGGCTGGCTTTTCTTCTCCAAACCGATAACGGGTCACGGTTTCCGGGTTTTTGAAGGGCGGCTTGTCCAGCAGCGATTTGATGGATTGGCTCGCGCTCGGAGTGCTCAGTGGCTTGGAGGGGCTGGAAGCATCGGCCATGACGGGAAGGCTGAGAGGCAGCAGCATCAGTCCGATCATCAGCAACAACATCGGTGCCACATTGCTCAGGCGTTGACGCAGGCGTCGGAATACCAGTTCCAGATCCCAGGCTTCCAATACGGTGCGACGATTAAGGTAGAGGCTGAAGCCGCAGGCGACATAGATGGGTTCCCAAAATATCAGGAGCAAGGCATAGAACGCGTTGCCCAGGTGCTCCAGCCACAACCCTTCCGAGCTTGTCGCCAATAACAGGCGTTGCCAGTCCCAATCCATCTCGAGGTTTTGCGGGATGAACAGATAGAACAGTGCCATGCAGCCGAACCACAGGCCGATTTCAAGGTGCATCCCGATGATGGTGAGCCAGCGTGCGGCTCCGGCATTGCGTTGCTGCAACACGCCCAGGCGTTTCTGGCGTGCCGGGCCGTCCAGGCCTTCGAGTTGGCTAACCGGCATTTCAAAGCTGCGGCTCAGGCTGAGCCGTCGCCAGGTCAGGCTGGCCAGCAGTTGACCCTTGAGGAGGCGCGGCCACTGGCGCACAGCGTGCTTGATAGTGGGCGTTTCACCAAACAGGGCCTTGGACAGAATGTACAGCGGCAAGCGGTCGAAGGCCGGCTTGAGCCACCAGAACAGAAATATGGCGGTGGACGGATACTGCCACAGCAGGGCTGTAAGCAAGGCGAACACAGGTAGGGTGACCAACGCCCAACTGCCCATCAATAGCACGCGATGCTCCCGTGCCATCAAGGCGCCAAGATCCATGGCTTCCCAGGCAGTACGCGGCCGGATGACCACACTGGCATCAGTCAGGCGCATGGCGATTCCTTCCGGCAAAGCCCAGGTAAGTGCCCACCAGCAGCCACAGAACAGCGCCCACCAGGTATTTGATCCACGGGGTTATCACGGTGGTGGATGACCAATATGCCTCGATGAAAGCTGCGATCAGCAGAAACAGCATGACACCGCACAGCATTCGCACGCTCTTGCGTGCAGCCAGCCGCAATGATTCACCACGGGTCAGTTGTCCAGGGGCGATCAGTGCCCACCCCAACTGCAAGCCTGCGGCACCGGCGAGGGCGATCGCGGTCAGTTCGAATGCGCCATGGCCGATGACGAATGACCAGAAGGTCTGGCCATAGCCGATCTCGGTCAGGTGACCGGAGACCGCACCGATGATGAGCCCGTTGAAAATCAGAAAGAACACGCTGCCCAGGCCGAACAATAAACCGGCGGCAAACGTCTGGAACGCGATACCGATGTTGTGCATCACGTAGTAGCCGAACATCATCCAGTCTTCACTTGATGCACGCTCGGCGGCGCGGCCCAGGCGGCTTGCATCAGGGTCGTACATGGCCTGCATCTCGGCCACCTGTTGCGGGCTGACGATGCTGTAGATCAGGTCGGGAAACAGGTAGACCAGCAGGGCAATACCCACCAGGCTGCCGAAGAACAGCAGGCTGGCGATCAGCACGAAACGCCACTGTTCCCGTACCAGCCGAGGAAAATCGGCGAGTACAAAGCTCAGCGCATTCGCCGCCAGTTGGCTGCGATGACGGTAGAGTTGTTGGTGGCCGCGCAGGGCCAGTTGTTGCAATGGGTCTACCAGGTAGCTGCTGTAGCCACGTTCCTGGGCCAGGGCCAGGTGCTGGCACAGGCGTCGATATTGATGAGGGAAATCGGCCACTTCAGCGGCTTTGGCCTGCCCTTGCTCCAACTGTGTGAGCTGCTCGGCGAAGGTTTGCCATTGGCGTTGGTGACGGCTTTCGAAAAGGCTCTGTTTCATGTCGGCCCCAGCAGGCCGCGGGCCACGCCATTGAGTTGTTCCGCAGCGCGGGCGGGGGATACCTGCAAGGGCGCGGCGAGAATCGAGGCCAATTCGTGAACACGCTCGGTGGACAGTTCCCCTTGGCGTTCCGCAAAACCAAGGATCGCCCGTTGTTCGCTCAAATCCAGGGCAAAGGGCAAGCGCAGGGCTGTTGCTTGAGGAATCTGGGGCCGTACCAGCGGTTGTTCCCGGTAGATCACCAGTGTGCCGGCGGCCAGGTCGCCCAGGCGCTTGAAGTGGGGGTGCTGCAGGCAACTGATCGCGCCAAGGCAGTAGCCGAACGGCAGCATGTCCACAAACCGCAGCAGGTTACGAATCAGTGAAGCGGACCAGCCAATCGGAGTGCCGTCATCTTGTACGACACGCAGCCCCATAACCTGCTTGCCGGGTGAGCAACCCTGGTTGAGCACCTCGAACAGCACCATGTACCACCAACTGATCAAAAACAGCAGCAGCGCTCCCAGGCCGATCCCGACGTTGCCAAGCAAAGCCAATGGCACCAACAGAACGCCCATGATCACCCCGCGTACACCTAGGTCGAAGGCAAAGGCGAGCACGCGCGGCACCAGGCCGGCCGGACGCAGGGGCAGGTCGATGCCCTCCGGGGTCTCGATCTGGTAGCGGGTGTCCAATGGGGCTGACGGCATCGCGATCCTTGGCAGTGCAGAGTGACAGGAAGACACGGATGCTAGCAGTGTCGGGGATGGAAGCAACCATTCAAGGTTTTGCTGGGTGTTTGTACAGTGTATTTGGTGCTGGTCGCGGAAGCCTTTCAGCGCCTAGACTTTGTCGATCTTCAGTACAGGAACAGCCCGTGACCTCCATTTTCTGGTACGACTATGAAACCACCGGCATCAATCCGCGCAGCGATCGCCCGCTTCAGGTAGCCGGCATTCGTACCGACCTCGAACTCAACGAGATCGGCTCGCCGGTCAATCTCTATTGCCAGCCCAGCGACGATATCCTGCCGCACCCCATCGCGTGTGCGATCACTGGTATCACGCCCGCAATACTCGCGGAAAAAGGCTTGGCCGAGGCCGACTTCATGACTCGGGTGCACACTGAACTGGCCGCCCCCGGTACGTGCGGTGCCGGTTACAACACGCTGCGGTTTGATGACGAGATGACGCGCTACAGCCTCTATCGCAATTTTTTCGACCCCTACGCACGAGAATGGCAGGGCGGTAACAGTCGCTGGGATTTGATCGACGTGGTCCGCACGGCCTACGCCCTGCGCCCGGAGGGCATTGAATGGCCGCAGCAGGATGGGCGCGTCACGCTCAAGCTGGAGCGTCTGACCGAAGCCAATGGGATCGACCATGGTCAGGCGCACGATGCGTTGTCCGATGTGCGTGCCACGATTGCGTTGGCTCGGCTGGTACGTGAGAAACAGCCCAAGTTGTATGAATGGCTGTTTCAGCTGCGCAGCAAGCAACGGGTAATGGACCAGGTGCGTCTGCTGCAGCCAATGGTGCATATTTCCGGGCGTTTTTCTGCCGAACGTCATTACCTGGGTGTTGTGCTGCCGCTCGCATGGCATCCGCGTAATCGCAATGCATTGATCGTCTGTGACCTCGGACTCGATCCGCAGGGGCTGCTGGACCTTGATGCCGAGGCCTTGCGCCAGCGCCTCTATACCCGTCGTGACGATCTCGCCGACGGTGAATTGCCGGTCCCCCTCAAATTGGTGCATATCAACCGCTGCCCCGTGGTGGCGCCCTTGAATGTGCTGCGCGCAGAAGATCGTGAGCGTCTGCACTTGGACATGAATATTTTTCAGGAACGGGCGCTGCGGCTAACTGACGCACAGGAACTTTGGCGCGATAAGTTGGCGGTCATTTACGCGCACGAAGACTTCACGCCGAGTTCGGATCCTGAGCAACAGCTTTACGACGGTTTTATCGGAGACCGTGACCGGCGTTTATGTGAACAAGTCCGGACCGCTGAGCCTGCGCAATTAGCGCGCCAGCAGTGGCCTTTTGATGACGAGCGTTTGCCTGAATTATTATTCCGCTACCGAGCGCGCAACTTCCCCGATACGTTGAACAGCGAGGAGCAACTGCGCTGGAAACTTTTCTGTCAGCAACGTTTGTCGAGCCCGGAATGGGGCGCGCCGAATACCCTTGATGCGTTTAAACAGGCTCGGCTTGAGTTTGCTGTTAGTGCTACACCGTTCCAGTCTCAGGTGCTGGACCAATGGCAGGAGTATGCGGACGCTCTAGCGACCAGAATGAATCTGTAGTCGGTTTTCGCAGACTATGCGGACAATAAAAAACGCCAGCAAGCTGGCGTTTTTAATGTGTCACGGGGCAGGCGCAAACCTGATGAGGCTTAGCCCAGCAGGGTAGCCCAACCTTCAACCACGTCACCGCCCCACTTGGCTTTCCACTCTTTCAGCGTTTTGTGGTTGCCACCTTTGGTTTCAATCACTTCGCCGTTGTGCGGGTTTTTGTACTGTTTGACTTTGCGGGCACGCTTGGTACCGGTAGTTTTTACGGCGCCGCGTGGAGCTTTAACTTTCGACTCTGGATCCAGCAGCGCGATGATGTCACGCAGGGATTTGGAGTATTCACCCATCAGGGCACGCAATTTACCTTCGAATTCCAGCTCGGTTTGCAGTTTGTCGTCTTGGGACAGGTTCTTCAAACGGGCTTGCAGCTCTTTGATAGCTTCTTCGGTGGCACGGTATTCGTTGATCAGAGACATGTGGACTACCTTATGTAGAGCGCTGATTGACAGGGATAGTGGCCCAATAATAGTCAGGCGGTTTCCTCAAGTAAACATTTAAGCTCGCATTTATGTGAATTACTTTGAATGTTTGTAGCAATGCTATGCATTCGAGTTAATTACTAGGGCGTAGACCCAAAGATAATCTGCTTGGAAAAGCGGGAACAGCCGTGGTATGCCGCACAGATTCATATAAGGGTGGTAAAACCATAGGCTATTAAGGGACAAAGCTGGGGCCGGCGATCAGAATAAACGTTAACGAATACTGCAGTTTTCCTGCGCAATCGCTAGAATGGCGGCCTTTGCGAAGTTCTGGAGTTTCCCCCTAATGCGCACTTTTCGGCTGGTGATTGCTTGCCCGGACCGGGTCGGCATCGTTGCCAAAGTCAGTAACTTTCTGGCCTCCCACAACGGCTGGATTACCGAAGCGAGTCATCACTCGGACAATCTCAGCGGTTGGTTCTTCATGCGTCACGAGATTCGTGCCGATTCGCTGCCTTTTGGTCTTGATGCCTTCCGTGACGCGTTTGCGCCGATCGCTGAAGAGTTTTCGATGACCTGGCACATCACCGACACCGAGCAGAAAAAGCGCGTGGTGTTGATGGCCAGCCGCGAATCCCACTGCCTGGCCGATTTGCTGCACCGCTGGCACAGCGATGAGCTGGACTGCGAGATCGCTTGCGTGATTTCCAACCATGACGACCTGCGCAGCATGGTCGAGTGGCACGGCATCCCGTATTACCACGTGCCGGTCAACCCGCAGGACAAGGAGCCGGCGTTCGCCGAGGTCTCCCGCCTGGTCAAGCAACACGAGGCTGACGTTGTGGTGCTGGCGCGCTACATGCAAATCCTGCCGCCGGAACTGTGCCGCGAATACGCCGGCAAGGTGATCAACATTCACCACAGCTTCCTGCCGTCGTTCGTAGGGGCCAAGCCGTATCACCAGGCTTCCCTGCGGGGTGTGAAGTTGATCGGCGCGACTTGCCACTACGTCACCGAAGAGCTGGACGCCGGCCCGATCATCGAGCAGGACGTGGTGCGTGTCAGCCACAGCGACAGCATTGAAGACATGGTGCGTTTCGGCCGCGACGTCGAGAAGATGGTCCTGGCCCGTGGCCTGCGCTACCACCTGGAAGACCGCGTGCTGGTGCACGGCAACAAGACGGTGGTGTTCTGACCGACCTGTTGTGATTGAAGAATGAAGGGCCTGGGCGTTAAATCGTTCCGGGCCCTTTTTCTTTGCGTGCCCTTGAGGATTGAGCGATGAATGATCCGTTGGACAAAGCCACGTCAAAAGCACCGGCAACCTTAGGGGAGGGCTGTTTGAGCCGATATGACCCGGATGACCTGAGCAGCGAGGACGGCACCGAATTTCCCGGTGCCGCCGAGTTGTGGGAGCAAGAGCAGGCCAAGTCCGAGCCCGAGGACTTCTGATCAGATCCGGAAACTACCGACCAACTGCTTCAACCGTGCCGCTTGTTGCTCAAGGTCGGCACATGCTCGCAGCGTGGACTGCAGGTTTTCCACCCCTTCCTGATTGAGGGTGTTGATCTCGGTAATGTCCATGTTGATCGACTCCACCACTGAAGTCTGTTCTTCCGTGGCAGTGGCGACCGACTGGTTCATGCCGTCGATCTCGCCGATGCGCTGGGTCACGCTGTTCAGGCGCTCGCCGGCCAGGTTGGCGATGTCCACGCTGTCGAGGCTGTGGCGCTGGCTTTCACTCATGGTGCTGACCGAATCCCGGGCGCCGACTTGCAGCTCCTCGATCATCTTCTGCACTTGCTGCGCGGACTCCTGCGTGCGATGCGCCAAGTTGCGCACTTCATCGGCAACCACCGCAAACCCACGGCCCGCTTCCCCGGCACGCGCCGCTTCAATGGCGGCGTTCAGTGCCAGCAGGTTGGTTTGCTGGGAAATGCTGGTGATCACTTCGAGAATCTGGCCGATGTTCACCGTCTTGCTGTTAAGCGCTTCGATATTGCTGCTGGACGCGCTGATCATCGCTGAAAGCTGATTCATCGCCTTGATATTGCGCTCGACCACTTGCTGGCCGTCCTCAGCCAGGTGCCGGGCATCGCTGGCCTGATGGGAGGCTTGCGCGGCATTGCGCGCAATTTCCTGGGCGGCGGCGCCCAATTCATTGATGGCGGCGGCGACACTGTTGGTACGGTTGGCCTGCTCGTCGGAGTTGACCATCGACGAGTTGGACGCGCTGACCACCCGTAGTGCTACCTCATTCACCTGTTCGGTGGCTGAGGACACTTCGCTGATCGATGTGTGAATGCGCTCCACGAAGCGGTTGAAGGCGTTACCCAGCGTGCCGAATTCATCGTGATTCTGGATGGTCAGGCGGCGCGTCAGGTCCCCCTCGCCATCGGCGATGTCCTGCATGGCGCGGGTCATCACGTGCAAAGGTTGCATTAATACGCGGATCAGCATGCCCAGCAGGGCGATGATGATCACCACCGCAATCACCGTGGCGATGACCGCCGAGGTGCGGAACTCGCTGAGCATGGCGAAGGATTTGTCTTTATCTACTGAAATACCGAGGTACCAGTTCACCGAAGGCAGGCCCTTGATCAGTATGAAGGTCACGATGTTGGCCTTGCCGTTGGCCTCGACTTCGCTGAAATCGGCGCTGATTTTTGGCGTATTTTTCGGATACACATCGGTCAGGGTCTTCATCACCAGGTTTTTATCCGGATGTACCAATACTCTGCCATCGGCGCTGACCAGAAACGCATAGCCCATGCCGCCGAAGTTCAGCGCGCCAATGTTATCCACCAGGGTTTGCAGGCTCAGGTCGCCGCCCACTACGCCGATGCTCTGAGTATCCCGGGTGCTGGGGGTGGCAACGGAAATGATCAACTTGCCGGTGGCGGCATCGATATAGGGTTCGGTCAGGGTTGAGCCGTTGCTGCTCTGGGCGCCCTTGTACCAGGGCCGCACACGCGGGTCGAAGCCGTCCGGCATCTTGGTGTCGGGGCGGATGGTAAAGGCGCCCTGGCTGTCACCGACGTAGGTCGCCATGAATGAGGACGTCAGGGTTTTCTGCTCCAGCAGGCTGGCAACTGCGGAAGGCTCGGGGTTGATGGCGATGTTTTGTGCGGCGTTCTCCACCAGGGCAATGCGCCCGGTGAGCCAGGTTTGAATATTGCTGGCGGTGACGTCGCCCATTTCATGCAGGTAATTGTTGAGGTCGTCGCGAATGGCGTTGCGTTGCAGGTAGTCGTTGTAAAGGGTAAACAGCGCGAAAGCCGCGATGACGATAAGGGAGGCTGCAAGCAGGATTTTGTGGCTGAAACGCAGATTTTTATTCATGGCTTGTAGGGTCCGCTAAGGTCTTAATATCCAAAGCGCGTCCTTGTGGGATGCGCAAAATGACAGCGTCAAAAAAGGTGTGATACTTCTTGTGATAGCTCCGGTGGTCCATGTAGGAACTATCTGACCTATTTTTAGACTTTGTGGGTCTTACATCTGCCTGTATCGACTTGGCGACACTAAAGATTAACCATGGGTGACGAAATGCCTGACTCCTCGCAACTGCTTATCGGTGCCGACCTTTCCGGCCAGCCCATCGCCCAGGCCATGCGGTTGGCCAATCGCCACGGGTTGATCGCCGGTGCCACCGGCACGGGCAAGACCGTTACATTGCAACGCCTGGCGGAAGCCTTCAGTGACGCCGGCGTGGCGGTGTTTGCCGCGGACATCAAGGGGGACCTATGCGGGCTCGGCGCTGCGGCGAATCCGCAAGGCAAGGTCGCCGAGCGCATCGCCGGCATGCCTTTCCTGAATTACACGGCCAAGGCTTATCCGGTCACGCTGTGGGATATCCACGGGCAGTCCGGCCATCCATTGCGCACCACCATCAGCGAAATGGGCCCGTTGTTGCTCGGTAGCCTGTTGGAACTTACTGACAGCCAGCAGTCAGCGCTTTACGCGGCGTTCAAGGTGGCGGATCGCGAAGGCTTGCTGCTGCTGGACCTCAAGGACCTCAAGGCACTGCTTAACCACCTGCGCTATCACCCGGAATTGCTGGGCGAAGACGCAGCGCTGATGACCACCGGATCCAGCCAGGCCCTCTTGCGGCGCCTGGCGGTGCTGGAACAACAGGGGGCTGAAGCCTTGTTTGGTGAGCCGGCCCTGCAGTTGGAAGATATCCTGCAGCCCACTGGTGATGGACGCGGGCGCATCCATCTGCTGGACGCCAGCCGTCTGGTGCACGAGGCACCGAAGGTATACGCGACGTTCCTGCTGTGGCTGTTGGCGGAGTTGTTCGAGCAACTGCCCGAGCGTGGTGATGCCGAAAAACCGCTGCTGGCGCTGTTTTTTGATGAGGCACATTTGTTGTTCGCCGATACGCCCAAGGCCTTGCAGGAGCGCCTGGAACAGGTGGTGCGGCTGATTCGCTCCAAAGGCGTCGGTGTGTATTTTGTCACTCAATCGCCGGGCGACCTGCCGGACAGCGTGCTGGCCCAGCTCGGTCTGCGTATCCAGCATGGCTTGCGGGCGTTCACCACCAAGGAACAGAAATCCCTGCGTGCCGTCGCGGAGGGGTTTCGGCCCAATCCAGCATTCGATGCCTTGTCGGTACTGACCGAGCTGGGCACGGGTGAGGCGTTGGTGGGCACCTTGCAGGAAAAAGGCACGCCGGAAGTCGTCCATCGCGTTTTGGTTGCTCCGCCGCAATCACGCATCGGGCCGCTCAGCGAAGCCGAACGCGCCGCGTTGGTCGCCAGTTCGCCGCTGCAAGGCCGTTATGACAAGCCGATTGATCGGGAATCCGCTTACGAAGTGCTGATGTCACGCAAGAAGCTTGGCCCGACCGAAGAGACCAAGCCGACTACCGACGAGCCGAGTTTTACCGACAGGGCCGGTGCGTTTCTGGGCACCACGGCAGGCAAGGCGCTGAAATCGGCGATGCAGCAGGCCGCCAATCAGATGGGGCGGCAACTGGTACGTGGTTTGTTGGGGTCGTTACTGGGCGGCAGCAAGCGCAAATAGAGACTCAGGGCTTGAGCCTGGCGTGGGCTGCCAGTCGCTCAAGGGCTGCGCGCAAGGCCGGGTTGCTGATCCCGTCGGCCGTTGCCTGAATGGTTTCGGCGGCATTCGTCGAGAGGTCATGAGTGTGCTGCACCACGCCAGGCAGGGTGGTGGGCGGTTGTACCTTGAACTGAATGCGCGTCAAACCGGCGAATTCATCAAACGCTATCAATTGACGTTGCAGGCGTTTTTGCTGATAACGCAGACGTGTCGCCCAGTGGCCATCTGTGACAATTAGCAGCAGGTTGCCTTCACGCCAGGACGCCACGCGGCAGTGTTCGCGCGCGGCCGGTTGCAGTTGGCTTTCGAGCAGGCGTTGCAGATGGCCCAGGCGTTGCGCATGGCCAAAGATGGCTTTCAGCGGCTTGGCATCGCGAAGCAACACGGCAGGCGCGCGGGCTGGCGAGGGGCGAAATGCCATTGTTGGACACCTTAAGTAACAGAGCCGCCATCTTAGCAGAAAGCGTCTGCATCTCCCCAGGCAAAGCATCCATGGGCTTTTGTGCGTGAAATCAATCGGTAACTTCTGCGCTCCATGGGTTGAAGTTCCGGTAAAAGCCCTTATTTTAAACAGGCCCTCTCACAGCACCATGCCAGCATCGGGGAATAACGCCACTTTCCTCACCCACGATTCCGGGTAGAATGCGCGTTCGCATGCGGCCGTGAGGGCTGCTCGGGCCACTCACGGTGCGCCCTCCATCCCTATGTGTGGAAGAACCTGCCGATATGTTTGCGCCTTTGTTAAAGAAACTTTTTGGAAGCAAGAATGAGCGCGAAGTCAAACGCATGCTCAAGACGGTGCAGCTGGTCAATGCCTTCGAAGAGCAGATGGTTGCCCTTTCGGACGAGCAATTGCGCGCCAAGACCCAAGAGTTCAAGGCCCGCATAGCCAAAGGTGAAACCCTCGACAAGCTGCTTCCCGAAGCCTTTGCGGTCGCCCGTGAAGCCGGTAAGCGTGTCATGGGCATGCGCCACTTCGACGTCCAGTTGATCGGCGGCATGACCTTGCATGAAGGCATGATTGCCGAAATGCGTACCGGTGAAGGCAAGACCCTGGTGGCAACCCTGGGCGTTTACCTCAACGCATTGTCCGGCAAGGGCGTGCACGTGGTGACGGTGAACGACTACCTGGCCCGCCGCGACGCTAACTGGATGCGCCCGCTCTATGAATTCCTCGGCCTGACCGTTGGCGTCGTTACGCCATTCCAGCCGCCGGAAGAGAAGCGCGCTGCCTACGCGTGCGACATTACCTACGGCACCAACAACGAATTCGGTTTCGACTACCTGCGCGACAACATGGCGTTCAGCATGGATGAAAAATTCCAGCGCGAACTCAACTTTGCCGTGATCGACGAAGTCGACTCCATCCTCATCGACGAAGCCCGTACCCCGCTGATCATCTCCGGCCAGGCCGAAGACAGCTCGCGCCTGTACACCGAAATCAACAAGTTGATTCCGCGTCTGGAGCAGCACATCGAGGAAGTCGAAGGCGTGGTGACCAAAGAAGGTCACTTCAGCATCGACGAGAAGACCCGCCAGGTCGAACTCAACGAAGCCGGTCACCAGTTCGTCGAAGAGATGCTGACCCAGATCGGCGAATTGGCCGAGGGTGAAAGCCTGTACTCGGCGCACAACCTGGGCCTGTTGACCCACGTGTATGCCGGCCTGCGTGCCCACAAGCTGTTCCATCGCAACGTCGAGTACATCGTGCAGGACGGCCAGGTCGTGCTGGTCGACGAGCACACCGGTCGTACCATGCCGGGCCGCCGTCTGTCCGAGGGCCTGCACCAGGCCATCGAAGCGAAGGAGCACCTCAACATCCAGGCTGAAAGCCAGACGTTGGCGTCCACCACCTTCCAGAACTACTTCCGTCTGTACAACAAACTGTCCGGGATGACCGGTACGGCCGACACTGAAGCGTTCGAATTCCACCAGATCTACGGCCTGTCTGTGATGGTCATTCCGCCGAACAAGCCTTTGGCGCGTAAAGACTTCAATGACCTGGTGTTCCTGACGGCCGAAGAGAAATACGCGGCAATCATCAACGACATCAAGGACGGTATGGCCCAGGGCCGTCCGATCCTGGTGGGCACCGCTACCATCGAGACTTCCGAGCACGTGTCCAACCTGCTTAATAAGGAAGGCATCGAGCACAAGGTCCTCAACGCCAAGTTCCACGAAAAAGAAGCCGAGATCATCGCCCAGGCCGGTCGCCCTGGCGCACTGACCATCGCCACCAACATGGCCGGTCGTGGTACCGACATCCTGTTGGGCGGCAACTGGGAAGTGGAAGTCGCGGCCCTGGAAAACCCGAGCCCTGAGCAGATCGCCCAGATCAAGGCCGATTGGCAGAAGCGTCACCAGGCCGTGCTGGAATCCGGTGGCCTGCAGGTGATCGCCTCCGAGCGTCATGAATCGCGTCGTATCGACAACCAGCTGCGTGGCCGTGCCGGTCGCCAGGGTGACGCCGGTTCCAGCCGCTTCTACCTGTCCCTGGAAGACAGCCTGATGCGCATCTTCGCTTCGGACCGCGTGAAGAACTTCATGAAGGCCCTGGGCATGCAGTCCGGCGAAGCGATCGAGCACCGCATGGTGACCAACGCCATCGAGAAGGCCCAGCGCAAGGTTGAAGGCCGCAACTTCGATATTCGTAAGCAACTGCTCGAGTTCGATGACGTCAACAACGAACAGCGTAAAGTGATCTATCACATGCGTAACACGTTGCTGGCCGCCGACAACATTGGCGAGACCATCGCCGACTTCCGTCAGGACGTGCTCAACGCCACCGTCAGCGCACACATTCCGCCACAGTCCTTGCCAGAGCAGTGGGATGTTGCCGGCCTGGAAGCGGCGTTGAAGAGCGACTTCGGTGTCGACTTGCCAGTCCAGCAGTGGCTGGACGAAGACGACCACCTGTACGAAGAAACCCTGCGTGAAAAACTGATGGCCGAATTGCTGGCCGCGTACAACGAGAAAGAAGAGCAGGCGAGTGCCGAAGCACTGCGCACCTTCGAGAAGCAAATCGTTCTGCGCGTGCTGGACGACCTGTGGAAAGACCACCTGTCGACCATGGACCACCTGCGTCACGGCATCCACCTGCGGGGTTACGCCCAGAAGAACCCGAAGCAGGAGTACAAGCGCGAGTCGTTCACGCTGTTCTCCGAGCTGCTGGATTCGATCAAGCGCGATTCCATCCGCGTGCTGTCCCACGTTCAGGTGCGTCGCGAAGACCCGATCGAGGAAGAAGCTCGCCTGCGTCAGGAAGCCGAGGCACTGGCTGCGCGCATGCAGTTCCAGCACGACGAAGCGCCAGGCCTGGAAGCGCCTGAGGTATTGGGTGAGGAGGTCGATGTGGCCCTGGCTCAAAGCCCGGTGCGCAACGAACAGAAGCTGGGCCGCAACGAGCTGTGCTATTGCGGCTCGGGCAAGAAGTTCAAACACTGCCACGGCCAGATCGAATAAGATTTTCGCCTGACGCTGCAACACCCTGCGCCGCGACCGGCTCCTGCCGTCGCGGCGTTTTGCCATTAATTTCACCGTCGCTCACGACGGCACAGACATCACCCATTTTTAAGGAGCGCATTCATGGCTGTTGGTCTTGGTCCTTTGCCCACGTTGCACCCGGTTGCCGGTTTTGAACTCGGTATCGCTTCGGCCGGCATCAAGCGCCCTGGGCGCAAGGATGTAGTCGTGATGCGTTGCGCCGAAGGCTCGACCGTCGCCGGTGTGTTTACCCTCAACGCGTTCTGCGCTGCGCCGGTGATTCTGGCCAAGCAACGCGTGGCCGGTACGATCCGCTACCTGCTGACCAACACCGGCAACGCCAATGCCGGCACCGGCGAGCCTGGCCTGGTGGCGGCTGCGCGCACCTGCGCCAAGCTGGCCCAACTGACCGGCGTGGACGCCAGCCAGGTCCTGCCGTATTCCACCGGTGTGATCGGTGAGCCGTTGCCGGTCGAGAAAATCGAAGGCGCGCTGCAAGCCGCGCTGGACGACCTGTCTGTGGATAACTGGGCCGCCGCCGCCACCGGCATCATGACCACCGACACCCTGCCAAAAGGCGCAAGCCGCCAGTTCGTGCACGATGGCGTGACTGTCACCGTGACCGGTATCAGCAAGGGCGCGGGCATGATCCGTCCGAACATGGCCACCATGCTCGGCTACATCGCTACCGATGCCAAAGTCTCCCGCGACGTGCTGCACAGCCTGATCCTGGACGGTGCCAACAAGTCGTTCAACCGCATCACCATCGATGGCGACACCTCGACCAACGACTGCTGCATGCTGATCGCTACCGGCCAGGCCAACCTGCCGGAAATCACCGAGGCCAGCGGCCCGTTGTTCGCCGCGTTGAAGCAGGCGGTATTCGAAGTGTGCATGGACGTGGCCCAGGCCATCGTGCGTGACGGCGAGGGTGCCACCAAGTTCGTCACGGTTGAAGTCAACGGCGGCGGCAACCACCAGGAATGCCTGGACGTGGGTTACACCGTGGCTCACTCGCCACTGATCAAGACTGCGCTGTTCGCCTCTGACCCGAACTGGGGCCGTATCCTGGCGGCCGTTGGTCGTGCCGGTGTGCCAGACCTGGATGTGAGCAAGATCGACGTGTTCCTCGGCGACGTGTGCATCGCCAGCCGTGGCGCCCGTGCCGAAACCTACACCGAAGCCCAGGGTTCGGCGGTGATGCAGCAGGAAGAAATCACCATCCGTATCGAGTTGGGTCGCGGCGAGTGCAGCGAAACCATCTGGACCACCGACCTGTCCCACGAGTACGTGAAGATCAACGCGGAATACCGTACCTAAGAGGATAAGCGCGGTGAAACGAGTGCATGTAGCAGCAGCGGTGATCCGCGGTGTCGACGGCAAAATCCTGCTGGCGCGCCGCGCCGATACCCAGCACCAGGGCGGCCTCTGGGAATTCCCCGGGGGCAAGGTGGAAGCCGATGAATCGGTCGCCGGCGCGCTGTCCCGCGAATTGCAGGAAGAGCTGGGCATCGAGGTCACCACGGCGCGGCCGCTGATCAAGGTGCAGCATGACTATCCGGACAAACAGGTGTTGCTGGATGTCTGGGAAGTCTCGGCGTTTACCGGTGAGCCCCATGGCGCCGAAGGGCAACCGCTGGAATGGGTGGCGCCTCGGGAGCTGCTCAACTACGAGTTCCCGGCGGCCAACGCGCCGATCGTTGCGGCTGCGCGCTTGCCTGCCGAGTACCTGATCACCCCGGGCGAACTGGAAACCCCGACGTTACTGCGGGGTATCCAGAAAGCCATTGCTGGCGGCATCAAGTTGGTACAACTGCGTGCGCCCAACGGCTACGACCCCAAATACCGCGACCTTGCGGTGGATGCGGTGGGCCTGTGCGCGGGCAAGGCCCAGTTGATGCTCAAGGGGCCGTTTGAATGGCTGGGAGATTTTCCTGCGGCCGGTTGGCACATGACCTCGGCGCAACTGCGTAAGTACGCCAGCAAGGGGCGTCCGCTGCCGAAGGATCGCTGGCTGGCTGCTTCCTGCCATAACGCTGAGGAGTTGGCACTGGCAGAAATGATGGACGTGGATTTTGTCACGCTGTCGCCGGTGCAGCCGACCCAGACCCATCCTGATGCGCAGCCGTTGGGCTGGGAGCAGGTAGCGGCGTTGATCGCCGGGTTCAGCAAGCCGGTGTTTCTGTTGGGCGGGGTTGGACCCGCCGAGCGGGAGAAGGCTTGGGAGGCTGGGGCCCAAGGTGTGGCAGGGATTCGCGCGTTCTGGCCTGAGATTTGAGGCTGTTCTGACCGGCCTTATCGGGGGCAAGCCCCCTCCCACATTCGACCGAGTTCTACCGTTGGAATGCGGTCAAATGTGGGAGCGGGCTTGCTCGCGAAGGCGTCAGATCAGGCGCTGAATAATCAGTGGGGTTTAGCGGCAGCCTGCCATAAAACCTCAGCAACGCCCTGGCGCCTTGCAATTACCCGCGCCGCCACAAACAACAAGTCCGATAACCGATTGATGTACGCCAACCCCACGCCTTCCAACGGCTCGACCGCATTCAACTGCTGGCACCGCCGCTCTGCACTGCGCGCGAGGCTGCGGCACACGTGGGCCTGGGCGATCAACGCCGAGCCACCGGGCAGGATGAAGTTCTCTAGCGATCCCACTTCTTCATTCCAGCGATCAATTGCTGCTTCCAGCCGATCCACTTCCGCCGCATTCAGCGCCTTGTACACTGGCATCGCCAACTCGCCCCCCAGGTCGAACAAGCGATGCTGGCACGGCGTAAGCACCTCGATCACATCCTTCAGTTCCGGATGTTTGCCGCTCTGTTCTTCAAGATTGGCCAGTAACAATCCCAACTGGCTGTTCAGCGTATCCACCTCACCGATGGCCTCCACCCGTGGGTGATCCTTGGGCACACGGCGGCCGTCGCCCAGGCCGGTTTCGCCTTTGTCGCCGGTACGGGTGTAGATCTTCGACAGGCGAAAGCCCATGGTCATTGCTCCAGTTGGGTGAGTTCGTAAGGCGGCAGTTGGCTGCCGGCCAGGGGTAAGCGCAAGGTAAAGCAGGTGCCCTGGCCGAGGGTGGAGTGCACTTCCATCTGGCCCTTGTGGTTATTGGTGATGATGAAATACGACACCGACAGCCCTAGCCCGGTGCCCTGGCCGATTTCCTTGGTGGTGAAGAACGGCTCGAAGGTGCGTTTGCGCACGTTTTCGCTCATGCCGATGCCGTTGTCTTCCACCTGGATCTCCGCCCACGGCGGGTTGAGGCGCGTACGCAGGATGATGCGCCCCGGTTCGTTGTCGTCTTCCCGCAGGTGAATGGCCTGGGCCGCGTTTTTCAGCAGGTTGAGCAGGACCTGTTCGAGTTCGTTGGCAGTGCCTGGCACCGGACCCAGTTGCGGGTCGAACTGGCGGATGATCGCCTGGCCCTTGAAGTCAAAGCCGATGGCCAGGTCGAAATCGTTACCGGCAATCTCCACCGCCTGGTCGATCAATGCCGGCAAGTCGCAAGGTGCCATCTGTCGGTTGCTGCGGCGACTGAAACTGAGCATATGGGTGACGATCTTCGCCGCCCGCGCCCCGGCCTGCTGGATGCCATCGAGCAGTTGCGGCACTTCGCGGCTTTGCAGGTAGCGGTTGACGGTCTCCAACTCGATACCCACCTGTTCCGCGTGTTCCAGGTTCTTCGGCAAGTCAGGCGATAAGCGGCGGCGGATGTTTTGCACGTTATGCAGGATCGCGCCCAGCGGGTTGTTGATCTCGTGGGCCATGCCGGCGGCCAGGCCGCCGACGGAGAGCATCTTCTCCGACTGCACCATCATTTCTTCCAGGGACAGGCGCTGGGTGATGTCATCGATACGGATGACCACGCCACGTCCGGCCCCGCCCATCAGCGGGTAGAAGGTCAGGGCGTAGTGCTTGGGCTCGTCGTCCTTGAACCAGGTGACGCGCTCGATGCGCTCCACCGTGTGTTGTTCGACCGCTGCCCTGATCTGTGGCAAGTAAGGCTTGAGCGGCTGGAAGGCCAGGTAGATCGGCTGGTTCAAAGCTTCATCCAAGCGTGTGCCGGAGAGGGCGCTGGCTTCCTGGTTCCATTGGGTGACGTAGAGCTGTTCATCCAGGGCGATCAATGCCGAGGGCATCGAGTCGATGATGCTGTTCAGGTAATTCTGGAAACCGGTGAGTTTCTTCTCGATCTTGCTACGGACCTGGACTTCCAGTTCCAGCTTGCGGTTGGTGTGGCGCGTCTCTTCGGCCAGGCCCTGGGCCTGGTCGTAGGCCGCCTGGGAGTCGTCCCGTGCGCGCTTGAGCTGTTGCTCGCGGGCTTCGATGCGCGACAGCATTGTGTTGAAGGCTTCGGCCAGGCTGCCTATTTCATCGTGGTTGCCACGACCGGCGCGCAGGGCGTAGTTCTCTTCGCGAGTGACCTGGCGCGACAGTTCTTCCAGTTCGTGGATCGGCCGCGTGATCAGGCGTTTGATCTGACGGGCGATGACCAGCCACAACAGTACGCTGAAAATCAGGATGCCCAGGCTGGCAGTCAATGTGCCGGTGTAGAACGCCACTGGTAGCTCACTGCTGGCCACCAGCAGCAAATGCCCGGACGGTTGGCCGGCGCGGGGCAGGGTGATGACCTGGTTGCTGCGAAACTCGGTGACACGCCAGGCCTCGATGTGCCGGTAGTCATCGGGCAGGTGCAGGCGGTCGCCGTGTTGCATCTGCGCCAGGCGGTTGCCGTCGCCGTCGTACAGAGCGGCGGCGCGCAACGGCGAATAGCTGGTCAACTCATTGAGCAATGCGTCGGCCTTGGCCGGCGATTCGAGGGCCTCGGCGGCGAGCGCAGGGTTGGACACCAGGCGGCCGATGGCCTGCAAGGCCTGGGGCGCCATGCTTTCCTGGGAGATCCAGTAGGCGGCGCTGATAAAGGTCAGGTTGGCCACCAGCAGTACGGTGGTCAACAGCACCAGCAGGGCGGCCAGCAGTTTCTGCCCGACCGGTAGGTTTTCAAGACGCTGGCGCAGCGGCATCAGGGTTTTCCCAGGTGATAGACAGGCGGGCAGGGTAGCGCGTGGCTCAGTCGCGGGGCAATCCGCGTGCAAGCAACTGCTCGACCAGGCGCACTTGCAGCTGTTGAAGGTGCGGCAGGTTCAGTTGGTGACGGGCGGCCGCCTGGCAAGCATAGCCCAATAGGTAGCTGATTTCGGTGCGGCGGCCTGCGGCCACGTCCTGGTACATGGAGGAGTAGTTGGCGGCGGTGGCCTGGATCACCCGTTCCACCTCGTGTTGCAGGTCCAGCGCGGCGGCGGGCTGGCCACAGCATTCCAGCAGTTCGCCGAGTTCGGCGCACAGGGTGGCGACTTCGCACTGGTGGGCCTGTAGCTCGCCATTGCGGCACTGATACAGCACGGTCAGCGGGTTGATGGCGCAATTGAGCGCCAGCTTGCGCCAGAGCCGCGTGAGGATATCGGTGCTCCAGTCGTGGGGGATGCCGGCGGCTTGCAAATCCTCCAGCCACAGCGGCGGGGTTGGGTGGCCTGCATCGCCCAGCCAGGTGTAGCCATGGCCGGCGAACACCACGCGCCAGTCGCCGTCGCGAAACGCGCCTTCGGTGCTGGAGGCGAAGATGCAGCGGGCCTGGGGCAGTTGCGCGGCGACTGCGTCCTGGCTGCCGAGGCCGTTCTGCAGCAGGATCAGTTCGGCATCGGGCGCCAGTCGATGTTGCAACTGTGCGACGGCTGCTTGAGCGTCGTAGGCTTTGCACGCCACCAGCAGGCGATGAATCAGCCCAGGACTGTCGGATGTTTCGCCTGTCACCGGGTAAGTGTGTTCTACACCTTGTTCCACCAAGGTCAGCCCCTTGGCTGTCTGATAGTTGGCCAGGCGCGCTTCATCGCGCAGGATCAACCGCACGGGCACGCCAGCACGCGCCAGGCGAGTAGTCCAAAGTGTGCCCAGGCTGCCGGCGCCGAGAATATGCCAGGTGGTCGACATCAGTTTTTGCTCCGTAGGGTCGCCCGCAGCGAACGGGACAAAAGAACCGCTATAATGCCCCGGCATTTTAGCTTGGGCGCGCTCCATCTCTACTGAGCCCGCCCCTTATATTGGAGATATGACATGCCTTCGTTCGACGTGGTATCCGAACTGGACAAACACGAAGTCACCAACGCCGTCGAGAACGCCGTCAAGGAGCTGGATCGCCGCTATGACTTGAAAGGCAAGGGCAGCTTCGAGTTCAAGGAAAAAGAGCTGACCGTCAACCTGACCGCTGAAGCCGATTTCCAGCTGGAAGCGATGATCGAGATCCTCAAGCTGTCGCTGGTCAAGCGCAAGATCGACGCGCAATGCCTTGAAATCAAGGACGCCTACGCCTCCGGCAAGCTGATGAAGCAGGAAGCCATCCTCAAGGAAGGCATCGACAAGGAACTCGCGAAGAAAATCGTCGCCCACATCAAGGACGCCAAGCTGAAAGTCCAGGCCGCGATCCAGGGTGAGCAGGTTCGCGTCACTGGCAAGAAGCGTGACGACTTGCAAGAAGCCATCGCGGCCCTGCGTGCCAAGACCTTCGACATGCCGCTGCAGTTCAATAACTTTCGCGACTGATGGCACATTGGGGAACCTGTGGGCGTTTTTGACGTCCCACGCCCCACAACCTGCGCCCACTATTGAGCCCTCCGGGGCTCAATTGCTTTTATGGCCACTCACTACACCGAACATCCGGTAACCAGGAGAATGTAGATGGATTTCAATGCTGAAGTGGATCACCTGATCAAGACCTCAGAGTCGTGGCTGCCAATGATCATGGAATACGGCAGCCGGTTTTTGCTGGCAGTGGTCACCCTGGCCATCGGTTGGTGGCTGATCAACGTGTTGACCCATCGAGTGGGTCGTTTGCTGGCACTGCGTAATGCTGACCTGGCGCTGCAACACTTCATCACCAGCCTGGCGAACATTGCGCTCAAAGTCATGCTGGTGGTCAACGTGGCCTCGATGATCGGCGTGGCAACCACCTCGTTCGTGGCCGCGATTGGTGCCGCGACCCTGGCCATTGGCCTGGCCTTGCAAGGCAGCCTGGCGAACTTCGCCGGTGGCGTGCTGATTCTGCTGTTCCGCCCGTTCCGCATTGGTGACTGGATCGAAGCCCAGGGCACCTCGGGCACCGTCGACAGCATCCAGATCTTCCACACCGTGCTGCGCACCGGTGATAACAAGACTGTGATCATCCCTAACGGCAGCCTGTCCAACGGGCTCATCACCAACACCAACCGCCAGCCGACCCGCAAGGTGGTGTTTGATGTGGGGGTTGACTATGAGGCTGATCTGCAGAAAGCCCGTGAAGTGCTGCTGGAGCTGGCAAAAGATCCACGTGTACTGGCCGATCCGGCTGCCGTGGCGGTGGTTTCGACTTTGGGTGACAGTTCGATCACCGTTTCCCTGCGTTGCTGGACCAAGACCGCGGATTATTGGGATGTGGTGTTCATGTTGAACGAACTGGCACGTGACCGTTTAAAAGCGGCGGGGATTGATATTCCATTTCCGCAGCGGGTTATTCGGGTGATGCAGGAAACAGCTGCCAAGTAATTTGAGGTCATCGTCTTGAACTTGGCCGATAGGTCAGGTTCAAGGTGCACGTGTTAATCTCGTTAGTTAGCTTGCTAGTTATTTCTGTGCTGAAACATTACAGCCATAAAAAAGCCGCTCCCTTGTTAAATAAGGGAGCGGCTTTTTGTTTAAGGCCGAGGCCTTAAGTCATCGTTGTAATCAAACGATCAATTACAAGATGTTCAGCGGGTATTGTGCGATAAGACGCAGTTCGTCGATGGACGCCGAACCGTAGTAAACGCCGTCAGACGAACGATACGTGGCTTGACGAATACGCAGGCTCAGGTCTTTGGCTGGGCCGCTCTGGATTACGTATTTGCCTTCGATATCGCGTTCCCACTCTTTGCCGTTCGAAGTGGTGCCCGTGTTGGCGCCGCTACCGGTAACGTAACGAGTCATGAAGCTCAGGCCAGGGATGCCGAAGGTTGCCATGTTGAGGTCATACCGTGCCTGGAACGATTTCTCGCCTTCAGCGTTGAAGTCGGAACGAGCGATGGAGTTGGCCAGGAAAATCGTGCCCCCACCGTCTACGCCGTAAGCGTAGTCGCCGTCACCGGTAACCTTCTGGGCTGCCAGGGTGAAGGTATGAGCTCCGAGGGTGTACGCACCCTGCAAGCTGAATGCGCGGTTGTCGAGCTTGGTGGTGCCGTCTTTTTCAGCTCGTGTCAGGCCTGCGCCGTCGCTCTTGGTGCTGTAGATGTTGAAGTCTACAGCCACCGATTGGTCATCGCTCAGCGCGTGGGTCCAGTTCACGTTGGCGTAGAGTTTCTTCCAGTAATCTTCCACTTTCGAGTAGTAGAGGCTGGTGGTGAACTCTGGGGTCCAGGAGTAGACGCCGCCGACGAAGTTGGCATCACGCAGGCCAGTGCCAGTGCCTGGCTCGGAGCTGGCGATACTGTCTTTGTAGGTGTGGTCCTGGGCAACGATCGAGGTGAAGTGACCTGCTTCCAGCTTAAGACCCTTGATCTCATTGCTGGTGATCGAGATGCCTTGTGGCAGTTCCGGGAGCAGACGGCTGTCGTCGGATGCGAATACCGGGGCGGTGGTGTACTGGTCACCCACTTTCAGGACCGTATCGGAAATACGGAACTTGATGGCGGCGCCGCCTTTGGAGTAGTCATCCTGCGCACGGCCATCTGAGCCGTTAGGGAACAGGCCGGTGCCGGCACGGCCTTTGCCGCTGTCGAGTTTGACGCCCAACAGGCCAATGGCATCGACACCGACCCCAATGGTGCCTTGGGTGTAGCCCGAACTGAACAGGCCATGGAAACCAAGACCGGTCTCTTCGCGGCGGCTTTGAGTGCCAGGCGCGTTGTTACGGAAGTCACGGCTGAAGTACAGGGTACGAGTCAGAATGCTGGCGGTACTGTCCTCGATAAAGCCCTTGGAATCGTCCTGGGCGGACGCCATTGCGAACTGCGAGGTGCCTGCTGAAACAGCCAGGGCGATCATGCTCCACTTCATCACGCGCATCGTGATTTGCTCCTTTGGTTTTAGGAAGAGTACTGCCGTCCCACCTGTATTTTTATCTGGGCGGCTCTTTCTTTTATGTGTCGGCGCAAAGTTATATCACGCAGACCCTATTGACGATACTTACCCATCTATCCTTTCAGCTTCTTTACGAGGCTGTCGTAAATTGCTAGCTCCATGTCGCAAATTCACAGTCCAACTGTAACCGGACTGACAACTTCAATACTGTTTCCAAACCCTTTTCAAAGTTTGAACACTTCCTTGATACGCATTGAAACGCTGCTGTTTTTTATCGCGAAACACCTGTTTCCATTCAGGTGTCGTTGCCGACGATGCAGGTGTCAATGCAACAAGCGTGCACAAAGCGGTAACCGAATGTCATTTTTTCGTGAAAACCGTTACGGACGTGTAAAAACCGCATAAGCACGGGCTTTTTACGCCGTTTGGTTTGGGCTTGACGCGGCGGTGTTACCCCTGTTCGGTGGTGCATAAAACCTGTGCGAGGGGAAAACGTTACCGGTTCACCCTCATGAGTGGGTAATCGGCGGATCCCTTTGAGGCACAAGTGGGTCATTTTGGTGCGTCCCGGTGAGGCCCGGTTTAGCGTAGCTCAAATATTCGACCGCCTCGAAAGAGTGCATGTTTTTTCATCACTGGCGCCGGCGCTTTGCTGCATTCGTCGTGAAGCCGTGCGCATTCGAAGGTATGCTGGGCGCCTGAACCTGACTTGCCGAACGGAGTGCCCGCGGTGTTCGCCCTAGATCAACGCCTGCAACAAGACACACTGGTCATCGGGGACTTCCCGCTGTGCCGCCTGCTGCTGTCCAATGACTCAAACTACCCGTGGTTCATCCTGGTGCCACGCATCAACGCTATCAGCGAAGTGTTTCAACTGGATGTCGCCGACCAGCAGCGTTTGTGGCAAGAGACGACTGCCCTGGCCCAGTTGCTGAATGAAGGCTTGGCCGCCGACAAGATGAACATCGGCGCCCTGGGCAATGTGGTCAGCCAGTTGCACGTGCATGTGATCGTGCGCAAGCGCGACGATGCTGCCTGGCCGGCGCCGGTATGGGGCAAGCATCCGGCGCAGCCTTACACCGATGAGCAAGTCGCTGCCATCCGCGCCCGTCTGCGCGAGCTGTTGCCTGCCGACTTCATTTTCAACCAGGGCTGAATCATGGACCTGCAAGACCGCGTCACCGACCTGGAAAGCCGACTGGCCTTCCAGGACGACACCATCGAGACCCTCAATGACATCCTCGTCACGCAGCAGCGTGCTGTAGAGCGCCTGCAATTGCAGATGACCGCGCTGCTCAAGCGCCAGGAAGAAATGGGCGGCCAATTCGAAACCTCCGAAGAAGAAGCGCCGCCGCCTCACTATTGATAGCCACGCATAAAAAAACCGCGACCCAGCCAGGCTGGATCGCGGTTTTTTGCTGCGAACGCAGGTATCAGCGGCGCGGCAGTGCAGCGATCACGTCTTCGGCCTGCAGGCCTTTGTCGCGATTCATCACGGAGAACTCCACGCGCTGGCCTTCCACCAGGACGCGATGGCCTTCGCCGCGAATGGCCCGGAAGTGGACGAAGATATCGTCGCCCGAATCACGGGAAATAAAGCCGAAGCCTTTGGATGTGTTGAACCACTTGACGGTACCGGTATCCCGATTGGTCATGTCGTAGGTTTGCGACGAGGCCGCAGGGGACGAACGGTAGAAGCTGATGGCCAGGTGAAGAACGATGGCGACCACAGCAATCACCAGGCTGAGCAGGATGGCCGGGTGGCCGCCGACTTCAGGCATGGGTGCCAGGAGGGTGAGGGTTTGTACGACAACGGTCAGTACCAGCAGCGCGCTGACCAGGTTTTGCAGTTGATGACGTGGGCCTTTGTTCCAGTAAGGGATCACCGGTGCCAGCGTCAGGTTAAGAAGGCCGAACATGGCCAGGTACAGAGCGTCGTGTTGTTCCAGATACGGCAGGCTTTCAGGCTGCAGGCTCGGGATAAAGGACAGCAGCAAAGCTGCAACGCCCGTTAGCAGGTGGACGATTTTCAACATTTTGATTAACTCACGTTAAGACGGATCACAAGGAAGAGCTGACTGGCACGGTTCGCTTCTGAACAATGGGAGGCGTTGGGCACGTGCGCGGGGTATCAGCCTATGCCGCTGCCGCAGAAAGTAACGGCGGCGACACGCCATCTATTTAACAGCAAAGGCTGTGCCTACTCAAATCAAGCATTTCGGGGTATTGCAAGGGCGATGGCATTTCTGCAGCAAACGCTTGTCCTAGACGCGTGCAGTTTTTTCAAACGGCCAGCAGAGAAATTTCCTACTTGCCTCAAAGGCTTGGGTTGTGCCGGTCGACAGGGCGCACCGGGGCGAATTGCCGCGCCGGGCTGCGCATCACCGGCACTCTTGCTAGAGTGGTCCTGCACCTGATCAATGAATGCTTGTCAATTGAAGGGGATAAACATGGCAATCGATATCGGTATCAGTGAAGAAGATCGTAAATCCATCGTCGACGGGCTTTCGCGACTGCTTTCCGATACCTATGTTCTGTATCTGAAAACCCACAACTTCCATTGGAACGTCACGGGTCCCATGTTCCGCACGCTGCACTTGATGTTCGAAGAGCAGTACAACGAGCTGGCCCTGGCCGTGGACTCCATTGCCGAGCGTATCCGTGCCCTGGGGTTCCCGGCGCCGGGTGCCTACTCCATCTATGCCCGTCTTTCTTCCATCAAGGAAGAAGAAGGCGTGCCCAGCGCCGAAGAGATGATCAAGCAACTGGTGGCTGGCCAGGAAGCGGTCACCCGCACCGCGCGCGGTATCTTCCCGCTGCTCGACAAGGTCAGCGATGAGCCGACGGCTGACCTGCTGACCCAGCGTATGCAGGTGCATGAGAAAACTGCGTGGATGCTGCGTTCCCTGCTTGAAAATCAGTAAACGCTGGCCTTGAGTGGCGTCGCCCTGGCGCCGCTCGCTTGTTTCCGCGCATTTCCTGGCGTTGTCCTACGCCGATCAACTCCGCGTCTTCTGGTTGCCCGCCGCTCCCTGCTGTTTTATAGGGCCATTGCCCAATGGGAGTACCCATGGGCGGTTGTTTGGCAATGGAGTGTCAGGTGTATGTCACGCGGAGTGGGTAATGGAGTGATGGAAACCGGTGGTTTTCATAAGATAAAGATCGACCCGTTTGCAAAAGGGTTCGATATGGGACTGGCCAAGCCGCTGTCCCGATCGGTAAGGCTCAATGGATTTTCCACGTGCCTGCGGCTGGAGCAGATCTATTGGAATATCCTCACGGAAATCGCCAGGATCAATGCCTGCTCAGTCAGTGCGTTGCTGTCTTATGTCGATCGGGAAGTGCACTTGCGTTATGGCGGGGTGAAGAACTTCAGTGGGTTGGTCAGGGTGGTTTGTGTGGTGCACGTCCTGAAAGGGCGTGCTGAACCCGCCTGTTCACCGGTATAGCCACCGGGCTTCGGGGCCGGCCCTCTATCATGGCGGGCAGGGCCCCGGGCAGAATGCCGGCTGCGCTGCCTCGATTTACCGGATATAATCCCGCGCTTTGCTACGCATGCTGCGGATCCGTAGGGCAGGCGTGGCGCAGTAACGTTCTGATCGCCGAGACATCGCCATGCCCATGTACGACTACCAATGTGCTTCCTGCGGTCATCAGTTGGAAGCCATTCAGAAGATCAGCGCAGCGCCGCTGGTCGATTGCCCAGCCTGCCAGGCACCGGAACTCAAGAAGATGTTGTCCATGCCGGGCTTCCGCTTGAGCGGCAATGGCTGGTACGAGACCGATTTCAAGACCGGCTCGAAGAAGAACCTGGCCGGCGGCGACAAAGCAGACTGAGTTGAACTCTACGCGCAGGCTCCTGCATTATCCGTCCCCTGCTTTAATGTACGGTGACGAGGCAGGCCTCCACCGAATTTCGAATTACGAGAAGTGAAACCACTACCATGATGCGCAGCCATTATTGCGGCCAACTGAACGAGACCCTGGAAGGTCAGGAAATCACCCTTTGCGGATGGGTTCACCGTCGCCGCGACCACGGCGGGGTGATCTTCCTCGATATCCGTGATCGTGATGGTCTGGCCCAAGTGGTGTTCGACCCGGATCGCGCCGCAAGCTTCGCCGCCGCCGACCGCGTGCGCAGCGAATACGTTGTGAAGATCACCGGCAAGGTTCGCCTGCGTCCGGCGGGTGCCGTGAACAAGAACATGGCGTCCGGCGGCATCGAAGTGCTGGGCTATGAGCTGGAAGTGCTGAACGAGTCGGAAACCCCGCCGTTCCCACTCAACGAATACTCTGACGTGGGCGAAGAGACCCGCCTGCGCTATCGCTTCCTGGACCTGCGTCGTCCGGAAATGGCCGAGAAGCTGCGCCTGCGTTCGCGCATGACCACCAGCATCCGTCGTTTCCTTGACGAAAACGGTTTCCTGGACGTAGAAACGCCGATCCTGACCCGGGCCACCCCGGAAGGCGCGCGTGACTACCTGGTGCCTAGCCGTACCCACGCCGGTTCGTTCTTCGCCCTGCCGCAATCGCCTCAGCTGTTCAAGCAACTGCTGATGGTCGCCGGCTTCGACCGCTACTACCAGATCGCTAAGTGCTTCCGCGACGAAGACCTGCGCGCTGACCGCCAGCCTGAATTCACCCAGATCGACATCGAGACCAGCTTCCTCGATGAAAAAGAAATCATGGGCCTGACCGAACAGATGATCCGCAACCTGTTCAAGGAAGTGCTGGACCTGGAGTTCGGCGACTTCCCGCACATGACCTTCGAAGAAGCCATGCGCCGCTACGGCTCCGACAAGCCAGACCTGCGTAACCCGCTGGAACTGGTGGACGTGGCCGACCAACTCAAAGAAGTCGACTTCAAGGTGTTCAGCGGCCCGGCCAACGACCCTAAATGCCGCATCGCCGCCCTGCGCGTGCCAGGCGGCGCGAGCATGCCGCGCAAGCAGATCGACGACTACACCAAGTTCGTCGGCATCTATGGTGCCAAGGGCCTGGCGTACATCAAGGTCAACGAGCGCGCCAATGGCGTTGACGGCCTGCAATCGCCGATCGTTAAAAACATTCCGCTGGACAACCTGAACGCGATCCTCGATCGCGTCGGTGCAGTCGACGGTGACATCGTGTTCTTCGGCGCCGACAAGGCCAAGATCGTCAGCGAAGCCCTGGGCGCACTGCGCATCAAGCTGGGTCACGACTTGAACCTGCTGACCTGCGAATGGGCTCCGATGTGGGTCGTTGACTTCCCGATGTTCGAAGAGAACGACGACGGCAGCTTCAGCGCCTTGCACCACCCGTTCACCGCGCCGAAGTGCTCGCCGGCCGAGCTGGAAGCCAACCCGGCTGGCGCGCTGTCCCGGGCCTATGACATGGTGCTCAACGGCACCGAACTGGGTGGCGGTTCGATCCGTATCCACCGCAAAGAGATGCAGCAAGCGGTCTTCCGCCTGTTGGGCATCAACGAAGCGGAACAGGAAGAGAAGTTCGGCTTCCTGCTCGACGCCCTGAAATACGGCGCGCCGCCGCACGGTGGCTTGGCGTTCGGCCTGGACCGTCTGGTGATGCTGATGACCGGCGCCCAGTCGATCCGTGAAGTGATCGCCTTCCCGAAAACCCAGAGCGCTGCGGACGTCATGACCCAGGCTCCAGGTGTGGTGGATGCCAAGGCACTGCGCGAGCTGCACATCCGTCTGCGCGAGACGCCGAAGGCTGAGTAAGGCTGCTGCGTGAAAGCGCACTGAGGTTTACGCAGTCTAAAAAGGCGCATCTTCGGATGCGCCTTTGCGTTACAAGGGTTGCATTCTGCCTGGGGCGGAATTGATAAGGTTTCTAGAGAATTTTTGGAGTTGTGTTATGGCTGGCCATTCCAAGTGGGCGAACATCAAGCACCGCAAAGAGCGTCAGGATGCCAAGAAAGGCAAGATTTTCACTAAATGGATCCGCGAGCTGACCGTCGCGGCCCGCCAGGGTGGGGGTGACCCAGGCTCCAACCCGCGTCTGCGCCTGGCGCTGGACAAGGCCCTGGGTGCCAACATGAGTCGTGACATCATCGACCGTGCCGTGGCCCGTGGTGCCGGTGCGGCCGATACCGACGACATGGTCGAGCTGAGCTACGAAGGCTATGGCCCGGGCGGTGTGGCGGTGATGGTCGAGTGCATGACCGACAACCGCAACCGTACTGCCGCCGCCGTGCGCCACGCATTCAGCAAATGTGGTGGCAACCTCGGTACTGACGGTTCGGTGGCCTACCTGTTCGAGCGCAAGGGGCAGATCTCTTTCGCACCGGGCACCGATGAAGACGCGCTGATGGAAGCGGCCATGGAAGCCGATGCCGATGACGTGGTGACCAACGAAGATGGCTCCATCGACGTGTTCACCTCGTTCGCCAGCTTCTACGCCGTGCGTAATGCCCTGGAAGCGGCCGGTTTCAAAGGTACTGACGCGGAAATCGTGATGCTGCCGACCACCAGCGCCGAGCTGGACCTGGATGGCGCGCAGAAAGTGCTGAAGATGCTGGATATGCTCGAAGACCTGGATGATGTGCAGAACGTTTATTCGAATGCGGATATCCCAGAGTCTGTCGCCGAACAGCTAGGCTGAAGGGCGATGTAGTTTTAAATGTGGGAGGGGGCTTGCCCCCGATGGCGGTGGTTCAGTCGGTTGGGAGATAACCGACACACTGCCATCGGGGGCAAGCCCCCTCCCACATTGGTTAGTCTCTGTATGAAAAATTGTGTTTACCCAACCCGCAGGCGTTATGACTTTAATCCTAGGTATCGACCCCGGTTCGCGCATTACCGGTTTTGGCGTGGTGCAACAGACCCCGCGTGGCTGCGTGTATGTTGCTTCGGGCTGCATCCGCACCGGTGCGGGCGAGTTGGCCGAGCGCCTGCAGATCGTCTATCGCGGCGTGCGTGAAGTGATCCAGACCTACGGGCCGGTGACCATGGGCATCGAGAAGGTGTTCATGGCAAAGAATGCCGACTCCGCGTTGAAGCTTGGCCAGGCCCGCGGCGCTGCCATCGTGGCGGGCGCCGAGGAGGGCATGGAGATCGCCGAATACACTGCGACCCAGGTCAAGCAGGCCGTGGTCGGCACCGGGGCAGCCAACAAAGAGCAGGTGCAGATGATGGTCATGCACATGCTCAAGCTCACCGCCAAGCCGCAGATCGACGCCTCGGACGCCCTGGCTATTGCCATTTGTCATGCGCACACCCGCTCAAGCTTGCTGCCCCACGGCCTGGGCACGGCACGCAGTCGTGGCGGGCGCCTGCGTCTCTGATAGCATCAGCGCAATCGTTTTCCGGTCGGACCTTGCTCTGACCCTAGCTTTAAGGATCTGAACCGTGATTGGACGCTTGCGCGGCACCCTGGCTGAAAAACAGCCGCCGCACCTGATTCTGGATGTAAATGGGTTGGGGTATGAGCTGGAAGTGCCCATGACCACCCTGTATCGCCTACCGTCGGTCGGTGAGCCGATTACGCTGCACACCCACCTGGTGGTGCGCGAAGATGCGCAATTGCTCTATGGTTTCATTGGCAAGCGTGACCGCGACTTCTTCCGTGAGCTGATCCGCCTGAATGGCGTGGGGCCAAAACTGGCCCTGGCTCTGATGTCGAGCCTGGAAGTGGATGAGCTGGTGCGTGCCGTTTCGGCCCAGGACACCTCGGCGCTGACCAAGGTGCCAGGCGTTGGCAAGAAGACCGCCGAGCGCCTGCTGGTGGAGCTCAAGGACCGCTTCAAGGCCTGGGAAGTCGTACCGAGCATGTTTGCCCTCGTCCCGAACCAGCCGGACATGCCGGCCGGCCAGGTGGCGAGTGCCGAGAGCGATGCAGTCAGCGCGCTGATTTCCCTGGGTTACAAGCCGCAGGAAGCCAGCAAGGCCGTATCGGCCATCAAGGACAAGAACCTGAGCAGTGAAGACATGATCCGCCGCGCCCTGAAGGGAATGATTTAAGTGATTGAAGCTGATCGTCTGATTGCAGCCACCGGCCCGCGCGACCGTGAAGAGGTCCAGGACCGCGCCATCCGGCCCCTGAGCCTGGCCGAGTACATCGGCCAGCCCACCGTGCGCGAGCAGATGGAGTTGTTTATCCAGGCTGCACGCGGGCGCAATGAGTCCCTGGATCACACGTTGATCTTCGGCCCGCCAGGGTTGGGCAAGACCACGCTGGCGAATATTATTGCTCAGGAAATGGGCGTGTCGATCAAGTCCACCTCCGGTCCGGTGCTGGAGCGTCCGGGGGATCTGGCCGCATTACTGACCAACCTTGAACCCCACGATGTGCTGTTTATCGACGAGATCCACCGGCTCTCGCCGATCGTCGAAGAAGTGCTGTACCCGGCCATGGAAGACTTCCAGCTCGACATCATGATCGGCGAAGGCCCGGCGGCGCGCTCGATCAAGCTCGACCTGCCGCCGTTCACGCTGGTCGGTGCCACGACCCGTGCGGGCATGTTGACCAACCCGCTGCGAGACCGTTTCGGCATTGTTCAACGTCTAGAGTTCTATAGCACGGCTGACCTGGCGACCATTGTCAGCCGTTCGGCGAATATTCTCGGCCTGCCGCTGGACCCGGAAGGCGCGTTTGAAATTGCCCGTCGAGCCCGCGGCACGCCACGGATCGCCAACCGTTTGCTGCGTCGCGTGCGGGATTTTGCCGAGGTGCGGGCCAAGGGGCATATCACCAAGGCCGTGGCCGACCTGGCTTTGAACCTGCTGGATGTGGACGAGCATGGCTTCGATCACCAGGATCGGCGTCTACTCTTGACCATGATCGAGAAGTTCGACGGAGGGCCGGTGGGTGTCGATAGTCTGGCGGCGGCGATCAGTGAAGAGCGCCATACCATTGAGGACGTGCTGGAGCCGTACCTGATTCAGCAGGGTTACATCATGCGTACCCCAAGGGGCAGGGTGGTGACGCGCCACGCCTATCTGCACTTTGGGTTAAACATTCCGTCACGATTGGGCGAGATGCCTGTAGTAGACGAATTTCTCGATGCAGTGGACGATTAAAAGCTTCACGCCAGACGATTTATCCGAGGTTTGTGCTGTCCTAGTGGCTGGTGTCGTCATTCAGTCGGTAGAAAAGTTTCAGACAATGAAAAAACAGTTGCCCAGCCGGATTGGCAACCTGAGGAGTAAGCACTAGAGTATGCGCGCGCAAAACGGGGATCAGTCGTTCGCACATCGCTGTCGCGTTTATTACGAGGACACCGATGCCGGCGGCATCGTGTATTACGTCAACTACCTCAAGTTCATGGAGCGGGCTCGAACCGAGCGGCTACGGGAGCTGGGCTTTGCCCAATCCGAGCTGGCAGGCGAGGACCTGTTATTCGTCGTGCACTCCAGCGAGGCGCGGTATCACGCGCCGGCGCGGCTGGACGACGAGCTGTTGGTCAGCGCTGAAGTAATCGAATTGAACCGTGTCAGCCTGCGTTTCAAGCAGCAGGTCAGGCGGGCAACGGATGCAACGCTGCTCTGTGAGGGGCAGTTCCTGGTGGCCTGTGTGCGCACCAATAGTTTGAAACCCCGGGCCATTCCCGAAGCTCTACGTGCGGCCTTTGCCGACGTAAGCGGCGCGGGTAAACAATCAAAGCAGGAGATTTAGCGTGGAACCTACCGTCGTCGACCATTCCTCCATGTGGAGCCTGGTCAGCAATGCCAGTGTTGTGGTTCAACTGGTCATGCTGACCCTGGTAGCCGCATCGGTTACCTCTTGGGTCATGATTTTTCAGCGTAGCAACCTGCTGCGTGCTGGTCGACGTGCCCTGGAGAGCTTTGAAGAGCGCTTCTGGTCGGGTATCGACCTGTCCAAGCTGTACCGCCAGGCTGGCAGCAACCCGGACCCGGATTCGGGCGTCGAGCAGATCTTCCGCGCCGGCTTCAAGGAATTCTCCCGTCTGCGCCAGCAGCCAGGCGTTGACCCGGAAGCGGTGATGGAAGGTGTGGCCCGTGCCATGCGCGTCGCCATTTCCCGCGAAGAAGAAAAGCTTGAGCAAAGCCTGCCGTTCCTTGCCACCGTCGGTTCCGTCAGCCCATACATCGGCCTGTTCGGTACCGTGTGGGGGATCATGAACTCCTTCCGTGGCCTGGCCCAGGCCCAGCAAGCGACCCTGGCCACCGTGGCCCCGGGTATCGCCGAAGCCTTGATCGCCACGGCGATCGGCCTGTTTGCCGCTATCCCCGCAGTAATCGCCTACAACCGCTTCGCTGCCACCAGCGAAACGTTGATCGGCCGTTACTACACCTTCGCCGATGAGTTCCAGGCGATCCTGCACCGTAAAGTGCACACCAGCGAAGAATAAGCAGGTAATTCCCAATGGCTTTAATCGCTCGAGCTCGCAAAAAGCGCAAGCCGGTCGCCGAGATGAACGTAGTGCCTTACATCGACGTGATGCTGGTGCTGCTGGTTATCTTCATGGTGACCGCGCCGATGCTCAACCAGGGCGTGAAGGTTGATTTGCCCAAGGTTTCCAGTGAAGCCTTGCCGCAAGACAACAACACTCAAGTCCTGACCATTTCGATCAAGGCTGACAAGACCTATTACTGGAACCTTGGCAGCGAAGTCGACACGCAGAAGCAGCAAGACAAGGCTCTCACCTTGCCTGCGATGACCGATGCGGTGACCAAGATCATTCGCTCCGGCAACGAAGGCGGCAAGCACACCCAGGTGTTCATCCGTGGCGACAAATCGGTCGACTACGGCTCTGTCATGGGCGCCATGGGCGGGCTGCAGAAGGCCGGCGTGGGTAACGTTGGCTTGATTACCGAGGCGCCCTGATGCAGCAACAGCGAGAGCCGTCCGCCTCGGAAAGCTTCTTCTGGCCTAGCGTCTGGGCGATTGCCCTGCACGTCCTGGTGTTTGGCATGCTGTTCGTCAGCTTTGCCATGACCCCGGACCTGCCGCCAGCCAAGCCGATCGTGCAGGCGACCCTGTATCAGCTGAAATCGAAAAGCCAGGCCACCACCCAGACCAATCAGAAGATTGCAGGTGAGGCCCAGAAGTCGGCTGCACGCCAGACTGAAGTCGAACAGATGGAACAGAAGAAGGTCGAGCAGGAAGCGGTGAAGGCGGCTGCGGAACAAAAGAAAGAAGAGGCGGCTCAAAAGGCCGAGGAATCGAAAAAGGCTGATGAAGCCAAGAAGGCTGACGAGGCGAAAAAGGCTGATGAAGCCAAGAAAGCCGAGAAAGCTGCCGAAGCGAAAAAGGCCGAAGAGAAACAATTGGCTGATATAGCCAAGAAGAAATCTGAAGAAGAAGCCAAGAAGGCTGCCGAAGAAGAGGCCAAGAAAAAGGCCGCTGAAGACGCCAAGAAGAAAATAGTCGAAGACGCGAAGAAAAAAGCCGCCGAAGACGCCAAGAAAAAAGCTGAAGCAGACGAGGCGAAGAAAAAAGTCGCCGACGACGCGAAGAAGAAAGCTGCCGCCGACGCCCAGAAGAAAAAGGCCCAGGAAGCAGCGCGCAAGTCCGCCGAAGAGAAGAAGGCCCAGGCCTTGGCAGATTTGCTCTCCGACACGCCGCAGCGTCAGCAAGCCTTGGCCGATGAACGTGGTGATGAAGTCGCGGGCAGTTTCGATGACCTGATTCGGGCGCGGGCAGCAGAAGGCTGGACTCGTCCACCTTCGGCGCGCAAAGGCATGACAGTAGTGCTGCAGATCGGCATGTTGCCGGACGGTACGGTGACTTCGGTCAGCGTGGCCAAGTCCAGTGGTGACGGTTCGTTCGACAGTTCGGCGGTTGCCGCAGTCAAGAACATTGGCCGGTTGACCGAGATGCAGGGAATGAAACCAAGTGACTTCGCTCCCTATCGTTCATTCAAGATGACATTCACACCTGAGGATCTAGCCTTGTGAGAAACCTTCTTCGAGGAATGCTTGTCGTTATTTGCTGTATGGCAGGGATAGCGGCGGCGGATGAAAAGAACATCCTGGTCACCAGCGGTAGCGACCGGGCCACCCCGATCGCGGTAGTACCGTTCGGCTGGCAGGGCGGCAGCGTGCTGCCGGACGACATGGCCCAGATCGTCAGTGACGACCTGCGCAACTCCGGTTACTACGCGCCCATTCCAAAAGGCAACATGATCAGCCAGCCAAACCAGGCCAGCGAAGTCGTGTTCCGTGATTGGAAAGCGGTGGGTGCGCAGTACCTGATGGTCGGCAACATCACGCCGGCCGGCGGTCGCCTGCAAATCACCTACACCTTGTTCAACGTGGCGACCGAGCAGCAGGTCCTGACCGGCAGCGTCTCGGGCACTGCCGAGCAGATCCGCGACATGGCCCACTACATTTCGGACCAGTCGTTTGAAAAGCTCACCGGCATCAAGGGGGCTTTCTCGACGCGCCTGCTGTACGTAACGGCTGAGCGTTTCTCGGTGGACAACACTCGCTACACCTTGCAGCGTTCGGACTACGACGGTGCGCGCGCTGTAACCTTGCTGCAATCCCGTGAGCCAATCCTGTCGCCGCGTTTTGCGCCGGACGGCAAGCGCATTGCCTACGTGTCTTTCGAGCAGAAGCGTCCGCGTATCTTCGTCCAGCACATTGATACTGGCCGTCGTGAGCAGATCACCAACTTCGAAGGCCTCAACGGTGCGCCAGCGTGGTCACCGGATGGTTCGCGCCTGGCGTTCGTGCTGTCCAAAGACGGCAACCCGGACATCTACGTGATGAACATGGCCACGCGCCAGATCACTCGTGCAACCAGCGGTCCGGGTATCAATACCGAACCGTTCTGGGGCAAGGATGGTTCGACCATCTACTTCACCTCTGACCGAGGCGGCAAGCCACAGGTCTATAAGGCGAACGTGAATGGTGGCGGTGCAGAACGGGTTACTTTTATCGGTAACTACAACGCCAACCCTAAACTTTCGGCTGATGAAAAGACGTTGGTGATGATTCACCGTCAGGATGGTTTCACTAATTTCCGGGTTGCGGCCCAGGATTTGCAGCGTGGAACCGTAAAAATCCTTACAGATACCAACCTTGATGAGTCAGCCACTGTTGCGCCCAACGGCACCATGGTAATCTACGCCACCCGCCAGCAGGGCCGGGGAGTCTTGATGCTCGTGTCCATTAATGGACGCGTAAGGCTCCCACTTCCTACCGCACAAGGCGAAGTCAGAGAACCATCCTGGTCCCCTTACCTGAACTGACGCGGCGCTACAAAAAGATTTGCTTAACACACTGGGGTTCATTAGGAGTTTCACGATGGAAATGCTGAAGTTTGGTAAGTTTGCTGCTCTGGCTCTGGCTCTGTCCGTAGCCGTTGGTTGCTCGTCTAAAGGCGGCGACAATGCCGGTGAAGGCGCAGCTGTTGATCCAAACGCTGGTTACGGCGCTAACACTGGTGCGGTTGACGGCTCCCTGAGCGAAGAAGCTGCTCTGCGCGCTATCACCACTTTCTACTTCGAATACGACAGTTCGGACCTGAAACCAGAAGCCATGCGCGCTCTGGACGTTCACGCGAAGGACCTGAAAGCTAACGGCGCTCGCGTTGTTCTGGAAGGTAACACTGACGAACGTGGTACTCGTGAGTACAACATGGCACTGGGCGAGCGTCGTGCGAAAGCCGTTCAGCGCTACCTGGTACTGCAAGGTGTTGCTCCAGGCCAACTGGAACTGGTTTCCTACGGTAAAGAGCGTCCAGTTGCTACTGGCCACGACGAGCAGTCCTGGGCTCAAAACCGTCGCGTCGAACTGCGTAAGTAATTCGTCATGCGAACGTGCCGTCGTGCTCTGACTGTATTGGCTCTCAGCCTCGCACCGCTTGCGGTGTGGGCTGCGGTTCCTGTGGAAGATAGCAACTCTGGCTATAACAATAGCGGGAGCAGTTATCCGCCAGCGGGTTATGGCACGAACGGCGCCTATGCGGGGGGAGCGGCTACGTCCGCTCCCTCGGCACAGGGCGAACTGTTCAACCAGCTGCAACGCATGCAGGATCAAATCGCGCAGCAGCAAGGCGCTATTGAGGTACTGCAAAACCAGGTGAACCAGCTCAAGCAAGAAGGCCTGGAGCGTTACAAGGATCTTGATCAACGTATTGGAGCCGGCGTTCAACCTGCCGCAACTCCTGATAATTCTTCTGCCGGTGGCGCGCCTAGCGCTGCTGCCGGTGCAGCAGCAGGGGCGGCTGCCAGCCAAGCCCCTGCCGCGAGCAGCGAACCGGGTGATCCGGCGAAGGAAAAGCTGTATTACGATGCAGCCTTCGACCTGATCAAAGCCAAGGATTTTGACAAGGCCAGCCAGGCCTTTACCGCTTTCCTGCGCAAATACCCGAACAGCCAATACGCGGGCAACGCCCAGTACTGGTTAGGTGAAGTCAACCTGGCAAAGGGTGATCTACAGGGCGCGGGCCAGGCATTTGCCAAGGTCAGCCAGCTGTACCCCAAGCACGCCAAGGTGCCGGACTCGCTGTACAAACTCGCTGACGTAGAACGCCGCCTGGGTCATACCGACAAGGTCAAAGGCATTCTGCAACAGGTGGTGGCCCAGTATCCGGGGACTTCCGCTGCCCAGTTGGCCCAACGGGATCTGCAGCGCTTGTAAGCGACGTTTGCCCGTTTAGAAGAAACCCGCGCCTGGCGCGGGTTTTTTCGTTAGAATCCACGCCCTTTTATGAAACACGCTTTTTGGGGTCTACGCGTTGGCGGGGTCCCTTAAAGTGCCTGACGGAGGCGGACAGCCTGTTTAGCTGTTACGCCCGTGGCGACTATGCAAGACACATTACGTATTACCGAAGTTTTTTACTCGTTGCAGGGTGAAACGCGAACGGCCGGCCTGCCCACAGTATTTGTGCGCCTGACCGGTTGCCCCTTGCGTTGCCAGTACTGTGACAGCGCCTACGCCTTCAGTGGCGGTACGGTGCGCACGCTCGATGACATCCTGGAGCAGGTCGCCGGCTACAAGCCGCGCTACGTCTGCGTGACCGGTGGTGAGCCGCTGGCCCAGCCCAATGCCATCCCATTACTCAAGCAGCTGTGTGACGCCGGTTACGAGGTCTCCCTGGAAACCAGTGGCGCGCTGGATATCTCGGCGGTCGATCCGCGTGTAAGCCGCGTGGTGGATCTCAAGACCCCCGGCTCCAAGGAAGCGCACCGCAATCGCTACGAGAACATCGAATTGCTGACGGCCAACGATCAGGTCAAGTTCGTTATCTGTTCGCGCGATGACTACGACTGGGCGAACTCTAAGCTGATTCAGTACGGCCTTGATCGCCGCGCAGGCGAAGTATTGTTCTCGCCAAGCCACCATGATCTGAACGCGCGCGACCTTGCCGACTGGGTGGTGGCTGATAACCTGCCAGTCCGTCTGCAATTGCAACTGCATAAATACCTTTGGAACGACGAGCCAGGACGCTGAAATGACTAAACCAATGATTGATCAAAAACGCGCGGTAATCCTGCTGTCCGGTGGCCTGGACTCGGCAACCGTGGTGGCGATGGCGCAAGCTGAAGGTTATGCCTGCTACACCATGAGTTTCGACTACGGCCAGCGCCATCGCGCCGAGCTGAACGCTGCTGCCCGCGTTGCCCGTGACATGGGGGTGGTCGAGCACAAGGTTATCGGTTTGAACCTCAATGGCATCGGCGGCTCGGCCCTCACTGACAGCAGCATCGATGTGCCGGAAACCGCCGGCGAAGGCATCCCGGTGACTTACGTGCCAGCGCGTAATACCGTGTTCCTGTCCCTCGCCCTGGGCTGGGCAGAAGTGCTCAACGCCCGCGATATCTTTATCGGAGTCAATGCGGTGGATTATTCCGGCTACCCGGACTGCCGCCCAGAATTCGTCGAGTCATTCGAGCGCATGGCCAACCTGGCGACAAAGGCCGGTGTAGAAGGGCAGGGCTTCCGTATCCTGGCGCCGCTGCAAAACCTCAGCAAGGCCGATATCGTGAAAGCAGGTGTAGGACTTGGCGTCGATTATTCGCTGACGGTTTCCTGCTACCAGGCAGACGATGACGGCCGTGCTTGTGGGAAATGCGACAGCTGCCGACTGCGTGCAGAAGGCTTCCAAGCCGCCGGAATTACTGACCCAACGCGTTATTTCTGATTTATTTCAAATAAGGTGTTGAATAATCCTTAGAAATCAGTATTATACGCGCCACCACACAGCGGGTCGTTAGCTCAGTTGGTAGAGCAGTTGGCTTTTAACCAATTGGTCGTAGGTTCGAATCCCACACGACCCACCATTTTTGGCGGTTTAGAAAATCCGGAAGGCCCACGCAAGTGAGGATTTCCGGGTTTTTTTTTGCCTGTTTGAACACACCGAATGCCCCAAGCGTATGAAGCGCTTGGGGTTTTTTATATCTGAGCCATAGCCAATCCGTGGTTAAAACCGGCTGGTCAGATTCGGGTTAAAAGGTCATTGCTGGAAACGAAAAAACAGCCAAAGTCATTGAAATGCATAGAATTGTCCGACAATTCAGTGCATGAAAAACTCTTCATAAACCCCTCGCTCGAACGTTGGTAGCTTCCCCATCGCTGCCCCATAATTCGAGTCCTAATAATGAATAACAAAACTCTTAAAGGCGCCTTGGCGCTTGCCGTTTCCCTTGCCTCAACCCCGTTGTTCGCCGGTGGTTTCGCGCTCAATGAACAAAGCATCAGTTCAATGGGTACGGGCTACGCCGGTCGTTCCTCCTCGGCCGAAGACGCCAGCACGGTGTTCGGCAACCCCGCCGGCATGTCGCGTCTGAAGCAGAATGAAGTCAGCCTCGGTGCGACTTACCTCGATGCCAAATCCAACATCAAGGACGCCAGTTCCTCGCAGTTCGGTGCCGACAACCCAGGCACCAACAAGGGCGATATGGTGCCCGGCATTGCCGTGCCGATGGGCTACCTGGTCACGCCCATTGATGAGCACTGGGCATTCGGCCTGGGCATCTACGCGCCGTTCGGCCTGGTGACCGACTATGAACACAGCTTCCAGGGCAATGGCTTTGGCAACAAGAGCAAGGTCCAGGTCATCACCGTGCAACCGACGGTCAGCTATGCCTTCAACGATAAAGTGTCGGTGGGCTTTGGCCCGACCTTCAACCGCATCAGTGGCGAGCTGGATTCCAATGTGCCGCTGGGTGGCGGCGCCGGCGAAAGTGTGAAAGTCAAAGGTGACGACAACGCTACCGGGTTCAACGCCGGTCTCCTGGTGCAGCCTCTTGAGAGCACGCGCATCGGTGTGACCTACCACTCGCAGGTGGTCTACCACCTCAGCGGCAAGACCCATGCCTCCGGCTTGATTTCCGATGCCTTCGACGGTGGGCCGCAGAAGTATGACGCCAGCCTGGACGTGACCACGCCGTCATCGGTGGATTTCTCGGTAACCCATCAACTGAATGACGACTGGACCTTGTACCTTGGCAGCACCTATACCCGCTGGAGTCAGTTGAAAAAGATCACCATCAATAACGATGGAGTCTCCGACCTCACTGCTCAATTCGGTGGCCTGGGCGCCATCACAGAGCAGCAGCACTGGCATGACACCTGGTCTCACGCGATCGGTGCGGCCTATCGGGTCAACAAAGAACTCGTACTGCGGACCGGTCTCTCGGTGGACCAGACGCCTACCAACAACACCGACCGCTCCGTGCGGATTCCCACGGGGGACCGCACCGTTTTCAGCCTGGGTGCCGGCTGGACGCCCGTCGATAACCTGACCTTCGATGTGGCGTATTCCTACCTCAAGGAAGAGCCGATCAAGGTGCGGCAGAACCTTTCCCAGGTTGGCCTGACCTACGATGCGAAGTATGAAAACAGCGCCAACGGGTTTGGTGGTTCGGTGACTTACCGTTTTTGATGAACAACCGGCGGTAAACGCAGGAAACCCCAAGCGGGGTTTCCTTTTTTTTGCTCCACGAAGGCGCAGGCGAGTACCAGATTAGGCTTTTGAAACCATTCGATATTCTGTAGCCTTGCCGAGCTTCACCTTAACCCGTGCTTGATGAACACAATCACTTCGTCCGGCGGTGCCCGAAGGGCTCCAGAGCCGGTGGTACACTCGACTTTCGCGCAACTGCGCCTGCAGGTCTTGCGAACATGACGCAAATTTCCGAACGCCTTCTGGTTCAAGCCCACCTCGACGCCAAGCAGCCCAAGGCCCTCAGCGCCGATGAAGAGGCGAGCCTGCGCACTGCCATCGCCGCCGAGCTCAAGGCTCAGGATGCGGTGCTGGTTGCCCACTTCTACTGTGATCCGGTTATCCAGGCCCTGGCCGAAGAAACCGGTGGCTGTGTCTCCGACTCCTTGGAAATGGCCCGCTTCGGCGCCGCTCACCCGGCCAAGACAGTCTTGGTCGCTGGCGTACGTTTCATGGGCGAGACTGCCAAGATCCTCACGCCTGAAAAGCGCATCCTCATGCCCACCCTGGAAGCCACCTGCTCCCTGGACCTGGGCTGCCCAGTCGATGAGTTTTCGGCGTTCTGCGACCAGCATCCCGAACGCACCGTGGTGGTGTATGCCAACACCTCGGCGGCGGTCAAAGCCCGGGCGGATTGGGTGGTGACGTCAAGCTGCGCGCTGGAAATCGTCGAAAGCCTGATGGACAACGGCGAGACAATCATCTGGGGGCCAGACAAGCACCTGGGCACATACATCCAGCGCCAGACCGGTGCCGATATGTTGCTGTGGGACGGTGCCTGCATCGTCCACGAAGAATTCAAATCCAAGCAGTTGGAAGACATGAAGGCGCTTTACCCGGATGCAGCCATTCTGGTGCATCCGGAGTCGCCGACCTCGGTGATCGAACTGGCGGATGCCGTGGGTTCTACCAGCCAGCTGATTGCCGCGGCCCAGCGCCTGCCGAACAAGACGTTTATCGTCGCCACCGACCGCGGCATCTTTTACAAGATGCAGCAGCTGTGCCCGGACAAGGTCTTCGTCGAAGCGCCTACCGCCGGTAACGGCGCGGCGTGCCGTAGTTGCGCGCACTGCCCGTGGATGGCGATGAACACGCTGGAGCGCACGTTGCAGTGTCTGCGTGAGGGCAGTAACGAGATATTCGTCGAACCGTCGGTAATCCCGCAGGCAGTACGCCCGCTCAAGCGCATGTTGGATTTCACCCAGGCGGCGCGGCTGAAGCGGGCCGGTAACGCATAGTCGAACGCGGTAAAAAATGTGGGAGGGGGCTTGCCCCCGATAGCAGTGGATCAGTTAATACACCTGTGACTGACACACTGCTATCGGGGGCAAGCCCCCTCCCACATTTTGATATCCAATAGGTAGAAGGCTACTTCTTCTGCTTGGGGATACGCACCAGCTGGCTGTCGGAATAGATGTCATGCCAGCTGCGTTTGCGCTTATCAAACAGCGACCAGATAAACCCCAGCCCCACGCACAACCACGACGCAATCGACACCACGAAGCGCAACAGCGCCTGCCACAGGCTGATCCGCGAGCCGTCAGCGTTCTGTACGCGTACGCCCCACACCTGCATGCCCAGGGTCTGCCCGGAATGGGTCCAGAACTTGGCGAAAAAGCCAAACAGCACAAACAACAGAATCGTCGATAACAACGGGTCGCCATCCAGCGCGCCGGATTCGGTGAGGGTGCGCATCCTGGCTTCACCGACAAACGCGATCCAGATCAGCTTGTAGATAAACGCTGTGACGATCAGCAGTGCGGTGCATAGCAGGAAATCATAGAACATCGCTGCCAGGCGACGGCCCAGGCCAACGGCGGGGAATTCGCCTTGGGGGCTCAGCAGGGGTTTCGACATGGCAGGGCTCTCTTATGAAAAAAAGCCATTTTACGAGCAAATGCACATAAAAAAGCCCCTGATGTCACCATCAGGGGCTTTTTGTCGCAGAAGAACTCAGTGGTTTTCTGCCAGTACTTCGTCAGCCTGCATGCCTTTCTGGCCTTGCACAGCAACGAATGTCACTTTCTGGCCTTCTTTCAGGCTCTTGAAGCCGTTGCCCTGAATAGCGCGGAAATGCACGAACAGATCCGGACCGCTTTCTGGAGTGATAAAACCAAACCCTTTCTCGTCGTTAAACCACTTGACGGTACCGCTCTGACGTTCAGCCATTTTCTTATTTCCTTGACGCTAAAAATTAATGACAGCCCCTTTCGCATGAAAGAGTACTGGGCTGGGTTGCAGGAAAGTAAGAGACGTCGAACGGGTTGTAGCGGACTTCTTCAGCTACTGCCCAGGTCCAGGTTCCAAGCGACCCATGCAAACACAGTGGGCAAACTCTACGCCAACTAATAGAGAAAAAACAAGCCCTGCCAAAAGCCCAGGTTTTGCTGGGGCTCATGACACTTTGTTGAACAGTGTGGAACTGACTTATTCGATAGAGTTGGTCACTTGTTATAGGTTGATCCCTCTATAAAAGACTATCGGAAGTGCACTGTTTTATGGCGATTGCGTTACAGATTAGTGCACGTTAACGCAATCGCGTTACTTATAGAAACAGTCAATCAGCCACGATAGTAACGTTGTGGCACAAATGGCATTTTACTTACACGAAGTGGCACCTTTTTCCCACGCACCAACGCAGAGACTTCGGTATCCAGTGCGATGAATGCGCTGTCCAGGTAACCCATGGCCAGCGGGCCGCCGAGGGTCGGGCCGAAACCGCCGCTGCACACGCTGCCGATCACGGTGCCGTCTGCGTCGACAATTTCCGCGCCTTCACGCACGGGCGTACGCTCCTGTGGCAGCAGGCCTACACGTTTGCGGCTCACGCCGGCTTGCTGCTGGGTGAAGATGGTGTCGGCACCGGGAAAGCCACCGGCACGCGCACCGTCGGCACGGCGGGCCTTCGAGATAGCCCACAACAGGCTGGCCTCGATGGGGGTGGTGTCGGTGTTCATGTCGTGGCCGTAGAGGCACAGGCCGGCTTCCAGGCGCAACGAGTCGCGGGCGCCCAGGCCGATGGCCTGTACTTCGGTCTCGGCCAGCAGGCTGCGCGCCAGGCTTTCCGCGTTGGCGGCAGGCACGGAGATTTCGAAGCCGTCCTCACCGGTGTAGCCCGAACGGCTGACATAGCAGTCCACGCCCAGCAGGCGCAGGGAAGCGAATTGCATGAAGGTCATCTTGGTCACTTCCGGTGCCAGGCGCGCCAGTACCTTGACTGCCGCCGGGCCCTGCAGCGCCAGCAATGCACGCTCTTCGAACAGCGGCTCGATGGTGCACTGGTCGCCGATATGCTGGCGCAGGTGCGCCAGGTCCTGGTCCTTGCAGGCCGCATTGACCACCAGGAACAGTTCGTCGTTACCCAGGTTCGCCACCATCAGGTCATCGAGAATGCCGCCCTGGTCATTGGTGAACATCGCGTAACGCTGCATGCCCACCGGCAGATCGATGATGTCGACCGGCACCAGGGTTTCCAGGGCCTTGGCGGCGTTGGCGCCGGTGAGGCGGATCTGGCCCATGTGGGACACATCGAACAAGCCGGCTTGATCACGTGCGTGCAGGTGTTCCTTCATCACGCCCAGCGGGTATTGCACTGGCATGTCGTAGCCGGCGAAGGGCACCATGCGTGCGCCCAGTTCGAGGTGCAGGGCGTGCAGAGGGGTTTTCAACAGGGTTTCGGTGGACATATTCAGCTCCTGAAAAACGTGCTGGCGCGCTTTTAGGCGTCAGCACTCGATAATGTTGACCGCCAAACCGCCACGGGCGGTTTCCTTGTATTTGCTTTTCATGTCGGCGCCGGTCTGGCGCATGGTGCGGATGACCTTGTCGAGGGACACAAAGTGCTGCCCATCGCCGCGCAAGGCCATGCGCACTGCGTTGATCGCCTTGACCGAGCCCATGGCGTTACGCTCGATGCAGGGCACCTGCACCAGTCCGCCGATCGGGTCGCAGGTCAAGCCGAGGTTGTGCTCCATGCCGATTTCGGCGGCGTTTTCCACCTGGGACACGCTGCCGCCCAATACTTCGCACAACGCACCGGCGGCCATGGAACAGGCCACGCCGACCTCGCCCTGGCAGCCGACTTCGGCGCCGGAGATCGAGGCGTTTTCTTTGTACAGAATGCCGATGGCGGCCGCGGTGAGCAGGAAGCGCACTACGCCGTCCTCATTCGCGCCAGGGATAAAACGCATGTAGTAATGCAGCACCGCCGGCACGATCCCGGCCGCACCATTGGTGGGCGCCGTGACCACGCGCCCGCCGTTGGCGTTTTCTTCGTTGACCGCCAGGGCGTAGAGGTTGACCCAATCGAGCACCGACAGCGGGTCGCGCAACGCCGACTCCGGGTTCTTGCACAGCTGGCGATGCAGGGCCGCCGCGCGTCGCTTGACCTTCAATCCACCGGGCAGGATCCCTTCGTTGCGACAACCGGCGTCCACGCAGTCCTGCATCACCTGCCAGATTTTCAGCAAACCGGCGCGGGTTTCCGCTTCCTGGCGCCAGGCGCTTTCATTGGTCAGCATCACCTGGCTGATGGACAGCCCGTAAGTGGTGCAATGGCTCAGCAAGTCCTTGGCGTGCTTGAACGGGAAGGTCAGGGGCGTGGCGTCTTCGACAATCCGGTCGGCGCCGGCGGCGTCTTCGTCCACCACAAAACCACCGCCGACCGAGTAGTACTCGCGGCTGCGGATCTGGATGTGGGCGGCGTCGAAGGCACGAAAAATCATGCCGTTGGGATGGTAGGCGAGGGGTTTGCGAATCATCGCCAGGTGTTCTTTCTCGTTGAACGCAATGCGGTGTTCACCGAGCAGGTTCAGGTGGCCGTCCTTGCGCATCTGCGCCAGGCGTGTTGCCACGGTTTCGGTATTCACGGTGTCCGGGTGTTCGCCTTCCAGGCCCAGCAGTACGGCTTTGTCGCTGCCGTGGCCTTTGCCGGTGGCGCCCAGCGACCCATAGAGTTCCACCTTGACGCAGGTGGTGGCGCCCAGCAGGTGGTCACGCTTGAGACCCTCGACGAATCGAGCGGCCGCACGCATCGGGCCGACGGTGTGGGAGCTGGAGGGGCCAATGCCAATCTTGAACAGGTCGAACACGCTAAGGGACATGGTTGTTCTCCGGTTTCTTATTATTTTCTGAAAGTTGACTCGATCTAGTGTGGGAGGGGGCTTGCCCCCGATGACGGTGTGTCAGTCAGCTTATCTGTGGCTGATGCACCGCATTCGGGGGCAAGCCCCCTCCCACATTTGTACCCAATGCATCCTTTGGTTATGCGTAGCTCTCGATCGACGGGCACGCACACACCAGATTACGGTCACCAAACACGTTGTCGACACGCCCCACCGGCGGCCAGTACTTGCCTTCGATCAACGATGGCACTGGATACACCGCCTGTTCGCGGGTGTAGGGGTGGGTCCACTCACTTACTAGTTCAGCTGCGGTGTGGGGTGCGTTTTTCAGCGGGTTGTCGTCCTTGTCCAGCGTGCCGTTCTCCACTGCGCGGATTTCTTCGCGGATGGCGATCATGGCGTTGCAGAAACGGTCCAGTTCCTCCTTGGATTCGCTTTCGGTCGGCTCGATCATCAAGGTGCCGGCCACTGGGAACGACATGGTCGGCGCATGGAAGCCGAAGTCGATCAGGCGCTTGGCCACGTCATCCACGCTGATGCCGCTGCTGTCCTTCAGCGGGCGCAAATCCAGGATGCATTCGTGGGCTACCAGGCCGTTGCTGCCGGTGTACAGCACCGGGTAGTGCTCTTCCAGGCGCCGGGAAATGTAGTTGGCATTCAGGATCGCCAATTGCGAAGCGCGCTTGAGGCCCGCACCGCCCATCATGCTGATGTACATCCAGGTGATCGGGAGGATGCTTGCGCTGCCGAACGGCGCGGCGCACACCGCGCCTTCCTTGCGTTCCAGGGCCGCGTGGCCAGGCAGGAACGGTGTGAGGTGCGACTTGACGCCAATCGGACCGACGCCCGGGCCGCCACCGCCGTGGGGGATGCAGAAGGTCTTGTGCAGGTTCAGGTGGGACACGTCGCCACCGAACTTGCCTGGGGCGCACAGGCCAACCATGGCGTTCATGTTGGCGCCGTCGATGTACACCTGGCCGCCGTTGTCGTGAATGATGCCGCAGATTTCGCGGATGCCTTCTTCGAACACACCGTGGGTCGATGGGTAGGTGATCATCAGCGCGGCGAGGTGCTCGCGGTGCTCGATGGCCTTGGCGCGCAGGTCTTCGATGTCGACGTTGCCACGGGCGTCGCACGCGGTGACGACCACGCGCATGCCGGCCATGTTGGCGGTTGCCGGGTTGGTGCCGTGGGCTGACGACGGGATCAGGCAGATGTCGCGGCGTTCTTCGCCACGGCTCTGGTGGTAGGCACGGATGGCCAGGAGGCCGGCGTACTCACCCTGGGAACCGGCGTTCGGTTGCAACGAGATCGCGTCGTAGCCGGTAGCCGCGCAGAGCATCGCTTCCAGTTCGGACGTCAGTTGCAGGTAGCCGGCGCTTTGTTCGGCCGGGGCGAACGGGTGCAGGGCACCGAACTCGGCCCAGGTCACCGGGATCATTTCGCTGGCGGCGTTGAGCTTCATGGTGCACGAGCCCAGCGGGATCATGGTGCGGTCCAGCGCCAGGTCCTTGTCGGCCAGTTTGCGCAGGTAGCGCATCAGCTCGGTTTCGGAGTGGTAGCGGTTGAATACCGGGTGGCTGAGCACAGGCGACTGACGCAGCAGGGCGGTCGGCAGGGTGCTTTCAACCTTGGCAGCGAAGTCCGGCAGGGCCTTGCCGTCGGCGAAGATCGCCCACAGGGTTTCGATATCGGCCTGGGTGGTGGTTTCGTCCACCGACACACCAAGATGCTCGCCGTCCACGACGCGCAGGTTGATGCTCTGGGCACGGGCCTTTTCGTGCAGGGCGGCAGTGTTGGCGCCGGTGTTCAGGGTAATGGTGTCGAAGAAGTGGGTTTGCTCGACGTTCTGGCCCAGGGCAGTCAGGCCCTTGGCCAGGATCGCGGTCAACTGGTGCACACGTCGGGCGATCTGGGTCAGGCCCTTGGGGCCGTGGTACACGGCGTACATGCTGGCGATGTTGGCCAGCAATACCTGGGCGGTGCAGATGTTCGACGTGGCTTTCTCGCGGCGGATATGTTGCTCGCGGGTCTGCATGGCCAGGCGCAGGGCCGGCTTGCCGAAACGGTCGACGGACACGCCGACCAGACGGCCCGGCATGTCGCGCTTGAACGCATCCTTGGTGGAGAAGTACGCCGCGTGCGGGCCACCAAAGCCCAGCGGCACGCCGAAGCGTTGCGCGCTGCCGATGGCCACGTCGGCGCCGAACTCACCCGGCGGGGTCAGCAGGGTCAGGGCCAGCAGGTCGGCGGCCACGGCCACCAGGGCATTGGCGGCGTGGAAGCGCTCCGTCAGTTCGCGGTAGTCGAACACGTCACCGTTGCTGGCCGGGTATTGCAGCAGGGCGCCGAAGAATGGGCTGACGTCGCTCAGTTCGCGCTCATCGCCCACCACCACGTCGATGCCCAGCGGCTCGGCACGGGTGCGCAGCACGTCGAGGGTCTGCGGGTGACTGTGGATCGAGGCGAAGAAGGCGTTGCTGCCCTTGTTCTTGCTCAGACGCTTGCAGAAGGTCATGGCTTCGGCGGCGGCGGTGGCTTCGTCGAGCAGGGAGGCGTTGGCGATCGGCAGGCCGGTGAGGTCGCTGATCAGGGTCTGGAAGTTCAGCAGCGCTTCCAGGCGGCCTTGGGAAATCTCGGGTTGGTACGGGGTGTAGGCGGTGTACCAGGCCGGGTTTTCCAGGAGGTTGCGCAGGATTGGCGACGGCGTGTGGCAGTTGTAGTAGCCCTGGCCGATGTAGGTCTTGAACAGTTGGTTCTTGCCGGCGATGGCCTTGATCTTGGCCAGGGCTTCGGCTTCGCTCAGGCCGTCTTCCAGGCCGAGCACGCTGGTGCCCTTGATGCTTTCCGGGATCACGCTGGCGCTCAGGGCTTCCAGGGAGTCAAAACCCAGGCTGGCGAGCATCTGCTGCTCATCTTCCTGGCGCGGGCCGATGTGGCGGGCGATGAATTCGTTGGCGGTGGTGAGATTAACGGTCATGGCGCGCTCCTCAAGCTTCAGCGTTGGCTTTGATCAGGCGATCGTACGCGTCCTGATCCAACAGTTTAGCGACTGCCCCGGCATCGGCCGGTTTAAAGCGGAAGAACCAACCTTCGCCCATCGGGTCTTCGTTGACCAACTCCGGGCTGCCGTCGAGCTTGTCGTTCACTTCGAGGACTTCCCCGTCCAGAGGCATGTACACGCCGCTGGCGGCCTTGACCGATTCCACGGTGGACGCTTCGGCGCCCTTGTCGTAGGCCTGCAACTCCGGCAGTTGCACGAAAACCACATCACCCAGCGCGTTCTGCGCGAAAGCGGTGATACCCACGGTGACGCTGCCGTCAGCTTCGGCGCGCAGCCATTCGTGATCTTCAGTGAAACGCAACTCGCTCATGGAAACTCCTCAGGGCCAGATTCGTCTGGTGGACGGGATTGGAATAATGGGGAGTTGCTTAGCAATATCGCGGCCAACGTCATTAAGCCTATATAAATCAATGACTTGATAGAATTGGTTATGACGATATGCATTTTGCCTGTAGCGATTTCGCTACAGTTGGGCCTGTGAAAAAAAGCCTATGTGGATCAAAGCCTTGCATGGCGCGCAAAAAACAGGGTTGTAGCGATATCGTTACGCTGTAGCGCTTTCAGTACACTGGATGTCGTTCTCAGACCAACATTTGCAATGCGCTCCGACATTTTTAACCATGTCACTCAAGGCTTGTTGGGAATGCCGTACTTGCGCAGACGATGGGCAATCGCCGTATGGGACGTCTGCAACCGGCTGGCCAGTTGTCGAGTCGAGGGGTAGCTGGTGTAGAGCGTTTCCAGCAGGTTGCGCTCGAAGTCTTCCACCGCCTGTTCCAGGCTGTCGATTTCGCCGTCGCTCTGGCGCGCCACCGAGGTGCCGGCGATGTCGAGGTCGCCGATATCCACCAGGCTGCTTTCGCAGATGGCGGCGGCGCGGAAGATCACGTTCTGCAACTGCCGCACGTTGCCTGGCCAGCGGTTGCCCAGCAGCGCCGGGTAAGTGCCGGGCGCCAGGCGGCAAACCGGACGCTGGATCTGCGCACAGGCCTGCTGCATGAAATAGCGGGCGAGCAGCAGGATGTCCTGGCCGCGTGCACGCAGGGGCGGCACTTCGACGTTGAGCACGTTGAGGCGGTAGAACAGGTCTTCGCGGAAGGTGCCTTCGCTGACCATCTTCTCCAGGTCGCGGTGGGTGGCGCTGAGGATGCGCACATTGACCTTCACTTCACGGTCGCCGCCAACGCGTCGGAAGCTGCCGTCATTGAGAAAACGCAGCAGCTTGGCCTGCAGGTACGGCGACATCTCGCCGATTTCATCGAGGAACACCGTGCCCTGGTTAGCCAGTTCCATCAGGCCTGGCTTGCCACCGCGTTGCGCGCCGGTAAAGGCGCCGGGCGCATAGCCGAACAGTTCGCTTTCGGCGAGGTTTTCCGGCAGCGCCGCGCAGTTCAAGGCCAGGAACGGCGCACTGTGGCGGGCACTGATGGCGTGGCAGGCACGCGCCACCAGTTCTTTGCCGGTGCCCGTCTCGCCCTGGATCAACAGCGGCGCATCCAGCGCCGCCACCCGCTGCGCACGCGCCTTGAGGGTGCGGATCACCGGGGACTCGCCAAGCAGCGCATCAAACCCTTCGGCATGGTCATGGTGCAGCGCCGACAGTTGTTCGCCGATGCGGTTGGGTTGATACAGGGTGAGCAAGGCGCCCGCGTCGGTGATCGGCGTGGCGTCCAGCAGCAGGGTCTGGCCGTTGACGCTGATCTCGCGCAGCGGCAAGCGAAAGCCGTGTTCCAGCAAGGTGTCGAGCAGCGCCGGGTCATTAAACAGCTCGCTGATGCTTTCGCCGGCCGGTTCGCGGCCGTACAGGGCGATCAGCGCCGGGTTGGCCAGCAGGATCTTGCCCGCGCTGTCCAGCGCCAGCACCGGGTCGGTCATGGCGGCCAGCAGGGCGTCGAGTTGCAGGTGGCGGCGTTGGCCGGGGAGGATGTCCACCACGGTCACCGCCTGCACGCCGTGCACGCTGAACAGCGCATCGCGCAGCTCTTCGAGCACCTCGGCGCTGAGGGTCGGTGCGTCGATGTAGACGTTGGGTGGCACCATCTCCACCGCATCCAGGTTGAGATTGCGCCCACCGAGCAGGGCCAGGACTTCCTGGGTGATGCCGACGCGGTCGATGAAGCTGACGTGGATACGCATGGGGCGCTAACGATTCTAGGGAGCGAGAGGCGGCAAGTATGCCTTGCAGAGGGTGGAGATCAAAATGTGGGAGGGGCAAGCCCCCTCCCACCGTTGAAGCTGAGTTGTGACCGTTATTCCAAGTGCTCGGGTTTGATCGGGTCCCCGGCCTTCACATCCAGTTGATGCCGCACATCCTCGAACATCAGGTCGTACTGCTTGTGCATCGAGCCATTCAACACCGCGACCTTAGGCATCCCATACTTCTGCGCGATGTTCATCGCATGCCGCGCAAAGTCGAATGCCTGGTCCTTGGGCAGGAAGAACTCTTCCTTGAGGTCCTTGCCCTGCACCGAGCCATGCAGCTTGAACAGCATGCCCTTGCCTTCCTTTGGGTCCTGGCTGACTTCGTAGTCGATGCACAGGTTGTAGCTGTAGTCCTGAGCATTCAGCGCGTGACGTTCAACATGCAAGTGACCGGGTTCAAAGGTGGCCATAGGCGTCTCTCCTCTACTTCACAGATAGGTGATGCCAGGTGTTGCCGTACTGATGCGTGTACCGGCACTGCCCTGGACGATGGCTTCGATGTCCGAGAGTGAACCGATGACGGCGGTTTTGCCAGTCTTGCGGGCGAACTCGCAGGCCGCTTGGACCTTGGGCCCCATGGAACCGGCGGCGAAGCCGAGCTTTTCCATTTCGTCGGGGTGGGCCTGGCCGATGGCCTTCTGGGTAGGCTTGCCGTAGTCGATGAAGGCCGCGTTGACGTCGGTGGCGATCACCAGCAGATCGGCCTCCAGTTGCGAGGCCAGCAACGAAGAACACAAGTCTTTGTCGATCACGGCCTCAATCCCGCGCAGCTTGCCGTCTTCCCCATACATCGTCGGGATGCCACCGCCGCCGGCGCAGATGACGATGGCGCTTTTTTCCAGCAGCCACTTGATCGGGCGGATTTCAAAGATGCGTTTGGGCCGTGGGCTGGCGACCACGCGACGGTACTTGTCACCATCCGGCGCAATGGCCCAGCCTTTTTCGGCGGCGAGTTTCTCCGCTTCGGCCTTGGAATACACCGGGCCGATGGGCTTGGTCGGGTTCTTGAAGGCGGGGTCCTTGGCGTCCACTTCCACTTGGGTGAGCAGGGTAGCGAAGGGCACTTCGAAGTCCAGCAGGTTGCCCAGTTCCTGTTCGATGATGTAGCCGATCATGCCTTCGGTTTCGGCGCCGAGCACGTCCAGCGGGTATGGCGAGACCTGGATGTAGGCCGCTGCCTGCAACGACAGCAGGCCGACTTGCGGGCCATTGCCGTGGGCGATCACCAGCTCGTTGCCGGCATGGATCTTGGCGATCTGTTCGGTGGCGATGCGGATATTGGCGCGTTGGTTGTCCGCGGTCATGGGTTCACCACGGCGGAGCAGGGCGTTGCCGCCCAGGGCTACGACGATGCGCATACAAAATGTCCTTCTGAAATTCATCGTTGTGAACGCGGTTAGTGTGGGAGGGGGCTTGCCCCCGATTGCGGTGTTTCAGCCAGCACTTTTATTACTGATGTACCGCTATCGGGGGCAAGCCCCCTCCCACATTTTTTAGATATCTGCGAGTGCCGACACCAGAATCGCCTTGATGGTATGCATGCGGTTTTCCGCCTGCTCGAACGCGATGTTGGCCGGCGACTCAAACACCTCTTCGGTCACTTCCACGCCATTGGCCAGGTTTGGATACCGCGCGGCGATGTCCTTGCCCACCTTGGTTTCGCTGTTGTGGAACGCCGGCAGGCAGTGCATGAATTTCACCCGTGGGTTGCCCGAGGCTTTCATCATCTTGGCGTTGACCTGGTACGGCAGCAGTTGCTCGATGCGCTCGTCCCACGCTTCCACCGGCTCGCCCATGGACACCCAGATATCGGTGTGGATGAAGTCCACGCCTTTCACTGCTTCCTTCGGGTCTTCGGTGATGGTGATGCGTGCGCCGCTTTCTTCGGCAAACGCCTGGCATTGCTTGATGAAGTCCGCGTGCGGCCACAGCGCTTTGGGTGCGCCGATGCGCACGTCCATGCCCAGCTTGGCGCCGATCATCAGCAGCGAATTGCCCATGTTGTAGCGCGCATCCCCCAGGTAGGCGTAGCTGATGTCATGCAGCGGCTTGTCGCTGTGCTCGCGCATGGTCAGGGTGTCGGCGATCATTTGGGTCGGGTGGAATTCGGCGGTGAGGCCGTTGAACACCGGCACGCCGGCGAACTTGGCCAGCTCTTCGACGATTTCCTGCTCGAAGCCACGGTACTCGATCGCATCAAACATGCGCCCGAGCACGCGGGCGGTGTCTTTCATGCTTTCCTTGTGGCCGATCTGCGACGACACCGGGTCGATGTAGGTGACGTGGGCGCCCTGGTCATGGGCGGCGACTTCGAACGCGCAGCGGGTGCGGGTCGAGGTCTTTTCGAAGATCAGCGCGATGTTCTTGCCTTGCAGGTGCGGACGCTCGGTGCCGGTGTATTTGGCGCGCTTGAGGTCGCGGGACAGGTCCAGCAGGTAGTGCAGCTCGCGGGTGGTGTGGTGCATCAGCGACAGCAGGCTGCGGTTGCGCATGTTGAAAGCCATGATGGAGTCTCCTTAGTAGTCGATTGGGTCGCGGATGATCGGGCAGGTCATGCAGTGGCCGCCGCCACGGCCCCGGCCGAGCTCACCGGCGCTGATAGTGATGACTTCCACCCCGGCCTTGCGTAGCAGGGTGTTGGTGTAGGTGTTGCGGTCGTAACCGATCACCACGCCAGGCTCTACCGCCACCACGTTGTTGCCGTCATCCCATTGTTCGCGCTCGGCGGCGAAGCTGTTGCCGCCGGTCTCGACCACACGCAGTGCCTTGAGGTTGAGGGCCGCGGCGACGGTTTCGAGGAAGTTGGTTTTCTCGCGTTGGATGTCGATGCCGTGTGGCTTGCTTTCATCCGGGCGCAGGGTGAAGGGCACGATCTGGTTGACCACTTCGGGGAAGATGGTCACCAGGTCGCGGTCGCAGAAGCTGAACACGGTGTCCAGGTGCATCGCCGCGCGGGATTTCGGCAGGCCGGCGACGATCACGCGTTCCACCGCCTTGTTCTTGAACAGGTTGCGCGCCAGTTGACCGATGGCCTGGTGGGACGAGCGCTCGCCCATGCCGATCAAGACCACGCCGTTGCCAATCGGCATCACGTCGCCGCCTTCCAGGGTGGAGGCGCCGTGCTCCTGGTCGGGGTCGCCGTACCAGATCTGGAAGTCGGCGTTGGTGAACTCGGGGTGGAACTTGTAGATGGCCGAGGCCAGCAGGGTTTCCTGGCGTCGCGCCGGCCAGTACATCGGGTTGAGCGTCACGCCGCCGTAGATCCAGCAGGTGGTGTCGCGGGTGAACTGGGTGTTGGGCAGCGGCGGCAGGATGAAGCTGGAATGCCCGAGGAAGTCGCGGAACATTTCGATGGTCTTGCCGCCGAAGCTGCTCGGCAGGTCATCGGCCGACACGCCACCGATCAGGTACTCGGCGATCTTGCGCGGCTCAAGGCTGCGCAGCCAGGAGCTGACTTCCTCGACCAGGCCCAGGCCCACGGTGTTGGAGGTAATCTTGCGCTCCAGGATCCAGTCCAGCGCTTCGGGGATGGCGACGATGTCGGTGAGCAGGTTGTGCATTTCCAGCACATCAATATCCCGCTCGCGCATCTTGGTCACGAAGTCGAAGTGGTCGCGCTTGGCCTGGGCCACCCACAGCACGTCATCGAACAGCAGTTCATCGCAGTTGTTGGGGGTCAGCCGCTGGTGGGCCAAACCTGGGGAGCACACCATGACTTTGCGCAGTTTGCCGGCTTCGGAATGTACGCCGTACTTCACTTTTTCCGTGGTCATTACAGATCCTCCAGTCAGAATTACAGAGTCAGGAAGCCGTCGTAGAGCCCATAGGCCGCCACCAGGGCGCCAATGACTACTGCGGCGAAAATCAGCTTCTCGACGTTGGTGAAAATCGGTTTGCCCAGTTCATGCTTGGCCTTGGCGAACAGGATCGCGCCGGGGGCGTAGAGCAGGGCGGAGAGCAGCAGGTATTTGGTGCCGCCGGCGTAGAGCAGCCAGACCGCGTAGATCAGGGCGATGGCGCCGATGAACAGGTCTTTCTTGCGTTCGCGCAGGGCGTTTTCATAGGTCTCGCCGCGCACCGCCAGCAGCAACGCGTAGGCCGCCGACCACAGGTAGGGCACCAGGATCATCGAGGTGGCGAGGTAGATCAGCGACAGGTAGGTGCTGGCGGAAAACAGCGTGATCACCAGGAATATCTGCACCATGGCGTTGGTCAGCCACAGGGCGTTGGCCGGTACGTGGTTGGCGTTCTCCTTGCGCAGGAACTCCGGCATGGTGTGGTCCTTGGCGGCGGCGAACATGATCTCCGCACACAGCAGCACCCACGACAGCAGCGCCCCCAGCAGCGAGATGATCAAGCCGACGCTGATCAGCACCGCGCCCCAGTGGCCCACCACATGCTCCAGCACGGCGGCCATCGACGGGTTCTGCAACTTGGCGAGCTCCGGCTGGGTCATGATCCCCAGGGACAGCACGTTCACCAGCATCAGGAACAGCAGCACGGTGATAAAGCCGATCACGGTGGCCTTGCCGACGTCGGAGCGTTTTTCCGCACGGGACGAGAAGATGCTCGCGCCTTCGATGCCGATGAACACCCACACGGTGACCAGCATCATGTTGCGCACCTGGTTCATCACACTGCCCAGGTCGGGGTTTTTCACGCCCCAGATGTCAGCGGTGAAGATCTCCAGCTTGAAGGCGAACAGCGCGATCAGCACGAACAGCACCAGCGGCACGACCTTGGCGACGGTGGTCACCAGGTTGATGAACGCCGCTTCCTTGATCTCGCGCAGTACCAGGAAGTGCACGGCCCACAGCAGCACCGAGGCGCCGATCACCGCGGCCGGCGTGTTGCCTTCGCCGAAAATGGGGAAGAAGTAACCCAGGGTGCTGAACAGCAACACGAAGTAACCGACGTTGCCCAGCCACGCACTGATCCAGTAACCCCAGGCGGACGAGAAACCCATGTAGTCGCCGAAACCGGCCTTGGCGTAGGCGTATACGCCACCGTCGAGGTCGGGCTTGCGGTTGGCGAGGGTCTGGAACACAAAGGCGAGGGTCAACATGCCGATGGCGGTAATCACCCAACCAATCAATACCGCGCCGACATCGGCACTGGCGGCCATGTTTTGCGGCAGTGAAAAGATCCCGCCGCCAATCATCGAGCCCACGACAAGTGCAACCAGTGCGCCCAGTCGAAGTTTTCCGGGAGATTCAGACATCGCATAACTCCAATGCAGGAGAAGAGAGACCACAGAATAAATCCGTGCGCTAATCAAACAGCTGACTCAGATCACTTCATTGGCACATTCCATTGTGAATTAATGACTTAGGCTGGAAACTCGTGGGCGATAAGAATCCTCGGAAAGTATTGACGCAGAGCCATTCTTTCCTTTTGGTTAATCATTTAGTCAGCGCTATGGAGGTTTTAAGCTAGACCGTATTCTTGAATATGCAAACATTTCGAAAGGCGTTTCGCGAACGGTCAGACAATCCGATATTTAAATTCTAAATAAGACTAAACTCGAATGCCTGACATGCGATTGCGTTATGAGCCTCTTGGTTTTATCGCCTTCACTAATAAACGCTACACTCGCTGAGTTAATTAGCCGAGTGCACCGTTGTCAGCTCAAGTTGTTGTTCATTCAGGAGTGTTCATGTCTCAACCGGCCCAGAAACTGCGACTTGGTGCCCTGATTGCCCTGGTGGTGGGCTCGATGATCGGCGGCGGGATTTTTTCCTTGCCACAAAACATGGCCGCACGCGCCGAGGTGGGGGCCGTGTTAATCGGTTGGGCAATCACCGCGGTCGGCATGCTGACCCTGGCCTTCGTGTTCCAGACCCTGGCCAATCGCAAGCCCGAACTGGATTCGGGCGTGTATGCCTACGCCAAGGCCGGGTTCGGTGACTACATGGGGTTCTCGTCGGCCTGGGGCTACTGGATCAGCGCGTGGATGGGCAACGTCGGTTACTTCGTGTTGCTGTTCAGTACCCTAGGCTATTTTTTTCCGGTGTTCGGCCAGGGCAACACGCCGGTGGCGATCGGCTGTGCCTCGTTGCTGCTGTGGGCCGTGCATTTCCTGGTGTTGCGCGGGATCAAGGAGGCGGCGTTCATCAACCAGATCACCACGGTGGCGAAGATCGTGCCGCTGCTGATGTTTATCGTGATCGCCGCCGTGGCGTTCAAGGCGGATATCTTCACTCGCGATATCTGGGGCCTGGGCAACCCGAATATGGGCAACGTGGTGGACCAGGTGCGCAACATGATGCTGGTCACCGTGTTTGTGTTTATCGGCATCGAGGGTGCCAGCGTGTACTCGGCGCGGGCCGAGAAACGCTCGGACGTGGGCCGCGCCACGCTGATCGGTTTTCTCGGCGTGCTGGCCCTGTTGGTGCTGGTGAATGTGCTGTCCCTGGGCATCATGAGCCAGCCGGAACTCGCGCAATTGCAAAACCCGTCCCTGGCCGGCGTGCTGGAACATATCGTCGGCCCCTGGGGGGCGATGGCGATCAGCATCGGCCTGGCGGTGTCACTGGTCGGTGCCTTGCTGTCCTGGGCGCTGCTTTGTGCGGAAATCCTCTACGCCACGGCCCATGACAAGACCATGCCGGCGTTCCTGAAGAAGGAAAACGCCAATCAAGTGCCGGTCAACGCGTTGTGGCTGACCAATGTGATGATCCAGCTCTTCCTGGTGATCACGCTGTTTTCCCACAGCACCTACACGACCCTGATTTACCTGGCCTCATCGATGATCCTGGTGCCCTACCTGTGGTCGGCCGCGTATGCCGTGCTGTTGAGCGGGCGCGGCGAAACCTACGAAGACGCCCACGGCCAGCGTTTGAAGGACTTGCTGGTGGGCCTGATCGCTCTCGGCTACGCCGTGTGGCTGCTGTATGCCGGGGGCTTGAAGTACCTGCTGCTGTCGGCGCTGTTGTATGCACCGGGGGTGATCCTGTTTGCCCTCGCCAAGCGTGAGCAGCGCCAGCCCTTGTTTACCCACATGGAAAAAGGCATTTTCAGCTGTGTGATCACCGGCGCGGGGCTGGCGGCGTATGGGCTGTACAGCGGGGTGTTGTCGTTGTGAGACTGGCGTATCAGCCGCCTTATGATTGGGCGGCGATGGTGGGGTTTCTGTCGGCGCGGGCGATCGGCGGGATGGAGACGGTCGAGGCGGGGGTGTACCGGCGCAGTATCAGCCTCGGCGGGCAGCACGGCTGGATCAGCGTGGCACTGGGGGATGGCGATTGGCTAGACGTCGAGGTGGGTTCTCCAGACCCGGCGGCGTTGCCTGAGATCGAACGGCGCCTGCGCACGATGTTCGATCTGGATGCGCAGCCCCAGTTGATCAACCCGCAATTGGCGACGGATCCCTTGATGGCGCAGTTGGTCGCGGCCCGTCCGGGCCTGCGCGTGCCGGGCACCTGGGATGGCCTGGAACTGGCGATTCGTGCGGTGCTGGGCCAGCAGATTACCGTGGTGGCGGCGATTCGCCTAGCGGGCAAGCTGGTGGCGCAATATGGCCAGCCGCTGGAGACGCCGTACGTCGGTATCACCCATGTGTTCCCCTCGGCCGAAGTATTGGCGGCAGCGGACCTGGCCACCCTGGGCATGCCGAAGGCGCGTGGACGGACCTTGTCCGGCGTCGCGCAGGCGTTGCTGGATGACCCTCAGCTGTTCGAAGCCAAGGCCAGCCTCAAGGATGGTGTGGCCCGGCTGGTGGCGTTGCCGGGGATTGGCGACTGGACCGCGCAATACATCGCCATGCGCCAGATGCGCGAGACGGATGCGTTTGCGTCGGGGGATATCGGCTTGATCAATGCGCTGGCGGCGTTGGAGGGCGGGCCGGTGTCGGCGCGGCAGTTGCTGGCGCGGGCCGAGGCGTGGCGGCCGTTGCGGGCGTATGCGGCGCAGCATTTGTGGACTTCGTTGCAACGGGTGGATTGATAGTGACGGTACGGGCCTCATCGGGGGCAAGCCCCCTCCCACAGTTTGATTTGTGAACAACATCCAAAAATGTGGGAGGGGGCTTGCCCCCGATGGCGATAGTCGAGTCACCACTGCGCTCGGTGTGAACCCAGTTCCCCAGCCGGCAGATCCCACTGCAACGGCGTGCCGCTGATAGTCACCGGCGGCAACAATCGATGCGCCTGGCCCCAGGCCGTCTGTTCCACTACCAGGCCTTGATCGCTCGGTTGCTCGGCCCGCAATGCCGGCTGCTCCGGCACCTGCCCGGCGTCCACCAGCAACTTCGCCGTACGCGCCAACGACAACCGCGCCGAACCGCCACGGCCGGTTTTCAACCGTTCGCTCAATGCCCGAATCGCACTGGCCGCCATCAAATACCCGGTGGCGTGATCCAGTGCCTGCAACGGCAGCGGCACCGGTTTGTCCGCGTGTTTCCAGGCCATGCCTGCGGCGGCAATCCCGCTGCTCATCTGCACCAGGCTGTCGAAACCCCGGCGGTTGCGCCACGGGCCGCTCCAACCGTAGGCGTTGAGGCTCACGTCGATCAGGCCGGGGGCAATGGCTTGCAGGGCGCTGGCGGTGTAGCCCAATTGCTCCAGGGCGTCGGCGCGGTAGCCGTGGAACACAATGTCGGCGTCCTTGAGCAGGCTTTCGAAAACCAGGCGGCCTTGGGCGCTCTTCAAGTCCCGGCGGGCGCAGCGTTTGCCCAGGGTCATTTCCGGCACTACGCCGGGCTCGTTCCAGGTCGGTGAGTCGATGCGCAATACATCCGCACCCAGCCCTGCGAGGAAACGGCTGGCCACCGGGCCGGCCAGCACGCGGGTCAGGTCCAATACCTTGAGGCCCGCCAGTGGACGCGCCACCGAGCCGAGCCAGGGTTTGTCGACGGAGGTTGCCAAGGTCTGGCGCTGCACCAGTGCCTCGGCATTGACGGCCAGGCCCTGAGGGTGGGTTTGCCAGGCTTGCCAGGTACGCATCTGCGCGGCACAACCGCCTTCATCGACAATCGCCTGTTCCAGTTCGGCGGCATTCCAATTGGCTACCTTGCCGGCCATCGCGATGCGATCAGCCACCTTGCCCAGTACCCGTTCAGCGGCGGCGCGGTGATGGGGCGCGTTGGTGTGCAGGCGAATCCAGCCATCGGCGCAGGCGTAGTCACCGGCCACCGGGTCCCACAGCGGTGGCGTTTTCCAGCCTATCGGGCGAATCGATGACGAGAACCAGAAGGACGCCAGTCGCCGGTCCACACTCACGCCGGGCAGTCGCCCGGTCTGTTGCAGGATCAACTGGGCCACGGCCTGGCCGGCGGCACCGATACTGGCAACCGCCAGGTCGGTGACGGCAAAGGCCGAGGGCAGGGCGCCGGCTTCGGTGCTGGTCAGCGGCGTGCGCGGTAGATCGAGTGCGGCTTGGATGGGAGTCAGCAGGTCAGTCATCAACGGCCCTCCGTAAGAGAAGGGCCACTATAGAAGATGATCAGGCCGGTGTGACAATCCCAGGTTCCAGCGGCAGATCGATACTGGCGATAAAACCGCCTTGGGCATGATTGGCCAGGAACAGGTTGCCGCCATGGCGCTCGGCGGCGCGACGGGCAATCGCCAGACCCAGACCGTGGCCTTGTGCGGTCTGGCCTGGGGCGCGATAGAACGGTTCGCCCAATTGGCTCAGGTGTTCGGCGTCAACGCCGGGGCCGTGGTCGCGCACGCTGATCACAATATGCTCGCCGTGAAGGTGGGCGTGTAGCTCGATCGGCTGGCCCGGCGGGTTGAAGCGCTGGGCGTTGCGCAGCAGGTTATCCACTGCCCGTTCGATCATGGTCGGCCACCCCTTGAGGTGCAGTTCGGTGTCGGTGGTGAGCTGCACCACCTGATCCGGCGCGCTGAGCTGTGCGTCTTTTTGCAGGGTCTTGAGCAACGGGTTGAGGTCGATTTCTTCGGCGCTGGCGTTATCGGCATCGACGCGGGCCAGTACCAGAATCTCGCTGATCAGAGCCTCCAGGCGATCACATTCGCGGGTCAGGCGAGGCCAGAGTCTTTCGCGTTCTTCGGGGCTGGCGCGTTCGGCCAGGGCCAGGGCGATCCGCAGGCGCGCCAGGGGCGAGCGCAGTTCGTGGGACACGTCGCGCAGCAACTGGCGCTGGCTGCCGATCAGGCTTTGCAGGCGCGCGCCCATGCGGTTGAAGTCGGTGGCCAGTACGCCGAACTCATCGCGCCGGTTGGCCAGTTGCGCCAGGCTGTTTTGTTGGTAGGTGGCTTGCCCAAGGTCATGCACTGCGCCGCGCAGTCGGCTTAAGGGGCGCGTGATGGACAGTGTGACGAACAGGCTGAACAGGGTCAGCACCACCAAGGCGATGACCAATGCGCTCAACGGCCATGTCAGGCTGCTGCGATGCCATTCGTCCAGTTCCGGGTGCGGGATGCGGTAGATCAACAGGTAAGTGTCGCCGGTCTTCTCACTGGTGTATTCAGCGGTCAGGCGGCGCCAGGGCAGGTGGCCGTCCTTGCTATCGTTCTGGCGGGCTTCGAAGGCGGCGGCGCGGCGTGGGAAGGTGCCGCGCACCACCGGCTCGCCGCTTTCGTTCAGCACCTGCACGTCGATGTGGTACTGGCGTTTGCGCTGTTGCAGCAACTCCTGGGCAGCGTCCTCACCCTGGGTTTCGTAGAGTTGGGTCCACTCTTCGGCCAGGTTGTTGAGGCCAGGGTGACGGCTGAGAATCCAGGCATCTTGATTGAGCATATGCCCAAGCAGGATCGACAACCCGGCAACCAAGGCGATGGCCAGCCAGAAACTGGCCAGGATGCGCCAGAACAATGAACGCACAGGAAACCCTCAAGCAGGAAAAGCCCAGTGGCGGGGGCCACTGGGCTGGGAGCGTTAACGCGAGGGCATTATTGCGCTTTTTGCGGCTGTTGCGCTTTCCAGGCCTGGAATTCCTTCCATTCGGCGCGGCGCTGTTCCTGCTGCTTGACGATTTCGTCGAATTTCTTCTGCTGGTCTGGCTTGAGCAGCGCACGGATATCCGCCTGGGTTTTCTGCTTGCCGGCGGCGATTTCGTCCTGCATGGCCTTCTGGTCAGCAGCCGGGAGCTTGTCCAGGTACTTTCTGGTCAGGTCCTTGCGAGCGTGCCATTGGTCGCCCATCAGTTTGCCGATCTGCTGGCGCTGTTCCTTGCTCAGGTCCAGTTGGCTGAAGGGGCCGCCTTTGCCACGCGGACCGTGTTCGCCGTCGTGACCCGGGCCACCCATCATATGGCCTTCGGGGCCGCCCATCGGGCCTGGGCCTTCGGGCATTGCCGCCATGGCAACGGTCGGCAGGGCAGCGGCGAACATCAAAGCGATAAGGGTCTTGCGCATGGTGATTCTCCTGTCTCTATTCCGGTGAGTCCGGATGTGAGTAGATTACGGAGATCAAGGTCAGCCGCCGTCAGGAGAGGGTAAAGGTTTGGTAAGGGGAAGGCGGCAGCTGATAGCTGCTTCAAAGGCTGTAATAGTAGCCCCGACTGCGCAACGCCACGATGCGTGGTCGGCCGTCCGGGTGCGGGCCGATCTTTTTGCGCAGGTTGCTCACGTGCATGTCCAGGCTGCGATCGTAAAGGGTCAGTTTGCGGCCCAGGGCGATCTGCGCCAGTTCCTGTTTGTCCAAGGGCTCGCCGGGCTGGCGTAGCAAGGCTTCCAGCAGGCGGCTTTCGGAGACGGTGAGGGAAAATTCCTGTTCATCGATGCTGACCACGCCGCGCACCGGGCTGAAACACAGGTCGCCCAATTCGAGCTGGGTGGACACGGCGGCCGGGTGGCTGCGGCGCAGCACGGCGCGCAGGCGTGCGGTGAGCTCGCGTGGGTCGCAGGGCTTGGCCAGGTAATCGTCGGCACCCAGTTCCAGGCCGAGAATGCGGTCCAGTGGTTCGCCGCGCGCCGACAGCATCAGCACCGGCAGCTCCGGGTGGTCGTTGCGTAATTGCTTGAGCAGTTCCAGGCCGCTGCCGTCGGGCAGCATCACGTCGAGTACCACTGCGGCCGGGGCACTGTCGGCCAAGGCTTTGCGGGCGCTCAAACCGTCATGGCAGGCGCGTACCTGGAAGCCTTCCTGGCTCAACCAACTGGTCAGCAGCTCGCAGAGCTCCTGGTCATCATCTATCAGTAACAGCTCGCTCATGACTCACTCAATTTAGCCATTGTCGACGGCGACGGTGCCCACCGCTGGCGAAGATCCCGCATAGCAAGGCGATCAGCGCCACGGCCCCACCGGTGACGAACCATTGTTGCTGCTCGGTCAGCCATCGGGTCAAGGCGCCGCCCTGTGTTTCTTTGAGTTGCTGGGCCAGGCGTTGGTTCTCTTGGCGAAGGCGACTCAGTTGGGCGCTTTCGCGTGTAGCATCTACGTTTTGCAGTTGCTTGCTCAATTCTTCACGCTGGCGTTCGCTTTCTTTCAACCGCTGCTGCAACTCGGTGATCTGGGCGCCGGCACTCAAGGACAGAGGCGTGGAACTGCCGGTGTTCGAGGTTTCTTCAGCGTGGGCCGTAGCCCCGATCATTACCACTGACAACAGACACAACTGACGTAAGCGCATCGGAACTCCTGATTCCACACGAATATTCAGAACGTTGTCGGCAGGTTACCGAGAATAATGAGCAATTAGGAGCGCGCCGAACCGATTAGGTTCGGCGTGGCCGTTATCAAGGCAGGACTTGCTTGAACGGCTTGATCACGACGTCGGCGTAAACGCCGGCAGCTACATAAGGATCAGCCTTGGCCCAGGCCTGGGCATCGGCCAGGGAGGCAAACTCGGCGACGATCAGGCTACCGGTGAAACCGGCGTCGCCTGGGTCGTTGCTGTCTACCGCAGGGTGTGGACCCGCCAGCACGATACGGCCTTCGGCCTGCAACTGCTTGAGGCGCTCGACATGGGCCGGGCGCACGCTCAGGCGTTTTTCCAGCGAGTCGGCAACGTCGGTGGCAATGATGGCGTAGAGCATGTCAATCCTCGGTTTTCGGGGTGGTAGGGGCGACGTCATGCAGGTGGCGCGACAGGTAGATACCCTGGCCGACCAGGAACAGCACGGTCATGGCCAGGCTGCCGAAGACCTTGAAGTCGACCCAGTAGTCCTGGAAGGTAAAGGCCACGAACAGGTTGGCGGCGCCGCAGAACAGGAAGAACACGATCCACGCAACGTTCAGGCGTGTCCACACCGGATCCGGCAGGGTCAGCGCGTGGCCCATGATCCGCTTGATCAACAGGCGGTCACCGATGAAGTGGCTGCCGATAAACACCAGGGCGAACAGCCAGTTCACCACCGGCGCTTTCCATTTGAGGAAGGTTTCGCTGTGGAAGGCCAGGGTCAGGCCGCCGAATACCAGGCATGCGACCAGGGTGAGCCATTGGCTTTTTTCCAGCTTGCGCTGGGAGATGAAAATGGCGCCGTAGACGACGATAGAGCTGATGATCAGTACGGCGGTGGCGCTGTAGATGCCCCCGAACGAGAACGCATGACCGGCGATTTCGATGACCCTGGGGTCGAGCTTGGTAACGATGAAAAACAGCAACAGCGGGATGAAGTCGATGAATTGTTTCACAGTAAGAGCCAGAAGCTGGATGTGGCGGCATAATAACAAACATCCTTGGTAGCGAAAGCGCCAGCTGACTTGAGGTTACACATCCCCGTGAATGTTGATTTGCACTGCCACAGCACGGCCTCCGACGGCGCCCTGGCGCCTGCGTTACTGGTTGCGCGTGCGTTTGAAAAAGGCGTGCGAGTCCTGGCGTTGACCGACCACGACACCCTCGAAGGCCTCGACGAAGCCCGCGAAGCCGCGCATGCGTTGGGCATGCAGCTGGTCAACGGTGTGGAGTTGTCCTGCACCTGGGGTGGCGCCACCATTCATGTACTCGGCTACGGCTTTGATCAAAAAGCCCCGCCTTTGGTCGCCGCCATTGCCCAGTTGCACGATGGCCGCTGGCTGCGGTCCGAAGAAATAAGCCGCAAGCTCGGCCTTAAAGGCATGTCCGGTGCCCTGGAAGGCGCCCGCGCCATCCAGCAGGAACTGGGTGACAGCGGCAACGCACCCGCGCGGCCGCACTTTGCCGACTGGATGGTACGTGAAGGTTTTGTAAAGGACCGCGCCGAAGCGTTCCGCAAATGGCTGGGCGCCGGCAAGTTGGGTGATGTGAAGCAACACTGGCCGACCCTGGAGGACACCGTCGAGACCCTGCGGGCCTCCGGGGCCTGGGTCAGCCTGGCCCATCCCTGGCACTACGATTTCACCCGCAGCAAGCGCCGCAAGCTGATTGCCGACTATATTGGAGCGGGCGGCCACGCAATCGAAGTGGTCAACGGGCATCAACCCGCCGAGCAGGTCGGCAGCCTGGCGATTCTTGCCCGCGAATTTGGTCTGCTGGTCAGTGCCGGCAGTGATTTTCATGGCCCAGGCGGCTGGTCCGAGATCGGCGAGTATCGCCCCGTCCCGGAAGATTTGCCGCTCTTGTGGGGGCGATTCAAGCATGACCCCATTATTGCCACCGTCTGAACAGGTAGAACACGTGAGTCAATTCTTCCAGATTCATCCGGAAAACCCCCAGGCGCGCCTGATCAAACAGGCCGTCGAGATCATCCGCGCCGGCGGCGTGGTGATCTACCCAACCGATTCGTCCTACGCCATTGGTTGCCAGATCGGCGACAAGGGCGCGGTCGAGCGGGTAAGACGCCTGCGCCAGTTGGACGACAAGCACAACTTCGCACTGATCTGCAGTGACCTGTCCCAGTTGGGGCTGTTCGCCAAGGTCGACACCGGCACCTTCCGCCTGCTCAAGGCTCACACGCCGGGGCCCTACACCTTTATTCTGAATGCCACCCGCGAAGTGCCGCGCCTGCTGCTGCACCCGAAGAAGCGCACCATTGGCCTGCGGGTGCCAGAGCATCCCATTGCCCTGGCGCTGCTTGAAGAACTGGGTGAGCCGTTGATGAGCGTGTCGTTGATCATGCCCGGCGACACCCATCCCCTGGAAGATCCGTATGAAATGCGTCAGCTCCTGGAAAAGCAGGTGGACCTGATCATCGACGGCGGTTTCGGCGGCGGCAAAGCTTCCACCGTGATCAACCTGGCCGACGGCGAACCCGAAGTGATCCGCGTGGGTTGCGGCGACCCGGCGCCGTTCATGGTCGAGGCCTGAATGTCAGCCGTGGAAACCGTCGACAGCCAGGCGGGCGCCCAGCAGGAACTGCCGTTTGCCATGGTGTACGGCCAGGCGGTCATGGAAATGCCCCTGGATCTGTACATTCCGCCGGACGCGCTGGAAGTCTTCCTGGAGGCTTTCGAAGGTCCGCTGGATTTGCTGCTGTATTTGATCCGCAAGCAGAACATCAACATCCTCGATATTCCGGTGGCGGAAATCACGCGCCAGTACATGGGCTATGTGGAGCTGATGCAGTCGGTGCGCCTGGAGCTGGCCGCCGAGTACCTGGTGATGGCTGCCATGCTCGCCGAGATCAAGTCGCGCATGCTGCTGCCGCGCTCGGAGACGGTGGAGGCCGAAGAAGACGACCCACGCGCTGAACTGATCCGACGCCTGCAGGAGTACGAACGCTTCAAGGCCGCCGCCGAAGGCATCGATGGCCTGAGCCGGGTGGGCCGCGACGTGGTGGTGCCCAAGCTGGATGCCCCCGAGGCCCGTGCGCGCAAACTGTTGCCGGACGTGAGCCTGGAAGAATTGCTGATGTCCATGGCCGAGGTGCTGCGCCGGGGCGATATGTTTGAAAGTCACCAGGTCAGCCGCGAGGCGCTGTCCACCCGCGAGCGCATGAGCGACGTGCTGGAGCGCCTCAAGGGCGGCGGCTTCGTGCCGTTTGTCGAGCTGTTCACCACCGAAGAAGGGCGCCTGGGGGTGGTGGTGACGTTTATGGCGATCCTCGAACTGGTCAAGGAGTCGTTGGTCGAGCTGGTCCAGAATGAGCCTTTTGCGGCTATCCACGTGCGGGCGCGAGCCGAATAAAGAGCTGAATCGATGAATCTGACTGAACCCCGCGAACTGGCACCGCTGCTGGAAGCTTTCCTACTGGCGTCGGGCAAACCGCAATCCCTGGAGCGTTTGTTCGAGCTCTTTGAAGAGGCCGAACGTCCCGAGCCGCCGGTGTTCAAGAAGGCGCTGGAGATTCTGCGCAAATCCTGCGACGGCCGTGCTTTTGAATTACGCGAAGTGGCGTCGGGTTATCGCCTGCAGATTCGTGAGAAATTTTCACCTTGGGTCGGACGCCTGTGGGAAGAGCGCCCCCAGCGTTATTCTCGGGCGATGCTGGAGACCATGGCGCTGATCGCCTATCGCCAGCCGATCACCCGGGGTGAGATCGAGGACGTGCGGGGCGTGGCGGTCAACAGCCATATCGTCAAGACGTTGCTGGAGCGCGAGTGGATCCGCATCGTCGGTTACCGTGACGTGCCCGGCAAACCGGCGATGTTTGCAACCACCAAGGTGTTCCTCGACCATTTCAACCTGAAAAACCTCGACGACTTGCCGCCGCTGGCCGAATTGCGCGAAATGGAAGCGGAGCCGGTGCTCGACTTCGACGATGCCCCGGTGCCGGCCAGCCTGCAGGAGCTCGCCGATGCGACAGCAGAGCCGGAAGAACCGAAGGACGAAACCAGCTTCCACACCTTGCTGCTGGAACTGGACGACATGGAGCAGGGCATCAAGACCGACTTTGATGACTTGCTGCGCGATGGTGCGACTGAGGCAGAACCCCAGGAAACCGTTGACCCTGAACCTGAGCCCGAACCTGAAGAAGACATCCTCGGCGTCGCCGAAGCCCGTGAAAAACTCCTGGCCGCCGTCGCCGCCCTCGAACAGCCGCCGCTGAGCGACGAAGAAGACGAAGCCCGGGCCCTGGCCGAAGCTATCGAGGCCGAGCGTCGCCAGTTCGAAGATTGACCCGGATCCCAAATGGCCCACCGGTCGGCGGAAAAACCGATTGCCGGCCACTAATCGACTAGTCTCTGATGCGCAACGCGCGCCATGCGCGTATGATTCGCGACCCTTTGCCGAGCTATTCGGCCAAAGCCCCGCTTTCAACACTCTTCAGGCCACGCCTGAATCGACCCACCGGGAGGTGCTTAAGATGAACGACAAAGACCAGAACGACAGCCAGGAAATCGGCCCAGCAGGCGAAAAACTGCAAAAGGTGCTGGCGCGTATCGGCGTGGGCTCGCGCCGCGACGTCGAAGCCTGGATCACCCAGAAGCGCATCAAGGTCAACGGCGTCGAGGCTACCCTCGGCCAGCGCGTCGACCTGCACGACGCAATCACCATCGATGGCAAGGTCATCAAGCGTGAAGAGGCCGCCGAATCGGTGCGCCGCGTGATCATGTACAACAAGCCCGATGGCGAGATCTGCACCCGCGACGACCCGGAAGGCCGTCCGACCGTGTTCGACAAGATGCCCAAGCCCAAAGAAGGCCGCTGGATCAACATCGGTCGCCTGGATATCAACACCACTGGCTTGCTGATGTTCACCACCGACGGTGAATTGGCCAACCGCCTGATGCACCCGTCCTACGAGATGGACCGCGAGTACGCCGTGCGTGTACGCGGCGAAGTCGACGACGAGATGATCGAGCGCCTCAAGGCGGGCGTGGTGCTGGAAGACGGCCCGGCCAAGTTCACCGACATCAAGCAGGCGCCAGGTGGTGAAGGTTTCAACCACTGGTACCACTGCGTGGTGATGGAAGGCCGTAACCGTGAAGTGCGTCGCCTGTGGGAATCCCAGGGCCTGGTGGTCAGCCGCCTGAAGCGCGTGCGTTTCGGCCCGGTATTCCTCAACTCCGACCTGCCGATGGGCCGCTGGCGCGAAATGAGCCAGTACGAAGTCGACATCCTCAGTGCCGAAGTCGGCCTGACGCCGGTGGCGATGCCGCAGATGAACGCCAAGAGCAAAGACAAGCTTGAGCGTATGCAGCGTAAATCGTCGCGCCCGGTGGCGCGCACCGAGCGGGTTGCCCGCACCCTGCGCCCGGCGTTGAATGCTCCGGCGACCGGCGGTCGTATTTCCCGTGAGCCGCAGATCGAAGGTGAGCGCCGCCCAACCGCGCCGTCGCGTCAGGAAGGCGAGCGTGCGCCACGTGCGCCGCGTCCTGCCCCATCGGGTGGCCGCAGCAACCGGGGTGAAGCGGATCGCCCGGCCGACAACGCCAGCACCAAGCGTCCAGCCAAGCCTGCCGCTAACAAGCGTCCCGGCCCGAAACTGGTCGCGGACGAGCCGTCTGGCAAGCGCCGTGGCGCACCGGCCGGTTCTGGCCAGCGTCCTGGTTTTGGCCGCAAGAAGCCGCAGTGATCTGCTAAGGGACTCAGTGGGGTTTAAATCTCGCTGGGTTCTGCGTGATAGTTTAATTAATGTAAAACCACTCACACCCCACTGGATGTGGAGTGTGAGTGGTTCATAAAATGAACTTCGAGCTTTTTATTGTTTATATAAATCTAAAAGCCTGAATGGCGTGTCGTTAACAAGATGATAGTCTGAGCGTGCCGTGGCAGTTAACCAGCTTCGAAACGTCACTTAGGGGAACGGTCTGCGGATTATCTTTGGAGTGATTGTATTCTAATACACTATTCCCTATTAATGATGGTCTTTCGCTGGTGTCTGCTCCTGGGCAGGACACATTGATATGACATTGGCCGTTTGAGGCAGTTGAGATTCCACTGGTACTGGCTATACAGCTGTGATAAGCGCTGCTGCTTTTCCATGCAGTTAGGCAGGCTGAGTCCTGGGAGGGAGCTGCTGGAGTAGGATGGTTGGCATTGTCACGCTCTATTGCCTCTCTTTGGCGTTCTGCTTGTTCACGTTCCAATCTTTCTATTAAGCGCTGATTTGCTTCTCTGTCTTCGGCGCTGTCGGCTAATAGAATTGTATCTTGATGAGCCGGCCCGGCTAACGTTGTGTGTGAAAAAAAAGCCATTGATAGATAGATAACACACAACGCGGTGATTGTATTTTTCATCCTATATTTCCTCTGGGTTAGCCCTGGCCCGCACGGGGGGGCTGACTGGTATCAGCTGGCTGATAGCTGGAATATAGGTGGATATGTTTCTACGGGAACCTGTGAAAGTTGACAGGCTTTAAGAGTTATTGTGAATAGCGGACTGCCAAAAGGTTAATAATAGCGGTTGTGTCAATTTGATGTGTGCTCCTTAGAGTGTATAGGCACCCTCAACTAGTATGGGCTTGTCATCCAAGGCCAACACCCCACTGGCAAAGATCAAATCCAGGTGATGGCTGCCTTTCTGCCCACCGCCCAAGCCCAGGTGCAACCCGCAATGGCGCTCCTCGAACCCGGCGTTGCGCGCATACAGATCCTTCACCCCTTCATTGGTACCAATCCCCAACTCTTCCACACGCCGGTTCGACGGGTTGGCATTCAGGTACTTGTTGAAATCATCGGCCAACCCCGGCACTTCACTGGCCACGCTGCAGATGGTCGAGTTCTCGATCCACAACTCCAGCGGCGATTGCAGCACACCATATTTGCGCGCAAACGGGATGGTGCTGAGAAAGGTGCCGACAAACCGCACCTGACCATTGATAGCCTCACTGTGGGTGGCGATCTCGCCCGGGGCCAGGTCGTGATTGCCGACTCCGTTGATATTGGTCCACTTCTTGATGCTGCTCATTGGCGCTTCCAGCCGTGAGCCATGTTTGTCGGTAAAGCTCAGCACGTTGGCCTGGGACATGCGCCGGATCAGCGTGGCATTGAGGTCGGCAATGCGTTGGGGCTCGACGCTGAAGGTGTCATAGAAATAGTCGCCATAATCCTTGAACAGCAGGGATTTTTTCCAGTGTTCGGCCATCACGCCTTGCAGGGCACGGATAAAGTCCGGGCCTTCGGCGCGAGGGTTGGGCAAGGTGGAGGAGTCGTAGAGAAACAGGTACAGGTCGCAGGCTTCGATGGCCTGGGCCAGGGTGTCGCTGGCGGCCAGGTCCAGGCGCTGCACCTGGAAGTTGAAAGGGGCGGCGCTGCCCTGGGTGATCGTCTGGGCGATGGCGTCGTAGCGCTCGGTATGGCCCAGCAGCACGGTGGGGCGGCTCAGGCCATTGAGGGCCGGGTGGTGCGCGAGGTAGTAGAGAAAATGTTCGACGGCGCGGGCCTTGTCCATGACGTGCGTCCTTCTGTGCCTTGGGTAAGGGAGCAGGTGCCGTGCACGGCACCTGCCGGGAGCGTGCCGGTTTTTAGAAGGGCCACATCGCTGTGCCAAATGGCACAACAGCGTCGGCTTGCATCATTTCTACGGCGGCCTCATGGGTCGGCGCTTCAAACCAGTCGTCGAGTTGCAGTTCGGTTTCCAGGTCGTTTTCCAGTGCTTGCATGGTGTATCTCCTAGAGGACGGTGTTTGAGAACGGCTTGCCAACGGGCTTCGCGGGCAAGTGCAAAGAACCTAGGAGAGAGTGTTTCAAAATGCAAAATTTTTATTGACACGGTTTCATTTGGATTTTTTGTTCTGTTTTTGGTGTTTGATTGTTTCTTGAGGAAAAACAGACAACTGGCAGCGCTGAATTGCAGGAAATTTCTGACCGTCATTTTTTATTCAGATCACGGCTGTAACGTGAATTTTCCATGCTGTAACGATTAATTTACGCGTAAATGGCGACATTATTGGTTGATCTTGCGCTGTAAGGATTACCTGACAGATCGTCGCACACGCTTTTGGCGGGCGGCCCCAAGCGGTCGAGCGGTGTACAATGCGCCGCGTTTTACTGTGACCCCCTTGCGTAACCACGCTAAAGGCCAAGACCTCAGGGTGTACCCACCCTGATCACTCCGCCTGGCCACGAGCCGGACGGGTTCGATTTCGTCACAGATAAAAACAAACAGGTGACGCATGACCGTTAGAAAGACGCTGTACTCCTGGTGCCTGCGCTGGGGTTTGAGCGGCGCTGCTTGAGTCGGTAATTCAAGGCAGCAACCTGCAATCAATCTTCTCAAACCTTGCGTGAGACCCTTTTCATGAGTGGACCCCATTCCTCTTCAGGCGAGCTGAAACGCGGCCTGAAAAACCGACATATCCAGTTGATCGCCCTCGGTGGCGCCATCGGCACCGGCTTGTTCCTCGGCTCGGCCGGGGTGCTCAAATCAGCCGGGCCGTCGATGATCCTGGGTTATGCCATCTGCGGCTTCATTGCCTTCATGATCATGCGCCAGCTCGGCGAAATGATCGTCGAAGAGCCAGTTGCCGGTTCCTTCAGCCACTTTGCCCACAAGTACTGGGGCGGTTTCGCCGGCTTCCTGTCGGGCTGGAACTGCTGGATTTTGTACATCCTGGTGGGTATGTCGGAGCTGACGGCCGTCGGCAAATACGTGCATTACTGGTGGCCGGAGATTCCGACCTGGGTTTCGGCCGCGGCGTTCTTCGTGCTGATCAACCTGATCAACCTGGCCAACGTCAAAGTGTTCGGTGAGGCCGAGTTCTGGTTCGCGATCATCAAGGTGGTGGCCATCGTCGGCATGATCGCCCTGGGCAGCTATTTGCTGGTCAGCGGCAGCGGCGGGCCGCAGGCGTCGGTAAGCAACCTGTGGGAACACGGTGGCTTCTTTCCCCACGGCGTCGGCGGATTGGTGATGGCCATGGCGATCATCATGTTCTCCTTCGGCGGCCTGGAAATGCTCGGTTTCACTGCTGCTGAGGCGGACAAGCCGCGCACCGTGATCCCGAAGGCGATCAACCAGGTGATCTACCGCATCCTGATTTTCTACATCGGTGCCCTGGTGGTGCTGTTGTCGCTGACGCCATGGGACAGCCTGCTTGAAACCCTCAACGCCTCTGGCGACGCCTACAGTGGCAGCCCGTTCGTGCAGGTGTTCTCAATGCTGGGCAGCAACACCGCCGCGCATATCCTCAACTTTGTGGTCCTGACGGCGGCGCTGTCGGTGTACAACAGCGGCACTTACTGCAACAGCCGCATGTTGCTGGGCATGGCCGAGCAGGGCGATGCGCCCAAGGCATTGGCCAAGATCGACAAGCGCGGCGTGCCGGTGCGTTCCATCCTCGCCTCGGCGGCGATCACCCTGGTGGCGGTGTTGATGAACTACCTGATTCCGCAGCACGCGCTGGAACTGCTGATGTCCCTGGTGGTGGCCACGTTGGTGATCAACTGGGCGATGATCAGCTTCTCCCACTTCAAGTTCCGCCAGCACATGAACCGCACTGGCCAGGTGCCGCTGTTCAAGGCGTTGTGGTACCCCTACGGCAACTTCGTGTGCCTGGCGTTCGTGGTGTTCATCCTGGTGATCATGCTGATGATTCCGGGCATCCAGGTGTCGGTGTATGCGATTCCGGTGTGGGTGGCGTTTATGGCGGTGTGTTATGGGATCAAGAACAAGCGTAGTGCCCGTGAGCAGTCAGGGACAGGGGCGCCGATAGCTGAGTGAGATAGCAGCCTTGAACGACAAACCCGACCTTGAGTCGGGTTTGTTTTTTGTTGGGGTATTACAATTTTTTAGGTTTTGAGATGGCCTCAAACTCATCCATCAACAGATGAATTTCAGTACTGGGGTTTCTGTCTTTGCTCTTGAGCGCATCCTGCAAGCTTCTTGGTGCGTGCTTTCTCGCGTTCTCGAACGGCGCGCCTGCCAGCATTTTGAAATAGCCTTTCAAGCCCGATTTGGCGTAATCCGCCATTCCAGGTTTGGCCCGCAGATCTGCTCCGACAAGATCACCTGCCGAGTGCTTACCCGAGGCTGAATAAGGTTTGCGGGTGTAACCAAAGTGCAGAAGTAGCCAATATTCGAAGCAGGGATAGGAGGCGATGATGGTAATTTTTTCGTGCGCCCAAGACAGTCGAATGGCCTCATCAAATGATTCGTGTGTGTCACGGTCGATGGCGCAGAAGACTTTGTCAAATTTCCGCTGCCGCTCAATGGCGTATTCCACAATACCTTTTGGATGGGTAACACCGCAGTGCATGATTTCAATTTCCGCTTGGGAGCGAAAATGTTGGGCGGCATCCTCGAGGTAAACCTTGCTGGATTGCAGGTCTTCACAGATGACCAAAACCGTCGCTTGTGGCTGAAACCGGGGTTCCCTTCTCCTGAATGAATCAGCTGTGCGCGCCATGGCTTAGCTCCTGCTGAGAATCGGCAAACCGCGGTAGCGACCTTCATAATAACGCTTTTCGATATCCTCACTGTCTCTTCCCTGAAAGTCATGTACGGAAAACATTTGTGTGGCCCCGTTAGTATCGCGCTCAGTGAGCCAGAATTGATCGCGCCTTAAAAGTTTAGCATTCATGAGGTGGGTGTCATGAGTTGTGAATATTAACTGAGATTTTACATTGTTTAATAGGTGATCCTTTACAAGACTCTCTACAATTTTGGGATGCAAGCTACTGTCAAATTCATCAATAACTACCACCATTTCCCTATGAAGGGATTTCAAATTAAGCAGCGGTAGCCAAAAGCCTATAAGGTTTTGGGTGCCGCCAGACTCTTCGTTTAGCTCAAAATCGGCATTGCCCAAGGCGGTAGTATGGGTTAGTTTTGTTTTTGATTCTTTTTCCAATAAGTCTATATATTCACTAGGGTCATTTGATTTTTCCTTGAGTGTTTGGCTCTCCTCGAAATGTATGTTTGTAATCGGAACATCCAGACGTTGAAGAAGGTCCTGTAACATCACTTTTGCTTCTGCGTTTTGCATGATGATGGCGCGTGATGATAGCGAGGTCGCGCTGATATCATCCTGCCCAACACAAAATGATGAAGACTTTAGCCAGTTATACGGATCTTTTAATTGTTTTAAGTCTTCGCTGCTGTTTAGGACTGCTTGAGCTAGAAATAAACTTTTAGGAGGGGTGAGCTTTTTCCAGGCTTCGTGAACAATTGTCCCGCCTTCTAATGAGTCTCCGAAAACGTATGTCTCTCCAGTTTCTGGGTGGAATTTTCTAGAGTACAGTTGTCTCTCTTTTCCTTTTGGATACGAGTATAGGGTCTCTTCAATTATACGTTTTGATGTGATAGATAGAAAATATTGAAAGCGAAGGCCGTTTTCAATGAAGTTTATTTCGAAGCAACTTGGTTTGTCAGCCAGTTCTGAGTCAAAACGGAATGGTGTTACTGGGATTGAGTAATTGCTGCCGGGCGATTGATGTAAAAGCATAGGTATTAATTGGAGTGCTTTAACAAAGCTTGTTTTACCTGAGGCGTTCGGCCCGTAAATCGCAGCAACTTTCAACAGCTTCGGAAATTTCTCCCCAAGCACTTCGGGATCAAAGATATTTTGTTTCTTCCCAAGACGGGCAGAAGCCACCATCGACAGGGTCTGCTTCTCGCGGAAGGAGCGAAAATTGCTGACAGAAAATTCAATTAACATGCAGAAAACCCGCAATTGAGTGCGCTGATAGGCGAACAATATAGCTAATAAAAGAAGCAGCTGCATTTTTTCTGCGCTTCATGGTATTTCTTCGGGCTGGGTGGTCTTCACGACCCATCGAGTTTCAAGCCCACCGGGTTAGACTCCGTCCCGGATCAAAACAACAGCACCCACCTGGAGGCCCCATGCAACACACCGACATTGACGGCGGCGCGTTTCAGCGTGATGAGTTGGAAGGCCTGATTGACCAGCACTCCGGCCCCTTGCGCCTCACTGGCGTGGACTTGAGCGGCGCCGATTTGTCGCGCATGACCCTGGATCATTGGGTGTTCGAACGCTGCATCCTGGTCCAGACTTCTTTCTTGGGGGCTCGACTGGAAGGCACGAAATGGAAAAGCTGCCGCGCCAGCCTCGCCATTTTCGAAGCGGCCAACCTGCTGGAGGCACAGTTCCACAGCTGTGACCTGAATAACACCCGTTGGCAGCGCAGCAAGCTGTCCCAGGCCAGTTTTGAACACTGCAAGTTGACCGGCGCCAACTTCACCCATTGCGCCTCGCTGGGCCTGAGTTTCAACGAAACGCGGCTGAACAGCGCTTTTCTGTCTGGATTGTCGTTTGCGCGCACCGTGCTGAATAACCTGGATTTTTCCGACAGCGATTTGTCTGATGCCGACTTTCGCAAGGCTGAGCTGATCGATTGCAGCCTCGCCCATGCTCGCATCAATGGCGCCAACTTTGCCGGCGCCGACCTGCGCGGTGCGGATTTGAGCGGGTTTCGCCTCAATGATGCCAAACTGTTCAAAGGCGCCGTGATTTCCAAAGCCCAGGCGTCGATGCTCTTGTCTGAGTTGGGCCTGTCCGTTGCCTAAGGTTTTTGATTGATGCTGGTAATTTCCAACAATGTGCACCTGCCGGATGCCGAGATCGAGCTGACCGCCATCCGCGCCCAAGGCGCTGGTGGGCAGAACGTCAACAAGGTGTCGAGCGCCGTGCACCTGCGCTTTGATATTCCCGCATCGTCGCTGCCGGACTTCTACAAGGAACGGTTGCTGGCGCTGCGCGACAGTCGCATCACCAGTGAAGGCGTGCTGGTGCTCAAGGCGCAACAATACCGGACCCAGGAGCAGAACCGCGCGGATGCGCTGGAGCGCCTGGTGGAGTTGATCCTCAGCGCTACCAAGGTGGAGAAGAAGCGCCGCCCGACCAAGCCGACCCTGGGCTCGAAAAAACGTCGCCTCGAATCCAAGACCAAGCGCGGCAGCATCAAGGCCGGGCGTGGCAAGGTCGACTTTTAGTCGCCGCGTGCCTCACGGGCTTTCGGCGCTTGTCGGTACAGGTAAACACTGAGCAGCAAGCCACCCAAGGCGGCGAGGGCGGCGAACAGGAAGATCGACGCAAAGCCAAACCCCGCCGCCACGGCCCCGGCGAGCGGGCCGGTGATGCCCAGCGACAGGTCGATGAACAGCGAGTAAGCGCCCACCGCCGAGCCTCGGCTGGACGCCGGCACCAGGTTGACCGCTTCCACGCCCAAGGCCGGAAACACCAGGGAAAAGCCAAACCCGCTCAACGCCGCACCGGCCAGGGCCAAACTGGCATCCGGCGCGAGCCACAACAACAGCAGGCCAAAGATTTCTACTGACAGGCAGGCAATCGCCACGCGAAACCCGCCGATCCGGTTGATCAGGTTGCCGAACAACAGCCGTGCGCCGATAAAGCTGGCGCCGAACAAGCTCAAGGCCCACACCGCGTTATCCCAGTGCTGGGTGGTGTAGTACAGGGTGATGAAGGTCGCGATGGTGCCAAATCCAATCGAGCCCAGTGCCAGCGCGCAGCCGTGGGGCAAGACCCGGCCCAGTACATTCATGAACGGCAGGCGTACACCGGCCACAATCGGTGCGGCGACCTTGTTCCAGGCCAACAGCAGGCCGACGATGGCCAGCAGGATGATGCTGACCCCCATGCTCCACAGCCCGAAACTCTTCACCAACACGACGCCCAATGGAGCACCGACCGCCAGCGCGCCGTAGCTGGCGATGCCGTTCCAGGAAATAACCTTGGCGGTGTTCTGCGCGCCGACCCGGCCGATGCCCCAGCCGATGGCACCCGAGCCCACCAGGCTTTCCGCGCTGCCCAGCACCAGGCGGCCGATCAACAGGCTGCCCAGGCTCAAGGCTGGCAGGCTGGAGAACCACGCAGCGAGCAGCATGAACACGCCGCTCAGGCCACAGCCGACCAGGCCGATCAGCACGGCGCGTTTGCTGCCCAGGTTGTCGATGATCTTGCCCGCGTACGGGCGGCTCAGCAGGGTGGCCAGGTATTGCACGCTGATCACCAGGCCGGCAATCACCGCACCGTAGCCCAGTTCACTGTGGACATAGCCCGGCAACACGGCCAAGGGAATACCGATATTCAGGTAGCCGATGAAGGTGAACAAGACGATGGAAACAACTTGCAGCGTGACCGCCATGGGGCGCTGGATATCGGGCATGGGAGAGGTCCACTGTCGCAGCAGGTAAAGATAGGCTGCTAATGATACCGGTGGTTTGCTTCGTGCAGGGCGCTAAAACACAAAAACCTCGGATCAAAAAGACGTCAGGCGCGCGCAGGGGCCAGCAGTTGGGTGGTGACCAGGGCGGCCAGCGCGTTTTCCTGGGTGCCGAAACGCTTGAGCAGTACGGCCTGTTTCTCCGCGCTGAGGCGGTTCCACACCTCGACCATCTGCAGGGCAGCGTCGAGTACGGCGGTATCCGGGGTGTCGGGGAGGGTATCGGTCATGATGGGCGTCTCGATTGATTCAGGCAGTGTGGAAAGCGCTCAACGTTGCGCTTTCCACACGGTCTGTTACGGCGTCAGTCCTGGCTTTTGCTGTCGACTGGTTTGGCTTCTTTGGCCTCAGGCTGTTTGTCGCTGGCCTGCTGCGGTGTTGGCTGCTCTGTAGGGTGCAGGCTTGGGAAGGGGAGATTAGGTATCTCGTGCATCGTCGTCGCTCCTCGCAAGGTCTGTTTTTTCAATCGCAGGTGATTCCGCGCTCTCAAAAAGCCTTGGCAGGATACAGCACCGCAAATGACAAAAAGATTTTTATGTCGCCGGATGGATGAACTTTCATCGTTTAAACGGTCGTTCGGCTAGAACGGCACCTTGCCCAGAATCATGTCGCGGTACATCACAAAGTCTCCCAGCAGGCTATAAAACGGGTGCTGAAAGGTCGCCGGGCGGTTCTTTTCGAAGAAGAAGTGGCCGATCCAGGCAAAGCTGTAGCCGGCAATCGGCAAGGCGATCAGCAAGCCCAACGAACCCCGGCCGATGGCATACGCCAGAATGCCGATCACCAGCGTGGTACCGATGAAATGCAGGCGCCGGCAGGTACTGTTGGCGTGCTCGGCCAGGTAATAGGGGTAGAACTCAGCAAAGCTATTGAATCGCTTGACGTTTTCCACAGTGGCCGGCCCTTTGGTGGTTATGCCGCCCAACAGATGTTCGGCGGGGAGCTTATTTGAGTCTAGAGTGATCAGTAGTAACAGCCAGTGACAATAGATGCCACTTTAGTATCCTTGGCTTCCTGGCTGTCGTTTGAGCCTGCTTTATTAAGAAGACGCCATGAGCGAACGAACAACTTCTGCAAGCTGGGCGATGGGGATAGTCAAGGCATTGGAAATGGACGGCCTGGATTGCCGCGCCTTGTTCAAGCAACTGGGCCTGGACTACGCCGCCCTGAATGATCCCGATGCGCGGTTCCCGCAGGATTGCATGACCCGCCTATGGCAGCGCGCGGTAGAGCTGTCGGGCAACCCGGCGATTGGCCTGAACATGGGCAAGGTGGTGCGCCCGGCGTCGTTTCATGTGGCGGGCTATGCGCTGATGTCCAGCAACACCCTCGCCGAGGGTTTTATGCGCCTGGTGCGTTACCAGCGCATCATCGCTGAAAGTGCCGACCTGAGTTTCCGACTGATCCCCGAAGGGTATGCGCTGATTCTGACGGTGCATGGCGATCACCTGCCGCCGACCCGGCAAAGCGCCGAAGCCTCGTTGGCCAGTGCCCTGGCGCTGTGTGGCTGGCTCACCGGCCGCACCCTGCAGCCGCGCAAGGTGGTGCTGCAAGGTGATCAGCCGGCGGACCTGGCACCCTACAAACAAGCCTTCCACGCACCCCTGGAGTTCAACGCACCCTACGACGCGTTGATTTTCGAGCGGGCCGACATGGAAGCGCCGCTGCCCACGGCCAACGAGGCCATGGCGCTGTTGCATGATCGATTTGCCGGTGAATACCTGGCGCGTTTCTCGGAAAGCCGCGTGACCCACAAGGCGCGGCAAGTGCTGTGCCGGCTGTTGCCCCAGGGCGAGCCCAAGCGTGAAGTGGTGGCGCAGACGTTGCACCTGTCACAACGCACCTTGCAGCGGCGGCTACAGGAGGAGGGCACCAGCTTCCAGACCCTGCTCGACGACACCCGTCGCGAACTCGCCGAGCAATACCTGGCGCAGCCGAGCATGACCTTGCTGGAAATCGCCTACCTGCTGGGGTTTGCCGACCCGAGTAACTTCTTCCGTGCGTTTCGTCGCTGGTTCGATGCCACGCCCGGCGAATACCGGGCGCGGTTGTTGGAAACCTCGGCTGTCAGTGACGCCAAAAGGCCGGAATACACAGAACAAAGACCGTAATGATCTCCAGTCGGCCGAGCAGCATGCCCAATGACAGGATCCATTTGGCCGCATCCGGCAGGCTGGCGAAGTTACCTGCCGGGCCGATGGTTTCCCCCAGCCCCGGGCCGACACCGGATACGGTACTGGCGGCGCCGGTCAAGGCGGTCATCCAGTCCAGGCCCAGCAGCGACAAGGCCAGGGCGATGGCGCAGATGGTGATGGCGAAGAAGAACGAAAACGTCAGGATCGAACGCACGATCTCTTCATCCAGGCGGTGGCCGTTGTACTTCTGCTTGATCACCGCGCGCGGGTGAATCAGCTGGTTCAAGTTGGCCTTGAGCAGGATGTAGGCGACCTGGAAACGGAAGATCTTGATCCCGCCGGCTGTCGAGCCCGAGCAACCACCAATAAACCCCAGGTAGAAGAACAGCATCAGTGAGAAGTTGCCCCACAGGCTGTAGTCCCCCAACGCGAAACCGGTGGTGGTGACCACCGAGGTCACGTTCAGCGCCACATGGCGTAGGGCATCGAGCCAATGCAGGTTGGTGGTCCACCAGTACCAGGTGCCGAGCACCAGCCAGGTCACGATCAGCAAACCGAGCAAACCTTGTACCTGCTGATCCTTGATCAGTGCCTTGCGGTTGCCGCGCAACGTGGCCACGTAGAGGGTGAACGGCAGGCTGCCGAGAATCATCACCACCACCGCTACCCAGTGCACCGCCGGTTGTTTCCAGTGCGCCAGGGATTCATCCGAGGTGGAGAACCCGCCGGTGGAAATCGCCGACATCGCGTGGTTGATCGCGTCGAACAGGCCCATGCCGGCCCACCAGAACGCCAGGCTGCCAAGGATGGTGATGCCCACGTAGGCGGCCACGATCAGCCGCGCCACCATGTGCGAGCGGGGCATGACTTTTTCCGAGCGGTCCGAAGATTCGGTCTGGAACAGGCGCATACCACCGATGCGCAGCAGCGGCAGGATCGCTACCGCCATGCCGATAAAACCAATACCCCCGAGCCAGTGCAGCAGCGAGCGCCACATCAGGATGCCCGGCGACAGGGTGTCCAGGCCGCTCAACACCGTGGAACCGGTGGCGGTGATGCCGGACATGCTTTCGAAGAAGGAGTCGGTGTAGCTGATGTGCTGGGTCAGCAGAAAGGGCAGCGCGGCGAAGACACACACCACCACCCAACTGGTGACGGTCAGCAGGTACATGTCCCGTGGACGCAGGTGCACATGCTCCGGGCGACCGGGGATCACCAGGGCCAGGCCGGCGAGAAAGGTGATCATGCTGGCCCACAGGAACGAGGGCAGGTCGCTGGTGCGTTCGAAGATCACCAGGGTGGCCATGGGCACGACCATGGCGATCGCGAGAGTGATCAGGAAGATGCCGATGATGAAACCGATGATGCGCAGGGTCGGCAACGCCATGAAATTCACTCGAGATAGGGCAGAGGCGCCATTCTACCTGGGGTGCGGGGCATGTAAACCGGGGTTGAGGCAATGCAGTCAAATGTGGGAGGGGCTTGCCCCCGATGGCGATGTGTCAGTAAACACGTGCTTCACTGACACACTGCTATCGGGAGCAAGCCCCCTCCCACCTGGATCAGAACTCGTGATCAGCGTTATCCGGGTTCAGGTCGCTGATGCCCAGCTTGCCCGCTGCCGCTTCGATCGAACCGGTCTGCTTGACCAGTGCGGCGATAGCGTCGCGCACGATCTGGTTGCCCGCATCGTTGCCGGCCGCGATCAACTGGTCGTAGTGCTCACCCTTGTTGGCGTGGTCGACCATGACCTGGATCTTCGCTTCGGTCGCCGCCAGGTCCGCTTTCAAGGCGGTGTCGGCAGCCGGGTCGGCCTTGGCCACCAGGGACGACAGGCTGGCGCCGGTCATTTTGGTGCCGTCGACGCGGGTGTACTCGCCCAGGTAGACGTTGCGGATGCCCTTGGCGTCGTAGAAGTGCGAGTTGTGGGTGTTGTCGCTGAAGCAGTCCTGTTCGTCTTCCGGCGAGTTGGCTTCCAGGGAAACCTTCATGCGCTCACCGGCCAGCTCGCCCAGGGACAGGCTGCCCATGCCGAACAGCATTTTGCGCAGGCCATCGGTGGCAGGTTCTGCCTCCAGGGTGGCGCGGTAGTTGTCTTCGACGTTGGGTTTCCAGTTGCCGACCATTTCTTCCAGGTCGCTGACCAGCAGTTGGGTCACGGCACGCAGGTAAGTACGGCGGCGCTCGTTGTGGCCACCGGTGGCACCGTCGCCCGTCAGGTAGTCCGACGCAGGACGGTTGCCGGCGCCTGGGCCGGTGCCGTTCAGGTCCTGGCCCCACAGCAGGAATTCGATGGCGTGGTAGCCGGTGGCGACGTTGGCTTCGGAACCGCCCAGCTCATTGAGGCTGGCGAGTTTTTCCGGAGTGATGTCCTTCACATCGACCTTGTCTTCGCCGACCTGGATCTGGGTGTTGGCGATGATGTTGGCGGTGGCGCCCGGGTTACCCAGGGCATGCTCGTAGGACTTGTCGACGTAGTCGATCAGGCCTTCGTCCAGCGGCCATGCGTTCACCTGGCCTTCCCAGTCGTCGATGATGGTGTTGCCGAAGCGGAACACTTCGCTTTGCAGGTACGGGACGCGGGCGGCGATCCAGGCGGTACGTGCGGCTTTCAGGGTTTCGTCGTTCGGCTTGGCGAGGAACGCGTCGATCGCGGTCTGCAGGGTTTTTGCAGTGGACTCGGCATCGCTGTAGACCGCGAACACCATGTCTGCGTAGTGCGCGACCACGGCCTTGGCAGCCGCTTCGTCGACCTGGCCGGCAGGGGTGGCAGCCGCTGGAGCGGTAGTGCTGGCAGCCGGGGTCGGCGCCTGTGGCGCTGCGGCCTTGTCTTTACCTTCGCCACAGCCGGCGAGAGAAATGGCAATGGCCAGCAGACTGGCGGTGGCCAGGGGCATACGAATCATGGCGAACATCCTGCTTCGGTTGTTGATGGGGCGCGCGGGGGGAGCGCAAAAAACTGCGACATAATGCGAAAGATTTGCATTTTGTGTAAAGGGTTATACGCGGGAAATATTCAGTATCGTTTTGGCCGGTCAAAGAATTACCGCGTTGTTACGCTCCGACTGCTTCAGAAATGCCGCCAACTCCCGGGCCTGCAAGGGTTTGCTGTAGTGGTAACCCTGACCCTCATGGCAGCCCTCGGAGATGATGTAGGCCTCTTGCTCAGCGGTTTCCACGCCTTCGGCGATCACCTGCATGCCCAGGCTTTTGCCCAACTGGATGATGGCCCGCACGATGGTGGCATCGTCGTCGTCATCCAGCAGGTCCTGGACAAAGCTCTTGTCGATCTTGATCTTGTCCAGGGGCAGGCTTTTCAGGTAACTGAGGGATGAGTAACCGGTGCCAAAGTCATCGATGGCAATCAACGCCCCGGAACGGCGCAGGCTCAGCAGATGCTGGGCTGCGGTGCTGATGTCTTCCATCAGGCCGGTTTCGGTGACTTCCAGTTCCAGGCTGCGCGGTGGCAGGCGGTAGATCTGCATCAGGTTATTGACCACCCGTGGCAACTCGGTGTGGTGCAGTTGCACGGTGGACAAGTTGACCGCCATGCGCAGGTCGGTGAAGCCCAGGTCGTGCCATTCGCGCAATTGCCGGCAGGCCTGGTCCAGCACCCACTCGCCAATCGGAATAATCGTGCCGTTCTGCTCGGCCAGCGGGATAAACAGGTCCGGCGGTACCAGGCCATGCTCGGGATGCTGCCAGCGGATCAGCGCTTCCACACCGACCACGCGGTGATCGCGATAGCTGATCTGCGGTTGGTACACCAGGTGGAACTGGTCGCGGCTGAGGGCGTCGCGCAGGTCTTTTTCCAGCTCGCGGCGCCGGCGCATTTCGCTGTCGACGCTGGCGATGTAGAACTGATAGCGGTTGCGCGAACGGGTCTTGGCCAGGGTCATGGTCTGTTCGGCTTTTTGCAGCAGCTTTTCGGTGCTGTCGCCGTCTTCCGGGAACAGGGTGATGCCGATGGTGGCGCGCAGGCGGATGCCTTCGTGGTCGAGGGCGAACTCTGCCTCCAGGTCGTCCAGGATGCTTTGTGCCAGCTCGGCGGCCTCGTAAGGCTGGTCGATATCGGCCTGCACCAGGGCGAACTGGTCGCCGCCCAGTCGGGCGAGTGCGCCGAGGCGACCGCTGTGGGCGCGCAGGCGGTCGGCCAGGGCCAGCAGCAGTTTGTCGCCGGCCTGGTAGGTAAACTGCTCGTTGACGCTCTTGAAGTCATCCAGCCCCACGCACAACACCGCTACGCGCCGTTGCCGACGGCCGGCGTCGATGAGGATCTTGTCCAGTTGTTCCTGCAGTTTCTGGCGGTTCGGCAGGCCGGTGAGGAAGTCGTACTGGGCCATGCGCAGCAGGCTGCTTTCCGCTTCGTGGCGCAGGTGGGTGTTACGTTCGATGGATTCGAGCAACTGGTTGGCGGTGTTGATCCACAGACCCAACTCGTTGCGCTCGTGGCCCTTGAGCTGCGGGATCTTGTGCTCGCTGGGGCGGTCAGGGTTGATCGACGTCAGGTGCTCGATAATCCGTGACAGCGGCTTGGTCAGCAGCCAGTGATAGACCAGGTAAAGCACCAGGCCCATGGCCAGGGCACGTAGCACCCCGGAAATAAAGATGATCACCGAGTTGACGATAAAGCCCTGGCCATAAGTCGCGGTGTCGAGGGTGATGCTCAGGTCGCCGTAATATTCGCTGTAGGGGCCTTTGCCCACCAGCGCCGTGGTGAAGGTGCGTTCCTGGCCAAGGATCAGATCGGTCAACCAGCGGCTGGGCGCTTGCTGCAAGGCACGGCTTTTTTCCGCCAGCATGGTTTCGTTGGGGTGGCCGATGGACGCCATGCGCACGGCGTCATCCTGAAACAGGCCCTCAATGACTTGCATGCCCATCTCGCGGTCCAGGCTGTAGACGGCCTGGGTGGAGGGGTCGCGAAACATGTCGAGGATGCGCTGGGCATCGCCGGCTACGGCCTGGCGCGTCTTGTAGGCATCAAAAACGATCTGCGCCACGCTTAGCGCGACGCCCACGATCAATGCCGACAGCAGCACAACCCGTAGCAACTTCACCGACAAGCTGTTTTTGAGTTCCAGCTTCAAAGGGGCATTCCTTGTCTCATGCGGGTGGCCTTCAATATGCCATGAGTATTGGCAATCTGGGCATGGCAGTCAAAGGAACATTGGGGCTTGAAGGAATCTGGACACTGTCGAGTGAAGGGGGCGGGAGCGAAAGCGAAAGCGAACGCATTTTCGGATCCCGCGCGGGGTTGAAGGATGTTTTAGGAATTAAAAGTAATCTGAGCCGTATTCTTCTGATGAACGTCGTTGCAGATTTTGCTCGCTGGCTCATTCCCGTCTTTGCTATTCAAATCCAGCACCTTGCTAAATAAGTCAACGCCTTTTCCCGCCAAGTCCAGACCTTTACCTACTACATCGGCGATTTTAGTTGTCAGCGGCACAATCCCTGTAATAGCTGACGCGATCGATAACGGATCCATTGCGTACTCTCCTGCATGAACTGAGAGAGTTATTTCTCTCACGTGCTGGGTGGCCGATTCATGTCAGTGAGTTCCAACTATCCAGCATTGATTTCAACCACAAAAAAGCCCGGCATTTGCCGGGCTTTTTTTACTGCAAGCAGTGCTTAGGCAGTGAAGGTCTTGCCTTCGAACTGCTCAGCCACGAACTTCCAGTTGACCAGGTTCCAGAACGCTTCCACATACTTTGGACGCACGTTGCGGTAGTCGATGTAGTAGGCGTGTTCCCACACGTCGCAGGTCAGCAGCGGGGTATCGCCGCTGGTCAGCGGGTTGCCGGCGCCGATGGTGCTGGCCAGGGCCAGGGAACCGTCAGCCTTTTTAACCAGCCAGCCCCAACCGGAACCGAAGGTGCCGACGGACGTCTTGGTGAACTCTTCCTTGAACTTGTCGAACGAACCGAACGCAGCGTTGATGGCTTCAGCCAGCGCGCCGGTAGGTTGGCCGCCGGCGTTTGGCGCCAGGCAGTTCCAGTAGAAGGTGTGGTTCCAGACCTGGGCAGCGTTGTTGAAGATGCCGCCCGAAGAGGACTTGACGATCTCTTCCAGGGTCTTGCCTTCGAACTCGGTGCCTGGCACCAGGTTGTTCAGGTTCACGACATAGGTGTTGTGGTGCTTGTCGTGGTGGTATTCCAAGGTTTCCTTGGAGATGTGCGGCTGCAGGGCATCGTGTGCGTAGGGCAGCGGCGGCAATTCGAAAGCCATGATAAATCTCCTAATCAGGTCAGTTGCGGTGAGCGCAAGGCCGATCACGGGCGGCCAAACAAGCGCCGGGGAGTTTGTACTCTTTGCGGCGCAGGGTCCGGATCATAGCACCGGGGGTGCGGCAAAACCACGCAACAACTGTGTGGGATAGAGGTTCCAGAGCGTTTGGAATATTCCTCAGGCACTGATCAATTGATAGGCCACGCTGAACATCATCACCGCCACCAACAGGTCCAGCAGGCGCCAGGTGGCCGGGCGTGCCAGCCAGGGCGCCAGCCACGCCGCGCCGAGCGCCAGGGTGGCGAACCACAGGAACGATGCGCTGGCGGCACCGGCCACGTAGGCGCCGGGCTCGGTCTGTTGGGCGCCGAGTGAGCCGATCAGCAACACGGTGTCCAGGTACACGTGCGGGTTGAGCAGGGTCACGGCCAGTGCGCTCAGCATCACCGCGCGCAGCGAGCGGACCTGCAGGTTGCCGCCCTGATCCAGACTCTGTTTCGAACAGGCCTGGCGCAGTGCGCAGGCGCCGTACCAGATCAGGAAAGCCGCGCCGCCCCAGCGTGCGACCGCCAGCAGTATCGGGCTCTGCGCCAGTACCGTCGCCAGGCCGAACACCCCGGCGGCCACCAGCAGGGCATCACACACCACGCATAGCGCGGCTACTGGCAAGTGATGTTCGCGGCGCAGGCTTTGCGCCAACACAAATGCATTTTGGGTGCCGATGGCCATGATCAGGCCGAGGGCGACCAGCAAACCATTCAGATAGCTCTGCCACATAGGGTCTACTCCGCGTTTGCCGCCAGTTGCTGCAACACGTGCATGGCACGCTGGGCATCGGCACGGCCGACGAACAGGTGGTCGTGGTAATAGCCGGCAATCACGTTGCAACTGATGCCGGCCTGGCCCAGCGCGCTGGCGAAGGCGGCGGTCAGGCCCACGGCTTCCAGGGCTGAATGCACGTTCAAGGTGATCCACGCGGCGACGTAATCAAAGGCCAGGCCAGCCCGTTCCGCCTGTTGGCGTTCGACGATCAGGGTCAGGCCCTCCTGTTCGCGGAAGCTGCCGATTACCTCGCAACCGGCGGGGATACGCTGATCGGGCAGGGTGCAGAACACATAGTCGCCGTCATTCAGATGGGGGCTCATGCTGCGCAGCAGGGTTGCCAGGGCGGTTTCGCCAGCCATGGGAGGTTCCTTGTAAAGAGAGAAGCGATGCTGGCTATTCTCAGGGCGCAGGCTGTATAAGAAAAACCAATATTGCTGATCGCTCATTAGAGAAACTGATGTTCGACTATAAATTGCTTTCCGCCCTGGCGGCGGTGGTGGAACAGGCGGGCTTCGAGCGCGCCGCCCAGGTGCTGGGGCTGTCGCAGTCGGCGATCTCCCAGCGCATCAAGCTGCTGGAGGCGCGCATCGGCCAGCCGGTACTGGTGCGGGCCACGCCGCCGACGCCCACCGATATTGGCCGTCGCCTGCTCAACCATGTGCAACAGGTGCGCTTGCTGGAGCGCGACCTGCAAAGCCACGTGCCGGCCCTGGATGAGGAAGGCATGCCCGAACGCCTGCGCATCGCGTTGAACGCCGACAGCCTCGCCACCTGGTGGGCCGAGGCCGTCAGTGGTTTTTGCGCCGAGCAGCATCTGCTGCTGGATCTGGTGGTGGAGGACCAGACTGTAGGTCTCAAGCGCATGCGTGCCGGTGAGGTGGCGGCCTGCATCTGCGCCAGCGAGCGCCCGGTGGCCGGGGCGCGTAGCCTGTTGCTGGGGGCCATGCGTTATCGGGCATTGGCGAGCCCAGCCTTTATTGCCCGGCATTTTCCCGACGGCGTGCGCGCCGACCAACTGGCACGCACACCGGCCTTGGTGTTCGGTCCGGATGATTTCCTGCAACACCGCTACCTGGCATCCCTCGGTGTGGATGGCGGTTTCGAACACCATTTATGCCCATCGTCCGAAGGCTTTATCCGCCTCACGGAAGCGGGCCTGGGCTGGGGGTTGGTGCCGGAATTGCAGGTACGCGACCAACTGGAAAAGGGCCTCTTGGTCGAGTTATTGCCAGATAAGCCCATCGATGTGCCGTTGTACTGGCATCATTGGCGCAGTGGCGGGCAACTGCTGGGCTTGTTGACCGATCATCTGGCCCAGGCGTGTGGCCAATGGTTGGTGCCGTTGGAGTGATGACGCGCGTCAAGGCAACAGCGATGAAAAACGAAAGAACATGGGGTAATACATGAAGATTCTGGTCACCGGCGCAAGCGGCTTCATCGGCGGGCGCTTTGCGCGTTTCGCCCTGGAGCAGGGCCTGGACGTGCGGGTCAACGGGCGACGTGCCGAAGGTGTGGAGCACCTGGTCAGGCGCGGCGCCGAGTTTATCCAGGGTGATTTGAATGACGCCGACCTGGTGCGCGACCTCTGCCGCGATGTCGAAGCCGTGGTGCATTGCGCCGGCGCTGTCGGGTTGTGGGGCAAGTATCAGGACTTTCATCAGGGCAATGTGCTGGTCACCGAAAATGTCGTCGAAGCCTGCCTCAAGGAGCGTGTCGGCCGGCTGGTGCACCTGTCGTCGCCGTCGATTTATTTTGATGGGCGCGATCATCTGGGCCTGACCGAAGAGCAAGTGCCCAAACGCTTCAAACACCCCTATGCCGCTACCAAGTACCTAGCCGAGCAGAAGGTGTTCGGTGCCCAGGAGTTCGGCCTCGAAGTCCTGGCCCTGCGCCCGCGCTTCGTCACGGGCGCCGGTGACATGAGTATCTTCCCGCGCTTGCTGAAAATGCAGCGCAAGAATCGTCTGGCCATCGTCGGCGACGGCCTCAACAAGGTCGATTTCACCAGTGTGCACAACCTCAACGAAGCGCTGCTCAGCAGCCTGCTCGCCACGGGCTCGGCGCTGGGCAAGGCCTACAACATCAGCAACGGTACCCCAGTGCCGGTGTGGGATGTGGTGAACTACGTGATGCGCCAGATGGAGCTACCGCAGGTGACGCGGTATCGGTCCTACGGTTTGTCCTACAGCGTGGCGGCGCTCAACGAAGCGTTTTGTGCGATGTGGCCGGGCCGTCCGGAGCCGGCGTTGTCGCGCCTGGGCATGCAAGTGATGAACAAAGATTTCACCCTCGACATCAGCCGCGCCAGGCATTATCTGGATTACGAGCCAAAGGTCAGCCTGTGGACCGCCCTCGACGAGTTCTGCAGTTGGTGGAAGGCCCAGGACCCTGGGTTGAAGTAAGCACACAACAGGCAACACTTCGGGAACCGAATTCGGCGTTCCGGGTCGATCAGAGCGCCGGGAACGCGGTTTATACTCCCGTCGCTCGCCACCTCACCGATTCAGGGTTGATTCATGCGTAACGATGCTAAAGACGACTTCGACAACGTTCCCAGCCTGCGGGCCGATGTCGGGGATGACGATGATTTCGAGCCTACCCCGGCCACCTCGGTGCGTTCGCGCAACCCCAAGGTGGTCAAGGTCAAGAGCGCCAGCACCGGCCCGTTGTGGGCCTTGATCGGTGCGCTGCTGATCGCCTTTGCGGGCCTGGCCTGGTGGAGCTTCCAGCAGATCTCCCTGATGGGCCAGCAGTTGGTGGCCACCCAGGAGAGCTTTGCGCGCATCAGCGAAGAAGCGGCGGGGCGCCTGCAGGATATTTCCGGCAAGGTGGTGGCCAGCGAGGCCAGCGTCAACAACGGCAGCGAAGCGCTGAAACTGCAGATCAAGCAGCTTGAAAGCCAGCTGCTGGAGCAGGGCAAGCAGCAAGTCGGTGTGGCCGGCCAGGCCACCGAGCTGGACAAGCGCCTGGCGCAAATGACCGCCAGCACCACTGACCTGTCCAACGCCAACAGCAAGCTGCAAGGCCAGGTCCAGGCGTTGACCGACGCCGTGGCAACGCTCAAGGCGGCACAAGGTGACGCGGCCAAGCGCGATAACGAGATCAAGGAACTGACCGCCGACGTGGCCGCATTGAAGAAACAGGGCAACCCCAGCGCCGCCATCGCCCGTATCGAACAGGACCTCGTGGTGCTCAAGAGCGCCCAGGACAACGCGTCGGCCAGCAGTGATGGGCCTACCAACAAGGAGTTCGACGTGTTCCGCATCCAGACCACGCGCAATATCACCACCTTGCAGAGCCAGGTGCAGACCCTCAACCAACAGCTCAACGCGCCGGCGAGAGTCACCCCGCTCGGGCAATAAAGTCTCTGATGGAAATGTCACCACTCGGTGACATTTCCCATCCCCTTCGTTACTTGCCCCCACCGCGCCCTTGTTTAGACTCCGGTGATCCCACAAACAATAATAAGGGCCCCCCATGACCACCCAACCACTGCCTGCCAGCAGTTGGCTGAACGCGCCTGCCCATCACGTCTGGCTCGCTGCCGAAGGCCAGCGCCTGCTGGCGTTTGCCAAGGCGTCTCGACTGCCCGACGGCTTTGGCAACCTGGACGACAAAGGCCGGTTGCCGGCCGATGCCCGCGCCGAAACCATGAACACCGCCCGCATGATCCACAGCTTCGCCATGGCCCACGCCATGGGGTTGCCCGGTTACGCCGAACTGATTGAGCACGGGGTTGCCTCCCTCAACGGCCCGTTGCGCGACAGTGAGCACGGTGGCTGGTTCGCCACGCCCCATGCCGTCGACGGCAACCGTGGCAAGGCCGCCTACCTGCACGCCTTTGTCGCCCTGGCCGCCAGCTCGGCGGTGGTGGCCGGTGCTCCCGGCGCGCAAAACCTGCTGAACGACGCCATCCATATCATCGACCAGTTCTTCTGGAGCGAGGAGGAGGGCGTGATGCTTGAGTCCTTTGCCCAGGACTGGAGCGGCGTCGAAGCCTACCGCGGCGCCAACAGCAACATGCATGCTACCGAGGCGTTCCTGGCCCTGGCCGATGTGACCGGCGATACACGCTGGCTGGACCGCGCCCTGCGCATCGTCGAACGTGTGATCCACACCCATGCCGCCGGCAACCAGTACATGGTCATCGAGCATTTCGACACCACCTGGCAGCCCTTGCTCGGCTACAACGAAGACAACCCCGCCGATGGCTTCCGCCCCTACGGCATCACCCCCGGCCATGGCTTCGAATGGGCGCGGCTGGTGCTGCACCTTGAGGCCGCGCGCTTGCAAGCCGGGCTCGCCACACCCGAATGGCTGGTGACCGATGCCAAAGGCCTGTTTGCCAGTGCCTGCGATTACGCCTGGGCGGTGGATGGCGCCCCCGGCATCGTCTACACCCTGGACTGGAACCACCGCCCGGTGGTGCGCGAGCGCCTGCATTGGACCCACGCCGAAGCCAGCGCCGCTGCCCAGGCCTTGCTCAAACGCACCGGCGAATTGCATTACGAAACCTGGTACCGGCGTTTCTGGGAGTTCTGCGAAACCCACTTTATCGACCGCATCCACGGCAGCTGGCACCACGAACTCAGCCCGCACAACCAACCCAGCAGCAAAATATGGGGCGGCAAGCCGGACCTGTACCATGCCTGGCAAGCGGTAGTGCTGCCCGCACTGCCCTTGGCACCCAGCATGGCCAGTGCCATCGGGGCTGGACGCTATGTCACCAACTGGTGACATTTGTGCATCCCTTTGTTACCTGCGCCTCAAAAAACCCTGTTTAAACTCCGTGCAGCGCAAGCCTAAGACTTGCATGCATAACAACAAGAAAAGGTACTCAGATGAACGCGATTAATCGCCTCGCCGTCGCTATTTCCATTGCCTCGTTGTTTCCCCTCAGTGCATTTGCCGCCGACTCGAAAGGGACGGTTGAAGTTGTGCATTGGTGGACCTCGGGTGGTGAGAAGGCGGCTGTAGATGTCCTGAAGGCCCAAGTTGAGAAAGACGGCTTCACCTGGAAAGACGGTGCCGTCGCAGGTGGCGGTGGCGCCACGGCCATGACTGTGCTGAAAAGCCGTGCAGTCGCCGGCAACCCGCCAGGCGTTGCCCAGATCAAAGGCCCTGATATCCAGGAATGGGCGTCCACCGGCCTGCTCGACACCGACGTGCTCAAAGACGTCGCCAAAGAAGAAAAGTGGGACTCCCTGCTCGACAAGAAAGTCTCCGATACCGTGAAGTACGAAGGTGACTACGTCGCCGTACCGGTCAACATCCACCGCGTGAACTGGCTGTGGATCAACCCGGAAGTCTTCAAGAAAGCCGGTATCACCAAGAACCCGACCACCCTCGAAGAATTCTACGCCGCTGGCGACAAGCTGAAGAAAGCCGGCTTTATTCCGCTCGCCCATGGTGGCCAGCCTTGGCAGGACAGCACCGTGTTCGAAGCGGTGGTGCTCTCGGTGATGGGTGCCGATGGCTACAAGAAAGCCCTGGTCGACCTGGATAACGCCGCACTGACCGGTCCGGAAATGGTCAAGGCCTTGACCGAGCTGAAGAAAGTCGCGACCTACATGGACGTCGACGGCAAAGGCCAGGACTGGAACCTCGAAGCAGGCAAGGTCATCAACGGCAAGGCCGGCATGCAGATCATGGGTGACTGGGCCAAGTCCGAATGGACCGCCGCCAAGAAAGTCGCCGGCAAGGACTACGAGTGCGTAGCCTTCCCGGGCACCGACAAAGCCTTCACCTACAACATCGACTCCCTGGCGGTGTTCAAGCAGAAAGACAAAGGCACTGCTGCCGGTCAGCAGGACATTGCCAGAGTCGTGCTGGGTGAAAACTTCCAGAAAGTGTTCAGCATCAACAAGGGTTCGATCCCTGTGCGTAACGACATGCTGAACAAAATGGACTCGTACGGCTTCGACTCCTGCGCCCAGACCGCTGCCAAGGACTTCCTGGCAGACGCCAAGACCGGCGGCCTGCAGCCAAGCATGGCGCACAACATGGCCACGACCCTGGCGGTGCAAGGTGCGTTCTTTGACGTCGTGACCAACTACATCAACGACCCGAAAGCCGACCCGGCCGACACCGCCAAGAAACTTGGCGCTGCGATCAAGTCCGCCAAGTAACGGTTGACCTTGTGGGGGGACTCCCTGGCCCCCCGCAAGGCTTGTTCCTGTAGTCCTTTTTCCCTGTACTGGATTTCCCCATGAGTTCTGTTGCTGTGTTCAGCAAAGCCTCGCCGTTCGATGCACTGCAGCGCTGGCTACCCAAACTGGTGCTGGCGCCCAGCATGTTCATCGTGTTGGTGGGCTTCTACGGCTACATCCTGTGGACGTTTGTACTCTCGTTCACCAATTCCACGTTCCTGCCAAGCTACAAATGGGCGGGCCTTGCGCAATACGCGCGGTTGTTCGACAACGACCGCTGGTGGGTAGCGAGCAAGAACCTGGCGGTGTTTGGCGGGATGTTCATCGGCATCACCCTGGTCATCGGCGTGACCCTGGCGATCTTCCTCGACCAGAAAATCCGTCGCGAAGGCTTTATCCGCACCATTTACCTGTACCCGATGGCGCTCTCGATGATCGTCACCGGTACCGCCTGGAAATGGCTGCTCAACCCGGGCATGGGCCTGGACAAACTCCTGCGTGACTGGGGCTGGGAAGGCTTCCGTCTCGACTGGCTGATCGACCCGGACCGCGTGGTCTACTGCCTGGTGATCGCCGCTGTGTGGCAAGCCTCGGGCTTTATCATGGCGATGTTTCTCGCCGGCCTGCGTGGCGTCGATCAATCGATCGTGCGCGCCGCACAGATCGACGGCGCGAGCCTGCCGCGCATCTACTGGAGCGTGGTGCTGCCCAGCCTGCGTCCGGTGTTCTTCAGTGCGGTGATGATCCTGGCGCACATTGCGATCAAGAGCTTCGACCTGGTAGCCGCGATGACTGCTGGCGGCCCCGGCTACTCGTCCGACCTGCCGGCGATGTTCATGTACTCGTTCACCTTCAGCCGTGGCCAGATGGGCATGGGCTCGGCCAGTGCCATCCTGATGCTCGGTGCGATCCTCGCGATCATCGTGCCTTACCTCTACTCCGAGCTGAGGACCAAACGTCATGACTAGTCTCGCCTCCAAACCTGCCATCAGCCTGAGTCGCATCGCGATCTACGCGGTGCTGATCCTCGCCGTGCTGCTGTACCTGGTGCCGCTGGTGGTGATGCTGCTGACCAGCTTCAAGACCCCGGAAGACATCAGCTCCGGCAACCTGCTGAGCTGGCCGACCGTGGTCACCGGCATCGGCTGGGTCAAGGCCTGGGCGACTGTGGACGGCTACTTCTGGAACTCGATCAAGATCACCGTTCCGGCCGTACTGATCTCTACCGCCATCGGTGCATTGAACGGCTATGTGCTGTCGTTCTGGCGCTTCAAGGGGTCGCAGCTGTTCTTCGGCCTGTTGTTGTTCGGCTGCTTCCTGCCGTTCCAGACCGTGCTGCTGCCGGCGTCGTTCACCCTCGGCAAGATGGGCCTGGCCAGCACCACCACCGGCCTGGTGTTTGTGCATGTGGTCTACGGGCTGGCGTTCACCACGTTGTTCTTCCGTAACTACTACGTGAGCATCCCGGATGCGCTGATCAAGGCCGCGCGTCTGGACGGTGCGGGCTTCTTCACCATCTTCCGTCAGATCATTCTGCCGATGTCGACCCCGATCATCATGGTCTGCCTGATCTGGCAGTTCACCCAGATCTGGAACGACTTCCTGTTCGGCGTAGTGTTCTCCAGCGGCGACTCCCAGCCCATCACGGTGGCGCTGAACAACCTGGTCAACACCAGCACCGGGGCCAAGGAATATAACGTGGATATGGCGGCGGCGATGATCGCCGGGCTGCCGACCCTGCTGGTCTATGTGATCGCAGGCAAGTATTTCGTGCGCGGCCTCACGGCCGGCGCGGTCAAGGGGTAATCATGGCTACGCTTGAACTTCGCAATGTAAACAAGACCTATGGCGCCGGCCTGCCCGACACCTTGAAGAACATCGAACTGTCGATCAAGGAAGGCGAATTCCTGATCCTGGTCGGTCCTTCGGGGTGCGGCAAATCCACGCTGATGAACTGCATCGCCGGCCTTGAGACCATCACCGGCGGCGCGATCATGATCGGCGACCAGGACGTGAGCGGCATGAGCCCCAAGGACCGTGACATCGCCATGGTGTTCCAGTCCTACGCGCTGTACCCGACCATGAGCGTGCGCGAGAACATCGAGTTCGGCCTCAAGATCCGCAAGATGCCCCAGGCCGATATCGACGCCGAAGTGGCGCGGGTGGCCAAGCTGCTGCAGATCGAACACCTGCTCAACCGCAAGCCGGGCCAGCTCTCCGGCGGCCAGCAACAGCGCGTGGCCATGGGCCGTGCCCTGGCGCGTCGGCCGAAGATCTACCTGTTCGACGAACCGCTGTCCAACCTCGACGCCAAGCTGCGTGTCGAAATGCGTACCGAAATGAAACTGATGCACCAGCGTCTCAAGACCACCACGGTCTACGTGACCCACGACCAGATCGAAGCGATGACCCTGGGCGACAAGGTCGCGGTGATGAAGGACGGCATCATCCAGCAGTTCGGCACGCCGAAAGAGATCTACAACAATCCGGCCAACCAGTTCGTGGCGAGCTTTATCGGTTCGCCGCCGATGAACTTCGTGCCGCTGCGTCTGCAGCGCAAGGACGGCCGCCTGGTGGCATTGCTCGACAGCGGCCAGGCGCGTTGTGAGCTGGCCCTGAACACCACGGATGCCGGCCTGGAAGATCGCGACGTGATCCTGGGCCTGCGTCCGGAGCAGATCATGTTGGCGGCGGGCGAGGGCAACAGTGCGTCGAGCATTCGTGCCGAAGTCCAGGTGACCGAGCCAACCGGCCCGGACACCCTGGTGTTCGTGCAACTCAATGACACCAAGGTCTGCTGCCGCCTGGCACCCGACGTGGCACCGCAGGTGGGCGAGACCCTGAGCCTGCAATTCGATCCTTCCAAGGTACTGCTGTTCGACGCCAACACGGGCGAGCGACTGGGCACTGTTTCTTCATCGCCCACACAGGGGCATGCCGACAACGTGGCCCAATTCAAAGGCCGCTGAAGCAGATAAGTTGTTGTTTTAGATAAAAAAAGTAAACCGCGTTAGATAAAAACAGTTTAATAACAATAAAGACGAGGATGTAGGGATGAAAAAGCAACACAACAACACTCGGCTGATCTGCCAAATGTCAGCTGCAGCAGCCCTGGTACTGTCCGCCAATGCGATGGCGGCCGATGCATTCAGCGCTGATTCCAAGTGGATGACCGGCGATTGGGGCGGTGAGCGTACCAAGCTGATCGAGCAAGGTATCGACATCAAGGCTGACTACGTTGGGGAGATGGGCTACAACGCCAAGGGCGGCTACAACCACGACAAGACCGGTCGTTACTCTGACCAGTTCGGTCTCGGCGTGGCACTTGACCTGCAAAAACTGTGGGGCTGGGACAATACCCAGGCCAAGATCCAGTTGACCAACCGTAATGGCCAGAACATCTCCAACGACCGCATTGGCGACCCGCGTGCCGGCACGCTGAGTTCTTCGATGGAAGTCTACGGCCGTGGCCACATGGTGCGTCTGACCCAGTTCTGGATCCAGCACCAGATGTTCGACAACAAGTTGGACGTGAAACTCGGTTACTTCGGCGAAGGCGAAGACTTCAACACCTTCCCGTGCGACTTCCAGAACCTGTCGTTCTGCGGTTCGCAAGTGGGTAACTATGTCAACACCTGGTACAACTGGCCTGTCAGCCAGGCCGCGATCCGCGTGAAGTACAACATCACGCCTGAGCTGTATGCGCAAATCGGTGCATACAACCAGAACCCATCGCAGCTGGAGCACGGCAACGGCTTCAAGCTCAGCGGCAGTGGCACCAAGGGCACCGTGATCCCGGTGGAATTGGTCTGGTCGCCTAAGGTCAACAACCTGCCGGGCGAATACCGTGTGGGTTACTACAAGAGCGCGGCTGATGCCTCTGACGTCCGTGAAGACATCAACGGCAACGATGCAGCGACCACTGGCGCCGCCTACCGTACCCATAGCAGCAAGAAAGGCTACTGGTTCGTTGCCCAACAGCAGCTCACCACGCACAACGGCGACGCTTCCCGCGGTCTGAACATCGCGGCCAACGCCACCTTCCACGACAAAGAAACCAACCTGGTCGACAACTATCAGTCGTTGATGCTGGTGTACAAAGGCCCATTCGATGCGCGTCCAAAAGACGACGTGGGTATTGGTGCCGCGCGTCTGCACGTCAACAACGACGTGAAGAAAAACGCCGAACTGCTCAACGTCGCCAATGGCGTGAACGACTACGACAATGCGCTTTACACGCCAATCCGCGAAACCGAGTACAACTTCGAAATCAACTACGGCTTCCACGTCACCAACTGGCTGACCGTGCGTCCTAACCTGCAATACGTCGTCCAGCCTGGCGGCGTGGACAAAGTCGACAACGCGTTGGTGGCTGGCCTGAAAATTCAGTCTACGTTCTAACGCTGTTGCGATAAGCTCCTTCTCTCTGTGCGCATTTTGCGGGTAGCCATGGCTATCCGCTTTTTTTTGGGCTGCATTGTGATGATTTTCAGGACTGTGGCACATGCATGAGCAACCGCTGCAACGCTTTTTCAAATCCTTGCGCGAGCGCCCGGTGTTCGCCTGGGAGCGTTTCCAGATGCGTGACGTGTTGGTGATCGATCATCCGCTGTGCCAGGCGGTGTTCAGTCGCCAAGGCGCGCAATTGCTGCACTTTCAGCCGACCGGCCAGAAACCCTGGTTGTGGTGTGCCGCCAAGTGGCCGCAAGTCGGTGCCATCCGTGGAGGCGTGCCGGTGTGCTGGCCGTGGTATGGCCGCCACCCGAGTGAAAATGCCTGGCCGTCCCATGGCTGGGCGCGCTTGATCGACTGGAAATTGCTCGACAGCAGCACCGACGACGACGGTGTGCGCCTGCACTGGCAATTGCAGCTGTGCGACTGGCAGGTCGACCTGCATGCGCACCTGGGCGAAACCCTGGAGCTGCGCCTGAGCACCGAGCATCAGGATGAGTTGCCGTGCCAGCTGAGCCATGCATTGCACGCTTATTGGCGTATTGGTCATGTTGATGAGATAGCGCTGTCTGGGCTTGACGGTGCGCAAGGTTACGACCAGCTCAATCGTCAGGTCTGCCAGCAGGAAGGTGAATTGCGGGTGGAGGGCGGTTGCCAGCGGGTGTTCCAGCACGAGGGCGAATTGCAGCTCAAGGACCACGCCTGGCAGCGCGAACTGTGCATCGACACCGGCGACAGCGCCGACACGGTGGTGTGGCACCCGGGCAGCCGGCCGCTGTTGGGCGTGAGCTTCAACGAGGCGTCGGGGTTTGTGTGCGTGGAGTCGGCGATGGCCGGGGCGAGCCTGGCGCCGGGGGAGAGGGCGCATTTGAGTTTGCAGGCTCGAGCAGGGGTATAGCAGTGTGGCTGCTGGCCTTATCGGGGGCAAGCCCCCTCCCACATTTTGAATGTATTCACAGATCAAAGTGTGGGAGGGGGCTTGCCCCCGATGAGGCCAGTACAGCCAACACAAAGGCCGGCTTAGTTGAACTCATCCCCCACCGGGTACCGGCTGTCATTCAAGCTCTCTTTGATCTTGCGCAAATGCGGCTGGAAATCCACCCCGCGACGCAAGGTCATGCCGGTGGCCAGTACATCCAGCACCGTCAGTTGGATGATCCGCGAGGTCATCGGCATATAGATGTCGGTGTCTTCGGGCAGTGGAATGTTCAGGCTCACCGTGCTGGCCTTGGCCAGCGGCGAGTTCTCGGCGGTCACGCCCAGCACTGAAGCGCCGTTTCCACGGGCGATGCGCGCCACTTCCACCAACTCACGGGTACGCCCGGTGTAGGAAATGATCACGAACAACTCGCCAGTGTGCGCCACCGAGGCGATCATGCGCTGCATCAGCACGTCGGCATGGGCGGTAACGGCCAGGTTGAAGCGGAAGAACTTGTGTAGCGCATCCATCGCCACCGGGGCCGAAGCACCCAGGCCGAAGAAGTGGATCTGCCGCGCCTGGATCAACAGGTCCACGGCCTTGCTGATCAGGGCCGGGTCCAGGGCCTGGCAGGCGCTGTCGAGCGACGCGATGGCGCTGCCAAAAATCTTCTGGGTGTAGGCCTCGGGGTTATCATCGGCCTCCACCGCGCGGCTGACATACGCTGCGCCGCTGGCCAGGCTTTGCGCCAGCTGCAATTTCAGTTCAGGGTAACCGCTCACGCCGAACGAACGGCAGAAACGGTTGACCGTCGGTTCACTGACCGAGGCGGCCTGGGCAAGGGCGGCGATGGAAAAGCGGGTCGCCTGCTGCGGGTTGAGCAGGATGACCTCGGCGACTTTTTTCTCGGCCTTGTTCAATTCTTCGAGGCGGTTCCGGATCTGTTCCAGAAGATTTCGCACGCGGTCCATTCAGTCTTTCCTTCGGGCGACGATGCAAATTAGGGTGGCAACCAATCGACGAGTGGCCTTTTGCGGTGGCCTATCCTACTTAGGGTAGCTGAACACCACCACTCGGAATGCGTATTTCGGGAAAATGTTGTGGTTATTACTACATTTTTCCTTGAGTGATGCCTTGAAAAAAGGTATTTGTAGCTTAACTTGATAAAAGAACAAACATCATGCCTTCGATAACCGTAGAACCCTGCACCTTTGCCCTGTTTGGCGCCTTGGGTGATCTGGCGCTGCGCAAGTTATTTCCTGCCCTCTATCAACTCGATGGCGCCGGCCTGCTGCACGACGACACGCGCATTCTGGCCCTGGCCCGCGAAGCCGGCACCGAACAACAGCACTTGGCGCACATCGAGCACGCATTGCGAGAGTTCGTCGGCAAGGAACTGGACGAAACCATCGCCCAGCGCTTCCTGGCGCGCCTGACCTATGTGCACGTCGACTTCCTGAAGGCCGATGATTACGTGGCCCTGGCGGACATCGCCGGCACCGAGCAGCGCCTGATCGCCTACTTCGCCACCCCGGCGGCGGTGTACGGCGCCATCTGCGAGAACCTGTCCAAGGTCGGCCTGGCGGACAACACCCGCGTGGTGCTGGAGAAACCGATTGGTTCGGACCTGGAATCCTCGCGCAAGGTCAATGACGCCGTGGCGCAGTTCTTCCCGGAGAACCGCACGTACCGCATCGACCACTACCTGGGCAAAGAGACCGTCCAGAACCTGATCGCGCTGCGTTTCGCCAACAGCCTGTTCGAAACCCAGTGGAACCAGAACTACATTTCCCACGTGGAAATCACCGTGGCGGAGCAGGTCGGTATCGAAGGCCGTTGGGGTTACTTCGACAAGGCCGGCCAGCTGCGGGACATGATCCAGAACCACCTGTTGCAGCTGCTGTGCCTGATCGCCATGGACCCGCCGGCCGACCTGTCCGCCGACAGCATCCGTGACGAGAAGGTCAAGGTGCTCAAGGCCCTGGCGCCGATCAGCCCGGATGGCCTGACCACCCAGGTGGTGCGCGGCCAGTACATCGCCGGCTACAGCGCCGGCAAGCCGGTGCCGGGTTACCTGGAAGAAGAAAACTCCAACACCCAGAGCGACACCGAGACCTTCGTCGCCCTGCGTGCCGATATCCGCAACTGGCGTTGGGCCGGCGTGCCGTTCTACCTGCGCACCGGCAAGCGCATGCCGCAGAAGCTGTCGCAGATCGTCATCCACTTCAAGGAACCGTCCCACTACATCTTCGCCCCTGAGCAGCGCCTGCAGATCAGCAACAAGCTGATCATCCGCCTGCAACCGGACGAAGGTATTTCCTTGCGCGTGATGACCAAGGAGCAGGGCCTGGACAAGGGCATGCAACTGCGCAGCGGCCCGCTGCAACTGAATTTTTCCGACACCTACCGCAGCGCCCGGATTCCGGATGCCTACGAGCGGTTGTTGCTGGAAGTGATGCGCGGCAATCAGAACCTGTTTGTTCGCAAAGATGAAATCGAAGCCGCGTGGAAGTGGTGTGACCAGTTGATCGCCGGGTGGAAGAAATCCGGTGATGCGCCCAAGCCGTACGCGGCCGGGTCCTGGGGGCCGATGAGCTCGATTGCACTGATCACGCGGGATGGGAGGTCGTGGTATGGCGATATCTGATTTGAAACTGCCCCAGGGCGTAACCCCTCATGAGTACCGTACCCCGGTGCTGTTGGCGGAAGGCTTGGCCAATAATGTGGCCGAGCAACTGCGCACGGCCATCAGTGCCCGTGGCGAAGCGACGCTGGTGGTGTCCGGTGGCCGCAGCCCCGTGGCGTTTTTCCAGCACCTGGCCAAGCAGGGCCTGGACTGGTCCAAGGTCACCATCACCCTGGCCGACGAGCGCTGGGTGCCGGTGGAACATGCCGACAGCAATGCCGGCCTGTTGAAGCAGCACTTGCTGCAAGGCCCGGCGGCCAAGGCCAGGTTCTTGAGCCTGTACAGCGCCGCGGCCAATCTTGAAGACGCTGCCGAGCAGGCCGATCGCCTGCTGGCCGAATTGCCAGCCATCGATGTGCTGGTGCTGGGCATGGGCGATGACGGCCACACCGCATCGCTGTTTCCCGACAGCCCGAACCTGAGCCAGGCCTTGCAGCCCGACGGTACCCGCCGTTGCTGGCCGATGCTGGCGCCGACCGTGCCGCACCAGCGCCTGACCATGAGTCGCGCGCTGTTGGCCACGGCGAACTACACGATGCTGTCGATTTCCGGCAGCTCGAAATTGACCACCTTGAGCGCCGCGCTGGCCAGTGATGACGTCGCTGCCATGCCGATTCGCGCGTTTCTGCAACCTACATTAGAGATTTACTGGTGCCCATGAGCCAAGGATCAGCCGCTATGAAAAGCCCTCAACCGACCGTGTCCATGGCGGACAAAGTTGCCTTGATCGACAGCCTCTGCGCCAAGGCGCGGATCCTGCCGGTGATCACCATCGCCCGCGAACAGGACATTCTGCCGCTGGCCGATGCCCTGGCAGCCGGTGGTTTGACCGCACTGGAAGTGACCCTGCGTTCGGAGTTCGGCCTCAAGGCCATTCAGGTACTGCGCGAACAACGCCCTGAACTGTGCACGGGGGCCGGCACCGTACTCGACCGTCACATGCTCGAAGCGGCCGAAGTGGCGGGCTCGCAATTCATCGTCACTCCAGGCATTACCCGTGACCTGCTGGAAGCCTCGGTACACAGCCCGATCCCGCTGCTGCCGGGCATCAGCAATGCCTCCGGCATCATGGAGGGCTACGGTCTGGGTTATCGTCGCTTCAAGCTGTTCCCGGCGGAAGTCAGCGGCGGCGTGGCGGCGATCAAGGCCCTGGGCGGTCCGTTCGGCGAAGTGAAATTCTGCCCGACCGGAGGCGTTGGCCCGGCCAACATCAAAAACTACATGGCGTTGAAAAACGTGATGTGCGTGGGCGGTAGCTGGATGCTCGACCCGGAGTGGGTCAAGAACGGCGACTGGGCCCGTATCCAGGAAGTCACCGCGCAGGCATTGGCCCTGCTGGATTGATCTGCTTTTACTGAATCGTTGTTGCTGTGCTTGACGGCATTTTTGCGGTGCACTTGGTCGGTGTACCGCATTTTTTTTGCCTGTAGAAAGGGCGCCTAACCGACGCTCAACTCGGTGATGGCTTTAACCAGCACGGCTATCTCGGTTGCCGAAGTCACCAACCCCGGCGTCACCCGGATACAGGTGCCGAACGACGCACCGACTCGGGTAGTGACAAACAGGTTGTAGTCCTTGAGCAGTCTATCGACCATCACCTGCTGGTCCCGCCCGCTGAACTTGAACGCCGTAATCCCGCAATACACCCTTGGATCATCCGGCGTCAGCACCTCGATCCCCGGCAATGCCCGCACCTGGCTGACCCACAGGTCCCGCAGGTCATTCACCCGTGCGCCTTTTGCCGCCGCGCCGCCTAATTGGCGATGTTCTTCAAACACCAGCGGCAAGGTCATCAAGGCCGGAAAGTTCGGCGTGCTGTAGGACGTACGCGCACGCACATCGGTGGTGGGGTAGTGAAACTCACCCATGTCCGGGTCGATATCGGCCAGGCGCTCCGGGGCGATGTACAAAAAGCCCAGGGTCAGTGGCGCGCCGATCCATTTGTGCAGGTTGAAGCCGGCAAACTGAATGCCCAGCTCGGCCAGGTTGAACTCGATCTGGCCCAGGGCATGGGCGCCGTCGAGGATCACGTCCACGCCGTGCTCACGCGCTGCATGGGCGACGGCTTCGACGGGCATCACCAGGCCGGTGCGGTGGGTGACGTGGGTCAGCGCCATCAGCTTTAAACGAGGATACTCAACGAACGCATCAAGATACGTCTGCACCAGGCTGTCGAAACTGGCCGGGTGTGCGTGGGACAGTTCGATCACCTCCACGCCACGAACGCCGGCCAGCCAACGCATCGCACCCTTGACCGTGTCGTACTCCAGGTCACTGATCAGCACCTGATCGCCCGGTTGCAGGCGGTTGTAGTTGCGGATCAGTGATTGCAAGGCTTCGGTGGCGTTACGGGTAAAGGCCACCGACTCCGGGTCCACATCAATCAGCTCGGCCAGTTGCCGACGAATCTCGACGTTCTCGCCTTGCTCGAAGCGTTGGCGCACATGCAGCGAATTACTTCGGTTGATAAACGCAACCTGTTCCAGGTAATGCGATTGCACCGTTCGGCTCATGCGACCGAAGTAACCGTTTTCCAGATTGATCGGGCCGGGTTCCAGGGCATAGCGCTCGGAAACAGCCTGCCAATGACGTTCGTTGTCTGCATTCCTTGGCATAGGGGGGGCTCTTAATGGCGCGGTGCGGGTTTGCCGTGTTTGGCGCGTAGCGGTTCGAGTAATTCAGATAACCCGTTACTGTCGATTTCCTGCATCAACGCCAGCAAGCCGCCCAGTTCGCCGTGGGGGAAACCTTCACGGGCGAACCAGTTCAGGTAGGGGCCGGGCAGGTCGGCGATTATCAGTCCTTTGTATTTGCCGAAGGGCATTTCGCGGGTGATCAGCAGTTCGAGTTTTTCGGGATTCATGCAGGCTCGGGTGTTTGAGTCGTGACCTTGGAAAATACAGGCATTCTGCATGAAGGCCAAATGACAGATCATGCAAATAACGTACATACAGATGGTTCAATTAATCGTAAATAACTGAAATATATGGAGAATTTGTTTTTTGAAAACCTGGCACGGGCGCTGCAACCACTAAGACAACCTTCTAACCCGTACAAGGAATTGAAAAATGACTGACATCAATAAAGAATCGATCTCCGTACTGAACGACCTGATCGAAACCAGCATCGACGGCCAAAAGGGTTTCAAGGAGTGCGCTGAAGACATCAAGCACCCAGAACTCAAAGCCCTGTTCGCCAAGCGTTCCGCCGACTGCGCCACCGCTGCTGCCGAGCTGAAGACCGCCGTGCGTGCCCTGGGTGGTGATCCGGAAGATTCCGGCAGCGTTGCCGGCGCTTTGCATCGTGGTTGGGTCGACGTGAAGTCGATGCTCACCGGTAAAGATGAAGAGGCGGTGCTGAACGAAGCCGAGCGCGGTGAAGACCACGCACTGAAGGCTTACAAGGAAGCGATCGAGAAGATCAACAAGCACAACCTGCTGGGCATTCGTGACCTGGTTGAACGTCAGTACCACGGCGTGCAACGCAACCACGACCAGGTGAAAGCCCTGCGTAACCAGGCTCGCGCTCAGTCGTAAGCCCTGCGTTGTAAAAGAATGTGGGAGGGGGTTTGCCCCCGATAGCAGTGCCTCAGTCATTGAAATATCGACTGATCCACCGCTATCGGGAGCAAGCCCCCTCCCACATTTGTCTTGCGTAGACTTCAGCCAATGCTGATCGGCGGCAACTCGGTCAGCGTCACCACCTGCTGCTTACGCGGCGCCAGGATTTCCGCCTCGCCATCCACCACCAACTCATCGCGCTGGTTGAACACACGGGTGGCGATGCGCACGCGGAACTTCGGCAGTTTCTCGAGGATTTCCAGGCGCACAGTCAGGGTGTCGCCGATTTTCACTGGCTTCTGGAAGCTCATCTGCTGGCCGATGTAGATCGTGCCCGGCCCAGGCAGCTCGCAGGCAACGGCTGCGCTGATCAGGGCGCCGCTGAACATGCCGTGGGCAATACGCTCCTTGAACATGGTCGCCTTGGCGTACTCGGCATCCAGGTGCACCGGGTTGTGGTCACCGGACATGGCGGCGAACAGCTGGATATCACGCTCTTCCACCAGCTTGCTGTAGCTGGCGGTCTGGCCGACTTCGAGGGCTTCGTACGGGGTGTTGGTTACCTGGGTCATCTAAACGTGCATCCTGTGGCTAATCGGTAATTTAACTGACTGATTTTAATCGAAAATTTATTCGCAGCGGGTGGGCCTGCGCAACGTCAGGGCCTGGTCGAGCCAGCTCAGTACATCCGCCGTGACTTCATCACGGTTGGTTTCGTTGAACACTTCATGGCGCGCCTGCGGGTAGATATTCAGTTGCAGGTGCTGGCAGCCCGCTTCACGCAGGGCGTTGGCCAGGCTGTTGAGACGCTTGCCTTCGCTCACCGGATCACATTCACCGCCCATTATCAGGATCGGCAGGCCAGGGTCGATCTGCGCGAGATTGGACGCTTTGCTGATTTGCTGCAAGCCGCCGAGCAGGTCGATCCACAGTTGGTTGGTGCAGCGGAACCCACACAGCGGGTCATTGATGTACTTGTCCACCTCGGCCGGGTCGCGACTGAGCCAATCGAAAGCGGTGCGATTGGGTTTGAACGCCTTGTTGAACGATCCAAACGACAGGAAATCGATCAGCGCACTGCGCCCGCGCAACCCCTGGCGCAGCCGTTCGGCCCGGGCGATCACCCGCGCGGCGCGGTACAGCGCCACCGGCTGGAAATTCGAACCGCTGAGAATCGCGCCATCCAGGCTCGCGCTGTGGTGCAACAGATAGGCCTGGGCGATGTAACTGCCCATGCTGTGTCCCAACAGAATGATCGGCAACCCCGGCTGTTGCTGGCCGATATGCTGGTTGAGGCTGGCGAGATCGCCCACTACCTTGTTCCAGCCGTCATGCTCTGCATACAGGCCCAGGGTGCCTTCGTCGGCTGTGCGGCCGTGGCCTCTTTGGTCCGGCGCATACACGCCGTAGCCGGCGTCGCACAGGGTTTGCGCCAGGCGCGCATAGCGCCCGCTGTGCTCGGCCATTCCATGGGACAGCATCACCAGGGCCCTGGTCGGGCCTTCGGGCATCCATTGATTGACGTACAGGCGGCTGCGGTCATTCGCGGTCAGCCAGAAGCTGCTGTGGTTCATGGCGGTTCCTTTGCTCAGGGGCTGCTCAAGGTCAGCTCGGGGTTGTTGCAGTGTATAGCTCATCTGCCGAGGATCGGCGCATCTGCCTACACGTCAGCGGCAAGATTCATACAATCAATGACACGGTTTGCTGTATTTGCCTGTTTGGCTATTGCTGCTAACGTCCCCAAAGCTCCGCTTTTCATAGCAGTCAGAAAGCGGCCGGACACACTCAGGTAAGAGGACAAGAATAATGCAACCTGATTTCTGGAATGACAAACGCGCAGCGGGCGTTCCCAACGACATCGACCTCTCTGCCTACAAGTCGGTGATCGAAGTCTTCGAGCGCTCCTGCAAGGCCTTCGCCGACCGTCCGGCATTCAGCAACATGGGCATCACCCTGACCTACGCCGAGCTGGAGCGCCAGAGCGCCGCCTTCGCCGGCTACCTGCAACAGCACACCGACCTCAAGCCGGGCGAGCGCATCGCGGTGCAGATGCCCAACGTGCTGCATTACCCGATTGCCGTGTTCGGCGCCTTGCGCGCCGGGCTGATCGTGGTCAACACCAACCCGCTGTACACCCCGCGCGAGATGCGTCACCAGTTCAAGGACGCCGGCGTGCGTGCGCTGGTCTACCTTAACCTGTTCGGTTCGCGGGTGCAGGAGGTGTGCAGCGACACCGAGATCGACTACCTGATCGAAGCCAAGATGGGCGATTTCATGCCCGCTGCCAAAGGCTGGCTGATCAACACGGTGGTCGACAAGGTCAAGAAGATGGTCCCGGCCTACAACCTGCCGCGCGCGGTGTCATTCAAGCGCGCCCTGCGCATGGGCGCGGGCCTGGGCGTGACCCGCCACCCGGTGACCCTGGACGACATCGCGGTGCTGCAATACACCGGCGGCACCACCGGCCTGGCCAAGGGCGCGATGCTCACCCACGGCAACCTGGTGGCGAACATGCAACAGGCGCGGGCGTGCATGTCCCAGGTCACCGATGATGGCCAGCCGCTGGTGAGGGAAGGGCAGGAGGTGATGATTGCGCCGCTGCCGCTGTACCACATCTATGCTTTCACGGCGAACTGCATGTGCATGATGGTGACCGGCAACCATAACGTGTTGATCACCAATCCGCGGGATATCGGCGGGTTTATCAAGGAACTGAAAAAATGGCGGTTCTCCTGTCTGCTGGGGCTGAACACGCTGTTTGTGGCGTTGATGGACCATCCGGACTTCAAGACCCTGGACTTCTCCCACCTCAAGATCACCAATTCCGGCGGCACCGCACTGGTGAAGGCCACGGCCGAGCGCTGGAAGGCCATCACCGGCTGCTCCATCGGCGAAGGCTACGGCCTGACCGAGACCTCGCCGGTGGCCAGTACCAACCCCTACGGCAGCCAGTCGCGCCTGGGCACCGTGGGCCTGCCGGTGCCTGGCACAGCGATGAAAGTCATCGACGATCAAGGTCACGAGTTGCCGTTGGGCGAGCGCGGTGAGTTGTGCATCAAGGGCCCGCAGGTGATGAAGGGCTACTGGCAGCAACCGGTCGCCACTGCCGAGGCGTTGGACGCCGAAGGCTGGCTGAAGACGGGCGACATTGCGGTGATCGATGCCGATGGGTTCGTCAGCATCGTCGACCGCAAGAAAGACCTGATCATCGTCTCGGGTTTCAACGTGTACCCCAACGAGATCGAAGACGTGGTGATGGCCCACCCAGCGGTGGCCAACTGCGCGGTGATCGGCGTGCCGGATGAACGCACCGGGGAGGCGGTGAAGCTGTTCGTGGTGGCGCGTGCCGAAGGGGTGAGCCTTGAGGAGTTGAAGGCGTACTGCAAGACCAACTTCACGGGGTACAAGGTGCCTAAGCACATCGTGTTGCGCGACTCGTTGCCGATGACGCCGGTGGGCAAGATCTTGCGCAGGGAGCTGCGCGATATCGCTTGATCTGAAATGTGCTGAAAAATGCGGGAGGGGGCTTGCCCCCGATGGCGGTGGGTCAGTCACCAGATGTGTAGACTGAACCACTGCCATCGGGGGCAAGCCCCCTCCCATATTTGTACTGTGCTGTTCTGAAAGCCCCGTTCCAGAGCCATTTATCGAGCTATTTCAGCTTGGTTTAAAGTGTGACCAAATATTGTAGGACAGTCGTGTTTATGACCGTGGCCCCCTCTTTTGGCTCTAGGCGGCCTTTGGCAAAGCTGCTACTCTCGGCGCGCTTTGTGACGTCTCGGCCTGCTTGAAAGCGCCAGATTCACCTAAAAAAAACATACACCAATAATAATCGCATCAAATGCGATGATGAATTCGCGTCGCTGACGTCGCTGAGGAGTGGGCTTCCATGAACGAAGACTTTTGGAAGGATAAGTACCCCGCCGGGATTGCCGCAGAAATCAATCCAGACGAGTATCCGAATATTCAGGCGGTACTGAAGCAGTCCTGCCAGCGCTTCGCCAACAAACCGGCTTTCAGCAACCTGGGCAAGACAATCACCTACGGTGAATTGTACGAACTGTCCGGCGCCTTCGCCGCGTACCTGCAACAGCACACCGACCTGAAGCCCGGCGATCGAATCGCCGTGCAACTGCCCAACGTCCTGCAATACCCGGTCGCCGTGTTCGGTGCGATCCGCGCCGGCCTGATCGTGGTCAACACCAACCCGCTGTACACCGCGCGGGAAATGGAACACCAATTCAACGACTCCGGCGCCAAGGCCCTGGTGTGCCTGGCCAACATGGCGCATCTGGCGGAAAAGGTCGTGCCCAAGACCGCCGTCAAGCATGTGATCGTCACCGAAGTCGCCGACCTGTTGCCGCCGCTCAAGCGCCTGCTGATCAACAGCGTCATCAAGTATGTGAAGAAAATGGTCCCGGCGTATCACCTGCCCAAGGCGATCAAGTTCAACGACGTGCTGGCCAAGGGGCACGGCCAACCGGTCAGCGATGCCAGCCCGGCCAGCGGCGATGTGGCCGTGCTGCAATACACCGGCGGCACCACCGGCGTGGCCAAGGGCGCGATGCTCACCCACCGCAACCTGGTCGCCAACATGTTGCAATGCAAGGCGCTGATGGGCTCCAACCTCAATGAAGGCTGCGAGATCCTGATCACGCCGCTGCCGCTTTACCACATCTATGCGTTCACCTTTCATTGCATGGCGATGATGCTGATCGGCAACCACAACATCCTGATCAGCAACCCGCGCGACCTGCCGGCGATGGTCAAGGAACTGTCGAAGTGGAAGTTCAGCGGCTTTGTCGGCTTGAACACGCTGTTTGTGGCGCTGTGCAACAACGAAGCGTTCCGCAAGCTGGATTTCTCTGCGCTGAAAGTCACCCTGTCCGGCGGCATGGCCCTGCAATTGGCAGCGGCCGAGCGCTGGAAGGCGGTGACCGGTTGTGGCATTTGCGAAGGCTACGGCATGACCGAGACCAGCCCGGTGGCCACCGTGAACCCGATCCAGCATATCCAGATCGGCACCATCGGCATCCCGGTGCCGTCCACCGTGTGTAAAGTCATCGCCGATGACGGCACTGAACTCGCACTGGGTGAAACCGGCGAGCTGTGCGTCAAAGGCCCGCAGGTGATGAAGGGCTACTGGCAGCGCCAGGACGCCACCGACGAGATGCTCGACAGCGAAGGCTGGCTCAAGACCGGTGATATCGCGATCATCCAGCCTGACGGCTACATGCGCATCGTCGATCGCAAGAAGGACATGATCCTGGTCTCGGGCTTCAACGTGTACCCCAATGAGCTGGAAGACGTACTGGCAGGTCTGCCGGGCGTGCTGCAGTGCGCGGCCATCGGCGTGCCGGACGAAAAGTCCGGGGAGCACATCAAGCTGTTCATCGTGGTCAAGCCGGGTGCCACCCTGACCAAGGAGCAGGTGATGGAGCATATGCGCGCCAACGTCACTGCGTACAAAGTGCCCAAGGCCGTGGAATTCCGCGATGCGTTGCCGACCACCAACGTAGGCAAGATCCTGCGCCGTGAGCTGCGCGATGAAGAGTTGAAGAAGCTCGGTCTTAAAAAGTAACGCTCTACCAATGTGGGAGGGGGCTTGCCCCCGATGGCAGTGTGTCAGCTACCGATGTGCTGACTGATACACCGCTATCGGGGGCAAGCCCCCTCCCACATTTTGAACAGCGTTTTTTACAGGGCGAACTGCGCGAAGCTCACGCCAGTCCCTGCCGGACGCACATCCTTCAAGAACGAATCCTTGTCCGCGCTCAGCTCCAGAGTGATCTCCGGTTTGCGCTTGCCCGCATTGCGTACCACCAGGCCTTCGAGCTTTTCACGCAAGAACAGCGTTGGCACCTTCAGGTGCAACAACTGGTCGGTCTCGGCGTTGTGCATCAACAGGTGGATCCACTCGTACTGGCCCACGGCAATCCGGCCCACCGGCAGGTCGAACCACCAGATGTTGCGCTTGCGGTCCAGGTCGGTGAAGTGGCAGTTGTTGACGCCGAGTACGGCTCCGCCCAGTTCGGTGTTTCTGCGGGCGATGGCCTGTGCTTTATTGAGTTTCATAACCTTCCTACGGGATCTGTTATTCAGCGTTATAGCCTGAATGTGCCGGGCATTCTCGTGGGTTGGCCGCAAAACATAAAGCCAAACCTGCGGTCGGCGATGAAATGCCTGGGTAAAAATATTTGAAACTCTGCGCAACGGCCTCGGGTCAATCTTTAGGTAATGACCCAAAAACCTTGATTGTTCTTTCGGAGAAATACCATGAGCAGCACATCTGACAAGATTAAAGGCGTGGCAAACGAGGCGGTCGGCAATATCAAGCAAGGTGTCGGTAAAGTCACCGGCAACGACAAACTGCGCGCTGAAGGCGTCATTCAGGAAAAGAAAGGCGAAGTGCAGAAAGCGGTAGGCGACACCAAGGACGCAGTGAAAAAAGCGACCAAGTAAACGCGCTTTCAAGCAGTCCAAACGGCCATCCACGGATGGCCGTTTTTATGTCACACGGCGTGATTAAAGTTTCGAAATTGTTTCAAGGTCGCCAAATAGGCTACCTTGATTTAGAAAACGGCCCCTGAGTCGCCCACAAACTCAACTTTTTGCGGCGAAAGGAGACGCTATGATTTTTCCGGTTCTCGATGGTCTCAAGCTGCACAAAGTGCTGTTGCGTACCGTCAAGGAATTCGTCGATGACGAAATGCCTACCTATGCTTCTGCACTGGCCTACCAGATGCTGTTCTCGCTGTTTCCCTTCCTGTTGTTCCTGATTGCCCTGATCGGTTTCCTGCACCTGCCGGACTTCTTCACCTGGCTGCGCCTGCAGTCGGAACTGGTGTTGCCGCCCCAGGCCCTGGAGCAGGTGAACCCGGTGATCGACCAGTTGCAGCAATCCAAGGGTGGCCTGCTGTCGGTGGGTATCGTGATTGCGCTGTGGACCGCCTCGGCCGGTGTGCGCCTGATGATGAGCGCGATGAACGCCGCCTACGACGTGGTGGAAGGCCGGCCGATCTGGAAGCGCTTCCCGCTGTCGATTTTCTACACCGTCGGCATCGCCGGCATGTTGCTGGCCGCTGCTGCGCTGATGGTGCTGGGCCCGCAAGTGATGGAATGGCTGGCCGGGCAGATCGGCATGCAGGAGTTCGTGGTCACCCTGTGGACCATCCTGCGCTGGCCGTTGATCGTGATTTTGCTGATGTTCGCCGTGGCACTCATGTACTACGTGATGCCGGACGTCGAGCAGAAATTCCGCTTCATCACCCCAGGCTCCGTGCTGGCGGTAGTGGTGTGGATCGTCGCGTCCCTGGGCTTTGGCTACTACGTCAAAACCTTTGCCGACTACAACGCCATGTATGGCAGTATCGGCGCGATCATCGTGTTGCTCCTGTACTTCTACATTTCCGCCGCCGTGCTGTTGCTAGGCGCGGAGATGAATGCAGTGATCGAGCACATGTCCGCCGAGGGCAAGGACCCCGGTGAAAAAGAGTTCGACGAACCCGGCCATACTGATGAAAAACAGCACGTCTCAGGCCTCGGCCGGGACCACTCCAAGCCCACCCCTGACGAAGTCTGATCGATGATCCGTGAAATCCTGAAAATGGGCGACGAGCGCTTGCTGCGTATCGCGCCTCCGGTTCCGCCGGAATTGTTCGACAGCCCCGAGTTGTGGCAATTGATCGATGACATGTTCCAGACCATGGAACATGTGGGCGGCGTCGGCCTGGCCGCACCGCAGATCGGCGTCGACCTGCAATTGGTGATCTTCGGTTTCGAGGCCAGCGAACGCTACCCGGACGCACCGCCGGTGCCGCAGACGATCCTGATCAACCCGCTGATCACCCCCCTCAGCCCGGTGCTGGAAGAGGGCTATGAAGGCTGCCTGTCCGTACCCGGCCTACGGGGCGCGGTAAACCGTTATCAACAGATTCGCTACGAAGGGTTTGATCCCAAGGGCGAGCCGATTGTACGGTTTGCCGACGGTTTTCATGCGCGGGTGGTGCAGCATGAGTGCGACCACCTGATTGGCCGGTTGTACCCGTCGCGGATCACCGACTTCAGCAAGTTCGGGTTTATCGAGGTGATGTTCCCGGACATGGACCCCACTGCCGACGACTGACTTTCAAACGCGCTGATTGTGGTGAGCAGGTTTGTTGTGGTGAGCAGGCTTGCCCTGCGCTGGGCTGCGAAGCAGCCCCTCGGGTTGGCGGACGAACCCCACTCACCACAGCAAGCCGGCCCCTACAGGTTGAGCATTATTTGGCCGGCTTTACGAACCGCAACGTCATCCGATCCGACTCACCAATCGCCACATACTTCGACTTATCCTGCTCCCCCAACTTCAACGTCGGCGGCAACGTCCACACCCCACCCGGGTAATCCTTGGTGTCCTTCGGGTTGGCATTCACCTCGCTCTGTCCCGCCAGCTTGAACCCGGCATCCGTTGCCAGCTTCACTACCTGGGCTGTGGTCAGGTAGCCGCTGTCCTTGATCGCCTGCAGATCCGCCCCGTCCTTGGCCCGGTGATCTTCCACACCCAGCACGCCGCCCGGTTTCAGTACCTGGTAGAACGCACTGAACGTGGCCGACGCGGTGCCTGCCGCTACCCAGTTATGCACATTGCGAAACGTCAGCACCGCATCCGCCGATGCAGGTTTGCCGAATACCGGCGCCGTGGGATCGAACTCCACCACCGAGGCGTTGCCGTAGCGCGCGGGGTCAGCCGCGAATTTCTTCTTCAGGTTCTCTTCCGACGTGCGCGCGTAAGCACTGCTGCTCGCGGCTTGCACGGCGGCGATGTACTGCCCGTGATCCTTGAGCAGCGGTGCCAGCACTTCGCTGTACCAGCCGCCGCCCGGGGTGATCTCGATCACGGTTTGCTTGGCGCCCAGGCCAAAAAACTCCAGGGTCTGTCGCGGGTGGCGATAGCCGTCACGGGCGCTGTTGGCCGGGTCGCGCCAACTGCCGGCCAGTACGCTTTGGTACTGCTGGGCGCTGATCGGTGCGTCGGCGGCCTGGCTCAAGGCCGGGGCGAGCAGGGCGATGAGGGAGAGAGCTGCGAGCGTCGTTTTCATGATCATCCTGTAAAGGGCCACTGTGCCGCCGAGGCTAGCATGGGCCCTGTACGTGCGGATCACACATTATCCGAGGTCGACCTCACCAAACGATCTAAGCCCATCGCGATCATCGGTTTGTTGCGCTTGTAGCGCACCAGCCGCTCGTTGAGCGACTGCGGCAACAGCGTGTCCTGGGTGAAGCCCATGCGCCGGTACATCTCTTCCAATTCCGGATGGCACAGCAACCACAGCGTACCGTCCACATCGGCCGCCGCCGCCGTGATCAGTCGCGCCGCCAGCCCTTGGCCGCGATAGGCCGGGTCAACGAACACCCCGGTCAGCCACTGCCCGCCGACCACGGGCGTGAGGCACAGGCCGGCAACAATCTCGCCCTCGCGCGCCACCCACAAACGCCCGCCCTTGAGTGCCTTCATCGACGAATTGTGGTTGCGGTAAAACTTGTTCAGCAGCGGCCACAGCGGCTCGGCCAGCGGTTCGATGTGCAATGGGGGCATGGTCTTCAGGCAGCGTTATCAAGGGCCGGGGATTATAAACGCCTTGTGCGCGGCAATAGGTGGTATACCCATCACTGCAACCCCTTAAAGTGGAGTACGCATCATGGCCAAAGGTATGGATTCAAAGAAAGCCGCGAAGAAAAAACCGGCAAAGACCGCGGATGAAAAACGCGCCGACAAGAAAGCCAAGAAAACCGAGACAGGCCTGTTCGGTCACTGAGTTACAAGCTTAGAACCAAACGATCTGCAAGATTTTCCCGCGCCATTGCACAGAGCAGGAAACACCTGCTCTGAGCTGCCGATGGCCCACTACCTTGATCCTGCCCAACGCCGGGAAATCGAAACCCTGGCCCAACGTTTTACCGCCAGAACCGAGTGGCCGACCTGGCTGCTGTTGATCGGCATCTACGCCGGTTGGTTCGCCGTGATCCTCGGCAGCCATTGGCTGGGCCTGTGGTTGAGCACACTGCTGTTGATCCCGATCGTGACGCTGTGGTTGTCGGTCCAACACGAACTGCTCCACGGCCATCCCACCCGTTCGCTGCTGCTCAATAAAATCCTCGGCTATGCACCCTTTGCCGTGTGGTACCCCTACACGCTGTACCGCGACAGCCACCTGCTACACCACAACGACGAAGACTTGACCCTGCCGGGCGTCGACCCGGAAAGCCGCTACCTCTCCCAGCAGCAATGGGACCACAGCTCGCTGTTCGAGCGCGGCGTGCATGGGGTGACCAAGACCGTGCTCGGCCGCTTCCTGCTTTCTGCCCCTTTGGCGATTGGCCGCCTGATCCGCCACGAATGCCAGCGCCTGCCCCAGGTGTGGCCGATGTGGCTGGCCCACGGTGCTATCACCGTGCTGATGCTGGGTTTCATCGCCCACTACAGCGCGCTGTCGATGGGGCATTACCTGCTGCTGGTCAGCGTGCCGGCCTTGTCCCTGGCCTCGATCCGTTCCTACTATGAACACCGCCCGCACCCCCGGCCCGAGCAACGCAGCGTGCTCAACGAAGCGTCCTTGCCGTGGAACTGGCTGTTCCTCAATAACAACCTGCACCTGGTGCACCACGATTTGCCGAAACTGCCTTGGTACTTGCTGCCCACGGTTTATCGCGCCCGGCGTGAACAATGGATCGCACGCAGTGGTGGCTTCCTGGTGCAAGGCTACGGCCAGTTGATCGGCCGCCACGGGCTCAAGGCCATCGACAGCCCCCGGCACCCCTTTGCGTGAGAGACGAGCATGAGTGAGCACTACGCCGAACTGCTGATGTATGTCGCGCCCGAGCCGATCCGGCAGGCCAACCAACAGTGGTTGTCGCGCATTCTGGAACGCCTGGGCCGGCGTCGTCTCGACGCCGATCATCTGGACTTGCCCGGACTGTGGCTGGCTCCCGAATTGCTGGTGACCCAAACCTGCGGTTATCCACTGATGACCCAGTTGCGCGGCAAGGTCCGGGTGATCGGCCGCCCGTGCTATGAGCTGCCCCACAGCCGCCAGGGCGAACATTGCAGCCTGCTGCTGACCCGCGACGACAACCCGCACCATCGCCTGGCGGACTTCTACAACAGCCGTGGCGTGATCAACGGCCACGACTCCAACAGCGGCATGAATCTGTTGCGCGAACGCCTTGCACCCCTGCAACGCGATGGGCGTTTCTTCGCCAGTGTCGGTATCAGCGGCGCCCACCGCGAGAGCCTGCGCTGGCTGCGCGAAGACCGTGCGGACCTCGCCGCCATCGACAGCGTGACCTACGACTACCTCGCCCGTTTCGCGCCACGGGAGGTGGCGGGGCTGCGCATCGTTACCCGCAGTGCGCCGAGCCCGACCTTGCCCTATATCGGCCCGTTGGGCTTGAGTGATGAACAGGTGGTCCAGATCCGCTGGGCGATGAACCAGGCGTTGCAGGACTTGCCCGAGGTGGCCGAGACACTGGGCTTGCACGAAGTGCTCCGCGCCAGCGAAGACGACTATGCGGTGCTCTTGAGCTATCAGGATCAGGCCGTCAACGCGGGTTATCCGATAATTCAATAAGGTTATATAAAAATACCTTTTAAATATTATTAAAGAATAAGCAGCCTTGTTAGGATCGCTCCACCGGAACACCGGACATAACGTGCAACCTTCTCAGATGGAGCCACTATGTCCGGCGCCGACACTTCTCACAGCGATTACGTGGGCGGATTGTTCCGCAGTCATTACGACTGGCTGTGCAGCCGTTTGCAGCGCCACCTCGATTCCCGCGCCCACGCCGAAGACATTGCCGCCGACACCTTCGTCCAGCTCCTGAGTGCGCCGGGCGTGGTGCCGATCCGCCAGCCCCGCGCCTTGCTCACCACCATCGCCCAGCGCCTGATGTACCAACTGTGGCGTCGCCGTGACCTGGAGCGCGCCTACCTCGACGCTCTCGATAACTATGAGACCTCCGTCGCGCCATCCCCGGAAGCGCTGGCGCAAATGCTCGAAGCCCTGCAAGCCATCGACCATCTGCTCGACGGCTTGCCCGCCAAGGTCAAGGCGACCTTTTTGCTGTCCCAGCTCAATGGCCTGACCTACCCGGAAATCGCCGCCGAGCTGGGGATTTCCCAGCGTTCGGTCAGCGACTACATGACCCGCGCCTTCAACCGTTGCCTGCGGCTGTGCCTGGAATGAACGACGACCTGATCGACGAATTACACGCGGCCCAGTTATGACTTTTAACGAACATCACCGCACAACTATGAGGTTGCCGATGAAGCATCTGAAGAAACTCCTGGGCGGCGGCCTGCTGGCCCTGAGCCTGCTGTCCCCAACCGTCCATGCCGCCGAAGCCGTCAAACCCATCCACTTCGGTGACATCACCTGGGAAAGCGGCAGCCTGATCACCGAGGTGCTGCGCCTGATCGTCGAGAAGGGCTACGGCCTGCCCACCGACACTTTGCCCGGTAGCACCGTGAGCCTGGAAGCCGCCCTGGCCAAGGACGATATCCAAGTGATCGGCGAAGAATGGGCCGGGCGCAGTCCGGCGTGGGTCAAGGCGGAAAACGAGGGCAAGGTGTTCGGCCTGGGCGACACGGTCAAGGGCGCCACCGAAGGCTGGTGGGTGCCGGAGTTCGTGATCAAGGGCGATGCCGCGCGCGGTATCAAACCCCTGGCGCCGGACCTGAAGTCGGTGGCCGACCTGCCACGCTACAAGGACGTGTTCCGCGACCCGGAAGACCCGAGCCGTGGGCGTTTCCTCAACAGCCCCACCGGCTGGACCTCGGAGATCGTCAACAGCCAGAAACTCAAGGCTTACAAGCTCACTGACAGCTTCGTCAACTTCCGCACCGGCTCCGGTGCGGCGCTGGATGCCGAAGTGGCGTCGTCGATCCGTCGCGGCAAGCCGGTGTTGTTCTACTACTGGTCGCCAACGCCGCTGCTGGGCCGCTTCAAGCTGGTCAAGCTGGAAGAGCCGCCGTTCAACGCCGACGCCTGGAAGACCCTGTCCGACGCGAAAAACCCCAACCCTATCGGCACCCGCTCGATGCCGGCGCGCCTGGCGATTGGTGTGTCAGCACCGTTCAAGGCGCAGTACCCGCAACTGGTGAGCGTGTTTGAAAAGGTCGACCTGCCGATTGATTTGCTCAACGGCATCCTCGGCGACATGAGCGAGAAACGCACGCCGCCCCGCCAGGTGGCTGAAGCCTTCCTCAAGGACCATCCGGATGTCTGGCAGCAATGGGTGCCGGCGGATGTCGCGGCCAAGGTCAAGGGGGCGCTCTGATGCTTAAAGTCTTCGCTGCGGCGGTACTGTCATTGATCGCCGGTCAGGTGCTGGCGACCGAGCCCTCCACCTTGCGTATCGGCTACCAGAAAAGCTCGGTGAGCATGGTGCTGGCCCGTGAGCACAAACTCTTCGAAGCGGCGCTGCCCGGCACGCAAGTGCAGTGGATCGAGTTCCTCGGCGGCCCGCCGCTGATCGAAGCGCTGAATGGCGGCAGCCTGGACATCGGCAATATCGGCGACATCCCGCCGATCTTTGCCCAGGCCGCCGGTATCGACCTGCAGTACTTCGCCGTCGAGCCCAACGAGGGCAAGACCGAAGCGGTGCTGGTGCCCAAGGCCAGCCCCGTGCAGAGCGTGGCTGAACTGAAGGGCAAGCGCGTGGCGCTGCTCAAGGGCTCCAGCGCACACAACCTGTTCCTCAAAAGCCTGCTGCGCGCCGGCCTGCAATGGAAGGACGTGAACGTGGTGTACCTGTCGCCGTCCGATGGCCGTGCTGCGTTCGAGCAAGGCAAAGTCGATGCCTGGGTGGTGTGGGACCCGTACTACTCCGCCGCCGTGGTCGACGGCTCCGCCCGTGTGCTGGGTGACGGCCAGGGCCTCAACCCGGCCGGCAGTTTTTTTGTGGTCAGCAGCCCGTTTGCCAAGCAGTACCCGCAGTCCATCGGCACGATCATCCAGACCCTGGGCAAGGCGCAGCGCCTGTCCCTCGACAAGCCCGAAGAAAGCATTGCACTGATGGCCAAGACCCTGGGCCTGCAACCGGCGGTGGTGAAAAGCTACTTCGAACACCGCTCGCCCGCGCCGATCCGGCCGCTGCAAGCCTCGGACGTCGCTACCCAGCAACGCACGGCGGACCTGTTCTTCGCCAACGGCCTGATCCCGAAAAAGGTCGACGTGCAGCAAGCCGTCTTCAAGGCGCCATGAATGTGTGGTGAGCGGGCTTGCCCCGGTACAAACCGGGGGCATCGTTTACATATCTAACCGGGGGCATGGTTTACAGGTGAATACGCATGATCAGGATCGCTCGGGCTCGCTGGATGTGCTGGCGCTGAGCAGCTTCGTCTCAACTCATGGGTTTTCAGCGGCCAGTGCGGCAACCACCGCAGGTCGCTCACCCACGCGTTGCTGAAACGCCGCCAGCGCCGGCCACTGGCCCAGGTCAATCGCGTGGAATGCTGCCCAGCGCAGCACCACGAACAGGTAGGCATCCGCCACCGAGTAGTGCGACCCCAACAGGTAATCCTGGCGCTCCAGCGTTTGCACCAGCACCGCGAAACGTTTGAACAGCGTGGCCTCGAACAGCGCGCGCACGTCGCCCTGGATCGCGTCGTTGAAGAACACCGCCAAGCCACCATGAATCTCGGTGGCGATAAAATTCAGCCATTCCTGCAAACGCACCCGCTCCCAGCTGCCATTGACCGGAGCCAGGCCGGCGGCGGGTTTCAGGTCGGCGAGGTATTGCAGGATCGCGCTGGCTTCGGTGAGTACCTGGCCGTTGTCCAGCTTCAGGGCGGCGACGTAACCCTTGGGGTTGATCTGCAGGAAGTCTTCGCCCTCGGCGGTGGTCTTGGCCTGGTTATCGACCCGCACCAGGTCGAACGGCAACGCCAATTCGCGCAACACGATATGCGGGGCGAGGGAACAGGCGTGGGGGAAGAAATACAGTTTCATCTGGGGCAGCTCCGTTGAATTTGCGCCAGTCTCGCGGGCGTGGCACCGTGCGTAAAATTAAACCTTCAGACCCCTGCCATAAGGACAGCTACTGCCATGATGAACCTGATGCACTGGCGCCTGCTGGTGGCCGTGGCCGATCACGGCAGCATCACTGCGGCCGCCGAGCGCGTGGGCATGACCCAGTCGGCTGCCAGCCAGGCCATGGCCGGCATGGAGGCGACGTTGGGCGCGCAACTGTTCACCCGTGAACCGCGCAAGACCTTGCCCACGGCCCTGGGCTTGAGTGTGATCGAACAGGCGCGGGTGATGCTCGGCGCCTTGCAGGCGATTCGCAGCACTGTGGACGACGCCAGGCCCATGTTGCATGGGACGATGCGCATCGCCAGTTTCCCGAGGGTGCTGGCGACGTTTCTGACCCCCGCCTTGCAGCGCTTTGCGCAGCTCTATCCCGGTATCGAGGTCACCACCCTGGATGTCACCGACAACGAAGTGCTCACCTTGCTCGATAGCGGCCTCGTCGACCTGGGCGTGGTGCTCAACCCCACGCCCGAGTGCAATGCGACTGTGTTGGGCCGTGACTTATGGATGGCCGTGTTGCCGGTGGACCATGCGCTGGCGCAACGCCCGGCTGAGGCGTGTGTGTCGCTTGAGGAGTTACTTGAGCAGCCTTTCGTACTGGCTACCGGTGGTTGCACCGCCAATGCGCGCAGCCTGGGGACTGCAGCGGGGCTGACCCTGCGGGATATTCGCGTGGAAGTGCGCGAATGGAGCAGTGCCTTCAGCCTGGTGCGCGAGGGGGTTGGCGTCACGCTGGTGCCGGAAATGGCCCTGCCTATCCAGCGCAAGGGCCTGCGGGTGATGGCGCTGAAGGTGCCGCTGCACCGTGAATTTGCGTTGGTCGGCACGCCGAGTCGTCCACCGTCAGCCGCCGTCAGCGCACTGTTGGAAATGCTGGTTGACTAGTGGCCTTGCATAGCGCCAAGCCCTGTCTATGCTCATCCAGAACCGTTGATGACGCTTGGCATATAAAGCGATTCGGATGGTTGTTCCCATAAAGATCTGCCAGCACTATTCAATCCGTGAATGGAATGCGCCTTGCCAGGCGCTGGTATTTGAAAGGGTGATCCGAATATGTTCAACCGCCATCACAAATCCGACCTGCAACAAATTGAACGTTTCTCCTGCGCCCTGACCGAATCCAATGCCAAACTCGCGGCCATCAGCCGTTCCATGGCGATGATCGAGTTCGACCCCTCCGGCGTGATCCTCGACGCCAACGACAACTTCTGCCAAACCATGGGCTACAGCGCCGAAGACATCCGTGGCAAACACCACCGCATCTTTTGCGACGAGGCTTATACCCACACCGACGCCTACGCCAAGCTATGGCGCGACCTGGCACGGGGCGAGGCGCTCAGCGGCACCTTCATGCGCTTGAACAAGCACGGCCAGGAAGTGTGGCTCGAAGCCAGCTATATGCCGGTGCTGGACAAGGACAATCACGTGCAGAGCGTGATCAAGGTCGCGTCGGATATTTCCGCGCGGGTTCACCATGAACATGAAAACCAGAGCCTGATCGATGCCATTAGCCGTTCCATGGCGGTGATCGAGTTCACTCCCCAGGGCCAGATCCTCAACGCCAACGAAAACTTCCTGAAAACCGTGCAGTATTCCCTGGATGAAATCGTCGGTCAGCACCACAGCATGTTCTGCCATCGCAGCGAAGTGGAGTCGCCGGCCTACAAGGCGTTCTGGGCATCGCTCAATCGCGGCGAATACCACTCGCACCGCTTTGAACGCAAAAACAAATACGGCAAGACATTGTTCCTGGAGGCGTCCTACAACCCGATCTTCGACACCAGTGGGCGCCTGTACAAAGTAGTCAAGTTCGCCAGCGACATCACCGACCAGGTCGCGACCCTGAGAACCGCAGCCGATTCGGCCCACGCCACCTCGGTGCAAAACGACGCCTGTGCGCGCAAGGGCTCGGAGGTGGTGCAGCAGACGGTGCAGATCATTGAAGAAATTTCCCACGATCTGAACCAGGCGGCGCAAAGCATTGATGCGGTGAGCAAGCAATCGGACATCATCGGCAGCATCGTGCAAACCATCCGCAGCATTGCCGAGCAAACCAATATGTTGGCGCTCAACGCCGCGATTGAAGCGGCACGGGCGGGCGAGCATGGGCGTGGCTTTGCGGTGGTGGCCGATGAAGTGCGCAGCCTCGCGGCACGTACCAGCCAGGCGACGGTGGAGATTGTCGATGTGGTGCGCAAGAACCACGACCTGTCGCTGAGTGCGGTGTCGAGCATGCAGTCGAGCTTGAGCCGCACGGGGCTGGGGGTGGAACTGGCGAATGAAGCGGGGCAGGTGATCCTGGAAATCCAGGAAGGGTCACGGCATGTGGTGGATGCGATCGGGCAGTTCAACTCGACGTTGCAACTGCAATAACCTGTAGGAGTGGGGGCTCCTACAGGGTTGTGCGGCGTCAGATCGCGGCCAGGGTTTCTTTGACTGTCTGCGCCTGCGGCTCAGCGGTTTTCGCGGCTACTTGCTGTTCTTGCTGCTGCTTCAGGCGTTCAGCCACCTGCTTGGAAATAGCGTCCTGCTTTTCCTGGGACATGTTCTGCACATCCGCCTCGGTCAAACCCTGCTCCTTGAGCAATTGCTCGCGGATACGCTCGGCCGGAGATTTGCTCATGTAGTCTGTGAACTCGGCACGTGCGCCGGAGGTGGCGCTGGTAGCCGGCACATCCGAGGTCGCCGCGCTGGTCTGCAACTGCACACGGGTCTTGGCGAAGGCTTCGTCGATGCGGTCGGCGGCCTTGTCCAGTTCCTTCTGCGCGGCCGGCACGGTCACGCTTTGCTGCGCGGCCTGCAGGGCACCGCTGTACAGCGCGCTGGCGGCGGCGTTGGCGGGATCCATGTCGGGCCGTTTGATCTGTTGAACGGTCGACACGGCTTGGGTGTTGTTGTTAACCAGCATGATCGGTCACCTGTGGAAATGTGCGGTGCCACAGGTGGAGCAAATAGCGTGCCGGGTGTGAAGTGCCCGGTTTTATTGGGGATGGCGTGGCCGACGCGGCAAGGGTTGTCCTGCCGGCGGCCAGCCATTGCCGTCAATGGGCGATGTTTTCCAAAGCCGGTTCGGCATACTGGCAGCTTCGGGCTGCGTTTGATCCCTATTCAAATGGATATCGAAGGCAAAACGTTTTAAGGTCTAACTTTAGACAGAAACATTAAAAACATATTTAACTTCGACTTCTTCTCCGTCACGTATTGAGATGGATGTTACGGATCCAGTGACATGTTTGGTGTTCGGGATATAAACGATGCTGTAGGAGCCTTGATCGGACCAGTAGAAAGTACCATTTCCGTTGGCGTCCTTAGCGTTATAAGTGGACCAAGGGCGTATGCCAGCCCCGAGGAATGTTCCGTTCGACTCTCCTGGAATTTTTTCGACAATCAAACTAATAATGACTTCTTCTCCATTGGGCCATTTAATAAAGCATTCCACGATATTGTATTGTTCTGTCTGTGACAGAAAGACCGTGTCTGTTGTGAAACTGCCTTGAGGCGACTTGGAGACCTGGAAGTGCCCAGTGGCCTTTGGCGTTTTATTGGTTATGAAACTTGCGGAGATTGGCTTCGTATTTGCGGTCATGGCGAGTTCCTTTCTGTTTGAGTTTGAGCGGGGCTCTCTTTTTAGAGATGGAGTGAGTGTAAATGGGCGCGTTATTTTGTCTACTGTAAAGGTTGACAGTAGATTCGTTGCGGTAAGCGATGCATAGTTCGGTGTTTGACTTTTTACTGGAGAGGTGTGGCAATTTTTGAATTAGGTTTATATGGATTTCATATAAGAGCTCTAATAGCTACTCGTGTTCCAAGGTTGGGTGAGGCATGGCAGTTGTTTCGATAGTGTCGGGGTTTGCTACAGTCAGGCGGGATCAATATAAAACTGCCCTACGAACGAAGGGGGGGACGTGCCATCGACATTGACCCCCCGCCGAATGCTACCTTGCTCAGTGGGCGATGTTTTCCAGCGCCAGGTTCCGCGTACGCGGTCCGAACCAACTGATGGTGATCATCACGATCAGCATGCTGCTGGCAATGAACGCCAACACTCCAGGCGTGCCCAGATGCTCGAGGATAAAACCGATCAACAAGCTGCTGAACACCGTGGACAAGCGGCTGAACGAATAGCAGAAGCCCACCGCCCGTGCGCGGATGTTGGTCGCGAACAACTCGCTCTGATAGGAGTGGTAGCTGAAGCTCAGCCAGGCGTTGCAGAAGGTGATCATCACCCCGCAGACCACCAGACCCACCGCCGTGGTTTGCAGGGCAAACAGGCTGCCGAAGATCATCGCGCCCATCGCCGAGCCGACGATCTGCCATTTGTTTTCAAAACGGTTCGCCACCTTCACGAACAGCAACGGCCCCAGCGGGTAGGCGAGGGTGATGATGAAGGCGTAGAGCAAACTGTGGGTCACGCTGACGCCCTGGCCCGACAGCAACGCCGGCAACCAATTGCCGAAGCCAAAGAAGCCGATGGCCTGGAACACATGGAACACGATCAGCATCAGCGCGCGACGGCGGTACGGCGGTTGCCAGATATCGGCAAAGCGGCCACTGCCTTGCACGCTGACGGCTTCCGGTTCCGGCTCATCCAGCTGCTTGCCATGGTCTTTCTGGCAGCGTGCTTCCAGGATGTCGATGATTGCCCCGGCCTCTTCAAAACGGCCCTTTTGCGCGAGCCAGCGCGGTGATTCCGGCAGGCGCTTGCGCAGTTGCCAGATAAACAGCGCAAACACCGCACTGCTCAGCACTACCCAGCGCCAGCCCGACACGCCGAATGGCGCCTGGGGCACCAGCCACCATGACATCAATGCCACCGCCGGCACCGACAGGAACTGGATGAAAAACGCAAAGGCAAACGCCGAACTGCGCATGCGCTTGGGCACCAGTTCCGAGAGGTAGGCGTCGATGGTCACCAGTTCGATGCCCAGGCCGATACCCACCAGGAAACGCATGCCGATGACGCCCAGCGCTGACGTTTGAATCCCCATCAACACGGTAGCGACGGTGTACCAGATCAACGCAAAAGTGAAGATCGCCCGGCGCCCGAAACGGTCGGCGATGGGGCTGAGCAGGCTGGCACCGAGGAATAGGCCGAGGAAGGTCGCCGAAGCAAAGGCAGCCTGGTCCGAGAAGCCGAATACGCCCTCGCTGCCGGTGTGGAAAATCCCGTCGCTGATCAGGCCGGGGCTGATGTAGGCGGTCTGGAACAGGTCATACAGCTCGAAAAAACCGCCTATCGACAGCAGCGCGACAAGGCGCCAGACGGTCGCAACGGCGGGCAAGCGATCGATGCGTGCGCTGATGTGGGCGGCACGGATCGGGTCGATGCCGTCGGTACTGGAGAGTGCGGGCATGGGGAAACTCAATAAGTGATTGGAATCTCGACTGTTTGAAACGCGTCATCCTGGGGATGCTTTCTCTCGCAGCGTGCTCAGTTATGGCCGTCGAGGGCAAAGGTTTTGAAACCGGGGCGCTGGCTGAGGCGCTGGTAATACGCCTGCACCGCAGGGTAGGGCGGATGCGCCAGAGGGGCGTTGCGCCAGCGATGCACCGAGAGGCCGATGAGGATGTCGGCCAGGGTGAACTCATCACCCGCCACGTAGGCGCCGGTCTTGATCAACTGCTGTTCGAGCAGGCCCATCTTGTCATTCCAGGCTTGCACGCCGGCCTGGATGCGCAGTGGGTCCTGGTAGTCGGGGTTCTGGCGTACCAGCGCATGGAACGCATAACCCCACGACGGGTTGAGTTCGGTAGCTTGCCAGTCCATCCATTGCTCCACGCGGGCCCGTGGTGCGGGTTCGGCGGGGAGCAGGTCGTGGCGTTGGTAAAGGCCGACGAGGTAGCGGCAGATGGTGTTGGATTCCCACAGCACGCCGTGGTCGTCGATCAGCACCGGCACCTGGGCGTTGGGGTTCAGGGCGAGGAATTCGGCGGATTGGGTAGGGGAGTAGCCGATGCCCCAGTCTTCACGCTGGTAGTCGATGCCCAGTTCCTGGCAGGTCCAGAGTACTTTGCGCACGTTGATGGAGGACGTGCGGCCCAAGATTTTCAGTGAGTGTCCCATGGTGCTTCCCTGGCATTTAGAGAAGGACCAATCTAGCAGGGGTGATAGCAATGTGGGAGGGGGCTTGCCTCTCCCACATTGATCAAGTGCTTTCTCGCACCTGTAACTCAAACCCCATATCCACCACCGGCTTGGCCACTTTGTTACCCGCCATGATCGTCAGCAAATGCTCCGCCGCTCGCCGGCCAATCGCCTCACGCGGGGTGCTGATGCTGCTCAGGCGCGGCACCATGAACGACGACGCTGGTAAGTCGTTGAAGCCCAGCACAGCCACGCGCTCCGGCACCTTGATGCCATGGCGCATGGCCTCCAGCAGTGCGCCCTGGGCCAGGTCGTCGTTGCCGAAGAAGATCGCATCCACGTCCGGATGGGCCGCCAGCAACTGCAGGAACAATTCGCCACCCAGGCCTACGGAAGACGGGCGCGGTGTCAGCAATTCCAGCGCCGGGTCGTACAGGCCGGCCTGTTGCAGCGCCCGGCGGAAACCTTCACCACGCAGCAACGTGCGTTGGTCCAGTTGCGCGCCGATGTACGCCAGGCGCTTGCGCCCACGGGACAGCAGGTGCGCGGCCGCGGTCTCACCTGCCGCCAATTGCGAGAAACCCACGCAGTTCACCCCGGCGTTGGGGTCCAGGTCCATCATGTACACGCAGGGCACATTGCTGGCCTCGACCATTCGTCGGGCGCTTTCGGTGCGATCAAAGCCGGTCAGCAACAAACCCCGTGGCTGGTAGGCCATGTAGTTGCGCAGCAGGTTTTCTTCTTCATCGCGGGAATAGTGGGAGTTGCCGATCAGCACTTCAAAGCCCTTGGGCCGCAGCACCTGGTGGATGGCTTCGAGGGTTTCGATAAACAGCAGGTTGGACAGCGACGGCACCAACACCACCACCGAATGGCTCTGCGCCGAGGCCAGGGCGCGGGCGGCGGGGTTGACCACGTAGTTCAGTTCGGCGGCGGCCTGCTGCACTTTTTCCACCAGTTCGGTGGCGACGGTGCTGATGCCGCGCAGGGCACGGGAGGCGGTAATCGGGCTGACGCCGGCCAGGCGGGCGACTTCATTAAGGGTCGGGCGACCCGTGGTGCGCATTTTTTTATCGTTCTTGGAGGTCATCAGGCGGCTTGCCAAACAAAAATCGAGGCACTAAGGTAGCGCTGTCTCCAAGTAGCTGCAAATGCTTGAACGCAGGGTTGCCTGATCCGGTTCAAATGATTGGAGAGGATGCACGCGTCACTCCATAAAAATGACAAGACGGCGCGGGAAAAGCCTGTTTTTGCACTAGCCTTACAGCGTGCAAAGGTAGCGCTATCTGCGTCCTGAGGTGTTTCATGAGTCAACCTGTTACCGCCCTGGTCATCATGGGTGTCGCCGGCTGTGGCAAGACCAGTGTCAGCGAGGCCCTGTGCCGCCTTAACGGCGCCACCGCGATTGAAGGCGACAGCTTTCACCCCGCCGCCAACATCGAAAAGATGAGCGCCGGCCACCCCCTCAACGACGACGACCGCGCCGGCTGGCTCGACATCCTGTGCGATGAACTGCGCCGTTCGCTCAAGGCGGGCGAGCATCCCGTGCTCACCTGTTCCGCCCTTAAAAAGAAATACCGTGACCACCTGCGCGAAGCCGCGCCGGGCCTGGGTTTCGTGTTCCTGGAGCTGACCCGTGAAGTTGCCGCCGACCGCGTGTCCCATCGCCCCGGGCATTTCATGCCGGCCAGCCTCATAGACAGCCAGTTCGCCACCCTTGAATCGCCCAAGGGCGAGCCGCTGACCCTGGCCCTCAACGCCAGCGCAGACAGCGTCGAGGCACTGGCGGAGCAGACCAATACCTGGTGGCTGCAACACGGTTTTGAACCATCCAACTGATTTTTTGCCGGAAAAGATAGCGCTGTCCCCGGCAGGAAATTCAACACCCGCTTTAATAACAACAACAAACAGGAGAGACCCCCCATGTTTGGCATGTCCCACGAGTCCTACCTGCTGCTCGACGCAGTGGTTACCATCATCGGGTTGATCGTTCTGATCACCAAGTTCAAGGTGCACCCGTTCATTGCCCTGATCATCGCGGCCGGCTTCCTCGGCCTGACCTCGGGCATGCCCGTGGACAAGATCATCAAGGCGTTCCAGGACGGCTTCGGCGGGGTGCTCGGCTTTGTCGGCATCATCCTCGCGCTGGGTACGATGCTCGGCAAGATGATGGCCGAATCCGGCGGTGCCGATCAGATCGCCCAGACCCTGATCCGCGCCTTCGGCAAAGAGAAGGTCCAGTGGGCCATGATGTTCGCCGCATTCCTGGTGGGCATCCCGCTGTTCTTCGAGATCGGCTTTGTGCTGCTGATCCCGCTGGTGTTCATCGTCGCGCGCCGTACCGGCGTGTCGCTGATCAAGATCGGCATCCCGCTGCTCGCCGGCCTGTCGGCGGTGCACGGCCTGGTGCCACCGCACCCTGGCCCGCTGCTGGCCATCGGCGTGTTTGGCGCGGATATCGGCAAGACCATCCTCTACGGCCTGATCGTCGCACTGCCGACGGCCATCATCGCCGGCCCGATCTTTGGCACGTTCATCGCCAAGTACATCCCGGGCAACCCGTCCCAGGAACTGGTCGATCAACTGGCCCGCGAGCCTGAGAACAAAGACCTGCCGAGCTTCGGCATCACCCTGGTCACCGTGCTGTTGCCGGTGTTCCTGATGCTGCTCAAAACCTTTGCCGACATCGCGTTTGCCGAAGGTAACGTGGTACGCAACTGGATGGACATGATCGGCCACCCGATCACCGCCTTGCTGCTGGCGTTGTTGCTGTCGCTGTACACCTTTGGCCATCGCCAGGGCATCCACTCCAAGCAGATCCTCAAGCTGCTCGACGCCAGCCTCGCGCCGACCGCTGCGATCATCCTGATCATCGGCGCCGGTGGTGGCTTCAAGCAGATGCTGGTGACCAGCGGCGTGGGTGATGTGATCGGCCACATGGCGGTGAACGCGCAGATCAACCCGATTCTGCTGGCGTGGCTGGTGGCGGCGGTGATTCGCGTGGCGACCGGTTCTGCCACGGTGGCGACCATTACCGGCGCGGGCATTGTGGTGCCGGTGGTGGGGATGATTCCAGGGGTTAACCGTGAGCTGTTGGTGCTGGCGACGGGGGCGGGTTCGTTGATCCTGTCTCACGTCAACGATGCGGGGTTCTGGCTGGTGAAGCAGTACTTCAACATGACCGTGGCCGAGACGTTCAAGACCTGGACGGCGATGGAGACCATTCTGTCAGTGGTGGCGTTGATTTTCATCATGCTGCTGTCGTTGGTGGTCTAAGCCACACCGCGGAACAAATGTGGGAGGGGGCTTGCCCCCGATAGCAGAGTGTCAGTCACAGCATCTGGTGACTGATCCACCGCCATCGGGGGCAAGCCCCCTCCCACATTTAGACTGAGTCAGGCGCCGGTTTTGGGGGCGAGCCCATCCGCCCGGAACATCCCGCGAATCCCCCGCACCGCCTGGCGAATCCGGTCCTGGTTCTCGATCAGCGCAAAGCGCACGTGATCATCGCCATACTCACCAAAGCCGATGCCCGGCGACACACACACCTTGGCTTCCAGCAGCAACTTCTTGGCAAATTCCAGCGAGCCCAGGGCGGCATACTGCTCGGGAATCTTCGCCCAGACGTACATCGACGCCTTCGGGTTCTCCACCATCCAGCCCAGCTCATGCAGGCCCTTGACCAGCACGTTGCGGCGCTGGCGGTACTGCTCGGCGATGTCCTTCACGCACTGTTGATCGCCTTCCAGCGCAGCAATCGCCGCCACCTGCAGCGGGGTGAAGGTGCCGTAGTCGTGGTAGCTCTTGATCCGCGCCAGGGCGTTGACCAGTTCCGGGTTGCCCACCATGAAGCCGATGCGCCAGCCGGCCATGTTGTAGCTCTTGGACAGGGTGAAAAACTCCACCGCAATGTCCTTGGCGCCCGGCACCTGCATGATCGACGGGGCTTTCCAGCCGTCGTAGACGATGTCGGCGTAGGCCAGGTCATGCACCACCAGCACGTCGTACTGCTTGGCCAGGGCGATCACGCGTTCGAAGAAGTCCAGCTCCACACACTGCGCGGTAGGGTTGGACGGGAAACCGAGGATCATCATCTTCGGCTTGGGGATCGAGCCGCGAATCGCCCGTTCCAGCTCAGCGAAGAAGTCCACGCCAGGCACCAGCGGCACCGAACGCACCTGCGCGCCGGCAATTACCGCGCCGTAGATGTGAATCGGGTAGCTCGGGTTGGGCACCAGCACGGTGTCGCCCTGGTCAAGGGTGGCCAGCATCAAGTGCGCCAGGCCTTCCTTGGAACCAATGGTGACGATGGCTTCCGACTCGGGGTCGATGTCCACTTCATAGCGGTCCTTGTACCAGCGCGAAATCGCCCGGCGCAGACGCGGAATGCCTTTGGAGGTGGAGTAGCCGTGGGTGTCTTCACGCTGGGCGACGGTGACCATCTTCTCCACGATGTGGGGAGGCGTGGCGCCGTCGGGGTTACCCATGCTCAAGTCGATGATGTCTTCGCCGCGCCGACGCGCAGCCATCTTCAGCTCGGCAGTGATATTGAAAACATACGGGGGGAGTCGATCTATGCGCGCAAAGCGGCGCGGCGAACCTTGGTCGGCCATTGTTGCCTCGAGAGTACGTAAGCGCCCGGAACCGTCCGAGCGACGTCGGCCACTGCGGTGGCCTGCGGGGCAGACAATACGGTCGATGATGGCCAGTTGTCCAGATGTGTAGGAAATTTTCTGCATGGAGTACCGCGTGGATATGCCCCTATACTCGATACGGGTTTGTTCCCTCATAAGAAGGAGACTGTTCGTATGGATCAGCAGACAAAACAACCGTTGGAGCCACGCATGGAAGCGGGCAAGGCCCTGGTGATTGCCGGTGTACAAGGGCGTTATTCGAAGGCCACCGTGGGCGATATCCCTAAGCTGTGGGAGTTGTTCGACACCTGCATCAAGGACATCAAGAAGCGCGTGGGCGGTGTGACCTATGGCGTTTGCCATAACCCCAACCATGGCGAATTCGACTACATGGCCGGGGTCGAAGTCCTTACAAAAGCCGACGTGCCAAGCAACTTCCAGTCTATCGAGATTCCACCGCTCAACTATGCCGTGTTCCCGCATTACGGGCCGGTGCAGGCGCTGGAGCAAACCTACGAACGCATCATGTTCGAGTGGCTGCCGCACTCGGGCTACAAGGTGATGGGCGCGGATTTCGAGCGCTACAGCGCGGATTTTGACGGGCGCAAGGGCACCGGGACGGTGGAGATCTGGTTGCCGGTGGGAGAAAGAGGCTGATTGCCCGTGTATGAGCCGGCAAGCCGGCTCATACAGAGGTATCAGTACAGCGTGGTTCTGACCCGCTCCGGCATCTCCCGGTCATACGCCTCGGCGTCAAACTGCCCATCATTGAGCCGCTTGTGAAACGCTCCCGCCGAGGGCAGCGCCGAACGGTCCAGGTGTTTCTCCGGGTTCCAGCAGTCCGAGCGGACAAACGCCTTGGAGCAGTGGAAATACGCGGCTTCCACCTGCACCAGAATCACCGAGCGCGCCGGCTTGCCATTTACCGCAAAACTCTCCAGCAGTTGCGGCTCAATGCAAATCTGCGCCCGCCCATTCACCCGCAACGTCTCACCGATCCCGGGGATGATGAACAGCAACGCAATGCGCGGGTCCTGCACCAGGTTGCGCAAGGTATCCAGGCGGTTGTTTCCCGGCCGATCCGGAATCGCCAGGGTGCGCTCATCCACGATCCGCACGAACCCCGGCACATCCCCGCGTGGCGAACCGTCGATGCCGTCCGGCCCGGACGAACTCACCACCACCAGCGGTGAAGCCCGCACCATCGCCTGGTAGTCCTCATTGAGAAACGGGATTTCCTTGCGTACTGCGCGCTCGTGGGGGAGGCCGTAGAGGGTTTCGAGTTGTTCGAGAGTTGTCAGCATGAGAGTCACCTTGTCCTTGGATGAATACGGGCGCGTGTTCAGCCGCCAAAGCTGTGTTGGTAACCCTGAGCGGATCGCCGAATGGCTTTCGCGACCTCAGGCGCTAATCGACAGTAATCGTCTTCGCGCTTGAGCACGACTTCAAGCGTCTGCAGGAGCGCCTGGATGCGCATTTCGGGATTTTCTATTTCGCAGGTTCTGGCAAATTCGAGGATGCCCAGGCGTGAGGCGAACAGCGATTTGTTTCCACTCAGGTCCAGCGCCAATGTGTCTTCAGGAATGTAAGCAGTGGTGTTGACGATGTCGTAAGCAGGCGCCAAACGTGTATCCGATTGCACGGGGTCGCTATAGAGCACGCCGAAGTTTTTCAGGTGCGCATCGCCGTTAGCCACGATGCAGCTCAGCGCCACGCTATCAAACAATTGATCGAGTGAGCTGCGTTGATAGGCCGGGGCACAGAACACACGTACGGCCTTGGCGATGGCGGCGTAACTCTTGGTGTACTTTTGTTCGGCGGACAGGCCCATCAGTGTAGTCATGTCCTCAAAACCCAGTGGGTTGAGGTGTTCGTCCCGATCAAAGCGCCGCATGATGAACAGCTTATGGTTTTGTGACAGGTAAAACGGCGGCACGGGCAGACCTGCATCGCGGGCAATGGACATGCACAGGTATTCATTGATGGCCAACCCCGGAAACTCGTCGCGCCCGCTCTTGATAATCAGGTCGTTGGTTTTCGAGGTGAATTTCTGTTCGGGTGTCAGCGGCTTTTCCGGCACCAGCACCTTGGGCTGCACGCCAGAAATGCCTGCTCGCAGGATGTAGCGATCCACCAGTTCGACGAACAGGTCTTCTGCGCCATCCCAGGCGAGAATTTCGTCAAGACTTTCTCCGGTTTCCGGAGAGCTGTTGCGATGGATCAGCTCATTTACTTGATCCGAAGACACGAAAACCCGGCCGATCGGCGCGCTACTGCCCGAGAGTGCCAACAGCAACATCGGGTCGACTCTGACCGTTTTGGCGAGCCGATTGCGCAGTTGCTCCAGGACGTAGCCTTCCGGCAGGTTCATCTGGAAGATGGGGTGGAGTTCTCGGCGGCGATATTCTTCTGTGCGAACCGGCATCAACAGGCTGACTGCGCTATGCGCTTGCGTGTTATCGCCGTAGCGAAACAGATAGTCATCGGCACCCATCAATACGCTGCCGCTATCACCTTGAGGTGTGTGAACACGCAACCTGGGATTAGTCATTAAATAGATCCTCCACTTCCTCAAGGGTCGGCAGGGTCACAGGCACTAATTTGAATTCGCTGCCCAGTGCTGCAGTCACCCGGGCATAGGCATTCATCGAGACCGAGAGGCTGCCTTTCTCGATTTCGATCAGTTTTTGTCGGGTAACTCCGGCCAGTTTCGCCAAATCGGCCTGCTTATAGCCACGGTTGAGGCGCAGGGAACGTAGTTGGATGCCGAGTCGATGAGTGATTACAGAAGTATCCATGTCACGTATTTATTACTTGGCTGTTGTTAAGTTATGTATACGTTACATTTTGAGCGTGTCAAGGTTGGCCTGACCAAACACCCACCTCAACCTCCGCTCATACCCAATCCGCCCCTTATACGCCTCCCCGCTGTCCAGCCACCCAGCCCTCAGATACAACCCCATCGCCGCCACATTGTCCGCGTCCACCGACAACTCCAGGCTCTTGATCTGCGGCCACGCAGCCAGTGCCGCCGCCGGCAGCGCCTGCAAGCACGCCTTGCCGAACCCGCGCCCTTGTTGATGCCGGTCCACCTGCAACGCATGCAAGGTCGCGCTATGTTCATCGGCCCAATGGGGCAGGCATGGTGGGCGTTTGAGCAGCAGGAAGGCCACCGGTATTTCGTCGGCGAGGAGGGCGAAGCCCTTGATGGCGCCGGGGCTGGGGTTGACCAGCAGGCTGTTCAGCGCACAGTAGATATCGCCGGAATACGGCAGTTGCTCGGGATGCACTTGCAGGGTGTCGAGTTGCTGTTTCTGCGCAAGGCTCAGCGTCTCATAGGCAACGAGGCGGGTTTCCATCGGTGGTGCATCCGAAATCCTACAAAGAGGCGTGGATTCTAGCGGGTTTGCCGAGGGCGAAATTATTTTTAAGCGGGTTGTCGATTTGCCGAAGGGCCATTCGACTAGGGGTGTCTTCCGTGAGTTTTCGACCCCGAGGAGTATCGCCATGAGCACTGCAATCAACACCCTGATCGAACAATGGAAATACGCCGTCACGGCCAAAGATGTCGACAAGATTGTCAGCTTTTACGCCGATGATATCGTCGCGTTCGACGCCGTTGGCGCCCTGCAATTCAAAGGCAAGGCTGCCTACCAGGCGCACTGGAAGGCCTGCATGGAGTTTTGCCCCGACCCCGGTATTTTCGACTTTCATGAGCTGCATATCGTTGCCGGAGAAGACAGCGCCTTTGCCCACTGGCTCGCCCACTGTGGTGGCGCCGGGCCGGATGGCGTGCTCAAGACATGCTGGATGCGGGTCAGCGCCGGTTACCAGCGCATCAACGGGCAGTGGAAGGTGGTGCATGAGCACTGGTCCGCGCCTTTTGACATGGAAACCGGCACCGGTCTGTTCGACCTGAAACCGTGAGCGCCGCGAACTATAGTCAGTAGTCCGAAAACGGAGAAATCCATGAAATACCTCTGCCTGATCTACAGCAACGAACAGGTATTGCACACCTCGCCGGACAGCCCGGCAGACCCGGAATGCTTCGCCTACGCGCAGTCCGTACAGGCCAGCGGTCGCATGCTGGCTGCCGAGCCGTTGGAGTCGGTGAGCACTGCCACCACCGTGCGCATGCGCAATGGCAAGCTGTCGATCACCGACGGGCCGTTTGCCGAAACCAAGGAGCAGCTCGCCGGGTTCTACCTGATCGAGGCCCGCGACTTGAACGAAGCGATCCAGGTGGCCGGTGGTATTCCGGCGGCCCGGGTCGGCAGTGTGGAAGTGCGCCCCGTGCGTGAATTGAATCTCTGAACACAACAACCATAAGACTCAAGAGGTTTACCCCATGTCTACGCAACCTGCCGAGTTTGAGCTGTCCATCAGCCGCCTGATCGATGCACCGCGCAGCCGGGTGTTCCGCGCCTGGACCGAACCCGCCTTGCTCCAGCAATGGTGGGGCCCCCACGGCATGACCACCCCCGAGTGCGAAATGAACCTGTGGGTCGGTGGCCGGTTTCGTACCCTGATGCGTGCGCCGGACGGCGCCGAATACCCGACCCAGGGCGTATTCCTGGAAATCGAAGCGCCCAATCGGCTGGTGTTCACCGACGCCTTCACGCCCGGCTGGATACCCTCGGGCAAGCCGTTCATGACTGCTGAAGTTACCTTCGAAGAGGTCGATGGCAAGACGCTCTACACCGCCCGGGCCATGCACTGGAGCGCCGAAGACAAACAGGCCCACGAAGCCATGGGCTTTCACGATGGCTGGGGCCAGAGCCTGGATCGGCTGGTCACGCTGGTGACCGAGGGTATGCACGATTGACCCTCTCGGTCGATGCCCTTTACCGCAGCGAATCACGTCGGGTGCTCGCCACGTTGATTCGCTTGCTGGGCGACTTCGACCTGGCCGAGGAAGCCCTGCACGAGGCGTTTTTCGTCGCCGTGCAGCGCTGGCCGCTGGACGGTGTGCCGGCCAATCCACGGGCCTGGCTGGTGTCGACCGGGCGCTTCAAGGCCATCGACCGTCTGCGCCGTCAGGCGCGTTTTACCCCGTTGTTGCAGGAGCAGGCCGACACGCTGGAAGCGGCTGACTGGAGCGATGAAGACGTGGAAGACGACCGCCTGCGCCTGATCTTCACCTGCTGCCACCCGGCGTTGGCGGCGGATGCCCAGGCGGCGCTGACCTTGCGTGAGATCTGCGACCTCACCACCGAGGAAATCGCCCGGGCGTTCCTGGCCACGCCGGCCACCATCGCCCAGCGCATCGTGCGCGCCAAGGGCAAGATCCGTGAGGCGAAAATCCCTTATCAGGTGCCGTCCAGGGACGCGCTGCCGGAGCGTTTGGACGCGGTGCTGCGGGTGATTTACCTGGTGTTCAACGAAGGGTATTCGGCGTCCGTCGGGGCCGACCTGACCCGCGAGGAGTTGACCCGCGAAGCGATTCGCCTGGGGCGCCTGCTGCTGGAGTTGCTGCCCGAGCCGGAGGTCATGGGTTTGCTGGCGTTGATGCTGTTGCACGAGTCCCGCCGCCCGGCGCGCACCTCGGCCGAGGGTGAGTTGGTGCTGCTGGATGAACAGGATCGCTCGCTGTGGGACGCGTCGTTGATTGCCGAAGGCTGTGGGTTGGTGGAGCGCGCACTGGGCACCCGGCGCTTTGGCCCGTATTGCCTGCAGGCCGCCATCGCAGCGGTGCATGCCGAAGCGGCGCATGCGGATGAGACGGACTGGCCGCAGATCGTCGGTCTCTACGATGTATTGCTCAGGGCAACGCCGTCACCGGTGATCGAACTGAACCGCGCCGTAGCGCTGGCCATGCGCGATGGACCGTTGGCGGGCTTGCAGCAGGTGGAGGGGATTCTGGCGCGTGGCGAGTTGCTGGATTACCACTTGGCGCATTCGGCACGGGGGGAATTCTGCCGGCAACTGGGGCGCGTCGCAGAGGCACGCGCAGCCTACGAGCGGGCGCTGGCCTTGACCCAGCAGGCGCCCGAACGCAGGTTTATCGAAAAGCGTCTGGTCGAACTCTGAATCAAGGCTGCTGACGCGTCGCCGCCAGCACAATCTCACGAATGCACACATGCTGCGGCTGCTGGTAGGCATAGGCAATGGCCGACGCCACATCGTCGGCGCTGAGCACGGTGCCGCCCATGTCCTGTTTCCAGGCCTGGTAGCCGGTCTTGATCGCTTCATCGGTGGTGTGGCTGAGCAGTTCGGTTTCCACTGCACCTGGGGCAATAGTGATAACGCGTACATTGCTTGGCGACAATTCTTCGCGCAAGTTTTCCGAAATCCCGTGCACGGCGAACTTGGTGCCTACGTAGGCCACGTGATTCGGGAAGGTCTTGCGCCCGGCCACCGAGCTGACGTTGATAATCGTGCCGCTCTTGCGCTCTACCATGCCGGCGGCCACCGCGTGGATACCGTTGAGCAGGCCTTTCACATTGACGTCGAGCATCTGCTCCCACTGTGCCGGGTCTTGCTCGCTGACCGCGCCCAGCAGCATCACACCGGCATTGTTGATCAGTGCATCAGCCGGGCCGAATTGCGCCTCGGCTTCTTGCACGGCCGCGACCAGGGCAGCGCGATCAGTGATGTCGACGCCACGGTTCAAGGTGTTCGGCAGGCCCAGGTCATTGAGGCGATCAATACGCCGCGCCAACAGCAACAACGGGTGGCCGGCGGCTGACAGCAGGCGGGCGGTGGCTTCCCCGATACCGGAACTGGCGCCGGTGATGATGATCAATGGCTTGCTCATGAACTCACTCCTGGAATAAGAAAAATCGATAACGGGTTCGTGGTCGCAGTATATTTACCGGCGCCAAGGCTTAAAAATGCCTTATTCCTCTGTCAGCCATCGGATTCAGCTATGGATGTGCGTCATCTCAAGGCGTTTCTCGCGGTCTTCGAAGAACGCAATATCACTGCGGCGGCCCAGCGTTTGTTCATCAGCCAGCCGACACTGTCGGTGACCATCAAGCAACTGGAAGATGAACTGGGCGTGGCGCTGTTCGTGCGCCAGCCGCGAGGCGTGGAGGTCAGCGCCGAAGCGCGGGTGTTGTACCCGCAAGCGCGGCGCATGGTGGCGGAAGCCGACGCGCTGAGCCGCCTGTTTCGCGGACGCGAAAACCGTATTGCCCTGGAGCTGGGTGTGGAGGGCGACATCGCCGACAGCCAGATCGAAGCCTTCCTGCGCATGGCGCACCAAGGGCTGCCAGGGTTGCTCCTGACCCTGCAGGAAGGCTGCGAAGGCGAAGGGCGCCTGGCCGTGGAGGAGATGTGCTGCGAGGACGACTTGTTCCTGCCGCTGTGGGAAGAGCCCTACGTGATGGCGTTGCCAGCTGCGCACCCGATGGCGCAGCCCGCCAAGGAACAGGCATGGGCGCCGATAGAAGACTGGATCACCTGCCCGCAACATGACTCCCATCAGCGCTTGATGGCGCTCTATGGCCGCTCACCGCAAGCAGTCGCCGGGCATGCCGGGTCGCTGACCCAGGCGTTGCATATGGTGGCGGCCGGTGTGGGCGTGGCGATGTTGCCGCAGTCGTTGGCGGTCGAGCGGGCGGGCGTGGTGATACGTGAGTGGCACCTGCCGGCACCGACACGTCGAGTCGGCTTGTGCTTCGCCGCGCAGGCGTTGGAGCTGCCCGCGTTGCGTGCCTTGCATGAATACTTCCAGAACAACCGCCCGCCGCAGCTCAGCGCCGCATGATCTGGTCGACGGGGTTATTCGAGCATCTGGCTCAACATCCAACTGCCCGCCGGCCCCGGTGGGTATTGCTGCGACCAGAGCGCATCCACCGCCACCGAGCGCGGCCAGCCACGAACCTTGAGTTCAACCAGCCCGGCATTGCCAAAACGCTCCACCAACCAGCGCGGTAGTTCCGCCCAGCCGAAACCGAGTTGCGCCATCTCCATCAGCATCAGAAAACTCGGCGCCGACCACACCCGGCCCTTTGGGCGCGTTTCGTTGGGGCTGATGATGCTGGCCAGGCGCAGTTCCCGGTGTTGCTGCAAGGCTTGCGAGTCGATGTTCTCCAGGCGAGCCAATGGGTGAGTGGGTGCGACGAACAGCGCGATTTCCGTGCGTTCGGCCACGGGTGAGCGCGTCAGGTCGGGCGGGTAAATGTCCTGGGCTTCGATCAAGGCAATCTGCGCGCGGCCGCTCTGCACAAGGGCGATCAGGTCTTCGCACTCGGCGATCAGCCATTCCAGTTCAAGGTCCGGGTAGCGTTGCTCGAAGGCCTTGAGCGCGAGTTCAAAGCGTTCCGACTGGTAGGTATCGGACATGGCGATCGTGACCTTCGGCTCCAACCCCTGGGACAACTGGCTCGCTGCCAGTTCCAAACGGCTGCTGGCCTCCAGCACCTGCTCGGCGCGTTGCAGCAGCACATGGCCGGCCGGAGTCAGCGTCGGCTTGCGGCTGCTGCGGTCGAATAGCAGCACATCCAGGTCAATTTCCAGGCTCGCCACGGCCGCGCTGACGGTGGACTGGCTCTTGCCCAGCTTGCGTGCCGCCGCCGAAAACGACCCTTGGGTGGCGGCCTGGACAAACGCTTGCAGCACTTCGTGGGAGGCCATGACTATCGCCTTGATCGATGGTTATTAGTTATGAAGTATCGATTCAAAGGGTAATCATGGCAACCATCGTCCTTCACAGAGCACAGGTTATGAGCCCTACCAAGTCGATTACTGAACGTGTATGCCAAGCCCTGGGTTTTGAAGGCCTGGCGCTGTTGATCTGTACGCCGCTGCTGGTATGGATCACTGGCAGACCGGCCCTGGAAATGGGCGCGGTGACCCTGGGCCTGAGCCTGCTAGCACTGACCTGGAACATCATCTTCAACAGCCTGTTCGACCGCCTCAAGGTGCGCCTGCAACTGTCCAACGGCGGCTGGACGCGGGTGCTGCATGCGCTGATGTTCGAAGGCGGGCTGATCATCGTCGCCGTGCCGTTGATCGCGGCGTGGCTGAACATCAGCCTGATGCAGGCGTTCATGCTCGACATCGGTGTACTGCTGTTTTTCCTGCCGTACACCTATGTCTATCACTGGGGCTATGACGTACTGCGCGACACGTTTTTACAGAAACATGCCGCCCGACGCCTCGATGCGCTGCCCCGTGATCCAGTTGCTACCGTCGGCCAGCAGGACGGCGATGGCGCCGCCGATATCGTCCGGTAAGCCTGCCCGGCCTAGAGCGGTGTTGTTGGCGACCATCGTATTGAGCGCCGCATTGTCGCGCACGGCGCCGCCGCCGAAATCAGTTTCGATGGCGCCGGGCGCGAGGATGTTCACGGTGATCCCACGACCGCCCAATTCCTTGGCCTGATAGCGGGTCAGCACTTCCATCGCACCTTTCATCGACGCATACGCCGCATAGCCCGGTAGGCTGAAACGCGCCAGGCCGCTGGAGATATTGAGGATACGACCACCGTCGTTGATCAGTGGCAACAGCTTCTGGGTTAGGAAAAACGGGCCTTTGAATTGGATCGCCACCAATTGGTCGAACTGCGCTTCGGTGGTCTCGGCAAAGCTGGCGTGGGCACCGATGCCGGCGTTGTTGATCAGAAAATTAAAGTGGTCCTGTGCGAATACGTCTTTGAGCACGGTGCCGACTTCGCCGACAAAATCATCAAAGGTGCCGCTCTGGCTCACATCCAGTTGCAGCATGGCGGCGCGGCCCCCCAGGGCCTGGACCTGTGCGACCACCGCTTGGGCTTCAGCCGCCGCGCTGTGGTAGGTGCCGATGATGTCAACGCCCTGTGCCGCCAGGTGCAGCGCGGCGCTTTTGCCCAGGCCACGGCTGGCGCCGGTGATGAGTGCGATTTTACGGGTCATGGTCTAGTCCTCGTGGGTGATCAGTGGAACCCAGTGTATTTATTCGCCCATAACGTGATAAACAGCGTTATACCGGAATCACTGGCCGGATTAGGCGAACAATCAAATGAACAAACTTGAGCTGCTGCGCACCTTCGTGCGTGTCACCGAACTGTCGAGTTTTACCCAGGCCGGCGAGAGCCTGGGGCTGCCGCGCTCGACTGTGTCCGAGCATGTGCAAGCCCTGGAAGAACTGCTCGGCGCGCGCCTGTTGCAACGCACCACGCGCAAGGTGCAGGCGACCCAGGACGGCCGGGTTTTGTATGAGCGCAGCAAGGATCTGCTGTCGCATATGGAGGAGCTGGAGGGCTTGTTTCGCCAGGATGAAGCGCAATTGACCGGGCGCATTCGGGTGGACATGCCCAACGTGATGGCGCGGGAATTGATCCTGCCGCGCCTGCCCGAATTCATGGACGCTCACCCACTGATCGAGCTGGAGATCAGCACCACCGATCGCCAGGTCGACCTGCTCGCCGAAGGCTTTGATTGCGTGCTGCGCGTCGGTGCGCAACCGGACCAGAGCGTGGTGGCGCGCCTGCTGTGCAGCATGCCGATGATCAACTGCGCGAGCGCGGCGTACCTGCAACGCCATGGCATGCCCGAGACGTTGGCCGACCTGGCGCGGCACCAGTTGGTGCATTACGTGCGGCCGCTGGGCGCGCGCTCGGCTGGCTTTGAATACCTGCTGGGCAACAAGGTGCACCGCGTTCCCATGGCCGGGCGCGTGACGGTCAACAGCACCGATGCCTACAGGGCGGCATGCCTGGGCGGTTTCGGGATTACCCAGGTGCCGGCCCTGGGTATCGCTGATTTATTGGCCAGCGGTGAGCTGGTCGCGCTGCTGCCGGACTACCCGGCGCCGCCGCTGGACGTGTCACTGCTGTATGCCGGCCAGCGGCATTTGCCGTTGCGGGTGCGGGTGTTCATGGACTGGTTGGCCGCCACCCTGCAAGCCCACCTCTAACGCCGCGCCGACAGTTGCTGCGGCGCCAGGAACGCGTCGTGGAAGTAATCGCGCACCGCCTGCATCGCCGGGGTGAAGGCGCGCTCGCGGTGCCAGGCCAGGCCCACGCTCATCGGCGTGACGGGGTCGGTGACGGTGAGGGTTTCGATGCGCTTGCCTTCCAGGGACCAGGGTCGATGCACCAGGTCGGACAGGATCGCCACGCCGCTGCCATTGGCGACCATGCTGCGCACCGCTTCCACCGAACTGGTGCGCAGCCGCACCAGGGGCGTTTGCCCGGCCTGTTCCCAATAGCGCATGGCGCTGTGTTCGGCCTCGTCGACGGTGAGCAGGATGTAGGGTTCCCGGGCCACGTCGGCCAGGCTTACGGCGCCGCGCTCGCACAGCGGGTGGTGGCTGGGCAGCCACAGGCGGCGTTCCGAGTTGAACAAGATCTCCGAGACGATAGCCGGGTGGGTAAGGTTGGCGGTGAGCACCACCGCCATGTCGAACTGGCCGTCGAGCAAGCCCTGTTCGATGGCCTGGCGTTCCTGCTCGAAGACCTCGATGGTCACGTCCGGGTGCCAGTGTTCCATGCGCTGCAAGTGGTGCGGCAGGAAGTAGCCGAGCACCGTGTAGCTGGCGGCCAGGCGCAGCACACCGCTGGCGCGGTAGTCGGGCAGCGGGCTGTTCAGCGCGTCATCGACGCTGCGCAGGATCACGTAGGCACGGTTGAGAAAATGCCGCCCGGCATCCGTGAGGTTCATGCCCTGGGCCGAGCGCACGAATAACTGCACGCCGAGCATGCCCTCCAGCTCCTTGATCGCCGTAGTCACCGCCGATTGGGATATGTTCAGGTGGATGGCCGCCTGGGAAATCTGGCCGATCTCGGCGGTGGCGACGAAATAACGAATTTGGCGCAAGGTCAGGGACATCGGCCTCTCCATAACATAGGGCTATCTGATTTTCAGAAGATGGGTCATCTGATAATAGATCTTCCCAAGGGGTCAAGGGGCAGCCTACTTTTCCAGCATCACTTAGGCGGAGCGACTTCGATGCAGGCAGTGGATTTCAACTCGGACATGGGCGAAGGCTTCGGCCCCTGGACCATCGGCGATGGCGTCGACGCAGAACTGATGGCCTATATCAGCTCGGCCAACATCGCCACCGGCTTCCACGCCGGCGACCCCGGCACCATGCGTCGCACCGTCGAGCGGGCCAAACAATTGGGCGTGGCCATCGGCGCGCATCCGGGCTTCCGCGACCTGGTGGGCTTTGGCCGTCGCCACATCAACGCGCCGGCCCAGGAGCTGGTGGACGACATGCTCTACCAGCTCGGCGCCCTGCGGGAAATCGCCCGCGCCCAAGGCGTGACCCTGCAACACATCAAGCCCCACGGCGCGCTGTACATGCACCTGGCCCGCGACGAAGAAGCTGCGCGGCTGCTGGTGCAGAACCTGCAAATCATCGAGCCGACGCTGCTGCTGTACTGCATGCCCAATTCGGTGATCTGGCGAGTGGCCACGGAACTGGGGCAGCCGGTGGTGCGGGAGTTTTATGCCGACCGTGAGTACGATCTGACCGGCTCCATCGTGTTTACCCGCAATGTGCGGGCGCTGGATCCGGCGACGGTGGCGGCAAGAGTCCTACGGGCCTGTCAGACGGGACTTGTGCGAACCGTAGAAGGCGAAGACCTGTTTATCGAATTCGATTCCATCTGCCTGCACAGCGACACGCCGGGTGCGCTGGAACTGGTGGAAGCCACCCGCGAAGCGCTGGACCAAGCGGGCATCACGGTCAAAACACCACAATAAAAACGCTCCCGTATTTTTTTCGCCTGCCTTTCTACAACGATTCCAAGAGGAACAGACATGGCTGAAACGTCCCCCATCCGCTACAGCTTCGGCGGTGATGAACACCTGTTTGCCGAGGTTAGCGACAGCATGTCCCTGGAAGCCTTTTTCAAGGGCATGGCGGTGACCCGCGCCGTGGAACGCCTGGCGCTGGAAGGCGTGCTGGATGTGTGCCTGGCCAACGCATCGTTCCAGATCCGCTTCGACCCCGACCGCATTGCCCCTCACGTATTGCTCGACGCGGTGCAGACCGCCGAAGCCCAGGCCGTGGCCGAACGCACCCTGCGCACGCGCATCATCGAAATCCCGGTGCTGTACAACGACCCGTGGACGCACGAAACGCTGATGCGCTTTCGCGACCGCCACCAGGACCCCAGCGGCACCGACCTGGAGTACGCCGCACGCATCAATGGCCTGGCTGATGTCGACGCGTTTATCGCAGCCCACAGTGGTGCGCCGTGGTTTGTGTCGATGGTCGGGTTTGTCGCGGGCTTGCCGTTCATGTTCCAGATGGTCGAGCGCGAGCGCCAATTGCAAGTGCCCAAGTACCTGCGGCCACGCACCGATACGCCGAAACTCACCCTCGGCCATGGCGGCTGCTTTGGTTGCATTTACTCGGTGCGCGGTGCCGGCGGTTACCAGATGTTCGGCGTGACCCCGGCGCCGATCTACGACCCGGCGCAGCAGTTGGCGTACCTCAAGGAGCACATGGTGTTCTTCCGCCCCGGCGATATCGTGCAGTTCAAACCCATGGACCGCGACGCTTACGATCAGGCAGTAGCGCAAGTGGATGCAGGACGTTTCGACCTGCGCATCCGCCCGGTGGAATTTTCCCTCGACGCGTTTCTCGCCGACCCCATTGGCTATCCGAAGACCCTGCAGGAGGCGCTGGCATGATCAAGGTCCTCAAACCCGGCCTCGCCACCTCCGTGCAGGACCTTGGCCGCGAAGGTTACTACCACTTGGGCATTCCGCCTTCGGGCGCGCTGGACCAGTACGCCCTGAGCGCGGCCAACCATCTGGTGGGCAACCCGGTGGGCGCAGCGGGCCTGGAGTGCACGCTGATCGGCCCCGAACTGGAGTTCCAGCAGGATGCGTTGGTGGCCCTCAGCGGCGCCTTGATGTCGCCGCGCCTGGACGGTGAAGTGGTGCACCAGGACACGGCGTTTCAGGTGCGTGCCGGGCAGGTGTTGCGCTTTGAGTTTCCCAAGGCGGGGGCGCGGACTTACCTCGCGGTGGCCGGTGGCATCGATGTGCCGCTGGTGCTCGGTAGCCGCGCCACCTACACCCTCGGCGCGCTGGGCGGCTTTCACGGTCGGCGCTTGCAGGAAGGCGACGAGTTGCCCATCGGTGAAGCCAGTGGCACGGGGCGTGCGGGCAACAGTTTGCCGATGGCGTTGCGCCGTTCGGTGGGCGGGGATGTCACCCTGCGCGTGGTGCCGGGGCTGTATTACGAGCGCCTAACGGACGCGGCAAAAAGCAGCTTTTTCGCCGAGCCCTGGACCGTGGGTTCCGAAGCCGACCGCATCGGCTATCGCTTCAAGGGCGGCAGTGCGTTGAGCTTCCAGCCACGGGAGCAGCCGTTTGGCGCGGGGTCGGATCCGTCGAACATCGTCGACAGTTGCTACCCGATTGGTTCGATCCAGGTGCCGGCCGGGTTGGAGCCGATTGTGTTGCACCGGGACGCGGTGTCGGGTGGTGGCTACGCGATGATCGGCACGGTGATCAGTGCCGACCTGGATTTGATCGGGCAGATGCAACCGAACCAGCGGGCGGGGTTTGTGGCAGTGACGCTGGAAGAGGCGTTGGAGGCGCGGCGGGTGTACAAGAAGCGGTTGAAGCTGATGTCGGGGCTGTTCGCAGGATAAAACTGTGGGAGGGGGCAAGCCCCCTCCCACATGTTCAATCACTGTTGTGTCAGAAGAGTTGGGTGAACAGCCAGTAGAGGCTACCCGACAGCAGAATCGCCGCCGGCAACGTCAGCACCCACGCCATCGCCAGATTGCGGATCGTGCGCATCTGCAACCCGCCCCCGTTTGCCACCATGGTCCCCGCCACACCCGACGACAGCACATGGGTGGTCGACACCGGCAACCCATACATGTCCGCCGCGCCGATGGTCAGCATCGCTACCATTTCCGCCGAGGCGCCCTGGGCGTAGGTCAGGTGGGTCTTGCCGATCTTCTCGCCCACGGTCACCACGATGCGCTTCCAGCCGACCATGGTGCCCAGGCCGAGTGCGATGGCCACGGCGATCTTCACCCACAGCGGAATAAAGCGCGTGGAATTGTCGATCTGTTGCTTGAACAGTTGCAGCTTGCCTTGGGTGTCGGCGTCGAAGTTGCCGACCTTGCCCTTGTCCATCAGGCGAATGGTTTCGCTGGTCAGGTACATGTCGTTGCGCACGTTGCCGACGGCTTCGGCAGGCACTTTGGCCAGGGAACCGTAGCCTTTCACCTCATCACCGATCTGCCCGGCCAGGGCTGCGAGGGCGGGGACCAGTTGCGGGGTGGCTTCCTTGGTGCGCACGTAAGTGGAGAGGATCGGTCGTGGGTCACCGGTCAATGCTTGCGGTGCACTTTTCACCAGGGCGACTTGGGTGACTTCGGCTATGGCGGCGAACTGCAATGACTGCTCAGCCGGCATGGTGCGGTTCAGTGCGTAGGCCATCGGCAAGGTGCCCACCAGGATCAGCATGATCAGGCCCATGCCTTTTTGCCCATCGTTGGAGCCGTGGGCAAAGGACACGCCGGTGCAGGTGGCGATCAGTATGCCGCGGATCCACCACGGCGGCGGGGTATCGCCTTTTGGCGCCTTGTACAGCGCGCGGTTCTTGACGAAGGCGCGCAGGGCCAGCAACAGCATCGCCGCAAAGGCAAAGCCGATCAGCGGCGACAGCAGCAAGGCGTAGCCAATCTTGATCGCCTGGCTCCAGTCCACACCGCTGGTGCCGTCACGCCCGTGCATCAAGGCATTCGCCACGCCCACGCCGATGATCGAACCGATCAGCGTGTGGGACGACGACGCCGGCAAGCCCAGCCACCAGGTGCCGAGGTTCCACAGGATCGCGGCGATCAGCAGGGCGAAGATCATCGCAAAGCCGGCGGAAGAACCCACCTGCAGAATCAGCTCGACCGGCAGCAACGCAATAATCCCGAACGCCACCGCGCCGCTCGAAAGCAGCACGCCGAGGAAGTTGAAAAAGCCCGACCACACCACCGCAAAATGCGGCGGCAGCGAGTTGGTGTAGATCACCGTCGCCACGGCGTTGGCGGTGTCGTGGAAGCCGTTGACGAACTCGAAACCCAAGGCGATCAACAGCGCCACACCCAGCAGCAGAAACGGCGTCCAGGTGGTGAGCTGGGCGCCCATTTCATGCATGTCGTGCATCAGGCTGTAGGCGGTGAACAACAGGCCCATGGCGAGTACGGCGAAGAAGATGATCACCGTCACCAGGCCGGGTTTCTTGTCCAGCCTGGGCTTGGGCGCAGCGGGTGAGGCGTGGGTGGAGGCAGTCAGGGAAGGGGTGGCCATGCCGGAGCATCCAGTGTGGGGAGGATGTCGTTCATAGTCATTGCAGAATGTTACAGAGATGCTGCCATAGGTCAGTGTTTGATGGAATTGGGATAGCCGCTGATCCTGTATACGCTGCAGAACCTATGTGGGAGGGGGCTTGCCCCCCGATGACGGTGGGTCAGCAAGCTAATCTGTAGCTGACCCACTGCCATCGGGGGCAAGCCCCCTCCCACATGTTCAACGGTGTTGCAGCTCAGTAGTCTTTGCGCTTCCTGAAGGCCCACCGCCCGGCGATCAAGGTAAAGGTCGCCACCAACGCCACCAATATCCAGAAGCCTTCCGGGTCTTGGGAAAGTGGCACACCGCCCACGTTCATGCCGAAAAAACCGGCGATGATGTTGATCGGCAACGCCAGCACCGTCACCACGGTGAGGGTAAACAGCGTGCGGTTGCTTTGCTCGTTGAGGTTGGCGGCGATCTCTTCCTGCAACAGTTTGATGCGTTCGCCCAGGGCCATCAGGTCGTTGATGATCAGCGCAAACTCCTCGGTGGATTTGCGCAACTCCTTCACGTCTTCCTTTTGCAGCCACTGCGGCGGGCGGTTGAGCAGGCGCAGCAGCGAGCCCGGTTCCAGCGCCAGCAGGCGTTGCAGGCGCACCAGCACTCGGCGTGCGGCACCGAGTTCGGCGCGGTTGGTGGACAGGCGTGACGAGAGTAATTGATCCTCGATATGGTCGACGCTGATGCTGGTCTTGCGCACGATTTGCGTCAGCACTTCACCCTGGTCACGCAGCAGGTGCACGAGCAAGGCCAGTGGCGAGCGAAAGCTTTCACCGGCCTTCACCGATGAGCGCAGCTTGTCCACTGAGTGCAGAGGTTGCAGCCGCGCGCTGATCAACAGGCGGCTGCGGGCGCACACCCACAGCGTGGAGATATCCGACGAGACCATGCTGCTGAAGTTGAAGACCACGTCGTTGACCACCGCCAGCAGGGCCGAGTCGACATGCTCGATGCGCGTGGAGCGCGAGCCTTCATGCAGGGCTTCGAAGAACTCTTCCGGCAGGTCCAGATGCGCCTGCATCCAGCGCTCGCACGCGGCGTGAGCCAGGTTCAGGTGCAACCACAAAAACTCGTCCGGGTCGGCCGGTTGGCGCAAGGCCTGGAGGGCCGTGGCCGAATCGATCTGCTCGCCCTTTTCACCGGGGCGAAAACGGAAACCGTAAAGCAAGCCGAACAGGTCGGAGTCCTGGTGGCTGTGGTCGATGCTGTGGTTCATGAGGGCTCGCAGGAAAAGCGCCTGTAGGAGATTTCACAGGTTCGCATGCGCGAATCATTGCAAGGGAATTTGACAGTTTTGTGACGGTTTTGGATTTATTTCGTTGCGGTGACATTTATTTGACCGCCTGTCAGGAGTTGTTCAAGAGGCCTCTGGCCCGGCCGATTCAAGGTGTTAAGAACCGCTGTGGATCGGCGGTGCTTTTGATGACAGGGAAGTCGCCGTGTGTATGCACCACTTCCTTGTATCGAGGCTTTTCCCCGATGAATGTTTTGCGAACCTCCTTGAGAGCACAAATCCTGTCGCTGCTCGGTGGCAGCCTGTTGGCGATGCTGTTGATCGCCCTGGCCTGTTTCAACTTCCTGTCCAATGGGGTGCTGAGCTATCGAAGTTTGATCGATGGGCCGTTGCTGACCTCACAGTTGATCGACGAGGCCAACCTGCAATTCAAGGTGCAGGTGCAGGAATGGAAAAACGTCCTGTTGCGCGGCAAGCAGCCTCAGGACATGGAGAAATACTGGGGCCAGTTCCAGGAGCGTCAGCGCGATGTGCAGGGCATTCTCACTCGGCTGGTCACCCAGACCGGCAGCGACCCGAGCCTGAGCCGACGCATCGAAACCCTGCGTCAGACGCACGAGCAACTCGGTGTGGCTTACCAGAAAGGCCGCGATGCCTACGTGGCGGCGGGGGGCGATGCCACTGCGGGCGATATGGCGGTGAAGGGCGTGGACCGCGCGGCCAGCGAGCAAATGAGTGCGCTGGTCAGTGACCTGCGCGAACAAGGCAGCCAGCAATCCAAGGCCATCAGCGCCTACGCTGAGCGCACCGTGCTGGTGGGGTTGGCGATCATGTTGCTGTCCGGTGTGCTGATCGGCTTGTTCAGCCTGTGGTTGATCAACCGCAACCTGATCCTGCCGATCCGCAGCCTGATCGACTACGTGACGCAACTGAGCCACGGTCGGTTCGCCGAGCGCGTAGCCAGCCGTCGCCAGGATGAGTTGGGTCACTTGGCCGCCGCCGCAAATACCTTGCGCGACTTTCTTGCCGAAACCTTCAGCCGCTTGCAGCGCAGCGCCAGCGACCTGGTCGGCGCCAGCGGCGAGTTGAACGCCATCGCCGGGCAGATGGCCACGGGCACCCACGATCAATTCAACCGCACCGACCAAGTGGCCACGGCCATGACCGAAATGTCCGCCACCGCCCAGGAAGTCGCGCGCCATGCCGCCAGTGCTTCCCGTGCGGCCGACGAGGCGGACCATTCGGCGCGGGAAGGCGGTGAGGTGATGAGAGTCACCATCGCCACCATCGGCCAGATGCGCAACGAAATCCTCAATACCGGCACGATCATCCGCCGCCTCGAAACCGACAGCGTACGCATCGGCAAAGTGCTGGAAGTGATTCGTGGCATCGCCGAGCAGACCAATTTGCTGGCGCTCAACGCGGCGATTGAAGCCGCGCGCGCAGGCGAAGCAGGGCGGGGGTTTGCCGTGGTGGCTGATGAAGTGCGCAGCCTGGCGCAACGCACGGCGGCATCGATCATCGAGATCAACGGGATTATCGAGGCGGTGCAGACCGGGGCGGTGGACGCGGCTGAAGCGATTGTGAGCGGCCAGTCATGCAGTGATGAGAGTGTGGAGAAGGTCACGCAAGCCGGCGCCATGCTCGCTCACATCACCCAGGCGGTGGAGGCGATTCGCGACATGAACCGCCAGATCGCCACGGCAGCGGAGGAGCAGACGTCAGTGGCCGAGGACATCTCGCGCAACATCACGCAGATCACCACGGTGGCGACGGCCAACCTCGACAATGTGAAGCGCACCGAAGCGGCGAGCCATGACCTGCGTGGGTTGTCGAGTGAGTTGAATGAGGTGACGGCGCGTCTTAGCGCCTGATCAGGCAAAAAAAAGCCACCCAAGGGTGGCTTTTTTTTAGTTCAAATCAAGTATCGAGCTTGTCTTCCAGCACGGCGCCAGTCTTGGCGTCGAGCTTCACTTCAAACTTCTTGCCAGCGGTGTCGGTCAGTTCGACTTCGTAGACCAGCACACCACTGTTGTTGTGGTCCAGCTCGGTGTCATTGATGGTGGCGCCTGCATGTTTGGCCAGGGCAGCCGCGTTGAGTTTTTCGAAAGGCATCACGGCGCCGGACTTGAGCAGGCCTTCAATGTGGTCCGGGCGAACATCCGCCTGGGCCAGGCCGGCGGTCAGGGTCAGGGCGGTAGCGGCGAACAGAGCGGTCAAGGTTTTCATGGTGTGTGTCCTTCTTCGGTGAGCTGTTTAAGTGGCGCCAGATTAACCGGCGCAACTTAACTCATCCTTAATGGCACACTGACCACTCAGTACTTATAGTCGTTCAGCAGGTCTTGCACGCTGGACGACGGCCAGCGCTTGTAGAACTTCAGCAGCTCGGCGGCGCGGTTGGTGAAGATGCCATCAACGCCGGCCTTCATCACTTTGTCGAAGTCCACCGGCTCATCGACGGTGTAGACATGCACCAGCAGGCCCTTGTCGTGGGTCAGTTTGTTCATTTCCGGTTTGACCAGGTCCGAATAGCTCTGGTCGCCGTGGTTGGTCAGCTCAGCCGATGGGCCGGTGCCGATGGCGCCGAGGCTCTTGGCTTCGTCGACCCATTTTTCGAACTCGGCGGCATCCTTCGGCTCCTGCTTGGCGTAGTAGGCGGCCTTGGTGGTTTCGCCGGACTCAGCGAACGTCTGCTTGTTTTTCGGCTCGATGCTGCCTTCACCCACCCACAACAGCAGGATCTTCGGGGTGTTGGGCATTTCTTTCTGCAGCTCTTTGAGGCTGGCAACCTCGAAAGTTTGCAGCACGACGCGGCCCTTGCCCTGGCCGACACCGGTGTTGCTCTTGCCCAGTTTGGAACCGGCGGAGCTCAGCCAGCCTTTGTCCAGCAGCTTGTTTTTCAGGTCGGCTTCGATGCCCGGGAATTGCTTGGGCTCCTTGGTTTCGATGTACAGGCCGGGTTTGTGCTGCGGGTTGCCTTCGGCGATCTTGATGATGTCGTCCAGGCTCTGGATTTTCAGGCCAACGAAACCTGGACGCGCGCGATCCGGGTAGGCGGCGTTGAACCAGCTGCCGGCGTCGAGGGTTTGCAGTTCTTTCCAGGTGAACTCGTTGGCCGGGGCGTCCTTGCGGTCGGGGAACTTGGTGGCCACGTCGGTGGTGCGCTGCAGGTTGTTGTCGTGCAGGGCGAACAGCACGCCGTCCTTGCTGCGCTGCAGGTCCATTTCCAGGTAGTCGGCACCCAGGTCGCGGGCAATTTTGTAGGCCGCGGCGGTGGATTCGGGAGCGTCGTAGGAAGCGCCACGGTGGGCGATCACGGCCGGGTAGGGGATGCCTTCGTTGGTTGCCAATTCAGCCGGGCTGATCGGGTCGGCAGCCTGTGCCTGGCCAAGGCCGAGCATCAGGGCGAGCAGCAAGGCACTCTTGGTAAACGTGACAGGCATATGCGAAGTCCTTTCGTGGAGGTAGCTTTGAGAAGGCCTCCTTTTTAACAATTGATTGCGAAAGGCGCTATCACCAAACCGACATTAACGTGCTCACGCCTCAATTTTCTGAGTTTTTTTTGCAGGCATTGCAGTACTCTTGCCCGAAGCTGCCCCGTTAGAGGGCGGTACTTTGTGCCACGCGTGTAAACCATCTTTCCAGTCCCTGTGGGACTTTTCAGTGAGGTTTACCATGCGCATCACCTCCGAGCTTATCTGCCAGGCCGCCGACCAACTCCACGGTTTTGTTGGCCTCAACCGCAAGACCGGCCAGTACATCGTGCGTTTCAGCGAAGATTCCTTCGGCATGGACGTGGCCGATGACGGCATTATTCCCACCGCCGAATTCGTCTGGCTGCCGGCCCCGGAACAGACCATGACCCTGTCCCGCGAGCGCATCCAGTTGCTGCTGGACCAGAACATCGACGACCGTATCAACATCACCGAGCCGTTGCGGGTGTATATGCGGCGGGTGGAGATTCCGCAGATCAGTGCGTTGCGCAGCCTGGTGAGCTAACCCTGTGGCGAGCAGGCTCGCCACAAACAAGCCTGCTCGCCACAACAAGCCTGTTAACCACAAACAACCCTGCTCATCACCTGCAAGCCAGTTCATCATCAGGCACTCTCAACCCAAAGGCTCAACCGCTTTCGAAGGCGTACGCCCGTTCGACTTTGCACACCCGTGTCTGGAACGCCGAGTACCAAGTGGTGCGCCCCTGTTCGCGTACCGCCCGGTGCTCGGCCTGCTGCTTCCAGGCCAGGATCGCCGCCTCACTGTCCCAATACGACACGGTAATGCCCAACCCGTCTTCCCGTGCTGATTCCACGCCGAGAAATCCCGGTTGTCCGCGCGCCAGTTCGAGCATGCGGTTGGCGGCCTGGCCGTAACCCTGGTCGCCCTCGGTGCGCAGTGAACTGAAAATCACCGCGTAGTAGGGCGGGGCGGGTGTGCGGGCGATCATGCCGACACTGCCTGGCAAGCCTTGAGCAAGGCAATTGCCAAGGGCGGCGTAATACCCTTTAGCGCAGCGCGTTCGGGTTGGAACAGCGTGGCGACGAAGAACGGGTGGTCGAGCAATTCCACGGCCCGCAGATCGCCTGCCGAGTCATGGCCGCTGGGGATCAGGTCGCCTTCCAGCAGGGCATCGAGAAATTCGGGGTTCACGCCGTAGCGGCAGCGGTAACCTTCCTGCAGGTCAAGGGTGTCGTAGGCCTCGGCGATGCGCGTGTACGGCACCAGGCGCACAGTGTCGGTGGCTTCCACCAGCGCACAGCTCAGTGGCGCGATCACGGCGCGCTTGGCGTGCGGCGCGAGTTCGCCATGCTCGGCATCCTTCCAGCCCAGCACGTTGCGCGCATATTCCAGCACCGCGTGCTGAAAACCGCCGCAGGTGCCGAGGAAAGGTCGACGTTGCTCGCGGGCAAAACGGATCGCCCGCAGTGCGCCATCGGTGTCGCGGTAGGGGCTGGCGGGGACGCACCAGAAACCATCGAACGCGTGCAGGGATTGCGGCAGGGTATCGGTGTCGAGCCACTGCACATGGATGCTCAGCCCCAAGGTTTCGGCGGCCTGTTGCAAGGCCACGGGGATGGCTTGGTGGGCGATGACAGCGGGGTTGTAATCGCCGATCAGGGCGAGGTGCAGCGGTGTGGTTTTCATCCTGTACATCCCATGGCTTGTGGTGTCCTGGGGCGCACTATAGATTGGCGTTCGCGCAATCAATATTGGCGTTTACCCACATGCTCAATGCAGCTACGCACTATTCACTGGATTACCCTGATTTATCGCTGATCCTCGCCCTGGTGCGTGGCGGCACGCTCGCACGGGCGGCGGCGTTGTTACGGGTGGATGTGTCCACGGTATTCCGCGGGGTACGGCGCCTGGAGGCGGCGCTGGGCCAGACGTTGTTTGAAAAAAGCCGTGCCGGCTACCTGCCCACCAGCCTGGCGAGCAACCTGGCGCAACAGGCCGAGCGTGCCGAACAGGCCCTGGAAGCAGCGCGCATTGGTGTGGAGCAGGGCGGTGAGGTGATCAGCGGTACGGTGCGCCTGACCTGTACCGACTCCGTGTTGCAAGGTTTGCTGTTGCCGGCCCTGGCGCAGTTCATGCCGCACTACCCGGCACTGACCCTGGAGCTGAGTACCTCGAATGACTTCGCCAACCTCAGCCGCCGTGACGCGGATATCGCCCTGCGCCTGACCCGCACGCCCCCGGAGCATCTGGTGGGTCGACGCCTGGGCAATGTGGCTTATCAGGTGTGCGCCAGCGCGGATTTTGCCCGTCAGCACGCGGGCCGTGAGTTGGCCGACCTGCCTTGGGTCGCCCCGGATGACTTCCTGCCCGACCACCCCACGGTCGCCTGGCGTCGCGAGCAGCTGCCCGGTGTGCGCCCCAGTTATCGCTGCAACAGCATGTTATCGGTCACCGAACTGGTACGGGCCGGTTTGGGCGTGGCGGCCTTGCCGGACTTTCTATTGGGCGACGGCCTGCAATCGCTGGGCCCTGCGTTGGCAGGGCATGACACCGCGTTGTGGTTGCTCACGCGCCCGGACTGCCGAGCGTTGCGCTCGGTGGTGACCCTATTCGATGAGCTGGGACGGCATGTGCGACTGCCTTAGGTTTTTCGCACAAAGTGCTCATGCATTTCGCAGGTCAGGCTTTCAATGTGCTCAGTCAGTTGTTTGGTCATTTCCGTGAGCCGGGTGTTCTGTTCCAGCAGTTCCAGCAACTGCTTGGTGGTCTGCGCCGCCTGGGCCTGGCGCTCGGTGTTGGCAATCGCCAGGGCTTCGCGGTGCTGCGCATCCGCGTCGGACTGCGCCTTGTCGCGGGCGGCCTGGCGGGTCTGGGCCAGCAGGATCAGGGGCGCGGCGTAGGCCGATTGCAGGCTGAACGCCAGGTTGAGCAGGATGAACGGGTACACGTCGAAATGCGTGATGCCGGTCATGTTCAGTACCACCCACAACACCACGATGGCGGTTTGTGCGCCGAGGAAGGTCGGCGTACCGAAGAAGCGTGCGAAGGCTTCGGCCTTGAGGGCAAAGGTGTCGTTGCCGAAGGTCGGTGCCAGGTGGGCGTGGGGGCGGTGAAAGCGCAGGTGGTCGACGGGGGTGGCTTCGGGCTTTTCTGGGGTCATGGCGGGCTCGGATCTCATGCTTGAAGAACAACCAGCACTATAGACCGAGCCCCCGGCACTCCGTATGAAGATCGGGTCAGTTGCCGCCCCGCTCGTTGGCGAACGCACTCACCGCCTGCACCGCTTCACTGGTGCCTTGGCGAATCTGCAGGATCACCGTGCCGGCCTGGTTGGCCATTTCAACCCCTTGGGCAGCACGGTCGCGGGTGGCGTCCATGCTGTCGATGGCTTGTCGGGTTTCAGCCTGAATCATCGCGATCATGCTGGAAATCTCCGTGGTGGAGCCGCTGGTGCGTGCCGCCAGTTGCCGGACTTCGTCGGCCACCACGGCGAAACCACGGCCTTGTTCGCCCGCACGTGCTGCCTCGATGGCGGCGTTGAGGGCCAGCAGGTTGGTCTGGTCGGCGATACCGCGAATGGTGTTAACGATGGCAGTGATCTGTTGCGAGCGATCACCGAGCTTGGCGATCAGTTGTGAGGAATCGTCGATGTCCGCAGAAATTTCGCGCATGCCATTGGCGGTTTTCTGGATCACCTCGGCACCTTTCTCTGCCATGTCCTGGGTGCTCAGGGACAGGTGATAGGCCTGGGCCGCACTCTGCGCGTCCGCCGCATGCTGTTGCACACGGGCGGTGATGTCCGTGGCGAACTTCACCACTTTGCACAGCCGCCCGCTGGCGTCGTACACCGGGTTGTAGTTGGCTTCGAGCCACACGACCTGGCCGTTTTTATCCACCCGCTCGAACTGGCCGCTGAACAGTTCTCCCTGGTTCAGGCGTTTCCAGAAGTCGCTGTAGGTCGGGCTGCTGGCCAGCGCCGCGCTGCAGAACATTCGGTGATGCTGGCCCTGGATCTGCGCCAGGGTATAACCCATGCGCTGCAGGAAGTTGGCGTTGGCGGTGATGATGGTGCCGTCGAGCTTGAACTCGATCACCGCCATGGCGCGGCCAATGGCATCCAGTTTGGCATTGGCTTCGCTTTCGGCCTGCAGGCGCGGGGTGACGTCCATCGCGTACTTCACCACTTTGGTCACCTGGCCCGTGTCATCACGCACCGGGTTGTAGCTGGCTTCCAGCCACACCGACTGGCCATCCCCGGCCACCCGTTCAAAGGTGCCGGACTGGAATTGGCCATTACGCAGGTTTGACCACAGTTGGCTGTACTCGGGGCTACGGGCGAAGGCCGGGGTACAGAACATTCGATGGGACTGGCCCTCTACCTGCTCGGCGCGGTAGCCCATGGTCTGCAGGAAATTGGCATTGGCGCGCAGCACATTGCCGGACAGGTCGAATTCGATCACCGCCATGGAGCGCTCGATAGCGTCCAGCAGGCTGGCCTGTTGGGCGATGGTGTGTTGCTGGGTGCTGATGGTTCTTTTATGTGTGTTGAATAGCATGTGCGGTGCTCGGGCAAGCAGACTCTGGGGTTTCCTTGGATATGCGCCTGCCCCCGTAAGGTATATGCCCTACGGTTGACTTGCTCATTGCCAGCTTCCTTGTGCTGACAGAGGGGGTGGGACAACGGGTTCAGAGTGATCAGCCTGGCAGGAAGTTCGCCCTTGAGGGAGGACCTTTTTTGGGTAGGCGACCAGTGGTGGCATTATGCTTTCTTCTGGCTGGCAGGCTGGAAGATTCGGACGAGTAGTCGTAGGACGACTTTAGGCGGAATGGGCGATCACTTTGTCGCTGACATTGACCCGGTTGCGCCCGGTGTCCTTGGCGGCGTACAGCGCGCGATCCGCTGCATTCAGCCACATCGCGGCATCGCTGAAGAAGGGCTGGAAGTCGGCCAGGCCGATGCTCAGGCTGACCCGCAATTCGGGGATCTGCGGGTTGCGGTAATTGCTGAAGGTTTCGCGCATGCGCTCCATGATCCGGGCGGCCTGTTCCAGCGGCATTTGCGGAAGAATCACACAGAACTCATCGCCCCCGTAACGTCCGGCCAGGTCGTTTTCCCGCAGGTTGCGCCGCAACTCCAGGCTCAACTGCCGCAGTACCGCATCGCCGACAATATGGCCGTGGGTGTCATTGATCTGCTTGAAGTGGTCGATGTCGATCAAGGCAATCGTGGCGTGGCTTCGCTGTTGCTGGCACTTGTGGAACTTGAGGTGCAGCAGGTCCTTCCAGGAACCGTGATTGAGCAGCCCGGTGAGGCTGTCGGTGCGGCTCAGGGCGCTCAGGGCGCGCTTGTGTTCGGACAGTTTGATTGCCAGTTGATAGCAGACCATGCCGATGGCCATGGGATAGAGCGTCAGCATCGGCAGGCAGGTGTAGACCTGCAGCAGGCTGACATCAGGGTTGAACCGGATACCGAACAGCGCCCCGGCTACGCCGATTCCGAGCCCTTGTGCGCACAGGCCACGCAGGAACAGGCGCTTGCCGCCGGCGGCCACGTTATTCATGGTCATCATCGACAGGATGGTCACTGCCGTCAGTGGCGTGAACTGCGTGGCAGCGGCCCAGAAGCCGCCGAGCAGCGAGTCATACAGCAGGTTGCGTTGTTCGGCCTGGTAGGGGTATTGCGAGCGGGTCGACAGTTGATACGCCACATGCGCCCAGGCAAACCCGTTGAACAGCAGGAGTGCCCACACCCAGCCTGGCATGGCGAGGGGGTAAAGGGCGCCGCTGACACTGATGCAACCGATGGCAAGGCCGATGATCCTTGGCTTGTAGATACGCTTGGCAAATGAAAGCCCTTTGCCTTGTCTGTTTTCCATAAATTCCTGGGGGCAGCTGTTTTTTACAGATACGGTGGCGCGCGTTCGCTGGATCAACCGTTGATCGGATAATGACTGTGAATATTGTCAGTTATTCGCGTGGGAATAATCAGTGTCCTTCCAGGCCATTTGCGCAAAACGGAGGGCGAATGCGTCAAAAACGACCTGGAATGTCGCTCACACAACAGGTTTTTTACGGTTGGCGGGGGGCGGTGACTTCGTAGCCGGCGAGGAACAGGTCGATGGCCGACTCGATCACACTGGCCTGGTGGGCTGCATCCAGGGTGGGTTGGCCGAGGGTGATTTGTGGCCAGAAGGCGAAGGCCTTGAGCAGGCTCTGGATCTGGTGGGCGGCGAAGGCGGGGTCTGAGCAGTTGAGCCGGCCGTCAGCCTGGGCGGCGCGAACCCATTGGGTGAAGCCTTCTTCGCGCTGGCTCAGGCGGGTGACCATGTCTTGCGCACGCTCCGGCGAATGGATGGTGGCGGCGATGGCGACGCGAGCGAGGTCGAGGAAATTGGCGTCCGACATCATCTTCATCTTCGCCTCCAGCAGCCCGCGCAGTTGTTCGCGCAACGGGCGGTCGCTGGTGTAGCTGACGTCAAGTTGGGCGACGCTGCTGGCCCAAAGTTGATGAAGAATTTCAGCGAACAGTTCTTCTTTGCTGGGGAAGTGGTTGTACACGGTGCGCTTGGATACGCCGGCGGTGGCGGCGATCTTGTCCATGCTGGTGACCTCGAAACCGTTTGCGCGAAATTCGGCGATGGCCGCAGCCACAATGGCTTCGCGTTTACGGTCGGTGAGGCGTTGAGGTGCAGTCATGGGTGGCGCTCGGCTCTTGGAGGAAAATTACACTCGGTAGTTTACTTGCTCCGGATTTTGTTGCAATCTTGAAACTACACTGTGCAGTGTAATTTATAAGCGATCCGTAGGAGTCACCCGGAAATGGCCACGATCTCGTCCCGCGTCGATTCTTCGCCAGCAGCGCCCAAGCAAGGCCAAGGGCACTTCAGCAACGACACCCCCGTGCAGCACGGTGGCTTCGGCAAAACCTTGCGCATTTTCTGGAACATGTTGTTCAACAAACCACGCAGCACGCGGCCGGTGGGGCAGATCCCGGTACAACCACTGACTCGCGAGCAATTGCTGGCGGCCCCGGATCACAGCGTGTTCCGCCTTGGACATTCCACCGTGTTGCTGAAAATGCGCGGTAAATTCTGGGTAACCGACCCGGTATTTGCCGAGCGCGCCTCACCGTTCAGTTGGGCCGGCCCCAAGCGCTTCCATCAGCCACCGATCAGCCTTGAAGAGTTGCCGCCCCTGGAGGCGGTGATTCTTTCCCACAACCACTACGACCACCTGGACCGCAAAGCTGTCGTCCAATTGGCCGACAAGGTCCGTTATTTTCTTGCGCCGCTGGGCGTGGGCGACATCCTGGTCAAGTGGGGCGTGGATTCCAGCAAGGTACGCCAACTGGATTGGTGGCAGGGCACCGAAGTGGATGGCATTCGGTTTGTCGCCACCCCTGCGCAACATTTTTCCGGGCGTGGCCTATTTGATGCGAACCAGACCCTGTGGTGTTCCTGGGTGATGATCGATGGTCCTCGGCGAATTTTCTTCAGCGGTGACACAGGTTACTTCGACGGTTTTAAACGCATCGGCGAGCAGTACGGTCCGTTCGATCTGACGCTGATGGAAACAGGTGCTTACAACGTCGATTGGCCTCACGTGCATATGCAGCCAGAGCAAACCCTGCAAGCGCATATCGACCTCAAGGGCCGCTGGTTGCTGCCGATTCACAACGGCACTTTCGACCTGGCGTTCCATGCCTGGCATGAGCCGTTCGACCGCATCATGGCTCTGGCCTGGGAGCGCAACGTGTCCATCACTACGCCGCAGATGGGGCAGGCGTTCAGCTTGAATCAGCCTGAGCGTGGGGTTGCGTGGTGGCTGGAGGTGGAAGCCCAGGGGGCGCAGGAACACCTCGCAGGCTGACGGAGGAGGCTATGGAAAAAGGAGTTTTCAAGCTGTTTCAGAGCTGCGACAGGCGCCAGGCAACGGTGCGATGATCCCCGAAAATTTATGTGTCGGGGGACGTCTTTTATGGAGAGCACGTGCAAGAAATATTGGCAGGCGGGGTTGCCTTGTCCGACAGGGCAGCGGGTGTCTGCGCTCACTGATTCGTCTGGCCAGGCAACGATAGCCCAAGAGCATACAAGCTCGCGTGGTATCGCTTTCGGTGCTGATCCCCAAGCTCATGGCGCCTTGGGGAAAAGCGTCCCGGTCCCGGGGTATGACGCCCCGGGACTCCCTCTAAAACCCTCGCGTGACCCGTCGCTGTCATTGATCGCATTGAGTGGTATTGAACCTTCGGGGCCGGTGATGGTGGAAGTGCCCCTGGTGCAGAACAACACGACCTTTACCGCCGCCAGTGCGTTACAGGGCAGGCGCCTGGGATTTGCCGAGCGGTTTGTGGAGGGGCATGAACATCAGTTGATTGAGCACCGCACCTCCTTCCTGAAAGCGCTGGACATCCTGCTTCGGTCCGGCGCCGTACTGGTACCGGTGCATGCGCACCGTACCGACACCCTGCATGTTCGCAATGAAATCGATGAGCTTGTGCATGAGTATCGACTGGATGCCTTGGTATCCGACAGCCGCAGTACCGCCTTCCATGGGGCTTGCTGGAGTGGTTACCCGGGGCTGGGTGAGCCGCTCGAGGATGGCGCGACACTGTGGTTCTACGGCGCACGATGGGCGAAGGAGTGGTTGGTGGCCATGGTGTGCGAGTATCGAAGCTCCCGTCGTTTGATGGACCCCTTGGAAGGCTACCCGTTGCGTTGAACTATCCCACACAGTGAACCGCACGCGTCGCGCTGTCCGGCAGGAGAAGAGTTTTTAGACTGGCCCACGGATCAACGTTGGTCCTTCGTCATTTCTTACTCCTCGAGAGGTTTTATGATCGGTATCGCATATGGAATGGGCTCCATCGTCCGGCAGTTTGTTCAGTCTTTTGCAGACGGCCACTCACCTGTTGTTTCAAAGGCAGTCCCTCCGGGGACCGAATACCTCAATGTCAATGAGCTTGGCGCGCAAATGGCCCAAGGCAGGTTCGGTTCAGCCGACTTGGTCACGTACCTGCATGAGCGGATTCGCAGGGTCGACCCGAAACTGAAGTCCATCATCGAACTCAACCCCAAGGCACTTGAAACCGCACGCGAACTGGACCGTGAACGAGCCAGCGGCAACGTGCGTGGCCTCCTGCATGGCATTCCTGTTTTGCTCAAGGACACCATCGAAACTGAAGGCATGCAAACCAGTGCAGGTGCTTTTGGACTGGTGGGGGCACCTGTCGGCAAGAACGCCCCATTGGTCGACTACCTGATCAAGCAGGGCGCGGTGATCCTCGGTAAAACCAATATGACCGAACTGGCAGGGTTTCGTGGTGGTCCTGATGGCTGGAGCAGCAGGGGGGGACAAACCCGTAACCCACATGGTGCGGATGCCGACGTCGGGGGTTCCAGTTCCGGGTCTGCCGTCGCCGTTGCGGCGGGGTTGGCGCCCTTGGCGGTGGGAACTGAAACCAGTGGTTCGATTATTGTGCCAGCAGCGCGCAATGGGGTTGTCGGGCTCAAGCCCAGCGTTGGCTTGCTGGACCGTAATGGAATTATTCCTGCAAGTCACCACCAGGACACTCCTGGCCCGATGGCGCGTTCGGTATTTGATGTGGCGCTGATGCTCAATGCCATGTCGGGCAGCGATCCCAAGGATCCGGCGAGCCAGGGAGCGCCCCAAGGTATCGATTACACGAAATTACTGGTTCCAGGCGCGTTGAAAGGCAAGCGTATCGGCTATCCCGCAACGTTTTCTGAAACTGGCGAACCCACACCCACTAAGGACAGTGCGTCATTCCGCCGGATACTTGCCGTGCTTCGTGAGCAAGGCGCGGAAGTAGTGCCGGTCGAGATGCGCCTGGCCGATGATTCGCGTTGGGTAGATTTGTTGTTCTCGGACGTAAAGAATGAATTGAATACTTATGTGGGCAAGCGTTCAGGGTTGCCAGTCGATTCACTGCCTGATCTGACCCTGTTCAACATTAAACGTGATGGCGCGGAGGTGGATCACCAGGCAGTCCTCAACCAAATCAATGCCCAAACCATGACGCCTGAGCAGAGCAAACCCTTTTGGGATGAGCTCATCCGAGACTTTCGCGCTACCATTGACGACCCGATCAAATCGGAGGGTCTGGACGCCATGGTGTCGGATTTTGAGACTAACGACTATTTTGGGGTAGCAGCAGCCGGCTACCCAGGCATCGCTGTCCCTGCTGGTAAGGATGAGAATGGGCTACCGACCAGTGCCTATTTTTTCGGGACCCAGTGGTCCGAACCCACCTTGCTGGCCGTGGCCCATGGGTATGAGCAGGCAGCCCGTGCTCAAATCAAACCGGTGCTCTGACGCCGCAAATGACGTGTCAGGCATTGCAACTGCAGGCCTGACGTTTCGCGGTTGAGAGGGGAGTGCATGGGACCCCGTCCAGGCGCTGGCCAGCAAGGTGGTACGGCTGGCCGCTATGCACCATTGGCTTGAGCAGTGGGTGAGTCAAGTGATGACGAAGTTGCGCCGATCAAGCGAGAGATGATCCCTTGCGCTGCGTGTTCGGTTGTGGCGGTGTCAAAGCGGCGTGTACTCATCCCCCACCCCGGCGCAAACCCCGGGAAAAACACCAGGCCTTCAGCTTCCAGCCGAAAGGCCAGGGCCAGGCGGGTTTCGTCATCCACGTCGCATTGACATTCAAACTGCTGAACGGCTTCAACCGCCACGCCAGCCTGGTATGCCAGGCGTTCCCGGCTCCAGCCCAGCATCGTGCGCGCCTGTACGCTGTGCTTGGCGGTGAATTGATGCAGGACGATCTGCTGTTCTACGAAAGAGCTCATTGCCAGAGAGGACATGGGGTATCTCCAGGGTTTGACGGGGGAGGACAAACTATACTGTGTTTTTGTACAGTTGTTTTGACCGCTCATCAACTGGTTTTTTATGACATGGCCTTGTTCGATTTCCTGCGCCCTGGCAGTAGTCTATTTGCCAGACGATGGCGATGACAGGTACAAAAAAGCTGCATTTGAAGAACCGACTCAGTGGCCTGGCTGTGATGGTCACGCGTGACTTGCCGACGGATTCCGAGTTGGCAGTTCTCACTGGAGAGGCGCTGGATGCGATTAGGTATGCCGCTCGACAACCTTATGACATTGAATGGGTGGATATCCCTTCATCACAAACCTGGACGGTTCGTTGCTGGCGTGGGAAGTAAAATGAAGGAGCAACTGCAATGCTGACGTTCAATTGCTCACAAGCTGCCTGTGAGTTTTTCAGCCGAGTACACAAAGGCAAAAAGCATACACCCGTTCTACGGCCTGCTCTGCCTGTCGAGAGCTATGATCTTCACAGCGACCCCCATCAGTGGCTGGTGCATGCTGCGACAGTTAAACGCAAGCATGTGGTAGTGGTTATGCATCTTAAAACCCGTTACTGCATGCTCTTTTTCGATATGAAAAAAGCTGATAGCGAACGATTTTTCCAGGTGTTTTTCGAGCGTTGGACGGCCGGTATTCTAGATAATGCGTTGAAATGCGCAGTGCTGGATTGGGTCGATCCTCAGGTGCTGGAGCAGATGTTGGCTAATCAAGCCTATTGCCTCGTCCAACGTGGCGATCGCAGTGGCCAGACTACCCTTAATGAAGTACTGCGGTTCTTTAAATGGGATGCCGAGGATTTTGATTTTGTAACGCAGCCTTGGAGTCCATTGCGCTACGACGCAGGAATCAATCGAACACCCAGAGGATTCAAAGGGCAAAACACCTATGTGTTTCCTGATGAGGAAATGCTGATCCACTGGTTGGTAGCCTTCGGGGGCGTAGGTGTCGCCAAGGCTCAACAAACACGCGAAATCTATCGGGCATACAAAGCGTCCTGCCGCTGATGCGCACTATTCCACCCCCGGCGCCTCCCGAATGATCAGGTGATCCAGGTTCTCGATATTCGCGCTGAACACCCCGAACGTCTGCTCGGGGTTTTTCTTGCTCGGCACCTGTTTCAGTTCCGGCGTCACCCCATAGAAGAAGCAGTACAACGCCCGCTCACTGTCCACCGCCGCCTTGATCTGCTCCAGGAACGCCTTGCGCTTGCGGTAGTTCTCGATGAGTTTCTTGCTCAGGTAGACATTGACCGAGTAGGGCTTCTTGTCGAGCCACACCTTCTTTTCGAAGTCGATGCGAAAGCTGCTGGTGTAGTCCTTGATTTCTTTGATCCTGCCCCAGTAGATCAGGCCCTTGTTGTCCTGCAGGTATTCGATCTTCTTGAAGAACGTCCAGTAGGTGGCGGTGTGATCGCCGATCTTCAACGGCATGGACTTGAGCTTGTCCTTGTCGTCGATATTGGACACGTAGCATTCCACCGGGTGGGCGAACACGCTGGTTTTGTCCGGTGTGGTGTCGCTGGCGTTGTGGGAAATGGAGCTGCGGTTTGAGGGTGTCTTTGTTTGCTCTTGTGGGATGTTTCCTTCGGTGCCTGCCAGCGGGGTCTTGCGCTCGTACTGACGGCGGGTGAGCACTAATTCCGATGGGAAATTGTCCTCGCGCTCGTCGTCGCTTTCGCCGGCTGCGCTCTTGTGCGTGCTGGCGTAGCGGCAGCCGTCGATATGCCGGGTGCCGGTCTTGTTCTTGAAGTGCGGCGTACGCAGGTAATTGACGTTTTTAGCGTTGAAGGTGCTCAGGGTATTGCCGGGATCAAACGCTGCCCGGCACTCATCGTTGGGGCACAGGAAACGGTCCTTGTCGGAGTCGAAGTCGGCGGTCTCGTCGAAATTCAGGTCTCGTACGTCGTAGATCGACAGCTTGTCGTCGAGACTCAGGCTGTAGGCCGTATCGAATTTCATGGGGCTCGGGTCCGTGAGAGGTTTCGCTATTAATAGCGGGATCCTGCGTAAATATCAGCAAGAACCTGCTACCCGTCGCCCACTCAAGAAACACAAGGTGCCCCCTACCGCAGTCAGTGCCCCCAACGCATAGAACATGCTGGCCGGCGTGGCATTGATCAGCAGATAGCCGCAAATCACCGGGCTCATTGCCCCGCCGAATGCCGCCAGGTTCTGTGCACCGTAGTAACTGCCGCGCAGTGCATCAGGTGCGATGGTGTCGATAAACAGGAACTCGGAGGGGTAGATGATCATCTCGCCCAGTGTGAACACGAACATTGCCATGCACCAGGTGACCAGGCTGTCTGCGAGGCTGAAACCGACAAGCCCGGTCATGAACAGCAGCGTGCCGAGCACGATCCAATAGCGCAGTTGCTCACGCTTGAGGAAACGGCCGATCTGGTACTGCATCAAAATCACAGTGATGGCATTGCAGGCCAGTACCGCAGACAGAATCTTCAGCGCCTCGGCGGGTTTGTAGGCTACCAGCAAAAACTGCGACAGATACAAGGTATAGCGCCCGTGGACAATGGTGCTCAGCAGGCTGCCGCTGGTGAACAGAATCAGTGTGCGGTCGTTGCGCAAGGTGCGCAGTGTGGTGAGGAAACTCAAGGGCTTGTTGCTGTCATCCCGTTGGGTGGGCGGGATGCCAATCATCAGGAACAGGCTGCCAAAGGCGATCGCACTGGCGATCAGGAACGGTGCCAGTTGCATGTGGCCGGCAATCACGACGCCGACCATCGGGCCTGTGGCGTAGCCGACGTTGGTCAGTGTGTAGCGCAGGGAAAACACCTTGGCACGCTCGCCCACCGGCAGGTTCTCGCTGATGATGGCTTTTGAGCCAATCAGGAACAGCGCCGACGCCGCTTCGGTGATGACCAGGGTCACGGTGGTGAGGTAGAGGTTGCTGGCAAAGGTCAGCAATAGAAAACCGATGGAGCTGGAGAGCATGGCCAGGATCAGCAGCTTGCGCTTTTCCAGGCGGTCGATGATGTAGCCACCGTACAGGCCCAGCAATGTCGCGATAAACACCGCGATGCCCATCAGCAAGCCGATGTCCTGCTGGTTCAGGCCCAGGCGGGTACTCAGCAACAGGGCCAGCAACGGGCTGGTCATGGCGCGGCTGACCACGATGGTCAGCGAGCAAATCATCAGGCGGCGGATTACCAGGGAGTAGGTGGCCACGGTGGGGCGGGTGTCCTTGTTATTTTGTGGACAACGAAAATCCAGGGTGGGAGGGGGCTTGCCCCCGATGGCGGTGGCTCAGTCACCAGATGCTTGGCTGATAGACCGCTATCGGGAGCAAGCCCCCTCCCACATTGTTCAGATCGAGTTATTGGCCGGAGTTGATGGTGATCTTCTCTACCGCACCTTGCTCCAGGTCCCACTTCTTCAGGATCTTGCCGTAGGTGCCGTCATCGATCATGCCTTGCAACGCTTCACTGATCGCCGTGACCAACTCCGTATTGCTCTTCTCAATCCCAAGCCCGGTGAACTGCTTGGAAATCGCCAACCCCACCGGCTTGTACTTGCCCTTGTCCAACGACATCAAATAAGGAATGGTCTCGCTGCCCTGCATCGCAGCGTCCAGACGGTTCTGTTGCAACTGTGCCCGCGCATCTGCCGAGCCCTCAGTGCCGATCACCACGATCGCCGGCTTACCGGCGGCTTCGCAGTTTTCCTTGCTCCACGCGGCAATTTCCGACGGCCAGGTGGTGCGACGGCTGGTGCCGACTTTTTTACCGCACAGGTCAGTCAATTCCTTGAGGTCTTCACGCTTGGCCAGGGTGTAGAGCTGCGGGCCGCTGGTGAAGTAGTCGATAAAGGTCACCGCCTTTTGGCGCTCGGCGGTGTCGGTCATGCCCGACAGCACGATGTCCACGCGCTTGGTGGTCAGGCCACTGAGCATCTGCTCGAAGCCGGTTTCCTGCCACTTGATCTTCACGCCCAGGCGCTCGGCGAGGGCGTTGCCCAAGTCGAAATCCAGGCCGGTGATCTTGTTGGTGGCCGGGTCCTTGAAGTCCATCGGCGGGTAGTTCGGCACGATGGCCGCGCTGATCTCACCCTTGTCCTTGATTGCCGCCGGCAATGCCGCGAAAACAACGGAAGAGGCCATCAGGCCTGCGAGCAACGTGGGGATAAACATTTTCTTCATGGGGGCGTTCTCGTTTGTTTTTTAGTTAAGTGCGAACGGCAGAAATAAAGCTTTGGGTACGCGGGTTTTGTGGGCTTATTAGAATTTCTTCGGGGCTGCCGGCTTCCACAATCTGGCCGGCATCCATAAACACCATGCGGTTGGAGACTTCGCGGGCGAAGCCCAACTCATGGGTGACCACGATCATGGTCATGCCGGTGGTGGCCAAATCGCGCATCACCGACAGCACTTCTCCTACCAGCTCCGGGTCGAGGGCTGACGTGGGTTCGTCAAACAGCATCAGCTTGGGGCGCATCGCCAGTGCACGGGCAATCGCCACGCGTTGTTGCTGGCCGCCGGACAACTCCACCGGATAGGCATTGCGTTTGTCCGCCAGGCCGACGCGGGCCAGCAACTCCAGGGCATCCTCGGTGGCTTCCTTGGGCGAGCGCTTGAGCACCTGGCACGGGCCTTCGATGATGTTTTGCAACACGGTCATGTGCGGGAACAAATTGAAGCGCTGGAACACCATGCCGGTGGCCAACCGCTGGCGGGCAATCTGCGATTCGTTCATCTCATGCAGCTTGTTGCCGACGACCCGGTAACCCACCAGTTCGCCGTCGACCCACAGACCGCCCTTATCGATTTTTTCCAACTGGTTGACGCAGCGCAGCAGGGTACTTTTACCCGAGCCGGACGGGCCGATGATGCACATCACTTCGCCTTGCTCGACCTCGATATTGATATCGCGCAGCGCGTGATACTGGTCGTAATACTTGTTCAGGTTGACGGCCTTGACGATGCTTCTCATGGGGCAAATCTCCTCAACCCAGACTTACGAACGCTTGCCGGCGCCGCGGGCAAAGCGGCGCTCAAGGCGGCTTTGGCCAAATGAAAGAACAGTCACCACCGCCAGGTACCAGATGCCGGCCACAATCAGCAGCTCCATGACCCGGGCGTTGGCGTAGTAGATGTTTTGCGCGTTGTGCAGCAGCTCCGAGTACTGGATCACGCTGGCCAGGCTGGTCATTTTCACCATGCTGATGAACTCGTTGCCTACAGGCGGAATGATCACCCGCATCGCCTGCGGCAGAATGATCCTACGCAGTGCTTGCAGGCTCGGCATGCCGATGGACTTGGCGGCTTCATACTGGCCGGTGTCGACCGAGAGCAAACCGGCACGCACCACTTCGGCGGTGTAGGCACCCTGGTTGATACTCAGGCCCAGCAGGGCGGCCACGAACGGCGTCATCAGGTCGACAGTGTCGATACTGAACAGGCCGGGAATCGCGATCACCGGGAAGATCAGCGCCAGGTTGAACCACAGCAGCAGTTGCAGGATCAACGGCGTGCCGCGGAACAGCCAGGTGTAGGTGATGGCCACATAGCGCAGGATCGGGTTGGCCGACATGCGCATGATTGCCGTGATCACCCCGATCACCACACCCAGCGCCATGGCCAGGATCGACATGACGATGGTGTTGACCAGGCCCCAGAGGATGGCTTCAGACGTGAGGAACTGCCCGATGTAGGACCATTCGATCTGACCGTTGGCGAAGGCACGCAACAGCGCGGCCAACACGATCACGATCAACGTGGCAAAAAACATCCGCCCGTAATATCGACGCGGTACGTGCTCGTACTGGGTGATATCGAACTGGTTTTCGGACAACTTGCGCTCGGCTGCCAAGCGCTCGGCCGGGGTTTGGCTCATGGTGACTCTCCAAAAACTGATGACGCTGGTACTGATGTACTCGGTCCAATGTGGGAGCTGGCTTGCCTGCGAAAGCGCCGGACCAGACACCACGGGGTTGCAGGCTTAAATCCGAAATCCCTGGTAACTCTCTGTCCACTGTTGCTGTTCGGCCAAGGCCGCTTTCAACCGCCCAATCTGCTCCCGAACCCGCTCCGGCGCCGTCCCACCCCACCCACTGCGCGCTGCAATCGCCGCTTCCAGGGTCAGGCAATCGCGCACCTCCGGCGTCAACCGCGCGTCCACCTCCGCCAACATCGCCGGCGAGGCTTCCCACAGTTCAATCTCATGCTTCTCACAGGCCTGCACCAAGGCGCCGGTAATCTCATGCGCCTCCTTGAACGGCACGCCGCGAGTGGCCAACCAATCCGCCACTTCCGTTGCCAAGGTGAACCCCATCGGCGCCTGACGCCTAAGCTCTTCCACCTGCACCTTCATGGTCGCAACCATCCCGGCCATCGCCGGCAGCACCAGCAGCAAGGTGTCCACACTGTCCAACACGCTGTGCTTGTCTTCACTCAAATCGCGGTTGTACGACAGCGGCAATGACTTGAGCGTCGACATCAACCCGGTCAGGTTGCCAATCAAGCGCCCAGCCTTGCCCCGCGCCAACTCGGCAATATCCGGGTTCTTCTTCTGCGGCATGATCGAGCTGCCAGTGGCGTAGGCATCGTCCAGCACCACCCAGCGAAACTGCCGCGAAGACCACAGGCAAAACTCTTCGGACAGGCGCGAAATATTCACCCCGAGCATGCCCGCCACAAACAGGAACTCCGCCACATGGTCACGGCTGGCGACAGCGTCGATGGAGTTTTCGCACGGCCCGGTGTAGCCCATTTCCTTGGCCGAATGCTCAGGCTGGCGTGCAATCGCCGAACCGGCCATCGCTGCCGCCCCCAAAGGCGACAACGCCGTACGCGTATCCCAATCCACCAGGCGTTGCACATCGCGCAACATCGACTGGGCGTGAGCCAGCAAGTGGTGGGCGAACACAATCGGTTGCGCCTGCTGCAAGTGGGTGAACCCAGGACAGATGCTTTCCACATGTTGCTCGGCCTGTTCCACCAACGCCTGCTGCAAACCCAACACCTCGGTGGTGATGGTGCGCGCATGGTCGCGTAGGAAAAGGCGCAGGTCATTGGCGGTTTGATCATTACGCGAACGCCCGGCACGCAGCTTGCCGCCCAGGGCGCCGAGGCGTTCAGTCAATACGCGTTCGATAAAGGTGTGCACGTCCTCGTCATCCAGGGTCGGATGCAGCGTGCCGGCGGCGAAGTCCGCACCAATACCGTCCAGCGCGTCGAGGGTGCGCAGGGTCTCCGACTCATCCAGCAGACCAGCGCGTTGCAACTCACGGGCATGGGCGCGGGAGCCGGCCAGGTCGTAGGGCGTCAGGCGGAAATAGCGCTCAGGGCAACGCGACAACGCGGCCAATGCAGCAGATGGGCCGGTCTTGAAACGAGCGCCCCAAAGGCGGTCGGTGGGCTGGGACATGGATGTTCCTCACGCTTGTTTTTAGAAGAGTCGGAGGCAGTAAAAATAAGTTTTCAACTAGACTGAACCAGCGTCTGACGCGCCGTATTCAAGGTTGCCAAGGGCGGATGTTTATGTTCATTATCGCCGCCTGGCTATGTTCAAGGATTGGGTTGAAGCCTGTTGAATATGGCACTTGAGGTCAACGCGTATTATGGAAACCCCACTTTCCACTTCTGGAAACCTGCCACCCAAACCCGGCACAAGACCGCCCCTGCAACTGAGCGGGCTGGACTTCAAATTGCTGCGCGTGTTCATGGCCGTAGTCGAAGCCGGCGGCTTCAGCGCCGCGCAAAACGAGCTGAACGTGGGCCTGGCGGCCATCAGTAAACAGATCTCCGACCTCGAGATCCGCATCGGCATGCGCCTGTGCACCCGGGGCCGAGAAGGGTTTGGCCTGACCGAAGAAGGCAAGTTGGTGTATCAGGCGTCCATCGAGTTATTTACCTCGGTAGACAGTTTTCGCGACAAGCTTAGTTCGGCGCAAAACGAGCTTATTGGCGACCTTAGTGTGGGCGTAATTGATAACACCGTGTCCGACGTTAATTCCCCGCTAATTACCGCGCTAGGGAAATTGCACAGCGAATCGCCGAAAATTAGATTGCGCCTACATGCCTCGCAATTGGACGAAGTTGAACGCGGCGTGGTCGAAGGGCGGCTGATCGTCGGTATCGTGCCGGTGTATCAACGGCGTGAAGAATTCGATTATTTCCCGCTGTATGAAGAAAAGGCCCACGCCTACTGTGCCGTAGGACACCCACTCTTCGACGCAAACGACCTCACGCCCGAGGTCTTGCGCCAATACGAAGTGGTGAACCATCGGTATGCGATCCACCGCGACAAGGCCAACTTCGTCAACTACGACAGCCAGTCCGCCTCGGCCTCACAAGTGGAAGCTGTCGCGATCCTGGTCCTCACCGGCCGCTTCCTCGGCTTCCTGCCGGAACACTACGCCGCGCCATTGGTAAGGGAAGGGCGCCTACGCGCACTGTGCCCGGAACAGGTTCACCTGAGCACCGCGTTCAACCTGATCCTGCGCCACAGCGCCCCGCGCAGCCCGATGGTAAAAGCCTTCGCAACAGCCTTGGGCGTGGACCTCAAAGCCACGACATAACACTCAAGCCAAACACCGTCCCTCCGAGCGACAGAGATCAACTGTGGGAGCTGTCGAGCCCCAGCGAGGCTTCGAAGGGATCGCCTCGGTCTCCTGACGGCCCCATTCATTCGGATCGCTTCCCTTTAGGTTGTTATCGTTTTCAAATGAAATTGCTGATTTGTTAGCAAATTTAAGAGCGCATTAGCGTTTTCGTACTCACAAAATTATCGTTTTCGCCTACTATTCCCTAATAGTTATCGTTTTTTAGGGTTCGTTAGGGGATTCGACCATGCAGGTAGGCTTCAAGGCACTCGCTGACCGCTACCGTATCTCGCTGGCACAGCCACTGCGCGTCGAATCGGCAATCGGTACGACCCGCATGAGCCACGAGAGCAATGGACATGTCGAGCGTAAGTACCCCCTCAGCTACCAACCCTCGGACGACTTTGCAGGGCATTTCGAGTTCGGGCTCAAGTACGAAGAAATTCACCTCGAATTCTTCGCTCGCCTATTTGCTGCAGCCGGCCCTGAGCCCGTCGAAGCCTGGTGCCGGCAAACGCCTTTTGGTCAATATGCCCGCCGCACCGGATTCCTGTACGAGTGGTTAACCGGACTGCACCTTGATGTACCAGATGTTACCAATGGCGGCTATGTCGATGCTGTTTCATCACAGCATTACCTGACCCGCGTTGAGCCTTTGCGTATAAGGCGCTGGCGCATCAACGATAATCTTCCCGGCGTACCTGCGTTCTCCCCCTTGATCCGTCGCACCGAAGCCGTGCAAGAAGCGTTGCAGTTTGATCTGGGCGCAGCACTGGGGGAGCTGAACCAGACCTTTGGCGCTGATATCCTGATGCGCACGGCGAGTTGGCTGACGTTCAAGGAGTCGCGTGCCAGCTTTTTGATCGAGAGAGAGGCAGACAAAGCCGACAGGATCCAGCGGTTTGCCCACGTGATCGCCAAGTACTGTGGTCACATCGAGAATCCGTTGAGTAATGAAAGCCTGCACACCTTGCAAGCCGGTATTTTGGGGGAAGAGGCGCTAGGGCTGGGCTTGCGGCACTCACCGGTCTTCGTGGGGCAGGCCACTATGCGCGAGGATATCGTTCACTACATTGCGCCGCCATTTGAGGTGCTAATGCAATTGCTCGACGGCTTGAAAGCATTCGAGTTGGCAACACGGGGCGCTGAGCCGCTGGCCCGGACCGCTGTAATCGCTTTTGCTTTTGTCTATATCCACCCCATGCGAGACGGCAATGGTCGGATCCATCGCTTTCTGATCAACGATACCTTGATCCGTGATAAGGCGGTGCCTGAAGGCGTAATCTTGCCAGTGTCGGCCACAATCACAAGTTCGATTGATTTCCGGGCGCGTTACGATCGTACGCTGGAGGCATTTTCGCGGCCATTCATGCAACGCTACGCTGGCTCCTATCGATTTGGAGAACTTGTAGTCTACGAGGACGGAACCCGCAGCAATCTGGTCTTCGATGACTACGACGATGCGCAATTCGCGTGGCGCTACCCCGACTTGACCGAACAAGTCTTGTATACGGCACAGGTAGTGGCGCACACGGTTCGTATAGAGATGGCTGATGAAGCGCGTGTGTTGGTCATCTTTCAGCGCGCCCAGGAACGGCTAAAAGAAGTGCTGGAAATGCCTGATCAGGACGCAAACCGAGTCATTCGGTCGTTAAAGGAAAATGGCTGGCAGGTATCGGGGAAATTGAAGAAAGCTTATCCGCAGCTGGAAGTGATTCACCTAGCCGAACGGGTTGTGGAAGCGGTGCGATCCACATTTGAAGATCAAGAATTGGGTAGCGGTGACGATTGATCGGAATGGGCCATCCGCGCACTGGCACCCCATGCTAGTGCGCGACCCTCGGTCTACCCGCCAACCCCACCCACCCGCATCATCGCTGCAACCGAGCCCGCTTCTTCTTCGCATGAAAATGCCGAAAATGCGCATCCTGCGCCGCCGCCAGCAACTCCCGATCCCCACGCGTATCGCCCCAGGCCCGCAGCCGATAGTCGCCCAAATCCCCGTACACCGCCTCAAGCCGCAGCACCTTGTTCTCGCATCGGCAGTTATTCCCGGTGAGCTTGCCGGTCAACACCCCGTCGACCACCTCAAGCTCAGTGCCGATCAACTTGATCCCGAGCCGATTGGCAAACGGCTGTAACACCAATGCCGGCGACGCCGAACACAACGTGACCTCCGCCCCGGATCCCAACTCCTGCTCCACCGATAACACCCCTGTCGGCCGCATCAGCCGCGCCCAAGTCTTCTGGCAATACTCCTCGGCTTTCTGTTGCACCCATGCCTTCTCCACCCCGGTCATAAAGGTGCGGATCAACTGCGCCTTCAACTCATCCCGGCTGATCTGCCGCACCAGAAAGCGCAGCCCCGGCACCGCCAGCTTGAGCATCCGGCCGTAGAACTCGCCGGGGCCAAAGGCAAACTTGAGGAAGGGCACGAAACTGTCGTGGTGGGTCAGGGTGCCGTCGAAGTCAAAGACGGAAAGTACTTTGGCGTCAGCGGGGCCGGCTTCGAGCATGTCTGGGTTCACGGGTTGGCCTCGGTCCTATCGGGTATTTATTGAGTGTGCATCAGGTGTGACAGCGGGAGTCTACTCCCGTGCCAATCTTCCGACTTTGGCGTAAAGCCCTTCGGTGAAGGCATCCCGGTCACTCGACCGGTGACAACGCTGATGGCAATTGGGGCACAAGGCTACAGCATTGGTGGTGCGATCCGAACCCTTCTGGGCGAGGTGGTCAGCCTGATGTGCTTCAAGAAGTAGCAATTCACCGCGCACAAAAAAGCCCTGAACACGTCAGGGCTTCATGGGGTTGCTTGGCTTAGGAATCAATCCCAGCTCAGCGCGCCGCCAGTCTGGTACTCGATCACACGGGTCTCGAAGAAGTTTTTCTCTTTCTTCAAGTCCATGATTTCGCTCATCCACGGGAACGGGTTGGTGGTACCTGGGTACTCTTCCTTCAAGCCAATCTGCGACAGACGACGGTTGGCGATGAACTTCAAGTAGTCTTCCATCATCGCCGCATTCATGCCCAGCACCCCACGCGGCATGGTGTCACGAGCATATTCAATCTCCAGCTGAGTCCCTTGCAGGATCATCTGGGTCGCTTCTTCCTTCATCTCGGCATCCCACAGGTGTGGGTTTTCGATCTTGATCTGGTTGATCACATCGATACCGAAGTTCAGGTGCATCGACTCATCGCGCAGGATGTACTGGAACTGCTCGGCCACGCCGGTCATTTTGTTGCGACGGCCCATGGACAGGATCTGGGTGAAGCCGCAATAGAAGAAGATGCCTTCCAGCACGCAGTAGTAGGCGACCAGGTTGCGCAGCAGTTCTTTGTCGGTCTCGACGGTGCCGGTTTCGAACTTCGGATCGGAGATCGAGCGGGTGTACTTCAGGCCCCAGGCGGCTTTTTTAGCGACTGATGGGATCTCGTGGTACATGTTGAAGATCTCGCCTTCATCCATCGCCAGGGATTCGATGCAGTACTGGTAGGCGTGGGTGTGGATCGCTTCTTCGAAGGCCTGGCGCAGGATGTACTGGCGGCACTCCGGGTTGGTGATCAGGCGATACACGGCCAGCACCAGATTGTTGGCGACCAGGGAGTCGGCGGTGGAGAAGAAGCCGAGGTTGCGCATGACGATGCGGCGTTCGTCGTCGGTCAGGCCTTCGGGGTTTTTCCACAGGGCGATGTCGGCGGTCATGTTGACCTCTTGCGGCATCCAGTGGTTGGCGCAGCCGTCGAGGTACTTCTGCCAGGCCCAGTCGTACTTGAAGGGTACGAGTTGGTTGAGGTCGGCGCGGCAGTTGATCATGCGCTTTTCGTCAACGGCGACACGGGCGGAGGCGCCTTCGAGTTCGGCGAGGCCTTCGGCGACGTCGAGTTTGTCGAGGGCGGCCTTGGCGCGGACGATGGCGGCGGAGTCACTGGCGGTGACGGCGCGGGCTTCGATGGCGGCGGCAGCGCCGGCACCGTCGAGGCGGTCCATGTTGGCTTCGGTGGCGTGGCCGGCGTTGGCGCCTTTGGTGGCCACTTCGCCTTCTTCTTCTTTGTCGAATTCGTCCCAGCTCAGCATGACGTGTCGTCTCCTGCGTGAGGGCTCAAAGGTGCCCGTGTGAAACCGGATGGTTGGGTGTTCACACGGCCCCCAGGGCCGCGGTGGATCTTAAGGAATCGTTTGTTGCAGCTAGCGCACGCATTAAACGGAATAGGGTTACGGGTGCTCTGCGTGAGGCTTGAGGTGCGGAGCGGTGGTTGCTTGCTCCAGCGGGAGGCCTCAGGTCTGGCTCTTCATCCCTGTGTAAAGGGATATTGCAGGCCCGATTTACCCGCGCATTATAGGGAAAAAATCGGCTTTGTGTTGTGGCGGATGGTCACGGATCGCAGACAAAAAGCCTGCTTTTCGAGCCAAGGCTCGGGTTTATTGGGGTTGGCTGGAGGGGCGAGCGGCAGGATTTTTTTTGAGGATGTGCAGCGAGGGGGGAAGGGGGGCGGTGCTTTGCCGCAAGAACCATTTCTTGCGGCGAATAAGTTCAAACTAACCAAGTGATTACCCGTTAGAACAACCATTGCCCATCACATGGTAATTAAGTATATGACGCTGACCCTGTGAGTCTTCATATTCCATCTTCACCGGTACCACTTCGCACACTTCCGGAATACTGCTCATGGACAGTACTTTTGCCACATCCAGATGGGTGCTGTAAGTGTAGTCTTCAACGATCGGAGGGTTGCTGCCAGCTACGTCAGTCGGGGCTTCGTCGGCCAGGGCGGCGGTGGCGCACAAGCTGCTGAGGGCCATAACTACTAAAGCTTTCATTTCTCTATTTACCTTCTTCAGGGCGAAAGGGGTCACGGGGCCCTTGTGAGGCCACGTGTGTAACTTAAGAGTTGGGAAGTTCGGATTAACGTTGCCTTCGTGGGGGCTGTTGCGTTGTTAATCACTGCTGTATTTAACTACAGTGCCTTGTTGGCGGAAGTGATTTTAGGCCCTCACGTTATATTCATATACCCGTGCTTTTGATAAACACTATTGGCGGTTTTTGTAACAATCCTGTGGTAAAGCTTTTTTCACAAAGCCGCAAAGCGCCACGGCCCGCGGGCTAGAGGTGCAAACGGGGATATCAGGGCAATTTGTAGGGGCTTGTTACTACCATCGTCGAATGGTTCTATAGGTCGGCCCCGGCTACAACAGGGCCATACAACAACAACTATGTCACCGAGGTAAGAAAGATGAGTGCGGCTTCCCTGTACCCCGTTCGCCCCGAAGTAGCAGCCAACACGCTGACCGACGAGGCGACCTACAAGGCCATGTACCAGCAGTCGGTGGTCAACCCCGATGGCTTCTGGCGCGAGCAAGCCAAGCGCCTTGACTGGATCAAGCCTTTCACCACGGTGAAGCAGACCTCTTTCGACGATCACCACGTCGACATCAAGTGGTTCGCCGATGGCACCCTGAACGTTTCCTACAACTGCCTGGACCGTCACCTCGCCGAGCGTGGCGATCAAATTGCGATCATCTGGGAGGGCGACGACCCTGCCGAGAGCCGCAACATCACCTACCGCGAGCTGCACGAAGAAGTCTGCAAGTTCGCCAACGCCCTGCGCGGCCAGGACGTGCACCGCGGCGACGTGGTGACTATCTATATGCCGATGATCCCCGAAGCCGTGGTCGCCATGCTGGCCTGTACCCGTATCGGTGCGATTCATTCCGTGGTGTTTGGTGGTTTCTCGCCGGAGGCCCTGGCCGGTCGCATCATCGACTGTAAGTCGAAGGTGGTGATCACCGCCGACGAAGGCATCCGCGCGGGTAAGAAGATTCCGCTGAAGGCCAACGTCGACGACGCCCTGACCAACCCGGAAACCAGCAGCATCCAGAAAGTCATCGTGTGCAAGCGCACCAATGGCCAGATCAAGTGGAACCAGCACCGTGACATCTGGTACGAAGACCTGATGAAAGTGGCGGGCACCGTGTGCGCGCCCAAGGAGATGGGTGCTGAAGAAGCGCTGTTCATCCTCTACACCTCCGGCTCCACCGGCAAGCCCAAGGGCGTGCAGCACACCACCGGCGGCTATCTGTTGTACGCCGGCCTGACCCACGAGCGCGTGTTCGACTACCGCCCGGGCGAAATCTACTGGTGCACCGCCGACGTCGGCTGGGTCACCGGCCACACCTATATTGTCTACGGGCCGCTGTCCAACGGCGCGACCACCGTGCTGTTCGAAGGCGTGCCGAACTACCCGGACATCACGCGGGTGGCGAAAATTGTCGACAAGCACAAGGTCAATATCCTTTACACCGCCCCGACCGCGATCCGCGCCATGATGGCGTCCGGCACTGCTGCGTGCGAAGGCGCAGACGGCTCCAGCCTGCGCCTGCTCGGTTCGGTGGGTGAGCCAATTAACCCAGAGGCGTGGGACTGGTACTACAAGAACGTCGGCCAATCCCGTTGCCCGATTGTCGATACCTGGTGGCAGACCGAAACCGGCGGCAACATGATGAGCCCGCTGCCGGGCGCCCATGCGCTCAAACCGGGTTCGGCGGCACGGCCGTTCTTCGGCGTGGTGCCGGCGTTGGTGGATAACCTGGGCAACCTGATTGAAGGCGCGGCCGAAGGCAACCTGGTGATCCTCGATTCGTGGCCAGGCCAGGCACGTACCCTGTTCGGCGACCATGACCGTTTTGTCGACACCTACTTCAAGACATTCCGTGGCATGTACTTCACCGGTGACGGTGCGCGTCGTGACGAAGACGGTTACTACTGGATCACCGGCCGTGTGGACGACGTGCTGAACGTGTCCGGCCACCGCATGGGCACCGCCGAGATCGAAAGTGCCATGGTTGCCCACCCTAAAGTCGCCGAAGCGGCGGTGGTGGGTGTGCCGCACGACATCAAGGGCCAGGGCATCTATGTGTATGTCACCCTCAAAAACGGCGAAGAGCCGAACGAGGCGCTGCGTCTGGAGCTGAAAAACTGGGTGCGCAAGGAGATCGGGCCGATTGCTTCGCCGGACGTGATCCAGTGGGCGCCGGGCTTGCCGAAGACGCGTTCGGGGAAAATCATGCGGCGTATCCTGCGCAAGATTGCCACGGCTGAGTACGACGGGCTGGGGGATATCTCCACCCTGGCGGACCCGGGTGTGGTGGCGCATTTGATCGAGACGCACAAGACCATGAACGTCGCGTAAGGCGGGATAGTCAGATAACGCCCCACCCGGTGTAAGCCGGGTGGGGCTTTTTTGAGCGGCCTCAAAAGCACCGGAGATCCAGTGTGGGAGGGGGCTTGCCCCCGATTGCAGTGGTTCAGTTTAAATGCCTTTCACTGACACACCGCTATCGGGGGCAAGCCCCCTCCCACATGGGATCCACGCCAGTCAAATAAATATCGGTTTTTCGTGTAGGGCGTTTCTGAATGTTACCGCCAACCCTCAATGTGTAACCTCCCGCCCAAACCTGAGGCAATGTGCTACGTCTGCGCCCCGAAAAACCCCATTCCAGACACCCCAGGAAATAAGATTAAACGCCAGACTTGCCGTGCCAGAAGGGTTTGCGAATAATAGGCCCGCAATTTGCAGCGTCTACAGGTTTAATGTCTTTTGTCTCTGCATAAAATCCAGAGGCTGTCAATGAGTTGGATCCGCTTTCTCGGTGCTTCTGTAAATTGTTGTCGCATTGAGGAAATATCGGCTTCCAGCCTGTCGTTAGAATGCCGATCACTCGCTCGTCGTCTCCGATGTTGAATCGGTGTAGGACGCAGCACCGCTATTCGGTTTCCCTTACGCCGCATCGTGGGCCATGGCTCATACTGCTGTTTTGCCCTATACCGATGGAGTCCCAAGATGAAGAAACTCGTGCTGTTGGGCGCCCTGGCGCTGTCCGTGCTGTCCATGCAGGCTTTCGCTGATGAAAAGCCCCTGAAGATTGGTATCGAAGCGGCTTACCCTCCGTTTGCCTCTAAGGCGCCGGATGGCAGCATCGTCGGTTTTGACTACGACATCGGCAACGCCCTGTGCGCAGAGATGAAAGTCAAGTGCACGTGGGTCGAGCAGGAATTCGACGGCCTGATCCCTGCGCTGAAAGTGCGCAAGATCGACGCGATCCTGTCGTCCATGTCCATCACCGACGACCGCAAGAAGTCCGTGGACTTCACCAACCGCTACTACCTGAGCCCAGCGCAGCTGGTGATGAAGGAAGGCACCACCGTCAGCGACAGCCTGGATGAATTGAAAGGCAAGAAGATCGGTGTGCAGCGCGGTTCGATCCACGATCGTTTCGCCAAGGAAGTCCTGGCCCCTAAAGGCGTCACGGTTGTGCCTTACAGCTCGCAGAACGAAATCTACCTGGACGTGGAAGCCGGTCGCCTCGACGGTACCGTGGCTGATGCCACCCTGCTGCAAGACGGCTTCCTGAAAACCCCGGCCGGTAAAGGCTACGCGTTCGTGGGCCCGCAGTTCACCGACGCCAAGTACTTCGGCGACGGCATCGGTATCGCTGTGCGTAAAGGCGACAAGGCCGAACTGGACAAGATCAACGCGGCCATCGCGGCGATCCGTGCCAACGGCGAATACAAGAAAATCCAGGACAAGTACTTCGACTTCGATATTTACGGCGCTGACCCTAAGTAACTCGTCGCAGCTGTCTGTCCCAAATGGCGCAAGCAACAGAATTCCTGAGGTTTGCGCCATTTTTTCATCCCCCTTTTCGAGGACCTGAATCATGTTGAAAGGCTACGGGGCCGTCATCCTCGATGGCGCATGGTTGACGCTTCAGCTCGCCTTGTCGTCCATGGCCTTGGCCATTGTTCTGGGTCTGATCGGGGTCGCGTTACGCCTGTCGCCGGTGCGCTGGTTGGCCTGGCTGGGTGACTTGTACTCCACGGTGATCCGCGGGATCCCCGACCTGGTACTGATCCTGCTGATTTTCTACGGCGGCCAGGACCTGCTCAACCGCGTCGCGCCGATGCTCGGCTATGACGACTATATCGACTTGAACCCCTTGGCCGCCGGTATCGGCACCCTGGGTTTCATCTTCGGCGCCTATCTCTCGGAAACCTTCCGTGGCGCCTTCATGGCCATTCCCAAGGGCCAGGCCGAAGCCGGCCTGGCGTATGGCATGAGCAGTTTCCAGGTGTTCTTCCGGGTGATGGTGCCGCAGATGATCCGTCTGGCCATCCCCGGTTTCACCAACAACTGGCTGGTACTCACCAAGGCCACCGCGCTGATTTCGGTGGTGGGCCTGCAAGACATGATGTTCAAGGCCAAGCAGGCGGCAGACGCCACCCGCGAGCCTTTTACCTTCTTCCTCGCGGTGGCGGCGATGTACCTGGTGATCACCAGCGTGTCGTTGCTGGCCCTGCGTCATCTTGAGAAGCGCTACTCGGTAGGCGTAAGGGCGGCTGATCTATGATCTTCGACTACAACGTCATCTGGGAGGCCATGCCGCTGTACCTCGGCGGCCTGGTGACCACCCTGAAACTGCTCGCCATCTCGCTGTTCTTCGGCCTGCTCGCGGCCTTGCCCCTGGGCCTGATGCGCGTGTCCAAGCAGCCGATCGTCAATGGTGCGGCCTGGCTCTATACCTACGTGATTCGCGGCACGCCGATGCTGGTGCAGCTGTTCTTGATCTACTACGGCCTGGCCCAGTTCGAGGCGGTGCGCGAGAGTTTCCTGTGGCCACTGCTGTCCAGCGCCACCTTCTGCGCGTGCCTGGCCTTTGCGATCAACACCAGCGCCTACACCGCCGAGATCATTGCCGGCAGCCTCAAGGCCACGCCTAATGGCGAGATCGAGGCGGCCAAGGCCATGGGCATGTCGCGCTACAAGCTGTACCGCCGTATCCTGCTGCCGTCGGCCCTGCGTCGTGCGCTGCCGCAGTACAGCAACGAAGTGATCATGATGCTGCAGACCACCAGCCTGGCCTCCATCGTCACCCTGATCGACATCACCGGTGCCGCACGCACCGTGAACGCGCAGTTCTACTTGCCGTTCGAGGCGTATATCACCGCCGGTGTGTTCTACCTGTGCCTGACCTTCATCCTGGTGCGCCTGTTCAAGTTGGCCGAGCGCCGCTGGCTGAGCTACCTGGCGCCGAGGAAGCACTGATATGCAACGTATCGATCACCGGTTGCCCTGGAGTCACCTGGGCTGCGAGCGCCAACTGAGCGTGTTCCGTTTCGGCAAGGGCGAGCGCAAGGCCTATATCCAGGCCAGCCTGCACGCCGACGAACTGCCCGGCATGCGCGCCGCGTGGGAGCTGAAAAAGCGCCTTGTCGAACTGGAACAGCAAGGTGCGCTCAATGGCGTGATCGAGCTGGTGCCGGTGGCCAACCCGATGGGCCTGGGCCAACTGCTGCAAGGCAGCCACCAGGGGCGTTTCGAGGTCGGCAGCGGCAAGAATTTCAACCGCGATTTCGTCGAGTTGAGCGAGCCGGTTGCCGCATTGCTTGACGGCAAGCTGGGCGATGATCCCCACGCCAACGTGCGCATGATCCGCCAGGCCATGAGTGACACGCTTAACGCGCTGCCCGAGCCGAGCAGCCAGTTGCAGGGCATGCAGCGCATCCTGCTGAGCCATGCCTGCACCGCCGATGTGGTGCTCGACCTGCATTGTGATGCCGAAGCTGCGCTGCACATGTATGCGCTGCCGCAGCATTGGCCGCAGTGGCGTTCGCTGTCGGCCCATTTGAATGTGAAAGTCGGCCTGCTGGCGGAAGACTCCGGCGGCAGCTCGTTCGATGAAGCCTGTTCGCTGCCGTGGCTACGCTTGTCCCAGGCGTTTCCCGACGCACAGGTCCCGCTGGCCTGCCTGGCGACGACTCTGGAACTGGGTGGCCAGGCTGATACCGGCCGCGACGAAGCGGTCTTCCACGCCGAAGGCATCCTGGCGTTCCTTGCCGAGCAGGGCTTGATCAAGGGTGAATGGCCCGCGCCGCAATACGAGCCGTGCGAAGGCGTACCGTTTGAAGGCACTGAACTGCTGTTCGCGCCCCACGCCGGGGTGATCAGTTACCTGCGTAAAGCCGGTGACTGGGTCGAAAAAGGCGAACCGATCTTTGAAGTGATTGACCCCCTGGAAGACCGCGTCAGCACCCTGTGCGCGGGCACCTCGGGGGTGCTGTTTGCCGTTGAACGGCTACGTTATGCCCAAGCGGGTTTCTGGCTGGCCAAGGTGGCGGGGCGCGAAGCGCTGCGTCACGGGCGCTTGCTCAACGACTGACCACCTGTTTTTGTGAGAACCGACCGCATGTACAAACTTGAAGTCCAAGACCTGCATAAACGCTATGGCAGTCATGAAGTGCTCAAAGGTGTGTCCCTGGCCGCCGCGGCCGGTGATGTGATCAGCATCATCGGTTCCAGTGGTTCGGGCAAAAGTACCTTTTTGCGCTGCATCAACCTGCTGGAGCAACCCCACGCCGGCAAGATCCTGCTCAACAACGAAGAGCTGAAGTTGGTGGCCAACAAGGACGGCGCCATGAAGGCCGCCGACCCCAAGCAACTGCAGCGCATGCGTTCGCGCCTGTCCATGGTGTTCCAGCATTTCAACCTGTGGTCGCACATGACCGCGCTTGAAAACGTGATGGAAGCGCCGGTGCATGTGCTCGGCATGTCGAAGAAAGAAGCCCGTGAAAAGGCTGAGCATTACCTGGCCAAAGTCGGCGTGGGCCATCGCAAGGATGCGTTCCCCGGCCACATGTCCGGTGGCGAGCAGCAGCGCGTGGCGATTGCCCGTGCCCTGGCGATGGAGCCGGAGGTGATGCTGTTCGACGAACCCACCTCGGCGCTGGACCCGGAACTGGTCGGCGAAGTGCTCAAGGTGATGCAGGACCTGGCCCAGGAAGGCCGTACCATGGTGGTGGTGACCCACGAAATGGGCTTTGCCCGTGAGGTGTCGAACCAGTTGGTGTTCTTGCACAAAGGCATCGTCGAAGAGCGCGGCAATCCACGGGAAGTGTTGGTGAACCCGCAGTCCGAGCGTTTGCAGCAGTTCCTGTCCGGCAGCCTGAAGTAATTCCTGCCTATGGGGTTTGCTTTGTGTGGGAGGGGGCAAGCCCCCTCCCACATTGGATATGCATCGTTTTTGAGATTTGTACTCGATTACGGGCTAGCATTGGCCCTTGTCTTCATTACTGTTACTGGCTTCGGATAGCACTCCATGACCGCCCACAAAATTGGTTTCCTGATTTGGCCCAGCACAAAAGCCCTGACGCTTGCGCTGGCTGAGGAGGCCTTGCGCGTTGCCCAGCGGGTGCATCCGGATGTGGTCTACGAGCTGTCGTTCCTGCTTGCAGAACCGGCCACCGAAGGTGCCTGGCAACTGCCGGGCGAGCCGTGGGCCGGCAAGCTCGAGGGTTTCCAGAAGCTGTTCCTGCTGGCGGATGAGCCACCTACTGTCATTGCCTCGCAACTGAGCACTGCGCTCAAGCAGCTTGTGCGAGCCGGGTGTGTGATCGGTGGTCTGTCGGCCGGTGTGTATCCGTTGGCCCAGCTCGGCCTGCTCGATGGCTACCGTGCTGCCGTGCATTGGCGCTGGCAGGACGATTTCGCCGAGCGCTTCCCCAAGGTCATCGCCACCAGCCATCTGTTCGACTGGGACCGCGACCGTCTCACCGCCTGCGGTGGCATGTCGGTGCTCGACCTGTTGCTGGCGGTATTGGCCCGTGATCACGGCGCGGAACTGGCCGGTGCGGTGTCCGAGGAACTGGTGGTAGAGCGTATCCGCGAAGGCGGCGAACGCCAGCGTATCCCGCTGCAAAACCGCCTGGGTTCCAGCCATCCGAAGCTGACCCAGGCGGTGTTGCTGATGGAAGCCAACATCGAGGAACCGCTGACCACCGACGAAATTGCCCAGCACGTCTGCGTGTCGCGACGACAACTGGAACGCATCTTCAAGCAATACCTCAACCGCGTCCCCAGCCAGTACTACCTGGAACTGCGCCTGAACAAGGCCCGCCAGATGCTCATGCAAACCAGCAAGTCGATCATCCAGATCGGCCTGTCGTGCGGCTTCTCCTCGGGGCCGCATTTCTCCAGCGCCTACCGCAATTTCTTCGGCGCCACCCCCCGTGAAGACCGCAACCAGCGGCGCAGCAGCAGCCCGTTCGAACTGTCATCGGTGCCGTCGGAACGCGGTTGAACGCCTGCTTCACTCCTCTTCTGGCGGGCCCTGCGGTGGAATCAACCGGTTGCCCGCGGCATCCCGTGTAGCCGCCTGGACATACAGGGCAAAACCGGTGCGCAGGTAGTACTGCCGCAACAATTCCAGACTGTGCTCAGACAGCGGGTTGCCGCGCAGGTCGGAGTCGTTGTCGAGGGTTGTTGCGACTTCCAGTATGGCCTCGGGCAACGTCTCGATCAGGTTGTTGCTCAGGTCCAGCGTATGCAGGGACGGTAGTTGGAATACTCCCTCGGGAACCTCACGCAATTGGGCATCGCGCAGGTGCAGCGAGCTCAGCTGATACAAACGGCTGACAGCTGGCGCGTGGCCCAGAGGGTTGTTGCTCAGGTCGAGGAATTCAATGCCATTCAAGTTTTCCAGTGAGCGCGCACTTTCGGGCGTCAAGCTCAGTCGGCATTCGGCAAGGTCCAGGGAGGACAGGTGCGGCATGCTGAAAATCGACGTCGGCAGGGTTTGCAATGAGCATCTGTTGAGGGTCAGTGTCTGCAGCTCGGGGAACCCCCTGAGGGTGCCGTCGACTTCGGTGGTTGTGCCGTCGCTGATCAGTTCGAACGAAGTCACATGCTCGAAGCGCGCATTGAGTTGTGGCAGTGCGCCGAGTATCGGCGTTTCGAGTGTCACTGCATGGGTCAGATCGTCATCGAGGCTCTCTTCGTCTTCGGGGCTTTCATAACGCCAGGCTTGTTTGAGCAATGTCTTGAAATTGCGCCGTACCAATTGCTGTTCGGCGCGTGTCTGTTCGTCCAGGGGGATGTCGAGGATCGGGTGGTGCGTCGGCACATCGACAATCCATTCATCCAGGTCGGTGTCCAGCTGGCGGTATTCCTCTTCGAGCTCGCGCATTTCAGCGTCTATGTCGCTCATCGTGCCTGGCAGTTTGAAGCTGAAACGATCGGCCTCGCTGGCGATGAAGGTCGGGTAGAGCTGTTGCACGCGTGCGCGCTGAGCGTCGGAAACCCTGGCTCTGAAGAACTCTCCGGTGCGTTGGCAATAGGCCTTGATCCGTTCCAATGCCTGCCCGGACAACGGGTTGCCCGACAGGTCAACGCCCCGGGCGATCGCGTCGGGCAAATCAGAGAGGCTCGCAGGCAGGTCCTCAATGGCATTGTTGCTCAGGTCAACCGCCGCATGCAGTTCGCTGCTCAGCAGGCCGGTCGGCACTTCGCGCAGGCCGGTGTTGCGCAGGTGCACGCGGCTCAGTTGAGGGAGTCGGTTGAAGTCCGGCATGAGTCCCAGTGGGTTGTGGTTGAGGTCCAGGAACGCCAGGCGGTTCAACCCTTCCAGCCCCCGCACGGAAGTGGCGGACAGCGTGATCGAGCATCGGGGCAGGCCGAGAAACTCCAGGCGTTGCAGGTTGAACAACGGCGCGGGGATATCCCCCAGCGGCGCGTCGCTGATGTCGACAACGTTCAGCTTGTTGAAGCTGGACAGGAAGTGATCCAGGTGCAGGGGGCGACCGTTACCCTCGATACGAATGCCGCCGATATGCTCGAAGCGGATGCTCAACTGCGGTAGCTCACCGGCCAGGGCGCTTGAGATTTCCAGGGAGTTGAGCCAGCGCGTCTGTTGCGGGGTTTCGCGCCGCCAACTGCGTTCCAGCAGTTCCTTGAGCACGGTTCGGCGTCCGCGCTCTACGTCGGAGAGGGCGGGGGCCCGGGCCCAGGTCTGGAGTTCCTCGGTCAGGGTCTGATAGTCGGCGGCCAATTGCGCCAGGGCCACTCTGCCGGCCTCGATGTCGCCCGGCAGGTCGAAGATGAACCGGTTGATCTGCTCGTCGCGGAACGTCGGAAACAGCCGTTGTGCGTCACGCATGTCGGCGGGCAGGGCATTGGCCTCCAGGTAGGTGCCGTGTGCCTGGTAGTAGGTCTTGACCTTCTCCAGCGTCGCCCGTGAGAGCGGGTTGCGCGACAGGTCGAAACGGCGGCTGGACTCGGCCGACAATTCGAACATGGCCTGCGGCAACGTGCTGATCCGGTTGTCGTTCAAGATAGCGGCTTGTAGCTCCGTACGGCTTAGCAGGCCGGCCGGCAGGCGCTCGATGCCGGTATTTGACAGGTCCAGGGCGACCAGTTCAGGCAGGGCCTCGATACTGGGGACGAGGCCGAGCGGGTTGCCGTTCAGGTCCAGCGAGCGCAGCTGATGCATCGCCGACAGCCGCGCCAGGCTCTCCGGCGTGAGGGTGATCCGGCAATTGCTCAATTGCAGTGAATTCAACTGAGGCAGCGAAGTGATTTGCGCGGGCAGGGCATCCAGCGGAGTGTTCATGATTCCCAACTGGCGCAGCCTGGGAAAGCGGCTGAGAAAGGGCAGCACGCCCTGCAGATACTCGGAGCCGTCCAACAGCAGCATGGAAATGTGATCGAACTGGGCGTCCAGGCGTGGCAGCTCGCCGAGAAAGTTGGCGTTCAGGTTCAGCACATGGCCGTCGCGGGCCGGGTCTTCGTAGTAATCGTCGATCCTGGTTTCGCGGCGCCAGGCTTGCTTGAGCTGATGGGCAATGGTCAAGCGGTTCTGTTCCTCCTGGCGCCGCTCCCAGGTGCTCAACGCCTGGGCGCTGGTCGGGTGGTGGGTCGGAATATCCGTTTGCCAGGCCAGCAGGTCTCGGTTCAGTTGTGCATATTCCCGGGCCAATTGAGCGAGCTGTGTTGCTGCGCCGCCCGGGCGAGTCTGCAACTGTTCAATGAGTGCGTGCAGTTGGGTATCCCTCAGGCCGGGGTACAGGGTACGTGCCCGTTGCTGCAGGCTCACCGGGCTGCCCGCGGTGCGCGGTTGTTGGGCATAACCCGCATCGTTGCCGAGCAGTTGCAGGGTTTCGACGGCGGGTTCCGGCTCGGCGCCCAGCAGTACCCGCAGCTCGTGGCGTGGCGGCGGGTGTTGGCGCAGGCGTTCGCGCAGTTCAGGGCCTTGGTGGATGCCGATGTTCAGCTGATCGCGCTGGGCATCGGGGAGGGCGTGTAGGATGGCGGTGTAGAGGTCGGTCTCGCCGGACAGCGGGCCGCGCTCGTCATAGGGCACGTAGCGGCCGCTGTCCAGGCGTACCAGGCTGCGGCGGATGGGGGCGGTGTCGGGGCCGATGCTGCGCCACAGCGGCCCGTCGATGGTGCGGTGCCGGGCTTGCAGGTTGACGTCGGTGGACCAGCCCGGCAGCAATCGCAGTGCGCTCAGCGTCAGTTGGTCGCTGTCGAGGTTGATGTGCGAGTCCAGGTGTTGCCCCTCGTAGGCGCGGTTCAGGCGTACCTCGGTAAGGGCCGCCTGGGCCAGTTGCGCCAGGCGCGGTGGCGTGCGCTGTTCGCGCAGTGCCGTCAGTTCCTGCGCGGTTGCCTGGCCCAGCAACTTTTCGGCGACCGATGCGGGCAAGCCGGGGGCGCTGTCGATCAGCCGCTGGGCCTGGGGGTGTGCGGAATGCTGCCGGAACCCATAGCGCGATTCGAACAGGGCGCCTCGATGCTTGCGTGCGATCTCGGCCAGCCGCTTCCTCAGGTTGCGCGCGCGGGTTTCCAGGCTCAATTGCGGGTCGCTGGCGCGCTCGCCGAACTGTGCGCGGATCTCTTCCGGGGTCAGCGCCTTTAGCACCGCCTTGAGCAAATCACCGTTGGTCAATTGTGCTTCATGAATTTGCACCAGAGGCTTGGACTGATCGCCGAAGACCCACGCCACACGGCCCTGATCATCCAGCAAGCGCAAGCCCCGGGTGTGTGGCCATGAGCCGTTGGCGGTGAGCAGTTGCAGCAGGTCCTGCGGGTCGATACGGCCGTACGCTGCCGGGTCATCGCTGTTCAGGCGCTCGATCAGGGTGTCCAGGTCGCGCTCGATGCGCAGCCGTGCCAGGGCGTCATCGAGCAGCGGTGGCAGGGGCTCGCTGTGAAGGTGCATCTTGCGCAGGCTGTCTTCAGGGGTGCCGCTGAGGGTCAGGGCCAACTCGCGGTCGGCGTCACTGAGGCCCTGCGCCCGGTAGCCCAGGCGGCCGAGCAGGGTGGGTTGGGTCCATTGCAGCGGTTGGTCGAGTTCGGTCCGCCAGGTACCGTGCTCGTTGTGGTGCAACTGGGGTTGATAGGCGTCGGCCCGTGTTGGGTGTTGGATACGGTACTGGCCGTCCTCAGGGGACTTTTTCACCGCATAGAGTTTGCCTTCCAGCGGCAGGATCGATTCCTTGCGCACGTCATGCAGGCCGCGTGCGTCAATACCCAGGTGCGGCGGCAATTGCAGCTTCTGCTGGTAAGGCTCGAGGTCGGGTTGCCAGTAGCGGCGGGCGCCATTGGCGAGGGTGACCGGTTTGAAACGATCGATGAAGGCCAGGGTTTGCGGTGACAACAGTTTGCGTAACTCAGGCACGCCGATTTGCGTGCCGGCCGTAAACAGCCCCAGTTGAACCGCAGCCTCCAGCAGGCTCATCAGGTGTGCAAACGCTTCGCGGTCGAGCCCTTCGGCCCAATCGACGATGCCCTCGAAGACGTCGTCGAGCAGTTGATAGGCCATGTAGCCCAGCATCAGCTCTCCAAGCCCCGGGATGAAGGGTGCAACCACCATCAGCAGCGTGTTCACAATGGAGGAGGCCACATTGACGAACGCATCCCACCGCGCCCAGCGGGCGTTGCGGTCCACGGTGGCGGTGGCGACCGCCAGGGTGCGAGCGTCGTTGAGGATTTTGTTCAGCCTGGATTGATAGAGGAATACCCACGGATCGCCCATGATCGGGATGGCGGAGAATTGCAGCGTGGGATCGTCGGTGGGTTCGGCGCGCCAAGGGGCCAGACCTTTGCCTTGATCACTGGGGTGCCAGGTGATTTTCTCCAGGCGCTGGCTGAGGTCGGCGAAAAACACACCGAGGTGCTCGTGGGCCACGAAGCGACTGAAGAACGCCTGGTAGTCGGTGGCGCGCAGTTGTCGGGTGAGTTCCTGTTTGAAGGCCAGCGCAGAGCGATATTCCTTGAGCGGGTGTTCCGGGTCATCTGGCACATAGGCCACCAGGCGCCGCACGCTACGGGTGTTTTCAAGATCCGGTGCGAACAGCAGGATACCGGTCAGCGGTGTACCCATCATGCTGAATTCATGGCACAGCACCGCATCTGTGCCGAGGCGCAGGCCGGTACGGCCATCGATGAAACCCTCTATCACCTGCGCGTAATCGTCCTGGATATCCTGCTGCAGCCGTGCCAGTTGCAGCGCTGCGCGCAGGGCGGCTTTCTGGCTGGCGTCGACCTTGGTTTGCAGCACCGCGCTGGCGACCGGGCTGTCCATGCCCAGCCCGCTACGCAGGTAGCGCATGTAACGGGCGCCCAGGTCGAGGTCGCGACACAGTTGGGCGAAGGCAGCGACCGGCAGTTGGTGTTTGATCGCCGGCAAGGTGTCGAACCGGCCGGAAGCGTCGGGACGGGTGATGTAGGTGGAGGCCGGTTCATAAGCGTCCGCCTGGGTTTCCTTGTGTTCGAAGTTGTGCAGTGCGGCGTCGAGCAGCGATACGGTCCAGGCGCGGGCGGCGCCAGAGCGCACGGGAAACCAAGGGATGGTCAGCGGGATGTATAGGCGGATAAAGGTCGCTTCCACATCCAGTTCAAGGTTGAACTGCTGTTTCAAGGCGTCTGCAAGCAAGGGTTTGCCGAACGCCTTGGGATCCTTGAGATCCTTGAGCGCGTTGTCGACGCGTCTCTGGGCTTGCCAATGTGCACCGTTCAGCTGTTTGAAGGCGGCTTGCTGCGCGGCGTTGGCGGTTGGTAAAGGCAGGGGCGCAGCTTTTTTGAACGCCTCGCGCTGGCGCACGGACGCGCTGAGCAGCCAGCCGGGCAGGGCGCCGGTCAATGGTTCAAAGTCTTGGTCGGGGCGGCTGTTATCGCTGACTGCCGGTACAGGAGAAGTCGGGGTTGTCATGCTCGGATCCATGAGGGGCTCGAAACCACGAGTAAATCAGCCGCCCCGGCATGCCGGACTTTAGATAGTTATGCCGCCGGCACGTCTGGCCCTCACGCAAACGGCGCGCAGCGTTTAAACTGCGCCATTGCGATGCTATTTGTCGCATTGGCGTAAACCCGCGTAAAACGCGGGTTGGCGCTATAAGAAGTTGTCGCTTGGCGACAAGGCCCTACTGAAAACTGTCCTTACAATCCCTGCATCGCCCGCCAGTTCCAGGCAGGCGTTCCTCTTCAGGAGACTCCGATGTCCGTTGAGCAAGCCCCGGTGCAACGTGCCGATTTCGACCAGGTCATGGTTCCCAACTACGCACCTGCCGCCTTCATCCCCGTGCGTGGCGCAGGTTCGCGCGTGTGGGACCAGGCTGGTCGCGAGCTGATCGACTTTGCCGGCGGCATCGCGGTCAACGTATTGGGCCACGCCCACCCGGCGCTGGTCGGTGCACTGACCGAACAGGCCAACAAGCTGTGGCACGTGTCCAACGTGTTCACCAATGAGCCGGCCCTGCGCCTGGCGCATAAGCTGATCGACGCCACCTTCGCCGAGCGTGTGTTCTTCTGCAACTCCGGCGCCGAAGCCAACGAGGCCGCGTTCAAGCTGGCCCGTCGTGTCGCGTTCGACCGTTTCGGTACCGAGAAGTACGAGATCATCGCCGCGCTGAACAGCTTCCATGGCCGCACGCTGTTTACCGTCAACGTCGGTGGCCAGTCCAAATACTCCGATGGCTTCGGGCCTAAAATCACCGGCATCACCCACGTTCCTTATAACGACCTGGCCGCGCTGAAAGCTGCGGTGTCGGACAAGACCTGCGCCGTGGTGCTGGAACCGATCCAGGGTGAAGGCGGCGTGTTGCCGGCCGAGCTGGCCTACTTGCAAGGTGCTCGTGAGCTGTGCGACGCCAACAACGCCTTGCTGGTGTTCGACGAAGTACAGACCGGCATGGGCCGCAGCGGCCACCTGTTCGCCTACCAGCACTACGGCGTGGTGCCGGACATCCTCACCAGCGCCAAGAGCCTGGGCGGCGGTTTCCCGATTGCAGCCATGCTCACTCGCGAAGACCTGGCCAAGCACCTGGTGGTCGGCACCCACGGCACCACCTACGGCGGCAACCCGCTGGCGTGCGCGGTGGCCGAAGCGGTGATCGACGTGATCAACACCCCTGAGGTGCTGGCTGGCGTGAATGCCAAGCACGAGCTGTTCAAGGCGCGCCTGGAGCAGATCGGCAAGCAATACGGCATCTTCACCGAAGTGCGCGGCATGGGCCTGTTGCTCGGTTGCGTACTGAGCGATGCGTTCAAAGGCAAGGCCAAGGACGTGTTCAACGCGGCCGAGAAAGAAAACCTGATGATCCTGCAGGCCGGCCCCGACGTGGTGCGTTTTGCGCCGAGCCTGGTGGTGGAAGACGCGGACATCCAGGAAGGCCTGGACCGTTTTGAACGTGCAGTAAAAACGCTGACGCAAGCCTGATACACCCTTATTTGCCGGACCGTGTCATGTGGGAGGGGGCTTGCCCCCCGATAGCGATGGGTCAGCCACCTGATTTATCAACTGACAGACTGCTATCGGGGGCAAGCCCCCTCCCACATTTGACCTGCGTTGAATCAGGAACTGTCCGGTATTTTTTCCTATGAGTTTTTCGAGTTAAGGAGTGACACCATGCTGGTGATGCGCCCCGCGCAAATGGCTGATCTGGGCGAGGTACAGCGTCTGGCTGCGGACAGCCCGATTGGTGTCACCTCCTTGCCGGACGACGTGGAACGCCTGAGCGACAAGATCGCCGCGAGCGAAGCGTCCTTCGCCGCCGAGGTGAGCTTCAACGGTGAAGAAAGCTATTTCTTCGTGCTTGAAGACACCGAGACCGGCAAGCTCGCCGGCTGCTCGGCCATTGTCGCGTCGGCCGGTTACTCCGAGCCGTTCTACAGCTTCCGTAACGAGACCTTCGTGCACGCTTCCCGCGAGCTGAAGATCCACAACAAGATCCACGTGCTTTCCCAGTGCCACGACCTCACCGGCAACAGCCTGCTCACCAGTTTCTACGTGGTGCCCGAGCTGGTCGGTTCGCCGTGGTCGGAACTCAATTCCCGTGGCCGCCTGCTGTTCGTCGCCAGCCATCCCGAGCGCTTTGCCGACTCGGTGGTGACCGAGATCGTCGGCTACAGCGACGAGAACGGTGACTCGCCATTCTGGGACGCCATCGGCCGCAACTTCTTCGACCTCAACTACGCCGCCGCCGAGCGTCTGTGCGGGCTGAAAAGCCGCACCTTCCTCGCCGAGCTGATGCCGCATTACCCGATCTACGTGCCGCTGCTGCCGGACGAAGCCCAGGAAGCCATGGGCCAGGTGCACCCGCGTGCGCAGATCACCTTCGACATCCTGATGCGCGAAGGCTTCGAGACCGACCATTACATCGATATTTTCGACGGCGGCCCGACGCTGCACGCACGGGTCTCGGGCATTCGCTCGATCGCCCAGAGCCGCGTGGTGCCGGTGAAGATCGGCGAGATGGTCAAGGGCGTCGGCCGCCAGTACCTGGTGAGCAACGCGCAATTGCAGGACTACCGCGCGGTGATGCTGGAGCTGGACTACGCGCCGGGTAAACCGGTGACGTTGGACCTGGCAGCGGCCGAGGCTCTGGGTGTTGGCGAAGGTGCGAGCGTGCGCCTGGTAGCGGTTTAAAAAGAGAGTTTCGCGGGTGGCTGACAACAGCGGCCCGTTCGAGGAGATAGCATGATCGTTCGTCCCGTACGCAGCAGCGATTTACCGGCCCTGATTGATCTGGCGCGCAGCACCGGCACCGGCCTCACCACCTTGCCGGCCAACGAAGAGCGCCTGACCCACCGCGTGGGCTGGGCCGAAAAAACCTTTCGCGGCGACGCCGGGCGCGGCGATGCCGACTACCTGTTCGTGCTGGAAAACGACGAGGGTCGAGTGGTGGGCATTTCCGCCATCGCCGGCGCCGTCGGCTTGCGTGAGCCTTGGTACAACTTCCGGGTTGGCTTGACCGTCAGCGCCTCCCAGGAGCTGAACATCTACCGTGAGATTCCGACGCTGTTCCTGGCCAACGACCTCACCGGCAATTCCGAACTGTGCTCGTTGTTCCTGCACGCCGATTACCGCAGCGGCCTCAACGGCCGCATGCTGGCCAAGGCGCGCCTGCTGTTCATTGCCGAATTCCCGCAGTTGTTCGGTAACAAGATCATCGCTGAGATGCGCGGGGTGTCCAACGACGCCGGGCGTTCGCCGTTCTGGGAAAGCCTGGGCCGGCACTTCTTCAAGATGGAATTCAGCCAGGCCGATTACCTCACCGGTGTGGGCAACAAGGCGTTTATCGCCGAGTTGATGCCGAAGTTTCCGTTGTATAGCTGCTTCCTTTCCGAAGATGCGCGCAACGTGATCGGCAAGGTCCACCCGGATACCGAACCGGCGTTGAGCATGCTCAAGAGTGAAGGCTTCAGCTACCAGGGCTACGTCGATATTTTCGACGCGGGACCTGCGGTGGAGTGTGAGACCCAGAAGATCCGTGCCGTTCGCGACAGCGAAACACTGGTATTGGCGATCGGCACCCCAGGCGACGACGCCACGCCGTTCCTGATCCATAACCGCAAACGTGAAGATTGCCGGATCACCGCCGCCCCGGCCCGCCTCGCAGCCGGAACCCTGGTGGTCGACCCGCAGACCGCCAAGCGCCTGCGCTTGGTGGTGGGCGATCAAGTGCGTGCCGTACCGTTGTCCGCTGCTCGGGAGTCGAAATAATGAATTCGCTGTACATCGCAGGTAGCTGGCTGGCTGGCCAGGGTGAGCTGTTTGAATCGCGCAACCCGGTGACCCAGCAGGTGCTGTGGGCCGGCAATGGCGCCACCGCCGAACAGGTCGAGTCCGCCGTGCAGGCCGCGCGTCAGGCTTTCCCCGCCTGGGCCAAGCGACCGCTGGAAGAGCGCATCGGCGTGCTGGAAACCTTCGCCGCCACTCTGAAAAAACGCGCTGACGAAATCGCCCGTTGCATTGGTGAGGAAACCGGCAAGCCACTATGGGAGTCGGCCACCGAAGTCACCAGTATGGCCAACAAGATCGCGATCTCGGTACAAAGCTACCGCGAGCGCACCGGCGAGAAGAGCGGCGCGCTGGGCGATGCTACCGCCGTATTGCGCCACAAACCCCACGGTGTGGTGGCGGTGTTCGGCCCTTACAACTTCCCCGGCCACTTGCCGAACGGGCATATCGTTCCGGCCTTGCTGGCGGGTAACACCGTGCTGTTCAAACCGAGCGAGCTGACCCCTAAAGTCGCTGAGCTGACCGTGCAGTGCTGGATCGAAGCCGGCCTGCCGGCGGGCGTGCTGAACCTGCTGCAAGGTGCGCGGGAAACCGGCATCGCCCTGGCGGCCAACCCAGGCATCGACGGGTTGTTCTTCACTGGCTCCAGCCGCACCGGCAATCATCTGCACCAGCAATCCTCCGGGCGCCCGGACAAGATTCTCGCGCTGGAGATGGGCGGCAATAACCCGCTGGTGGTCGATGAAGTGGCCGATGTGGATGCGGCGGTCTACACCATCATCCAGTCGGCGTTTATCTCCGCCGGCCAACGTTGCACCTGTGCCCGTCGCCTGTTGGTGCCCGAAGGTGCCTGGGGCGATGCGTTGCTGGCGCGCCTGGTGGCGGTCAGCGCGACCATCGAAGTCGGCGCGTTCGATCAGCAGCCGGCGCCGTTCATGGGCTCGGTGATTTCCCTCGGCGCGGCGAAAGCCTTGATGGACGCCCAGGAATTGATGTTGGCCAATGGCGCGGTGGCGCTGTTGGAGATGACCCAGCCACAGGACCAGGCCGCGTTGCTCACGCCGGGCATCATCGACGTGACCGGCGTGACCGAGCGCGAAGACGAGGAGTTGTTCGGCCCGTTGTTGCAGGTGATCCGCTACGCTGACTTTGCAGCGGCGATTGCCGAGGCCAACAACACCCAGTACGGCCTGGCCGCGGGTTTGTTGTCGGATTCTGAAGCGCGCTACCAGCAGTTCTGGCTGGAAAGCCGTGCCGGTATCGTCAACTGGAACAAACAACTGACCGGCGCCGCGAGTACCGCACCGTTTGGTGGGGTAGGGGCGTCGGGTAACCACCGCGCCAGTGCCTATTACGCGGCGGATTACTGCGCGTACCCGGTGGCCTCGCTTGAGACCCCGAGCCTGGTGGTGCCTGCCACGCTGACCCCCGGCATCACACTGAACTGAATGTGGGAGGGGACTTGCCCCCTCCCACATTGGATCTCTGTAGTACTGAAGATTGCTTATAAAAACAGATGTTCGTGGAGCCTCGCCGATGAAATCCTATGAAGTCAATTTTGACGGTCTAGTGGGGCCGACCCATAACTACGGCGGTTTGTCCTTCGGCAACGTCGCGTCCCAGAGCAACAGCCAGCAGCATTCCAACCCCAAGGAAGCGGCGTTGCAGGGCCTGCAGAAAATGAAAGCCCTGATGGACATGGGCTTTGTACAAGGTGTGTTGGCGCCCCAGGAACGTCCTGACGTGGCCGCCTTGCGCAATCTGGGTTTCAGCGGCACCGACGCGCAAGTGATCCAGCAGGCGGCCAAAGACGCTATGCCGTTGCTGGTCGCGAGCTGCTCGGCGTCGAGCATGTGGGTGGCCAACGCCGCCACCGTCAGCCCGAGCGCCGATACGGCGGATGGCCGCGTGCATTTCACTGCCGCCAACCTCAATTGCAAGTACCACCGCAGCATCGAGCACCCGACCACCAGTCGTGTGCTGGGGGCGATGTTCGCTGATCAGAAGCACTTCGCCCACCACGCCGCGTTGCCGGCCGTGGCGCAATTCGGTGACGAAGGCGCGGCCAACCACACGCGTTTCTGCCGTGAGTACGGAGAGGCGGGCGTCGAGTTTTTCGTGTTTGGTCGCAGCGCGTTCGACCCCCGCTACCCGGCGCCGCAGAAGTACCCGGCGCGCCAGACCCTCGAAGCCTCCCAGGCCGTCGCGCGTTTGCACGGTTTGCAGGATGACGGTGTGGTCTATGCCCAGCAGAACCCGGCGGTGATCGATGCCGGGGTATTCCACAACGACGTGATCGCGGTGGGTAACGGCGAAGTGCTGTTCTACCACGAAGACGCGTTCCTCAATACCGAACAGATGCTCGGCGAGCTGCAAGGCAAGTTGGCCAAGCTGGGGGGTAACTTCCAGTCGGTGTGCGTGCCCCGCGCCCAGGTCAGCGTCGAGGACGCGGTACGTTCCTACCTGTTCAACAGCCAACTGCTGAGCCGCGCCGATGGTTCGATGTTGCTGATCGTGCCGGAAGAATGCCGCGCCAATGAACGCGTCTGGCAGTACCTGCAAAACCTGACCGCTGCCGGTGGCCTGATCCGCGAGGTGAAGGTGTTCGACCTCAAGCAAAGCATGCAGAACGGTGGTGGCCCGGCGTGCCTGCGTTTGCGCGTAGCGTTGAACGAAACGGAGCTGGCGGCGGTGAACCCAGGCGTTATCATGACCGCGCCGTTGTACGACACCCTGACCCAATGGGTCGACAAACACTATCGCGACAGCCTGCGCGAAAGCGACCTGGCTGATCCGCAATTGCTGTTTGAGTGCCGGACGGCACTGGATGAACTGACGCAAATCCTTAAACTGGGCGCGGTTTATCCTTTCCAGATCAATTAACGCCGTACGGCTGAGAACTATCTATTATGACCACCGACACCCTGAAACTGATTCTTGAAGACACCGACGGCACCCAGCTGGAGACCTCCTGCACCCGCGTCGCCGTGGTCTGGCAGGGCAAGGAAATCTGGATCCAGCATGACGGCCGTGGCCAACTGCTGATCGGCGTGGACGTGGAAGAAGGCGACGCCGAATACGCCAACCTGCTGATGCGCCCACTGGCCACCAACCTGATGAGCCTGCAACTGGAAATGGAACCGGCCGACGTTGAAGGCGATGATGACGATCACGTCCACGGCCCAGGCTGCAACCACTAAGGAAGCTGCGTATGCTCGCCCTTGGCAAACTGCTTGAACTGACCCTCGCCGGTCGCGAACCGGCGCAAAAAATTCAACTGACTGTCGACGGCGTGCAGATGCGCTGGCTCAGCGAGGGCGCACTTGAAGTGCGCCCGCCTGAGGCGAAGGACAACGGCAGCGACCTGCTGCTGTCGTCCGGCATCCATGGCAATGAAACCGCGCCGATCGAACTGCTCGACCGCCTGTTGCATGGCATTGCCCGTGGGGAGATCAAGCCCCGTACCCGTATTCTGTTCCTGTTCGGCAACCCCGAGGCCATGCGCCGCGGCGAGCGTTACCTCGAACTGGACGTCAACCGGCTGTTCAACGGTCGGCATGAAAAAAACATCGGCCCGGAGGCCATGCGCGCCGCCGAGCTGGAGCAACTGGCCCGCAGTTTTTTCAGCCTGCCGGGCCGCTCACGCCTGCATTACGACCTGCACACGGCCATTCGCGGCTCGAAGATCGAGCAGTTTGCCCTGTACCCGTGGAAGGAAGGTCGCCAGCATTCACGCCATGAGCTGGCGCGCCTGAACGCTGCCGGCATGCAAGCGGTGCTGTTGCAGAACAAGACCTCGATCACGTTCACCGCGTTTACCTACGAACAACTCGATGCCGAGGCGTTCACCCTGGAATTGGGCAAGGCGCGGCCGTTCGGGCAAAACCAGGGCGTGGACGTGTCCCGCCTGGAAACACGCCTCAAGCAGATCATCGAAGGCACCGAGCCGCCGACCAGCAGCCTCGACGGCCTGCAACTGTTTGCCGTCTCCCGTGAAGTCATCAAGCACAGCGACGCCTTCCTGCTGCACCTGCCGGCGGATGTGGAAAACTTCTCGCCGTTGGCCCAGGGCTACCTGCTGGCCGAAGACGTGGCCAAGACCCGCTGGGTGATCGAGGAGGAGGGCGCGCGCATCATCTTCCCCAACCCGAAGGTGAAGAATGGTTTGCGGGCGGGGATATTGATTGTGCCGACGACGGATGTCGGCTTGGCCTGAAGCTCAAAGCCTCATCCGATCCAAATGTGGGAGGGGGCTTGCCCCCGATAGCGGTGGGTCAGTTGACAATTAAGTGACTGACACACTGCCATCGGGAGCAAGCCCCCTCCCACCTTGTACTTTGCCGTGTTGCTTAGACTGCTACCGCGCGTGGCTCGCTACGGCGAATCGCGCGGACTTTGTGCAAGGTGTCGGCGCAGGTGCGTGCTGCTTCCTGGCCTTTGTGCACGAAGTGCTCGTAGAAGAAGGTCTGGTGTTCGCTGCCGGCGTGGAAGTGATGCGGGGTCAGGGACACCGAGAACACCGGCACTTCGGTTTCCAGCTGCACCTGCATCAGGCCGCTGACCACCGATTGGGCGACGAATTCGTGGCGGTAGATGCCACCGTCCACCACCAGCGCGGCGGCGACGATACCGGCGTAACGGCCGGTCTTGGCCAGCAGCTTGGCGTGCAGCGGCATTTCAAAGGCGCCGCCGACTTCGAAGAAATCGATGTCCGATTCCTGGTAGCCCTGGGCGATGATCTCGGCGAGGAAGCCTTTACGGCTCTGGTCGACAATTTCCTTGTGCCAGCAAGCCTGGATAAACGCGATACGTTCGCCGTGGTGGTGCTTGGCTTTGCTGTCGATTGCGGTGGGTTGCATGTTCTGACTCCTGTTTAAGAAAAAAACAGGGCGTTATGAATCGAATGGGATTTAAGGGTACGCGAGCACACATCGTGCGCGGCCCTCAGGTGCCAATCCCGTTCTCTCTTCATCCGGACTATGACCGTCGGCCCCGGGATCACACCGGGTCTGCTGACCTTGTCGCCGTCCTGCGTGAGCAGTTCGAGGCGCCAAGCGCTCGCGGGCTATACACATTGCGTGTAATTACCGCCGGTGGGGAATTGCACCCCGCCCTGAGAACGTTGCCGCCAGAACCCTGGCGGCGGAGAGTTTTTAACACGGTTTTTCGAAAACTGCACGACCGCGGTATCGATAAGCTATATCGGTTTGTTTGGTTGGTATTCGATTGAATGCAGTTGGGGCTTGATATTCCGTGGCGTTGCCCGCAGTAATCACTCACAAAAGGCACTTACTGAACCCTCGAGAGGCTTGTTTCATGTCTGTGATCGACCTGCGCAGCGACACCGTGACCCAACCCACCCCCGGCATGCTCGACGCGATGGCCACTGCCCCCAGCGGCGATGACGTGTATGGCGAAGACCCCAGCGTCAACCGACTGGAGGCCGAACTGGCCAAGCGCCTGGGCTTTGCCGCGGCGTTGTTCGTGCCCACCGGCACCATGAGCAACCTGCTGGCGTTGATGGCCCACTGTGAGCGCGGCGAGGAGTACATCGTCGGCCAGCAGGCCCACACCTACAAATACGAAGGGGGCGGGGCGGCCGTGCTCGGGTCGATCCAGCCGCAGCCGCTGGAAGTGCAGGCGGATGGCTCACTGGACCTGGACCAGGTGCTGGCAGCCATCAAGCCTGACGACTTCCACTTTGCCCGTACCCGTCTGTTGGCGCTGGAAAACACCATGCAGGGCCAGGTGCTGCCGCTGGAGTACCTGGCCAAAGCCCGGGCGTTTACCCGAGAGCATGGCCTGGCTCTGCATTTGGATGGCGCACGGCTCTACAACGCAGCGGTGAAGCTGGGGGTGGATGCGCGGGAGATCGCGCAGCACTTCGATTCAGTGTCGGTGTGCCTGTCCAAGGGCCTCGGTGCGCCTGTCGGCTCGGTGTTGTGCGGGTCCACGGCGCTGATCGCCAAGGCCCGGCGCCTGCGCAAGATGGTCGGTGGCGGCATGCGCCAGGCCGGTTCCCTGGCTGCTGCAGGGTTGTATGCCCTGGATCACCAGGTGCAGCGCCTGGCCGACGACCACGCCAATGCCCAATGGCTGGGGGGGGAGTTGCGCAAGGCGGGTTATGAGGTGGAGCCGGTGCAGACCAACATGGTCTATGTGCAGATCGGTGATCAGGCCCAGGCTTTGAAGGCGTTTGCCGCCGAACGCGGGATCAAGCTGAGCGCCGCACCGCGCCTGCGCATGGTCACTCATTTGGATGTGAGCCGGGCGCAGGTCGAGCAAGTGCTCGCGACATTCGTCGACTTTTCGCGCAAATGACTGTGCAGACCGTCTAATTGAGCCTCTCTATCGCATAAACACGCTGTACCACCGGCAAAGGGCCGATATAATGCGGCCCTTTGCCGTCGCTTCGTCTGATGATGTTGCGCACTGGCCTTTGGCCGCAGCCTCCGTGGAAGAACCTAATGAAAAGCGCAGAAATCCGTGAAGCCTTCCTTCGCTTCTTCGAAGAGCAAGGTCACACCCGTGTCTCCTCCAGCTCCTTGATCCCAGGCAATGACCCTACCCTGCTGTTCACTAACGCGGGGATGAACCAGTTCAAGGACTGCTTCCTGGGCCAGGAAAAGCGCGCGTACACCCGCGCCGTCAGCAGCCAGAAATGCGTACGCGCCGGTGGCAAGCACAACGACCTGGAAAACGTAGGCTATACCGCCCGTCACCACACTTTTTTCGAAATGCTCGGCAACTTCAGCTTTGGCGATTATTTCAAGCAAGACGCGATCAACTTCGCCTGGACCTTCCTGACTGGCGTGCTGAAACTGCCGAAGGAAAAACTCTGGGTCACCGTCTACGCCAGCGATGACGAAGCGTATGACATCTGGACCAAGGAAGTCGGCGTGCCGGCTGAGCGCATGGTGCGCATCGGCGACAACAAAGGCGCACCGTACGCCTCCGACAACTTCTGGACCATGGGCGATACCGGTCCGTGCGGCCCTTGCACCGAGATCTTCTACGACCACGGCGCTGACATCTGGGGCGGCCCACCGGGCTCGCCAGAAGAAGACGGCGACCGTTACATCGAGATCTGGAACAACGTGTTCATGCAGTTCAACCGCACCGCCGATGGCGTGTTGCATCCGTTGCCAGCGCCGTCGGTGGACACCGGCATGGGCCTGGAGCGGATCAGTGCGGTGATGCAGCACGTGCACTCCAACTACGAGATCGACCTGTTCCAGAGCCTGCTGGCCGCTGCGGCCAAGGCCATTGGTTGCACCAATGAAGACCAGGCTTCCCTCAAGGTTGTGGCCGACCACATCCGTTCCTGTGGCTTCCTGATTGCCGACGGTGTGCTGCCGTCCAACGAAGGCCGTGGCTACGTGCTGCGTCGCATCATCCGTCGTGCTTGCCGTCACGGTAACAAGCTGGGTGCCAACGGCAGTTTCTTCTATCAGATCGTCGCGGCCCTGGTGGCCGAGATGGGCGAAGCCTTCCCGGAACTCAAGCAGAACCAGGCGCACATCGAGCGCGTGCTCAAAGCTGAAGAAGAGCAGTTCGCCAAGACCCTTGAGCAGGGCCTGAAGATCCTCGAGCAAGACCTCGCCAACCTGCAAGGCTCCGTGGTGCCGGGTGACGTGGTGTTCAAGCTCTACGATACCTACGGTTTCCCGATGGACCTGACTGGCGACATCGCCCGTGAGCGCAACCTGACCCTCGACGAGGAAGGTTTCGAGCGCGAGATGGAAGCCCAGCGCGTGCGTGCACGTTCGGCCAGCTCGTTCGGCATGGACTACAACAGCCTGGTCAAGGTTGACGTAGCCACTGAATTCACCGGTTACAAGGCCACCAGCGGCTCGGCCAAAGTGGTCGCCCTGTATAAGGACGGCCAGTCGGTTGATGTACTGAATGAAGGCGATGACGGTGTTGTGGTTCTGGACCAGACCCCGTTCTACGCCGAGTCCGGTGGCCAGATTGGCGACTGCGGTTTCCTCAAGGCGGCTTCCGGTCGTTTTGATGTGCGTGACACCACCAAGACCGGCGGTGCGTTCCTGCACCACGGTGTGTTGGCTTCGGGCAGCCTGACCGTGGGTGCGCCGGTCGATGCCCAGGTGGACGCTGATGTGCGTCATGCCACTTCGCTGAACCACTCGGCCACGCACTTGCTGCACGCCGCGCTGCGCCAGGTTCTGGGTGAGCACGTGCAGCAGAAGGGTTCTTTGGTAGACAGCCAGCGCCTGCGTTTCGACTTCAGCCACTTTGAAGCGATCAAGCCTGAGCAGATCAAGGCCCTGGAAGACATCGTCAACGCCGAGATTCGCAAGAACACCGCGGTAGAAACCGAAGAAACCGATATCGAGACCGCCAAGGCCAAGGGCGCCATGGCGCTGTTCGGCGAGAAGTACGGCGACAGCGTGCGTGTACTGAGCATGGGCGGTGACTTCTCGGTGGAGCTGTGTGGCGGTATCCACGCCAACCGTACCGGCGACATCGCCCTGCTGAAAATCATCAGCGAAGGCGGCGTGGCCTCCGGTGTGCGTCGTATCGAAGCGGTGACCGGCGCTGCGGCCCTGGCCTACCTGAATGCGGCGGAAGAACAACTCAAGGAAGCGGCCAGCCTGGTCAAGGGCAGCCGCGACAATCTGATCGACAAGCTGTCCGCTGTGCTGGAGCGCAACCGCGCCCTGGAGAAACAGCTGGAGCAGTTGCAGGCCAAGGCGGCCAGTGCGGCCGGCGACGACCTGTCGGCTTCGGCGGTGGACGTCAAGGACGTCAAAGTCCTGGCTGCACGCCTGGACGGCCAGGACGGCAAGGCGCTGTTGGCCTTGGTCGATCAGTTGAAGAACAAGCTCGGCCGCGCAGTGATCCTGCTCGGCGGTGTCCATGAGGATAAGGTCGTGCTGGTTGCAGGTGTGACCAAGGACCTGACTGGCCAACTCAAAGCCGGTGATTTGATGAAGCAAGCCGCCGCGGCAGTGGGCGGGAAGGGTGGTGGTCGTCCGGACATGGCGCAAGGCGGTGGTGTAGACGCCGGCAGCCTGGACGCGGCCCTGGCCCTGACCGTGCCGTTTGTCAAGGCAGGTATTTAAGGCACTGTTAACCGGCCCGTGGTCTAGTCACGGGCCGGTGTGGTGCTGGTTGATTGGATATTAGGCGCCCCTTTACGGGCTGAGGCGGCTTAGAAATGGCTTTGATCGTACAGAAATTTGGAGGCACCTCGGTCGGCTCTGTCGAAAGAATCGAGCAGGTGGCCGACAAGGTTAAGAAGTTCCGCGATGCCGGCGACGACCTGGTGGTGGTGCTGTCGGCCATGAGCGGCGAGACCAATCGCCTGATCGATCTGGCCAAGGCAATCAGTGGTGATCAACAGCCGCTGCCGCGTGAGCTGGATGTGATCGTGTCCACCGGCGAGCAGGTGACCATCGCGTTGCTGGCCATGGCGTTGAATAAGCGCGGTGTGCCGGCGGTGTCCTACACTGGCAGCCAGGTGCGCATCCTCACCGACAGCGCGCATACCAAGGCGCGTATCCTGCAGATTGACGATCAGAAAATCCGTACGGACCTGAAAGCCGGGCGCGTGGTAGTTGTAGCAGGCTTCCAGGGTGTGGACGAGCAGGGCAACATCACCACCCTCGGGCGTGGCGGTTCGGACACCACCGGCGTGGCGCTGGCAGCGGCCCTCAAGGCTGATGAATGCCAGATCTACACCGATGTGGATGGCGTCTACACCACCGACCCGCGTGTGGTGTCCGTGGCTCAGCGCCTGGACAAGATCACCTTTGAAGAGATGCTGGAAATGGCCAGCCTCGGTTCCAAGGTGTTGCAGATCCGTGCGGTGGAGTTCGCCGGCAAGTACAACGTTCCGCTGCGCGTATTGCACAGCTTCAAGGAGGGTCCGGGCACCCTCATTACTATTGATGAAGAGGAATCCATGGAACAGCCGATCATTTCCGGTATCGCTTTCAACCGTGATGAAGCCAAGCTGACTATCCGTGGCGTGCCGGATACCCCGGGCGTGGCGTTCAAGATCCTGGGTCCTATCAGCGGTGCCAACATCGAAGTCGACATGATCGTGCAGAACGTTTCGCACGATAACACCACCGATTTCACCTTCACTGTGCACCGCAACGAGTACGATGCGGCCGAGCGGATCCTGCAGAACACTGCCAAGGAAATCGGCGCCCGTGAAGTGGTTGGTGATACCAAGATTGCCAAGGTGTCGATCGTGGGCGTGGGCATGCGCTCCCATGCCGGCGTTGCCAGCCGCATGTTCGAGGCCCTGGCCAAGGAAAGCATCAACATCCAGATGATCTCCACCTCGGAAATCAAAGTCTCGGTGGTGATCGAAGAGAAGTACCTGGAGTTGGCTGTACGCGCTCTGCATACCGCTTTTGAGCTGGACGCTCCGGCCCGACAGGGCGAGTGACGCAGTGCCTGGAAGGCGCGGTTTACCGCGCCTTTCCTTTTTTTGTAGGGCGCATGTTCTTTTGCGCGCGCTCGACAATACTTAGGCGGTAGGGCTATGGCCTTTGGGTTGTAGGTCGAAGGCCTTTTTTTTGCAGACTGTTGTTCCTGAACTGAAATGCGTGAGGAGAAAGGTATGCTGATTCTGACTCGTCGTTGCGCAGAAAGCCTGATTATCGGTGATGGCGAAATCACCGTGACCGTGCTCGGCGTCAAAGGCAATCAAGTGCGTATCGGGGTTAACGCTCCGAAAGAGGTAGCGGTGCACCGCGAGGAAATCTACCTGCGGATCAAGAAAGAGAAGGACGAAGAACCAAGCCTTTAATTTTTATCGTTTTTTATGTTTGCAAACGGGGATGAACGTGGTTAATATACGCCCCGTGTTGCGGAGAGCTGGCCGAGTGGCCGAAGGCGCTCCCCTGCTAAGGGAGTACACCTCAAAAGGGTGTCGGGGGTTCGAATCCCCCGTTCTCCGCCATTATTTGCTTAGTACGTTGCAATCTGGTTTTTTCGGTAAGTTGTTGAAATTACTCGAAAAAATAGCTTTACATAGAGATTGAACGGCCTATAATGCGCGGCAACAAATGCACTCGTAGCTCAGCTGGATAGAGTACTCGGCTACGAACCGAGCGGTCACAGGTTCGAATCCTGTCGAGTGCACCATTTAAGAGTCAGTTGCAGAAATGCAGGTGATTCGGTTACAACCAGTTGTGATCTGGTCTAAAAACACAATCTGCACTCGTAGCTCAGCTGGATAGAGTACTCGGCTACGAACCGAGCGGTCACAGGTTCGAATCCTGTCGAGTGCACCATACAAACAAAAAGCCCGCCTAGTGCGGGCTTTTTGCCGTCTGGGGTTTGTGTGGGATTTGTTCTTTTTCTCTCGCCTTCATGTGTTTTCCTCATCCGCTGCGTCGTCGCAGTTCATAGATGCGGCCGTTGCTCAGCTTTGGCTCGCAAGCGCTTGTTCTTTCCAGTTTTTTGACGTTTAAAGTGGCCGGGCGGTGTATCATTGCGCCCGTCAGCCCCGCCGGGGCTTGTGGAATACCTCCATGGACTTACCCAGTAGTTACTCAGTACCCCGTTTTACCAATCATGAATTGACTGATTGATCCTTCCGGCGTGCCCCGCTGCTGGGAGTGGAGTTCGCCTATGACCGAAGTAGAAGTAAAGAAAACACAAGAAAGCCTGCAGGATCGCCTGGCTCAAGTCATCGAGCTGCTGCAGCGCCAGCGTGTGGTCGAAGACCTTACGCACCGCCAGGATGGCCCGAATAACAACCTGGTTGAAAACCTGGTTCACCGGCAAAACCTCGTCGAGCTGCAGCGCAAGCTTGACGACCTGCACTCCGCCGACGTCGCCTATATTCTCGAAGCCTTGCCGCTGGATGATCGACTGACCCTATGGCAGTTGGTCAAGGCTGACCGCGACGGCGACATCCTCCTCGAAGTGTCCGACTCGGTTCGTGAAACCCTGATCGCCGACATGGACGATCACGAACTCCTGGCTGCAGCCAAGGAGATGGACGCCGACGAACTGGCCGACCTGGCCCCTGAGCTGCCTCGTGATGTTGTCCATGAGCTCATGGAAGCGTTGGATACTCAGCAGCGCGAGCGTGTGCGCTCCGCGCTGTCCTATGACGAGGACCAGGTCGGCGCCCTGATGGACTTCGAGATGGTCACCATCCGTGAAGACGTCAGCCTGGAAGTGGTGCTGCGTTACCTGCGCCGACTCAAAGAGCTGCCAGGTCACACCGACAAATTGTTCGTGGTGGATTACGAAGGCATTCTCAAAGGCGTGCTGCCGATCAAGCGCCTGCTGGTCAATGATCCGGAGAAGAAAGTTGCCGACCTGATGGCCAGCGACACCGTGAGCTTTCATCCGGACGAGGACGCTTACGACGCGGCCCAGGCATTCGAGCGTTACGACCTGATCTCGGCGCCGGTTGTCGACAAGAACGGCAAACTGATTGGTCGTCTGACCATCGATGAAATCGTCGACTTGATTCGTGAAGAAAGCGAGACCGAAGTCCTCAATATGGCGGGTCTGCGTGAAGAGGAAGATATCTTTGCCTCGGTTTGGCGCTCGCTGCATAACCGTTGGGCGTGGTTGGCCATCAACCTGATCACAGCCTTTATCGCGTCGCGGGTTATTGGCTTGTTCGAAGGGTCGATCGAGAAGTTGGTGGCGCTTGCAGCACTGATGCCGATTGTGGCCGGGATCGGCGGAAACTCGGGTAACCAGACGATTACCATGATCGTGCGCGCCATGGCGCTGGATCAGGTGAGTACCGCCAATTCATCGCGTTTGCTGCGTAAGGAGCTGGCGGTTGGCCTCATCAACGGTCTTGTGTGGGGTGGGGTGATCGGTGTGGTGGCTTACTTGCTGTATGGCAGTTGGTCGCTGGGGGTGGTGATGACGGCTGCGATGACCCTCAACCTGCTGCTGGCGGCGCTGATGGGCGTATTGATCCCGATGACCCTGGCTCGTCTTGGGCGTGACCCTGCCATGGGGGCCAGTGTGATGATCACGGCCATGACCGACAGTGGTGGCTTCTTCATCTTCCTGGGTCTGGCGACGATCTTTCTACTTTGATTCCATCCGGCGGGAGCGTATCTGCTCCCGCCTTGCATTCTCTTCCCAAATCCCAGGCAAAAAAAAGCCAGCACATGGCTGGCTTCGGCTTTCAGTTGCAGATCAATTGGCTTCTGCGGCCGCCTCAACGTCGTGCGCGATAAGCGAGACGAGAGCATTTTGCTGGCGGTGGGAGAGCTGACGAAAACGCTGCAGCAGTTCGCGTTCGTGCAACGACAGCTCTGGGCTGTCCAGGCGCATGCTCAACTCGTCGCCCAGCGCACCTTCCTGAATGAGGCTTTGTTCCAGGCGAGCGATGATTTCGGAGTTCATGCTGCGGTGATGATTGCGAGCCACCTCGGCAATGCGTTCCCGCATTCCGTCTGGCAGACGTACGACGAACTTGTCAGCCGTACGGCTGGAATAAATTGCCTGTTTCAATGGGCGCATATATTTAACCGGTTAGTTCAGGGGAGCGGTTTTTGGAATTGGCCGCAAGATGAGTGTTAAGACAAGGCTCACGACCAAAGTTCAACCTGAATTGCAAAGAGGCCGCATCATGCCTCAGATTTGACAGTTCCTTGGCGTCAATTCTGTGACAAATATTGAACTGCCTAAAGGCTTTATGCCAGCACTCATTTGCATTTTTGCGGACTGGTTGGAAAATTTTTCACCGCGTGAATCCGCGAGGGAACTTCCCGCAAGCCCGGGCCACTACAGGGTTTCAGGCCGCACATCCTATAGCAAAGTGGCCTTTTGCCCTTAGCTTTAAGACTAGTGGCAATTTGCCGATATGCGAGGGTCAGGCGACATAAGGTCGGGCGCAGAGGGGATTAGCGCAGGACAGGGTCGAATTTGATGCGACGACCGACGATGAGCGTCAGCAATAAGAGGCTGGCGAATACACCGCTGGCAATGAAAGCGGTGGTTGTGCCGTCTTGAGATTCCGCACCCAAACCCAGAACCGCTGTGGCAACGGTCAGGCACAGGAACAGCCAGGCATATTTATTCATCAGCGGCTTCCTCAGAATACCCAGTGTTCAGTAGCAGGTGCCGCTTGGGTGTCTTGGGTCAGGCGTACCGGCGATTGCGCATTCGGAGTCATCACTGCCAGTTGCGGGCGTTGTTGCAAATGGTGGGGGATGGCCTGGCTGATCTGCGCAGGGTCGTTGCTACCGGTGGATTGAAAATGAAACATGACCAACGCGGCCAGGGCGACGGTGTTCAGGGCTAACAGAAGGGCACTGTTCATGATTATGTTCTCCGTTTAACGCCGAGGCTTATTGGGGTTGTAGGAGAAGTATTGCAGGTGTCGTGCCAATCTATTAATTCAATAAAATCAGATACTTACCGATGGTTTTAATGGCTTTTAGGTTGCAATTTGCAATGATGGCATTTTGAGGGAGTGCATTTTGCACGATACAGCCCGTGCGCCCGCGTCGCCGGGGTTGAAACACGATCAACCAGGCAAGTATCGGCCTACACTCAAAAAGCCTACGGACGACATGACAAAACCTACCCTGGCCGTTAACATGCACGCCGTCTGTCGCCGCATCCCAGTGTAGCGGCTGTCATTTGTCCCAGTAGCTCAATTGGATAGAGCATCCCCCTCCTAAGGGGAAGGTTGGCCGTTCGAACCGGCCCTGGGACACCAGATTCAAAGCCCTGCACAGACTGTTCTGGCAGGGCTTTTTTGTGGGCGCCTTTCAAAGACGGGTCGAACCTTGCCGGTGTTCAGCGTTCACAGCACGTGTGCGTGCATTTTTCACAATCGGTGTACCTCACAAGCGGTCGGGCAGCGTCTGAGCCTTTAAGCAAAATAATCCCCGGAAACAGCGCAAGTTGCCTGTCCGGACCCGGTCACCCCGGACTATCATGCCGATAGGCCTGTCTCTCACTGCAAGGAGCCGCTCGGAACGCCGATGCGCCAGATCTGGAAATCTTTTCGAGCCCTTTATTTCGCCTCCTTGATGATGCTGATTGGCTCCGGCCTGCTCAGTACCTACCTGGCCTTGCGCCTGGCGGCCGACCATGTGGACAGCCTGTGGGTCGGTGCGCTGATGGCGGCCAACTATTTTGGCCTGGTGCTGGGCGGCAAGATCGGGCACCGCCTGATCGCCCGGGTCGGGCATATTCGTGCTTATGCAACCTGCGCTGGCATTGTCGGCGCGGCGGTGCTGGGGCATGGTCTGATCGACTGGCTGCCGGCCTGGATCGTGCTGCGGATGATCGTGGGCCTGGGGATGATGTGCCAGTACATGGTCATCGAGAGCTGGCTCAATGAACAGGCCGACGCCAAGCAGCGCGGCGTGGTGTTCAGCGGTTATATGATCGCGTCCTACCTGGGGCTGGTGCTCGGCCAGTTGATCCTGGTCATGCACCCTCAGCTCGGCCTCGAATTGCTGATGCTGGTCGCACTGTGCTTTGCGCTGTGCCTGGTGCCGGTGGCAATGACTCGCCGTATTCACCCGGCGCCCCTGCATCCGGCGCCGATGGAGCCACGCTTCTTTATCAAGCGCGTCCCGCAGTCGTTGAGTACGGTGCTGGGGGCAGGGGTGATCGTGGGCTCGTTCTATGGCCTGGCGCCGCTCTATGCCTCCCAGCAAGGGCTGTCTACCGAACAGGTGGGTCTGTTCATGGGCAGTTGTATTTTTGCCGGCCTGCTGGTGCAGTGGCCGTTGGGCTGGTTGTCGGACCGCTATGATCGCGCGCTGCTGATTCGTTGCTTTGCCCTGTGCCTGGCAGTGGCGGCGCTGCCGCTGGCATTACTGACCAAGGTGCCGCTGGAAGTACTGTTCGTGGCGGGCTTCGTGTGTTCCCTGGTGCAGTTCTGTTTGTACCCGCTGGCGGTGGCGTTCTCCAATGATCATGTGGAAGGCGACCGCCGTGTCTCGCTCACCGCCATGCTGCTGGTGACCTACGGTGTCGGTGCGAGTATCGGGCCGTTGCTGGCCGGTGTGGTGATGAAGGTGTTTGGCAGTCACATGCTGTATGCGTTTTTCAGCCTGTGTGCGCTGATCCTGGTGTGGCGGATTCGGCCGAAAGCCGTGACCAACCTGCATCAGGTGGATGACGCGCCGCTGCACCACGTGGCAATGCCCGACAGCATGTCCAGCTCGCCGTTGGTAGCCTGCCTCGATCCACGGGTGGACGAGGCGGTGGTGCAGGAGCAAATGCAAACCGCCGCGCCGGAACCCGATCCGGAAACGGTCACATCGGTCGACGAGCCGCTCTTTGAGGGGCCGCCTGAGCCGCCGGGCCCGGACGAGCATCCTCATGACTTGAGCAGGGCGCGCCCCTGAATACAAAAACGGGCAGATCCCATCAGGGTCTGCCCGTTTTTTTTGCCGCGATCTTTGAGTTTAAAAATCGTCGTCTTTATCGAAACGTCGTGCTTCGCGTTGTAACTGGTAGACAAAGCGCTCGACCTGACGCTGCACCAGACCACTCATGTTGTGGAAGCGCACGCCGGCAAACGTGGTGTTGATCTTCTCTTCAAAGTGCAGGTAACGCAGTTCAACCGAGGTGGTCATGCTACCGAAGGGCAGGGCGGCGATAAAGCGGTCGTAGACCTGGCCTAACTGCAGACGCTCGGAGATGTCTCCCTCAAAGCGCAATTTGCAACCTGTGGCGGAAATATCCAGCAGCTTGCCGCTGATCGGGGCCTTGAGCTTCTCGCCACCCAATTCGATGTTCACCAGTTGCGCCAGCTTCAGGGCAGCGCGAAAGGCATTGCGACGCTGGTGGTAGACCACTTCGTCGGGCAGGCTGCCGGTGTAGATGCGGTGGCCGTCCTTCTCGCTGATGCTCAGGTTGCCGTTGCTTTCCCAGGCAACGCGTACGCCGTCGTGGAAACCTTCGATACGGAAGGGTTCGCCATTTTCGAGGTAGCGTTCACCGTCGCGGGGGATCATTTCATCCAGGGCCAGGGTGCCGTTGTCCCGGCTGACGTCCACCAGGTAGCTCTGGAAGCGCTGGCTGCGTTCGTGGAAGGTAATGATCAGCGGGTCATGGCTATCTTGCAGCATGCGCAAGGTACTGGCGATTTCCAGAGGCGTGGTGAGGACCTTGGGTGGCTGCGGGGCATCTTCCGCATTAAGGGCGTTGAACACGGTTCTTCCATCTCCAGACAAAATACGACTACACGCAAGAGCGGGCATTCTGCCAGTATGTGGCGCGCCTTGGATAGGCCGCGCTGTAAACCGGCGTCAGGCTTGGCTGCGGGTGCTTGGCTTGACCAGGCGCGAGGTGGAACCCTGAGCGTTGTAAAGCGCTGGAGGCTCTCCGCCGTGAAGTATACGCAACTGGTTGGCGGTCGTGGCTTGCTGAAGCTGGATCGACTGACCGTTGAGTTGGTTGGCTTCCTGGCACTGGGTGAGCAATAGGTTGAGTTCTTTGCTCTGGGCCAGTAGTTGATCGCCGACCGAGGAGTGGCTGGCCAGCTGCGCGAGGCCATCATGGTCGGCGGGCAGGCCCAGGCTGACGAGGATCTCGCTGCGTTTTTTGCCGTGCTGTTCCAGCAGGACAATCAGCGATTGCTTGCGCGCCAGAATTTCTTCCAGCAGGGGCATGTCCCGGCCGTAAAGGGCCAGGGATTCTTCCCTGAGCAGCTCGAGCAGCAATTGCGTCGGTGCTAGATCATCAATGATCAGTTGAAGCAGGGTTTCGTCGTGATGCATGGCTGGCCTTGGGGTTTAAGCGTCCAAAAGCCCGGCGCAGGCCTTTGCCTAGCGCTCGGCTTCGAAATTAAGCAGCTTGCTGGCTACACGGTTGCTGTCGACTTTATAGCTGCCATCGGCGATTGCCTGTTTCAATTCGGCCACACGGGCTTTATTGACCACCGGTTGATCGCGCAGCGAGTCAGTGACCTTCTGCAACTGTTGAGCCTCATTGCTCAGGTGTACGGATTCCCCGCTCTGGCTGGCGCTGGCCTGTTCTGCCTTGGCGGGCAGTGGCTGAGCCTTGGCTTCTACGCTGTCCTTGGTGCCGACAGTGCGCGTAGGAGCCGACGTTGTCGGGGTGCTATTTAAACGGCTGAAATCGATGACCATGATCAAAAAACCTCTGGGTATTTGGACGCTTGCCATGTTTTCGGCCATATCCGGACAAACTTTAGGCTCGAATGACAATAAACTGCACCGGCCGGCATCCAACCGACAGTGTAGGAAAAGCTGGCGTCTGATACCAGTGGTCTATAAAGCCACCTCCACTTGGCCGGGGGCCGTGACTCGCGCCTTGATCACACGGTTGGAGTTGAGATTCTTCACGCGGATCTGTTCGCTCATGCCGCCGTTGGACAAGGCTTCCCCCGGCATTTTGACCTGCAGCGCGCCACTGCTGGCGGAAATCACTACCTGGTCACCTTTGCGAATCACCTCGGCCTGCTCCAGGTGCACCAGGGTGATGACCTGATCGGTGACCACTGGTCGGGTCAGTTTCTGCCCGACGGCCTGGTCGAGGGAGGTCAAGTAGCCCTGGCTGATCATGCTGATGTCGCGTTCGCGCAGCACCACGTCCTCAAAACCGATAATGCCCGTGCGTTTAAGTGGGCGGGCAACCACCACTACATCGCGGAACAATTTGACCTGGGCGGGCACGAACACCGTCCAGGGCGAGGCGCCGTCGCAGCGCACCTTCACCGTTACGCGACCGATGGGTTGGGCGGGGCTTTCCAGGGTGGCTGTCAATTCCTTGTCGCACATGGGCATGCGCAGGCGCGGGTCCAACTGGTTGACCTGGATTTCATAACGCCCCGGCGTCTGGGTGGTCGCCAGATAATCTTCTACAGTGAACTCAAGAAAGCCCTGGGTGACGCCGATAAGTAGATCAGGCAAGGTGACGTTATCTGCGCGGGCCGTGGCGCCCAGGCCCAAGGCAAGCAGTGCCAGCGGTGCGCAGAGCAGTCTGCAATACCGTGTCAGGTGGAGGCGTCGGGAAACTGTCGTTTTAATATCCATGACCAATAAATAGCAAAGCTCGTGCCGTTTAGTGTTGGGTGCGCGTCACTGCCCTTATAGGTATGGCCGAAGGTTTTAGCGTGGGAGTCAAGGCATGGCAGGAGTAATGGATTCAGTAAACCAGCGCACACAGCTGGTGGGGCAGAATCGCCTGGAGTTGTTGCTTTTTCGCCTGGATGGCAAGCAGCTGTATGGCATCAACGTGTTCAAGGTGCGGGAAGTGCTGCAATGCCCCAAGCTGACGATCATGCCCAAGTCCAGCCCGGTAGTGTGTGGCGTTGCCAACATCCGTGGCGCGACGATCCCGATTCTTGATCTGGCCCTGGCCACCGGTTCCGCCGGTTTGCAGGACCGCGAAAGCCCGTTCGTGATCATTACCGAGTACAACACCAAGACCCAGGGTTTCCTGGTGCGTTCGGTGGAGCGCATCGTCAACATGAACTGGGAAGAGATCCATCCGCCGCCCAAGGGCACGGGGCGCGATCATTACCTCACGGCGGTGACGCGGGTCGACAACCAGTTGGTGGAAATCATCGACGTCGAGAAAATCCTCGCCGAAGTGGCGCCTACCTCCGAGTCGATCTCGGTGGGTGTGGTGGACGCCGAAACCGCGCACAAGGCAGTCTCACTGCGCGTGCTCACGGTGGACGACTCGTCCGTGGCGCGCAAGCAGGTGACCCGTTGCCTGCAAACCGTCGGCGTTGAAGTGGTCGCCCTCAATGATGGGCGCCAGGCGCTGGACTACCTGCGCAAGCTGGTGGATGACGGCAAGAAGCCGGAAGAAGAATTCTTGATGATGATTTCCGACATCGAGATGCCGGAAATGGACGGCTATACCCTCACGGCCGAGATCCGCAACGATCCACGCATGCAAAAATTGCATATCATCCTGCATACTTCGTTGTCGGGTGTATTCAACCAGGCGATGGTCAAGAAGGTCGGTGCCGATGACTTTTTGGCCAAATTCCGTCCTGATGACCTGGCATCCCGGGTTGTCGACCGGATCAAGGCAGCAGATCACAGCTAAGGTGTTTCCCTTGGCGGTCATACGATTTTAGAGGCGGTATCAGTGTCTACAGGTAATTTGGATTTTGAACAGTTCCGGGTCTTCCTGGAAAAAGCCTGTGGCATATTGCTCGGTGAAAACAAGCAGTACCTGGTATCCAGCCGTCTCAACAAACTGATGGAGCAGCAGGGCATCAAGTCGTTGGGTGAGTTGGTGCAGCGCATCCAGGGCCAGCCGCGCAGCGGGCTCAAGGAAATGGTGGTCGATGCCATGACCACCAACGAAACCCTGTGGTTTCGCGACACCTACCCGTTTGAAGTGCTCAAGAGCAAAGTGCTGCCGGAGGCCATCAAGGCCAGTCCGGGCCAGCGCCTGCGCATCTGGTCGGCGGCCTGCTCCTCGGGGCAGGAACCGTACTCGATTTCGATGTCCATCGATGAGTTCGAGCGGACCAACATGGGCCAGTTGAAGGCGGGGGCGCAAATTGTGGCCACCGATCTGTCCGGCACCATGCTCACCAACTGCAAGACCGGTGAGTACGACAGCCTGGCCCTGGGGCGTGGTCTGTCCCAGGAGCGCCTGCAGCGTTACTTCGACCCGAAAGGGGCAGGACGCTGGGCGGTCAAGGCGCCGATCAAGAGCCGCGTGGAATTCCGCTCCTTCAACCTGCTCGACAGCTACGCCAGCCTGGGCAAGTTCGACATGGTGTTCTGCCGCAACGTGCTGATCTACTTCTCGGCCGAAGTGAAGAAAGACATCCTGTTGCGCATCCACGGCACGCTCAAGCGCGGTGGTTATCTGTTCCTTGGCGCTTCTGAGGCGCTGAACGGTCTGCCGGACCATTTCCAGATGGTGCAGTGCAGCCCGGGGATCATCTACCAGGCTAAATAAGGCTGTGCGGTAAAAAAATGTGGGAGGGGGCTTGCCCCCGATACCGGTGTGTCAGTGATCGATGTATCAACTGAACCACTGCCATCGGGAGCAAGCCCCCTCCCACATTTGGTTTGCGGCAAACCGCAATAAAGCGGCAACCCTCATTGCCGCTTTACTGGCGCGACGCGGAAACCGCTTGCCGCTTTTCCGGCATTGCCGCCGGCAACCCCTTACCAAAACCCTTGATATACGGGCTTGCGCCAGATTGGCATGCACCTTGCTATAACCCTGTTAACGAAAAGCAGGTCAGCCCTTGAAGGTTTCCGCCATGAGCATCAGCTTCGATAAAGCGCTCGGTATCCACGAACAAGCCCTGGGCTTCCGCGCCCAGCGTGCCGAAGTCCTGGCCAACAACATTGCCAACGCCGACACCCCGAACTACAAGGCTCGGGACCTGGACTTCTCCGCCGTGCTCGCCGCACAGCAGGACAAGACCAAGAACGGCACCTTCGCCTTGAACATGACCAACAGCCGTCATATCGAAGCGCAAGGCCTGAGCAATGGTGACGAGTCGTTGCTGTATCGCACGCCGATGCAACCGTCGATCGACCAGAACACCGTCGACGCCCAACTGGAGCAATCGGCCTACGCCGAGAACTCGGTGAACTTCCAGGCCAGCTTTACCCTGCTCAACAGCAAATTCAAAGGGCTGATGTCAGCCCTGCGTGGAGAGTAAGCCATGTCCCTGTCCAGTGTTTTCAATATTGCCGGCAGTGGCATGAGCGCGCAGACCACGCGCTTGAACACCGTCGCCAGTAACATCGCCAACGCCGAGACCGTGTCTTCGAGCATTGACCAGACCTACCGTGCCCGTCACCCGGTGTTCGCCACCATGTTCCAGGCAGGCCAGAACGGCGGCAGCGATTCGCTGTTCCAGGACCAGGGGGCCGCCGGCTCCGGCGTGCAGGTACTCGGTGTGGTCGAAGACCAGAGCAACCTTGAAGCGCGCTACGAACCCAACCATCCCGCTGCGAACGAAAAGGGTTATGTCTACTACCCCAACGTCAATGTGGTCGAGGAAATGGCTGACATGATTTCCGCCAGCCGCTCGTTCCAGACCAACGCGGAAATGATGAACACCGCCAAAACCATGATGCAGAAGGTCCTGACCCTGGGTCAGTGATAAGGGGCGCCAAACAATGGCCATCGTTGATACGTCAAACAACACGCCGGTCCAGGACCTGTTCAACTCCAAGGTCAAGAACGCCCAGGACAACAGCAGCGTCAGCGACGCCGCCAATAAGGCGACGGGCAAGCAGGCGTTGGGCAAGGATGCGTTCCTGCAACTGCTGGTGACCCAGCTGAAAAACCAGAACCCGCTGTCGCCGCAAGACAACGGCGCGTTCGTGGCGCAACTGGCGCAGTTCAGCAGCCTGGAAGGCATCAACACCCTGAACGACTCGGTGAATGCGATCTCCACCAACTTCAGTTCGTCGCAGGCGTTGCAGGCCTCGTCGCTGGTCGGGCGCTCGATCATCATCCAGACCGACAAGGCCATGGTTGATACGAGCAAGAGCATGACCGGTTCGGTGGCGGTGACCTCGGCGGTGGGCAACGTCTCCGTCAAGATCACCGACAAAGACGGCAACGTGGTGCGCACCATCGACATGGGGGCCCAGAGCGCCGGCACCCAGAACTTCATCTGGGATGGCAAGAACGACAAGGGCGAGGTTGCCCCGGCGGGTACCTACACCTTCAACGCCACCACCAAGAACGACAAGGGCGACTCCGTTGCCCTGGCCACTTCGCTGCCCGCGACGGTAACGAGCGTGACCCTGAGCAAGACCGGCGGCGAAATGCTGCTGAACCTGGCTGGCGGCATGGGCAGCGTCAAGCTGTCGCAAATTCAGACTATCGGTACATAGAGCCGGCTAAATACGGCAGAGGGAGAGAAACATGTCTTTTAACATCGGCCTTAGCGGCCTCTATGCGGCCAACAAACAACTGGACGTGACCGGCAACAACATCGCCAACGTCGCGACCACTGGCTTCAAGTCGTCCCGTGCGGAATTCGCCGACATCTACGCCGCGTCCAAGCTGGGCACCGGCCAGAACAGCATCGGCAACGGTGTGAACCTGGCGGCCGTGTCGCAGCAGTTCACCCAAGGTGACGTCAACGGCAGCGGCGGGATCCTGGACATGGCGATCCAGGGTGGCGGCTTCTTCGTGCAGAAGGGCAGCGACGGTTCGCTGGAGTACACCCGCAGCGGTGCCTTCCGTGCCGACAAAGACGGCTACATCACCAACAACACCGGCACTTCGCGCCTGCAAGGCTACGCGGCAGATGCCGATGGCAAGATCATCAAGGGCGGCCTGACCGACCTGCAACTGAACCTGTCGAACCTGCCGCCCAAGGCCTCCACCAAAGTGGATTCCACCAGTAACCTGAACTCCTCGGAGCCGGTGATCGACCAGGTGGCCAAGCCGTTCAACCCGAACGACACCAGCACCTTTACCACCCAGTACAGCACCACCTTGTACGACTCCCAGGGCAACGCGCACCCGATGGTGCAGTACCTGGTGAAAACCGACGGCAATAAGTGGAATGCCTATACCCTGATCGATGGTCGCAACCCTAATGGTTCGGCGCCAACCGGCACCCCATCGACCCCACCTGTGCCATCGACCTTGACCTTTGACGGCGCCGGCAAGCTGACCAGTGTGGTCACCGGTGGTGTCTCCGACAAGACCCTGACCATTACCGGTTGGGTTCCTGGCACCGTGACCAATGGTGTGTGGAAGGCCAACGGTGCGGATGCGAACCCAACAGGTATCGCCGTCAACATGGCCAACATCACCCAGTACAACTCGGCCACCTACCGCAACCCACCGGTCACCGATGGCTACGCCACCGGCCAGATCACCGGGCTGAAAATCGACGGTAGCGGCGTACTGTTCGCCACGTTCAGCAACCAGCAGAGCAAGGCCATCGGCCAGATCTCCCTGGCCAGCTTCAACAACGAGCAGGGCCTGCAGCCAGCCGGTGGCACCACCTGGAAAGAAACCTTCGCGTCGGGCCAGCCGGGTTACGACACCCCGCAAGCCGGTACCCTGGGGTCGATCGTGGCCAACTCCCTGGAGAACTCCAACGTCAACCTGACCAACGAGCTGGTGGACCTGATCAAGGCCCAGAGCAACTACCAGGCGAACGCCAAGACCATCTCCACCCAGAGCACCATCATGCAGACCATCATTCAGATGACGTGACGCTGTTGGCCTGATCCCTTGAAGAAAGAAGCCCCTCGACTGAGGGGTTTTTTTTGCATTGATTTTTTGGCAGGGCTACCCGCTCAAGAGATCACACGATTTGCTGGAACTACCTACACCTCTTGCTCCACCCATTGAGCCAATAGTTTTGTTAGAGGCGAAGGTTATGTGGGACTTATTGACGTCGGGCGATAGGGGCTTGGTGTATTGGCAAGGAGGGACGGGTGTACCGCGCACTGAGGAAACCAAAGACAGCACAGCTGCTGATAAGGATGCCGTCTTAAAACTACTCAAGGAACTGGAAGACGCTCAGAAAACCTCCAAGAACCAGACTGTTCAAGACTTGCGTGACAAGCTGAATGATTTGCGCAAGAAGTTGGGGGAGGACAAGTTCAAGGAGATTATCGAGCAGTTAAAAAAGGACGCGCCTAACAGTTGGCTTGAGTTTATGAAGGCACTGTTTCCTGAGCTGTTTCCAGATGACGTGTCGACTGATGTTGAATCGCAGTCAAGCCGCGGGATAGGAGGTGGTGTTGGTGGTTCGGGTGGTGGCGGTGGTGGACGCGGTCGCTACGAAGGCGGTGGCGTTGACCGTGGGGGGTTAGGGTTAGGAGAGGCGGTGGGTAACTTGCCGGTCACGGCGGGAACCCATCAAACCAATTTCGAGCCGGGTAGCTACAAACCTGGTGAAATGCCGAAAAATCTCTTTTCCGGTGCTTATCAGGGACAAGCAGGTAATTGCGGCGCTATTTCGGCTTGTAAGGCCATGATTGCGCAGTATGGGCCAGCGGGTGTGTTTAAGGACGTCAAGCGGGACTCAGCAGGTAATTACGATGTAACGCTCAAAGACGGCAATCATGTCCGGGTTACGCAGTCGCAGTACCGTGAGACAGCAGCAAAGGCTCAACTACAGGGACAGGATCCCAAGTTGCTTGGGTTTATGAATCTCATGTTGGCCGTGAATAACGTTCAGGCAATGAACCAGCGTAACGACGGTATTTCCGGGAGAAGCTTCAGCGAAGCCATTGATAGCATCAATAATGGGGAGTGGGCTAAGGAGACTTTCGATCGGTTGGGGTATAAAAATCTCGTAGAGAGAGTCAGTCCTTCTGAGTTGGCCAGGGGCCGGCCCGGCACCTTGGATAATTCGACACATTCGGTGGCGGTAATGGGCGGTAATGAGGATCGATGGGGTACGAAGTTCGGCAATGCACGCACTGATCCCAATTTGATTGCCTGGAGCTTCAAGCGGGGGTATGCCTAAGTAAAAAGAGGGATCTCCTGTAATCAAAAGCCCCCTGTAAGCCCGGTTGAAATCCTGGGCTTACAGGGGGCTCGCTGTTTCAGGTAGTTAAACCTGAAAGTGCCTCAGCTTACTGGCAAGCTTCGCAATCCGGCTCGTCAATCGCGCAGGCCTTTGGCACTGGCGCCGGGCCGGCTGGGGCTGCAAGCACCGAGTCATCACCATGGTTGCCGCTGGAAACCGCGTTCAGCTTACCGGTGTTGATGGTTGACTTCTCGGTGCTGGTCGCGGCCAGGGCACGGAGGTAGTAAGTGGTTTTCAGGCCACGGTACCACGCCATGCGGTAGGTCACGTCCAGCTTCTTGCCCGAAGCGCCGGCGATGTACAGGTTCAGGGACTGCGCCTGGTCGATCCACTTCTGACGACGGCTGGCGGCGTCAACGATCCACTTGGTGTCCACTTCGAAGGCAGTCGCGTAGAGCTCTTTGAGTTCCTGCGGGATGCGCTCGATCTGTTGCACGGAACCGTCGTAGTACTTCAGGTCGTTGATCATGACCGAGTCCCACAGGCCGCGAGCCTTGAGGTCGCGAACCAGGTACGGGTTGATCACGGTGAACTCGCCCGACAGGTTCGATTTCACATACAGGTTCTGGTAGGTCGGTTCGATCGACTGCGATACGCCGGTGATGTTGGCGATGGTGGCGGTCGGTGCGATGGCCATGATGTTGGAGTTACGAATGCCTTTCTGCACACGGGCACGTACCGGCGCCCAGTCCAGGGATTCGTTCAGGTCGACGTCGATGTACTTCTGGCCACGGGCTTCGATCAGGATCTGTTGCGAGTCCAGCGGCAGGATGCCCTTGGACCACAGCGAACCCTGGAACGTCTCGTAGGCGCCGCGCTCGTCGGCCAGGTCGCAGGAAGCCTGGATCGCGTAGTAGCTGACCGCTTCCATGGACTTGTCGGCGAACTCGACCGCTGCATCCGAACCGTAAGGAATGTGCTGCAGGTACAGCGCATCCTGGAAGCCCATGATGCCCAGGCCAACCGGACGGTGCTTGAAGTTGGAATTCTGCGCCTGTGGCACCGAGTAGTAGTTGATGTCGATGACGTTATCGAGCATGCGAACAGCGGTGTTGACGGTGCGTTCCAGCTTGGCGGTGTCCAGCTTGCCGTTGACGATGTGGTTCGGCAGGTTGATCGAGCCCAGGTTGCAAACGGCGATCTCGTCCTTGTTGGTGTTCAAGGTGATCTCGGTGCACAGGTTCGAGCTGTGGACCACGCCCACGTGCTGCTGCGGGCTGCGCAGGTTGCACGGGTCTTTGAAGGTCAGCCATGGGTGGCCGGTTTCAAACAGCATGGACAGCATTTTGCGCCACAGGTCTTTGGCCTGGATGGTCTTGAACAGCTTGACCTTGCCTGGGTACTCGGTGAGGGCTTCGTAGTACTCGTAGCGCTCTTCGAAGGCTTTACCGGTCAGGTCGTGCAGGTCCGGCACTTCGGATGGCGAGAACAGGGTCCACTTGCCGTCATCGAAGACACGCTTCATGAACAGGTCAGGGATCCAGTTGGCGGTGTTCATGTCGTGGGTACGACGACGGTCATCACCGGTGTTCTTGCGCAGCTCGATGAACTCTTCAATGTCCATGTGCCAGGTTTCCAGGTAGGCGCACACCGCGCCTTTGCGCTTGCCACCCTGGTTTACGGCTACAGCGGTGTCGTTCACCACTTTCAGGAACGGCACGACGCCCTGGGACTTGCCATTGGTGCCCTTGATGTACGAACCCAGCGCACGCACCGGGGTCCAGTCGTTGCCCAGGCCACCGGCGAATTTGGACAGCATGGCGTTGTCGTGGATCGCGTGGTAGATGCCCGACAGGTCATCCGGCACGGTGGTCAGGTAGCAGCTGGACAGCTGTGGACGCAGGGTGCCGGCGTTGAACAGGGTCGGGGTCGACGACATGTAGTCGAAGGACGACAGCAGGTTGTAGAACTCGATGGCACGGTCTTCTTTGTGCTTCTCTTCGATCGCCAGGCCCATGGCCACGCGCATGAAGAACACTTGCGGCAGTTCGAAGCGGATGCCGTCCTTGTGGATGAAGTAACGGTCGTACAGGGTCTGCAGGCCCAGGTAGGTAAACTGCTGGTCACGCTCGTGGTTGATCGCCTTGCCGAGTTTTTCCAGGTCGAAGGTGGCCAGGACCGGGTTCAGCAATTCGAATTCGATACCCTTGGCGATGTAGGCCGGCAGGGCTTTGGCGTACAGGTCGGCCATCTCATGATGAGTGGCGCTCTCGGCGACTTTCAGGAAGCCCAGGCCTTCGGCACGCAGGGTGTCCATCAGCAGGCGCGCAGTCACGAACGAGTAGTTCGGCTCGCGTTCAACCAGGGTACGGGCGGTCATCACCAGGGCGGTGTTGACGTCGGTCAGGGCCACGCCGTCGTACAGGTTCTTCAGGGTTTCGCGCTGGATCAGGTCACCGTCGACTTCTTCCAGGCCTTCGCAGGCCTCGGTGATGATGGTGTTCAGGCGGCCCAAGTCCAGCGGTGCAAAGCTGCCGTCGGCCAGGGTGATACGAATCGACGGATGCGCTTGCACGGCGGCTTCTTCGGCCGGGGAGCGTACGGCACGTTCCTTGGCGCGCGAATCACGGTAGATCACGTAGTCGCGGGCGACTTTCTGCTCGCCGGCACGCATCAGGGCCAGTTCGACCTGGTCCTGGATTTCTTCGATGTGGATGGTGCCGCCCGATGGCATGCGACGCTTGAAGGTCGCGGTGACTTGTTCGGTCAGGCGGGCAACGGTGTCGTGGATGCGCGACGAGGCAGCAGCGGTGCCGCCTTCAACTGCAAGAAACGCTTTGGTGATGGCGACGGTGATTTTGTCATCGGTGTAAGGAACGACAGTGCCGTTACGCTTGATCACGCGCAATTGGCCGGGTGCAGTGGCGGACAGATCCAGGTTCGAATCGGCGGCCTGCGGCACGGAGCCTTGCGGGTTCTCGCGAGTTGTGTCGGTTTGCATGGGGGGTTGTCTCCACGTTCTATATTTGATTGCGAGTGCCAGGCTCTTCCTGCAACACCCGTACCGTTTTCCATATCGGGGATGGGAAACAGCTGCCATCCGCGTGAGCGGTTTGGTCTACTGAAAATCGGTTGGTTCCATGCTGCGCTAGCAATAAAACGCTTGAATTTCGAGCCACTTGTGTGGTTGGGTGATTTCTGTGAAAACCCCACATGTAGGGTCTTCTGTAGTGCCGAGGTACAAGATAATGCGTTTTTGAGGGGTTAGCAACGCAGTAACCTGTGGATAACGCTGTGGGTAAAATGTGTAAGAAAGGTAGAACAGCCGTGTAGGCCGCATTGCTGCTGGATTACACCGTTTGTCATTAAATGTTACGGGCTCAAAACAAGCGGCCCATTTTCGAAGGGCGCGAACCCTATCACAAAAAAACGCGATCACCGAATGGATTTCCCGGCTTGTGTTTGAGGGCTGGCCCATGGCTACAATCGCCCACATCGGGCTAAGAAGTGACCCACATCATGCCCGCCTTTTATGACAGACATTGAGGTCACCCGTGGAGCAAGAAGCCTGGCAGGTATTGATAGTCGAAGACGACCAGCGATTGGCCGAATTGACCCGTGAGTACCTGGAGAGCAACGGCCTGCGGGTCTCGGTGGAGGGCGATGGTGCCCTGGCGGCGGCGCGGATCATCGCCGAACAGCCCGACCTGGTGATCCTCGACCTGATGCTGCCCGGCGAAGACGGCCTGAGCATCTGCCGCAAGGTGCGCGAGCGCTATGACGGCGTGATCCTGATGCTCACCGCGCGCACCGACGACATGGACCAGGTGCTGGGCCTGGACATGGGCGCCGACGATTACGTGTGCAAACCCGTGCGTCCGCGCCTGCTGCTGGCACGCATCCAGGCCTTGCTGCGGCGCAGTGAGCCGGCCGAGACCGCCAGCGTGGAGAACCTGCGCCGCCTGCAATTCGGCCCCCTGGTGGTGGACAATGCCCTGCGCGAAGCCTGGCTGAATAATGACGGAATCGAACTGACCAGCGCCGAGTTCGACCTGCTGTGGCTATTGGTGGCGAATGCCGGGCGCATTCTGTCCCGCGAAGAAATCTTCATTGCCCTGCGCGGCATCGGCTACGACGGCCAGGATCGCTCCATCGACGTGCGTATTTCTCGCATCCGCCCCAAGATAGGTGACGACCCGATCCACCCGCGCCTGATCAAGACTATCCGCAGCAAAGGCTACCTGTTCGTCCCCGAAGCCGCCGCCGACATGCCGCTGTGAACTCGATCTTCCTGCGCATCTACGGCGGCATGTGCGCGGCGCTGATCCTGGTGGCGCTGCTCGGCGTACTCGCCCTGCACCTGCTCAACGAGGTGCGCAGCGGTCAGTACCGCGAGCGCCTGGCCCATGGCACCTTCGCCTTGATGGGCGACAACCTGCAACCCATGAGTGCCATCGAGCGCCAGCGCGCCCTGGCGGTGTGGGAGCGGTTGCTGGGGATCCCGCTGGAGTTGCGCCCGCTGGCCGATGCTCAACTGGACTTGAGCCAGCGCAATCGCCTGCAACGCGGCCAGGTGCTGGTGCAACAGACCGGGCCACATGCCGCGCGGGTACTGCGTTTGGTCAGCGAGCAGGAGCCGCTTGTTCTAACCGGTGAAGTGCAGCAGATCAGCGAACAGCTGGCACGCGCGACCATCTACCTGCTGGCCGATGAGCTGGTGCGCTTCCCGGTGGCCGAACAGCCGCAACGCCTGGCGCAGATAAAGGAAGCCAAGGGCTTTGGCTTTGACATGCACCTGATGCCCCTCGACCAGGCTGATATGGATGAAGACCAGCGCCGTCGTGTATCGGAAGGCGATACGGTGATGGCCCTGGGCAAGGGCGGCGATTCGATCCGCGTGTTTGCCGGCATGGTCGGTACGCCGTGGGTGCTGGAGATCGGCCCGTTGTATCAGATGAACCCTTACCCGGCGCAATGGCTGATCCTGATCGCCTTGATCGGCCTGACCCTGATCGGGCTGATCGTCTATCTATTGGTGCGCCAGCTTGAACGTCGGCTGCGCGGTCTGGAAGCCGCCGCCACGCGGATCGCCAAGGGCAACCTGGAAGTCCGGGTGCCGGCCCGTGGTGCCGATTCGGTGGGGCGGCTGGCGGCGGCGTTCAATGGCATGGCCGAGCATTTGCAACAGCTGCTGGCGATCCAGCGCGAACTGGTGCGCGCGGTGTCCCACGAGCTGCGCACGCCGGTGGCACGCTTGCGTTTTGGCCTGGAGATGGTCGGCGACGCGACTACCGTCGAGGCGCGGCGTAAATACCTGGAGGGCATGGACAGTGACATCCAGGACCTCGACGGCCTAGTGGATGAAATGCTCACTTATGCGCGCCTGGAACAAGGCTCGCCAGAGCTGAATTTCCAACGGGTCGACCTTGATGCGTTGCTCGATCAGGTGATCGGCGAATTATCGCCACTGCGTCCGCAAATAAATGTAGCCCGTGGTATTTGCTTGTCTTCGGCGCATTGGGACGACGCCTGGGTCGATGCCGAGCCGCGCTACCTGCACCGTGCGTTGCAGAATCTGGTGAGCAATGCCATGCGCCACGCCCAGGGCCAGGTGTTGATCAGTTATCAGGTGGGCCAGGTACGCTGCCGCATCGACGTGGAAGACGACGGCCCCGGCGTGCCGGAAAGCGCCTGGGAGCGCATCTTCACGCCCTTTCTGCGCCTGGACGACAGTCGCACCCGTGCCTCGGGCGGGCATGGCCTGGGGTTGTCGATTGTGCGGCGAATTATCTATTGGCACGGTGGGCGGGCGTTGATCAGCAAGAGCAATAACTTGGGCGGCGCGTGTTTCAGTTTGAGTTGGCCCAGGGATCAGGATAAATCCTGATGGATCAGGCGCTGACTGCGACCAGACTCAACAGCTGCCCATCACCCACCGCAAACTGCCCCACCAATTCCTTGCCATGGCACCATTCTTCGGACAGGTCCGTCAGCAGCCGCAGCCGCAGATGCCCGGCCTCTGACCATTCCAGCAACTCGGCATGCTCAAAGTAGAAACGCTTCTGCACAATGGGGTAGAGCGCCTTGAACAGGCTCTCCTTGGCGGAGAACGTCAGCGTCACCAACTGCGCTATCTGCTCTCTTGGCAAGGCGGCCATGCGTTGCAGCTCATCAGCCGTCAGGATTTCCCCGGCCAACCGCTCCGCTCGTTCCAGGCTCAGCACATTCTCCAGGTCCATACCCAGCCCGCGCCATTGCGCCTTATGCGCGACAATCGCGGCGGCGTGCCCGGTGCTGTGGGTGATGGAGCCGCTGATGTGCGCGGGCCACACCGGTGCGCGGTCTTCGCCGATCGCGGGGATGCAGTCGAGGTGGTCGAGTTGTTGCAGGGCGGCACGGGCGCACAAGCGACCGGCGAGGAACTCGGCCTGGCGCTTGGCCACCGAGCGCTGGATGCTCGCCGGTGGCGGCACGGCACAGCGCTGGAAGTCGCCAGGCGTGAGCAGGGCCGGGTCAAAACGCGTGCTGAGAAACACCGTGCCGGGCAACGATTCGGGCAGCGGCCAATGGACGTCGAGTGGGGTGCAGCAAGCGGGTAGCGGATTCATGGGCGGTATTTTGCCGAGTTGAGGGGCGCGAGGATAGCCCGCTGTGGTTCAGGTGGGGTTCAGAGCCCGTTCAGGGGGAGTTCAGGGGCGCCTGCGTAGTCTGGGGCATACAGCCAAACGCATAGAGGTAACACCATGACTGCGATCAAACAGCTGATGTTGGCGTTAACCATGCTCAGTGCCACCGCTGGGGTCCAGGCATCCGACGGCGCCTTCGCCGCATTCGGCGGTGAAAAAACCAAGAAATCCAGCACCTTGATCCAGCGTGTCAGCTTCGAAGAAGTGGGCAGCCAACCCACGCCCTGGGGCCAGTCCCTGGGGCTTGTCACCCCGCAGGCGGGCTATCGCGCCGGTTATGAACACCTGACCGGCCAGTTCAATGGCATAAAACTGCGCCCGCAAGAGCTGCAGGGCCGCTATGATATCCCTCTGTCGGACAGTTGAATTGCCTTGGAGAGCCTTATGAAATTGCTGGTGGTGGAAGATGAGGCGCTGCTGCGCCATCACCTGTTTACCCGCCTGACCGACAGCGGGCATGTGGTCGAGGCCGTGGCCAATGCCGAAGAGGCGCTGTACCAGACTGGCCAGTTCAACCATGACCTGGCGATCATCGACCTGGGCCTGCCCGGCATGGGCGGCCTGGACCTGATTCGCCAACTGCGTACTCAGGCCAAGACCTTTCCGATCCTGATCCTCACCGCCCGCGGTAACTGGCAGGACAAGGTCGAAGGCCTGGCTGCGGGTGCCGACGACTACGTGGTCAAACCGTTCCAGTTCGAAGAGCTGGAGGCGCGGATGAACGCCTTGCTGCGCCGCTCCAGTGGCTTTACCCAGTCGACCATCGTTGCCGGGCCGTTGCTGCTGGATCTCAACCGCAAGCAGGCGTCGCTCGAAGAGCAGCCGCTGGCGTTGACCGCCTACGAATATCGGATCCTTGAATACCTGATGCGCCATCACCAACAAGTGGTCGCCAAAGACCGCTTGATGGAACAGCTCTACCCCGATGACGACGAGCGTGATCCGAATGTCATCGAGGTGCTGGTCGGCCGCCTGCGTCGCAAGCTGGAAGGCCCGGCCGGGTTCAAGCCGATCGACACCGTGCGTGGCCTGGGCTATCTGTTCAATGAGCGCTGCCGTTGATTCGCTCGCTACGCGTGCGCTTGATGCTGGCGGCCGCGACCTTGGCCGTGCTGTTCATGCTCGGCCTGTTGCCGGCCATGCAAGGGGCGTTCAGCCTGGCGTTGCAGGATTCCATCGAGCAGCGCCTGGCGTCGGACGTCACCACCTTGATCTCTGCCGCGCGGGTCGAAAACAACCGTCTGCTGATGCCGGCGCAGTTGCCCGACGAACGCTTCAACCTCACTGACAGCCGCCTGCTCGGCTACATCTACGACCGCGAAGGCCACCTGGTGTGGCGTTCGCGGGCGACCAAGGAAGAAAACATCAACTACAAACCGCGCTACGACGGGCGCGGTAACGAGTTTGCACGGATTCGCGAGGCCAACGGCCAGGAATTCTTCGTGTATGACGTCGAGGTCAGGCTGCTGGGCGGCAAGAGCGCCGCCTTCAGTATCGTGGCCCTGCAACCGGTGCGCGAATACCAGTTGACCCTGGAAGGTCTGCGCGAAAATCTCTACCTGGGCTTTGGCGCAGCCTTGCTGGTGCTGTTGACCTTACTGTGGCTGGGCCTGACCTGGGGCCTGCAAGCCCTGCGGCGGCTGAGCCAGGAACTCGACCAGATCGAAGGCGGCACCCGTGAGAGCCTCTCCGAACAGCACCCCCGCGAATTGCTGCGCCTGACCGGCTCCCTCAACCGCTTGCTGCACAGCGAGCGTGAGCAACGCGTGCGCTACCGCGATTCCCTCGACGATTTGGCCCACAGCCTGAAAACCCCGCTCGCCGTTTTACAGGGAGTGAGCGAAGAAATGGCCCAGCGTCCGGAAGATCGCGAGCAGGCCCGGGTGCTGCAATCGCAGATCGAGCGCATGAGTCAGCAGATCAGCTATCAGTTGCAGCGCGCCAGCCTGCGCAAAAGCGGCCTGGTGCGCCACCAGGTGCGCCTGGAGCCGGTGCTGCAAAGCCTGTGCGATACGCTGGGCAAGGTCTACCGCGACAAGCGCGTCAGCGTGTCCTTTGACCTGCCGGAAGAATGTGACGTGCCAATCGAGAAGGGCGCCTTGTTGGAGTTGCTCGGCAACCTGCTGGAAAACGCCTACCGCCTGTGCTTGAGCGAAGTGCGCATCAGCCTGGTGGAAAGCCTGGAAGGCACCGAGCTGTGTATTGAGGATGACGGGCCTGGCGTGCCGCCGGATCAGCGTGCACGAATTCTGCAACGGGGTGAGCGCCTGGATCGCCAGCACCCGGGGCAGGGGATTGGCTTGGCGGTGGTCAAGGACATCATCGAAAGTTACGGTGCGCGGCTGACCCTGGGCGATTCGCCATTGGGTGGCGCCGCTTTCAGGATCCACTTCCCGGCTTTGTGATCTTTATGGGGTGTGCAGGCCTCATCGGGGGCAAGCCCCCTCCCACATTTTGATGTTTGAACACATTCAAAGGTGGGAGGGGGCTTGCCCCCGATAGCGTCAGTCCAGGCGCTACATCTCTAACTCTCTTTTGCTCGGTAAGCCCCCGGCGTCAACCCCGTCCACTTCTTGAACGCCCGATGAAACGCCGACGGTTCGGAAAACCCCAACTGCTCGGCAATCTCCTGCAACGACAAATCCGCGCGCCCCAAATGATAGATGGCGATGTCCCGCCGCAGCTCATCCTTGAGTGCCTTAAAGCTGGTGCCTTCCTCGCGCAAATGCCTGCGCAGGGTCTGCGGGCTGATGTGCAGGTGCTGGGCGACGGCTTCCAGGTCGGGCCAAGGTGTACGGTCGCGGCTGAGCAAGCGGCGTAGCTGGCTGCTCAAGCTGTCGCCTTCATCCGGGCGTGACAGCAGGTCGGCGGGGGAGCGCTCAAGGAAGTGCTTGAGCGTGCGTTCGTCCTGCAGCAGCGGCAGGCTCAGGTAGCGGCTGTGAAACACCAGGCTGCTGTTCGGTGCGCCGAATATCTGGGCACAGGGAAACAATAGGTCATATTCGCCGGCGTGGGCCGGCATCGGGTAGCTGAAGGTGGCCTGGTGCAGGCGGATGCGTTGGCCGATCAGCCAACTGCCGAGTCGATGCCAGATCACCAGCAGGCATTCGCTGAGGAAGTGATCCGGGTCCCACAGTTGTGAGTCGTCCAGGCTCAAGCGGGCCATGTCGCCTTCGCGTGTCAGCTGCCAGCGTGGGCCTTGCGCAAATAGGCTATAAAACAGTAAGCCGCGTTCCAGAGCCTTTTCCAGGGTGCGGCAGTGGATGAGTGCGTGGCACATCATGGCGAAGGTGCCGCGTTTGCTCGGGCCGTCGGCAAACCCCAGGTATTCATCGTCCAACGCCAGCCAGAGCATTTGCAGCAGCCGGGTAAATTGTTCCGGTGCGATGCGGGCGCGGGGTTCGGTCAACAGTTCCGGGGTGATGCCTGCCTGCAACAGCAGGCCCGAGTAGTCGTAGCCCGCCCTGCGCGCGCCGCCGAGGGCTGCCCGAGCGTAATGGCTGGCGATGGTACGTTCACGCATGCGAAGGCCTCGTCCATGGAGAGGCGGATGGTAGTTATCCTCGGGTAGGGTCACAAGGCGGATATCCGCCAAATTGTAGGACGGGATTGGGCCGCTGGGCGGAAATCCGCCACTCGATGGGAGGCTTGGGAGGGGGGCGGATAAGCCCAAGCCCTGATGTCTAAAGGCCTTCAGGGTTTTTCAGAAAAGTGGCACGGCCCTTGCGATAAGGATTACAGCGCAGGCTGGACCTACAGACCTCGCAAACAACAAATCCCTCCAGTGCAGGAGGGTTCGCAATTCAAGTGTCGTGGGCAATGGCGGATATTTGCCACACGGGACGATTGAGGAACTTTGCAATGACGACTCGTCAGCCTATCTACAAATCCCTGTACTTCCAGGTGATCGTTGCAATCGTTATCGGTATTTTGCTCGGTCACTTCTACCCACAGACCGGTGTGGCCCTCAAGCCGCTGGGTGACGGGTTCATCAAACTGATCAAAATGGTCATCGCCCCGATCATCTTCTGCACCGTTGTCAGCGGCATCGCTGGCATGCAAAGCATGAAATCAGTGGGCAAGACCGGCGGCTACGCGCTGCTGTACTTCGAGATTGTTTCCACCATCGCGCTGCTGATCGGCCTGATCGTGGTGAACGTCGTGCAACCGGGCGCCGGCATGCACATCGACGTAGCGACCCTGGATGCTTCCAAAGTCGCGGCCTACGTGACCGCCGGTAAAGACCAGAGCATCGTCGGCTTTATCCTCAACGTTATTCCGAACACGATCGTCGGTGCCTTCGCCAACGGCGACATCCTGCAAGTGCTGATGTTCTCGGTGATCTTCGGTTTCGCCCTGCACCGCCTGGGTGCCTACGGCAAGCCGGTACTGGACTTTATCGATCGCTTCGCCCACGTGATGTTCAACATCATCAACATGATCATGAAGCTCGCGCCAATCGGTGCCCTGGGCGCCATGGCATTCACCATCGGTGCCTACGGTGTGGGTTCGCTGGTGCAGTTGGGCCAGTTGATGATCTGCTTCTACATCACCTGCATCCTGTTCGTGCTGGTAGTGCTGGGCGGTATCTGCCGCGCTCACGGTTTCAGCGTGATCAAACTGATCCGCTACATCCGTGAAGAGCTGTTGATCGTACTGGGTACTTCCTCTTCCGAATCCGCACTGCCACGCATGCTGATCAAGATGGAGCGTCTGGGCGCGAAGAAATCCGTAGTAGGCCTGGTGATTCCAACTGGCTACTCGTTCAACCTCGACGGTACTTCGATCTACCTGACCATGGCGGCCGTGTTCATCGCCCAGGCGACCGACACCCACATGGACATCACCCACCAGATCACCCTGCTGCTGGTGCTGCTGCTGTCTTCCAAAGGCGCTGCAGGCGTGACCGGTTCGGGCTTCATCGTACTGGCGGCCACCCTGTCGGCCGTAGGTCACCTGCCGGTTGCCGGCCTGGCGCTGATCCTGGGTATCGACCGCTTCATGTCCGAAGCCCGTGCGCTGACCAACCTCGTAGGTAACGCCGTTGCCACCATCGTCGTGGCCAAATGGGTCAAGGAACTGGACACCGACAAGCTGCAAAGCGAGCTGGCGTCCGGCGGCACCGGTATCTCGGAAACCCGTGAACTGGATGACCTGGGCGTGGCCGAAGGCCCTGCACCTGTGGTCAAGTAAATCGCCGATGGCGTGAACTAACGCCGACAGCAACGCACAAACGCCCCGACTGGTTCGGGGCGTTTGCGTTTCTGGCGCGTCACTTCGGCGACTTTTGTTTTACAGTGAATGACTCGGTTTTAACGCTTGCAGGAGGTTATGTGGACAGTGTGGATCTGAATGTCCTGCGCAGCGTGCTCGAATGGCGCCGTGCCGGACAGCGAGTGGTGTTGTACAGCGTGGTCCAGACCTGGGGCAGCGCGCCGCGCCCGCCGGGCGCCATGCTGGCGTTGCGGGGCGATGGGGTGGTGATCGGCTCGGTATCGGGCGGGTGCATCGAAGACGACTTGATTGCCCGCCTGCAGGATGGCCGGCTGCCTGAAGACGGGCCGCCGGTGCAGTTGGTGACCTACGGCGTCACCCGCGATGAGGCCGCGCGTTTTGGCCTGCCGTGCGGCGGCACCTTGCGCCTGACCGAGGAGCGGGTGGACGAGTGGGAATGGGTGGCTGAGCTGTTGGCGCGTTGCGAGGATCATCAGATCGTCGCCCGGGAGTTGGACCTGGCCACTGGCAAGGTGACGTTGAGCAGTGCAAGCAAGACCGATGTCGTGACCTTCGACGGTGAACGCTTGCGGGCCATCTACGGCCCACGCTGGCGCCTGCTGTTGATCGGCGCCGGGCAGCTGTCGCGGTATGTGGCGGAAATGGCGCGCCTGCTGGATTTCGAAGTACTGATCTGCGACCCGCGTGATGAGTTCGTCTACGGCTGGGAAGAGCAGCACGGCCGCTTTGTGCCGGGCATGCCTGATGACGCAGTGTTGAATATCCAGACCGACGAGCGCACGGCCATCGTCTGCCTGACCCATGACCCGCGCCTGGATGATATGGCTTTGCTGACGGCGCTGAATTCCTCGGCGTTCTACATTGGTGCCCTTGGTTCACGTGTCAACAGCCAGAAGCGCCGGGAGAACCTGGCGGCGCTGGGGTTATCGACGCAAGCGATTGCGCGCCTGCATGGGCCGATCGGTTTGCATATCGGCAGTCACACGCCGGCGGAAATCGCATTGTCGTTGATGGCGGAAATTGTCGCGATCAAGAACGGCGTGGCACCGATGCAGAAGAAACCGCTGCCGGTGGTGGTTGAGTGAGCATCACCGCGATTGTGCTGGCGGCGGGACAGGGCAGCCGGTTTCGCGCGGTGGCAGGGGCTGACCAGGATAAGTTGCTGGCTGATTGTGTGGGCCTGGATGGCGTCGTTCGGCCAGTGATCGAGCAGGTGCTGAAGAATCTGCCGAGTGCCGTGGCTGATCGTTGGGTGGTGACTTCAGCCGATCGTCCCGAAGTAATTCGCTTGGCAGAGATCTACGGTTGCAAGGTGTTGCTGCTGCGCTCGGCCGGCATGGGCGACAGTATTGCCGCTGCGGTTGCAGCCAGTGCTTCGGCGAATGGCTGGCTGGTGCTGCTGGGAGATATGCCGTTTATTCAGTCATCGAGCATTGAGCGAGTGATTGCGGGGTTGGAGGAGGGTGGCATCAGTGTGCCGGTGCAGGACGGGCAGTACGGGCATCCTGTGGCGTTTGGCCGGGTATTTGGGGCGCGGCTGATGGCGCTGAACGGTGACCGTGGGGCGAAATCTCTGTTTGCGCAGGCGGCGGTGCGTGAAGTCGTGGTTGAAGATCCTGGCGTACTCTGGGATGTCGACCTGCCACACTGCCTGAATTTCGAACCGATCTAAGTGTGGGAGGGGGCTTGCCCCCGATTGCGCTGGATCAGCGGCGGATGGGTTGGCTGATCCTCTGCTATCGGGGGCAAGCCCCCTCTCACAATAGGTTTTGGGTGCATAAAAAAGCCCCGCCTGATCACTCAGGCGGGGCTTTTTAGTTGCTGCGGGAATCAGACGAGAGGTTTGCTCTCGTGCTCTGCTTCCTGTGCTGCGGCTGCGGCAGCAGCAGCAGCGGCTTCAGCTTCCTTGCGGCGACGACGCACTTCACGTGGATCGTTCGGCGCACGGCCGTTTTCGGTCAGGGCGCTGACCGGAGCGGCTTCAACCACGGGTGCAGCCACTTCGGCAACCACCGGCGCTTCTACCACCGGCGCAGGTTCAACGGCCGGAGCGGGCTCAACCACTGGGGCTGGCTCGGCAACCACAACTTCGGCAACCGGTGCCGGCGCTTCTTCTACCGCTGGGGCAGGTGCTGGCGCTTCGACCGGAGCGGCAGGCTCGGCAGTCCATTGGAAGGCGGTCTGTTCTTCACGAACTTCACGAACTTCTGGAGCAGCATCAACCACTGCTTCAACCACTGGTTGAGGCTCGACTACCGGTGCTTGCTCAGCCACCGCTTCAACTTCTGGCAGGGCTTCTTGAACCGGAGCAACTTCCACTTCAGGAATAACCGGTGCTTCGATCGGGGTAGTCGCTTCAACAACAGGCGCTTCTACGGCTGGGGTTTCGGCAGCAGGTGCTTCAACGACCGGCGCTTCAACCACCGGGGTCTGGGCAGCAGGTGCTTCTACAACGACGGCTTCTTCAACAGTCGCGGTAGCGCGCTCAGCCTGCTCGTGAGCCTGGGCTTCAGCCGGAGCGCTGATGACCGAGCTGGCAACGGCAGCGGTAACGGCCAGGCCGGCAGCCAGTTCGGCGCCAGTCGGTTCGCCGGTAGCGGCCTCTGCGTTTTCGCCGGTCTCTTCCGAGCCTTCGATCACGTTGCCGTTGGCATCACGCTGACGCTCACGACGGTTGCTGCGACGACGCTGGCCACGGGAGCGGCGGCGTGGACGATCGCCTTCGGCGCCTTCCTGACCGTCTTCCTGCAGTTGCTCTTCGCCGGTCAACACTTCTTCTTCGCTGGCGGCAGCGGCCTGTTCGGCACGTGGTTGACGCTCTTCACGCGGAGCGCGAGGCTGGCGTTCTTCACGTGGCGCACGTTCTTCGCGCGGCTGGCGAGCCGGGCGTTCCTCGGCAACAACAGCGGCACCGGCAACGGCTGGCGCAGCGTCCAGCGGCTCACGAAGTTCACGCACGCGTTCTTCGCGCTCGCCACGTGGCTTGCGGTCTTCACGCGGGGCACGTGGAGTACGCGGTGCGCGCTCTTCACGCGGTGCCCGTTCTACGGTCGGGGTTTCTTCACGGGCTTCGCGAGGCGCACGCTCTTCACGTGGGACGCGTTCTTCACGCGGCGCACGCTCTTCGCGCGGCTTGCGCTCTTCGTCACGACGGCCGTTGCGGTTACGGCTCTGCTGGCGACCGTTGCGACGCTCTTCGTTGCGCGCTGGGCGCTCGGAGGCCGGTTTTTCAACCACGACCGGCGCGGCTGGCTCTTCCTTGGTGGCGAACAGGCTTACCAGCGACTTCACCAGGCCTTTGAACAGGCTTGGCTCAGGCATTACGGCCGGAGCGGCAACCGGAGCGGCGGCTTCAACCGGAACCGGTGCGTTGGCACGGGCCGGAGCAGTTTTCACGGCGGCTTCCTGGCGGACCAGGGTGCGGGTCGCGGCGGCTGGCTGCACTTCTTCGACTTCGGCGGCAGCTGCGGCGATTTCGTAGCTGGACTGGCCGCTGTGGGCTTCCGGGCTGTCATCACGCAGGCGCTGCACTTCGAAGTGCGGCGTTTCGAGGTGGTCGTTCGGCAGGATGACGATACGGGCACGGGTGCGCAGTTCGATCTTGGTGATCGAGTTGCGTTTTTCGTTGAGCAGGAAAGCTGCAACCGGAATCGGCACTTGTGCGCGGACTTCGGCGGTGCGGTCTTTCAGGGCTTCTTCTTCGATCAGGCGCAGGATCGCCAGGGACAGCGATTCAACGTCACGGATGATGCCGGTGCCGTTGCAACGCGGGCAGACGATGCCGCTGCTCTCGCCCAGGGACGGACGCAGGCGCTGACGGGACATCTCCAGCAGGCCGAAGCGCGAGATGCGGCCGACCTGTACGCGGGCACGGTCAGCTTCCAGGCATTCGCGGACTTTCTCTTCCACGGCGCGCTGGTTCTTGGCCGGGGTCATGTCGATGAAGTCGATCACGATCAGGCCGCCGATATCACGCAGGCGCAGCTGGCGGGCGATTTCTTCAGCCGCTTCCAGGTTGGTCTGCAGGGCGGTTTCTTCGATGTCGCTGCCTTTGGTCGCGCGCGCCGAGTTGATGTCGATGGACACCAGGGCTTCGGTCGGGTCGATCACGATGGAGCCACCGGAAGGCAGTTCGACCACGCGCTGGAAAGCGGTCTCGATCTGGCTTTCGATCTGGAAACGGTTGAACAGCGGAACGCTGTCTTCGTACAGCTTGATCTTGCTGGCGTACTGCGGCATCACCTGGCGGATGAAGGTCAGGGCTTCGTCCTGGGCTTCAACGCTGTCGATCAGCACTTCGCCGATGTCCTGGCGCAGGTAATCGCGGATGGCGCGGATGATCACGTTGCTTTCCTGGTAGATCAGGAAAGGCGCGGAACGATCCAGGGAGGCTTCCTTGATGGCGGTCCACAGTTGCAGCAGGTAGTCGAGGTCCCACTGCATTTCTTCGCTGCTGCGGCCCAGGCCGGCGGTGCGCACGATCAGGCCCATGTCGGCCGGTGCGATCAGGCCGTTCAGCGCTTCACGCAGTTCGTTGCGCTCTTCGCCTTCGATGCGACGGGAAATACCGCCGGCACGTGGGTTGTTCGGCATCAGGACCAGGTAACGGCCAGCCAGGCTGATGAAGGTGGTCAGGGCGGCGCCCTTGTTGCCACGTTCTTCTTTTTCGACCTGGACGATGACTTCCTGGCCTTCGCTCAGGACGTCCTTGATGTTCACGCGGCCTTCGGGGGCTTTCTTGAAGTATTCGCGGGAGATTTCTTTGAGGGGCAGGAAGCCGTGGCGCTCGGAGCCGAAATCGACAAAGGCAGCCTCAAGGCTTGGTTCGATGCGAGTAATACGGCCTTTATAGATGTTGGCCTTCTTTTGCTCGCGTGCACCGGATTCGATGTCCAGGTCGTAGAGGCGTTGGCCATCTACCAGTGCAACACGCAACTCTTCGGGTTGAGTTGCGTTAATCAGCATTCTTTTCATGTTGTACCGTCGGTTTCCGGGCTGCCGGAAACGGCGTTCGGCACACACGACTTCTCACGGTCGGTGTCAGGTGCGTCAAGAGTGGTTGGCCACTCCAGTGTCCAGCAATAACGAGCCAATTGGGCCGGTATCGCGACGGACGCGTCCTGCTTGTTAGCGGTGGTGACAAAGGCACCACTTCAACAAAAGCTAAGGTCAGGAGGAGGAATCAACCGGCGACTGTGGACGAGATGAAGCGTCTAAATATAAGCCTAGTGCTACACGGTCCGACGGTTGTGCATCTCCACCCTACACGTATCCCTGATAATTCGGGTGCTGCCGCGCGCAGAATCCGCAGCGGGTTGGCATTTACCGTGTTCTCCAATGGGGAGTCCACGCTCATGGCTAAACAAGACTAGGTGTGGGCGGTTGCGCTCTCACTCAGCTCTTAACAGGCGTTGTTTCCGAAGTATTCGCCGTGGTCTGGCTCAAGACTGACTGCACTTTGTGAACTGGCCGTAAATATCGGCGCAAAATGCGAGTATTCACTCTGCTTTCTGCACTCGCTTCAGGCCTCATGTCACCTGCGCTTGTTACAATCTTGAGCCTTCCAGGGTGGCGAAAGCCCCGTAGGACGGCCTCGCGTTCTGATGAATTGCGATGGTCAGGGCCGGCAGTTTGCCGCATGTCCTCTGTCCAGGCCGCTTTTGGCGGCGTTCGCGACTATAGCAGCAATGATTAAGTGCTTCAATTCCATAAAAAATTGTTATCATCGCCGCCATGACGACTACCGCCCCCCAGACCCCCAGCGTCCAGCTGCTCGAGGTCTCGCCGGAATATGCCGGCCAACGCATCGACAATTTTCTCCTGGCCAGGCTCAAAGGCGTGCCCAAGACCTTGATTTACCGCATCTTGCGTAAAGGTGAAGTGCGGGTGAACAAGGGCCGGATCAAGCCCGAGTACAAGTTGCAGGCGGGCGATATCGTGCGCGTGCCACCGGTGCGCGTGCCTGAGCGTGACGAGCCTGTGCCGTTGGCCCAGGGCTTGTTGCAGCGCCTGGAAGCCTCGATTGTGTTCGAAGACAACAAGCTGATCGTGATCAACAAGCCCTGCGGCATTGCGGTTCACGGTGGCAGCGGCCTGAATTTCGGTGTGATCGAAGCCTTTCGTCAGTTGCGCCCGGATGCCAAGGAGCTGGAACTGGTCCACCGCCTGGACCGCGACACGTCCGGCCTGCTGATGATCGCCAAGAAACGCAGCATGTTGCGCCACCTGCACACCGCCCTGCGCGGCGATGGCGTAGACAAACGCTACATGGCGCTGGTGCGCGGCAACTGGGCCAGCTCGATCAAGAGCGTCCGCGCGCCGTTGCAGAAGAGCAACCTGCGCTCCGGCGAGCGCATGGTCGAAGTGGACGAGGAGGGCAAGGAAGCCCTGACCCTGTTCAAGGTGCTGCGCCGTTTCGGCGACTTCGCCACCATGGTCGAGGCCAAGCCGGTCACCGGGCGCACCCATCAGATTCGCGTGCACACCCTGCATGCGGGCCACTGCATTGCCGGTGACACCAAGTACGGCGACGAGGATTTCTCCAAGGAGATCCGCGACCTGGGCGGCAAGCGCCTGTTCCTGCACGCCTACATGCTCACGGTACCGCTGCCCGATGGTGGCGAATTGAAGCTGCAGGCGCCGGTCGATGAGATGTGGGCCAAGACCGTGGAGCGCTTGAGTGTCGCACCTTGACTACAAACTGCTGATATTCGATTGGGATGGCACCCTGGCCGACTCCATTGGCCGGATTGTCGAGTCGATGCACGCTGCGTCGACCCGTTCAGGTTACGCGTTGTGCAGTGATCTGGCGGTCAAGGGCGTCATCGGTCTGGGCCTTCCCGAAGCGATCCGTACCCTGTATCCCGAGATCAGCGACGCTGAACTGGTCGCGTTTCGCGAACACTATGCCGATCACTACATCGCCCTGGAGGCTACGCCCTCGCCGCTGTTCGACGGTGTGGTGCAATCCCTGGCGGCATTCCGTGCCCAGGGTTATCACCTGGCAGTCGCCACCGGCAAGGCCCGTCGCGGTCTGGATCGGGTGCTCAAGGCCCACGGTTGGGAAGATTATTTCGATATCACCCGCGCCGCCGATGAAACTGCCAGCAAGCCTCACCCTCTGATGCTGGAGCAGATCCTGGCTCATTGCGGCGTGTCGCCACGCCAGGCCTTGATGGTGGGCGATGCCTCCTTCGACCTGATGATGGCGCGCAATGCGGGCATGGACGGCGTGGCGGTCAGCTATGGCGCCCAGGCTGCCGAGGCGTTGCAGCAATATGAACCGCGACTGACGATCGATCATTTTTCCGAATTGCAGGCCTGGCTCAACCAGGCCCAATAAGTCTTTGCTGGGGTTGATGGCATGAGTGACGAGTGGAAAGCGCCCGAAAAGGCTGAAAGCAGTGATGACAAAAGCTGGAAGCTGCTGGAGAAGACTCTCCTGGCCAGCGTCCAAGAGCAGCGTCGCGCGCGGCGTTGGGGGATTTTCTTCAAACTGCTGACGTTTGTCTGGCTCATCGGCATGCTGGCGCTGTTCAGTCCGCTGATGGATATGGAGAAAAGCGCAACCCGTGGCGCCAACTACACCGCACTGATCGAAGTGCGCGGGGTGATCGCCGACAAGGAGTCAGCCAGCGCCGACAACATCGTCAGCAGCCTGCGTGCCGCGTTCGAAGACCCTAAGGTCAAAGGTGTGATCCTGCGCATCAACAGCCCGGGTGGCAGCCCGGTGCAGTCGGGTTATGTGTATGACGAGATCCGCCGCCTGCGTGGCCTGCACCCGGATACCAAGCTGTATGCAGTGATTTCCGACCTGGGCGCTTCCGGTGCGTATTACATTGCCAGTGCTGCTGATCAGATCTACGCCGACAAGGCCAGCCTGGTGGGCTCCATTGGTGTGACGGCGGCCGGTTATGGTTTCGTCGGCACCATGGAGAAGCTGGGGGTAGAGCGTCGCACTTATACCTCAGGTGAACACAAGTCGTTCCTTGATCCGTTCCAGCCGCAAAAAGCCGATGAAACCCAGTTCTGGCAGGGCGTGCTCGACACCACTCATCGCCAGTTCATCGCCAGCGTGAAGCTGGGGCGTGGGGATCGTCTGAAGGACAAGGACCATCCGGAACTGTTCTCCGGCCTGGTCTGGTCAGGCGAGCAGGCCTTGCCGCTGGGCTTGATCGACGGCCTGGGCAGTGCTAGTTCGGTAGCGCGGGATGTGATTGGCGAGAAGGAACTGGTGGATTTCACGGTTGAGGAATCGCCGTTTGATCGTTTCTCCAAGCGGCTCGGTGCCAGCGTGGCGGAGAAGCTGGCCTTTTACATGGGCTTCCAAGGCCCAAGCCTGCGCTGAGCCCCAGGCTACATATAGATCAAAATGTGGGAGGGGGCTCGCCCCCGATTGCGGTGGGTCAGCTGCGGGTTAGTTGGCTGATCCTCTGCTATCGGGGGCAAGCCCCCTCCCGCATTTGCTTGTGGTGTTCTCAGGGAATTTGCACGCCTTCGGCCAGCAGCATATCCACCAGGCGAATGAGGGGAAGGCCGATGAGGCTGGTGGCGTCCGGCCCTTCGGTATTTTGGAACAGGCTCACGCCCAACCCCTCGGCCTTGAAGCTGCCCGCGCAGTCATACGGTTGCTCAATTCGCAGGTAACGCTCGATGCACTCGGCATCCAACTCACGCATGTGCACGGTAAAAGGCACGCAGTCGACCTGGCAGCTGCCTGTCTCGCTGTTCAGCAGCGCCAGCCCAGTGAGAAAACTGACGCGCTTGCCGCTGGCGGCCAGCAGTTGCTCGCGGGCGTTTTCGAAGGTGTGCGGCTTGCCGATGATCCGTCCGTCGAGCGCTGCAACCTGGTCGGAGCCGATAATCAAATACCCCGGATGGCTGGCGGCAAGGGCGCGGGCTTTCTGTTCGGCCAGGCGCTTGACCAGTTCGATGGCGGACTCATTTGCGCGGTGGCTTTCATCGATATCCGGCGAGCTGCAGATGAACGGCAGGTGCAGGCGGCTCAGCAATTCCCGGCGATACACCGAGCTGGATGCGAGTAATAAGGGCAGCATGGGCGTCTCCTCAGGTCGGCAGCGGATTCTAGCGGGGCGACCGGCTGACGCACAGGGCTGAATTTCCTTTGACATGGCTGGGTGCATCCCTATAATGCTGCGCCTATGTTGAATGACCCGATTCCACCTCACGTTGACCCGCGCAAATTGGCTGATCGTGGCACTTCCCTTCAAGGTGAGTTGCTGCTGGCCGATTTGGAGAGACTCTGCGACCCGCTTTCCGACACTGTCGGTACGGTGCAGGCCAAATTCGTTTTTGAACGAGATGAACGTAAATCTGTGGTAATCCACAGTTTTATCGACACCGAGGTCAAAATGGTTTGCCAGCGTTGTCTTGAGCTGGTCACCCTGCCGATCCACAGCGAGTGCAGTTATGCTGTGGTGAAGGAGGGTGCGAATACCCAGTCGTTGCCGAAAGGTTATGACGTGCTGGAACTGGGCGAAGATCCTTTGGATCTGCATGCACTGATCGAGGAGGAGCTTCTGCTCGCCTTGCCCATTGTGCCTGCTCATCATCCGGAAGAATGCCAGCAGCCGGCGGGCCTCGATGACGAGCCCGAACCGAGCGAGGACGAGGTAACGCGGTCCAACCCGTTCAGTGTATTGGCGCAGTTAAAGCGTGACCCAAACGTTTAGGAGTTAATCAATTATGGCTGTTCAGCAGAACAAAAAATCCCGCTCCGCCCGTGACATGCGCCGTTCGCACGACGCTCTCGAGGCTAGCACCCTGTCCGTGGAAAAGACCACCGGTGAAGTTCACCTGCGTCACCACGTATCGCCAGAAGGCGTATACCGTGGCCGTAAAGTGATCGACAAGGGCGCTGACGAGTAATCACTTGTCTGCTCTAGTCATCGCGATAGACGCAATGGGCGGGGACTTCGGTCCCCGCAGCATTGTTCAGGCCTGCATTTCCAGCCTGTCTGCAACACCCTCGCTGCACCTGACCCTTGTCGGTCAACCCTCCTTACTTGAAGAACTGATTGCCAGCCATCCGGCGGTGGATCGCGCGCGCCTGACGATTACGCCAGCCAGCGAAACCATCACCATGGATGAAAAGCCGGCGGCCGCCCTGCGTGGCAAGCCTGACTCTTCGATGCGGGTGGCCCTGGAGCTGCTGCGTGATGGCAAGGTGCAAGCCTGTGTCAGCGCCGGCAATACCGGGGCCCTGATGGCGTTGTCGCGGTTTGTGCTCAAGACGCTGCCCGGCATTGACCGGCCCGCGATGGTGGCGGCGATTCCGACGCAGAAAGGCTATTGCCAGTTGCTGGACCTGGGCGCAAACGTCGATTGCAGCGCCGAGCATCTGCTCCAGTTTGCCGTGATGGGCTCGGTGGCCGCCGAAGCGCTGGGCGTGGCCCGGCCACGGGTGGCCTTGCTGAATATCGGCACCGAAGACATCAAGGGCAACCAGAAGGTCAAGCTGGCCGCCACGTTGCTGCAAGGCGCGCGGGGGTTGAATTACGTCGGGTTTGTCGAAGGTGACGGCTTGTACCGTGGCGAAGCGGACGTGGTGGTGTGTGACGGGTTTGTCGGCAATATCCTGCTCAAATCCAGCGAAGGCCTGGCGACCATGATCGCCACGCGTATCGAAGCGCTGTTCAAGCAGAGCTTGGCGTCGCGCCTGGTTGGTGCCCTGGCGCTGCCGCTGATGCGCCGCCTGCAGGCGGACCTGGCCCCGGCGCGGCATAATGGCGCGAGTTTTCTGGGGTTGCAGGGCATCGTGGTAAAAAGCCACGGCTCGGCCGGTGTCGAGGGGTTTCAAAGTGCGATCGCGCGGGCTGTGATCGAGATCCAGGAAAACCTGCCGCAACGCTTGCACGGCCGTCTCGAGGACCTGTTGCCTTAGGCGAATCGGCCCGGGAGTGCTTAAATGTGACCGGCCAGTTCAATTGACCATCCAATCTGTCAGTTTCGTGCGCTCCCACTGTAGGAGTGCGCTTTTTTGACGACCAGATCATTAGGGGCTTGTTACATGTCTACATCCCTCGCATTCGTCTTTCCAGGGCAGGGTTCGCAGTCCCTCGGCATGTTGGCCGAGCTGGGCGCGCAATACCCGCTGATCCTGGACACCTTCAAGGAAGCTTCCGACGCCCTGGGTTACGACCTGTGGGCACTGACCCAACAAGGGCCGGAAGAGCAACTCAATCAAACCGATAAAACCCAGCCGGCCATCCTGACCGCTTCGATCGCCCTGTGGCGCTTGTGGCTGGCGGAAGGCGGCGCACGCCCTGCATTCGTCGCCGGCCACAGCCTGGGCGAATACAGCGCCCTGGTTGCGGCGGGTAGCCTGACCTTGGGTGAGGCGGTCAAGCTGGTGGAGCGTCGCGGCCAATTGATGCAAGAAGCCGTTCCGGCCGGGCAGGGCGGCATGGCAGCAATCCTGGGCCTGGACGACGCTGTGGTGATCGAGGCCTGTGCCGAAGCGGCCCAGGGCGAAGTGGTCAGCGCGGTAAACTTCAACTCCCCTGGCCAGGTGGTGATTGCCGGTGCCAAGGCTGCCGTTGAGCGTGCCGTCGAAGGCTGTAAGGCCCGTGGTGCTAAGCGCGCGTTGCCGTTGCCGGTGAGCGTACCGTCGCACTGCGAGCTGATGCGCCCGGCTGCCGAGCGTTTTGCCGAGTCCATCGCCGCCATCAACTGGCAGGCGCCGCAGATCCCGCTGGTGCAGAATGTCAGCGCCGCCGTGGCTGCTGACCTCGATACCCTCAAGCGCGACCTGCTGGAGCAGCTCTACAAGCCGGTACGCTGGGTTGAATCGGTCCAGACCCTGGCCGCCAATGGTGCGACTGAGCTGGTTGAGTGTGGTCCGGGCAAAGTCCTGGCCGGCCTGAACAAGCGCTGCGCCGACGGCGTGTCGACTGCCAACCTCAATACCCCTGACGCCTTTGCTGCCGCTCGCGCGGCACTGGCCTGAATCCCTGAACGTAGGAGAAGCCTGCATGAGTCTGCAAGGTAAAGTTGCACTGGTCACCGGCGCAAGCCGTGGCATTGGCCAGGCGATCGCCCTGGAGCTGGGCCGTCAGGGCGCCGTTGTGATCGGCACCGCCACTTCCGCCTCGGGCGCCGAGCGTATCGCCGCGACCCTGAAGGAAAACGGCGTGCAAGGCACCGGCCTTGAGCTGAACGTGACCAGCGATGAGTCCGTGGCTGCCGTACTGGCCGAGATCACCGCACAGTTCGGCGCGCCGGCGATTCTGGTGAATAACGCCGGCATCACCCGTGACAACCTGATGATGCGCATGAAAGACGACGAGTGGTACGACGTGGTCGACACCAACTTGAACAGTCTGTTTCGCCTGTCCAAGGGCGTTTTGCGCGGCATGACCAAGGCGCGTTGGGGCCGAATTATCAATATTGGCTCCGTAGTGGGTGCCATGGGCAACGCAGGCCAAGTAAACTACGCAGCCGCCAAGGCCGGTCTGGAAGGTTTCAGCCGTGCATTGGCTCGTGAAGTCGGCTCGCGGTCGATTACGGTCAACTCGGTGGCCCCTGGGTTCATCGACACCGATATGACCCGCGAACTGCCGGAAGCACAGCGTGAAGCGTTGCTGACGCAGATTCCGCTGGGCCGTCTGGGTCAGGCTCAAGAGATCGCGAATGTGGTCACTTTCCTGGCATCCGACGGTGCGGCATACGTGACTGGGGCTACAATCCCGGTGAACGGCGGGATGTACATGAGTTAAATTGTGACGGATCGCTTCAAAAATATGTCATACGAGCTGTCTAAAATCCGTTATAAAGCTGCAACTTAATTTATAGGCAGGTGGCCGACCGGGTACAGGGTGAAGCTTTCAGTTGAAAAGCTGAAAAGGCTTTCTATACACTTACCCACTGGCCAGCTGCCTGAATTTGTCCATTAGGAGTTAAACAAGGTATGAGCACCATCGAAGAGCGCGTCAAGAAAATCGTCGCCGAGCAACTGGGCGTTAAAGAAGAAGAAGTGGTCAACACTGCTTCCTTCGTAGAAGACCTGGGTGCCGATTCCCTTGACACCGTTGAGCTGGTGATGGCTCTGGAAGAGGAATTCGAGACCGAAATCCCGGACGAAGAAGCTGAAAAAATCACTACTGTTCAAGCTGCTATCGACTACGTTACTAGCCACCAGGCGTAATAGTTTGTAGTCGTCGCTTGCTGTCAGGGAAAAACCGCACTGCTGTAACGGCGTGCGGTTTTTTCTTTAGCCCTGATGAAAAGTACGCGCTGAAGCAAAAGTGTCGTCATTAGAAAAAGGAGAGTGCTGTGTCGCGTAGACGCGTCGTAGTCACCGGTATGGGTATGTTGTCGCCACTGGGCACGGATGTGCCAAGCAGTTGGCAGGGCATTCTGGCTGGCCGCAGTGGTATTGGTCTGATCGAACACACGGACCTTTCTGCCTATTCCACCCGTTTTGGCGGCTCGGTAAAGGGTTTCAATGTCGAGGAATATCTCTCGGTCAAGGAATCCCGCAAACTCGACCTGTTCATTCAATACGGCCTGGCAGCCGGTTTTCAGGCAGTACGCAATGCCGGCCTGGAAGTCACCGACGCCAACCGTGATCGCATCGGCGTGGCCATGGGCTCGGGTATTGGCGGTTTGACCAATATCGAAGAAACCAGCCGCACGTTGCACGATTCCGGCCCCCGTCGAATTTCACCGTTCTTCGTCCCCGGCTCGATCATCAATATGATTTCCGGTTTCCTGTCCATCCATCTGGGCGCACAGGGACCTAACTACGCCATCGCCACGGCGTGCACCACCGGCACGCATTGCATTGGCATGGCGGCGCGCAATATCGCCTATGACGAAGCCGACGTGATGATCGCCGGCGGCGCCGAGATGGCGGCGTGCGGCCTCGGCATGGGCGGCTTCGGCGCGTCCCGTGCGCTGTCGACGCGTAACGACGAGCCGACCCGCGCCAGCCGTCCGTGGGACAAAGGCCGTGATGGCTTTGTACTCTCCGACGGTGCCGGCGCCCTGGTGCTGGAAGAGTTGGAACACGCCAAGGCGCGTGGTGCCACTATCTACGCCGAGCTGATTGGCTTTGGCATGAGCGGTGACGCCTACCACATGACCTCACCGCCGTCCGACGGTGCCGGTGCTGCGCGTTGCATCACCAACGCCCTGCGCGATGCGAAGGTCAATGCGGACCAGGTGCAGTACATCAACGCCCATGGTACTTCGACTCCGACGGGCGATCTGGCGGAAGCCGAGGCCATCAAGTCGGTATTCGGTGAGCACGCCTACAAGCTGGCGGTCAGCTCTACCAAGTCCATGACCGGTCACCTGTTGGGTGCGGCGGGCGCGGTCGAGGCGATCTTCAGTGTGATGGCCATCAAGGATCAGGTCGCGCCGCCGACCATCAACCTGGATGAGCCTGACGAAGGCTGCGACCTGAACTTCGTGCCACACGAAGCGCAGCCGATGCCGATCGACGTGGTGATCTCCAATTCGTTCGGTTTTGGCGGCACCAACGGTTCCCTGGTGTTCCGCCGGTTCGCCGAGTGATGCACAGCTGGGTCGACGGTCAGCCAGCGGACAGCGTGCCCCTGAAAGATCGCGGCCTGGCGTATGGCGATGGGTTGTTCGAGACCATCGCTGTAAAGGCCGGGCAGCCGGTGCTGCTCGACCGTCACCTGCAACGCCTCGACGAGGGTTGCAGGCGCCTCGCCTTGGTTGCGGATCCGGTGTTGATCCGCAGCGAAGTGCAGGCCTACGCCACCGCCCTTGGCGAGGGTGTCCTCAAATTGATCCTGACCCGTGGCGACAGCCTGCGCGGTTATGGCATCAACCCTGGCGCACCGGTGCGCCGTATCTTGCAGGGCAGCCCGCCTGCTACTTATCCCAGCGCTCATGGAACCGATGGCATCCGCCTGTTTCCCTGTGCCACCCGCTTGGCCGAACAGCCGTTGCTGGCCGGTCTCAAGCACCTCAATCGCCTGGAACAGGTGATCGCCCGTGCCGAATGGCAGGACGCCGAGCACGCTGAAGGGTTGATGCTGGATGTGTCCGGTCGCGTGATCGAAGGCGTATTCAGCAACCTGTTCCTGGTGCGCAATGGCTTGTTACTAACCGCTGATCTGACGCGTTGCGGCGTGGCCGGGGTGATGCGTGCCGAGATTCTGGCCCAGGCACAGACCCTGGGCGTCCCGGTGGCCGTGGCCGACATCAGTATTGAGCAGTTGCAGCAAGCCGACGAAGTCTTCGTGTGTAACAGCGTTTATGGCATTTGGCCGGTGCGCGAGTGCGCTGCGATGAGCTGGTCGGTTGGCCCGCTCACCCGTAAACTGCAGGGCATTGTTCGCGCGCTATTGGAAATCTGAGTTGATACGAAAACTGGTTGTACTGCTGCTGGTCGGTCTGTTCTCGGCGGCTTTGCTGTTGGGCTATGGCGCCTGGAAATACGACGCTGCCCTGAAGCAGCCCTTGAACCTGACCCAGGAGCAATTGCTCGACGTACCGGCTGGGGCGACCCCCACTGGCACCTTCAATCGCTTGGAAGCCGACGGCGTGCTGGACGGTGCCTTCTGGTTGCGCCTGTACTGGCGCTTCAACCTGGACGGCCAGCCATTGCACAGCGGCGAATACCGCATGACGCCCGGCATGACGGCGCAGGGCCTGATCGGCCTGTGGCAGCGTGGCGAAGTGGTGCAATACAGCCTGACTCTGGTTGAGGGCTGGAACTTCCGCCAGGTACGCTCGGCGCTGGCCAAGCATGAAAAGATCGTGCAGACCCTCTCGGGCCTGAGTGACAGCGAAGTCATGGAGAAGCTCGGTCACCCTGGCGTGTTTCCAGAAGGGCGGTTCTTCCCCGATACCTACCGTTTCGTGCGCGGTATGACCGACGTCGAATTCCTGAAGAAAGCCTACAACCGCCTGGACGACGTGCTCGCCCAGGAGTGGAGCAAGCGCGCCGCCGATGCGCCGTACACCGACCCTTACCAAGCGCTGATCATGGCCTCCCTGGTGGAGAAAGAGACGGGCGTGCCTGAAGAGCGCGGGCAGATTGCCGGGGTATTTGTACGTCGCCTGAAGATCGGCATGTTGTTGCAGACCGACCCGACGGTGATCTACGGCCTGGGCGAGCGCTACAACGGCAAGTTGACCCGTGCGCACCTCAAGGAAGCCAATCCCTACAACACCTACATGGTAGCCGGCCTGCCGCCGACGCCCATCGCCATGGTCGGCCGCGAGGCGATCCATGCCGCGCTGAACCCGGTGCCGGGCAGCAGCCTGTATTTCGTCGCCCGTGGCGACGGCAGCCACATTTTCTCCGATAACCTGGATGCGCATAATGCCGCCGTGCGTGAGTTCCAACTCAAGCGGCGCGCCGATTACCGCTCCAGCCCGGCGCCGGTGGTGAAGCCTGCCGAAGACGCAACGCCACCGGCGGATGTGCCTGCTGATACGCCAGCTGAACCCGCGCCGCAAAGCCCGCAATAATTCTGACTAAGGACTGCCTGTGACTGGCTTGTTTATTACCCTGGAAGGCCCCGAAGGCGCCGGCAAAAGCACCAACCGCGATTATCTGGCCGAGCGCTTGCGCAGCGAAGGCATCGAGGTGGTGTTGACCCGCGAGCCCGGTGGCACGCCGCTGGCCGAGCGTATCCGCGAAGTGCTGCTGGCGCCGGGTGACGAGCAGATGAACCCGGACACCGAGCTGCTGCTGGTGTTCGCCGCCCGTGCCCAGCACCTTGCCGAGGTGATCCGTCCAGCCCTGGCCCGTGGTGCCGTGGTGATCTGCGATCGGTTCACCGATTCTACCTATGCCTACCAGGGCGGCGGTCGGGGCTTGTCCCTGGAGCGCATCGCCACCCTGGAAACCTTTGTCCAGGGCGAATTGCGCCCTGACCTGACCCTGCTGTTCGATCTGCCGGTGGAAGTCGGCATGGCCCGCGCCACTGCTCGTGGCCGTCTGGACCGCTTCGAACTGGAAGGCGATGGGTTCTTCAACGCGGTACGCAGTGCATTCCTCACACGGGCCAAGGCTGAGCCCGCGCGGTATTCCCTGCTGGATGCAGCCCAACCGCTGGCGCAGGTGCAGCAAGCCATCGACGCGCTGCTACCTAAACTGCTGGAGCGCACCCGTGGCTGAAGCCTATCCGTGGCAGGACAGCCTGTGGCAACAACTGGCCGGCCGTGCCCAGCACGCCCACGCCTACCTGTTGCATGGGCCGGTAGGGATTGGCAAGCGAGCGTTGGCCGAGCGCCTGATGGCCAGCCTGCTGTGCCAGCGCCCGGTCAAGCTTGAAGCCTGCGGCGAGTGCAAATCCTGCCTGCTGCTCAAGGCCGGTAGCCATCCGGATAACTACCTGCTCGAACCCGAAGAGGCCGACAAGGCAATCAAGGTCGACCAGGTGCGCGACCTGGTCAGCTTCGTGGTGCAGACCGCACAGATGGGCGGGCGCAAGGTGGTGCTGATCGAGCCGGTGGAGGCGATGAACGTCAATGCTGCCAACGCCTTGCTCAAAAGCCTGGAGGAGCCGTCCGGCGATACCGTGCTGTTGTTGGTCAGCCACCAATCGAGCCGGTTGTTGCCCACCATCCGCAGCCGCTGCGTGCAGCAGGCCTGCCCGCTGCCAAGCGAGGCCATGAGCCTTGCGTGGCTGGCGCAGGCGTTGCCGGAGTGCTCCCAGGAGGAACGGGTCGAGCTGCTGACCCTGGCCGCCGGTTCGCCGTTGGCCGCCGTGAAGCTGCAGGCCCAGGGCGTGCGTGAACAACGTGCGCTGGTGGTGGAGGGGGTCAAGAAACTGATCAAGCAGGAAGTGTCCGCCACCCAGTTGGCAGAAAACGCCTGGAAGGACATCCCCCTGCTGTTGCTGTTCGACTGGTTCTGCGATTGGTCGAGCCTGATCTTGCGCTACCAGCTGACCCAGGATGAAAACGGCCTGGGCCTGCCGGATATGCGCAAGGTGGTGCAATACCTGGCGCAGAAAAGTGCCCAGGACAAGGTGCTGACGATTCAGGACTGGATCCTCGCCCAGCGCCAGAAGGTGCTCGGCAAAGCCAACCTCAACCGCGTGCTGCTGCTCGAAGCGTTGCTGGTGCGGTGGGTCGGTTTGCTCGGGCGCCGTTAATTTCCGTGGCTGGCGGGTGTATCGTCGGCCAGACATTTTTCGTGACTGAAGTTGTAGACCCCTATGCTCGTAGATTCCCACTGCCACCTTGACCGCCTCGACCTGGCCCAGCACGGCGGTTCCCTTGACACTGCCCTCGACGCCGCGCGCCAGCGTGGGGTAGGGCACTTCCTGTGCATCGGCGTCAGCGCGGAGAATGCGGCAGACGTCAAAGCCCTGGCCGAGCGTTATGCCGATGTGGATTGCTCGGTGGGTATCCACCCGCTGGACCTCAAGCCCGGTGAAGCCCCGGCCCTCGACTGGCTGCTGGGTGAACTCAATCACCCGCGCGTGGTGGCCATCGGCGAAACCGGCCTGGATTACCACTACGAACCCGAAGCCGCCGAGTTGCAGCAGGCTTCGTTCCGCCTGCACCTGCAAGCCGCCCGGCAGACCGGTAAACCGGTGATCGTCCACACCCGTGGCGCCCGTGCCGACACCCTGGCCCTGCTGCGCGAAGCGGCGTTGCCCCAGGCCGGCGTGTTGCATTGCTTCACCGAAGACTGGGATATGGCCAAGGCGGCGCTGGACCTGGGGTTCTATATTTCGCTGTCGGGTATCGTCACCTTCCGCAACGCCGATGCCTTGCGTGATGTCGCACGCCAGGTGCCCGCCGACCGCCTGCTGGTGGAAACCGATTCGCCGTACCTGGCGCCTATCCCCCATCGCGGCAAGCCGAACCTGCCGGAGTATGTGCGCGACGTGGCGGATTACCTGGCGATGCTGCGCGGTGAGTCCTACGAGCGTTTTGCCGAGCAGACCACCGAAAACTTCAAGCGCCTGTTCCCGCTGGCCCACGTGGCTTCTTAACGCGGAGGTCAAATCGCAGGCAAAAAAAACCCGGGTTCTGGGGGGTGAATCCGGGTTAAGACCATTAGGAGTAAAACAAGGGTACGCGGTCCGTTGGTACCCAGGTCGGCGCTTCACTTGGGGGAGATGTCACGCCGACAGTTCAAGTATTGATCAGTATCCGATTCAGTCCAGTCGCGACTGATCGTTTTTTAAACAGATTTGGAATACGCGCGCTTCGCTTGAGTTCTCATCAGGCCGGTGCACGGGTGCAGTTGTTGCGTATTATTTCTGACTGATATCAATGAAAACGTTGGCGCGCTGAAAGTAAAGTGCATTCCGGGTTCACATAGACATTGCCCAACGACCGTTCAGTCGGGATAATCCCTCGCAGCGGGTAAATCGTATCGCCACGTATCCGTGGCCCTGCGCAACCCTCCCTAATCCGACCTTTGCAGACCTCTTCCTCATGCACAAAGAACCCCGTAAGGTCCGTGAGTTTCGCCGCCGTGAGCAGGAAATTCTCGACACCGCACTCAAGCTGTTCCTCGAACAAGGTGAAGACAGCGTCACCGTCGAGATGATTGCGGATGCCGTGGGTATCGGCAAAGGCACGATCTACAAGCACTTCAAGTCCAAGGCCGAGATCTACCTGCGGCTGATGCTTGACTACGAGCGCGACTTGAACGAGCTGCTGCATTCGGCCGATGTCGATAAGGACAAGGAAGCCCTGTCCCGCGCCTACTTCGAGTTCCGCATGCGTGACCCGCAGCGCTATCGCCTGTTCGACCGGCTGGAAGAGAAGGTGGTCAAGGGCCATCAGGTGCCGGAGATGGTCGAGGAGCTGCACAAGATCCGCGCCTCGAACTTCGAACGCCTGACCCTGCTGATCAAGGGCCGCATCAGTGAAGGGAAGCTTGAAGATGTGCCGCCGTATTTCCACTACTGTGCCGCCTGGGCCTTGGTCCACGGTGCCGTGGCGCTGTACCACTCGCCGTTCTGGAGCAATGTGCTGGAAGATCAGGAAGGTTTCTTCCAGTTTTTGATGGATATCGGCGTGCGCATGGGCAACAAGCGCAAGCACAGCAGTGAGCCGCCGGCGATTGAAGCGGCGCCGGCCCAAACGCCTGCCACGTAATGATTTGCTGCCACGCGCAGTACCCCAGGAATATACTCAGGCAAGGACTCTTGCTAAAAGCTGATTTATCAGTCAGCTTTTAGCGCGCCCGAATCATCCTCTGCCGGAGTGATCCATGATCGTTGATCGTCAAGGCAGGCGTTTTCGCAATTTGCGGATCAGCCTGACCTCAGCCTGCAATTACGCGTGTACCTACTGCGTGCCTAACGGCAAGCGGCTGGTGGCTGCCCAGGACGAACTCTCCGCCGAGGCCATGGCCCGTGGTGTGGAATACCTGATCGAAGCGGCGGGCATCGACCGCCTGCGCATCACCGGCGGTGAGCCGCTGGTCAGCCCCAAGCTGGAAGCCTTCATGGGCGCCGTGGGGGGAATGGGGCTCAGCGATATCAGCCTGACCACTAACGGCCAACTGCTGGCGCGCAAGCTGCCGTTGCTGGTGGAGGCCGGGATCAAGCGCATCAACGTGTCCCTCGATACCCTGGACGCAGATGCCTTCCGCAGCATTGCCCGTGGTGGCGACTTGGCCACTGTGCTCGACGGCATGGACCAGGCCCGCGCTGCCGGCATCAAGATCAAGGTCAATATGGTGCCGTTACGCGGCCAGAACCTCGACCAGGTCATGCCGCTGCTCGACTACTGCCTGGAGCGTGGCTACGAATTGCGCTTTATCGAGTTGATGCGCATGGGCCATTTAGCCAAGGACTCCAATGCGTTCCTGCAGCAGTTTGTCAGCCTGCAACAACTGCTGGGCCTGATCGGCGAACAGTATGAATACCTGCAAGCCAACGCCCCCGTGGACGCCACGGCCGTGCGCTACGAAGTGCCGGGCAAGGGCTTCTTTGGTGTGATCGCCAACGAGAGCGTGCCGTTCTGCCGTACCTGTTCACGGTTGCGCTTGTCGTCCACTGGCTGGCTGCATGGCTGCCTGTCGTCGAGTAACCGCCACTACGTCGGCGACCTGCTGGACAAGCCGCGCCATCAAGCGCTGCCGGCGTTGCAAGGCCTGTTGATGAAAGCCCTGGGCGACAAACAGGAAGTGGCCTTCTCGGGCGGTGCAACCATCATGAAGATCATCGGCGGCTAGTGTTCCAAGCTGGCGCAGAACCTGCATCACACGCCCATTCGCCGGTTTTCCGTCACCGGCTTCTGGAGGATTAGGATGCGTAGTCTGGTTTTGTTGCTGGCGTCGTTGACGCTGAGTGGCTGCATGACCGTCAGCGATATGGCCGAAGGCACCCGCTATCAGATGAGCGACGCCGGTTTGCTCGACCACAGCGATACCCGCCGTACCGCCTCGGTACGCATACAGCCGGACTCCTTCGTCTTTATCGCCCAGGGCGCCTTTGTGCCGCCGGGCAGTGCCTATCCGCGTCCGAACGTGGTGGCCGAAGAAGCCTTCAATGGTTTTGTCGAGTACTTCCCCATGGTGCGCCGCGCCCGTCAACCCGAAGGACTGGAGCAGGCCATGGCCGAAGCCCGTGCGGCGGGGGCTCACTACCTGCTGTACTGCCGTTTCGCCAAGGCGGATGACCGCATCGGCAACGCGGATGAATGGGCCGACCAGGAGGCCCTCGACCGCGTCGGCCTGGACAGCGGCGTCATCCAGATCATGTTGATCGAGACCAGCACCCAGTATTTGATTGATACTGCACGTATACGCAGTCGTGGCGGTTTACTGACGTTTCACGACAACAAGCCACAAGACCTGATTGCCCGCCCCCTGGCGCAGTACGCCCGTGGCCTGTTGGGGATGAGCAATCCATAAGACCCAGGAGAACCCCATGACCGATTCCGCCAAGGCCAACGACCTGTTGGCCCAACTGCCCAAAGGCAAGGGACCGGCGCCGGTGCACCTGTGGAACCCGGACTTCTGCGGCAACATCGACATGCGCATCGCCCGTGATGGCACCTGGTTCTACCAGGGCACGCCGATCGGGCGCAAGCCGATGGTCAAGCTGTTCTCCAACATCATCCGCCGCGACGGCGATGATTACTTCCTGATTACGCCTGTAGAAAAAGTCGGCATCACCGTCGATGATGCGCCGTTTGTCGCCATTACCCTGGAAGTCGAAGGGCAGGGCGAAAGCCAGGTGCTGCGCTTCACCACCAATGTCGATGACCAGGTCGAAGCCGGCCTCGAACACCCGCTGCGGGTGGTGATCGACCCTGTGACCCAGGAGCCTGCTCCCTATCTGCGAGTGCGCAGCAACCTCGAAGCCCTGGTGCACCGCAATGCGTTCTACCAATTGGTGGAGTTGGCAGTGAGCCGTCCGATCAACGGTCAGAACTGGCTGGGCGTCTGGAGCGCAGGGGAGTTTTTCCCTATTGGCCTGGAGCCCTGAGGCCGGTTTTATCATCTCCCTGAAATAATTCGCTTGCTGCACATGGGCGCTTTGCGTTATCAATTTGTACATGATTAGACATGTTCGATTTGATAAGAAAAAACGCGTCGTCGACGAGCTCATCCGCCGTATCGAGGGTGGGGTGATGGCCGACGGTTTCCTGCTGCCGGGCGAGCATCAGTTAGCCGAAGAGTTCGCGGTCAGCCGCGGCACCCTGCGTGAGGCCCTGGCTGAACTCAAGCGGCGTAACTACATTGCGACCCAGAGCGGCGTCGGCTCCATCGTCACTTTTGACGGCATGGTGCTCGACCAGCGCAGTGGCTGGGCCCAAGCCCTGGCGGACACCGGTGCGAAGGTCAACACCGATATCCTGCGCCTGGAAGCGGTGACCCGCCCGGACCTGTTCAGCCGTTTTGGCAGCGACCAATTCATTGCCCTCGACCGTCGCCGTCGCACCACTGACGGCACTGCCGTGTCCCTGGAACGCTCGCTGATGCCCGCTTCCGGAGGCCTGGAGGGCCTGCCGAGAGTCGGCCTGATCGATGATTCCCTGACCATTACCCTGGCTGCCTACGGTTATGTCGGCGCCGAAGGCGACCAATGGATCGGTGCAGAGCCCCTCAGCGATGAAGATGCCGAGTTGCTTGGCCGCCCAGCCGGCACGGTGTTCCTCAAGGCCTCGCGCACCACCTACGACCGTCGCGAGCGTTTCATGGAGTACGTCGAAAGCTTGCTCGATCCTCTGCACTTTCGCCTGCACCTGCAATTTGGAAACTCGAAATGACCCCGCTCAATCGCGCCCTCGGCGCCTTCTACGGCTTGGCCTTGGGCGATGCCCTGGGCATGCCGACCCAGTCCCTGAGCCGCGAACAGGTGCGCGCGCGTTTCGGTGCCATCACCGGCCTGGAACACGCCGACGCCGACCAGCCCATCGCACCTAACATGCCCGCCGGCTCCATCACCGATGACACCGAACAGGCCATCCTGGTGGGTGAGTTACTCGTGCAAGGCCGAGGCAAGATCGAACCCACTGTGCTTGCCCAGCGCCTGATCGACTGGGAAGCGGTGATGCGCGCCAAGGGTTCCCAGGATTTGCTCGGCCCCTCCACCAAGCGTGCGATCGACATGATCCTCGCCGGCCACACCCCGGAAGAATCCGGACGTTACGGCACCACCAACGGCGCCGCGATGCGCATCACGCCAGTGGGGATTGCCGCCGATGTCAGCGACCCGGCGCAGTTTATCCAGGCGGTAATCCAGGCCTGCCAGGTCACCCATAACACCACCCTGGGTATTTCCAGCGCGGCGGCGGTGGCGGCGGTGGTATCAGCCGGAATCAACGGTGTGGACCTGGGCGAAGCGTTGAACATCGGCACCCAGGTTGCCCAGCAGGCCGAAGGCCATGGTCACTGGATCGCGGGTGGGCGGATGTCCACGCGCATCAGCTGGGCGCGGACCTTGAGCGTCGGCAGCGGCGACAAGGCCCTGTTCGCCGACCTGCTGTACGAATTGATCGGCACCTCCGTCGCGTCCCAGGAGTCGGTGGTGGTGTCGTTCGCCCTGGCCCAGCAAGTGGCGGTGGGCGAGATGAGTGCTTTCGAGGCGCTGTGCCTGGCGGCCAGTCTTGGCGGTGACACTGACACCATCGCCGCGATTCTCGGCGCCATGCTCGGTGCGTGCCTGGGCATGCAGTGCTGGCCTGAGGCGCTGATCGAACAGGTCAAGCAGGTCAATGGCCTGGATCTGCAGTCGCTGGTTGAAGAATTGTTGAAAATGCGCTGAGTCAGGACGACCGGAAGATTCGCTTTGTATACCTGCCACAACCACAACAATACAGGCACTTGGAGCACCCTCTCATGAGCAGCACATCTTCCGGCCAAAGCGCCGGGCAATTGGAAACACGCGGCATCGAACCGGTTCCTGAAGGCGAGTGCAATGGCCACCCGCTGCAACTGTTCTGGGTGTGGTTCGCGGCCAATATCAGCATCCTCGGCTTGCCGCTCGGCGCCACCCTGGTCGCGTTTCGCGGCCTGGCGATCTGGCAGGCCATCATCGTTGCGATCCTCGGCGCCGCCGGCTCCTTTGCGGTGGTGGGCATCATTTCTATCGCCGGCCGTCGTGGCCGTGCGCCCAGCCTGACCCTGTCCCGCGCCATCTTCGGCGTGCGCGGCAATATCGGGCCGACCCTGGTGTCGCTGATGTCGCGCCTGGGCTGGGAAACCGTCAACACCACTACCGCCGCCTTTGTGCTGCTGTCGTTGTGCTCGATCCTGTTCGGTTCGCCGGTCGAAGCCAAAAGCGCGCCGGTGCTCACCCTGGTCTTCATCGCCATCTTCGTGCTGTTGACCTTGTCGGTGTCCGGCCTGGGCCACGCCACCTTGCTGGTGATCCAGAAGTGGGCCACCTATGTGTTCGGCGCGTTGAACATCCTGGTCGGCGGTTTCCTCTGCGCCACCATCGATTGGAGCGCGGTGTTCAACGCCACCCCGGCACCGCTGAGCGCGATGATCATCGGCGTCGGCACCATGGCGGCCGGCACCGGTATCGGCTGGGCCAACGCCGGCGCGGATATGTCGCGCTACCAGCACCGCAGCGTCAAGGCCGTGCGCCTGGTGGCGTCGGCGGCGTTCGGTGCGGGCATTCCGCTGGTGCTGTTGATCACCCTCGGCGGCCTGCTGTCGGTGGGCAACAATGACCTGGCGTCGGCGACCGACCCGATCATCGCGATCCGCGATATGTTGCCGACCTGGATGGCCGTGCCGTACCTGATCACCGCGTTCGGCGGGTTACTGCTGTCCAACAACCTATCGGTGTACTCGGCGGGCCTCACCACCCTGACCCTCGGTTTGAAGGTCAAGCGCGTGCATGCGGTGATCGTCGATATCGTGGCGATCTTCGCCGGTTCGATTTACTTCATGCTGATCGCCGACAGTTTCTACGGCCCGTTCATCACGTTCATTTCTTTGCTGGCGGTGCCGATCACGGCATGGGTCGGCATCTTCGTGGTCGACCTGATCCACCGTCACTACTACAGCGCCAAGGACCTGCTGGACGTGAGCCCAAGCAGCGCCTACTGGTATCGCGGCGGTGTGGAGTGGCGTGCCTTCGGTGCCTGGGCCGTGGCGATCGTGCTGGGTTTCAGCTTCACCACCATCGGCACCACCGCCGAGAACATCTGGTTCGCCGGGCCTTTGTCCGACTCCTGGCTGGGCCACAACGGCCTGGGCTGGATCGTCACCTTTCTGGTGGCCGGCGGGATTTATGCGGTACTGGGCGGTGCGGCTGATCGTCGCCCGGCTTTAGTAGAGAGCCCTAATGTCTAGATTGCTGCACACCGGCCAGGTCATCGTCGACCTGGTCATGGCCCTCGATACCTTGCCCGCAACCGGTGGCGACGTGCTGGCGCAATCGGCCAGTTTCGAAGCCGGCGGTGGCTTCAATGTGATGGCGGCCGCACGGCGCAATGGGCTGGCGGTGGTCTACCTGGGCCGTCACGGCAACGGGCGTTTCGGCGACCTGGCACGCGCGGCGATGCAGGCGGAAGGTGTCGAGATTGCCCAAGCGGCCAGCACGGATAAAGATACCGGTTTGTGTGTGTCGCTGACCGAGGCCACCACCGAACGCACCTTCATTTCCCATATCGGTGCTGAAGGCGAGTTGAGCGCCGAGGACCTGGCGCGCGTGGTCCCGCAGCCGGACGATTACGTGTATGTGAGTGGCTACAGCCTGTTGCTGGAAGGCAAGGCGCAGGCTCTGCTCGACTGGTTGCTGGCGCTGCCTCGCGCTATCAAGGTGGTGTTCGACCCGGGTCCGTTGGTGAAGGCACCGGATTCGGCGCTGATGGTGGCGCTGTTGCCGCGTATCGATATCTGGACCAGTAATGGCCCTGAAGCACTGGCGTTTACCGGGGCGGAAACGGTTGCAGAGGCGCTGGTCGACTTGAATCGTCATCTGCCCGGCGATGCCTTGCTGGTGGTGCGGGATGGGCCGAATGGATGCTGGGTGAGCCGCAATGGCCAGGCCGAGCATGTGCCGGGGTTGAAGGTGACGGCGGTGGACAGCAATGGCGCTGGGGATGCCCATGCCGGGGTGTTTATCGCAGGGTTGGCCGATGGCCTGGCACCTGCCCAGGCTGCACGCCGGGCGAACGCGGCAGCGGCGCTGGCGGTGACTCGCTGGGGGCCGGCTACATCGCCTGGCAGCGCAGAAGTCGACGCCTTTCTCCGGGAATAGGCCGTGTCAAAAAATGTGGGAGCGGGAAAGCCCCCTCCCACATTTGAGGCTACTGGCTGGTTTCAGACTCCAACTTACGCGCCTCATCCACACCCGACGCCGTCAGCTTGATCGGCAGGTTCAACGCATATTCACCGGCGGCGTCGGTGGTCACATGCCCATCCTTGATCAGGCCGCGATCCTGCAGAAACGCCAACGCACTGGCGACGACTTTTTCTCCGCGGTAGTTATCCAACACCTCCTTGCCCAGCCCCTGGGGATGAGCGTGCAGCAGGCGGGTCAAGACTTCTTTCTCAAGGTCTTTGTCGACGTTCATGCGTACCTCTTCACTGGGAAATGATCGGGTGTTCGTCTTGCGTTGGGTGGATCAAGGCGCAGGCTGTTTTGGCGCGCCGGGCAGGTTCGAGTCATCGCCCTTGTTGATCTTGGGTTCATTGACCGATGGGCCCATTTTGCCGTTGCCGACGGCAGCTGGTGCCTGGCGTTGGGTGTCATGGCCCTGGGTGTGCGGGTCAGCGGCATTGGTATTGTCAATGACTGCGCCGCCATTGGTGTCCAGGCCGGTGCCCATGGATTTCTGGGACTCGGTGGTTGCGTCCGGGTTGGTCGGGCCGGTGGAGGAGGTGGCCGCAAAACCGCTCAGCGAAACCGAAGACAACAGGCCAGCCAGGGCGAGGGCAGCAAACTTGGAATGCTTCATGAGGGTGTCTCCATATGATGAATGTCCTTACCTACTGTTGGTCAGCTCTCGTTTGATGTTCGTGCCTGGGTGGCGACGAACGGTCTTGCGTCACCTGTAAGATTTTGTGTGCCAGTGACCACGAATTGCGCTGCAACTCGTCACGAAAGCGCCTTAGTATGTGTGCTTTGAAATTGCCAAGGCTCGCCCATGACCATCGAGATTCGCCCCGCCGTGCCCAGCGATGCTGCGCAGATCCTGACTTTCATCACTGAGTTGGCCGAGTACGAGAAGGCCCGGCATGAAGTGATCGCCAGTGTGGTGGACATCGAGCGTAGCCTGTTCAGCGAAGGGGCGACCGCCCATGGCCTGATCTGTTTGCGCGATGGCCTGCCGATTGGTTTTGCGGTGTTCTTCTTCAGTTATTCCACTTGGCTGGGCAGCAACTGCCTGTACCTGGAAGACCTGTACATCAACCCGGAGCAACGCGGCGGCGGCGCGGGCAAGAAGCTCTTGCGCCACCTGGCGAAGATCGCGTTCGACAACGGCTGCGGGCGCTTCGAGTGGAGCGTGCTGGACTGGAACGAACCGGCGATTGCGTTCTACAAATCCATCGGTGCCCAGCCGCAGGAGGAGTGGGTGCGCTATCGCATGGAAGGTGATGCGCTGCGTGACTTCGCCCTAGGCTAAAGACCGTAGATCAAAATGTGGGAGGGGGCTTGCCCCCTCCCACAATTTTTTTGCTCTTTTCTCAATATATGGGATGCAAATTTATATATTGAGATGTTTCAAAAGATGGGTTTATAGTCGGCTGCATCAGCACTCACTACCAAAAATAAAACAGGTGAAGCGATGCAGGCACAACCGTTGTCACTCCCCGCCGTGCCCGAACCCACCTACGGCGAGCGGCTCAAAGGCAAAGTGGTGATCATCACCGGTGCCTCCCAAGGCATTGGCGAGGCGATCGTCGCGTGTTTCCAGGCGCAGCAGGCGAAGCTGATCATCGCTGATATCCAGGGCGAAAAGGTCGAGCAGGTCGCGGCCCGCTGGCGCGAACACGGCGCCGAGATCTACGCGCAATCCGTCGATATCACGTCCAAGGAACAATGGCAGGCACTGGTCAATGTGGCCATCGAGCGCTTCGGCCGGGTGGACGTGCTGGTCAATTGCGCCGGGGTCAATGTGTTCCGCGACCCGCTGGAGATGACCGACGAAGACTGGCGCCGCTGCTTCGCCATCGACCTCGACGGCGCCTGGTACGGCTGCCGCACGGTGTTGCCGCACATGATCGAGCAGGGCCTCGGCAACATCATCAACATTGCCTCCACCCATTCCAGCCACATCATTCCTGGCTGCTTCCCCTATCCCGTGGCCAAGCATGGCCTGCTTGGCCTGACCCGCGCCCTCGGCATCGAATACGCGCCCAAGGGCATCCGCGTGAATGCCATCGCGCCGGGCTACATAGAAACCCAGCTCAACGTCGACTACTGGAACGGTTTCCCCGACCCCCACGCCGAACGCCAGCGTGCGTTCGACCTGCACCCGCCCAAGCGCATCGGCCAGCCGATCGAAGTGGCGATGGCCGCGTTGTTCCTGGCGACCGACGAGGCGCCGTTTATCAATGCAACCTGCCTGATGATCGATGGCGGGCGGTCAGTGATGTACCACGACTGAAGCGTTTTCCAATAACAAGAAAGAGGTGGTTCATGTTCAAGAAGACTTTAGGCACCCTGGCACTTGCAATGGCGTTCAGCAGCGTGGCACTCGCCGAAGAAGTGAAGATCGGCTTTCTGGTCAAACAGGCCGAAGAACCCTGGTTCCAGACCGAATGGGCCTTCGCCGAGAAAGCCGGCAAGGAACACGGCTTTACCGTGATCAAGATCGCCGTGCCCGACGGTGAAAAAACCCTCTCGGCCATCGACAGCCTGGCTGCCAACGGCGCCAAGGGCTTTGTGATCTGCCCGCCGGACGTGTCCCTCGGCCCGGCCATCGTCGCCAAGGCCAAGGTCAATGGCCTGAAAGTCATGGCCGTGGATGATCGCTTCGTGGATGCGAAGGGCAACTTCATGGAAGACGTGCCGTACCTGGGCATGGCTGCCTTTGAAGTGGGCCAGAAGCAGGGCGCCGCAATGGCAACCGAAGCGAAAAAACGCGGCTGGGACTGGAAGGAAACCTACGCCGTGATCAACACCTATAACGAACTCGACACCGGCAAGAAGCGCACCGACGGTTCGATCAAGTCCCTGGAAGACGCCGGCCTACCCAAAGACCATATCCTGACCGCCGCGCTCAAGACCCTCGACGTACCCGGCAGCATGGACGCCACCAACTCGGCGCTGGTCAAGCTGCCCAGCGGCGCGAAAAACCTGATCATCGGCGGCATGAATGACAACACCGTGCTCGGCGGCGTACGCGCCACCGAAAGCGCCGGCTTCAAGGCTGCCAATGTGATCGGCATCGGCATCAATGGCACCGACGCCATCGGCGAGTTGAAAAAGGCTGAAAGCGGTTTCTTCGGCTCGATGCTGCCCAGCCCGCATATCGAGGGTTACAACACCGCGTTGGCGATGTATGAGTGGGTCACCACCGGCAAGGAACCTGCGAAATACACGGCGATGGACGAAGTGACCCTGATCACCCGCGCCAACTTCCAGGCAGAGCTGACCAAGATCGGGTTGTGGAAATGACCGGCGCGGCCTTGCGCTTCAACGGCATCGGCAAGGAATTTCCCGGTGTGAAAGCCCTGGCGCAGATCAGCTTTGAAGCGCGGCCGCGCGAGGTGCATGCGTTGATGGGCGAGAACGGCGCGGGCAAGTCGACGCTGCTGAAAATCCTTGGCGGCGCCTACCTGCCCAGCAGTGGCACGTTGCAGATCGGCGCGCAGACCATGGACTTCAAGTCTGCCGCCGACAGCATTGCCAACGGCGTGGCGGTGATCCACCAGGAGCTGCACTTGGTGCCGGAAATGACCGTGGCCGAGAACCTGTTCCTTGGGCACTTGCCGACGCGCTTCGGGGTGGTCAACCGCAGTCAGTTGCGTAAGCAGGCGTTGGCCTGCCTCAAGGGCCTGGCGGATGAAATCGATCCGGATGAGAAGCTCGGTCGACTTTCCCTTGGTCAACGCCAACTGGTGGAAATCGCCAAGGCGCTGTCCCGTGGCGCCCATGTGATTGCCTTCGACGAGCCCACCAGCAGCCTGTCGGCGCGGGAGATCGATCGCTTGATGGCGATCATCACGCGGCTGCGCGATGAAGGCAAAGTGGTGCTCTACGTGTCCCATCGCATGGAGGAAGTGTTCCGCATCTGCAACGCGGTAACGGTGTTCAAGGACGGCCGTTACGTGCGCACCTTCGACGACATGAGCACCCTGACCCACGACCAGTTGGTAACGTGCATGGTCGGCCGCGATATTCAGGACATCTACGACTACCGCCCGCGTGAACAGGGCGATGTAGCGCTCAAGGTCGAGGGCTTGCTTGGCCCGGGCCTGCGTGAGCCGGTCAGCCTTCAGGTACACAAGGGCGAGATTCTCGGCCTGTTCGGCTTGGTCGGGGCAGGGCGCACGGAGCTGTTTCGGTTGCTCAGTGGTTTGACCCGCTGCACTGCAGGACGCCTGGAACTCTGTGGGCAACCCCTGCGGCTACATTCACCCCGCGATGCCATCGCCGCCGGCGTACTGCTGTGCCCGGAAGACCGCAAGAAGGAAGGCATCATTCCGCTGTCCAGCGTCGCCGAAAATATCAATATCAGCGCGCGTGGCGCCCACTCTGCATTTGGCTGGCTGCTGCGTGATGGCTGGGAAAAGGCCAACGCAGACCGGCAAATCAAAAGCATGAAGGTCAAGACGCCGAACGCCGAACAGAAAATCATGTACCTGTCCGGCGGCAACCAGCAGAAGGCCATTCTCGGCCGCTGGTTGTCGATGCCGATGAAAGTACTGCTGCTGGATGAGCCAACGCGTGGCATCGATATTGGTGCCAAGTCGGAGATCTACCAGATCATCCATAACCTGGCGGCCAGCGGTATTGCGGTGATTGTGGTGTCCAGCGACCTGATGGAAGTGATGGGGATTTCCGACCGCATCCTGGTGATGAGCGAAGGCGCCCTGACCGGCGAACTCGCCCGTGACCAGGCGGATGAAGCACGGCTGTTGCAACTGGCTCTCCCGCGTTCGCGGGCTTGAAGAATTCGAGGTGAATGATGTCTGAGGTAAAAACTGCAAAGGGCTTCTGGCCGGGTTTCAACCAGCGCAAATTCCTCGATGACTGGGTGATGCTGCTCGCCGCGTTGAGCATCTTTGTGCTCAGCGCGTTGTTTATCGACAACTTCCTTTCACCGCTGAACATGCGCGGGCTGGGCCTGGCGATCTCCACCGTGGGCATCGCCGCGTGCACCATGTTGTTCTGCCTGGCATCCGGGCATTTCGACTTGTCGGTGGGCTCGGTGATTGCGTGTGCCGGGGTGGTCGCAGGTATCGTGATCCGTGATACCGAGAGCGTGGTGCTCGGTGTGTCGGCGGCGTTGGCCATGGGCCTGGTGGTGGGGCTGATCAACGGTATTGTCATCGCCAAGCTGCGTATCAACGCCTTGATCGCGACGTTGGCAACCATGCAGATCGTGCGCGGCCTGGCTTACATTTTCTCCAACGGCAAGGCCGTCGGCGTGATGGACGAAGGGTTCTTCGTATTCGGCAACGGCCAACTGATGGGCGTGCCGGTACCGATCATCATCACCGTGCTGTGCTTTGTATTTTTCGGCTGGCTGCTCAACTACACCACCTACGGGCGCAACACCATGGCCATCGGTGGCAACCAGGAAGCGGCGTTGCTGGCCGGGGTGAACGTCGATCGCACCAAGATCATCATCTTTGCCGTGCACGGGTTGATCGGTGCGTTGGCCGGGGTGATCCTCGCCTCGCGCATGACCTCGGGCCAGCCGATGATTGGGCAGGGCTTTGAGCTGACGGTGATCTCGGCGTGCGTGTTGGGCGGGGTGTCGTTGAGTGGCGGCATCGGCATGATCCGCCATGTGATTGCCGGGGTGTTGATTTTGGCGATCATCGAGAATGCGATGAACCTGAAGAACATCGACACCTTCTACCAGTACGTCATCCGTGGTTCGATCCTGTTGCTGGCGGTCATCATTGACCGCATGAAACAGCGCTGATCCCGAGCCCTATGAAGATTCAAATGTGGGAGGGGGCTTGCCCCCGATGGCGGCACGTCAGAAAAACATGCATTCACTGACACACCGCTATCGGGGGCAAGCCCCCTCCCACATTTGGATCTGCGCTGTATTGAGGTTCAGCTTTTGCCATAATGCCGCTCGTTTTCGTACCACCACATAGGCCTGATATGCAGGAAAACGCCCACACCCCCGTCAAAGACACCGCCCCCACCGGCACCCAGACCCTGCTGCGCGGCCTGGGCGTGGTGCAGGCCGTGGCGGCGGGTGCGCGGGATCTGAAAGAGATCGCCAAGCGCATCGGCACCACCCGCAGCACCACCCACCGCCTGGCCAGTTGCCTGGTGGACGAGCGTTACCTGCGCGTAGTGCCGCAAGTCGGTTACCTGCTGGGGCCGAAGTTGATCGAGCTGGGTTTCCAGGCGCGGGAAGAGCTGCCGCTGGTGACCTTGGCTATCCCGTATCTGGATGAGCTGTCGGCATTGACCGGTGACACCATCCACCTGGCCATTCGCGAATACGACGACGTGCTTTACCTGCACAAGAACCCCGGCCGCAATGGCCCGGAAATGCGCTCGCGAGTCGGCCACCGCATGCCCCTGGCGCGCACCGGTATCGGCAAGGCGTTGCTGCTGGATGACACGGTGGAGGAGTGGCAGCGCCTGTACGACGTCAGCTTGCCGGTGGGCGGGAAAAGCCTGCAATGGCCGCAGCACCCGGAACAATCCTGGGCACAGTTCGAGCAGCGCATGCGTGAATACGTGGTGGGCGGGTACGCGTTCGACCTGGAAGACAACGAACCGTCGATCCGCTGCGTAGCAGCACCGGTGCGCGATGCCAGCCGGCGCATCGTCGCCGGCATCAGCATCGCCAGTACCGTGCCCTACATGCCGCTGGAGAAAATGGCCGAGCTGATTCCCGTGGTCAAACAGGTCGCAGCCCGGCTGTCGGCGGAGTTGGGCGCGAAGGCCTGATCAGGCCTTCAAGGTCGTCATGTCGATGACAAAACGGTACTTCACATCGCCGGCGATCATGCGGCTGTAGGCTTCGTTGATATGGCGGATGTCGAGCATTTCGATGTCGCAGGTGATGTTGTGCTCGGCGCAGAAATCCAAGACTTCCTGGGTTTCGGCAATGCCACCGATCAAGGAACCGGCCAGCACTTTACGGCCCAGCACCAGCTTGGCGGCGTTGACGGGCGGGTCGACCGGTTCGATCAGGCCCACCAGGATATGCACGCCGTCAAAGCGCAGCACGTCGAGGTAGGGGTTCAGGTCGTGCTGCACCGGAATGGTGTCCAGCAGGAAGTCGAAACGGCCGGCGGCGGCTTTCATCTGCTCGGCATCGGTGGACACGATCACATCGTCGGCACCCTGGCGACGACCTTCCTCGGCCTTGCTCGCCGAGCGGGTGAACAGCGTCACTTCCGCGCCCATGGCCTTGGCGAACTTGATGCCCATATGGCCCAGGCCACCCATGCCCAGCACGCCGACTTTATCGCCGGCCTTCACGCCATAGTGCTTGAGCGGCGAGTAGGTGGTGATGCCGGCGCACAGGATCGGCGCCGCGCTGGCCAGGTCGAGCTTGGCCGGGATCTTCACCACGAAGTGCTCGCTGACCACGATGCTGTCGGAGTAACCGCCCATGGTGTTGCTGCCGTCTACACGGTCCGGGGTGGCGTAGGTCATGGTCGGGCCTTCGAGGCAGTATTGCTCAAGGTCTGACTTGCAGGCGTCGCAGTGACGGCACGAATCGACCATGCAGCCCACGCCGACCAGGTCGCCAATTTTGTGCGCGGTGACATTGGCACCAACGGCAGTGACCTTGCCGACAATCTCGTGGCCCGGCATCAGCGGATATACGGCGATGCCCCATTCGTTGCGCGCCTGGTGGATGTCGGAGTGGCAGACGCCGCAGTAGAGGATCTCGATGGCCACGTCATCGGCGCGCGGGCTGCGGCGCTGGAAAGACATGGGGGCGAGGGGAGTGGTGGCCGACTGGGCGGCATAACCGATGGCGGTGTACATGGGGAAACCTCGCAAAAGCTTGGACAGGAGAGGTGGCGCATTTTGCGCGCCGACCCTGGGAGCGAACATGGCAAATGCTCCGAGTCTCATGCCTATTCGTCCGGGAGTGCCCCGGGTTTGGATCCATTGGCCGCCATACCTGCGATGATGTTCTCATCCCTTATTCGCGAAGTTTTTTTGCCATGTTGTTGACCCGCCATCTCGATGCCAACGCCACCTTGGTTGCCTTGATTGAGGGGCTTACGCCCTGCGACGGTTTCTCCCCGACCCACCTGCCCGGTGTGCAAGTGCTGCGCGCCAGTTGTGACGTGGCACGCGGGCCGCAGATCTATGAGCCAAGCCTGATGTTCGTGGCCCAAGGCAGCAAAGTCGCCTACCTGGGGCCGCGCACGTTGGAGTATGGCGCCGGGCATTACCTGATCCAGGCCATGCCGGTGCCGTTCGAGTGCGAGACCTTTGCCATGGGCGCTGATGCGCCGTTGTACGGTGTCACGGTGGGCATTGACCGCGTGGTCCTGGGCGAATTGGTCATGTCCATGGGCATTCAGGCCGGGCCGCCACCCACGGCGCAGACGCTGGAGTCGATGAGTTCGGTGATGCTCGATGACGCAATGCGCGGTGCTGTCGAGCGGCTGTTGCAATGCCTGCACGATCCGCTGGAAAGCCGGATCATGGGCGCGGCGCGGGTCCGGGAAGTGTTGTTCACCGCTCTGCGGGGCCCGCAGGCCGATGTGTTGCGAGCACTGGTGGAACAGCAGGGGCAGTTTTCGCGGATCGCCACGTCATTGAATCACCTGCATGGCCACTACGCCGAGCCGCTGAATATCGAGACGCTGGCCGGGTATGCGCACATGAGTGCGTCGACCTTTCATGAGCACTTCAAGCGCTGCACGTTGTTGTCGCCGGTGCAGTACCTCAAGCGTCTGCGTCTGCTCAAGGCCCAACAGTTGCTGCTGGTGGACGGTATGGGTGTGGCGCAGGCGGCGCACAGCGTGGGGTACCAGAGTACGTCGCAGTTCAGTCGCGAGTACAAGCGCTACTTCCTGCGCAATCCCGGCGAAGAGCGAGCGGCATAAAAAAGGCTCCCGTTCGGGAGCCTTTTTGTTCAAGCGGGGGAGCTTACATGTTCGGGTAAGTCGGCCCACCCGCGCCTTCCGGTGTGACCCAGGTGATGTTCTGCGAAGGGTCCTTGATGTCACAGGTCTTGCAGTGCACGCAGTTCTGGGCGTTGATCTGGAAGCGCTTCTCGCCGTCTTCCTGGGTGATCACTTCATACACGCCGGCCGGGCAGTAGCGCTGCGCCGGTTCATCGTAGAGCGGCAGGTTGGTGCCAATCGGGATGCTGGCGTCTTTCAACTTCAAGTGGCACGGCTGTTCTTCTTCATGGTTGGTACCGGAGATGAACACCGAACTGAGCTTGTCGAAGCTCAGCTTGCCGTCGGGTTTCGGGTAATCGATCTTCTTGCTGTCCTTGGCCAGCTTGAGGCAGGCGTAGTCCGGCTTGGTGTCGTGCAGGGTGAACGGCATCTTGCCGCCCAGGATGTTCTGGTCGAACCAGTTGAAACCTGCACCGATGATCGGGCCGAACTTGTGCATCGCCGGGCCGAAGTTGCGGCTGGCGAACAGTTCTTCGTAGAGCCAGCTGGACTTGAAGCTGTCGACGTAAGCGGTCAGTTCATCACCGCCTTCGGAGTCGGCAAACAGGCGGTCGGCCACGGCGTCGGCGGCGAGCATGCCGGACTTCATCGCGGTGTGGCTGCCCTTGATCTTGGCGAAGTTCAGGGTGCCGAGGTCGCAACCGATCAGCGCGCCGCCCTTGAAGACCATCTTCGGCAGCGAGTTCAGGCCGCCTTTGCAGATGGCACGCGCGCCGTAGCTGATGCGCTTGCCGCCTTCGAGGTACTGGGCCAGCACCGGGTGGTGCTTGAGGCGCTGGAACTCATCGAACGGCGACAGGAAAGTGTTGCTGTAGGACAGGTCGACGATCAGGCCGACTACTACCTGGTTGTTTTCCAGGTGATAGAGGAACGAGCCACCAGTGTTCTCGTTGCTCATGATGTCCAGCGGCCAGCCGGCGGTGTGCACCACCAGGCCAGGCTGATGTTTGGCCGGGTCGATTTCCCAGATTTCCTTGAGGCCGATGCCGTAGTGCTGGGCGTCGGCGTCGCTGTCCAGGTTGAAGCGCTGGATCAGTTGCTTGCCGATGTGGCCACGGCAACCTTCGGCGAACAGCGTGTATTTGCCACGCAGTTCCATGCCGGGGGTGTAGACGCCTTCTTTCGGGTTGCCTTCGCGGTCGACGCCGAGGTCACCGGTGATGATCCCGCGCACCACGCCGTTTTCGTCGAAGAGCGCTTCCTGGGCGGCGAAGCCTGGGTAGACTTCCACACCGAGGTTCTCGGCCTGCTGGGCCAGCCAGCGGCACAGGTTGCCCAGGGAGATGATGTAGTTGCCTTCGTTGTGCATGGTCTTGGGCACAAAGAAGTCAGGCACCTTGGTGGAGGCTTCGGGGCTGCGCAGTACATAGATGTCGTCGCGCACCACCGGGGTGTTGAGCGGGGCACCGAGTTCTTTCCAGTCCGGGAACAGTTCGTTCAGGGCGCGGGGTTCGAACACGGCACCGGAGAGGATATGCGCGCCGACTTCGGAGCCTTTCTCGACCACGCAGACGCTGATTTCCTTACCGGCTTCGGCGGCCTTCTGCTTCAGTCGGCAGGCGGCAGACAGTCCCGCCGGGCCAGCGCCGACGATGACCACGTCGAATTCCATGTATTCGCGTTCCACAGGCTATCTCCTACTCAAGGCTCAACAGGCTTTTTTTTCTAATGGGTGGAGGTTCGGTGTCGTCTTGCGGCAACGGCAAGACCCACCTTTCTCTCTAGGTGGCGCATTATATCTACACCACTGGCAGCGTCCAATACAAACGTTTGTTTGAATTGCTCGCAGGCTAGATAAATCAAAGTGGTGCGGCTTATGACTGGCTATTTTGCCGTATTGACCAGAATAGGCGTTCCGGTCAATATACGGTCGGTTTTGCGCTTACCGTAGGCAGACAGCAGGTTTCAAGAGCACGTCCAAAAGCAAGACAGGTGACGCGTGCCCAAACACTGGCGCGCAGTTTACACGCTGCGATAAAGAATGACCTCTCAGTCACCCCTGACGAACGGTCATCATTTCCCGTGAGCAAGGTCGCCGCCTGCGTTTTTGGAGGTGCCCTTGTGTGCCGATGAGCATCAACCGCCAGGTTCGCCTAGGCGACTTTCTTTTCACCGGAGAGTAACGAGGAATCCATGAAGGTTCTTGTAGCTGTCAAACGCGTTGTCGATTACAACGTGAAAGTTCGCGTCAAGGCGGACAATTCCGGCGTCGACCTCGCTAACGTCAAGATGTCGATGAACCCTTTCTGCGAAATCGCCGTGGAAGAAGCCGTACGCCTGAAAGAGAAAGGCGTGGCGACTGAAATCGTCGTGGTTTCCATCGGCCCGACCACTGCTCAAGAGCAGCTGCGTACCGCGCTGGCACTGGGCGCCGACCGCGCCATCCTGGTCGAGTCCGCTGAAGAGCTGACCTCCCTGGCCGTTGCCAAGCTGCTCAAAGCCGTTGTCGACAAGGAACAGCCTCAGCTGGTGATCCTCGGCAAACAGGCCATCGACAGCGACAACAACCAGACTGGCCAGATGCTGGCTGCGCTGACCGGTTACGGCCAGGGCACCTTCGCCTCCAAGGTCGAAGTGAGCGGCGACAGCGTTGCTGTCACCCGTGAAATCGACGGCGGCGCGCAGACCGTTTCTTTGAAACTGCCGGCCATCGTCACCACCGACCTGCGTTTGAACGAGCCGCGCTACGCGTCCCTGCCAAACATCATGAAAGCCAAGAAGAAGCCGCTTGAGTCGTTGACTCCGGAAGCTTTGGGCGTTTCCACCGCCTCTACCAACAAGACCGTGAAAGTTGAAGCACCGGCTGCACGCAGCGCGGGCATCAAGGTCAAGTCGGTAGCTGAACTGGTAGAGAAACTGAAAAACGAAGCGAAGGTAATCTAATCATGACTATCTTGGTAATCGCTGAACACGACAACAAGGTGCTGGCCCCGGCCACCCTGAACACCGTGGCTGCCGCTGCGAAAATCGGTGGTGATATCCACGTATTGGTTGCTGGCCAAGGCGCTGGCGCCGTGGCTGAAGCCGCTGCGAAAATCGCGGGCGTGAGCAAAGTACTACTGGCCGACAACGCCGCTTACGCTCACCAGTTGCCGGAAAACGTTGCCCCTCTGGTTGCAGAACTGGGCGCTGGCTACAGCCACATCCTGGCTGCCGCTACTTCCAACGGCAAAAACATCCTGCCACGCGTTGCCGCGCAGCTGGACGTTGACCAGATCTCCGAGATCATCTCGGTCGAAAGCGCCGACACCTTCAAGCGCCCGATCTATGCCGGCAACGCTATCGCTACCGTACAGTCCAACGCTTCGGTCAAAGTCATCACCGTACGCGCCACCGGTTTCGACCCGGTTGCCGCTGAAGGTGGTTCGGCTGCCGTTGAAGCCGTCGCCGCTGCCCACGACGCTGGAACTTCGAGCTTTGTTGGCGAAGAGCTGGCCAAGTCGGACCGTCCTGAGCTGACCGCTGCCAAGATCGTCGTTTCCGGCGGCCGTGGCATGCAGAACGGTGACAACTTCAAGCACCTGTATGCCCTGGCCGACAAGCTGGGCGCTGCGGTCGGCGCCTCCCGCGCGGCCGTCGACGCAGGTTTCGTACCCAACGACATGCAGGTCGGCCAGACCGGCAAGATCGTTGCGCCACAGCTGTACATCGCCGTCGGTATCTCCGGCGCGATCCAGCACTTGGCCGGTATGAAAGACTCCAAGGTGATCGTTGCGATCAACAAGGACGAAGAAGCACCGATCTTCCAGGTGGCTGATTACGGCCTGGTGGCGGACTTGTTCGAAGCTGTCCCTGAGTTGGAGAAGCTGGTCTAATCCAGTCGCTTCACTTATAAAGAGCCCGGTCCATGTGACCGGGCTTTTTTTTGACTTGCTGGAGACACTTGCCATGGAACTGCGTCCCTGGGCCGTACTGCTGGGCCTCACTCTGCTGCCGAGCCTGACGCTGGCCGCCGGCAAATGCGACCGCCTGGTGATCACCGGCAGTCCGGACGCGCCGCCCCTGCTCTGGCGTGACCCGCAAGACCCCACGCACCTCATCGGCGCCACCGCCGACGTGCTGCAACAAGTGGGCAAGGACCTCGGGTTGAAAATCGACCTGCTCTACGGCGGCAAACGTTCGCTGGCCCTGGATGAGGTGCGCAGCGGGCGCATGGATATCCTTGCCGATGTGCCGCTGAACCTGGGCGAGCTGGAAACCCTCGACTACATCCACCCGGCCCTGGTGCAGCTCGACTACCTAGTGTGGACGCGCAAGGATTCAGCGCTGGCCTACACCACGGCGGCCGACCTGCACGGGCACAAAGGCGCGGTGTCGGAACGTGCGCGCTTGAGTGCCGCCTTCGAAACGTTCGCCGGCCAGCAATTGAGCCTGCAACGCCTGCCGTCCCTGACGCCGGCGTTCCAGAAACTGCTGCTGGGAGAGGTCGACTATGTCCTCGCCGGGCGTTATTCCGGCATGGCAATGGCACAGACCTTGGGCATGAGCAACGACCTGATCGCCCGCGAGGTGCCCGTCGATCAGCCGGGCCTGTACCTGGCGATTTCCCACAACTCGGCCTGCAACGATCCGTGGTTGCGCGGACAGCTCGCCCAAAAGATGACAGAATTGCCCGGGTCTGGTGTGACGGAAGCCGCGTTGCAGCGCAATCTGGAACGTTGGAAAGCGCAATTGCAACAACCCGTCGGCACCCCAACAAAGTAGGGATTTTCAGTGACTCTTCGACCTCTTTTCGCGGCCCTCGCCGTTGTCGCTCTGGCGGGATGTGCAGCTGATCCTGCGCCGAATGAACAAATTCGCCTCACCCAGCAAGCCCTTGAGCAAGCCAGCGCCGTTGGCGCCAACCCCGATGAATCGCCCGAACTGAAACTGGCCGAAGAGAAATTCGCCCGGGCCAAGTCGAGCATGGCTGACCAGTCCTACAAAAATGCACGCATGCGCTTTGAGCAAGCCGAGTTGGACGCGCGCCTGGCAGAAGCCAAAGTGTTGACCCGCAAGAGCCAGGAGCAGTTGAACGTGCTCAACACCCGCATCACTCGCCTGCGCAAGCAACTGCAGTTGGGGGAAGCCCAATGAGTCCGATGATCCGTGGTTTGAGTTGTGCGCTGCTGTTGGGCACGGCTGTATTGGGCGGTTGTGCCAGCCATCCCGACAGCGAACAGGCCCTGCAACAGGCTGGGAATGACTTCCAGAAGGTCAAGGAAGACGCCAATGTGTTGCGCTTTGCGCCCAAGGACGTGATCCGCGCCGGTGAGTCCCTGGCCCGTGCCGATCGCCTGTCCAGCTACTGGGGCAGCGGTGCCGACGTGGTGCATTACGCCTACTTGAGCCAACGCTACAGCGCTATTGCCCGTGAACACACCGAACAGGCGCTCAACCAGGAGCGCGGTGCCAAGCTCGAACTGGAACGCCAGCGCCTGCAACTGGCCTTGCGTGAAAGCAAGCTGAGCAGCGTGCAGCAGCAGGGTAAATGGCTTGAAGAACAGATCGCCAGCCTGACCACCACCCAGACCGATCGTGGCCTGGTGATGACCCTGGGCGATGTGCTGTTCGACACCGGTGACGCCGAGCTGAAGAACTCGGCCAACCGCACAGTGCTCAAGATTGTGCAGTTCTTGCAACTGAACCCCAAGCGTGTGGTGCGTATCGAGGGCTACGCCGATAACACCGGCGGCGAGCAGGAAAATCTCAAACTGTCCCGCGACCGCGCGCAGTCGGTGGCTGATGTGCTGGTCGACCTGGGAATCGACGAAAAACGCATCCAGGTGGAAGGGTATGGCGACCAGTATCCGGTGGAGGCCAATGCCTCCGAGCGGGGCAGGGCGCAGAACCGTCGTGTTGAAATCGTCTTCTCTGACGAGAAAGGTCAACTGGGCGCCGCCCGGTAGAAGCCTGGAGCAGCTCTGAATGTGGGAGGGGGCTTGCCCCCGATAGCGGTGCATCAGTCAGCAAATCTGTCGCTGACCCACCGTCATCGGGGGCAAGCCCTCTCCCACATTTTGGTGTGCACCCTCACAGTTTTACTGTCACTCCAACGCGCGCTCGACTATTGTGGCAACTGTCCCCGTACACTTCTAAACTGTGCCGGTATGTTTCACACAAAAATAAAATACCCGTGAAATCGAGTGCTGCGTCATGACCAATCTGTTGCTTTACCAACGTATCGCCCAGCAACTGGCTGAGGATATCCGGCGCGGTGTCTATCAGCCGGGTGAGCGTGTGCCTTCGGTGCGCAAGATGAGCTCACAGCTGAACGTCAGCCACGCCACGGTGTTGCAGGCCTACGCCAACCTGGAAGACCAGGGGCTGATCCGGGCGCGGCCACAGTCCGGCTATTACGTGCACCAGACGCCAGCACTCACGGCGCCGACGCCGGACATTGCACGGGTCGAGCGCCCCGGGTTGGTCACCCGCAGCAGTATCATTCAACAAGTCTTGGGCGAATCGCGCCGCGAAGGTGTGTTCCCGTTGGGCGCCGCAGTGCCGAGCGTGGACTACTTGCCGGTACGCGCCCTGCACCAGCAACTGGCCAAGGTCACACGCTTCCAGAGCCCGCGTGCGTTCAGCTACATGTTCAGCCCCGGTTTCGAACCGCTGCGCCGCCAGGTGGCGATCCGCATGCGCGATGCGGGCGTGGTGGTGGACCCGTCCGAAGTGGTGATCACCCACGGTTGTGTCGATGCGTTGCAGATGTCGTTGCGGGTGCTGACGCGGCCTGGCGACCTGATTGCCGCTGAGTCGCCGACCTATTACGGGTTGCTGCAACTCGCCGATCTGTTGGGCCTCAAGGTCATCGAGATTCCCAGCGACCCGTCCACCGGCATGAGCCTGGAAGCCCTGCAACTGGCGGCCAACCAATGGTCGATCAAGGCCCTGGTGCTGACCACGCGCCTGAGCAACCCGCTGGGCGGCACCATGCCTGAGGAACGGCAGAAACAGTTACTGCGCCTGGCCTCGGACTTCGACATCCAGATTGTCGAGGACGATATCTACGGCGAGCTGATGTTCGAACTGGGCCGCACCAAGGCGCTGAAAGCCTATGACCGCCTGGATCGGGTCATCTATTGCTCCAGCTTTTCCAAGACGCTGTCCCCCGGTGTGCGCATTGGCTGGATGATCGCCGGCAAATACCAGCAGGAGATCCAGCGCCTGCAGATGTTCAGCACCCACTCCGCGTGCAGTGTCACGCAGATGGGCGTTGCCGCTTACCTAGAGAATGGCGGCTACGACCGGCACCTGCGCTACATTCGCCAGGAATACCGCAAGAACCTCAGCGCCTTTCAACTGGCGGTGCAGCAGTATTTCCCGGAAGGCACCCAGATGACCCGTCCGACGGGCGGCTTCATCCTGTGGGTCAGTTTGCCTGGAAGGGTCAATACCCAGGAACTGCACGTGCGCGCACTGCAACAGGGCATCAGTATTGCGCCGGGGCTGATCTTCAGTAATACGGAGCAGTTCAACCACTGTATTCGCCTGAACTGCGGCACCCCGTGGAACCGCGAGGCAGAGCGGGCGCTGATGACGTTGGGGATGCTGGCGAGCCAGTTATGCCAGGAAACAGCAGCAGGATTATGACGCTCAGAAAGGGGACAAATCCTCTAGCACACTAATCACTGTGCTTGTCATGCCGCGCACAACAAGCGAGCATATGGCCCTCTGCCGTTAATGCTGTAGGCGATATGACCTGTATTTTTCGCGCTGTTCTGGTAATTGGCCTGTTAAGCCTGTGCAACGTCGGCACAGTGCTGGCGGCAGCTCCTGTGAGTGAAACCAAGCCGGCCGCCAGTAACGAGCAGAAGCCCTCCACGAAAAAAACGGCTCCCGTTAAAAAAGCCCCAGCGGTGAAGAAACCCACCGCTGCCGCCAAAAAACGTGCAGCCAGCAAGTCCAAGGCATCCCGCGAAGTGACGCAGACACAATTGCCACCGGCACAGTTGGACCTGTCCCTGCCGTCGGACATGGTCAGGCACTTGCAGCCTATCGGTACCATGCCCAAACCCAAAAGTGTGCCCTTGCTGCCGCCGATGTTCGGTGAGAAACCCACCGACAACAGCGCCTTCCAGATCAACGGCCGCCTGCTCAGCAATGAAATGAAGCTGCAATTGCGCAACGAAGAACGGCGCGAAGTCGAAGGCGCCGCGGTGGAGTTCGAGTTCAAGCAGTAAACTTTTCCCGCAAACGTGACGCGTGCCCTCGACCATCTGTCGCAGACTGGTCAGTCACTTTTGTTTTCTGCGAAAAACCCCTGTTAACCCATTTTAAAACGGCTGTTTTAGGGCGTACTCTAGCCCGGCCATCCACATTGAGTCGTCGAGGACCTGCTGGTCATGAATTGCCGTGAAGGCTGTGGCGCTTGCTGCATCGCCCCCTCCATCAGTTCGCCATTACCGGGCATGCCACAGGGCAAACCGGCGGGCGAACGCTGCCTGCACCTATCGGTCGAACAGCTATGCCTGCTGTTCGGCCAGCCGGAGCGACCGGCGGTGTGCAGTGATTTCAAGGCGGATCTCGAGGTCTGCGGCACCGACCAGGCCGATGCGATCCGCTTGATCGGCTGGTGGGAGCAGATGACGGCGGCTTGATGGGCTTTACTATCGGAACTTCAACAATAAGGAATACAACAATGGGTTCGCTGAAACGAATGGCTGTGTTGTGCGGTTTTACGGTGTTGTTTGCTGCCACTGCCCAGGCTGAGGATTGGCAAGTCGCCAAGGACGAAGACGGTATCAAGGTGTCCCTGAGCGAAATTGCCGGCTCCAAGTACAAGGCGTATCGCGGGGTGACCACGATCAAGGCACCGGTGGCGAAGATCGTCGCGTTGCAGGAAGACGTAGTCGGTGCGTGCAAGTGGATTCATGAGTGCAAATTGCAGAAGCTGCTGAAACATGAGGGTGACGTCAGCTATACCTACACCCAGTTCAATGCGCCGTTCCCCGTCAGTAATCGTGATTCGATCCTGAAAATCACCACTGCCAAGGGTGCCGATGGCAGTGTCACTCGGACCTTGCTGGAGGTTCCTACTTATCAGCCGGAAGAAAAAGGCTTCGTACGCGTAGCCCAGGTTGAAGGCTTCTGGAAACTGGTCCCCAAAGGCGACAACCTGACCGAAGTCACCTACCAGGTGCATACCGAGCCAGGCGGCAGCGTGCCCTCGTGGCTGGCCAACAAGTTCGTGGTGGACGCTCCGTTCAACACCTTGAAAGCCTTGAAGCAACACGCGGAAAAATAACTGCAGCTGATCCGGTGCCTCCGGCCTTGAGTGGAACGTTTGTCCAGCGCTCAAGGTCCAGATATGTGTAAGCCCACACATGGGTTTTATCGAGGAGGCACCGATGCAAACGTGGCAAATTACCTTCGTTGATGATCACGGCGTGCAGACCGTGGAGCAGTTCACCTGCGAACACAAGCCCAGCCTCGAAGACGCTGCGCACATGATTCGCAACAAGCTGGTGCCCGTCGCCGCCGAACTGGACCTCAATGACCTGGAGGGCCGCAAGCCCGAGCCGACGGTCAAGATCCTCAAAGACCAGAACAGCATCCAGATCCTCGACATCTCTCCCGCCGTCTGAACATTCCCTGTAGTCCATCCAAGCGCCTCTGGTGGAGGTGATAGCTTCGCGCTACTCTGCAAACGAGATCAGCGAATGAATCGCTAGTTCTGGTCTTGTCAGCTACATGCTTGTTTTCCAGCGGTGATGTTGTTGCCGTAGTCCCCACGCCATTGCGGCGTGGGCTTCGGGAAGCACGGAAAGTCTATCCATCAATTTGAGGAGCACTTTTCATGAGCACAGCCTATCAAGAAGACATCAGCACCAATGTTCTGCGCCGCATGAAAGAAGGCGGCTTCGACTTCTCGCGTTTTCACCCCATCGAGTTCTACGCCATTTTCCCGGATGAGGAACGGGCGCGCAGGGCTGCGGGTGAGTTTCGCGGGGAATCCCTGAATGCCCAGGTGAGTGCGCGCGACGATGGCGCCTGGTACCTGGAACTGAGCAAAGTCATGTTTGCGACCTACGACGGCATAGGAGATTTCGAGCAAGACTTCGGGGCGGTGGTCGAGCCGCTGGGCGGGATCATCGAAGGATGGGGCGTGAAGCAGGAGGTGCGTGGGTTACCCATGTAGCGGCAGTTTATGAGCAACACAGCGTATCGGCTGGCCTTTGGGTCGGCCGATTTTGTTTGTGCGGTGGGAAAATAACTCGGAACTTGCGCGCTATTTTTACGCACCAAAAAAAAGGCCACCCATACGGGTGGCCTAAAGGGAAGAGCGGAGCGCTGAAGGCAGTTCAGCAGATGGGGCCGATTATCCGTAGCCTGCGCCGGGCAGTGAAATCAACTCTGACTATGCTGTTGATAGTCAAAGCCCGCATTGCGATGAAGCGTCGGGCAGTGCACCGGGCATTCTACGCACCAGGACGGTGCGAGCAGATTACGTGGTTAATTCAACTCACTGATTTTTAAGTGTTTATGCCGCTGGCACGGGCCTTGCGATGGTTCTTGCGCCCGGGTGACAAGGAGTTCGGCATGATCCGCACTTATTACGATGAAATGTACGATGGGGCAGGCCAGGTCCGACCGCATTACCGCGAGTTCGCCCGCTGGCTGGCCGAAACCCCGCCTGAATTGCTGGCTCAACGCCGGCGCGAAGCCGATTTGCTGTTTCACCGCGCCGGGATCACCTTCACCCTCTACGGGGACGAGCAGGGCACCGAGCGTCTGATTCCCTTCGACACCATCCCGCGCAGCATTCCCGCCAGTGAATGGAGGATTGTCGAGCGTGGCTGCATCCAGCGGGTCAAGGCGTTGAACATGTTTCTCGCCGACCTGTATCACGAGCAACGCATCATCAAGGCCGGGATCATTCCTGCCGAACAGGTGCTGGCCAACGAGCAATACCAACTGGCGATGCAGGGCCTGGACCTGCACCGCGACCTGTATTCCCACATCTCCGGCGTCGACCTCGTACGCGATGGCGACGGCACGTACTACGTGCTCGAAGACAACCTGCGTACACCCAGCGGCGTCAGCTATATGCTCGAAGACCGCAAGATGATGATGCGCCTGTTCCCCGAACTGTTCGCTGCCCAGCGCATCGCGCCCATCGATCACTATCCCAACCTGCTGCTCGACACGCTGAAAAGCTCAAGCCCCCTGGATAACCCCAGCGTGGTGGTATTGACGCCGGGCCGCTTTAACAGCGCGTTCTTCGAGCATGCCTTTCTCGCCCGCGAGATGGGCGTGGAACTGGTGGAAGGCGCCGACCTGTTCGTACGCGATGACCGCGTTTTCATGCGCACCACCGATGGGCCCAAGGCCGTGGACGTGATCTACCGTCGTCTCGACGATGCGTTTCTCGATCCCCTGGCCTTCAACCCGGACTCCATGCTCGGCGTGCCCGGCCTGCTCGCGGCTTATCGCTGCGGCAATGTGGTGCTGGCCAATGCCATCGGCACCGGCGTGGCGGATGACAAGTCGGTGTACCCCTTCGTCACCGAGATGATCCGTTTTTACCTGGATGAAGAACCGATCCTGAAGAATGTTCCGACCTTCCAGTGTCGTAAACCGGACGAGCTATCCCACGTACTCGCCAACCTGCCCGACCTGGTGGTGAAGGAAACCCAGGGCTCCGGCGGCTACGGCATGTTGGTAGGCCCGGCGTCCACGGCAGCGGAAATCGAAGCCTTCCGAGCGCGGATCAAGGCCAAGCCCCACGCCTATATCGCCCAGCCGACCCTGTGTTTATCCACCTGCCCGACCTTTGTCGAAAACGGCATTGCGCCGCGCCATATCGACCTGCGCCCGTTTGTGTTGTCCGGCAAGGAGACCCGTGTAGTGCCCGGCGGCCTGACCCGCGTGGCCTTGCGCGAAGGTTCGCTGGTGGTGAACTCGTCCCAGGGCGGCGGCACCAAAGACACTTGGGTGGTCGAGGACTGATGCCATGTTGAGTAGAACTGCCTCGGATCTGTACTGGATGTCGCGCTACCTGGAGCGTGCGGAAAACCTCGCACGCATGCTCGACGTCAGCTATTCGCTGTCACTGATGCCCCAGGATGGGCGCGGCGACGGCCTGCATGAACTGGCCATGCCGCTATTGATTACCGGCACCCTGGACGATTACCACGAACGTCACGGCGAACTGCACGCCGAACGCCTGTTGCACTTTTTTGCGCTGGACGCGGCCAACCCGGCCAGCATCTACAGTTGTCTCGGCGCCGCGCGGGCCAGCGCCCATGCGGTGCGTGGGCGAATTACCGCGGATATGTGGGAAAACATCAACGCCACCTGGCTGGATATTCGCGATATCGCCCAGCAGGGCCTCAGCCGTTATGGCATGAGCCGGTTCTGTGAGTGGGTCAAGGAGCGCTCCCATCTGTTCCGGGGTGCCACTTACGGCACCATCATGCGCAACGATGCTTTCCGATTTATCCGCCTGGGCACTTTTATCGAACGGGCCGACAACACGCTGCGCCTGCTGGACGCCCGCTATGAGATGGCCGGTGACCGCGCCGAGGCTGTCACCGATGGCACGGCCCACGCCTACTATCAATGGAGCGCCTTGCTGCGTGCCTTGTCGTCGTTCGAGGCCTACACCGAGATCTATCGCGATGCGCCCGGCGCACGGCAAGTCGCCGAGTTGCTGCTGTTGCGCGCCGATGTGCCACGCTCACTGCGGGCCTGCAGTGAAGAGATCGACCAGATACTCGCCAGCCTGCCTGGCATCAACGGCCGCCCGGCCCAGCGCCTGGCCGCCGAGATGGATGCGCGCCTGCGCTTTACCGCCATCGATGAAATCCTTGAGGAAGGCCTGCACGCCTGGCTGACCGACTTTATTCCTTTGGTCCGCCAGTTGGGCGACGCCATCTACAGTTCCTACCTGGAGGCGGCATGAGACTCTCCATCAGCCACGAAACCACCTACCACTATGAAGACCAGGTGCGCGCCAGCATCCAATACTTGCGCCTCACGCCCCATGACAGCGAGCGCCAGCATGTACTCAGTTGGCAACTTGACCTGCCACGCCCGGTGCGTGCCCAGGTGGACCCGTTCGGCAACATCCTGCATGTGTTGACCCTGGACGAGCCCCACGACGCCATCATCATTGGCGCGCGTGGCCAGGTGGACATCGACGAGTTGCGCGAGGCCGAGCATGAGAGCCAATCGGCGTTCCCGTTCCTGCGCTGCACGCGCCTGACCGAACCCGATGAAGCCCTGCGTGGTTTTGCCGAACAGCACTGCCATCAACGGCGCGACCGTACGGCATTGATCGACCTGATGCAGGCACTTAACCAGGCGATGGTCTACACGCCCGGCGCGACCGAGGTCGACACCTGCGCCGCCCAGGCCTTCGCCGGCCGTGCGGGCGTGTGCCAGGACCACACCCACGCGTTCCTGGCCTGTGCGCGTAGCCTGGGCATTCCTGCGCGGTATGTGTCGGGGTATTTGTACACCGAGGACAGCACGCACCTGGCCAGCCACGCCTGGGCCGAAGCCTGGCTGGATGACGCCTGGTACAGCTTTGACGTGACTAACCAACTGGCCCGCCCGGAGCGGCATTTGAAGCTGGCGGTGGGGCTGGATTACCTCGATGCTTGCCCGGTGCGCGGCATGCGCCGGGGCGGTGGGCATGAGCAGATGCATGCCAAGGTGTTCGTGGCGCCGACGCCGGTGATTTCCGTCCAGCAGCAATGATTCGGTTGCGGCGAGCGGGGTGTTGTGGCTGGCGGACTTGTTGTGGTGAGCAGATTTGCTGTGGTGAGCGGGCTTGCCCCGCGTTGGGCTGCGCAGCAGCCCCAAAACCAGGAACCGAAGAAACTCCTGACACACCGCATTCTGCTTGATCAGGGCTGCTGCGCAGCCCAACGCGGGGCAAGCCCGCTCACCACAGCAAGCCCGCTCACCACAACGCGTTCACCACCGGATGTTTAAGGTTGCTGTTTACGCCCGGCCATATGCTTCAAATACCCCACCAACAGATCCAGCTCACCGTCCGGCAACACGCTGGCCGCGAACGCCGGCATCTTCGCCTGTGGCCAACGCCGCAAACTCTGCGGGTCGCGGATATAGCGCTTGAGGAAATCACCGCCAAAATACTCGGTGGGGTTGTAGGGGATATTCAGGTCCGGTCCCACCTGGGCGTCTCCGGCGCCATTGATGCGGTGGCAGGCCAGGCAGTTTTTCTGGAACAGGGCAAAACCCTGGTTGATCGGGTCGTTGGCCGCCAGCTTCGGATCCGGCAACAACGCCGGAAAGCGCTCCGCTACCGTGTTCAACTGCTTGATCCCGGAGATCTGGAACGGCCACTGCTCAGGGCTGATAGCCCCGGCTTGCGGGTCGGTCCACACCAGGTAGAACGGCCCGGCACTGGGTTTGCCCTGCGCCAGTGCCGGCCAGGGTTGAGCAGGATCCTCCACCGCCAGCCAAGCACGTGCACCCTGTTGTTCCAGCAACGGCGCGGCGGTGAGTTCGGCGGCGAATCCATCCAGGGCAACCGCTTGCAGATGGCTCTCGGGTTTCAAACCCGGTAGGAGCACGGCCAGCGGCACTGCGCGATAACTCATGCTGCGCTTGTAGGAGACGTCATCGTCGATCTGCACCGTCTGCGCTTGCGGGTGCTTGAGCAAGTCGGCGGTCTGCCAGGTCTTGCGGGAGTGGTTGAGTTCGATGGTCAATTGGGCCGCCGCAGTGGGGAGGCTGATGAGCAAGGCGAGGAGGGCAAGGATGGCTTTCAAGAAAGGGCCCGGTGTCGAGTGGCGATGCTGCTCACGATACCGCAAATCTGCACGCAAAAAGACAGCCCCTGCCGGACCGCTATGCGCAATGTCCTGGCAGGCGCTGCCAAAAGCTGCAAACCCGGTGCTGTGAGTGCACGGAATGTGGGTGTGGAGGTGTCACCCAATAACCTTGGTCAAATTGGGCAAGATCAGAATCAGTGTGGTGGCGAAAAGAATGAGTCCCGCCTGACGTACTTTCGAATGTTTGAACATGGCTGACTGCCTTTTGTTGTTATTCCTGAGCGTCAAATGCGTGCCGGTCTTATTTCAGTATGGCGAGATGACGTGTCGCTTTTCTTACAGTTGCTCCAGCAAAACCCGGCAGCAACTTCTTACTGATTCAACCTTAGAGCCCTCGTTCTTCGCGGCTTAGACTCATTTCATATCAGCTAATCAGAATTTCAGCTTAAAAAGGCATGAGGCATATCGCCATCTTGGCGCCAATGCCTTGGCTAGACAGCTAAAACGATTAATCAGGTGATTACCTTAGGTGCCTACCGTTCGTCCGAGCGAGGGGGTCAAAAGCAATGAGCGCATCCGTCATTGAAACCGTGTCAATCGGGCCTAAGGTAGAGGCACACATGCACACTGGTTCGAGGACGTCATGACCCAAGCGTTGATCTTTGATGCGATACGCACCCCCCGTGGCAAAGGCAAGGCGGACGGTGCCCTGCACAGCGTCAAGCCGGTGAACCTGGTAGCCGGCCTGCTCACGGCGCTGGCCCTGCGCAGTGACTTGGACACCCACCAGGTGGACGACATCGTGCTCGGCTGCGTGACCCCGGTAGGCGACCAGGGCGCCGACATCGCCAAGACCGCCGCGCTGGTGGCGGACTGGGACATCAGCGTCGCCGGGGTCCAGGTCAACCGCTTCTGCGCGTCGGGCCTGGAAGCGGTCAACCTGGGGGCGATGAAAGTCCGCTCCGGCTTCGAGGATCTGGTGGTGGTCGGCGGCGTCGAGTCCATGTCCCGCGTGCCCATGGGCAGTGACGGTGGCGCCTGGGTGCTCGATCCGCAGACCAATATGCACAGTCACTTCACCCCACAGGGTATTGGCGCGGACCTGATCGCCACCCTGGAAGGTTTCACCCGCGAGGACGTCGACGCCTTTGCCCTGCATTCCCAGCAGAAAGCGGCGAGGGCGTGTGCAGACGGTTCCTTCAACAAGTCGCTGATCGCGGTGCAGGACCAGAATGGCATCGTGCTGCTGGACCATGACGAATTCATTCGCGGCGACTCCACCCTTGAAGGCCTCGGCAAGCTCAAGCCGAGTTTCGAAATGATCGGGCAGATGGGCTTCGATGCCACCGCGTTGCGTGTCTACAGCCACGTAGAGCGCATCCATCACGTACACACCCCCGGCAACAGTTCCGGCATCGTCGATGGCGCCGCGCTGATGTTGATCGGCTCCGAGGCCAAGGGGCGCGAGCTGGGCCTGCAACCCCGGGCGCGTATCGTCGCCACAGCGGTCACCAGCACCGACCCGACCATCATGCTCACCGGCCTCGCGCCCGCCACGCGCAAGGCCCTGGCCAAGGCCGGACTGCGCGTTGAAGACATCGACCTGTTCGAGGTCAACGAAGCGTTTGCCTCGGTGGTGCTCAAGTTCATCAAGGACATGGGCATCGACGCCGCACGCGTGAACGTCAACGGCGGCTCGATTGCCATGGGGCACCCGTTGGGCGCGACCGGCTGCGCGATCCTCGGCACCCTGCTCGACGAACTCGAAGTACGCCAGCAGCGCTATGGCCTGGCCACCCTGTGTGTCGGCGGTGGCATGGGCATCGCCACCATTATCGAACGCCTCTGAGCCCAAGGAACTTGTCATGACCCAAGCCATTCGTTACGAAAAAGGCCAGGACGGCATCGTGGTGCTGACCCTCGACATGCCCGGCCAGATCGCCAACACCATGAACGCAGTGTACCGCGAGGCCATGGCGGCTACGGTGGAGCGCCTGGAGGCGGAAAGGGATAGCATCGCCGGCGTCGTCATTACCTCGGCGAAGAAGACGTTTTTCGCGGGTGGCGACCTCAATGAACTGATCAAGGTCGACAAGGCCCACGCCAAGGATTTCTACGACGGTGTACGGGTGTTGAAAGCGCAACTGCGGCGTCTGGAAACCCTCGGCAAGCCCGTGGTGGCCGCGATCAATGGCGCGGCGCTGGGGGGCGGCTGGGAGATTTGCCTGGCGTGCCATTACCGCGTTGCGCTGGACGACAAGTCGGTGCAGTTGGGCTTGCCGGAAGTCACCCTGGGCCTGCTGCCGGGCGGCGGCGGGGTGGTGCGCATGGTGCGCATGCTCGGGCTGGAAAAGGCCTTGCCGTATTTGCTCGAAGGCAAGAAAGTGCGGCCGCAACAGGCGCTGCAAGCCGGCTTGATCAACGAGCTGGCGGCGGATCGCGATGAGTTGCTGGCCAAATCCCGAGCCTGGATCCTGGCCAATCCGGACGCCAGGCAACCGTGGGACAACAAGGCCTACCAGATTCCGGGCGGTACACCATCGAACCCAAAAGTGGCGCAGATGCTGGCCATTGCGCCGTCGATTTTGCGCAGTAAAACTAACGGCTGTTTCCCCGCGCCGGAGAAAATTCTTTGTGCGGCCGTCGAAGGCGCCCAGGTGGACTTCGACACCGCGCACCTGATCGAAACCCGTTACTTCACCGAGCTGGTGACGGGGCAGGTCGCAAAAAACATGATCGGCACCTTCTGGTTCCAGCTCAACGAGATCAACGCCGGCAGTTCGCGGCCGCAAGGGTTTACACCGTATGTCACGCGCAAAGTCGGTGTGCTGGGCGCCGGGATGATGGGGGCGGGCATTGCCTATGTCAGCGCCAGCGCCGGTATCGAGGTGGTGCTCAAGGACATCAACCTGGCGGCCGCCGAGAAGGGCAAGGCGCATTCGGCGGTGCTGCTGGACAAGAAGGTCAGCCGTGGGCAATTGACCGCCGAGCAGCAGGAAACCGTCTTGGCGCGGATTCGTCCTACGGCATCCGATGCTGATCTGGCAGGCTGCGACCTGATCATCGAGGCGGTGTTCGAAGACCGCGAACTCAAGGCCAAGGTCTCGGCCGCTGCGCAAAGGGTGGTCGGCGCCGACGCTGTGATCGCCTCCAATACCTCCACCTTGCCCATCAGCGGCCTGGCCACGGCAGTGCCGGATCAAGCCAAGTTCATCGGCCTGCACTTTTTCAGCCCGGTGGACAAGATGCCGCTGGTGGAAATCATCAAGGGCGCGCGCACCAGTGACGAGACCCTGGCCCGTGGTTTCGATTTTGTCCTGCAAATCAAGAAAACCCCGATCGTGGTCAACGACAGTCGTGGCTTCTTCACCTCGCGGGTGTTCGGCACCTTCACCAACGAAGGCATCGCCATGCTCGGCGAAGGCGTGGCCGCGCCGATGATCGAGACCGAAGCCCGCAAGGCCGGCATGCCGGTGGGCCCGCTGGCGGTGTCTGACGAAGTGTCCCTCAGCCTGATGAGCCATATCCGACAGCAGACGGCCAAGGATCTGCAGGCGGAAGGCAAGGCGCTGCCTACGCACCCGGCGACAGCGGTGATCGATCTGTTGGTCAACGAATACAAGCGCGCGGGCAAGGCGGCGGGAGGCGGTTTCTATGAGTACCCCAGCGGCGGGCAAAAGTACCTGTGGCCGGAGTTGAAAAGCCGCTTTGAGCGACCTGATCAGCGCATCTCGCCGCAGGATGTACGCGACCGCCTGCTGTTTATCCAGGCGATCGAGACGGTGCGCTGTTTGGAAGAGGGGGTGTTGATGTCCACGGCGGACGCGAACGTGGGGTCTGTTTTTGGCATTGGTTTCGCGGCCTGGACCGGTGGTGCGTTGCAGTTCATCAACCAATATGGGCTGAAGGACTTTATCGCCCGCGCTCGCTACCTGGCTGAACAGTATGGCGAACGTTTCATGCCGCCGGGGTTGTTGCTGGAGAAAGCGGCGCAGGGTGAAGTGTTCCGGTGAAGCTGGGGGGCTTGCCTTGAAGGGGTATTTCAAGGCAGGCTCTGGGGTGTGCAATATTCCCATCACCGTGTCAGGTATTTTTTATGTCGCTACGCGTCTGTATCCTGGAAACCGATATCCTGCGTCCAGGCTTGATCGATCAATACCAAGGGTACGGGCAGATGTTCAAGCGCCTGTTCGCCAAGCAGCCGATTCCCGCCGAGTTCGTGGTGTACAACGTGGTGAACGGTGAATACCCCTCGGACGACGAAGTGTTCGACGCGTACCTGGTCACCGGCAGCAAGGCCGACTCCTTCGGCACTGACCCATGGATCCAGACTCTCAAGACCTACCTGCTCGACCGTTACGAGCGTGGCGACAAGCTGCTCGGCATCTGCTTCGGTCATCAATTGCTGGCACTGTTGCTGGGCGGCAAGACCGAGCGCGCCGGCCAAGGCTGGGGAATGGGCATTCACGACTACCAGCTGGATGCCAAGGCCCCGTGGATGAGCCCTGAAGTACCGGAATTGACCCTATTGATCAGCCATCAGGACCAGGTGACCACGTTGCCGGAGAATGCCACCGTCATCGCCTCCAGCGCGTTTTGCCCGTTCGCGGCGTATCACATCGGTGACCAGGTGCTGTGCTTCCAGGGACACCCGGAATTTGTCCATGATTATTCCCGCGAGTTGCTGGAGATTCTTCAGACAACCCTGGGCGAAAAGGTCTACACAAACGGCGTAGCCAGCCTTGAGCGCGACCACCACGGTGCAACCGTGGCGGAATGGATGATGCGGTTTGTGGCGCACAAGTCCGAAGCTCAGGTTTAAAGCCAACCCGACCGTTTGAAACTGGCCCACAACCCCGTGCAACCCGTGGCAATGAGCCCGAGCACCGCAAAATAGCCGTAGTGCCATTGCAGCTCGGGCATGTTCTGGAAATTCATCCCGTAAATCCCCGCCACCGCGGTGGGGAATGCGAGGATCGCCGCCCATGCGGCGAACTTGCGCTGCACCACGCTCTGGCGCGAAGCCTCCAGTAACACACCGATTTCGATGGTCTGGCTGGCGATATCGCGCAGGGTGGTGAGGTCTTCCATCTGCCGCGTCACGTGAATCTGCACGTCACGAAAGTACGGGCGCATGTTCTTGTCGATGAACGGGAAGCTGAGCTTCTGCAGCTCCTGGCTGATCTCCACCATCGGTGCCACGTAACGCTTGAGCCGCAGCACATCGCGGCGCAAACCGTGGAGGTTCTGGATATCGCGCTCGCTCAACGAACTGCACAACACGTTGCGCTCCAGTTCATCGATCTCGGCGTGGATCGCTTCGCTCACCGGCTGGTAGTTCTCGGTGACGAAATCCAGCAGCGCATACAGTACGAAATCTTCCCCATGCTCCAGCAACAGCGGCCGCGCCTCACAACGCTGGCGCACAAAGCCGTAGGACGCCGAGTGCCCATTGCGGGCGGTGATGATGTAGCCGTTGCCGGCAAAAATATGGGTTTCGATAAACTCCAGCTTGCCGTTCTCGCGCACCGGTGAGTAGGTGACGATAAACAGCGCATCGCCGAAGGTTTCCAGCTTGGGGCGGCTGTGTTTTTCCAGGGCGTCTTCGATGGCCAGTTCATGCAGGTTGAACTGGCGTTGCAGGTTGGCCAGCTCCTGGGCGTTGGGTTCTTCCAGGCCGATCCACACAAAGTGGTCGGGTTTGGCGGCCCAGGCCGCGCCTTCATCGAGGGTGATATCCGAAACTTTCTTACCGGCGCTGTAGACGGCGGCCGCAACAACTCTACCCATGGTGCTGATCGCTTCTTATTGGGATGACAGGTGTTGGGCAGCTTAGCCTGAATGGCGTTCCGTCGTTGCATCGAGCATTTTGTGGTGAGCGAGCTTGCTCGCGCTGGGGGGCGAAGCGCCCCCCAGCAGTGTTCAGGCAGCCCGCAACTCGCGGTCCATCTCGTCAATACAGGCTTCCATCTGCGCATGACACGCCTGCATCAACGCCGGGATGTCATCCGAAGTCAGGCCAACGGTAGGAATCGGCGGCAACGACCGTATGAGCACACCCCCGCTGTTCCAGCGATTGAGCTGCATATGTGTCACGTAGTTACTGACACACACCTGCACAATCGGCACACCCGCCGCAATCGCCATATGGAACGCGCCCTTCTTGAACGGCAGCAACCCTTGGCCCAGGTTGCGCGTGCCCTCCGGAAACACCCAGATCGAAGTGTCTTCGTGCTGCAACGTGTGGGTGGTGGTAAGCATCGCCCGGCGTGCCTTGTGCGCATTGCCCCGGTCAATCAACACATTGCCCGCCAGCCAGAACAACTGGCCGAACAGCGGCACCCACTTCAGGCTTTTCTTGGCGATGCACACCGTGCGGTAGGGCACTACGGTGCCGAACACAAACAGGTCATAGTTGGACTGGTGGTTGGCGATGATCACGCAGGTGCCGGGCTTGTTGCGCAGCGAGTCCACATCGGCCTTCACGTTGAGCCGCAGGATCCACATGGCCGGCAGCGCGTACAGGCGTGCGCACAGGCGACTGTTGTCCGGGTTGAACGGCCGGCACACACCAACCAGCACGCCGAGCACGCCGGCAAGCATAAAGTGCAGGCCCATCAACAACATACGCAACAGGAAAAGCATCGACACGGCCCACCGGCACAAAAGGTGGCGCAGTGTACGGTTGTGCACTGTATTCGGCAATTACCCCGGTAGAGGTAGGAGATAGGCGATGTTTAAGCGCATGTTTCAACATCTGTCGATACGGGCAAGCTAGAGCGGCTGAAGATGATTCGGAATTGGTTGTAAGAAAAAGCCCGACTCAAGGTCGGGCTTTGGTACATCACGCGTAGGGCTTAACTCAGGATATGCCCCTGGTCCTGGATGATGGCGTCGTCCAAGGCTTCCAACAGTTCTTTACGGACTTTCAACTTGGTGTGCTTGTGGGCGTTCATGTTGAGCTTCTTCAACTGACGCGCCGCTTCCAGCGCCGCCGCGTGCAGCTCTTCCGGTGCCACCACTTTGTCGAGGAAGCCGGCTTGCAACGCGCCCTGCGGGTCAAACATCTCGGCATTGATCACCGAACGATGAAACGCCGACTTGCGCAGGCGATCCCGCGCCAACTCGATACCGGCGTGGTGCATGGTCATGCCAATCGCCACCTCGTTCAGGCCAATGCTGAACGGGCCATCCACCCCAATCCGATAGTCCGCCGACAACAGCAAAAAGGCGCCCTTGGCCACCGCGTGTCCTGGGCACGCCACAATCACTGGGAACGGGTGCGACAACAGGCGACGCGCCAACGTTGAACCGGACGTCACCAGACCGATGGCCTCTTTGGGGCCGGCGGTCATCACCTTCAAATCATAACCCCCCGACAAAATCCCCGGCGTGCCGGTGATCACCACCACCGCCCGGTCCTTCTCCGCCTGGTCCAGCGCTTCATTAAAGGCACTGACCACCGCCGGAGAAATGGCATTTACCTTGCCGTTGCTCAAGGTCAGGGTCGCGATACCGTCTTCGAGGTGGTAGGCAATCAACTCACTCATGACGCGGTTCCTTGTAGGACTTGTTATAGAAGAATGCAGCAGACGTTACCCACCACGCCCGCCCCGGTAAAGCGCTGTGACTGACTGGCCGGTCAGGCTTTTGCCCTGCACAGCGCATCGGAATGCCTGGCGCAGGGCGCAATCGCCGCCCCAGGCGTCTACCGCCGATGCCTGAGAATGGCACAATCACCGCCCGTTGCCGGGCGGTGAGCGGCATAACCGGCTAAGCGCATGAATATTCTGAAAAAAACCTTTGCCATCAGAAAGGCTTTCGACTACATTAGCGCGCCTCGACAGACTGAACTGGTTTGACGAGATACGGTGAAGTGTCCGAGTGGCTTAAGGAGCACGCCTGGAAAGTGTGTATACAAGAAATTGTATCGAGAGTTCGAATCTCTCCTTCACCGCCAAATTACGAAAACGCAAACCCCTGATTTTCCTAGAGAAAGTTGGGGGTTTGTGGTTTTTGGCGTCCAAAAAAAGGCTCCATGGGACCGTCATGGGACTGGTGCGTTATTTTGGTGCGAAAGTTGGCACTGACGGATGAGTTCACAGTTACCTATTTTTAGGGTGCTGCATGATGAGCTGCCAGCCACTGGGGAGAGGATCAAATGGATGTTCTAGAGCATTTTCGTCAAAGGAAGGATTCCGCCAAAGAGCGCCTGGCGAAGCTGGGTGGCGCCCCTGAGCTCTGCTTCGCAGTGTCGGGCTTGTCTGTAGAGTGCGACAAATATGATTTTTCCCGCGTTGCAGTTCTGAGAAGGGTTGAGGCACCCCCAGGTGAGATAGAACTTGCACAAGCGCTGCACCGAAAGTCTTTGTTAAGTGCAGTCGCACGCCACATGCCCTCGGTAACTCACGAACTTGCCGTAGCGTGCGATGGGGAAATATTCGATCAATCGAACATGAACCTCGGTTGGTGGATCATTTCAGCGCTTCGCACGCGTTCCCAAGTTGACATATTGGTGCCGGCTGTGGCGGACGTATCATGGGATGTAATTCCCGCAGTAGAAGCCGACGCTTGCCGGATCCAGCTACTTGAAGACGTGCCGGCAGCACGTAGGTTAGATGTTCGGACAGCCGTATCAGTCGATGCGTTGGACTGGGTGGATGCTCAATTAAAAAGTTGGATCAATTTGCTGGAGCGACCCGCTTTCCGGCTGGCTGTAGATGCCATGACCACGCATCACCATCATGCCAACTTAAGGATGTCAGCCGCGGCCCTCTGGTCTGGCTTTGAGGCCCTATTTGGAATTAATTCTGAGCTTCGTTTTCGCCTTGCGTTGTTGGCAGCTGCCTACCTGGAGGATCGAGGGCCAGAGAGGGTGAGCCTCTACCGGCGCATCAAAAAACTCTACGATTACCGCTCAAAAGCTGTGCATGGTGGGGCCACGACGGACGAGATGCTTGTCGACCATATAATTGAGGTCCGTTGCCTCTTGTCACGTTTGCTCTGTCGGATGACCGAGCAGAGTTGCCAGCCGTCAATAGACGAATTTGAGGTTTTGTTGTTGAGCTGAGCTTTAGGGAGATTGGATATAAAGCGTCTGGTCAGCGAAATGGAAACCCAGCCCGGCCGACTACACTGGATGGCTCAATCCTCAAGGAGCTAGACCGATGCAGATCAATGAAGCGGTGGAGGTGGTGGAAGAGTTGCACACGGCGCAGGCCAATCGGCGCTTGGCTGACGGCTGGACACTGTTAGCTGTTGTGCCCGGTTATGACCACCTTAACGCGCAGGCGGTGGCCTGCTATGTGCTTGGCAGGCCAGCGGAACCCGGCAGAGGCGTCTTTGATGGCGACTGAGGCAACACTGCCTTACCAATAACGCCGCTTATGTTCAATGGCCCCCACATCTGTGCCAAGTGTGGGGGCCTTTTCACGGCCCTCGGAAACCAGCACCCCTTGGATTGGTATACCGAACCAAGGGAAACTGGCAGCTATAGTCCTAAAGCGGCATGCAATATCTTCTAAGGCTGCGATACATCCATTCGCCGCTCTATGATATCCAGCAAGTCACACCCATCCCGCAACGGGATAGAGCACAGTAAAGCAAAGTCGCTGAGTACCACCGCATCGCTGCTTATCTCACTACGCAGCGCAAGGTTCTCAAGCACCTGCGTCACAGCACGAAGTCGATAGTTCGCAGCGTCGAGGAGGATTTCAAGCGGGACGGTTGTGTCGACAAAAAGGGCGGGTGTGGTGCTGTCGTTGCTGGTGAGGGCCATGTATTGGTTCATGCGTTAAGTCCGTTCACTTAGGGGGGGAGCCACGCATTTGTCGCCAAACAAAAGGTGGCAGCTGTACGCAGGTTGGCGAACCGGGACAAGAACGGACAAAGACCGGCAGACCCGAAGGTCTCCCACGCACAGCCACCATGGAGCAGCTTATTGCGTACAGGGGCATCCCGCAAATCTGCCGGGAGGCTTCTGCCGTCTTGTAGTCGGGTCGCCAAACCCAATCGCTCTTCGAGCGACCCGGTGACTATAGGCATGGAGATGATGAGGTGGGAGAGTGGCGCTTCCGGAAAGCGCGTAGAACATTTCGCAAACTTGTGATGTTGCTCAAGGTGCCAGCAACCAATTGCTATAGGTTTCCAGAAAGCTAAGGTCTCGGGACTATCGAGGTAAGAAAATCGAGTTGTGCTAGGGAAAATATTTCTCTAGCATCTGACCTCATGGCTACTCTTCACAGTGAACGAAACTGGAAAATAAAAATCTATCCCGACGACCACGCGCCACCGCACTTTCACGTGCAGACCCCGGATGGCGAGTGTTTGGTTCAGATAGAAGGGCTTGTCGTGCTTGGCGCAGGTGCCGAAACAAAGGCCTTGAAAGCCGCCCTGAATTGGGCAAAAGCTCATATCGCTGATCTTCATCGGGTATGGGATGAACAAAACCGGAGGAACTGACTTATGACCAGCAAGCTTCGCATTTCTGCTGTGCAACCAGTTGCCGGCAAGCATGCTCTAGAAATCGAGTGGAACAATGGTAAGCAACATACCGTCGATCTCATCGATCATATAAAAACCTTCCCCATCCTCAAGCCGCTTATGGACCTGGGGCTCTTCAGCCAAGTAGCTGTAGGTGAATGGGGCTTTGATGTGACATGGGGCAATGACCTTGAGCTGTCTGCCGTGACCTTGCACCGCCTGGCACTGGAGCAGTCCGGCGAGGTTATGCTCACGCAGGATTTCAGAAAGTGGATGCTCAGCAACAATCTTTCCCTGTCCGCCGCTGCGGTCGAATTGGGCTTCTCACGTAGGACTATCACGGCCTATAGCAGTGGTGCTGCTTTGATTCCCAAGCACGTAGGGTTGGCGTGTAGAGGGTGGGAGTATGAGCACCAAACTCACGTGTCAATGGTGTGCAAGTAGGCTCGGTACTCTCTCGAAAGGGCGGCCAATTCAGCCGCCCTTGTTCATATCACGCCCGCACATACACCCAAGCCCTCAACCCCGAAGCCAACCCCACCTCCACCCGCTTGTAGTCCGACACTTCATACGCATCCGCCGCCGCCAGCTCCTGCTCCGTAATCCGGAACACCATCCCCTCAATCCTGGCGCCTGCCTCAGCGCTCGGCGCCACAATCGGATGATGCGTCTTGCCACTACTCGCCAGCACATCCGGGTCGGTGATCTCCACCCAGCTCTGTGAATAGCCCAGCATCGCATCCTGCTGGCCCGCCAGTTCCCGGCCGAAGTTGGCCAGTTGTACGGATTTGTCCTGCAGCGTGCCGTAGGAAAATAACAGCACGAGGTGTTCGGTGGCGCGGTTCATTTGCGTTCCTTAAGCGAGGAGGTCTTCGTAGAAAGCCCCATAGGGTTTGCTCGGATGGGCAATCTGGATTTCCAGGATCCACAGGCCGGCGTTCGGGTAGTGCTCGAAGTCACCCAGGTCGCCACCGCGGTGGATGGCGTGGGGGAAGTCGCTGACGCGGTGGCCCTTGATGTCGAGGTTCAGTTGCCAGCCCATGGCCAGGGCTTGTGCTTCGGCGTAGCGGTAAAGCTCCTGGCCGACGACCTGGTCGTTTTTCCAGCGGGCTTGCACGCGGTCGAACAGTGCTTTGGCGGCGCTGGCGCAGGCGTGCATGTCCGGGTCGTTGCCGATGGCGAAGGTGGCGCCGGCGTCACCTTCGTGACCCTGCCAGACGGCGCCCATGTCGATGAAGAAGATGTCGTTGTCGCCCAGCATCGGATCGCCGTCGGAGCGTTGTTTGAAGGTCTTGAGGGTGTTGGCGCCAAAGCGCACCAGCAGTGGGTGCCAGATGCGCTGCATGTCGAGTTCGGCGAGGACGTGTTTGCCCAGTTCGCGGGCTTCGGATTCGAGCATGCCGGGGCGGATGCGTTGGGCGAGGTGTTCGATGGCTTGCCAGGTCATGCCTTGGGCGTAGCGCATGGCGTCGATGCTGTAGGCGGCGCCCACAGCTTCCTTGGGTTGTGCGGACACCGGTATCTCCTTGGGTTTCGTTATGCTGTTTACTATATAGCGGTAAGGCTCTGGCGCCCAAGGGGATTTTTTATAAATGCAGCCAGGCCAGGCTCCCCAATATCACGGCTGCTCCGCCTGCCGTATACGACAGGCGCTTCAACCATTCCCGCCTGGTGAGCAAGGTGATCGCCGCCAACGAAATCGCGATCTGAATCGCGGTCATCGCTTGGGCCCAGCGATGGTGCTGGTGCAGCGCCTGTTCCGACTTTTCATCCCATTCCTTTGAGGTGGCCTCAAGCTTTTCGGCCTGTTTGCGCACGTCTTCCTTCTGGCTTTTGTAGCGCTCGATCTCTTCCTTGTAATGCACCGCGTCCACACCGGGGATGTGGGTGGCCAGTTCTGCCAGGTTTTGCCGGCTGGATTTGGCCTGGTAGTAGTTCCACTGGTTGGCGGCCTCGGTCTTGAAGATGGCGGCGTTGTTCTTGTCCATTGCCGCTTCGCTTTCGGTGGAGCCGGCCTGGTAGCTGAGCATGGCGCCAAGGGTGGCCATGAGGGCGGTCATCACGGCGATGCGGCTGGCGAAGTTGTCACCGCGGCCGTGGGCATGTTCGGTGGTGTGTTCGATGTGTTTTTCGTGGGGGCTGGGGACTTCGAAGGCTTCGGACATGGGGGCGTCTGTGAAGGGACTGAGGGAGTCTGATTCTTCACCAGTGAAGCTGTCTCAATCCTGTACGTAACGCTGCAAACCTTCGACAAGCGCGTCGAACATCACGCGGCAGCGCGGGCTGCTGCGCAGGTCTTCGTGCATGGTCACCCAGGTGTCCAACTTGAGTGCAAAGCCTTCCGGCAGGACCCGGCGCAGGCGGGGATCGCGCTTGGCCAATTGGACCTGGCACCCGCCGATACCGGCACCGGCACGGATCAGTGCCAGTTGGGCTAGGTCGCTGTCGCTGCTGAGGGCAAAGGCGCTGCGCTCGAAACCCTTGATGGCCAGGCTGCGGATAAATGCGTTTTCCTGGTCGAAACCGATCACTGAGTGACCGGCCAGGTCTTGCATCAACAGGGGCGTGCCGTGTTGCTGCAAGTAATCGTCGCGGGCGTGCAGGCCTACTTCGATCAGGCCGATGCGTCGCGCCAGCAGTTGCTCCTGGCTGGGGCGGACCATGCGCACGGCGATGTCGGCTTCCAGTTGCAACAGGTCGCTCAGGCGGTTTGTCAGCACCAGTTCGACCTTGAGGTGCGGGTGTGCCCGGCGCACTTGCGTGAGGATCGGCGGCAGCACTTCCACGCCGACCACTTCACTGGCGGACACGCGCACCACGCCGCGCACTTCATCACCCTGGGCAGACGCTGCACGCTCAAGTGCCGCCGCTGTGCGCTCCATGGTTTCGGCGTGGGCGCGCAAGGTGTGGGCCACGGCCGTGGGCAACAAGCCGGTGGGTGATCGGGTAAACAGCACCACGCCCAGCGCCGTTTCCAGCGCGGCGATGTGCCGGCCGACCGTGGGCTGTGTAATGCCGAGTTGCCGTGCGGCCCCCGACAGCGATCCTTCCCGGAACACGCCAAGGAACGACCGGTAAAGCTCCCAACCAATATTCGTTGCCATACATAAATGTATAGCGCCTGGATAGTCTTCGACAATTCCTCTATAACCTAGCCGCGCAGAAAATGTCCCCATCAACCAGCGTGGGAGCGTGTGATGAATACAGTATTGGTGTTGGGTGCAACCGGTGGCATTGGTGGCGAAGTCGCACGGCAGCTGCTGGCGGCGGGTTGGCAGGTACGCGCGTTGACCCGTGATGCCGACAAGGCCCGTGGCCAGAACGCCGCATTTGACTGGCTTGAGGGTGATGCACTCAACCGCGATGACGTACTTGCCGCAGCCCGAGGCTGTGAAGTGATCGTGCACGCGGTCAACCCGCCGGGCTATCGGCACTGGGCCGAGCGGGTGCTGCCGATGATCGACAACACCATTGCGGCGGCCGTTGCTGAAGGCGCCACCATTGTATTGCCCGGCACCGTCTACAACTTTGGGCCGGACGCGTTTCCCGTACTGCACGAAGACTCCCCTCAACACCCGCAAACCCGCAAGGGTGCGATCCGTGTGCAACTGGAGCAACGTTTATACGAAGCTTCAGGCAACGGGGCGCGGGTGCTGATCGTGCGCGCCGGTGACTTTTTCGGCGCGCAGGCGGCCAACAGCTGGTTTTCCCAGGGCTTGGTCAAACCTGGCAACCTTGTGCGCAGCATCAATTATCCGGGGGCGCCAGGTGTTGCCCATCAATGGGCGTACCTACCCGATGTGGCGCGTACGATGGTTGAACTGCTCGAGCGCCGTGAAACCCTGGAGGCGTTCGCGCGTTTTCATATGGCGGGGCAGGTGGACACGGATGGCACACAGGTGAGCAGGGCGATCCAGCGCGTGGTGCTGCGTAGGACGGGGCAACAGCCTGTCGTCAGGATGTTCCCCTGGTGGCTGCTGAAAATAGCTTCGCCTTTTGTCGTCACCTTCCGTGAAATGCTGGAGATACGTTACCTGTGGCAAACCCCTGTGCTGCTCGATAACACGCGGCTGGTTGCGGTATTGGGCGTTGAACCTTGCACGCCGCTGGATGAAGCGGTGGAGACGACCCTGGCCGGCATGGGTTGCCTGCCTCGGGCAGTGTGAAGTTTGGCACTAAAGGGCCTGTAGCATCGGCCTCTACGGCACTGGCCCATGCGCGGATCCAGGTGGAAGCCCTTAAGTGAGGGGACTGAGGGGGCAGATTTCCAGCGTAACGCTCTATAGCTCCAGTTGACTGGCGTTGATGCCGAACGCCTTGGCAATTTTTTCCCGCGTTGCACGGCGAGGTTTATTCACCGACTCTTGTTGGGCAAATGCGGATTGGGAAATGCCCAGGCGTTTGGCAACTTCTTCCTGGGTCAGGTTCAGGTGTTCGCGCCATGCACGGATAGGGGTTGCCCCATCCACCAGGCGGCTTACCACCGCATGGGGAATCAGATTTGGATCGTTCTGCCGGGCCAGATAATGTTCATAGGGAATCACCACAAAGGCTGGCTTGCCCTCCGTATTGTGGATGATCTGTACGGCAGTAGGTTCGCTCGTCACGCTTCTTGACCTCTTCAATGCTGACCACATGGATATCGCGATCCCAATCGAAAAGGACTCGGTAATTCCCCACGCGCAAGCGATAACCATGGGGGTAATTGACCAATGCCTTGACGTTGGCTGCCTCGGGCATGCGCTCGAGCGCTGACACAGCATCGCGTACCTGTTGCTGATGATACGTATGCAACCGAAGCAGTTGCTTTACGGATTTTCTAGTCCAGTGGATGGAGTTCATTGGAAGGTTAATAAGTCTTTTATAAGGTTAGCAAGCGATATTTTCAGACGCGCGCCAGTGGCTGTTCGCGCTGCCCTCACAAACCGTAGACGCTCGCCGCTCACACCGACCGGTATAACTGTTTCCAGGTATGAGGCATTGATGTGAAGGGCCATCAACCGGGGAGTCGAGTCGATACAAAGTCGTGGAGGTTGCCTGTATGAGACCCGCCCCGCTATTGTGCTGAATCCTTTTAGTCTTTCCCTTGGGTTGTAGCGATGAATGCACCGCGTACCGCAGTCGGTCCGATCAAGGCCGTGATTTTCGATATGGACGGGTTGTTGCTGGACACGGAAGGCATCTACACAGAAGTCACGCAGATTATCGCCGAACGCTACGGTCGCACCTACGACTGGGGCATCAAGCAGCACATTATCGGGCGCGGTGCCCAGGACCTGGCGGAGTATGTGGTGAAGGCGCTGGATTTGCCGATCACGCCGGCCGAATTCCTCAAGATCCGGGAACCGCTGATGAGCGAGCGTTTCCCCAAGGCCTTGGGCATGCCCGGCGCTGAGGCCTTGGTGCGGCACCTGAAGTCGCACAATATCCCGATTGCCGTGGGTACCAGTTCGTCGCGCAATTCGTTTGGCCACAAGACCACCTTGCACCGCGAATGGTTTGGCCTGTTCGACACCATTGTCACCGCTGACGACCCGGAAGTCGGCGCCGCCAAACCCGCGCCAGACATCTTCCTCACTGCCGCCCGCCGCTTGGGCGTGGCACCGCAGGATTGCCTGGTGTTCGAAGACTCACCCTTCGGCGTCACTGCTGCGAAAGCCGCCCATATGACCGCCATCGCCGTGCCGGACGAAGCCATGGCCGACAGCAAGTATCACCACGCCGACCAGATCATCCGCAAGCTCGCGGACTTCGACCTGGCGGCCTACGGCCTGCCACCTCGAGCCTGATTGATTGCGGTTAAAAATGTGGGAGGGGCGGTGCGACGATTCGACTTGCCCCTCCCACATTTGATTTGCGGTGTTCCGCAAATCCTAGGCGCTGAAGCCACCATCGATGGTCAGACTTGCACCGGTGATGTAGCCCGCTTCCGGCCCAGCGAGGTAAGCCACAAAACTGGCAATCTCTTCCACATGCCCATACCGCCCGACCGCCATCAACCCAATCAAACTCTCGGCAAAATCACTGTTGGCCGGGTTCATATCGGTATCCACCGGCCCAGGCTGCACGTTATTGATGGTGATCCCACGTGGCCCCAGATCCCGCGCCAAGCCTTTGGTCAACCCCACCAGCGCCGCCTTGCTCATCGCATACGGGCCACCGCCACCAAACGGCATGCGCTCGGCGTTGGTGCTGCCGATATTGATCACGCGGCCGCCTTCACCCATATGCTTGGCCGCTTCCTGGGTTGCGATAAACACGCTGCGCACGTTGATCGCCAGGGTCTGGTCAAAGTCTTCCAGCTTGAAATCCTCCAGCGGCGCAATGGCCAGTACGCCGGCGTTGTTCACCAGGATGTCCAGTCGCCCAAAGGCTTCGACGGTGGCGTTGACCGCATTGCGTATCGCATCGGCATCGGCGCTGTCGGCGTGGATCGCCAGGGCTTTGCCGCCTTCGCTGATCACGCTGTTCTGCAGTTCTTCGGCCTTGGCGGCCGAGCTGACGTAGGTAAAGGCAACGGCTGCGCCCTGTGCGGCAAGACGTTTGACGATGGCGGCGCCGATGCCGCGAGAACCGCCTTGAATCAAGGCGACTTTGCCGCTGAGGTTTTGTGTGGTCATGTCGATCTCCAAGCTGTTCAAGGCGGGATGCCTTGTTGTTGGAACCGAGTATCGACCTCGCCAGCCCCTCCCGGTAGACCAGGATTGCTATAGTCTGTGTAAACCAAAAGTTTAGAGTGGGCGATATGGAAAGCTTTGGCAGTATCGAATGTTTCGTGCGCAGCGCCGAAGGTGGCAGCTTTGCCGAAGCGGCGCGGCACCTGAGCCTGACACCGGCGGCGGTGGGCAAAAGTGTCGCCAAGCTTGAGGCGCGCCTGGGCGTACGCCTGTTCCAGCGCAGCACTCGGCGCCTCACCCTCACTGAAGCCGGCAAACTGTTCCTAGAAGAGGTCAGCGGCAGCCTCACCACCATCCAGAACGCCGTGGCCAACCTGGCCAGCGCCGAAGGGCGGCCGGTGGGCACCTTGAAAGTGAGCATGGGCACAGTATTTGGCAATCGCTACGTGATGCCACTGTTGGGCGCGTTTATGCGTCGCTTCCCGGACATCAGCCCGGACTGGCATTTCGATAACCGCCAGGTCGACCTGATCGGCCAGGGCTTCGATGCCGCCATTGGTGGTGGCTTCGAGCTGCCTCAGGGGGTGGTGGCGCGCAAGTTGACGCCGGCCCATCGAGTGCTGGTGGCGTCCCCGGACTACCTGGCGCAGCGTCCTTCGGTGCGGGTGCCCGAAGATTTGGCGCGTTGCCACGGGATCCTCATCCGTTCACCGCAGACCGGTCGTATACGGTCCTGGCAATTGACCAGTATCGAGCGTGAACACCGCCCGCTGGTACTCAAGCCGAGCATGACCATGAGCGACTCCGAAGCCGCCTGCTGCGCCAGCGCCCAAGGCCTGGGCATCGCCTTGGTGAGCATGCCTATGGCCGTGCCATTCCTGGACAGCGGCGCGGTGGTGCGGGTGCTGCCCGACTGGTACGTCGACGACGGCAACATCTCCATTTACTACGCCGAACACAAACTGCTGCCCGGCAAGACTCGCGCGTTTGTGGATTTCATCATTGAGCAATTCGCTGAGCAGCAGTTGAACCAACGCTTCAGCGCGGCCAACCGATGACTTTTTTCGCCCTCGGCGTCGCATAAGTCCTGATCTTCGACGTCGACAGTCCCAACCGCACCAGCGACTCGGCAATGGTCACCGCCGCCGTCACCCCATCCACCACCGGCACGCCGGTGCGCTGGCGAATCTGCTCATCCAGCCCGGCCATGCCGCCACAACCCAGGCAGATCACCTCGGCCTTGTCTTCGCTGATGGCCAACTCGGCCTGGCGCACGATGGCTTCCATCGCCGCCAACGGGTTTTCTTCCAGCTCCAGCACCGCCATGCCACTGGCGCGTACCGAGGCGCAGCGCTGGTACAGGCCGGCCAGTTTCAGGCGGTCTTCGATCAGCGGCACAGTGCGGTCCAGGGTGGTCACCACCGAATAGGCGTGGCCGAGGAACATCGCGGTGCTGGCGGCGGCTTCGGTGATGTCCACCACCGGCACGTCGAGCAATTCCTGCAAGCCTTCACGACCATGCTCGCCATAGCCGGCCTGGATCACCGCATCGAACGGCTGGTCGTAGGCCATTACCCGGTCCATCACCGCGATGGCCGCCAGATAGCTTTCAAAGTTGCCCTCCACCGATTCGGCGCCGAAGTACGGCGTGAGCCCGACAATCTCTGTGCCCGGCGCAGCCACGGCGCGCGCCTGCTGGGCGATGGTTTCGGTAATGGATTCGGTGGTGTTGACGTTGACCACGAGGATACGCATGGAAGGTCCTTGATTAATGACTGACGTTATCGACGGCAATGCTTTCGCCACTGACATCGGCGTAGAACGGCTGGCGCTTGGCGATCAGCAAGTACAGCAGCCCTGCAATACCGGCGCCAAACATCCAGGAAAACGGTGAGACGCTGGCGAAACCCGGTAACAAAGCCAGGAGAATGGCGATCACCGCTGCAGGAACAAACGCTGCCACCGCACGCAAATTGACTCCACGGCTGTAGTAATAAGCGCCGCTTGGGTCTTCGCTGTACAACTGCGGCACGTCGACCTGGCCTTTGCGGATCAACCAGTAATCGACCATGATCACCCCATACAGCGGCCCCAGCAGCGCGCCCAGGCCGGAGAGGAAGTACACGATCACCAGCGGGCTGTTGTAGAGGTTCCACGGCAGGATCAGCACCGCCACGGTGGCGCTGATCAACCCGGCGCGACGGAAGTTCAGGTACTTGGGCGCCAGGTTGCTCAGTACAAAGGCCGGTGCGACAAAGTTGGCCATGATGTTCACCGCCACGGTGACGATCAGGAACGCCAGGCAGCCCAGCACCAGGAAGAAGGTATTCGGGATGGCGGCGATGATTTCGGTCGGGCTTTCGATGACCCGGCCATTGAGCTGGAACTGCCCGCCGCACAGCAGCACGGTGATCGCGGCAAACACCAGGATATTCACCGGCAGGCCCCAGAAGTTACCGACCTGAATGGTCTTGCGGCAGGGCGAGGAGCGGGCGAAGTCACAGAAATTGAGGATCAGCGTGCCGTAGATCGCCAGCCACAGCGCGCCACCAGCAAAGATATTGCGCCACATCTCGCCGCCGCTCAGCGGCTCGCGGATCGACCAGGCGATGTTGCCGCCCGTTTGGAAATACATCCAACCGGCCAACGACGCCACGGTGAGCAAAATTACCGGCCCGGCGAAGCCTTCGTAGCGGCGTACCATTTCCATGCCGTAGGCCAGGATCACCAGTTGCACCAGCCAGATCGCCACGAAACACACCCAGCCGAGGGACGACAGGCCCAGGATCGAATTGTGGTCGTATTCGGCAAAGCCCGGATGAATCGCCGTCAGCAACACGCGGAAAACCACCGACGCCAGGTAGGTCTGGATGCCGAACCAGGCAATCGCAATCACCGCGCGGATCAACGCCGGAATCTGCGCGCCATGAATGCCGAAGCTGATACGGCTGATCACGGGAAACGGCACACCGGTCTTTTGCCCCATGTAGCCCGACAGGTTCATGAAGAAATACACCAGTGCCGCACCGATACCGAGGGACAACAGAATCTGCCAGCCGCCCAGGCCCAGTGCATACAAGCCAATGGCAAACGAGTAGTTGGCGATGTTGTGTACGTCATTGGTCCACAGCGCAAAGATGCTATAGCGACCCCAGCGCCGGCCTTCAACCTTGGTGGGCGCCAGGTCCTTGTTGTGCAGGCGTGGGCTCAGCACCAGAGGGCTGGGCTCGATGGCTTCGGGCTTCAGGGAGGAGGGCAGATCCAGTGCGATGTTATTCGAGAGGCTTGTACGCATTCCGGCAGGCTCCAGCGCATCGGCAGCCAGGCCGCAGATGGCAAAGTGTATGTAGGTTTTGTATTTATTGTATACAAAGCGTATTTCACCTTAAGCCACTTGCGTGCCAGTTTTTGATCTATGAAAACCTTGGGTAATTTCGTTTTTTTAGGTTCATGAAATAACTAGCTGAATTTAAAGCGATATAAATTGACCGTTTGAACAGTTATTTATTTTTTGGTGGGAACCGGGCGATTTGCAAAGACAAAAGACAGGTGGGGAGAGGTGTTACGTAATGGTGCGCTACAAGATGGATTGCACACATAAATGGCACCGATAGTTACATGTGTGTGTACACGTTCAGTGGCCAACACAAATCAAATGTGGGAGGGGGCTTGCCCCCGATTGCGGACTGCCAGTCACCATTGATCTGGCTGACCCACCGCTATCGGGGGCAAGCCCCCTCCCACATTTTTTACAGCGCAACTTCAGGCCTTGCTGATGATATTCCCGGCATGCAGCCCGCATTCCTTCTGCGTGGCTTCTTCCCACCACCAGCGACCTTCACGCTCATGCTGGTTCGGCAGCACCGGGCGGGTGCAGGGCTCGCAGCCGATGCTGATGAAGCCGCGCTCATGCAGGCTGTTGTAAGGCAGCTCCAGCATGCGGATGTAACCCCAGACTTCCTCACTGGTCATCTGTGCCAGCGGGTTGAACTTGTACAGGGTGCGTTCCGGTGTCGAGAAGGCCGTGTCGATTTCCAGCGCCGCCACCTGGCTGCGGGTGCCTGGGCTCTGGTCGCGGCGCTGGCCGGTGGCCCAGGCTGTGACGCCAGCGAGTTTACGGCGCAGCGGTTCGATCTTGCGCACGCCGCAGCATTCGCCGTGGCCATCCTTGTAAAAGCTGAACAGGCCTTTCTCTTTGACGAAGGGCTCCAGCTTGCTCTGGTCTGGCGAGATCAGCTCGATGTCGATCTTGTAGAAATCGCGCACCTGCTCGATAAACCGATAGGTCTCCGGGTGCAGGCGGCCGGTGTCGAGGCTGAACACCTTGACGTTTTTGTTCAGCTTCCAGGCCATGTCCACCAGCACCACGTCCTCGGCGCCGCTGAAGGAAATCCACAGGTCATCACCGAACTGGCTGAACGCCAGCTTGAGAATGTCCTGGGCGGATTTGTTGGCATAAGTCGCGGCGAGTTCAGCGACGTCGAAGGCTTGGTTCATCAGGACGGTTCCTACAGGTCAGTGGCGCTGAGCGCTCTATAGGGGAGCGATGGTATCAAAAACCGCCCTGCGTTGCGGCGGCGAGCGTGAATGGCTAGAGTTCGGCAGTGTTTTTGCTCGCTCAACCAACAACATCTATAAGGGAGTGTCTTGTGGAAATTGCCTGTCTCGACCTGGAAGGGGTACTGGTTCCGGAAATCTGGATTGCCTTCGCTGAAAAAACCGGTATTGAATCCCTGCGTGCCACTACCCGGGACATTCCCGACTACGACGTACTGATGAAGCAGCGCCTGCGCATCCTTGACGAGCACGGGCTCAAGCTTGCCGACATCCAGGCAGTGATCGCCACCCTCAAGCCGCTGGATGGCGCCATCGAGTTCGTCAACTGGCTGCGCGAGCGCTTCCAGGTGGTGATCCTCTCCGATACCTTCTATGAGTTCTCCCAACCGCTGATGCGCCAGCTGGGTTTCCCGACCCTGCTGTGCCACCGCCTGATCACCGACGAAACCGATCGCGTAGTCAGTTACCAACTGCGCCAGAAAGACCCCAAGCGCCAGTCGGTATTGGCCTTCAAGACCCTCTACTACCGCGTGATCGCCGCCGGCGACTCCTACAACGACACCACCATGCTGGGCGAAGCCGACCGTGGGATTCTGTTCCATGCGCCGGAAAACGTGATCCGCGAATTCCCGCAGTTCCCGGCGGTGCATACGTTTGAGGATTTGAAGAAAGAGTTCATCAAGGCCTCGAATCGGTCGTTGAGCCTGTAAGGCTTTCAGCGCGGCTGATGGCCTCTTCGCAGGCAAGCCAGCTCCCACACTTGACCGAGTTCCATCATGAGAATGCAGTCAAATGTGGGAGCGGGCTTGCCCGCGAAGAGGCCAGCCCAGTCACTACAAACCGTCCAGTGTCTCCAACAACACCCGCACCTTCGTCAGCGACTCCTGGTACTCCGCCTCCCATTCCGAGTCCGCGACAATCCCGCCGCCGCCCCAGCAACAAACCTGGCCATCCTTCACCAGCAAACTGCGAATGGCGATGGAACTGTCCATCTCGCCGCGCACATCCAGATACACCAGCGAACCGCAGTACAACCCACGGCGAGTCGGCTCCAGCTCGTCGATGATCTGCATCGCGCGGATCTTCGGCGCGCCGGTGATGGAGCCGCCTGGGAAGCTGCCGGCGATCAGGTCGAGCGCGTCCTTGCCGTCGGCCAGCTCGCCGATGACGCTGCTCACCAAGTGGTGCACGTTGGGATAGCTTTCCAGGTTGAACAACTCCGGCACGCTGACCGAGCCGGTGCGGCAGGTGCGACCGAGGTCGTTGCGCAGCAGGTCGACAATCATCAGGTTTTCGGCGCGGTCCTTGGGGCTGGCCAGCAGTTCGGCGGCGTTGGCCGCGTCTTCCTGAGGCGTCAGGCCGCGTGGGCGGGTGCCTTTGATGGGGCGGGTTTCGACCTGGCGTTTGCTGATGTGCACGAAACGCTCTGGCGACAGGCTCAGCACCGCACCCTCGTCCGGCAGGCTCTGGAATCCGGAGAACGGCGTCGGGCAGGCTTCGCGCAGGGCGCAGTAAGCGACCCATGGATCACCGCTGCACGGCGCGCGGAAACGCTGGGCGAAGTTGACCTGGTAACAGTCTCCGGCCTGGATGTAATCCTGGATACGCACAATGGCCTGACGGTAAGCCTCGGCGGTGAGGTCCGGCGTCATGGGGCCCTGGAGTTTGAACGTCGCCGATGTGTCGGCAACGTCATGGCTGAACAACGCGATCAACCGCTGCCGTTCGTGCTCGGCCAGGGTGGGATGGAACACCAACTGGCTGGTCTGCGCCTGGTGATCACTGGTAAACGCCCAGGCATACAGGCCAAAGCGCGCATCCGGCAGGTGCAGGTCGTCCGTTGCCAGATGCGGCATTTGCTCCAGATGCCGACCAAAGTCATAGCTCAGGTAGCCGATCAGTCCACCGGCAAACGGCAGCTCATACCCGGCGGGCAGATTTGCTTCACCTAGCTGCGTGAGATTTTTCCGCAAACGTTGCAAGAACTCGCCACCGCTTTCATCGGGCGATACTGTCAACGTGACGTTCGGCCAGGCACTCAGCAGGTCATACCGGCCACGCTCAGCCGCCGGCCGGCCGCTGTCCAGCAGCACCGCGCCAGGCGCATGGCGAATCGCCGCGAAATACTCGGCGGGGTTGGCTCGATAGGGCAGCGGGTGTACAGAGCAGGTCAGCATTTAGCCTTCAACCGGTGGAATATGCCCAAACATTTCTTGAACGAACTTCACCCGCTCCTCCGGCGTTTCCGTCACGCCAGCGGCGTTCAGCTCCTCCAACCGCGCTTCCACTGCATGGGTACGCAGGGTCAAACCGCAGTCATTGGCAATCTGGATATTCAGCCCAGGCCGCGCATTCAGCTCCAGGATCAAAGGGCCTTTCTCCTGGTCCAGCACCATGTCCACGCCGATATAGCCCAGCCCGCATAACTCATAGCAGCCGGCGGCGAGCTTCATGAACCCATCCCAGTTGGGCAATTGCACGCCATCCACCGCATTGGTGGTGTCGGGGTGTTTGGTAATGATGTTGTTCAGCCAGGTGCCGCGCAGGGTCAGGCCGGTGGCAAGGTCCACACCCACGCCAATGGCACCCTGGTGCAGGTTGGCCTTGCCGCCCGACTGGCGGGTCGGCAAGCGCAGCATGGCCATCACCGGGTAGCCCATCAGCACGATGATGCGGATGTCCGGCACGCCTTCGTAGCTGATGCTCTTGAAGATCTGGTCGGGCACCACGCGGTACTCGATCAACGCACGATCACGGTGGCCGCCCAGGGAGTACAGGCCGGTGAGGATGCTAGAAATCTGATGCTCGATTTCTTCATGGCTGATGATCTTGCCGGACACCGTGCGGTAGCGTCCTTCAAAGCGGTCGGCGACCACCAGGATGCCGTCACCGCCAGCGCCCTGGGCCGGCTTGATCACGAAGTCGCTGCGCCCACCGATGATCTCGTCGAGCTTGTCGATTTCCTTCTCGGTGCTGATCACCCCGTACATTTCCGGCACGTGGATGCCGGCCGCCAACGCGCGTTCCTTGGTGATGATCTTGTCATCCACGATCGGGTAAAGGCTGCGCTTGTTGTACTTGAGCACGTAGTCGGCGTTACGCCGGTTGATGCCCATGATCCCGCGCGCTTCCAGGGCTTTCCAGGTCTTCCAGAAGCCGAACATTACTGGTCAGCCTTCAAGAAGGCCTTGAAACGCACCAACTCGGTCAGGCGGTAACCGCGATAACGCCCCATGGCCAGCATGAAACCCACCAGGATCAGCAGGATCGCCGGGAAGGTGAACACGAAGTAGATCAGTTCCGGCACGCTCATGATCAGGTGTGCCAGGGACGCCGCGAACAGCGTACCAATCGCCACTTTCAGCGCATGGTTGGCGCCGCGTTCTTCCCAGGTGATCGACAGGCGTTCGATGGTCATGGTCAGAATCACCATCGGGAACAGCGCCACCGACAGCCCGCGCTCCAGCCCCAATTTATGGCTGAACAGGCTGATGGCCGCAATCAGCACCACCACGAAGGTCAGCACCACCGAAAGTCTCGGCAGCATCTGCAATTTCAGGTGTTCCAGGTACGACCTGAGCGACAGCCCCAGCGCCGTGATAATCGTGAACAGCACAATCCCGAAGCCCAGTTGCGTCTCGCGGAACGCCAGGGCGATCAGCACCGGGGTGAACGTGCCTAATGTCTGCAGGCCGATCAGGTTGCGCAGGATCAGGATCACCAGGACGCCGATCGGGATCATCACCATGATCATGAAGGTCTGCTGGGTTTGCAGCGGCAAGCCGTACAGCGAGTATTCGAGGAAGTTGGCGTCGGTGTTCTCGTCGGTCAACTTGGCCAGGCGAATCGCGTTCATCTCGCTGTTGTTCAGGCTGAAGGTCACCATGGCCTTCTTGCCGCCGTCGACGGTGATCAGGTTTTCATCACCGGTCCACCACAGCAGGCGGTCGGCGGGCAGGCCCTGTTCGCCGGTTTCCGGGTTGAAGTACAACCAGTCATTGCCGTTGAAGCTACGCAGCCACAGTTCCGGGGTTTGCGGCTGGTCGGCGACCAGGCGGATGGTGTGGACCTTTTCCACCGGCACATGGGCGATGGACAGCAGCAATTCGACGATCTTGGCTTTGTGCGGCGTCGACGGGTCGCCCGCCAGCAGCAGCTTCACGTTATCGTCGTTGAGGTTGTTGGTGCGCTTGATCGCTTCGGTGATAAACGTCTCGACGTCGGCCGAGTGCTGGCGGATCGGCGCCAGCAGGGCTTCGGCGGCGATTTTTTCCGGGCCTTCCACGGCAATGCTGTCGCGGAACGTGGGGCCCTTCACTTTGACTTTTTCGCCGCTGTAGCGCTTGGTCAGCACCAGGCGGTAATACAGGGTCTGGTTGCCCTTGGCACGGCGGGCCGACCAGGTGACCTTACGGTTGCCGTCGATGCGGTTGACGCTCACCCCATAGTTATTCGAGATGAAGCTTTCGTTGAGGCTGACGAAGTCGCGGCTCAAGGGCGGCACGAACATCTGGATCTTCACCGGGTCTTTCGGGTTGGCGACGAATTCGACCTTGGCGTCGATGTTCCACAAGTCGTCGGTGGCGTCCTCGGTGACGGGGATCCCCAGCACGAAGATCTGATAAGCGGTGACCGAAATACCCAGGACCACCAGGATGGTGATCAGGATCTTCAGGTGCAGGGTCAGAGAGCGCATTCGGTTTACTCGGCGGTATGAGCGTCGGCGGCGCAGGCGGGTTTGCCTGCTGCGTATTTAAGACTGGGGTCGACCAGCGCATCAAAGCGTTTCAGCGCTTCGGAGCCGATCAGCAGCGGGTATTGGAATGCGCTGCGGTCAGTCAAGTTCACTTCGATGCTGCGTAAAGCAGTGCCCATGCAGATATCCAGGGCAATCACCGGACGGGCGGTGTAGTTCTTGTCCTCATCGGGGTCGTAGTCACCGGCGCGGCGCTTGATCTTGCTGACGCGGGCCAGGGGACGCTCGATGGGATGGGAATGGGCGGTGTCGATGGCTAGGTAGAAGCGCACCCAGGATTCGCCGTTGCGCTTGAAGCGCTTGATATCACGGGCACTGAGCGAGGCGGTCTTGGCCCCGGTATCCAGTTTGGCCGCGACTTCCAGGTCGATACCGGCCAGTTGGGCGTATTCGTTGAGGCCATAGACGGTCTTCTCGGCGGCAGCGCCGAGGCCGGGTGCGGTTAACAGGCACATTAATAGAAGGAAGGGTTTGAGTCTCATAGATCCCGAGGCGGCAGTGCGATGTTCAATTCAAGGCGACTGGCATTGCTGCGCAAACTCCCTCGTACGCCGTTTCATCCAATGATGTCAGGCAAAAGTGCCGGGCATTCTAACATGATGCTTTTTTGGCGCCAGCGCTGGCAGGCGGCCATGCCCCTATTGGGTGCAACCCTGGTTATTAGACGATTGTCGACAATATGGATTTATTCTTTGACTATCCTGGGCTGATTGACTAGTTTTTGCGGCATTGCTTTTAAAGGTGTCGACAATATGCTGGATCAGCTGGAATCCCCAGTGGTGGCGCAAGACGATTCCCAGACCATGTCCGAGAACGTCTTCCGGCGTATCCAGGCCGCCATCGTCAAGGGGGAGATCGCGCCCGGCAGCAAGATCTCCGAGCCAGAGCTGGCGCGCACCTACGGCATCAGCCGTGGCCCGCTGCGTGAGGCGATCCACCGCCTGGAAGGCCAGCGCCTGCTGGTGCGCGTGCCCCACGTTGGCGCCCGGGTGGTGTCGCTGAGCCACGACGAACTGATCGAACTCTACGAAATCCGCGAATCCCTCGAAGGCATGGCCTGTCGCCTGGCCGCCGAGCGCATGACCGACGCGGAAATCGAAGAACTGCGCCAGGTGCTGCACACCCACGAGCGCGACGAAGCCTTCCAGGCCGGCCTCGGCTATTACCAGCAGGAGGGCGACTTCGACTTCCATTACCGGATCATCCAAGGCGCCGGCAACCGCACCCTGACCCAGATGCTCTGCGGCGAGCTGTACCAATTGGTGCGCATGTACCGCATCCAGTTTTCCGCCACCCCCAATCGTCCACGCCAGGCCTTTGCCGAGCACCACCGCATTCTTGACGCGATTGCCGATCGCGACGGTGAACTGGCCGAACTGTTGATGCGCCGGCATATCGGCGCATCCAAACGCAACATTGCCCGTCACTTCCCGGACGGCACTCCCCAATCACGAGGTGAATGATGAGTTCCAATAACAAGATGACTCCAGGCCAGCGTTTCCGTGACGCGGTCGCCAGTGAACACCCGCTGCAGGTGGTCGGTGCGATCAACGCCAACCACGCACTGCTGGCCAAACGCGCCGGGTTCAAGGCGATCTACCTGTCGGGTGGCGGGGTGGCGGCTGGCTCCCTGGGTGTGCCGGACCTGGGCATCACCGGCCTGGACGACGTACTGACCGACGTACGCCGCATCACCGACGTGTGCGACCTGCCGTTGCTGGTGGATGTGGACACCGGCTTCGGCTCCTCGGCGTTCAACGTGGCGCGCACCGTCAAGTCGATGATCAAGTTTGGCGCGGCGGCTATCCATATCGAAGATCAGGTCGGCGCCAAGCGCTGTGGTCATCGCCCGAACAAGGAAATCGTGTCCCAGCAGGAAATGGTCGACCGCATCAAGGCCGCCGTGGACGCGCGCACCGATGACAGCTTCGTGATCATGGCGCGTACCGATGCGCTGGCCGTCGAAGGCCTGGAATCCGCGCTGGAACGTGCCGCCGCCTGCATCGAGGCCGGCGCCGACATGGTGTTCCCGGAAGCCATCACCGAACTGGACATGTACAAGCTGTTCGCCTCCCGCGTGAAGGCGCCGATCCTGGCCAACATCACCGAGTTCGGCGCCACGCCGCTGTACACCACCGAACAGTTGAAATCTGCCGATGTTTCCATCGTGCTGTACCCGCTCTCGGCCTTCCGCGCCATGAACAAGGCCGCCGAGAATGTCTACACCGCGATCCGTCGCGACGGTACCCAACAGAACGTGATCGACACCATGCAGACCCGCATGGAGCTTTACGATCGCATCGACTACCACACCTTCGAGCAGAAGCTCGATGCGCTGTTTGCCGCGAAAAAATAACCCGGCCCACTCCCAAATAAATTCAAGATTGGAGAACAGACATGGCTGAAGCAAAAGTATTGAGTGGTGCCGGCCTGCGTGGCCAGGTGGCTGGGCAGACCGCACTGTCCACCGTGGGCCAGGCGGGTGCCGGCCTGACCTATCGCGGCTACGACGTGCGCGAACTGGCCGCCGATGCGCAATTTGAAGAAGTCGCCTACCTGCTGCTGTACGGCGAGTTGCCGACCAAGACCGAGCTGGCCGCCTACAGCGCCAGGCTGGGCAAGCTGCGCGACCTGCCGCAAGCGCTGAAGGAAGTGTTGGAGCGTATCCCCGCCGACGCCCACCCGATGGACGTGATGCGCACCGGTTGCTCGTTCCTGGGCAATATCGAGCCGGAAAAAGACTTCAGCGTGCAGCGCGACGTTACCGACCGCCTGCTCGCCGCGTTCCCGGCAATCATGTGCTACTGGTACCGCTTCAGCCACGACGGCAAGCGCATCGACTGCGTGACCGACGAGCCGAGCATCGGCGGCCACTTCCTGCACCTGCTGCACGGCAAGAAGCCCAGCGAGTTGCACGTCAAGGTGATGAACGTGTCGCTGATCCTCTACGCGGAACACGAATTCAACGCCTCGACGTTCACCGCCCGGGTGTGTGCCTCGACCCTGTCCGACCTGTATTCCTGCGTCACCGCCGCCATCGGCTCGCTGCGCGGCCCGCTGCACGGCGGCGCCAACGAGGCGGCGATGGAGATGATCGAGCGTTTCTCGTCGGCTGAAGAAGCGGTCGAAGGCACCCTCGGCATGCTGGCGCGCAAGGACAAGATCATGGGCTTCGGCCACGCGATCTACAAAGACAGCGACCCGCGTAATGAAGTGATCAAGGGCTGGTCGAAAAAACTTGCGGACGAGGTGGGCGACAAGGTGCTGTTCCCGGTCTCCGAAGCCATCGACAAGACCATGTGGGAGCAGAAGAAGCTGTTCCCCAACGCCGACTTCTACCATGCCTCGGCGTACCACTTCATGGGCATCCCGACCAAGCTGTTCACCCCGATCTTCGTGTGCTCGCGCCTGACTGGCTGGGCGGCGCATGTGTTCGAACAGCGCGCCAACAACCGCATCATCCGTCCAAGCGCCGAATACACCGGCGTTGAGCAGCGCAAGTTCGTGCCAATCGAACGTCGCTGAATGGGAATGCCGACGATCCTGAAATGTTAACCGGATCAAATGTGGGAGGGGGCTTGCCCCCGATTGCAGTCTGTCAGTTGATGCAACTGGCACAGACCCACCGCTATCGGGGGCAAGCCCCCTCCCACATTTTGACCGCATTTCAATTCTGGATCGGTGCAGGTCCTCCCTTTGTTATCACCGTGACCGAGTCCTGACGATGAACACTGAATTTCGCAAACCGCTCCCCGGCAGCCGCCTGGATTTCTTCGACGCCCGCGCGGCTGTCGAGGCAATCACCCCCGGTGCCTACGCCACCTTGCCGTACACCTCCCGCGTGCTTGCGGAAAACCTCGTGCGCCGTTGTGACCCGGCCACCCTCAATGCATCCCTGAGCCAGTTGATCGAACGCAAGCGTGACCTCGATTTCCCATGGTTCCCGGCCCGCGTCGTCTGCCACGACATCCTCGGCCAGACCGCCCTGGTCGACCTCGCCGGCCTGCGTGATGCCATCGCCCTGCAAGGCGGTGACCCGGCCCAGGTCAACCCGGTGGTGCCGACCCAACTGATCGTCGACCACTCCCTGGCCGTCGAAGCCGGCGGTTTCGACCCGGACGCATTCGAGAAAAACCGCGCCATCGAAGACCGTCGCAACGAAGACCGTTTCCACTTCATCGAGTGGACCAAGAAGGCCTTCAAGAACGTCGACGTGATCCCGCCCGGCAACGGCATCATGCACCAGATCAACCTGGAGAAAATGTCCCCGGTGATCCAGGTGCGCGACGGCGTGGCCTTCCCCGATACCTGCGTTGGCACCGACAGCCACACCCCCCACGTGGATGCGCTGGGCGTGATCGCCATCGGCGTCGGCGGCCTGGAAGCCGAGAGCGTGATGCTCGGTCGCGCCTCGTGGATGCGTCTGCCGGAAAGCGTCGGCGTTGAACTGACGGGCAAGCTGCAACCCGGCATCACCGCCACCGACATGGTGCTGGCGCTGACCGAGTTCCTGCGTCAACAGAAGGTGGTCGGCGCCTGGCTGGAGTTCTTCGGCGAAGGCGCCTCGGCACTGACCCTTGGCGACCGTGCAACCATCTCCAACATGGCCCCGGAATACGGCGCGACCGCGGCGATGTTCTACATCGACCAGCAGACCATCGCCTACCTGAAACTCACCGGCCGTGAAGACGAGCAAGTCACCCTGGTGGAGCAATATGCTCGCCACACCGGCCTGTGGGCCGATGACCTGAAAGGCGCGCAATACGAGCGTGGGCTCACCTTCGATCTGTCCAGCGTCGTGCGCAACATGGCCGGGCCGAGCAACCCGCATGCTCGTTTAGCGACCAGCGATCTGGCGTCCAAGGGTATTTCCGGCCAGTGGGACGAAGTGCCCGGCCAAATGCCTGACGGCGCGGTGATCATCGCCGCCATCACCAGTTGCACCAACACCAGCAACCCGCGCAACGTGATCGCCGCAGGCCTGCTGGCGCGCAACGCCAACAAGCTGGGGCTGACGCGCAAGCCGTGGGTCAAATCGTCCCTGGCACCCGGCTCGAAAACCGTGGCCATGTACCTGGAAGAAGCCGGCCTGGGCCATGAGCTGGAAAAGCTCGGCTTCGGCGTGGTGGCGTTCGCCTGCACCACCTGCAACGGCATGTCCGGCGCACTCGACCCGGTGATCCAGCAGGAAATCATCGACCGCGACCTGTACGCCACCGCTGTGCTGTCGGGCAACCGCAACTTCGACGGGCGAATCCACCCCTACGCCAAGCAAGCATTCCTCGCGTCGCCACCGCTGGTGGTGGCGTACGCGATTGCCGGCACCATCCGCTTCGACATCGAAAAAGACGTGCTCGGCCTCGACGCCAACGGCAAGGAAATCCGCCTGCAGGACATCTGGCCGAGCGACGAAGAGATCGACGCAGTGGTCAAGGCCTCGGTCAAGCCGGAGCAGTTCCGCCAGGTCTACATCCCGATGTTCGCCATCCACGAAGACACCGGCCCGAAAGTCGCGCCGCTGTACGATTGGCGCCCGCAAAGCACCTACATCCGCCGTCCGCCGTACTGGGAAGGCGCCCTGGCCGGTGCTCGTCCGCTCAAGGGCATGCGCCCATTGGCGGTGCTGCCGGACAACATCACCACCGACCACTTGTCGCCGTCCAACGCGATCATGCTCGACAGCGCCGCCGGCGAATACCTGGCGAAAATGGGCCTGCCGGAAGTCGACTTCAACTCCTACGCGACCCACCGTGGCGACCACTTGACCGCGCAGCGCGCAACCTTCGCCAACCCGAAACTGTTCAACGAAATGGTGTTGGAAAACGGCAAGGTCAAGCAGGGTTCCCTGGCGCGCATCGAGCCGGAAGGCCAGGTCACGCGGATGTGGGAAGCCATCGAGACCTACATGGAGCGTAAGCAGCCGCTGATCATCATTGCCGGCGCCGACTACGGCCAGGGCTCGTCCCGCGACTGGGCGGCCAAGGGCGTGCGCCTGGCCGGTGTGGAGGCGATTGCCGCCGAAGGGTTCGAGCGCATCCACCGCACCAACCTGGTGGGCATGGGCGTATTGCCGCTGGAGTTCCTGCCGGGCACCGACCGCCACACCCTGAAGATCGATGGCAGCGAGACCTATGACGTGGTCGGTGCGCGCACTCCACGCGCGCAGTTGACCCTGGTGATCAACCGCAAGAATGGCGAACGTGTCGAGGTACCGGTGACCTGCCGCCTCGACACTGCCGAAGAAGTGTCGATCTACGAGGCGGGCGGCGTGTTGCAGCGTTTTGCCCAGGACTTCCTGGAATCGGCGGCGACAGCCTGAGAGGACACCATGGCACACGTAGCGCAAATCAAGATCCCTGCCACCTACATGCGTGGCGGCACCAGCAAGGGTGTGTTTTTCAGCCTCACGGACCTGCCCGAACCGGCGCAGGTGCCGGGGGCTGCGCGTGACGCCTTGCTGTTACGGGTAATCGGCAGCCCCGACCCCTACGACAAGCAAATCGACGGCATGGGCGGCGCCACCTCGAGCACCAGCAAAACCGTGATCCTGGCCAAAAGCACTCGCGCCGATCATGACGTGGATTACCTGTTCGGCCAGGTCTCCATCGACAAACCCTTCGTTGATTGGAGCGGCAACTGCGGCAACCTGTCGGCGGCGGTCGGTTCCTTTGCCATCAGCGCCGGCCTGGTCGATCCGGCACGCCTGCCCCACAACGGCGTGGCTGTGGTGCGTATCTGGCAAGCCAACATCGGCAAGACCATCATTGCCCACGTGCCGATCACTGACGGCGCGGTACAGGAAACTGGCGACTTCGAACTGGATGGCGTGACCTTTCCGGCCGCCGAAGTGCAGTTGGAGTTCATGGACCCGGCGGCGGAAGAAGAGGGCGGCGGTGGTTCGATGTTCCCCACCGGCAACCTGGTGGACGACCTGGAAGTGCCTGGCGTCGGCACCTTCAAGGCAACGCTGATCAACGCCGGTATCCCGACCATCTTTATCAACGCCGAAGACCTCGGCTACACCGGCACCGAGTTGCAAGGCGCGATCAACAGCGACCCGAAAGCCCTGGCAATGTTCGAGACTGTGCGGGCTTATGGCGCGTTGCGCATGGGCCTGATCCAGCACCTGGACGAAGCTGCCCAACGCCAACACACGCCGAAGGTGGCGTTTGTGGCCAAGCCGGCCGACTACGTGGCGTCCAGTGGCAAGGCGATCAAGGCGGGTGATGTGGACCTGCTGGTGCGTGCGCTGTCCATGGGCAAGTTGCACCACGCGATGATGGGCACGGCGGCGGTGGCAATCGGCACGGCGGCGGCGATTTCCGGGACGTTGGTCAACTTGGCGGCGGGCGGTATTGAGCGCAACGCGGTGCGCTTCGGGCATCCGTCCGGTACCTTGCGCGTCGGCGCTGAAGCCACCCAGGTGGAGGGCGAATGGGTGGTAAAAAAAGCCATCATGAGCCGCAGCGCCCGAGTACTGATGGAAGGCTTCGTACGCATCCCCGGCGATGCTTTCTAAAGGTCCTCCTCTATCCAATGTGGGAGGGGGCTTGCCCCCGATAGCGGTGTTCCAGTCGACAGATTCATCCACCGATCCACTGCCATCGGGGGCAAGCCCCCTCCCACAGGTGATCTTTATTCCAAGGCGGACACCTTAGATCTGCCCTCAATAACCGTGAGCCCGAGGACTGACCCCAACCCCTTTTTGGAGTACTGCCATGAGCGCCAACGTCGACCAGAACAACCGTCCCGAGTACGACCAGGTCCTGCAGGACATCGCCGACTATGTCCTCACTTACCGGATCGATTCCCAGGCCGCATTGGACACCGCCCGCAACTGCCTGATGGACACGCTGGGCTGCGGCCTGCTGGCCCTGCGTTTCCCGGAGTGCACCAAGCACCTGGGGCCGGTGGTCGAGGGCACGGTGGTGCCGTTCGGCGCTCGTGTACCGGGCACTTCGTTCCGGCTGGATCCGGTCAAGGCGGCGTGGGACATCGGCTGCATCGTACGTTGGCTCGACTACAACGATACCTGGCTCGCCGCCGAGTGGGGCCACCCGTCGGACAACCTCGGCGGCATTCTCGCCGTGGCCGACCACCTGTCGCAAAAGCGCGTGGCCAACGGTGACACACCGCTGACCCTGCGCGCGGTGCTGGAAGCGATGATCATGGCCCACGAAATCCAAGGCGTGATTGCCCTGGAAAACTCGTTCAACCGTGTCGGCCTCGACCATGTGCTGCTGGTAAAAGTCGCCTCCACGGCGGTGACCGCCAAGCTGATGGGCGCCAACCGTGAGCAACTGCTCGCGGCCTTGTCCCACGCATTTGTCGATGGGCAGGCGTTGCGTACGTACCGGCATGCGCCGAATGCCGGTTCGCGAAAATCCTGGGCGGCGGGTGATGCCTCCAGCCGGGGTGTGCGCCTGGCGGATATCGCGATGCGCGGCGAAATGGGCATCCCCGGTGTATTAAGCGCACCGCAGTGGGGGTTCTACGACGTATTGTTCAGCCACACCAACAAGGACCTGGCGCTCAAGCCGCAGGACAAGCGCGGGTTCAGCCTGTCCCAGCCCTACGGCACCTATGTGATGGAAAACGTGCTGTTCAAGATCAGCTTCCCCGCCGAGTTCCACGCGCAAACAGCCTGCGAAGCGGCGGTGACCTTGCATCCATTGGTCAAGGATCGCCTGCAGGAAATCGAACGTATCGTCATCACCACCCATGAGTCGGCGATTCGCATCATTTCCAAGGTCGGCCAACTGGCCAACGCCGCGGACCGTGACCATTGCCTGCAATACATGACCGCCGTGCCGTTGGCGTTCGGCAATCTGGTGGCGGAGCAGTACGAAGACGAATTCCACGCCGCCCATCCGATCATCGACGCGCTGCGGGACAAAATGGTCATCGTCGAAGACCCACGCTACAGCCGCGAATACCTGGAGGCTGACAAGCGTTCCATCGCCAACGCGGTGCAGGTGTTCTTCAAGGATGGGAGCAGCACCGAGCAGGTGGCGGTGGAGTACCCGATCGGCCATCGCCGTCGCCGGGTGGATGGCATTCCGTTATTGGAAGACAAGTTCAAGGCCAACCTGGCCACACGGTTTACCGCGCAGCGCAGCGCCGAGATTTTTGCGTTGTGCAAAGATCAGGCGCGGCTTGAGGCGACGCCGGTAAACCGGTTTGTTGATCTTTTCGTGATCTAGCAGACACCCTGTATTTATCTGTGGAAACCCAATGAATGTGGGAGGGGGGGGCTCCCACAGTTCACCGTGTTCACTCGAATCGCAGTATGACTCTGCGGTTGTGTTTGCTCTTCTTCTCGATCTTCTCGCAGAACACCCGGCCGATTTCTTCGGTGTTGAGCACATGGGTGCCGCCGCACGGTTGGATATCGATGCCGGCGATTTCAATCACCCGCACCGCACCCTGAATCACCGGCGGTGCCACCGCCTGGGTGCGGGTGATCTGCAGCAGGGTGGCGTACTCGGTGGCCGGCATCGACAGGGTTTTCACCGGGTGGGCCTGTTCGATCAGCGCATTGAGGTCGCGGGTGATGCTGTCTTTGTCGAGGGTCATTTCCGGCAGGTCGAAATCCAGGCGGCCTTTGTCTGCGCTGATGCTGCATCCGGTGACCGGCGCGTCGATGATCGAGCACAACAGGTGCAGGCAGGTGTGCATCTTCATGTGCTGGTAGCGCCGGTCCCAGTCGAGGCCGGCGTCCACCTGCACTCCGGCGGTCAATTGCTCGGGGCAGTGTTCCACCTGGTGCCAGATGATCGAGCGCTGCACCGGGTCGCGCACTGTGCCGGTCACTTCGACCCGCGTACCGTCCGCCAGGGTGAGGTGCCCCGTGTCGCCTGGCTGCCCGCCCCCGGTGGGGTAGAACAACGTGTGTTCCAGGGCGACGCCGTGTTCGCTGACGGCAATCACCCGGGCGCTGAAGGCGTTCTGGTAGGGCGCGCTGTCGAACAGCGCCAGGGTTTCCATGGTGTGCACGGACATGTTCAACCTCCAACGATCAATGGGCTGGCTTGCAACAGGGAACGCACCATCGCACTCAAGCCAGGCGGGGAAAGCAGGGTGATTTCAAATTCCGGGCCGCAGACCTTCAGGTTCAGCGGCAGGCGTGGCAGGGGGTTGCCCGACTCGATGCGGTGCAGGCGAAATTGCAGGTGGTGACGCTCCTTCACCGTGGGCTCCAGCATCAGCCCGGGCAAGGGATGGAAGTCGGCGTCCAGCACCGTGACCTTGTGGCTCGCATTGATCTCGCCGACCACGTGCAGACGCTCATCCAGGGCGAAGGCGCCGAGGTAATTGCTGTGGTCCGACTCGTCGTTTTTTTGCAGTTGGATCTGGTTCACCACCTTCACTTTGGTGCCGGCGGGCACATCCTGGGTGATCACACAGGAGGGACTGATAAACACGTTGTCGCCGATCAGTACATAGCCGAGCACGCGGGCGCCGGAACCAACCTCGACGTTATTGCCCAGGCGTGGGTGGCGCTTGCCGTCGGGGTTGTTGGCGATGCCACGGGCGCCCAGGGTCACGCCGCAGAGGATGTAGCAGTCGTTGCCGATCTCACACGTTTCGCCGATCACGGTGCCGTAGCCGTGATCCAGTACAAAGCGCCGACCAATGCGCGCCGCCGGGTGGATCTCGGCGCCGGAAAGCACCTTGCCCTGGTTGCTCAGCTTGAGGGCGATACGCGAGAAGACGCCGTTGGTGCGGTCGGGGAAATGCCACACCAGGTGCGCCAGCCGGTAATACAGCACCGCCTTGAACGACGCGTAGGACTCCAGGATCAGCTCACCGCGCCCACGGGATGCCGGGTCGCGGTAGGCGTAGGCGATCAAATCCTCGGCCACCGCCTGGGCGGCATTCTGTACCAGCGGCGCCAGATGCGGCTCCAGCTGTTTCATCTGTGCCGGCGTGAGCGTCTTGATGAGGTGAGTCAGCAACTCATCGTGCAACTGTTGCATGTCGATAAAGCCACCCATTGAGGCACCCCCGTCGTCTGATTGGTTGGAAGACCGTTTATTCGAAACTGGGCAGGTAGCTGTCGGCATTGTCGTAGACCATGGTCAGCACCACCGTTTCGGGCGGCAGTTCCGGGGCGAGTTGGGCGACGGCCACCATGTTGGCAGCCGAAGACAAGCCCAGGCTGATGGCATCCGTGCGCATGATGCGTTTCATCATGTCGATGCAGTCCTGGCGCGAGACCTTGAGCATGCCGTCGATCACGTCCAGGTTGAGGATGCTCGGGATCAGGCCGATCGACAGGCCCTGGATATGGTGCGGCGCATGCTGGTTTTTCAGCAGGTCGCATTCTTCCGGCTCCACCCCCATGACGCGCAGCCCCGGCCAGGCGGCTTTCAAGGTTTCGCCAATCCCGGTGATATGCCCACCGGTGCCGATTCCGCTGACAAAGTAGTCGGCGCGACGCTCGCCGAACGCACGCAGGATTTCCGGTGCGGTGGTGTCGCGATGGGTCTGTGGGTTGGCGCCGTTGCGTTGCTGGTTGAGCATCACGTAGCTGGGGTTTTCCAGCTGCAATTCCATGCACTTTTCGCCGTGGGAGTTGTTGCCCAGGCGGCTGTCCGACAGCACCACCTTGGCCCCGTACAGGCGCAGCAGCTTCTGTTTTTCGGGGCTGTAGTTGTCGGGGATCACCAGCACGACCTTGTAGCCCAGCACATTGCCGGCCATGACCAGGCCGATACCGGTATTGCCGCCGCTGGGCTCGATGATGGTTTGCCCGGAGTCACGGATCAGGACGCCCCGGCGTTCGGCGTCGAGGATCATGCCCAGGGCGATGCGCGCCTTGTGGCTGCCGCCCGGGTTGAGGGATTCGAGCTTGGCGTAGACCTCAATGCCGAGGTCTTCGGAGAACTGCGCCAGGCGCACGATCGGCGTTTGGCCGATCACCTCGAGAATCGAGTTGTGCAACATCATTTAGTCCTCGGCTCAATACAAGGGCATGTCGGGTTCGACGTCGCGAACCCAATGTTTCATGCCGCCCTGCAGGACTTTGGTATTGGCGAAACCCGCCGCCAGCAAGGTACTGGCGGCTTGCTCGGCGCGGGTGCCGGCGTAGCAGATCAGGTAGTGGGTGTTGTCCCGGCTGAGGCGGTCGAGCTGATCGTCCAGTTCGGCCAGGGGGATATGCACCACACCTGGCAATTTGCATACCTCAAGTTCGCTGGCATCACGCACGTCCAGCAACACATCGACGCTGCGCGGGTGTTCGAGCAATTGCTTGAGTACACGGGGCTTTATGTAGCGCTCCTCGGCCAGGGACGGTCGGCTGGGCATGGCGTCTGCACAGACAGCCGGTGCCACGCTTTCGTTATGGCGCAGTTCGGAGCAGCACGGGCAGTCGGCACGGCGCTTGAAGCGGATCTCGCTGAACTTCATCGCCAGCGCATCGAAGCGCATCAAGCGGCCAGACAGCGGTTCGCCAATGCCGATCAACAGCTTGATGGCCTCGGTGGCCTGGATCATCCCGACCACACCGGGCAACACGCCGATCACGCCACCGGCGCTGCAATTGGGCGCCAGTTCGGCGGGCGGCGCGCTGGGGAACAGGCAGCGGTAGCAGGGCCCACCTTTATAGTTGAGCACGCTGATCTGCCCGTCGAAGCGGTAGATGGCGCCGTATACCAACGGCTTGCCCAGCTGCACGCAGGCGTCGTTGACCAGGTAGCGGGTGTCGAAATTGTCGGTGCCGTCGATCACCAGGTCGTATGCGCCCACCAGTTCCAGGGCGTTATCGGCATTCAGGGCGGTGTCGTGGGCATTGATCTGGATATGACGGTTGAGTTCTTGCAGACGTTGCTTGGCGGACTCGACCTTGGGCATGCCCAGCGTGCTGTTGCCGTGGACGATCTGGCGTTGCAGGTTGCTGCTTTCCACCACATCGAAGTCCACCAGCCCCAGGGTGCCGACGCCGGCTGCTGCCAGGTACAGGCTGATCGGTGAGCCCAGGCCACCGGTGCCGATGATCAGCACCTTGGCTTTCTTGAGGTTCAACTGGCCTTCGCGGCCGACGCCGGGCAGGGTGATGTGGCGCACGTAGCGCTGGACTTCTTCATTGCTCAGTGCGTCGACATCCATGCCGCCCGACGTGGCGAGCAGCACTTCGATCCGGGCTTTTTCCGGTAGTGGGTCGTCGGCGCCCACTAACTCTTCCTCGGCGGTAAACAGGAAGTGTTCCTTGAGCTGGTTGTTCTTCTCGTGGAACAGGTGGGGACGTAACTGCGGGTGGCTGCTGCAGAGGTTTTCAATGACTTCGCGCAATGTCGTTCCGGCGCCCTCGAGGGTCGATTCCGGCAGCTTGGCCACGCGAACCAGAATGTCGGGGAAAGAGACAGCGTTCATGGACAACTCCGTGTGCAGGTCGTTGAAAGGTTGAAGGGCGAAATGCTTGCCATCCCAGGCAAACAGCTTGGAACCGAGGGCCTGGCCCTGGCGAACGTCGACCACCAGGTAGCTGACGGGGTAGATCGGTTCACCCATGAACAGCGCCTTGTCCTCGTCTTCGTCGCTGAAATAGGCGCCGACATCCGGGTGGGAGTGATAGATCACCACCACCGGGTTGTCGCTGCGAAACGCCTTGCTCAGCAGCAGGGTGTCGGCCACCGAGAATGTGTAGCCGTTGGCGGCGCTGCGCGGGTACATCTCGGGGTTCTTGCGGTGCAGCTCGTTCTGGATATTGCTGCCCAGGTACACGCTGCCGTCGGCGAAGACAAAACCACAGCACTCCTCGGGGTAGCTGCGGCTGGCGTGGGCGTAGATCTGTTCCAGGGCTTCGGGGCGGAGGACGTCCATGTTTCTCTCGCGTGGTGGTAGGAGGGTCAATTTTTCTTGGCCAAGAGTTTTTCAACCGGCAACTTGGTGATCGCAAAGCCGGCCAGCAGGATGGCCGAGTAGAGCATCAGGTCGCGGGAAATCGACACGCCTTCGTACCAGGCGCCGATGATCACCGCGAACACCGGGAAGATGATAAACACGAACGACAGGATGATCGGGCTCAAGCGCTTGAGCAGCATGAAATACACGATGAACCCACCCACCGAGGCCACCAGCCCCAGGTAGAACAGCGCACCCCACGACCGTAGGGTGATGGCTTCGAAGGTCGGCGCTTCAAACCACAGCCCGGCGACGAACAGCATCAGCCCGGCAATACCGATGGGCAGGGTGTTGTAGGTGATTACGCTGATGGCGCTGCCTTTCTGCTTGGTGATGACGTAGCACAAGGCATGCATGATCGCGGCGGTCAGAATCGCCAGTACCCCGAAGAACTCGGCGTGGTCCAGGTGCAGGCCCTGGCTCTTGATGATCATGTAGAGGCTGCCGAAGCCGATACCGATACCGACCACCTGGGAAAAGTAGATGCGTTCGCGCAGGAACAGCGCGGAGAAAATCAGGATGAACACCGGCATGCAACTGAACAGCAGCGCGGTGAGGCCGGACGAGACATGCATCTCGCCGTAGTTGAGCAGGTAGTAGGGCACGCTGAAGTAGGACAGGGTCACGAACACGAAGAACCAGCGACTCTCGCGGGGAAACAGGATCGGTTCGCGGCGCACCATGGCAAAACACAGGAACAGCGGGAAGGCGATGAGGAAGCGCAGGCCGGCGGAGGTCAGCGGCGGCACGCTCTCCACGGCAATCTTGATACCCAGCCAGGTGGTGCCCCAACTCAGGCACACGATCAGGAACATCACACTGGTGATCAGCCCGGCCAGCCACTGTTTTTGGGTTTTGGTCTTGGCGGTGTTTTCGAGAACGGCGGACATTGGCATCGTTTATTGCTTCCCTGAGCCGGAATTGAACTCTATATTGAGCTTGTAATGAGTTGTAAAATTCGGCGATTGAACCCGTAAAAGCACACTATTAGGGCGAAAGATGGCTGTCAAAACAAATATTGACATGGTGTCAATTATGCGTGAGGGGTTGTCCAACGGTCAGGGCGTGAAGTACAAGCGACTGTCCGATGTCATGGAACGGGGCATCCTTGAAGGCTTGATTGAGCCAGGAAGAAAACTGCCGCCCCATCGGGTACTTTCCGACAATCTTGGCGTCACGATCGGCACCATCAGCCGTGCCTACGGCGAACTGGAACGCCTGGGCCTGGTGGTGGCGCGGGTGGGGGACGGTACCTTCGTGCGCAAGCGTGGGATGGAGCGCCAGCGCGATGAAGGCTTTCGCAACTTCAGCGAAGAACCGCGCCAATACTTCGACATGAGCCGGAATATGCACATCCCGGGGCAGGAGACGGTGTTCCTGGCCCAGAGCTTCCAAACCCTGTCGACCAACGCCAAGTTCCTCCAGGACATCAGTGCCTACACGCCAGACGCCGGCTTGCCGCGCTACCGTGAAGCCGGTGCGCAATGGCTGGTGCAGCGCGATTTTCATCCGATCCCCGAGCAGGTCATCTGCGTCAACGGCGGCCAGCACGGCTTGCTCTGCTCGATGATGGCACTGTTGCGGGCTGGCGATACGGTGGTCACTGAACAGCTGACTTATCCCGGCCTGATCACCGCCGCGCGCATGCTGGGTATCCGGCTGATCGGTCTGGAGATGGACGAAGAAGGCGTGCTGCCGAGCGCGCTTGACGAAGTCTGTCGTAATCACCGGATTTCAGCGCTGTACTGCACGCCCACCATCCAGAACCCCACCACCGCTGTGCTCTCGGTGGCGCGTCGCGAAGCGTTGGTCAAAGTCTGTCGCGAACACAATCTGCTGATTCTTGAGGACGAAGCCCACGGTGTACTGGTGGAGGATCGGCCGCCGCCCCTCAGCCATTTCGCCCCTGAGCGTACGATTTTGATCAGCAGCCTGAGCAAGGCGGTGTCCGCCGGGCTGCGTGTGGGCTATGTGCATGCGCCGCCCGCACTGGTCAGCCGTATTTCGGCGGCCCTGCGTTCGACCTGCTGGATGGCCACGCCCGTCACCCTCGAGCTGGCGACCCAGTGGATCGAGAACGGCACGGCGGAATACCTGCTGCGCCAGCAGATCAACGAGATCAGCCGCCGCAAGGCGCTGGTCCGCGACCTGCTGGCGGGCCTGGAATACCGCACCCATCTCAACAGCCCGCACTTCTGGATAGAAGTGCCGGAGCCATGGCGGGCGTCGGAGATCGAGGCCGAGCTCAAGCAGAATAATTACCTGATCGCCACCGCCGAGGCGTTTGCCGTGGGGCAGACGGCGGTGCCGCAGTTCATCCGGGCGAGTATCTGCAACACCTCGGGGGATGATCAGCTGTTGCGGGCGGGGTTTGATGCGCTGGCCACGGCGCTGGGGCAGGGGGGAGGAAGGTTTCAGCTGTAGGCAGGTTCACCGCGTTATCGTTCTTCGCAGGCAAGCCAGCTCCCACATTTTGACCGCATTCCAGAGCTGGAACTCGGTCAACTGTGGGAGCGGGCTTGCCCGCGAAGAGGCCAGTCCAGGCGCCACCCTTACTTGAACCTGCGCTCCACGCCTTTCTCCACCAGAATCTTCGCGGAAATCTCTTCCACCGAGAAATGCGTGGAATTGATGTGCGCAATATTCTCCCGGCGGAACAGATTTTCTACTTCGCGCACTTCAAACTCACACTGGGCATAGCTCGAATAGCGACTGTTGGGCTTGCGCTCATTGCGGATTGCGGTGAGGCGGTCCGGATCGATGGTCAGCCCGAACAGCTTGTGCGAATGCGCGCGCAGGGCCGCCGGCAGCGTCAGGTGCTCCATGTCGTCTTCGGTCAGCGGGTAATTGGCCGCGCGAATCCCGAACTGCATGGCCATGTACAGGCAGGTGGGCGTTTTGCCGCAGCGCGACACGCCGACCAGGATCAGGTCGGCCTTGTCATAGTAGTGCGTACGGGCGCCGTCGTCGTTGTCGAGGGCGAAGTTCACCGCCTCGATACGCTCCATATAGTTGGAGTTGTGCCCAATGGAATGGGACTTTCCGACCGAATAGGAGGAGTGTTCACTCAACTCCTGCTCCAATGGCGCCAGGAAGGTCGAGAAAATATCGATCATGAAACCATTCGACGTTGCGAGAATCTCACGGATGTCTTGATTGACGATGGTGTCGAAAATGATCGGGCGGAACCCGTCTTTTTCAGCCGCCAGATTGATTTGTTGTACCATGGCCCGCGCTTTATCCACGCTGTCGATGTACGGCCGCGTGAATTTGGCGAAGGTAATGTTTTCGAACTGCGCGAGCAGGCTTTGACCCAGTGTTTCGGCTGTGATGCCGGTGCCGTCGGAGATAAAGAAAGCAGATCGTTTCATTTGAGCCCTGGGCCTTAAGCTGATGGCGAATCTTGGATATGATAGGCGCGATTTTGCCGTCCCGCAGTGGGCCGCATTCTCACTTATTTTCCAGGTCCAGGCCACAAGCGCTGGCGAATGCTCCTACTGAGCAGCCGGCGTCCTGAGCTTTTCCAACACAGAAAGTGGAGAGATCACCTTGGTAGAGTACGTAGTTTCCCTCGATAAGCTCGGCGTCCATGATGTAGAGCACGTGGGGGGCAAGAACGCATCCCTCGGCGAGATGATCAGTAATCTTGCAGGCGCAGGTGTGTCGGTGCCCGGTGGTTTCGCCACCACGGCCCAGGCTTACCGCGATTTCCTCGAACTGAGCGGCCTCAACGCTCAGATCCACGCCGCGCTGGACGCCCTGGACGTCGATGACGTCAATGCCCTGGCCAAGACCGGCGCCCAGATCCGCCAATGGATCATGGAAGCCGAGTTCCCCGAGAAGCTCAACGAAGAGATCCGTACCGCCTTCGCCACCCTGTCGGCCGGCAACCCGGACATGGCCGTCGCCGTGCGCTCCTCGGCCACCGCCGAAGACCTGCCGGACGCCTCCTTCGCCGGCCAGCAAGAGACCTTCCTGAATATTCGCGGCGTGGAAAACGTTATCCGCGCAGCCAAGGAAGTGTTCGCCTCGCTGTTCAACGATCGCGCGATTTCCTACCGTGTGCACCAGGGTTTCGACCACAAGCTGGTGGCCTTGTCTGCCGGTGTGCAGCGCATGGTGCGTTCGGAAACCGGCACTGCCGGCGTGATGTTCACCCTCGATACCGAATCGGGCTTCCGTGACGTGGTGTTCATCACCGGCGCCTACGGCCTGGGTGAAACCGTCGTACAGGGCGCGGTCAACCCCGACGAATTCTACGTACACAAGGGCACCCTCGAAGCGGGCCGCCCGGCCATCCTGCGCCGTAACCTGGGTAGCAAGGCTATCAAGATGATCTACGGCGACGAGGCCAAGGCCGGTCGTTCGGTGAAAACCGTTGAAGTCGACAAGGCCGAACGCGCGCGTTTCTGCCTGACCGACGCTGAAGTCAGCGAGCTGGCCAAGCAAGCGATGATCATCGAAAAGCACTACAAGTGCCCGATGGACATCGAGTGGGCCAAGGACGGTGACGACGGCAAGCTGTACATCGTGCAAGCCCGTCCGGAAACCGTGAAAAGCCGCACGTCGGCCAATGTCATGGAGCGCTACCTGCTCAAAGAAACCGGCACCGTGCTGGTGGAAGGCCGTGCCATCGGCCAGCGCATCGGCGCCGGCAAGGTGCGGATCATCAAGGACGTGTCCGAGATGGACAAGGTCCAGCCAGGTGACGTACTGGTCTCCGACATGACCGACCCGGACTGGGAACCGGTGATGAAACGCGCGAGCGCCATCGTCACCAACCGTGGCGGGCGTACCTGCCACGCGGCGATCATCGCCCGTGAACTGGGGATCCCTGCGGTAGTCGGTTGCGGCAACGCCACCCAACTGCTCAAGGACGGCCAGGGCGTGACCGTGTCCTGCGCCGAAGGCGACACCGGTTTCATCTTCGAAGGTGAACTGGGCTTCGACATCAAGCAGAACTCCATCGACGCTATGCCGGACCTGCCGTTCAAGATCATGATGAACGTCGGCAACCCTGACCGTGCCTTCGACTTCGCGCAATTGCCGAATGCCGGTGTGGGCCTGGCCCGCCTGGAATTCATCATCAACCGCATGATCGGCGTGCACCCCAAGGCCCTGTTGAACTATGACGGCCTGCCGCTGGACATCAAGGAAAGCGTCGACAAGCGCATCGCCGGCTACAACGACCCGGTGGGCTTCTATGTCGAGAAGCTGGTGGAAGGCATCAGCACCCTGGCGGCGGCGTTCTACCCGAAAAAGGTCATCGTGCGTCTGTCGGACTTCAAGTCCAACGAATACGCCAACCTGATCGGTGGCAAGCTCTACGAGCCGGAAGAAGAAAACCCGATGTTGGGCTTCCGTGGCGCCTCGCGTTACATCAGCGAAGCGTTCCGTGATTGCTTCGAACTCGAATGCCGCGCCCTCAAACGCGTGCGCAACGAGATGGGCCTGACCAACGTCGAGATCATGGTGCCGTTCGTGCGCACCCTGGGCGAAGCGAGCCAGGTGGTGGACTTGCTGGCGGAAAACGGCCTGTCCCGTGGCGAAAACGGCCTGCGCGTGATCATGATGTGCGAATTGCCGTCCAACGCCATCCTGGCCGAAGAGTTCCTGGAGTTCTTCGACGGTTTCTCCATCGGCTCCAACGACCTGACCCAGCTGACCCTGGGCCTGGACCGCGATTCCGGGATCATCGCCCACCTGTTCGACGAGCGAAACCCTGCGGTCAAGAAGCTGCTGGCCAATGCCATCCAGGCCTGTAACAAGGCCGGCAAGTACATCGGCATCTGCGGCCAAGGCCCTTCCGACCATCCTGACCTGGCCAAATGGCTGATGGAACAGGGCATCGAAAGTGTCTCGTTGAACCCCGATTCCGTGCTGGAAACCTGGTTCTTCCTGGCGGAAGGCCAAGCGTCCGCCTAAGATCGTCATGTCAAAAGTGCCGGTCACCCGATAAGGGTGACCGGCATTCTTATCTGTGCAGGGCGGAACTCCTTCCGGACGCCGCCCTTTTTTGTGCAAGAGCATTATGCAAAGCAGCAGCAAACTGTTTCCCGTCGCCCTGATCAGCGCTGAACGTCGTGGCGACCTGAGTGAAGATGTTTACCGCCTCAAACCCGGTAACAGCCCCGACGGCACCGTCGAGCTGGCGGTTACCCGTCTGGGCCTGGCCGATGTCCCGGAAAACCGGGGCATTGCGGTTATTTTATTGCATGGCAGTTTTTCCAATCGGCGCTTCTGGTATTCGCCCAAAGGCATCGGCCTGGGGGCTTACCTGGCCCGTCAGGGGTTTGATGTGTGGATCCCGGAAATGCGTGGTCATGGTTTGTCCAAGCGCAATCATGACTACGCACGCAACCGCGTCGCTGACTATGCGCGCTACGACTTGCCGGCCATTGGCGCGTTTGTGCGCGAGCAAAGCGGGCAGGTTCCCCACTGGATCGGCCATTCCCTGGGCGGCACCAGCCTGGCTGCAGCGCTTGGCGGGAAGCACCTTGGCGCGCCAGCCGTGGCTTCTGTAGCGTTGTTTGGCTGCCAGGTCAGCCGCACCCACTGGCCGTTGAAACTGCCACCGGTGGAGTGGACGGGGCGCTTGCTCTTGAAACGCTTCGGCGAAGTGTCTGGCTCGCGCCTCAAGCGTGGCCCGGAGGACGAGCCGGCAGGTGTGATGATCGAAGCCATGCGCTGGAACGGCCTGTTTGGCCGCTTTGGCGAAGGCAAGAACGACTGGTGGAAAGGCCTGGCAGACGTGGATGTGCCGTTGTTGGCGGTCAGTGCCGCCGGCGACCATCAGGACCCTGACTGGGCGTGTCGCAAGCTGTTCGAGCAGGTCGGCTCCGAGCACCGTCAATACCTGTGCCTGGGCCGCCAGCAAGGGTTTACCGAAGATTTCGGGCACGTTGAAATGCTCGTCAGCAAAGCTGCCCAGGCCGAAGTGTGGCCGCTGGTGGTGCAATGGCTGAACGACCCGCTCACACCCTTGTTCGGCGTGCAGCCCGAGGTGCTGGCCACGGGTTGAGGGCAGGGCTCTGCCAAGGGCGTTTCACTCGTGTGTGGTTGCGGCTAAGATATGACGCGTTAAACGCTTCTGGTCATATTCAGTCGCGCAGTGGCTATTGCGTTGCGGCGAAGTGGATGGGATGTTTCGCACCTGCTTGGGCTGGCGCTTCTTTTGAAAGACGCTTCTTTGACGGAAAGGAATTGTTCAATGAACCATTACGTGACCCCCGACCTGTGCGACGCGTACCCGGAGCTGGTGCAGGTGCTTGAGCCGATGTTCAGCAACTTCGGCGGCCGAGATTCCTTCGGTGGCGAGATTGTCACCATCAAATGCTTCGAAGATAACTCTCTGGTCAAGGAACAGGCAGACCAGCCTGGCGCCGGCAAGGTGCTGGTGGTTGACGGTGGCGGTTCCCTGCGCCGTGCGCTGCTGGGTGACATGATCGCCGAGAAGGCCGCGAGAAACGGCTGGGAAGGGCTGGTGATCTACGGCTGCATCCGCGATGTCGACGTCATTGCCCAGACCGACCTGGGCGTGCAGGCCCTGGCCAGCCACCCGATGAAGACCGACAAGCGTGGCATCGGCGACTTGAACGTGGTGGTCACCTTTGCCGGGGTGACGTTCCGTCCGGGCGAGTACATCTATGCCGACAACAACGGCGTGATCGTGTCGCCCAGCCCGCTGAAAATGCCTGAATAAACTGCAATAACCGACGGGGTGAGGATGTTCGAGGAAGAAAACGCGCAATGGGGCCTGGTGCATGCCCTGGTGCTGGACGGTAAAGGCGGTGCGCGTTCGATTGCACGGACAGAGCTCGACGACTTGCAACTGCAGCCCCAGGAAAGCCTGTGGCTGCATTGGGATCGCAGTCATCCGCAAACCCAGACCTGGCTGCGCAAATCCAGTGGCCTGAGCGAGTTCGCCTGTGACCTGTTGCTGGAGGAGAACACCCGCCCGCGCCTGTTGCCGCTGCCGGACTCGCAATTGCTGCTGTTCTTGCGAGGGGTCAACCTCAACCCCGGTGCTGAACCGGAGGACATGGTCTCGGTGCGCATCTTTGCTGCGGCCAGCCGGGTGATTTCCCTGCGGTTGCGCCCGTTGCGCGCCACCGACGAACTGCTGGTGCAATTGGCGGACGGCAAGGGGCCGAAGACCGCCTCTGAACTCATCCTTTATATGGCTCAGTACCTCACCAATAAAGTGCAGGATCTGGTCTCCGACCTGTCCGAAATCGTCGACATAGAGGAAGAAAAACTCGATACCGACGAACGGTATACCCCGGAACATGGCAGCGTTTTGCAGATCCGTCGACGGGCGGCCGGGCTCAAGCGATTCCTGGCGCCGCAGCGGGATATTTTTGCCCAGCTCACGCGCATCAAATTGCCGTGGTTCTGTGACGACGATGCCGACTATTGGAACGAATTGAACAACAGCCTCACCCGTTATCTGGAAGAGCTCGAATTGACCCGAGAGCGCGTGGGGCTTGTGCTGGAGGCCGAAGACCGGCGTTTGAGCGTGCGTATGAACCGCACCATGTACCGCTTCGGGATCATCACCGGGATCTTCCTGCCGATGAGTTTTCTCACCGGCTTGCTGGGTATCAATGTGGGCGGGATTCCGTTCTCTGCCAGCCCCTATGGATTCATGATTGCGTGCCTGTTGATGGTCTCGGTGGCGCTTGGACAATGGTGGCTTTTTCGACGATTACGCTGGGTTTGACCTGAATATGAGCTGAACGTAGGAAGGGTCCTATGTGACCCCAAGAATTTAACCCTCGTCTTTTAAATCACTTGCGAGAGGTCCTTATGCACGATCCGTTCGAACAGTCTTTGCGTGACATGCTCAATGCTTCGCCGTCCAACCGGGACGACGATGCCTGCCTGGGCCGCGTGCTGAAAACCGCCAACCGTCAGGTAGGCGCGGGTGATCTGTTCGGTCTGCTCGGGCGCTGGGTGCCGGCGTTGATGATGGCCCTGAACAACGGTTCGGCCCATGTCTCACCGGTTTCCCGTCGTAAACCTCTTGCTCGCACTGCTGATAAGGCTGATTGAATATGGAACTTGATCTCTGGACCCAGAGCCTGGTCACCGCGATGACCGCATTGTGGACCAAGGTGGCGAATTTCATTCCCAACCTGTTTGGTGCCTTGGTGCTGGTGCTGCTGGGCTTTGTCGTGGCCAAGCTGCTCGACACCCTGCTGTCCAAACTGCTCGCGAAACTGGGCCTCGACCGCCTGATGGCGGGCACCGGCCTGACCAAGCTGTTGGGACGTGCCGGGCTGCAAGTGCCGATCTCGACATTGATCGGCAAGATCGTTTATTGGTTTGTTTTGCTGATTTTCCTGGTTTCTGCGGCTCAATCCCTTGGACTTGAGCGAGTTTCAGCTACGCTCGACATGCTGGCGCTGTATTTGCCGAAGGTTTTCGGCGGCGCGCTGGTGCTGCTGGTAGGCGTTTTGCTGGCGCAACTGGCCAATGGGCTGGTGCGCGGCGCCGCCGAAGGCGTGGGGTTGGACTATGCTGCCGGCCTGGGGCGAATTGCCCAGGGCCTGGTGATCATCATCAGTATTTCGGTCGCGATCAGCCAGTTGGAGGTCAAGACTGACCTGCTCAACCATGTGATTGTGATCGTTTTGATTACCGTTGGTCTGGCCGTTGCGCTGGCCATGGGCTTGGGAAGCCGGGAAATTGCCGGCCAGATTCTTGCGGGAATCTATGTGCGTGAGTTGTATCAGGTAGGGCAACAGGTGCGTGTGGGCGAGGTCGAAGGGCAAATCGAGGAGATCGGCACAGTCAAGACGACGGTGCTGACCGATGACGGCGATCTGGTGTCGTTGTCCAATCGGATTCTCCTGGAACAGCAGGTCAGTAGCCGCTAACCCGGCAAACCCTGCTAATGTACGCCGCCGCGAACCCGGCTGATCGGGCTGTGGCGGACATTGACCTGACTGTCGGCACGACTTGTTTTGAATAAAGCCCAAACGCTGTCCACGCGCTATGACCCCCGTGAGCTCTCTGATGAGGAGTTGGTCGCGCGCTCGCACACGGAGCTGTTTCACGTAACTCGCGCGTACGAAGAATTGATGCGCAGATATCAACGCACTCTGTTCAACGTTTGTTCAAGGTATTTAGGGAACGATAGAGATGCGGACGATGTCTGTCAGGAAGTGATGCTCAAGGTGCTGTACGGGCTGAAGAACTTCGAGGGCAAATCGAAGTTCAAGACATGGCTGTACAGCATCACGTACAACGAGTGCATCACGCAGTATCGGAAGGAACGGCGCAAGCGTCGCTTGATGGACGCGTTGAGTCTTGACCCCCTTGAGGAGGCGTCTGAAGAAAAGGCGCCGGCACCCGAGGAGAAGGGCGGACTTGACCGCTGGTTGGTGTATGTGAACCCGATTGACCGGGAAATTCTGGTGCTACGATTTGTCGCAGAGCTGGAATTCCAGGAAATCGCTGACATCATGCACATGGGTTTGAGTGCTACAAAAATGCGTTACAAACGTGCTCTTGATAAATTACGTGAGAAATTTGCGGGCGAGACTGAAACTTAGTGCGTGGCAAATATCTCTTACGTGTAGGCAAGTTCTGTTAGACTTGTCGCCGAGTTGTCCCCCGGTTTGTGGGACTGCTTTACAATCACCAGATGGGGATTTAACGGATGAAACTGAAAAACACCTTGGGCTTGGCCATTGGTTCTCTTATTGCCGCTACTTCTTTCGGCGTTCTGGCACAAGGCCAAGGCGCAGTTGAAGGCGAGCTGTTCTACAAGAAGCAGTACAACGATAGCGTCAAGCACATCGAAGACGGCTTCAATCCTGGCGCTCGCATCGGTTACTTCCTGACCGACGACCTGTCCTTGAACCTGTCCTACGACAAGACCAACCACACCCGTTCGAACGACGGTACTGGTAACCAGAAGATCAAAGGCGATACCGGCAGCCTGGTTGCCCAGTATCACTTCGGTCAAGCTGGCGTAGACAGCCTGCGTCCATACGTAGAAGGCGGTTTCGGCCACCAGAGCCGTACCAACGTTCAGGCTGACGGCCACAGCGGTCGCGACCAGACTACCTTCGCTACCGTTGGTACTGGCGTGAAGTACTACTTCACCAACAACCTGTACGCTCGTGCCGGTGTTGAAGCTGACTACGGTCTGGACAACGGCAAGTGGGACTACTCCGCACTGGTCGGCCTGGGCGTGAACTTCGGCGGTAACGCTGGCGCAGCTGCTCCAGCTCCTACCCCAGCACCAGCTCCAGAGCCAACTCCAGAGCCAGAAGCTCCAGTTGCTCAGGTTGTACGTGTTGAGCTGGACGTTAAGTTCGACTTCGACAAGTCGGTTGTTAAGCCTAACAGCTACGGCGACGTGAAAAACCTGGCCGACTTCATGGCTCAGTACCCAGCTACCAACGTAGAAGTTGCTGGTCACACTGACTCCGTAGGTCCAGACGCTTACAACCAGAAGCTGTCCCAGCGTCGTGCTGACGCTGTTAAGCAAGTCCTGGTTAAAGACGGCGTTGCTCCTAGCCGTATCACCGCAGTAGGTTACGGCGAATCCCGCCCAGTTGCTGACAACGCAACTGAAGCTGGTCGTGCTGTTAACCGTCGCGTAGAAGCGTCGGTTGAAGCTCAAGCTCAGTAATTACTGAGTGGTAGAAAGAAGCCCGGCTTAGGCCGGGCTTTTTTTTCGCCTGTAATTTGTCTCAGGCGCTGGCGGCTTGAGCGAGGCAAGCGACTTGCCCTGGGGCTGCGACATGGCCAATTACCAGGATGGCCGGGCTTTTCAAGGCAAATGCCTGCGCATCTGCATACATTCGTGACAGTTCACTGCGGCATTCCCGTTGCTGAGGCAGCGATGCGTTTTCGATCATCGCCACCGGCATATCCGCCGCCATCCCGCCGTCCAGCAGTTGCTGGCGAATCTCCTCCAGCTTCGCCACGCCCATGTACACCACCAGCGTTGTCCCGCCCTCGGCCAGTGCTCGCCAATTCAGGCGGCTGTCGTCCTGGGTATGCGCCGTCACCAGGGTCACGCCACGACTCACTCCGCGCAGCGTCAGCGGAACCGCGCAATTTGTCGCGCCCGCCAGCCCGGCCGTAATCCCGTTGACCAACTCTACCTCGACGCCCCTTTCACGCAGCCACATGGCTTCCTCACCGCCGCGCCCGAAAATGCACGGGTCACCGCCCTTGAGCCGCACCACGCATTTGCCCTGGCGTGCATAGCGCAGCATCAGGCGATGGATAAAGTCCTGCGGGGTCGAGCGACAGCCACCGCGTTTGCCCACGGTGATCACCCGTGCTCCGACGCAGTGTTCCAGTACTGCCTGGTTGACCAGGTCATCGATCAGCACCACATCGGCCTCACGCAAGGCGCGTACCGCCTTGAGGGTCAACAGCTCCGGGTCACCGGGGCCTGCGCCCACCAGCCAGACTTTTGCGTTCATAAATTATTCCTCGTCCAGGGATGACGTCAGCGGTGAAAGAGTGCGTACAACAGCACCAGGTTGATCAACAACGAAAGCAGCGCCAGAGTGCGCCAGACCTTCAAGGGTTCACGCTCCAGCAAGGGCTTGGGGCGGATGCTCAGTTCCTGTCGGTCCGCCTGTTCCAGCACTCGCAACCATTCTTCGGCAGTTTCGTAACGATGCGCCGGTTGGGCCGCCACTGCCCGTTCCAGGCTCAGGGGCAGCCAATCCGGCAGGTCGGGGCGGTAGCGACTGGCGCTGACGGGCTGGTTGAACCGGGGCCGTTGGAAGGCTTCGATTTCACCGTAGGGGTAGTGCCCGGTCAGCAGGTAATAGAGGCTGACACCGACACTGTATAAATCCTGCTGGGCCGTAGGCCGGTCGCCATTGAACGCCTCGGGCGCGATAAAGCTTGGCGTGCCCGGCAGCGCATGAGCGCGGTCTACCGACAGGCCTGGGCAGTACGCCAGGCCGAAATCCAGCACGCGCAGTTCGCCATCATCCCCCAGCAGCAGGTTTTCCGGCTTGATATCGCGGTGCAGGATCTGTCGCCGGTGCAACATGCCCACCGCCCGCAGCAAGCGCTCGGCGATCGACTGCCATTGCGCCAGGGGCAATGGGCCGTGCTGCTGGAACAGTTCGGCCAGGGTCTGGCCGGGGTATTCCCGCATCACGTAGTACAGATGCTGGCGCCCGCTGGCGGCATGGACTTCAGGAAACGCCCGGCCGGCGACTCGCCGTAGAAACCATTCTTCCGCGAGCAAGGCCTGGCCGGCATCGCCGTCATCATCGCGGCTCAGCGGGAGGGTTTTCAGCAGCCAGGGTTGCTGCTGGGCATCCCACACCCGGTACAACAATGACTGTCGGCTTTGCGCCAATACGCTTTGCACCTGCCAGCCTTCAAAGTGTTGCCCGGCTTTCAGCGGCGGTGGCAGCGGCCACTGCTGCAATTGCACCAGGGCATCGCCGAGGGTGGCTGCGCCAAGGGCGTCGACGCGGACGAGCAGGGCACTGGCATTGTCCTGGCTGCCCGCCAGGTGCGCGGCGTTCACCAGGGTGTTGACTGCCAGCTCCAGGTCGGTTTGCTCGCGCAGAATCGAGCGGATGCTGTGATCGCCCAGGGTTGCCCACACACCGTCACTGAGCAGCAGGAAACATTCGCCTTCGCGCAACTGGCCGTCGAGAAAATCCACCACCAGGTGTTGATCCAGGCCGAGGGCACGCTTGAGTACATGCTGCATGCCCGGCTGCTCCCACACGTGATCCTCACTGATGCGTTGCAGTTCCCCATCCAGCCAGCGATACGCCCGGCAATCGCCGACATGCGCCAGGGTGAAGCGCTGGCCGCGAAACACAAGGGCACTCAGGGTGGTCAGCAACGGCTGGCCACCGCCATTGGCCTGCAGCCAGCGATTCTGGGCCAGCAGCAAACGCTCCAGAGCCTGGGCCACGCTCCAGGTCTGCGGCGTGGCGTAGTAATCCAGGGCCAGCGCCTGCAAGGTCGAGCGGGCGGCCAGGCCGCCGTCGGCGCACTGGCTCACTCCATCGGCGATGGCGCACAAGTAGCCTTTGCTCGCCGCCAGTTCGGCCACGGGGGTCACCACCCGCAGTGCGTCCTGGTTTTCCGTCCGAGGGCCGATGGCACTGGCCTGGGCGATGCTCAGTTGCAGGCTCATCAGACCCGCGCAGCCGTCACGGCGGCCGAGCCCCAGGTGGTTCTCCAGCGACGTTTCACGCCATGCAGGCCGAACCAGGCCAATACGCCCAGGCTGGCGAACAGCCACAGCGCCATCTGATAGCTGCCGGTGCTTTGCTTGATCGCCCCCATACCCGCCGCCAGGGCAAAACCGCCAATGCCGCCGGCCATGCCGATCAGGCCGGTCATCACGCCGATCTCGCGGCGGAAACGCTGCGGCACCAGTTGGAACACCGCGCCGTTACCGGCGCCCAGGCCAAGCATGGTGCAGACGAACAGGGCCAGCGCCGCATAAGAGCTTGGCAGGTTGAAACCCACCGCCGCGATGCAGATCGCCGCCACGCTGTACATGCCCAGCAACGTACGAATCCCGCCGAAACGGTCCGCCAGCGCGCCGCCCAGTGGGCGCATCAGGCTGCCGCCGAACACGCAGGCCGCGGTGTAGTAGCCGGCGGTCACCGGGCTCAGGCCGTACTGGTCGTTGAAGTAACCGGGCAGGGCACTCGCCAGGCCGATAAAGCCGCCGAAGGTCACGCTGTAGAAAAACATGAACCACCAGCTGTCACGGTCGCCCAGGGCCTTGAAGTAGTCGGCCATGGATTTGGCTTTTGGCCGTTCAGGGGCATTGCGCGCCAGCCAGGCAAACACGATCAGCGTCAGTACCAGCGGAATCAAAGCGAAGCCGAACACATTGCTCCAGCCAAAGGCGGCCGCCAACACAGGCGCCAGCAACGCGGCGAACACCGTGCCGGAGTTGCCCGCACCCGCGATCCCCATGGCTTTGCCTTGGTGTTCCGCCGGATACCACTGGGAGGCCAGTGGCAACGCAACAGCAAAGGATGCACCGGCCATGCCCAGGAACAGCCCCAGCAGCAGCGCTTGTTCGTAACTGTGGATGCCCAGCTTCCAGGCGCCGAACAGGGCACAGATCACAATCACTTGGCCAATCAGCCCGGCGGTCTTGGGCGACAGCTTGTCCGCCAGCATGCCCATCAGGAAACGCAGCACCGCACCCGCCAGGATCGGTGTAGCCACCACCAGGCCGCGTTGTTGGGTGGTCAGGTGCAGGTCGGCGGCAATCTGCACCGCCAGTGGCCCCAGCAGGTACCAGACCATGAAGCTCAGGTCGAAATACAGGAACGCGGCAAACAGGGTCGGGGTGTGCCCGGATTTCCAGAAGCTTGATTTCATCACGCACCTCAACGGTTGGGAGTCTTGTAAGAAGGCCAAAACGAAAAAACGCCGCCACCGGGTTTGCGAAGGCAAACCGGGTGTGCGACGTCTTTGTCGGGGAGGGGCAACCGCCGTTGGCTACCTGTGCGCAATACTTAGCAAGAGCTGAGCCAGATCAGCCGAGCAGCTCGCTCATGGCGATAATCTGCTCCGCCACCTGGATCAGCTTTTGCTGGCGGCTCATGGCCTGGCGGCGCATCAGGGTGTAGGCCTCTTCTTCGTTGCAGGCCTTCATTTTCATCAGCATGCCCTTGGCCAGCTCGATGCGCTTGCGCTCGGCCAACTGCTGGTCACGTGCCTGGAGCTGGGCGCGCAAGGCCTGGTCACTTTCGAAGCGCGCCATGGCCACATCGAGGATCGGCTGCAGGCGCTGGGCCTGGATGCCTTCGACGATGTAGGCACTGACGCCGGACTTGATCGCCTGGCGCATTACGTTCGGGTCATGTTCGTCGGTAAACATCACGATGGGCCGGGGTTGGTCACGACTGACCAATACCACCTGCTCCATCACATCACGGCCCGGTGACTCGGTATCGATCAGGATCACGTCCGGGCGCACCGTTTCGACGCGTGCGGGCAGGTCGATGGTCAGGCCTGACTCATCGATGACGTCAAAGCCGGCCTCGATCAGCGCCGTCCTGAGGCGGCCGACCTTGCGCGGGGTGTCATTGATCAACAGGATTCGCAGCATGGGGGTTCTCCTGTCAGCGCAAGGCCTGGCGGTTGGAATCATCGGCCAGGGCATGCAGGCGGAAGCTGCGGGCATACTCGGTGGGGTTGGAACCGTCCCAGACTTTGCCGTCGATCAGTTGGCTGCTGCGCATGTCCTGGGTTTTCACCGGGATCCCCAGCGCACCTGCCGCCTGGCGATACAGCGCCAGTTGCTGCACCTGGCGGGCAACGCCGAGGTAGTCGGGGTCCTCGCGCAACAGGCCCCAACGCCGGAACTGGGTCATGAACCACATGCCGTCGGACAAGTAGGGCAGGTTCACCGCACCATCAGCGAAAAAACGCAGGGCGTGGGGGTCCTGCCATTGATTGCCCAGGCCATCGTCATAGGCTCCCAGCAGGCGCGGTTCGATGCAGTCGAGCGGAGCGTCGAGGTACTCGCGACCACTGAGCAATTGCGCGGTGGAGCGGCGGTTTTCGGTGCTTTCTTCGATAAACCGGCTGGCCTCCAGGATCGCCATCACCAGCACGCGCGCGGTATTGGGGTACTGGTCGACGAACGCACGGGTGCAGCCGAGGACTTTTTCCGGGTGATCCGGCCAGATCGCCTGGCTGGTCGCCAGGGTAAACCCTTGGTTCTGCTTGACCGCGCTGGCGCACCAGGGCTCACCGACACAAAACCCGTCGATGCGTCCGGCTTGCAGGTGCGCAACCATTTGCGGCGGCGGGACCACCACGCTGTCCACATCCTGCAAAGGGTGAATGCCTTGGCTCGCCAGCCAGTAATAGAGCCACATGGCGTGAGTACCTGTGGGAAAGGTCTGGGCGAAGGTCAGTTTTGTTCGGCTTTGGTGCACGTGGCGGTCCAGTGCCTCAGGAGTGACCACCCCTTGTTGCTGCAAACCGTGGGACAGGTTGATGCTCTGGCCGTTCTGGTTGAGCCCCATCAGCACGGCCATGTCGGTGGGCGCGACACCGCCGATGCCCAGGTGCACGGCATAGATCAGCCCGTACAGGCTGTGGGCGGCGTCCAGTTCGCCGCTGACCAGTTTGTCGCGCAGGTTGGCCCAGGACGATTGGCGCTTGAGGTTCAGGGTCAGGCCGTAGGGTTGAGCGAAGCCCTGGGTGGCCGCTACGACCATCGAGGCGCAGTCGCTCAGGGCCATGAAACCCAGGTCAAGGCTGCTCTTTTCCGGGGCATCACTGCCGTTGACCCAGGCCAGCGGGTCGTTCATCGGGCTGTTGCCGACCGAATCGTTCATCAACACCTACCTTTTCTTTCAAAAAAAAAGCGTCGTTCCCTCAGATGGCGATGTAAGCCAATGCGGGTAACGACGCCTTTGTCCGTAGCGCGCTCCGCCGTTGGCGCGTGCTCTGATGCAGAGTTCATAGCAAGGCACATGCCACGGGCGGTGAGGCCCGACTGGCCGTCAACTTTCCATCAAGATTGAAACCGGGCGGGCTTTCAGTATTGCCGCTTTCTCAACGCCAGACTGCCCAGGAACCCTCACGGTGCACGCCGAATCCCTTTTAACGATGCCCCGCCTCCGGTTCCACCGTTGGCTGTGGTTTGCCGGGCTGTGGCTGGTAAGTGCGCTGGCTGGGGCCGAGCTTCACCAGGTTCGGGATGAAAGCCTGTATACCGTGTTCACTGCGCTGTCGGAGCCGCTGGGGGTGCCCATCGTTGTCAGTCAGGCGGTGGCGCGCAAACGTCTCAGCACTGCGCTGGATTTCGATGCGCCGCAACAGGCGCTGGAAGCGCTTGCGCTCGAACAGGGGTTGATCTGGCACGGCGACGGGCAAGCGCTGCATATCTACGATGCCGACGAGGCAAAGAGCTCTGCGGTGACCTTGCGGCATATTACCGTCGACAAGTTGCGTGGCCTCATGCGCCGCTCGGGCCTCGATGAGTCACGCCACCCCCTGCGTGAAAGTGGAGCGCGCACTTTCTATGTGTCCGGCCCACCGAATTACGTCGACCAAGTGATGCGCCTGGCCCAATTGATGGACCGGCAAAGAGCCGACTTGCGTGTGGGCGCGCAAGCCTTTGGTGTGGTTCAAGTGCTCAACACCGATGTGGCGGACCGTCAGTACGGCACACGTGACAACCCGGTAACCGTGCCGGGGATGGCGTCGATGATCAAGACCCTGCTGGCCAGCGAGCACAAGGGGTTGCTGTCCGACAAGAGCCTTGGTGTGATCGCCTACCCGGACAGCAACAGCCTGCTGATTAAGGGCAAGCCGGCCCAGGTGAGTTTCATCCAGAAACTGGTGGCGGAACTCGACATACCCAAGCGACCGATCGAAGTGTCGCTGTGGCTGGTGGATGTGGAGCGCACTGAACTGGAGAAGCTGGGCCTGGGCAGGGACGAAGACGCCAAGACGTCGACCACGCGAATCTTTGCGCCTCGGGATGACAACCGCGTGATGGCCAGGATCGCTGCATTGGAGCGTCGTCGACGGGCGAAGGTGGTGACACTGCCCGTGATTCTCACTCAGGAGAACGTTCCGGCGGTGTTTCAGGATAGCCATACCTTTTATCTACCGCCCCCGGGAAACGACCGAATTGACTGGAAACCTGTGCGCTATGGCACTCAGGTCAGCGTACTGCCGCGTTTTTCCGAAGCTAACCAGATCGAAATGCGCCTTGAGATTGAGGAGGGGCACCAGAGGAGTGAGAAGGGTCGGCGTGAAAAAAACACGGCGGTGGCGCAGGTGGGGGTCAACAGTGTGGTGCGTGTGCCCCAGGGCAGGCGTCTGTGGCTGGGCGCGTTTCAACGAGAGGCAGAAGGGCGGGCGGCTGCTCGCCCGGATCAAGTGCGTCTGTTTGTGATTCAGGCCAGGGCCGTGGGCAGCGAGGCGCTGGGGCCGGGTGGGGGGGCAGGGCCGCCGCCTTTGACAGCAGCACAATACGAGCGCGTTCAACGTGCGTTTGTACGGCCTGAGCGCGATGTCTCACCGTGAACAAGGTGTTAGCCGATGCATCTGGAAATTCTTCTTCAGGAACAATTGATCAGCCGCCGGCGCCTGGCAGCGTTTGCGCCCGGCAAGGTGTTGCCGTTGATGCCGGAGATAATCCATTGCGTGGAGGTTCGGGTTAACGGGCAATTACTGGCCTTGGGTGAGTTGGTGCAGTTGGAAGACCGGTTGGGGGTTGAGCTGCACGAGGTTTACCACGCATGGCTACCTGATGCTGATGGGTAGAGAAACGTCTTACAGCGTGGTTCCAAAAAACGCGGGATGTCTGCGCTTTGTCCTAGCGTGAGCCCTGAGGCAGGTTTTTATAGTCGTGACAGGGGCACTTGAACCCGTAATGCAAATGAGGACTTCAATGTCAGTAGTCGGATGCCGAGGTAATCATGGCTGTCATGGATGATGGAGGGACGACGACTTCCCTGGTGTTTGCGCGTTGGACCCTGCACGACGATGGTCGCCTGACCGGTGAAGACGCGGATGTTCAGTTGCCGCCCAAGGAAGGGCTGGTGCTGCGATTGTTGCTGATGTCCGGTGGTGTGTTGATGACCAAGGATCGCTTGCTGGAGCTGGCTTGGCCGCAAGGGGAAGTCGCCGAAGAGTCGCTGACACGCTGCATTTACTCACTGCGCAAGTACCTTGCCACCGACAAGGGGTTTATCAAGACGATTTATGGTCGAGGGTACCGGTTCATCTGCCCGGTAAAGGTCGAGGGCGATGTGTCGGGCCGCATGGCAGATGTGTGCTCGGCATGCGGCCAGACCCGCCATGGAGCGGTAACCCGTGGTTAGGTTCTGGAGCAAGGGCTTGGTGTTGGGGGTGATGATGACCGGCAATCAGGCGCTGGCCTATTGCTGGGAGGAGGCGGCCAGCCGCTACGACATCGAGCCCGAACTGCTGCAGGCGATCGCTGCGGTGGAGTCGGGCTTTCGTGCGCAGGCGATAAACAGTGCGAACCGTAATGGTACTCGGGACATCGGCCTGATGCAGATCAACAGCAGCCATTTGCCGCGCCTGCTCGAGCGAGGTATTACCGAGGAGCGGTTGCTCAATGAGCCTTGCCTGTCGGTAGAGGTAGGGGCTTCGATTCTCGCCGAGTTCATCCAGCGCTTTGGCTACAACTGGACGGCGATAGGCTCCTACAACGCAGGCCCGGGTTCCGGGCCTGCGCGTCAGGCGTTGCGCATGCAGTATGCCCAGAAAATCTGGGCGTATTACGAGCAGTTGGTAGCGCACCGCCACTGACGATTGAGGTTCACGCCTCGCGCGCTACCCGTGACCCCGGCTATAATCGCCGTCACCTTTCGCCGCCATCCGAGTCTAGCCCGCCCATGTATACCCTGGCCCGCCAGCTGTTGTTCAAACTCTCCCCGGAAACCTCCCACGATCTGTCCCTGGACCTGATCGGTGCCGGTGGCCGCCTGGGGCTCAATGGCCTGGTATGCAAGTCACCGGCAAACATGCCTGTCTCGGTGATGGGGCTCGACTTCCCCAACCCGGTCGGCCTGGCGGCTGGCCTGGATAAGAACGGTGCGGCCATCGATGGGTTTGCGCAGTTGGGTTTCGGTTTCGTTGAAATCGGTACCGTGACCCCGCGCCCGCAGCCGGGTAACCCCAAGCCACGTATCTTCCGCCTGCCGGAAGCCGAGGCGATCATCAATCGCATGGGCTTCAACAACCTGGGCGTCGATCACTTGCTGTCGCGGGTTCAGGCCGCCAAATACAAGGGCATCCTGGGCATCAATATCGGCAAGAACTTCGATACGCCGGTTGAGCGCGCCGTGGACGATTACCTGATCTGCCTGGACAAGGTCTACGCCCAAGCCAGCTATGTTACGGTCAACGTCAGCTCGCCCAACACCCCGGGCCTGCGCAGCCTGCAATTCGGTGACTCCCTCAAGCAACTGCTCGAAGCCTTGCGCCAGCGCCAGGAAGACCTGGCCGTGCGCCATGGCAAGCGCGTGCCGCTGGCGATCAAGATCGCGCCGGACATGAGCGACGAGGAAACCGTGCTGGTGGCCCAGGCCCTGGTGGACTCGGGGATGGACGCAGTCATCGCGACCAACACCACCCTCAGCCGCGTAGGTGTCGAAGGCCTGGCCCATGGCGACGAAGCGGGCGGCCTGTCGGGCGCGCCGGTGCGTGACAAGAGCACCCATATCGTCAAGGTGCTGGCTGCGGAGTTGGCCGGGCGCTTGCCGATCATCGCGGTCGGCGGTATCACCGAAGGCAAGCATGCGGCCGAGAAGATTGCCGCGGGCGCAAGCCTGGTGCAGTTGTATTCCGGCTTCATCTACAAAGGCCCGGCGCTGATTCGCCAGTCGGTAGATGCCATCGCAGCATTGCCAAAAGCCTGAAAGCGACCCATTAAAAAGGGCCCCTGAAAAGGAGCCCCCTGGGCCGAAGCCCGCCGCCCGGATGGGGCGTGCATGGTAAGTCGTTACAAATCCAAAGGTGGTGTCGGAATTAATTGCCCTTGATTAGCCGACGGCGTGAAGTTCGTTGAGTCTGTGGATTCCCGCAGTGCCAGTCATACCGTCCCAGTTGTCGCCGCGTCCTTCTCGCCAGCCGTTGATCCAGGCTTGGCGTACCGACGGTAGAGTAAATGGGCAAAGCTCACGGGATTTGCCATGAACGCCATATTGATATCCGCGTAAAAATGCTCTTTCCAACGGATCACGCTTAAGTCTTCTCATAGGGTGTTTCCCTCACTTGTTGACTGTCTTGATATCCTTCGGCCTCGTCCGAGGCCGGGCAGAGTTTTTCTGCCGTTGGTGGGCTCGCTGCCGGCGTGGCGAGCCGATGTGTCGGCGTCGTTACGGCGCCAACCTGTGTTGAGTTCTAACCAATAGGTCACATGGATTCAATGATCGTTTTGTCATAAGCACGTAACGATAACGATGCTATAGCCATAAGCTGGGATGGTTTTTCGCCCCTTTTATTGGGCAAAGCCAGCTATGATGCACCCTGCATAGAGGATGGGTTTAATCCTTTAGTGAGAATGTCCGCCCGTTGCAGTCAGTTATTATTCGACGAAGGGTCGGAATATTTCTTTTTGTTACAGCCAATTGTTTATCTGCCCCGTCACTAAAGGCCCGAAGGCCCGGCAGCCGGGGTGGGACGGCACATTCGTGCCACGCGAGCACTCTTCAAGAAAAGTGCTTGATTGAAAACCGAGCCGGCGATGCGTCGCCCGTTCATTTATTGCTGAAAAGCCTGGAATGCCCCATGTCGGACCGTTTTGAACTCTTCCTCACCTGCCCCAAGGGCCTCGAAGGCCTGCTGATCGAGGAAGCCGTCGGGCTTGGCCTTGAGGAAGCCCGCGAGCACACCTCGGCCGTGCGCGGCATGGCCGACATGGAAACCGCCTACCGCCTGTGCCTCTGGTCACGCCTGGCCAACCGCGTGCTGCTGGTGCTCAAGCGCTTCCCGATGAAGGACGCCGAAGACCTCTACCACGGCGTGCTGGATATCGAGTGGGCCGACCACATGGTCCCCGACGGCACCCTGGCGGTTGAATTCAGCGGCCACGGTTCGGGCATCGACAACACCCACTTCGGCGCGCTGAAGGTCAAGGATGCGATTGTCGACAAGCTGCGCACCCCGACCGGCGAGCGCCCGTCCATCGACAAGATCAACCCGGACCTGCGCATCCACCTGCGCCTGGACCGTGGCGAAGCCATCCTGTCCCTGGACCTGTCCGGCCACAGCCTGCACCAGCGCGGTTATCGCCTGCAGCAGGGTGCGGCACCGTTGAAGGAAAACCTGGCGGCCGCGATCCTGATCCGTGCCGGCTGGCCGCGCATCGCTGCTGAAGGCGGCGCGCTGAGCGACCCGATGTGCGGCGTGGGCACCTTCCTGGTGGAAGGCGCAATGATCGCTGCTGACATGGCCCCCAACCTGAACCGCGAACTGTGGGGGTTCACCACCTGGCTCGGTCACGTCCCGGCCCTGTGGAAGAAACTGCATGCCGAGGCCGCTGAACGCGCCGCCATCGGCATGAACAAGCCGCCACTGTGGATCCGTGGCTACGAAGCCGATCCGCGGCTGATCCAGCCTGCGCGCAACAACATTGAGCGTGCAGGCCTGAGCCACTGGATCAAGGTGTACCAGGGCGAAGTCGGCACCTTCGAGCCGCGCCCGGACCAGAACCAGAAAGGCCTGGTCATCTGCAACCCGCCGTATGGCGAGCGCCTGGGTGACGAAGCCAGCCTGTTGTACCTCTACCAGAACCTCGGCGAGCGTCTGCGCCAGGCGTGCATGGGCTGGGAAGCCGCGGTGTTCACCGGCGCGCCGGACCTGGGCAAGCGCATGGGCATCCGTAGCCACAAGCAGTATTCGTTCTGGAACGGTGCGTTGCCGTGCAAGTTGCTGCTGATCAAGGTCAACCCGGATCAGTTTGTCACCGGCGAGCGTCGCACCCCGGAGCAGCGCCAGGCCGAACGTGAGCAAGCTGCCTACGACCAGGCCCCGGCCGAGCCGCAAGAGCGCCAGTACAACAAGAACGGTAACCCGATCAAACCCGCTCCGGCCCCGGTGGTCGAGCAGGCGCGCCTGAGTGAAGGCGGGCAGATGTTTGCCAACCGCTTGCAAAAGAACCTCAAGCTACTGGGCAAGTGGGCCAAGCGCGAAGGTGTGGATTGCTACCGCGTGTACGATGCCGACATGCCGGAATACTCCATGGCCATCGACCTGTATCACGATTGGGTCCACGTGCAGGAATACGCCGCGCCGAAGTCCATCGACCCGGAAAAAGCTTCCGCGCGGATGTTCGATGCGCTGGCCGCGATTCCCCAGGCGCTGAACATCGACAAGAGCCGCGTGGTGGTCAAGCGCCGCGAGCGTCAAAGCGGCACCAAGCAGTACGAGCGGCAGAGCGCCCAAGGCAAGTTCACTGAGGTCAGCGAAGGCGGCGTGAAGCTGCTGGTCAACCTCACCGACTACCTGGACACCGGCCTGTTCCTCGACCACCGCCCGATGCGTCTGCGTATCCAGAAAGAAGCGGCCGGCAAGCGCTTCCTCAATCTGTATTGCTACACCGCCACCGCCAGTGTGCACGCGGCCAAGGGCGGCGCGCGCAGCACCACCAGTGTCGATCTGTCCAAAACCTACCTGGACTGGGCACGTCGCAACTTGTCCCTCAACGGCTTCTCCGACAAGAACCGCCTGGAGCAGGGTGACGTGATGGCCTGGCTGGAGGCGAGCCGCGATGAGTTCGACCTGATCTTCATTGATCCGCCGACCTTCTCCAACTCCAAGCGCATGGAAGGTATCTTCGACGTGCAGCGCGACCACGTGCAGTTGCTCGACCTGGCCATGGCGCGCCTGGCGCCGGGCGGCGTGTTGTACTTCTCGAACAACTTCCGCAAGTTCGCACTGGAGGACAACCTCAGCGAGCGCTATGCGGTCGAGGAAATCAGCGACAAGACCATCGACCCCGACTTCGCACGCAATGCGAAGATCCACCGGGCATGGAAAATCACCGCGCGCTGATCCCTGCTGTTAAAAGAGCCGCAAGCCTGGATTATTCCGGGTTTGCGGCTTTTTTACGCTGGTCAAACTCAAGGTCGATGGCTATAACTTAAGGCCAAGCCAAGTGACACCCCCCGCACGCTGGCGTTGTGAGTGTTACCTATGCCGTTGCAAGCCGTTCGCCCGAAAATCCTAGGCTTCATCAGTGAACAGGCGTCGGCTTGGCTGGTGGCATTGGTGGTATTGCTGGCCGGGTTTGCCTTGACGGCTGTTGTTGCCTGGGCCGCCGCCGACCTCTATCAGCAGCAAGTGCGCCAACGCTTTCAGATGCTGGTCAACGAGCGCTACACCCGCCTGCAGGAACGCTTCGATGATCAGGAGCAACGCCTGAACAGCCTGCGGCGTTTCTTCGTCAATTCCGATGACGTGTCCCGCGAAGAATTCGACGGTTTTGCCCAGCCCTTACTACTGCGGGCGCGCGCTTACTCCTGGGCGCCCCGTGTGTATCGCGAACAGCGCAGTCAGTTCGAGCAAGCGGCGTCCGAGCAGCGCGGCACACCTTTTGTTATCCGTGAGTTGAATTCACTGGGTGAGTTGGCCCCTGCGCCCGAGCGCGATGAATACGTGCCGGTCTTGTACAGCCAGACCCAAAGCCTGCTGGGCGCACCCCTCGGTTTTGACTTGCTGGCCCAGCCCCTGCGGCGTTCGGCCCTTGAGCGTGCGCAAAAGACCGGCAAGCTGGCGGTGTCCCAGCCCATGCAACTGGTGGGCGTGGAACCGGCCTATGCCACCGGGGTTCTATTGGTCGCGCCGGTGAGTCATGTGCCCACCTCCGACCAATCCCAGAATGAGCCCTACGGCTATGTCATGGCGGTGATCAGCATGCGCCAGTTGGTGGCCGACGGTTTGCCCAAGCCGGATCGCGACAACCTGGTGATGCAGATCATCGACACCTCCGACGTGCAACAGCGCGTACTGTTCGAGTCCGGCAATGCCGTGGCCGGCGGTGATCTTGTCGGAGCGCGCCGCCTCACGCTGGGCGACCATGTGTATGCCCTGAAACTGCGCCCGAGCCAAGTGTTCGACCAGGCCAACCACTCCTCGTTGAGCACGATCCTGACCATGGGCGGCCTGCTCAGCCTGTTGCTCAGCGCGCTGCTCTATGTGCTGGTCAGCCAACGCCAGCGCGCGTTGAAACTGGTGGAGCAGCGCACGGCGCAGTTGCGCCTGCGCGAGCAGGAGTTACGCGGCGCCCATGGCCAATTGCGCAGTGTGCTGAATGCCGCAACGCAGGTCGCGATCATTGCCACCGACCTGCGCGGTGTCATCAATACCTTCAATGCCGGTGCCGAGCAGATGCTGGGGTTCAAGGCCGAGCAGGTGATGGGCACGCACACCCTGGAAAGCCTGCACCTGGCGTCGGAACTCGAAGCGCGCTCCGCCAGCCTCAGTGTGGCCCTGGGCAAACGCATCCCGGCAAGCCAGGCGATGCTGGTGGAAAGCCCCGACAACCTGCACGAAGCCCGCGAGTGGACCCTGGTACGTGAGGATGGCAGCCAACTGACGGTGAACATGTTGGCCACCGTGTTGCTGGACGACCATGGTTTGTGGATCGGTCACCTGGCGATTTACCTCGACATTACCGAACAAAAGCGCGCCTACGAGGCATTGGCGGCCCGGGATCGGCTGCTCAAGAAACTCAGCGCCCATGTGCCCGGCGGCATCTTCCAGTTCACGTTAGAACCCCACGACAACTGGAAATTTATCTACGCCAGCGACGGCATGCGCGACATCTATGAAATCGAGCCCAGCATATTGCAGCAGGATGCCAAGCAGGTCTTCGAGCGCATCCACCCGCTGGATGCGGAGCGGGTACGCGCTTCGATCCGCTTGTCGGCGTTGCAGTTGAGTCATTGGCGTGAGGAGTATCGGGTGCTGTTGCCGCACCGCGGCCTGCGCTGGATTCGTGGCGAAGCCACTCCGGAAGAGTTACCCGCAGGCGGCACGTTGTGGCACGGCTACGTGTCGGACATTTCCGATCTGAAACGGGTGGAAGAAGAGCTGCGTGCGCTCTCCATCACCGACTCCCTGACCGGGATCCATAACCGCCGCTATTTCCAGGATCGCCTCAAGGCCGAGATGGTCAGGCTCAACCGCACCTCGGGGGCTTTGTCGGTGATCATGCTGGATATCGATCACTTCAAGCGCATCAACGACCAGCATGGGCACGCCGTCGGCGATGGGGTATTGCAGGAGTTGTGCAAACGCATCAGCCAGCGCCTGCGCCGTACCGATGTGTTCTGCCGCCTGGGCGGCGAGGAATTCATGGTGTTGTGCCCGCACACCGATGGCGCTCAGGCCTACAGCCTGGCGATGGAGTTGTGGGCGTCGCTGCGCAGTGCGCCGATGGAACCGGTAGGCATCGTCACCGCCAGCTTCGGCGTGGCCAGTTGGCGGGTGGATGAAGGTATCGACGGGCTGCTGCTGCGCGCCGACTCGGCCGTGTATGTGGCCAAGCAGGCGGGCAGGGATCGGGTGGAGACGGAGCGCCTGCGCGCTTGATGCTTTTCTGTAGGAGCGAGATTGCTCGCGAAGATCGTCAATCCCATCGCGTCTATCCAGGATAAACGCGGTGTTCTTGAGTTTTTCGCGAGCAAGCTCGCTCCTACAGGACCGGTGCTGCCGCGGCGACCTTCGGCTGGCGGTATAAATCCAGCAGCACTTGATCTAACACCGACGAAGCACCCCATGGCTTTGGATCATTGAGGATCGCCACCACGGCCCAGGTGTTGCCGTTGTTGTCGCGGCTGAACCCGGCGATGGCTCTCACGGTGTTCAGGGTGCCGGTCTTGACGTGGGCTTCGCCGCGCATGGCGGTGGTCTTCAGGCGTTTGCGCATAGTGCCGTCGGTGCCGGCGATGGGCATCGAGCTGATGTATTCCGCCGCGTAAGGGCTTTTCCACGCGGCTTGCAGCATGGCCGCCATCTCGCGGGCGCTGACCCGTTCGGCACGGGACAGGCCGGAGCCGTTCTCCATCACCAGGTGCGGTGCGGTGATGCCTTTCTTCGCCAGCCACTGGCGCACCACGCGTTGTGCAGCCTTGGCATCGTCGCCATCGGCATCATTGCGGAACTGCGCACCCAGGCTCAGGAACAACTGCTGGGCCATGGTGTTGTTACTGTATTTGTTGATGTCGCGGATGATTTCCGCCAGGTCCGGCGAAAAGGCCCGGGCCAGTACCTTGGCATCCTTGGGCACCGGCGCCTGGATGTCACGGCCCTGGATGGTGCCCCCCAGTTCCTTCCAGATCGCCCGGACGGCGCCGGCGGTATAGGTGGCGTGGTCCAGCAGCGACAGATAGGTCTGCGAGCTGCAGCCGTCGGCCAACTGGCCGCTGACCGTTACCGTCACGCTGCCATCGGCGGCGGTAACCGGGTTGTAGCGTACGTCGCCGGTGCACTGCTTGGCGTTGGAGACCTTGACCTGGTTGTCGATGCGGATGCTGGCAATCGGCGGCTCGACCGACACCAGTACCCGGCCTGAATCATTGCGGGTCACGAAGCGCAAGGCCTTGAGGTTGACCAGCAGCGCGTCCGGCTTGACCAGGAATGGTTTGTTTTCGTCGTTGCCGTCGTCATTGAATTCGGGCAACTGCGGCTGATTGAAGAAACTGCGGTCCAGCACCAGGTCGCCAGTGACTTGCTGTACGCCGTTGGCGCGCAGGTCGCGCATCAACAGCCAGAGTTTTTCCATGTTCAGCTTGGGATCGCCGCCGCCCTTGAGGTACAGGTTGCCGTGCAACACGCCACCGCTGAGGGTGCCATCGGTGTAGAACTCGGTTTTCCACTGGTGGTTGGGGCCGAGCATTTCCAGGGCCGCGTAAGTGGTGACCAGCTTCATGGTGGAGGCCGGGTTCACCGACACGTCGGCGTTGAACACAGTGGGCGTGCCCGGGCCGTTCAGGGGGATCATCACCAACGACAGCGCAGTGTTTTGCAGTTTGGCTTTGGCCAGCGCCTGTTGAACATTGGGTGGCAGGGTGTTGTTGACGGGGGCAGCGGAGACGGAAAAGGCCAGTGGCAGAATAAAACCGGCAAACAAGACGGAACGCAACGATTTGATCATAAGAAGTAAAACCCTACTGCTGAGGAGGGTGAAAAAGGCGAGGGGTAAATAAGAAAAATCCCTCAATGGTCATGAAAGTGTCGGCATTATGCCCCAAGGTTAAGCCACTTGTAGCTGAACCATAGCGGGTATTCGGCGTTTTTTTCACAGGCGTTGTGCCGCCTGTCCCAGAGAATCGGGCAATCGCCGCCTTAAACTGCTAAAGTGCCGCCCGTTATTACTTATGAGGATTGTTCCAATGGCGACTAACCGTTCCCAGCGTCTGCGCAAAAAACTGTGCGTTGATGAATTTCAAGAGCTGGGTTTCGAACTGAACCTGGACTTCAACGAAGGCCTGAGTGAAGAAGCTATCGACGCTTTCCTCGAAGCATTCATCAAAGAAGCCATGGAAGCCAATGGCCTGGGCTACGTCGGCGGCGATGACTACGGTCTGGTTTGCCTGCAGAAGCGCGGCTCGGTCTCCGAAGAGCAACGTGCGGCCGTTGAAGCCTGGCTGAAAAACCGTTCCGAGCTGACCAAGGCTGAAGTCAGCCCGCTGCTGGACGTGTGGTATCCGGAAAAGCCGATCAACGCGGCTAAGTGATACTGAAAAAAAACGGCGACCTGAAGGTCGCCGTTTTTTTATGCCTTACGCCAGTTCAGGATCAGCAGCGTCAACACCCCCGCCACAATCCCCCAGAACGCCGAGCCGATGGAAAACAGCGTCAAGCCAGACGCCGTGACCATGAAGGTGATCAGCGCCGCTTCACGTTCCTTCGGCTCATTCATGGCGATGCTCAGGCCATTGATGATCGAGCCAAACAACGCCAGGGCCGCAATCGACAGCACCAGTTCCTTGGGCAAGGCTGCGAACAATGCTGCCAAGGTCGCGCCAAATACCCCGGCAATCCCGTAGAACACCCCGCACCACACGGCAGCGGTATAACGCTTGTTGCGGTCTTCATGGGCGTGAGGCCCGGTGCAGATCGCTGCGCTGATGGCGGCCAGGTTGATGCCGTGGGAGCCGAACGGAGACAGCACCAGGGACGCCAGCCCCGTGGCGGTGATCAGCGGCGAGGCCGGCACGTTGTAGCCGTCGGCCCGCAGCACGGCGATGCCGGGCATGTTCTGCGAGGTCATCGCTACCACGAACAACGGGATGCCGATGCTGATGGTCGCCGCCAGCGAGAAGTGCGGCGTGGTCCACACGGGGGTTGCTACTTCCAGGTGGAAACCGCTGAAGTCCAGCAGCCCCATCAACCCCGACAGCGCGGTGCCGATCAGCAGCGCGGCCAGCACCGCATAACGTGGCGACAGGCGTTTGATGATCAGGTAGGTAAAGAACATCCCCAGCACAAGCCCGGTGCGATGCTGTGCGGCGACGAAGATCTCGCTGCCGATCTTGAACAGAATCCCCGCCAGCAAAGCAGCCGCGAGTGACGCGGGGATGCGCTTGACCAGTTTTTCAAAGCTGCCGGTCAAGCCGCAGATCGTCACCAGCACCGCGCAGGTGATGTACGCGCCGATGGCCTCGCCGTAACTCACACCGCCCAGGCTGGTGATCAGCAGCGCGGCACCGGGTGTCGACCAGGCAATCGTGATGGGGGTGCGATAGCGCAGGGACAGGCCGATGCTGCACACCGCCATGCCGATGGAAATCGCCCAGATCCATGAGGAAATCTGCGCCGTGGTCAAACCGGCGGCTTGCCCCGCCTGGAACATCAGGACCAGGGAGCTGGTGTAGCCGGTCATCATGGCGATGAAGCCGGCGACGACGGCCGACGCAGAGGTGTCGGCCAGTGGGCGCAGAGGCGCTTGGGTGGCGTCGGTCATGAACAGGTGTTCCTTTTACCAGGGAAGTTGCGGATTCAAGCCTAAACTCAAACGCAGCGACTCATTGCAATACAGCCGACGCCGCAAACAGCCGTACAGTGTGTTGGCGCAGTGGGTTGTGTACAATGTGCCCTGTTTTTAGGTGATACTTGCCAGCGACACGCTGTTGCCGTATTACCGTTAATTCGCCGCCGTTCTCCAAACCCGAGTGCCCATGAACGAACAGTTGCAACCTCTCAAGAAACAACCGCGTGCCGGCAAGGCCGGTCGCAGCGGAACCCAGGACGATATCGTCTACGCGCATATCTTCGAGGCGATCCTCGAACAACGCCTGGCACCCGGTACCAAGTTGAGCGAAGAGGCACTGGGCGAAATCTTCGGCGTCAGCCGCACCATCATTCGCCGCGCGCTGTCGCGCCTGGCCCATGAAGGCGTGGTGCTGCTGCGGCCCAATCGCGGTGCGGTAGTGGCCAGCCCAAGCGTCGAGGAGGCACGCCAGGTGTTCCTGGCGCGGCGTCTGGTGGAGCGGGCGATCACTGAGTTGGCGGTGCAACACGCCACGGCTGAGCAACTGGCCGAACTGCGCCAGATGGTCAACGACGAACGCGACAGCTTTTCCCGTGGTGACCGCGGTGCCGGTATCCGCCTCTCCGGCGAGTTCCACCTCAAGCTGGCTGAAGCGGCGAAGAACGCGCCGCTGATCAGCTTCCAGCGCAGCTTGGTGTCCCAGACCTCATTGATCATCGCCCAGTACGAAAGCGGCAACCGTTCGCACTGTTCCTACGACGAGCACACCCAGTTGATCGATGCGATCGAAGCACGGGATGCGGCGTTGGCAGTGAATTTGATGATGCATCACATGGATCACATCGACAGCAAGCTCAACCTCGATGAAGAGAGCGCGTCGGATGACCTGCATGCGGTGTTTTCGCATTTGTTGCAGACCAAGAAGCCGGGTCGTTCGCCCATAAAGTTGTAAATACGACCAACAATGTGGGAGGGGGCAAGCCCCCTCCCACATTTGTTTTGGTTGTTTATGGAATTAGCGCTGGTGCACCAATTGCCCGGCCGCATACGTCTGCAACACCGTGCGATCATCCCCCAGTGTCATCAGCACAAACAACGTCTCGGCAATGTTCTTCGCCTGCTTCAGGCGATAGCTCATCAGTGGCGTGGCGTTGTAGTCCAACACCAGGAAGTCCGCATCGGTGCCCGGTTGCAGCGTGCCGATCTTGTCTTCCAGCCGCAGCGCCCGCGCACCGCCCAGGGTCGCCAGGTACAGCGACTTGAACGGGCTTAACCGTGCGCCCTGCAACTGCATGACTTTGTAGGCTTCGTTCAGGGTTTGCAGCAGGGAGAAACTGGTGCCGCCCCCCACATCGGTGCCCAGGCCCACATTCAATTTGTGCTTTTCGGCCATCGGCAGGTTGAACAAACCGCTGCCGAGGAAGAAGTTCGAGGTCGGGCAAAATGCGACCGCCGAACCCGTCTGCGCCAACCGTGCACACTCGTCATCACACAAATGCACGCCATGGGCAAACACCGAACGCTCGCCCAGCAACTTGTAGTGGTCGTAGACATCCAGATAGCCACTGCGCTCCGGGAACAGCTCCTTCACCCACTCGACTTCCTGCTTGTTCTCGCTGATGTGGGTCTGCATGTACAGGTCCGGGTATTCCCCCAGCAGTTGCCCGGCCAGTGCCAGTTGCTCCGGCGTACTGGTCGGCGCAAAGCGTGGCGTGACCGCATAGTGCAGGCGGCCCTTACCGTGCCAGCGTTCGATCAGCGCCTTGCTTTCCTGGTAGCCGGATTCAGCGGTGTCGGTCAGGTAGTCCGGCGCGTTGCGGTCCATCATCACCTTGCCGGCGATCATGCGCAGGTCGAGTTTTTCTGCTGCTTCAAAGAATGAATTCACTGACTGCGGGTGCACGCTGCCGAACACCAGCGCGGTGGTGGTGCCGTTGCGCAGCAGTTCCTTGATGAAAATATCCGCGACTTCCTCGGCGTGGGCCTTGTCGGCGAACTGGCTCTCGCACGGGAAGGTGTAGGTGTTGAGCCAGTCGAGCAACTGCTCGCCATAGGCGCCGACCATGCCGGTCTGCGGCAGGTGGATGTGAGTGTCGATCAGGCCCGGGGTGATCAACGCGTCCTGGTAATGGGTGATGTCGATGTCGGCGGGCAAGGTCGGCAGCAAATCGCTGGCACGGCCGATGGCGCTGATTTGACCGTTTTCGATCACCAGCAGGCCGTCTTCGAAGTACTCGTAGGAGGCTTCGATGCCCACTTCAGCGGGGTCGGCGAGGCTGTGCAGCAGGGCGGCACGGTAGGCTTTGCGAGTCAAAGGCATGGTGATCTCATTTCAAATGGCTTGGCTGCGACGTGAAGCCGGCAGCAGTTTGGCAATGGGTTCGGCGCTGGCGGTGTGCTGGCCGAAATTGGCGTTGTAGGTGGCGATGATTTCGCCGGCGATGGAGATGGCGATTTCCACCGGTAACTTGCCCTTCACCTCGGTGAGGCCCATGGGGCAGCGCATGCGTTGCAGCTGCGCGGCGTCGAAGCCGCGATCGCGCAGGCGGTGTTCGAACTTGACGCGCTTGGTCTTCGAACCGATCAGGCCGAAGTAGGCGAAGTCATTGCGCTTGAGCAGGGCGGCGGTCAGTTCCAGGTCCAGCGCATGATTGTGGGTCATGACGATGCAGTAACTGCCCGCCGGCAGGTCGGCAATTTCGTCGACCGGCTCTTCGCTGACGATTTTACGCACGCCCTGGGGGATATGTGCTGGAAACTCCTGATCACGGGAATCAATCCAGCGCACCCGGCACGGCAGGCTGGCCAGCAACGGGACCAACGCACGGCCAACGTGGCCGGCGCCAAACACCGCAATTTGCGCCTGCACCTGGCCCATGGGTTCGAACAGCAACACCGTCACGCCACCGCAGCACTGGCCCAGGCTCGCGCCGAGGCTGAAGCGCTCCAGATGGGTGTTCTGCTGGCCGCGCACAAGCATGTCGCGGGCGATCTGCATCGCCTTGTATTCCAGGTGCCCGCCACCGATGGTGTCGAAGGTCTGCGTGGCACTGATCACCATCTTCGAACCGGCGTTGCGCGGCGTGGAGCCGAGCTCTTCGATGATGGTCACCAGCACGCAGGGTTCGCCTTGGTTCTGCAGGTCGGCGAGGGCGCTGATCCAGTTGTTCATAGTCACCTCTTGTGGTGTCTGTCAGGCCGCTATCGGGGGCAAGCCCCCCTCCCACATTTGAAGGTATTCACAGATCAAAGTGTGGGAGGGGGCTTGCCCCCGATGGCAGCGCCTCGGTCTAGAGCGAAGCCATCTCGGTATCCGCCTCAACCACCTTCGCCGCAGTCAACTGCCGCATCTGCTCACACCCCCACAACACCCGCTCCGGCGTGGCCGGTGCATCGATCCTGGGTTGATGGCGATAGTCACCCAGGCTCGCCACGGCATCCTTGATCGCACACCACGAGGCAATCCCGAGCATGAACGGCGGCTCGCCCACGGCCTTGGAATGGAACACCGTGTCTTCCGGGTTCTTGCGGTTCTCCACCAGCTTCACCCGCAGGTCCAGTGGCATGTCGGCCACGGCCGGGATCTTGTAACTGGCCGGGCCGTTGGTCATCAGCTTGCCCTTGGCGTTCCACACCAGTTCTTCCATGGTCAGCCAGCCCATGCCCTGGATGAAGCCGCCTTCGACCTGGCCGATGTCGATGGCCGGGTTCAGCGACGCGCCCACGTCATGGAGGATGTCGGTGCGCAGCATCTTGTATTCGCCGGTCAGAGTGTCGACGATTACTTCGCAGCACGCCGCGCCGAACGCGTAGTAGTAGAACGGCCGTCCCCGTGACTGGCTGCGGTCGTAGAAGATTTTCGGGGTCTTGTAGAAGCCCGTGCTCGACAGCGGGACCTGGGCGAAATACGCCTGTTGGATCAACGCCTCAAACGTCAGGATCTGCTCGCGCACGCGCACATGGCCGTTGTGGAACTCCACATCCGCTTCGCTCACGTCGTACTTGCGTGCGGCGAATTCCACCAGGCGCTGCTTGATGGCTTCGGCGGCGTTCTGTGCGGCCTTGCCATTCAGGTCGGCACCGCTGGAGGCGGCGGTCGGCGAGGTGTTCGGCACCTTGTCGGTGTTGGTGGCGGTGATCTGTACGCGGTCGATTTCCACCTGGAACACCTCGGCCACCACCTGCGCGACCTTGGTGTTCAAGCCCTGGCCCATTTCGGTGCCGCCGTGGTTCAGGTGGATGCTGCCGTCGGTGTAGATATGGATCAGCGCACCGGCCTGGTTGAGGAAACTCGCGGTAAACGAGATACCGAATTTCACCGGGGTCAGCGCCAGGCCTTTTTTCAGGATCGGGCTGTGGGCGTTGTACAGGCGGATCGCTTCGCGGCGCTCAGCGTATTGGCTGCTGGCTTCCAGTTCGGCGGTCATCTCGTCGAGCATGTTGTGCTCGACGGTCTGGTAGTAGTGGGTGACGTTGCGGTCGGTCTTGCCGTAGTAGTTGGCCTTGCGCACGGCCAGTGGGTCGAGGGCCAGGTGACGGGCGATGGCGTCCATCACTTCTTCGATGGCGACCATGCCTTGCGGGCCGCCGAAGCCGCGATAGGCCGTGTTGGACGCGGTGTTAGTCTTGCAGCGATGGCCGTTGACCGTTGCATCGCCCAGGTAATACGAGTTGTCGGCATGGAACATCGCACGGTCGACAATCGAGTTGGACAGGTCCGGCGAACAGCCGCAGTTGCCCGCCAGTTCCAGGTTGATCCCGTGCAGGCGGCCGTTGTCGTCAAAGCCCACGTCATATTCGATGTAGAAGGGGTGGCGCTTGCCGGTCATCAGCATGTCTTCCACGCGCGGCAGGCGCATCTTGGTCGGCTGGCCGGTCAAGCGTGCCACCACCGCGCACAGGCACGCCGGGCTGGCCGCCTGGGTTTCCTTGCCACCGAAACCACCGCCCATGCGGCGCATGTCGACCACGATCTTGTTCATCGACACGTCGAGCACTTCGGCCACCAGTTTCTGCACTTCGGTGGGGTTCTGCGTGGAGCAGTAGACGATCATGCCGCCGTCTTCGGTGGGCATCACCGAAGAGATCTGGGTTTCCAGGTAAAAGTGTTCCTGGCCGCCGATGTGCAGGGTGCCCTGGATGCGGTTTTTCGCAGTGGCCAGTGCGCCGGCCGAATCGCCGCGCTGGTGGGTGTGGCTGTCGAGCACGAAGTGCTTTTTGCGAAACGCCTCGACCACGTCCAGCACCGGCTCCAGGTCTTCGTATTCGATCACCGCCGCCATGGCGGCCTTGCGTGCGGTTTCCAGGTCACGCGCAGCAACGGCCAGCACCACTTGGCCGACGAACTGCACCGTATCAATCGCCAGCAAGGGGTCGCCGGGCATCAATGGGCCGATGTCTTTCAGGCCCGGCACGTCTTCATGGGTGATGACAATGCGCACGCCTTCAAACGCGTAGCAGGGCGCCGTGTCGATGCTGATGATGCGGGCGTGGGCGCGGTCGGACAGGCGTGCATACAGGTGCAACTGGTTGGGGAATTCCAGGCGGTCATCGATGTACTGCGCTTCGCCGGATACGTGCTTGGCGGCGCTGTCATGCTTGACGCTGCGGCCCACACCGGAAGTGAGGTCCTGGGCAAACAGTGCGGCGAGTTCGGCCTGGGTTTTAACGACGGCGTGATGGTTAGACATAAGCGGTCACCCGAGTCTCGATGTGCGGCGTTTGCAGTTCGATGAAGTATTTGCGCAGCAGGTTCTGCGCGCTGAGCAGGCGGTATTCCTTGCTCGCGCGGAAGTCCGACAGTGGGGTGAAGTCCTGGGCCAGGGCGGCGCAGGCCTTTTCCACGGTGGCGCTGTTCCAGGTGGCACCGACCAACACCGCTTCACAGTTTTTGGCGCGCTTGGGTGTGGCGGCCATACCGCCGAATGCTACGCGGGCGTCGCTGATCACACCGTTGTCGAGCTTGAGGTTGAACGCTGCGCAGACGGCGGAAATATCATCGTCCAGGCGCTTGGACACCTTGTAGGCGCGGAACAGCGTGTGGCCTTTGGGCACGATGATCTTCTCGATGAACTCGCTGTCCTGCCGGGCGGTGACGCGGTAATCGATGAAGTAGTCTTCGAGCGCCAGGGTGCGACGCGTATTGCCCTTGCACAGCACAATCTGCGCGCCGAGGGCGATCAGCAGCGGCGGCGAATCACCGATCGGTGACGCATTGCCGATATTGCCGCCCAGGGTGCCCTGGTTGCGGATCTGCAGGGAGGCGAAGCGGTGCAGCAACTCGCCGAAGTCCGGGTAGGCATGGTGCAGCGCGGTGTAGCAGTCGGAGAGGGCGGCGGCGGCGCCGATTTCCAGGCGGTCGTCGAAGTCGTCGATGCGCTTCATTTCTTCAATGTTGCCGACGTAGATCATCACCGGCAGGGTGCGATGGAACTGGGTCACTTCCAGCGCCAGGTCGGTGCCGCCGGCCAACAGCCGGGCTTGCGGGTAGGCGTCATAGAGGTCGGCCAGGTCGGCGACGGTGAGCGGCACCAGGCAGCGTTTGTCGCCGCTGTTGAGTTCTCCAGTCTGAGTCGGCGCGATGGCTTTGAGGCGGGCGATGGTCTGCGCCTCACGGCTGTCGAACTGGTCCTTGGGCTTGTTGCAGCAGGCCTGTTCGGCGGCGGCAAGAATCGGGCGATAACCGGTGCAGCGGCACAGGTTGCCGGCCAGGGCTTCATGGGCTTTCTGGCTGTCGGGGGCTTCGCTGTTCTTTTGCAGGGCGAACAACGACATCACGAAACCGGGGGTGCAAAAGCCGCATTGCGAACCGTGGCACTCGACCATGGCCTGTTGCACGCTGTGCAGCTGGCCCTGGTGCTTGAGGTCTTCGACGCTGATCAGTTGTTTGCCGTGCAGTGACGAGACAAAGGTCAGGCACGAATTGAGGCTGCGATAACGAATCTGCTCGGCGCCCTGATCATCGGTGTGCAACTCGCCCACCACCACGGTGCACGCCCCGCAATCGCCGCTGGCGCAGCCTTCCTTGGTACCGGATTTGCCCAAATGCTCGCGTAAATAGTTGAGCACGGTCAGGTTGGGGTCCAGGGCGTGCTCGCTACGGAGTTCCTGGTTAAGTAAAAACTGGATCACGGAAGGCCTCGCAGACTCATTATTGTTGTTAACCGCTTTGCGCCGAATCTAGTCATCTCTGACTTTTCGGTCAATGATTTTCTGACCGGAAGGTCAAGAAAATGCGATCGCAACACTTTCAATTATGGTCCAGTCTTCTGGAACCGGTGTTTTTGGGGGCTTGTGGCTGTTCATCGCTGCTTATTCCGTGCCAAATTCGCCACGGTGGGCGTAGCGCCATCAGCCAGCCAATGCGCTACACTGCCGCGCTTGTACCGATAGAAGATTTTGAAGGGAAAACATGACGTTCAAGGCGCCGGACAGTCTCGCCGAGCAAATTGCTCACCACCTCGCCGAACGCATCATTCGCGGCGATCTCAAGCCTGGGGAGCGGATCCAGGAACAGAAGGTCACGCTGGCGCTCAATGTCAGCCGTGGTTCCGTGCGCGAAGCCTTGCTGATCCTCGAACGCCGTCACCTGATCGCGATCCTTCCGCGCCGTGGCGCCCACGTCACCGAGTTAACGGCGCACAAGGTGCAGAGCCTGTGCACCTTGATGGGCGAGCTGTACATCCTGCTCGGCAATGCGGTGGCCCAGGGCTGGCAGGTGCAGGCCGACATGGCGCCGTTCCTGCAGATCCAGCAGCGCCTGGTGACCAGTTACGAGCGCGAGGACATCCGCGCTTTCGTCGAAGAAAGCTTCAACGTGATGCGCGCCGCGTACCCCTTCGCCAATAACCCGTATTTGCAGGAAACCGTCGAGAACCTGCAGCCGGCGATGAACCGCGCCTATTACCTGGCCCTGGATCAGCGCAAGGCGTCCATGAGCGAATACCTGGCGTTGTTCGAGCAACTGCTCGCCGCCGTACTTGCCCGTGACTTGCCGCAGATTCGCCTGGTGCTGTCGGCGTACGGCCAGCGCAGTTGCTCGCTGGTCATCGCTGCGTTGGCGGACGCCTAAACGTGCGGCTCAAGTGCATCAAACTGGCGGGGTTCAAATCCTTCGTCGACCCGACCACGGTGAACTTCCCCAGTAACATGGCGGCGGTGGTCGGGCCCAATGGTTGCGGCAAGTCGAACATCATCGACGCCGTCCGCTGGGTGATGGGCGAGAGCTCGGCCAAGAACCTGCGTGGCGAGTCGATGACCGACGTCATCTTCAATGGCTCCACCAGCCGCAAGCCAGTGAGCCAGGCCAGCATCGAACTGGTGTTCGACAACTCCGACGGCACCCTGATCGGCGAGTACGCGGCCTACGCGGAAATTTCGATCCGCCGCAAAGTGACGCGCGACAGCCAGAACAGCTACTTCCTCAACGGCACCAAGTGTCGCCGTCGGGACATCACCGATATTTTCCTCGGCACAGGCCTGGGGCCGCGCAGCTACTCGATCATCGAACAGGGCATGATCTCCAAGCTGATCGAAGCCAAGCCTGAGGACCTGCGTAACTTCATCGAAGAAGCGGCTGGCATCTCCAAGTACAAGGAGCGCCGCCGCGAGACCGAAAACCGCATTCGCCGCACCCACGAGAACCTCGCCCGCCTGACCGACCTGCGCGAAGAGCTGGAGCGCCAATTGGAGCGCCTGCACCGCCAGGCCCAGGCCGCCGAGAAGTACCAGGAATACAAGGGCGAGGAGCGCCAGCTCAAGGCACAACTGTCGGCCCTGCGCTGGCAGGCGCTGAATGACCAGGTGGGCCAGCGCGAAGCGATCATCGGCACCCAGGAGATCAGCTTTGAAGCCCTGGTGGCCGAGCAGCGCAATGCCGACGCCAGTATCGAACGCCTGCGTGACGGTCACCATGACCTGTCCGAGCGCTTCAATCTGGTGCAGGGCCGCTTCTATTCGGTGGGTGGCGATATCGCCCGCGTCGAGCAGAGCATCCAGCACGGCCAGCAGCGCCTGCGCCAGTTGCAGGATGACCTCAAGGAAGCCGAGCGCGCGCGCCTGGAGACCGAATCCCACCTGGGCCACGACCGTACCTTGCTGCTGACCCTGGGCGAAGAGCTGGACATGCTCACCCCCGAGCAGGAAGTCACCAGCGTCGCCGCCGAAGAAGCCGCCGCCGCCCTGGAAGAAGCCGAAGCCACCATGCACGGCTGGCAGGAGCAGTGGGACACCTTCAACCTGAAGTCTGCCGAACCCCGGCGTCAGGCCGAAGTGCAGCAGTCACGCATCCAGCAACTGGAAACCAGCATGGAGCGCCTGGCCGAGCGCCAGCGCCGCATGCAGGAAGAGCGCGCGTTGCTGTCCGCCGACCCGGAAGACGCGGCGATCATGGAACTGAGCGAGCAACTGGCCGAAAGCGAAATGACGCTGGAAGAGCTGGAAGCCAGCGAAGAACAACAAGTGGAGCGCCTGGAGCAATTGCGTCAGCAGTTGCAGCAGGCGACCCAGGCACAGCAACAGGCCCAGGGTGATTTGCAGCGGCTCAATGGCCGGCTCGCCTCCCTTGAAGCGTTGCAGCAGGCTGCATTGGACCCGGGCACCGGCACCGCCGAGTGGCTGCGTGATCAACATCTGGCCGAACGCCCGCGCTTGGCCGAAGGTTTGAAGGTAGAAGCCGGTTGGGAACTGGCGGTGGAAACTGTCTTGGGCGCCGACCTGCAAGCGGTGTTGGTGGATGACTTTGGCGGCTTCGACCTGGCCGGTTTTGCCCAGGGCGACCTGCGTTTGCTCAGCCCTGCCGCCGATGGCACGCGGGTGCCGGGCAGTTTGCTGGATAAAGTTGAAGCGGCGATTGATCTGTCGCCGTGGCTGGGCCAGGTCAAGCCGGTGGATTCCCTGGAGCAGGCCCTGGCCCAGCGCGGTCAGTTGGGCGCCGGCGAAAGCCTGATCAGCCGTGACGGCTATTGGGTCGGCCGCCACTTCCTGCGCGTGCGCCGCGCCAGTGAAGCGGAAAGCGGCGTGTTGGCCCGTGGCCAGGAAATCGTCAACCTGATCGCCGAGCGCGAAGAGCGCGAAGCCACCCTGGAAAGCCTGGAAACCGAACTGCAAACCCTGCGTGCCACCCAGCGCCAGCAGGAGACCGGCCGCGAGCACCTGCGCCGCCTGTTGCAGGACGAAGCGCGCCAGCAAGGCGAACTCAAGGCCCAGCTCTCCGCGAGCAAAGCCAAGGTCGAGCAACTGACCCTGCGCCGCACCCGCCTCGACGAAGAAGTCGCGGAAATGGGCGAGCAGCGCGCCCTGGAACACGAACAGATCGGCGAAGCGCGCCTGCAGTTGCAGGAAGCCCTCGACAGCATGGCCCTCGACACCGAGCAGCGCGAACTGTTGCTGGCCCAGCGCGACAGCCTGCGCGAACGCCTCGACCGTGTGCGCCAGGAAGCGCGCCAGCACAAGGACCACGCCCACCAGTTGGCCGTGCGCCTGGGGTCGCTCAAGGCCCAGCACGCGTCCACCGCCCAAGCCCTTGAGCGCCTGGAGATGCAGTCCGAACGCCTGACCGAAAAGCGCGAGCAACTGAGCCTCAACCTGGAGGAGGGCGAGGCGCCGCTGGAAGAGCTGCGCCTGAAGCTCGAAGAATTGCTCGACAAGCGCATGACCGTCGACGAAGAACTCAAGACCGCGCAGATCGCCCTCGAAGACGCCGACCGCGAACTGCGCGACGCCGAAAAACGTCGGACCCAGGCCGAACAGCAATCCCAGTTGATCCGTGGTCAGCTCGAACAGCAGCGCATGGAATGGCAAGCCCTGACCGTGCGCCGCAAGACCCTGCAAGACCAATTGCTGGAAGACGGCTACGACCTGCACGGCGTGCTCAACACCCTGACCGCCCAGGCCAACGAGAAAGAAGCCGAAGAGGAACTGGAGCGCATTGCCGCACGTATCCAGCGACTCGGCGCGATCAACCTGGCGGCCATCGACGAGTACCAGCAGCAATCCGAACGTAAACGTTATCTGGATGCCCAGGACGCCGATCTGGTGGAAGCCCTGGACACCCTGGAAAACGTGATCCGCAAGATCGACAAGGAAACCCGTAACCGCTTCAAGGATACCTTTGATCAGATTAATGGCGGTTTACAGGCGTTATTCCCAAAAGTTTTCGGCGGTGGCAGCGCTTACTTGGAACTGACGGGCGAAGATCTACTCGATACAGGGGTAACGATCATGGCGCGGCCTCCGGGCAAGAAGAACAGCACCATCCATTTGTTGTCCGGCGGCGAGAAAGCCCTGACCGCATTGGCCCTGGTATTTGCCATCTTCAAGTTGAACCCGGCGCCGTTCTGCATGCTCGACGAAGTTGACGCGCCGCTGGATGACGCTAACGTTGGACGGTACGCGCGTTTGGTCAAAGAGATGTCCCAGACCGTGCAGTTCATCTATATCACCCACAACAAGATCGCCATGGAAATGGCGGATCAGTTGATGGGGGTCACGATGCACGAACCGGGCTGTTCGCGTCTGGTGGCGGTAGATGTCGAAGAAGCGATGGCGATGGTGGAGTCTTGATCCATGCCGGCAAAGAATTTTTGTAGCGTGCGGTAAGAGGCTTTACCGGTCTGGCGAAAGTGGCAAATGGACATATTTGTTCAAGGCATTTTGACAGACGGTGTAAAGTTATCTTTGGTCGTGCTAGTTTAATGTCAAATTTTCGTATGCGTGGGCAAAACGTCAGTCAGAACATAGAGTTGGCGCCACGTTTTAAAGCGGTTTGCACGTTGCTAAACCCCTTATTTTTCAGCATTTTTTATTAGAGGCACGGGATTACATGGAAATCGGTCTGCGCGAGTGGCTGATCGTCATCGGCATTATTGTCATTGCCGGTATTCTTTTTGATGGCTGGCGCCGCATGCGCGGTGGCAAGGGCAAGCTCAAATTCCGTCTGGACCGCAACCTGTCCAACTTGCCCGACGACGACGGCAGCGCCGAGCTGCTGGGGCCGCCCCGTGTGCTGGATACCCATAAAGAACCGCAACTGGACGAGCACGACTTGCCGTCGATGAGCGCGCCGGTGCGTGAAGCCCGCGAGCCGTCATCCAAGCGTGGCAAGCGCACCGCTCCGGTGGTCGCAGAACCGCGCCAGGCTGACCTGGACCTGGACGTCAATGACGGCCCGAGCTTCAGCAGCCGCGACGATGATTTCCCCGACGAAAACGCCGGCAAGAATGCCCCGCGCCAGTCCGTGAACGACCAGCCGGCCGCCGAAGAAGTGCTGGTGATCAGCGTGATCTGCCGCGACGCTGCTGGCTTCAAGGGCCCGGCCCTGTTGCAGAACATCCTCGAAAGCGGCCTGCGGTTTGGCGAGATGGATATCTTCCACCGTCACGAAAGCATGGCCGGCAACGGCGAAGTGCTGTTCTCCATGGCCAATGCGGTCAAGCCGGGCACCTTCGACCTGGACGATATCGACCTGTTCAGCACCCCGGCCGTGAGCTTCTTCCTCGGCCTGCCAGGCCCGCGTCACCCGAAACAGGCGTTCGACGTGATGGTGGCCGCGGCCCGCAAGCTGTCCCAGGAACTCAATGGCGAGCTCAAGGACGACCAGCGCAGCGTGCTGACCGCCCAGACCATCGAGCACTACCGTCAGCGCATCGTCGAGTTCGAGCGTCGCGCCCTGACACAGAAGCGCTGAGGTCCGATCTTAAGCGTTGCCTGTAGAATCCGTGCACTAACATATTGAGCAGCTTCGGCTGCTCTTTTGCTTTATGAGAGAACACCCATGACCGCCGCCCACACCCGCATCCTCGAACTGCGCGCTGAACTGGATCAGCACAACTACCGCTACCATGTCCTCGACGAGCCGAGCATTCCGGACGCCGAGTACGACCGCTTGTTCCACGAGCTCAAGGCCCTGGAGGCCGAGCACCCGGAACTGGTCACGCGGGATTCACCGACGCAGCGAGTCGGCAGTGCGGCGCTGTCGGCGTTCACCCAGGTCAAGCATGAGATCCCGATGCTCAGCCTGGGCAACGCGTTCGATGAAACCACCATGCTCGAGTTTGATCGCCGGGTCACCGAAGGCCTCGACCTGCCGGTGGGCGACCTGTTCGGCGCTGGCGCGGCGGTGGAATACAGCTGCGAACCGAAGCTGGACGGCCTGGCGGTCAGCCTGCTGTATCAGGACGGTGAGCTGGTTCGCGGCGCCACCCGAGGCGACGGCACCACCGGCGAAGACATCAGCGTCAACGTGCGCACCGTGCGCAACATCCCGCTGAAACTGCACGGCAGTGGCTGGCCGGCAACCCTGGAGGTGCGCGGCGAAGTGTTCATGTCCAAGGCCGGTTTCGAGCGACTCAACGCCGCGCAACTGGAAGTCGGCGGTAAGACCTTCGCCAACCCGCGCAACGCCGCTGCCGGCAGCCTGCGTCAGCTGGACTCGAAGATCACCGCCAGCCGCCCGCTGGAGTTCTGCTGCTACGGCGTGACCACCGATATCAGCGACACCCACATCGGCAACCTGCAACAGTTGAAGCAGTGGGGCATGCCCATCAGCCATGAGCTGAAGTTGGCCAAAGGCATTCAGGATTGCCTGGAGTACTACCGTGACATCGGCGAGCGGCGTAACAGCCTGCCGTATGAGATCGACGGTGTGGTGTTCAAGGTCAACAGCATCGCCTCCCAGCGTGAACTGGGCTTCCGCGCCCGCGAACCGCGCTGGGCCATCGCGCATAAATTCCCGGCCATGGAAGAGCTGACCGAACTGCTCGACGTGGAATTCCAGGTTGGCCGCACCGGCGCCGTGACGCCTGTGGCGCGCTTGAAGCCGGTCAAGGTTGCGGGCGTGACCGTGTCCAACGCCACCCTGCACAACATGGACGAAGTCGCGCGCCTGGGTGTGATGATCGGCGATACCGTGATCATCCGCCGCGCTGGGGATGTGATCCCGCAGGTGGTGTCGGTGGTGCTTGAGCGCCGCCCGGAAGACGCCCGTGCGGTGCCGATCCCGCAGAGCTGCCCGGTGTGCGGCTCCCACGTTGAGCGCACGCAACTGGTCAAGCGCAGCAAGGGCAAGGAAACCGTCAGCGAAGGCGCGGTGTACCGTTGCGTCGGGCGTCTGGCCTGTGGTGCGCAGCTCAAGCAGGCGATCATTCATTTCGTCTCGCGCCGCGCCATGGACATCGATGGCCTGGGCGACAAGACCATCGAGCAATTGGTGGATGAAAAGCTCATCGGCTCACCGGCCGACCTCTACAAGCTCAAGTACGAGCAGATCATCGACCTGGAAGGCTTTGCCGATATTTCCAGCAAGAAGCTGATCACCGCTATCGAAAACAGCAAGACCCCGACCCTGGCGCGGTTCATCTACGCCCTGGGCATTCCCGACGTGGGCGAGGAGACTGCCAAGGTGCTGGCGCGTTCGCTGGCGTCCCTGGAGCGCGTGCAGAAGGCCTTGCCGCAAGTGCTGACGTACCTGCCGGACGTGGGCCTGGAAGTGGCGCACGAGATCCACAGCTTTTTTGAAGACAGCCATAACCAGGACGTGATCGGCGCACTGCTGTCGCCGCAGGAGTGCGGCCTGCAATTGCAGGACCAGGGCGACCTGAGCGCCGAATTCGCCGCCAGTACCACCCTGGGCGGCTTGCTCGACAAGTTGCATGTGCCGAGCGTCGGCCCGGGCGCTGCGCAAAAGTTGGCAGACAAATTCGTCACCCTCGAAGGCGTGATCAAGGCCGACTGGCTGGATATGCGCCAGGCGTTGCCCGAGAAGCAGGCCAAGGCGGTGCGTGAGTTCTTCGATAACGCCGACAACGCCAACCATGCCCTGGCCATCGAGCAGCAGCTCAAGGACTTCGGCATGCACTGGCTGAGCGAGAAGAAAGTCGTCGAAGGTTTGCCCGAAGCGGGGCACACCTGGGTACTCACCGGCTCCCTGGAACTGATGAGCCGTGACGTGGCCAAGGAAAAACTCGAAAGCCTCGGGGCCAAGGTGGCGGGTTCCGTCTCGGCGAAGACCCACTGCGTGGTGGCGGGGCCGGGGGCGGGTTCCAAGCTGGCCAAGGCGAGCGAACTGGGCCTGAAGGTATTGGATGAAGAAGCCTTCGTCTCCTTCCTTGCCAAGCACAACATCACCGTCTGATTTGCACTTTGTAGCGAGCGGGCTTGCTGTGGCGAGCGGGCTTGCCCCGCGTCGGGCTGCGCAGCAGCCCCCCAACCCTAACGAAAGTGGAACGATCCTGAACAGAAAGTGATCTAGTCTCAGTCACCCAGGGAGAGATCGCCATGTTCCGCTACTTCGAGCAACTCAGTTCGCGCATCGCTGCACCGTTCGTAGCCGGCACATCCCGCGACAGCAAGGTGTGGCAGTGCCGCTGCGGCCAATCGCTGTTCTTTCGCAACAGCCAGTGCCTGGCCTGCCAGGCGCTGCTGGGCTACCAACCCCAACAAGCCCGGCTGGACTCCCTGCAGCCCGGCCCGGTCGAAGGCACCTGGCTGCAGGACGGTAACCTCGACGCCGGCGCCTTCCGCCGCTGCGCCAACCTCGACACCCCGGCCGCCTGCAACTGGCTGATCCCGGCCCATAGCACCGCGCCGCTGTGCGTGGCATGCAGCCTGAACCGCACCATTCCTGACCTGTCGATCCCTGAAAACCACGAGCGCTGGCGCAAAGTCGAAACCGCCAAGCGCCGGTTGGTCGCGCAATTGATCAGCCTGGGTTTGCAAGTGGTGCCCAAAAGCGTCGACGAAGACACCGGCCTGGCCTTCGATTTTGTCGGTATCGACCTGGAGGGCAACGCGCCCATGACCGGTCACGCGAACGGCCTGATCACCCTCGATATCAAGGAAGCCGACGACGCCCACCGGGAAAAGGTCCGCGTCCAGATGCGCGAACCCTATCGCACGCTGCTCGGCCACTTTCGCCATGAGGTCGGCCATTATTACTGGGATCGCCTGATCGCCAATACCCACTGGCTTGAACCGTTTCGCAACCTGTTCGGCGACGAACGTGCCAGTTATGCCGACGCCCTCGACCAGCACTACCAGCACGGCCCACGCGCCGATTGGCAGCAAACCTGCGTCAGCGCCTACGCCACCATGCACCCCTGGGAAGACTGGGCCGAAACCTGGGCGCACTACCTGCACATGATGGATGCCGTCGACACCGCCTTGGGCTTTGGCATGAGCGCCCGCGAGATGGACCTGGATTACCAGCCATTTCCCCTCAGCACGCTCTATGACCCCGAACACCCTGGCGGCGTGGCATTCCTGTCATTCGTCAACGCGTGGATCGAACTGGCCGGCATGCTCAATGAACTGTCGCGCAGCATGGGCCAGCCGGATTTTTATCCCTTTGTGCTGCCTCCAGCGGTGATCGCCAAGCTGCACTTCATTCACCTGGTGATCCAGGAAGAAGGCGGCCGAGCAGATGAGGTGGTACTGGCACAATGATGAGCACTGTGGGAGGGGGATTGCCCCCGATGGCGCTGGGTCAGTCACCTGTTTATTGGCTGATGTACCGTCATCGGGGGCAAGCCCCCTCCCACAGATGCCGTTGACGGTGACAAGTACTTGAACCCCTTCATATTTTTAATCCGGCCCCAACGGTTGTAACTTCCGATGAGATCGGTACAATGGCCCCGCTTGCCGAGAGGCCAGCGTCGTTATGGTGACCCCATCGGTCCCCCCGCAACGATTACCCGTGAACCTGGTCAGAGCCGGAAGGCAGCAGCCACAGCGGGAACATTGTGTGCCGGGGTGTGGCTGGTGGGGTTGCCTCCATAACGCTCTTCCTTGCAATACCTCTTCAAATCCAAATCAAAAATGCTTTCACGCCATCTGCCATCGGGCAGTCCATGGCGGCATACTCCAGTGCCTGGCATCCGGAGATAGCACACGTGGAAAAAGTCGACGACCTCACTCGCGAAAAACTGCGGGAATGGCAGATGCGCCGCCTGGAGATCAAGGACCGCATTCAATCCCACCCTGAGCAGACCCTGGAATTGTCGAGGGTGCTGGACCTGATGGACGATGAACACGCGGAAATCCTCAGCCAGGCGGAAATGATCCGCTCTGCGGAAGTCGTTGACGAGCCCGCGCAGCCACCGCTGGCGTGCGCCTGCACGCTGCAATTGAACGTGGCCGCGCAGAGCGCCGAAGACTTGCGGCGGTTGCTCGATATGGCTGTGTTCGAACTCCAGCAACAGATCAATGCGATGGCGTCTGCGGCTGACGCAGGCCCTCATTGCGGCGGTATGTCGGGCTCCCTGGGCGAGTATCGGTTTGAACTGGGCGGTCAGGGCAATGCCTGATTCCCTGGCGGCGAGGCACTATGCAACCTGAACACTTCGATTTATCCAGCCCGGTCTTCCTGCCTGTCACGGATGAAACCTGCACGGCCCTGCTCGGTACGGACGGCGCCCTGGCCCTGGCTGGCCTGACGGACCCGGAACTGGCCGCCGTACTGGTCATCCAGAACCTGGCCCAGGCCGCGGAAAAAGACCTGACCTGCGCGGGCGCCGAACGCATCCTGGCCAAGTTGCTCGACTGGTCGGTCGACACGCGGGCAGGGGGCGCTGCGACGCTGCTGTCCGAAGCCCAGCGACTGTTCGATCCGCGCAAGCTCTACTTCGGTTTCAACGCGCTTAAAAGCGTCAACCTGCGCCTGCTGTCGGCTGAAGAAGTCGCGGCGCGGGATTACCTGCTGCCTACGGGCAAATGGGATATCGGCTATAAGGTCCGCCACCTGCGCAGCAATGATCCATTCAGCCAACAGATGATCACGCCCCGCCAGCGCGAGCGCTGGCTCAGCCCGGCCCAGGACAAACTGGTGCGTACCTTCCGCGCCAACCTCAATGAAGACCTGCATGTCCAGGGCTACGCGGGCATCGGCAAGAGCCACCTGCTCGGCGCCTTGATGGAGTGCCTGCGCCCCGCCCAGACCCTGGTGCTGGCACGCACAGGGGCCAAACTGGCGACCCTGCGTGAGCGCATGGGGTTGGGGAAGGACAGCAAGGCGGGTTCGACCTTCGCCGCGTTCGCCAAGGCGCTGCTGCAGGGGCCGCGCCCATCCGTGCAGGGCACGCCTGCCAGGTTGCCCGGCAAGCATGAAGTGTCGCAGACCCTGAATATCCACGGCTGGCGGGGGCACGAGGGCGTGGCGACGCTGGATATCTGTCTAAAGGTGCTCGAAAGCTATTGCCACTCCAGTCATCACAGCCTGTCGGCCAGGCACCTGCCGCATTTCAAGCACCCGTTGTCCAGCGTGGATACCCAGGCGTTGCTGGAGTATTCCAGCCGGTTGTGGACGTACCTGGAGGCCAACCCACAGTGGGCCGGCCAGACTGCCTTCGCGGCATTGTGGCTGATCAAGCGTGCGAGTCTCGAAGGCTGTGTGGTGCCGCCTCGCTATACCCACGTGTTGATCGATGAAAGCCAGGACATCCCGCCTTCGTTGTTGCAGATTATCGAGCGTGGCCGCCAGGTATTGATCACCCTCGGCGATGAATACCAATTGGCCAGCGGTGTGATGGTGCGAAGAAAGCGCGAAGTCCGGCACACCGACATCAGTTACTCGGTGCGCTCGGGCCGCAACGTCGAGCGCCTGGTCAACCCGTTGATCAGCGTGCACTCACAAAAGTGCAAAACCCCCTTCGAAGGCGCGCGGGATGCCGACGTCGGCATCGAGCATTACCCCCAGGGCTTCGTGCCGCCGGAAGGCTGCGTGGTGTTGACCGCCTCCCATTGGGACACCATGAAATGGGCCATCCAGTTGCAGCAGGCCAACTGCCCGTTCGGGTTCTTCGACACTGCAGCGCAGCAGGATCTGCAGCGCTTCATGATCAGCGTCATCGCCTTGTTCAAGCCGCAGTTCTACAGCAACGAGCACAACGACAACGGTCCCCATGCGTATTTCAGCGACATGGACGATTGGCAACAGGTGCGCGATGCCAGCCAGTTCGATGAAGCGTTTCTGTGGGTCGAGAGCGAGTTGGAAAAAGGCTTCAACGTCGCCGACATCACACGCTTGAACCGGCTGGGCGGCGTGCCCGGCAAGCGTTGCCTGCTAATGCTGGCGGCAGAGGCGGGCGGCATGGAGTTTGACCGGGTATTGCTGACGCCCGAGTTGCTGACCAACGTGAAGTTCAAGGACGCCTACGCGTTCGACCAACGGCTGTGCGAGGTGTATATCGCCATTTCCCGCGCGCGGATGCAGCTTTACCTGCCTTACGATGTAGTCGAGTGGATTGATTTCCACACCTATCAGAAAACCCGTGAATTCCACGGCTACTGAATGATTTAATTCGGCTGTTTCACAACTTTTGCAGGTCGCTCTGGACAACCTAAAACCACCTTGTTAGTTTCCGCCAGCCACTTGTTTCAGAGTGTGACAAGTGTGTGAAGTTGATATTGAAGTGCCATCGCTTCTTTAACTAACAAGGATGTCTGTGATGAAAAGCCTGCAAGGGTTGCCCCGTCTTATCAGTGCTTCGGTAGGCGCGCCCGGCAAAGCCCGCAACTTGCCCGCCGATGTGCAGTGCGTCCAATACTTGTTCAATCTGATCATTCCAAAAATGGGCTTCCCGCTGGCCGAAAACGGCAAGTGCGATGGCCAATTGGTGCAATGCATCAGCCAGTATCAATTCCGTCATCTCAAATATGCCCACCCTGATGGCGTGATCGACCCGACCGGTAAAACCTTCAACAGCCTGATCGAAGAAGCGGTGAAGGTGCCGGTAAAGGCGTTCCCGAGCATGCGTATCCCGAGCTTTCTGAATGTGTTCGGCAACAATCAGGGTGACGCGGTGCAGGCCACGGTCAATGTGTACCTGGACCGCATGCGCGCGATGATCGAGGCCGAGAAGCGCAACCGTCAATTGATGCTGCAGGCCACGTGCGACGGGGGCATGACCCTCAGCGAGACGGATTTCCAGAACGCGGCCACGCAGTTGGGCGGTGGTATTTCGGTGAACATCATCAAGGCCTTCGCCACCGTGGAATCCGGCGGCCGTTCAGGTTTTGGCCCGGCCAAATTGCCGGTAATCGCCTTCGAAGGGCACCTGTTTCGCAAGTACACCAAGCACATCTACGACCAAGCGCACCCGCTGCTGTCCTACCCCTACAAGAAAAAGGCCGGGCCACAGTGGCAGACCAATAACAAGGACCAGACCAAGGCCTGGGAAACCATGGCCACCGCGTTTGCGCTGGATCAGGAAGCCGCGTTGATGTCGGCGTCCTGGGGCATGTTTCAGATCATGGGTTTCAACTACGCGTCCTGCGGTTACAAGACGGTGTTTGAATTTTCTGCGGCATTAAAAGTGAATGCCGGTAACCAACTAAAGGCCTTCCTCGGTTTTTGCAGCAAGAGCCCGGCGTTGATGAAGGCCATGAAAGCCAAGGATTTTACCGGCATGGCGCGTAACTATAACGGCGAGGACTACGGCAACTATGACGTCCTTATGCAAAAAGCCTACGAGAAACTTGAAGGGAAAAAATAAGATGATCCGTTTTCTAGCGATCGGTGTGTTGTCGTTGTGCGCTGTAGCCCCTGCGTTTGCCGGTTCGCCCGCGTTGCATTCGGGCAAGTATGAAGGGCTGATGCTGGCGGTGACGCCTGAGCACCAGGTGGAGGGTTACTACTCGGAAGCGATGGGCGAGGGCGTCACCCGCAGTTGCACGTTCTACCTGCAAGGCAAACCCGCTGCGCTGACTACCTGGGCCGACGCCACCTACCCCGGCAGCCTGGCACCCTCGTCCGATGGCGTGACCCTGACCGTGGCAGAAGGCCGCCAGCATCCGGGTTGCCTCAATGTGCTGATGCCGGAGATCGCCACCGGCCTGGACCTGAGCCAGACCGCCAACACGAAATGGATCGGCCTGGTGAAGGTGTCCGCCGACAAGGCTTACCTGCTGAAAAACCCAAGTGCCAAGGCCGCCAAGCGTCCGTACATCGTCAAGAATGATGTGGTTGGAGTGCTGGCCTTCAAGGATGGCTGGGCCCAGGTCGAGTTCATCAATGCCGATGACCGCTCGTTTACCGGGTGGATCAGCCAGGATCAGTACAGCCATCTGGCTGCCCCCAAAAGCTGATCAGCCGAAAGTTTCGCGCAACAACCCGGCAAACGCATCCCGCGCCAGGTGCCGCTGGGTGTCCTTGTGCCAGAACAGCAGGTTGTCCACCGCCTGCAGTTCCTCGAACCGGTACGACGCCAGCTGATTGGCCTGCTCATAGCGGGCCAGGATGCCTTCCGGCGCCAGTGCCACGCCAATTCCCGCACTGACACAACCGATGATCGTGCCCCAGCTGGCATAGCTGGCAATGGCCGGCTTGAACGCGTGGGGCTTGACCCAGTTCTCCAGCGCCGCCCGATATGGGCAGCCGGGCGGCCATACCAGCAGCGTGCGACCGGCCAGGTCTTCGGCGCTGCGGATCGGTGCGCTGGAGGCGCTGGCGATCAGCACCAGGCGTTCGCTGTAGACCACGCTGTGTTCGAGCTTTGCGCGTTTGTTGCCGGCGGCCACCAGCGCCACGTCCAGGCGGTGGTGTTGCAGGTCATCGAGCAGTTCGCCCCAGGCACCGGTCACCAGCTCCAGGCTGACATCCGGGTAGCGCCGATGGTATTCGGCCAGCAACGGCGGCAGGCGTCCGCTGGCGCTGGACTCCACAGCGCCGATACGCAGGGTGCCACGGGGAATCGCGTTGGCGTCGACCGCGCGTTTGGACTCGTCCACCAGCGCCAGGATACGTTCGCAATACTCCAGGAAGATCTCACCGGCCGCACTGATCGCCAGCCCGCGTCCGGCACGGATAAACAGCGGTGTGCCCAACTCGCTTTCCAGCTGCTTGATGCGCGTGGTGATGTTGGACGGCACGCAATGCAATTGCACGGCGGCCTGGGCCACGCTGCCGGTTTGCGCCACGGCTCGCACCATTTTCAGTTGGGCCAGTTCCATTGCTCAGTTCCAGTGATTTCAGAAGTCAGAAACGGTTAATTGTCCTGCGCGTTGCTCGGGCGAAGACTGACGGCATTCCTTCCCCGTTTCGGATGCCGTCGATGAACACCCCGTCACCCCTGAAGCTTACGCTAGTCATCGCCAGCGTCATCCTCTGTTGGGCCTATTCGCCGATTGGCGTGCACATCGGCCTGCACAGCTACAGCCCTGGCCAGCTTGCGCTGCTGCGGTTTCTGATCGCCTCGCTGTTCATGGCCGGTGTGGCGCTGATGCTGGGCATCGGTCGGCCACGTCTGCGGGATCTGCCGTGGCTGTTGGTCTTGAGTTTTTTCGGGGTGTTCCTGCACCACACCAGCCTGAATTACGGCCAGCAGTTCGTGACGGCGGCGGCGTCCAGTGTACTGGCGCAATCGGCGCCGCTGTTCAGCGTGTTGATCGCGTTCTTCTGCTTGAAGGAACGGGTCAGCCTCTGGCGCTGGAGCTGCGTGCTGCTGGGTTTGCTCGGCGTGCTGGTGGTGATCTGGGGCGATCACGGCGTGGGTGATATCGACCCGCGCGGCTTGCTGATCCTGCTGGCGGCGGTGTCATGGAGCCTGTACTTCGCCATCCAGAAACATTACGCCCATCGCTATAGCCCGCTGACGATGGCCTGCTACATGGTCTGGGCCGGCACCTTGATGCTCTGTGTGAACCTGCCGGGCCTGTCGGCTGCCGTGGTGCAGGCGCCGTTGCCGGAGAACCTCGCGGTGCTGGTGCTCGGGATTTTCCCCAGCGCCCTGGCGTACCTGGCCTGGGGCTATGTGTTGAAACATGTCGAGGTCAGCCGCGCATCGGTGGCGATGTACCTGATCCCGCCGGTGGCGATGACGATGGCGGCAACGCTGCTCGGTGAGCACATCGCCCTGCAAGTGGTGCTGGGCGGTGTGATCGTGTTGGCCAGTGTAGCCGCCATCAGCCTGGAGGGGCGCTGGCGGTCAGTCGCTCAGGCAAAACGCGCGCAGCCGGTGGCCGTCGAGGTCCTGGGCGACGAAGGTGTAGCCGAAGTCCAGGGTGGTCGGTGACTGGATGATGGTTGCGCCGCGCGCTACCCATTGATCATGCAGCGCGTCCACAGCGGCTTGGTCAGCCAGGGACAAGCCCACTTCGCCGCCACCCCCGGTGAGCCGGGCCGCCGGTTCCACGGTATGGCGCGACCACAGCCCCAGCTTTACGCCATTGTCGAGAATGAACAGGGCGAAGGTCGGGTTGAGTTCCACGGGCGGCTTGTCCAGCAGGCGGCTATAGAAGTTGGCGCTGGTGGCCGGGCTGTCGACGTACAGCAGGAAGTAATGGGCGAGGGTGTTCATGCAGGCTCCTTGGGAATGCGTGTTCGATGGCGCCAAGTCTATAAGGCGGCACTGTCAGTTTCTGTCAGGAGTCTCACCGGTGTAGAGCCGGATGATCTGCTCGATCTCGCCCGACTGCTGCATGCGCAGCAAGGTGCGCAGGATCTGCTGCACCGGCACATTCGGGGCGTTGCGCACGATACAGCCCAGGCGCTGCTCATCAATCACCACAACCTTGTGCAGCCGTTTGCCGACCGGCAGGCGTTGGTTGAAACGGTCGAGTATCCATTCGTTGCTCACCGCAAACTTGAAGCGCCCGGCCACCAGTTTGTGCAGCACCTGCTCTTCGCTACGCGCATCGTCGCGGCTGAGTTGGTCTTTGGCGAACAGCGGGTCGAGGGTCGTATACCGGTAATTGAGCACGGTGCCGATCGCCTGCGGCGCGAGTGTGTCCAGCTCTACCGGCTTCGGGGGGATGTGGGTGCTGACCAACAGGTTGCGCTGCACCATCAGCGGCACGCTCCAGACGTAATCGCCGGACGCGTCGTCGACCCAGGCCTGGGTGACATAACAGCGCACATCAATATCGCCATGCTCCATGGCGCTGGAGATACGCGCCCGTGCCAACACATGGAATTCGGCCGGCCTGCCGACCTGGGTAGCCAGGCTCAACATCAGGTCATACAAAATGCCCTGGGTGGGCCGGCCGCCCTCCAATTGCACCAGGGGCATCGCCCAGCTGTCGGAAACCGAGAAACGCAACGGTGCGGGCGCTGCCAGGCAAGCCGTGGTGATCATCCATAAAGCGCCCAGGACTACGCGCATACACACTCCGGGTTCAGGCCTTTTTGGGGCCAACCCGGCAAGCTTAGTCAGATTAGGCGAGCGTGCCGGATGCAATTTCCCCCTTGCTCCGCTAGCATTACCGGCTTCCGCTTCCCAGTTGCGACGGTTTTCGATGAGTTATCAGGTTCTTGCACGTAAATGGCGTCCGCGCTCGTTCCGCGAAATGGTCGGCCAGACCCATGTGCTCAAGGCTCTGATCAATGCCTTGGACAGCCAACGGCTGCACCACGCCTACCTGTTCACCGGTACCCGCGGGGTGGGCAAGACCACCATTGCGCGCATCATCGCCAAATGCCTGAACTGTGAAACCGGTATCACTTCGACGCCCTGCGGCACCTGCTCGGTGTGCAAGGAAATCGACGAAGGGCGTTTCGTCGACCTGATCGAGATCGACGCCGCGAGCCGCACCAAGGTCGAAGACACCCGCGAGCTGCTCGACAACGTGCAGTACGCGCCCAGCCGTGGCCGCTTCAAGGTCTACCTGATCGACGAAGTGCACATGCTGTCCAGCCATTCCTTCAACGCCCTGTTGAAAACCCTGGAAGAGCCGCCGCCCTACGTCAAATTCATCCTGGCCACCACCGACCCGCAGAAACTTCCTGCAACGATTCTGTCGCGGTGCCTGCAGTTCTCCCTGAAAAACATGACCCCCGAGCGGGTGGTCGAGCATTTGACCCATGTGCTGGGCGTCGAAAACGTACCGTTCGAAGACGACGCGCTGTGGCTGCTTGGCCGCGCCGCCGATGGTTCGATGCGCGATGCCATGAGCCTCACCGACCAGGCCATCGCCTTTGGTGAAGGCAAGGTCATGGCCGCCGACGTGCGCGCCATGCTCGGCACCCTCGACCACGGCCAGGTCTTCGACGTGCTGCACGCGCTGATCGAAGGCGACGCCAAGGCGCTGCTCGAAGCTGTGCGCCATCTGTCGGAGCAAGGCCCGGACTGGAACGGCGTGCTCTCGGAAATTCTCAACGTGCTGCACCGTGTTGCCATCGCCCAGGCGCTGCCTGAAGGCGTCGACAACGGCCATGGCGACCGCGACCGCGTGCTGGCCCTGGCCCAGGCGCTGCCGGCCGAAGATGTGCAGTTCTACTACCAGATGGGCCTGATCGGTCGCCGCGACCTGCCCCTGGCGCCCGACCCTCGCGGCGGTTTTGAAATGGTGTTGCTGCGAATGCTGGCCTTCCGGCCCGCCGATTCGGCAGACGCGCCGAGACAGCCGCTAAAGCCAGTGGGGATCAGCCAGGCCACAGTTGATTCCGCCAAACCAGTGGCTGGCGCGGCAGTTGCTGCGCCAGTGGTTGCTGCGCCTGCTCTTGCGCCGGTGCCTGAACCTGTGGCGGCTGCGCCAGTGGTCGAGCCGGAACCTGTTGTCGAGCCTGAGCCCGTCGTCGACCTGCCCTGGAATGATCCGGTCGAAGCTGAAGTCGAGGCCGAGCAAGTGCCCGCCGTGGAGCCCGTGCTGGAAACCACCGGCGAGCAACCCGAGCTGACGCCGATGCCCACGCCGACTCCCGACAGCGTGGTGCCGGATGCTCCCGAATGGGTCTCTGCACCCGTCCCCGAGCCCACCGTGGCGCAGGTTGAAGCCGCCACGCCGGGCATCGACCTCGACGACGAGCCACCGCTGGACGAAGACTACATCGAGCCGGACATGGATTCGGCCTACAGCTACCTGGACGATCTGGCCAGCGAGCACACCGCCGAACCGGCCCCCGAGCCGGAAGCGGAGCCCGCTGCGGCGCCGGCCACCGGCCTGGCCCTGCAATGGCTGGAGTTGTTCCCGAAACTGCCGATCTCCGGCATGACCGGCAGCATCGCCGCCAACTGCACGCTGATTTCCATTGAAGGCGACCACTGGTTGTTGCACCTGGACCCGGCCCACAGCGCCCTGTTCAACGCGACCCAACAGCGTCGTCTCAACGATGCGCTGAACCAGTACCATGAGCGTACGTTGACCATCGCCATCGAGCTGATCAAGCCCGAGCAGGAAACCCCGGCCCAGGCCGCGACCCGCCGGCGCATCAACCGCCAGCGTGAGGCCGAGGATTCGATCCATGCCGATCCGCTCATCCAGCAAATGATGCAACAGTTCGGTGCGGTCGTCCGTCACGATACTATTGAACCTGTCGAAGCCCCGGTGCCCCAGGCGTCATAAAACCGGGCTACTTATTGATCCACGTACTTTTGAGGTGATTCCCATGATGAAAGGTGGCATGGCCGGCCTGATGAAGCAGGCGCAGCAGATGCAGGAAAAAATGGCCAAGATGCAGGAAGAACTGGCCAACGCCGAAGTCACCGGTAAAGCCGGTGGCGATATGGTCAGCGTGGTGATGACCGGTCGTCACGACATCAAACGCGTGAGCATCGACCCGAGCGTCCTGCCAGGCGTGGGCGAAGATGACCTGGAAATGCTTGAGGCGCTGTTCGCCGCGGCCGTCAACGACGCCGTGCGCAAGATCGAAGCCAACAGCCAGGAAAAAATGGGCGGCGTCACCGCGGGCATGCAACTGCCTCCGGGCATGAAGCTGCCGTTCTGATCGACGAGCTTTAGCTAGACTCCAATGCCAGGCCTTGTGCCTGGCATTTTTGTTCGTGTTGTGGCGAGCGGGCTGATCGTTCCCACGCTCTGCGTGGGAATGCCGCCCCCCGACGCTTCGCGTCCAATATGAACCCTGGCACGCCACGCATGGTCTGCACCCTATACCGATGGAATCGATAAAGGAGCCCCTTCATGCCTCAAGAACCGACCCTGAACCAGCGCATCGTCCTGGTCTCACGCCCCCAGGGCGCACCCACCCCGGAAAATTTCCGCCTGGAGCGGGTGAACCTGCCGGAACTGGCAGACGGCCAGGTCCTGCTGAAAACCCTGTACCTGTCCCTCGACCCCTACATGCGTGGGCGCATGAGCGACGCTCCGTCCTATGCGGCGCCGGTGGAAATCGACGAAGTGATGACCGGTGGTGCTGTCAGCCGTATCGAGCAGTCGCGCAATCCGAAATTCGAAGTGGGCGACCTGGTGGTGGGCGCGACCGGTTGGCAGAGCCACAGTATTTCCGATGGTCGCAACCTGATGCCGGTGCCCAAGGGCTTGCCCAGCCCGTCGATGGCACTGGGCGTGCTGGGCATGCCGGGTATGACCGCCTACATGGGCCTGATGGACATCGGTCAACCCAAGGCCGGGGAAACCCTGGTGGTGGCGGCCGCATCCGGCGCAGTGGGCTCGGTGGTGGGGCAGGTGGCCAAGCTCAAGGGCTTGCGTGTGGTCGGGATCGCAGGGGGCACAGAAAAGTGCCGCTATGTAGTGGACGAACTGGGCTTTGATGCCTGCGTCGACCACAAGAGCGCGACCTTTGCCGATGACCTGGCCCAGGCGTGCTTCAACGGCGTCGACATCTATTTTGAAAACGTCGGCGGCAAGGTGTTCGACGCGGTGGTGCCGCTGTTGAACCCCAAGGCGCGCATCCCGTTGTGTGGGCTGATCGCCGGCTACAATGCCCATGAAGCGCCCAGCGGGCCTGATCGTTTGCCGGCACTGCAACGTACCTTGTTGACCAAGCGCGTGCGCATCCAGGGCTTTATCGTGTTCGATGACTATGGTGACCGCCAGCCTGAATTCCTCAGCGCCATGGCGCCGTGGGTGCGCGACGGCAAGATCAAGTTCCGCGAGGACGTGGTCGACGGTCTGGAGCAGGCTCCCGAGGCCTTTATCGGTTTGCTCGAGGGCCGCAACTTTGGCAAGTTGGTGGTGCGCATTTGACGCTAATCCGGGGCGCGGGTATAAACCGCGTCTCGTTGTTTTGTCGGACCCTTCGCCCATGAGCTTCAGCCCCCTGATTCGCCAACTGATCGACGCCCTGCGCACATTGCCGGGTGTCGGCCAGAAAACCGCCCAGCGTATGGCGCTGCAACTGCTGGAGCGTGATCGCAGCGGCGGCACCCGGTTGGCCCAGGCCTTGAGCCAGGCCATGACCGGCGTGGGCCACTGTCGCCAGTGCCGCACCCTCACTGAAGAAGAACTCTGCCCGCAATGCGCCGACCCGCGTCGCGACGACACGCTGCTGTGCGTGGTGGAAGGGCCTATGGATGTATACGCGGTGGAGCAGACCGGTTATCGCGGGCGCTACTTCGTGCTCAAGGGCCATCTGTCGCCCCTTGACGGCCTGGGCCCGGAAGCCATCGGCATTCCGCAACTGGTGGCGCGCATCGAAGAGCAGGGCACTTTCACCGAAGTGATCCTGGCCACCAACCCGACGGTGGAAGGTGAGGCAACCGCGCATTACATTGCCCAACTGCTGACCAACAAAGGCCTGATCACCTCGCGCATTGCCCATGGCGTGCCGCTGGGTGGCGAGTTGGAATTGGTCGATGGTGGCACGCTGGCGCATTCGTTTGCCGGCCGCAAACCGATCGCCCTCTGACGGCACGGCTTGATAACCAAGCAAGCGCTTGGTAATTTCGCTCCACCTCACCGTGGAGCTTGCCGATGTCTGCCTATCAGGACTACTTCGACCCCAGCCACCAATTGGTCCGCGACAGCGTGCGTCGCTTTGTCGAGCGCGAGATGCTGCCGGGTATCGAGCAATGGGAAGAGACGGAAAGCTTTCCCCGGGAGTTGTACCTCAAGGCGGGAGCGGCGGGGATCCTGGGTATCGGTTATCCCGAAGTCCTCGGTGGTAGCCATGAAGGCGATCTGTTCGCCAAGGTGGCCGCCAGCGAAGAGTTGATGCGCTGCGGTTCTGGCGGCGTCGTGGCGGGGCTGGGCTCGCTGGATATCGGCTTGCCGCCCGTCGTCAAATGGGCGCGGCCGGACGTGCGTGAGCGCGTCGCGCCACAGGTGCTGTCGGGCGAGAAGATCATCGCCCTGGCAGTCACAGAACCGGGCGGTGGTTCCGATGTGGCCAGCCTGCAGACCCGCGCCATTCGCGACGGTGACCATTATCGCGTCAGCGGCAGCAAGACCTTCATTACCAGCGGCATCCGCGCCGATTTCTACACCGTCGCCGTCCGTACCGGCGGGCCGGGCTTTGCCGGGATCAGCCTGCTGTTGATCGAAAAAGACACTCCCGGTTTTACCGTTGGGCCGCCCCTGAAGAAAATGGGCTGGTGGGCGTCGGACACGGCTGAATTGTTCTTCGACGATTGCCGGGTGCCCGTAGGCAACCTGATCGGCGCTGAAAACATGGGCTTTGCCTGCATCATGGGCAACTTCCAGAGCGAGCGGCTGGCCCTGGCGCTCATGGCCAACATGACCGCGCAACTGGCCCTGGAGGAAAGCCTCAAATGGGCCACCGAGCGCGAAGCCTTCGGCAAACCCATTGGCAAATTCCAGGTGATCAAGCATCGCCTGGCGGAAATGGCCACCGCCGTGGAGGTCTCTCGGGAATTCACTTATCGGCAGGCCGCAAAGATGGCCGCCGGTATCAGCGTGATCAAAGAGATATCCATGGCCAAGAACCTTGCCACCGACACCGCAGACCGTGTCACCTATGACGCGGTGCAGATCCTCGGGGGCCAGGGTTACATGCGTGGCAGCCTGGTGGAGCGGCTGTATCGCGACAACCGCATCCTCTCCATCGGTGGTGGCACCCGCGAGGTGATGAATGAAATCATCAGTAAGCAGATGGGCTTCTGATCTTTAGTGCCTTTCAGCGCCTCATCGGGGGCAAGCCCCCTCCCACATTTTGATCTGTGAACCGGTCAAGTGTGGGAGGGGGGTTGCCCCCGATGGCATCAGCCCAGGCAACCGTTATTGTTCAGTCAGCGCAAACTGCGTCAGGCAGAACGTTGGAATTCCCATATCTTCCAAACGTTGCGACCCACCCAGCTCCGGCAAATCAATGATCGCCGCCGCTTCGAAGATCTTCGCGCCCATGCGGCGTACCAGGTTCGCCGCCGCGATCAGGGTGCCGCCAGTGGCGATCAGGTCATCGAACATCAACACCGAGTCGCCTTCGCACAGGCTGTCGGCGTGCACTTCCAGGAAGGCCTCGCCGTACTCGGTCTGGTAACCCTCGGCCAGCACGTCAGCGGGCAGCTTGCCCTGCTTGCGGAACAGGATCAGCGGTTTGTTCAGTTGGTAGGCGATGATCGAACCGATCAGGAAACCCCGCGCATCCATGGCGCCGATATGGGTGAAATCGGTCTCGACGTAGCGCTGGGCAAAGGTGTCGGCCACCAGGCGCAGGGCGCGGGGCGATTGGAACAGCGGCGTGATGTCACGAAAGATCACCCCCGGCTTGGGGAAGTCGATGACGGGACGGATCAGGGATTTGATGTCGAACGAATCGAAGGTCATCGTCGAAGAGTCCTGGGGCTGGAAACGGACTCGAAGTATACCTGCGGCCTCGCCGGTTGGCGCGGCCGCAAGTGTCTGCGTCAACCTTCCAGGGAACCACCGGCCAGCGCGCACAACTGGATCGGGTCGAGGATATGCACTTCCTTGCCTTCGGCGGCGATCAGCTCGTTCTGCTGGAAACGGGTAAATACGCGGGACACGGTTTCCACCGCCAGGCCCAGGTAGTTGCCGATTTCGTTGCGCGACATGCTCAGGCGGAACTGGTTGGCCGAGAACCCCCGGGCACGGAACCGCGCCGACAGGTTGACCAGGAAAGTCGCGATGCGTTCGTCGGCGGTTTTCTTCGACAACAGCAGCATCATTTGCTGGTCGTCACGAATTTCGCGACTCATCACGCGCATCAACTGGCGGCGCAGTTGCGGCAATTGCAGGGCCAGTTCGTCCAGGCGTTCGAAGGGGATTTCGCACACGGATGTAGTCTCCAGTGCCTGGGCCGACACCGGGTGAATTTCGGTGTCCATGCCCGACAAGCCCACCAGTTCGCTGGGCAGGTGGAAACCGGTGATCTGCTCTTCGCCGCTGTCGCTCAGGCTGAACGTCTTCAATGCACCCGAACGTACTGCATAAACGGAATCGAACTTGTCGCCCTGGCGGAACAGGAACTCGCCTTTTTTCAGCGGGCGACCACGTTTAACGATCTCGTCCAGCGCATCCATGTCTTCCAGATTCAACGAAAGTGGCAAGCAGAGGGGGGCCAGGCTGCAATCCTTGCAATGAGCCTGGCTGTGAGCGCGCAGTTTGACTGGCTCGGACATTTCTTAAATCCTTGTGGGAAAACACACATAAGACGTAAGGGTAACGCACTGGGGGCCGGTGAGGCCAGCGTGTACAAAAAACCAGCAACGGTATAAAGAATTTTGTGTCGCCGCCGATACAAAGTCACGAACCCTTGAGCCTGGAGGCTCGATTCATGATTTCCATCGGTGCAATGAACTCGGCAGGCGCTCAGGTGCAGTCCTTTGCGGAGCCGAAAGACCTGGTGGCAGAGGCCAAGCTCGCCAAGGCTGCCAAAGAGCTCAAGGACGCTACTGAAGCGCCGTTGCGGGAGAAAAAGGACGAGGAGGGGGTGAAGGTGACCTTTTCCGGTGCTGCCTTGAAAGCCCTGACGGAGGCCAAGAAACCCAATAAGGACATCGAAGACAGCGGTCTGCCGGACAGTGTCCAGCAGGTCCTCAAGATGATTCGCAAGATCAAGGAGCAGATCGCCGAGAAACAGGCCGAACTGCAAGCCGTGATGGCGGACAAGAGCCTCAGCCCCGACGAGGCGCGGATCAAGGTCAGCAATCTGCAAGGGGCACTCGCCCAGTTGCAGGCGAGCCTGGTGACTGCACAAACCTCCCTGGCCAAGGCCATGAAAGGCCTCAGCGGGGAAGACGCGTTGAAGGCCGGCTCCCTCGCTATGGCGTAGGGTGTTTCAGATCACCCGCGAAAACCGCTGCCTGTTCTGGTGCTCCAGGTAGGCATCGAACACCATGCACACCGAACGCACCAGCAGGCGCCCGGCTGGCAAAACGCGAATGCCTTGGGCGTCGAGTTTGATCAGGCCATCCTCGGCCATGGCCTCCAGTTGCGGCCAGATCTCGGCAAAATATCCGCGAAAATCAATGGTGAACGCCTGCTCGATCTTCTCGAAGTCCAGGCTGAAATTGCAGATCAACTGCTGGATCACTTCCCGCCGCAACCGATCATCGGTGGTACACACCAGGCCGCGACTGGTGGCCAGTTGCGCGCCCGCCAGCGTGTTCTGATAGCCGTTGAGGTCGCTGCTGTTCTGGCAGTACAGGTCGCCAATCTGACTGATCGCCGACACACCAAGCCCGATCAAGTCGCAATGACCGTGGGTGGTATAGCCCTGGAAATTGCGCTGCAGGGTGCCTTCTTCCTGGGCGATGGCCAGTTCGTCGTCGGGCAGGGCGAAGTGGTCCATGCCGATGTAGCGGTAGCCGGCCTGGGTCAGTTGCTCGATGGTGGTTTGCAGCATCAGCAGCTTTGAGGCCGGGGACGGCAGTTCATCGGTGTTGATGCGCCGCTGGGGCATGAAGCGTTCCGGCAGATGGGCGTAGTTGAACACCGACAAGCGGTCGGGCTGTAGCCTGATTACCTCTTCCACGGTGCGTGCGAAGTTGATCGGCGTTTGCTTGGGCAGGCCGTAGATCAGGTCGACATTGATCGAACGAAATTGCAGGGTGCGTGCCGCATCGATCACCGCGCGGGTTTCTTCCAGGCTTTGCAGGCGGTTGACTGCCCGTTGCACCTCGGGGTCGAGGTCTTGCAGGCCGATACTCACGCGGTTGAAACCCAGCTCGCGCAGCAGGCCCATGGTGGCCCAATCCGCTTCGCGTGGGTCGATCTCGATGCCGTAGTCGCCGGAATCGTCATCCAGCAAATTGAAGTGCTGGCGCAGGCAGCTCATCACCTGGCGCAATTCGTCGTGGCTGAGAAAGGTCGGGGTGCCGCCGCCGAAGTGCAGCTGTTCCACCGGTTGCTTGGGGTCAAGGTGGCACGCCACCAGTTGAATCTCTTGCTCCAGGCGTTGCAGGTAGGCCTGGGCGCGGCCACGGTCCTTGGTGATGACCTTGTTGCAGGCGCAGTAGTAGCAGATGTTCGCGCAGAACGGCACATGCACATACAGCGACAGCGGCCGCACCGCCTTGCGGCTGTCGCGCAGGGCGTGGAGCAGGTCGAAGGTGCCGACCTGGCTGTCGAATTGTACGGCGGTGGGGTAGGACGTGTAGCGCGGTCCCGCCAGGTCGTAGCGGTGAATCAGATCGGTATCCCAACGAATGGCGTCGAGCATGCGGGCGTTCCCCCGGATAGGCTAGTGGGCCGAGTCTAGGGGCTGGCCGGGGCGACCACCTTGATTTGCATCAACAGGGAGCGGCGCTATGCCACATGGCGATCTAATGGCCCATCAACCAGTGCTGGTGCGGACCGGGTAACGTCCATATTCCAAACAGGATCACCAGCAAGCCGCCGGCCATCCTCACGCTGCGCTTGCGCAACAGCGCCGTTACCCGCTCAGCCGCCAGACCTGTAGCCAACAGCACCGGCCAAGTCCCCAGCCCGAACGCCAGCATCAACAACCCACTGTCCCAGGCATTGCCCTGGCTCGCCGCCCACAGCAACGTGCTGTAGACCAATCCGCACGGCAACCAGCCCCACAGCGCGCCCAGCAGCAATGCACGCGGTACGCTGGACACGGGCAGCAAACGGTTGGCGACCGGCTGTATATAGCGCCACAGGCCGCGTCCGAGGCTTTCTATACGGGTGAGGCCGCTCCACCAGCCCGCCAGGTACAGGCCCATGCTGATCAACAATAGGCCGGCGAGCACGCGCATGAACATCGCCGCCGGGCTGTTCGCCACCGCCCAGCCGGCAAGGCCGATCAACACGCCGGCCGCGGCATAGCTGAGGATGCGCCCCAGGTTGTAGGCCAGCAGCAGTTGAAACCTGCGGCCGCGTTGCTCTTTGGGGATCGCCAGGGTCAGCGCGCCCATCAGCCCGCCGCACATGCCCAGGCAATGGCCGCCACCGAGCAGGCCGAGGATCAGCGCAGAGACCAGCAGCGGCGCCAGCTCAAGCATGGGGCGGGTCTTTTGGTGGTTGTTCGGGGTGGTTGGCCTCTTCGACGCCAGCCAGGTGGTTCGGGTCCTGATCGTCGAACAGCACGCTATGGGCCGGGCCGTCGAGGTCGTCGTACTGGCCGCTGTCCACGGCCCAGAAGAAGATGTAGATGGCCACGCCCACCAAGAGCAGCGCCGCCGGGATCATTACGTATAAAGCTGGCATCTGCACTCCATGCCCGCGCGGCTCACACCGGCAGCGGGCGGGTTACTGAGGGGGCTCGGGCGGCCGGCGCGCTCGGCAGGCGAGTCAGGCGCAGGGCATTGAGCACCACGGTCAACGAACTGAGGGACATGCCGATCGCCGCCCAGATGGGAGTGATCCAGCCCAGGGCGGCAAACGGCAGCATAAGGCCATTGTACAGCCCGGCCCACAGCAGGTTTTCAATGATTACCCGGCGGGTGCGCCGCGCCAGAGTAAAGGCTTGCACCAAGGCGTCCAGGCGGTTGGACAGCAACACCGCATCGGCGCTGGTCTTGGCCAGGTCGGTGGCCGTGCCCATCGCCACGCTGATGTCCGCGGCGGCGAGTACCGGCACATCGTTGACGCCATCGCCAAGCATCAGCACCTTGCGACCTTCCTTGTGCAGTTGCTGAAGGACTTGCAGCTTGTCATCCGGGCGCAGGCCGCCGTGGGCCTCGTCGATACCCAGCTCGGCGGCGACGCTGGCGACCATCGGCGAACTGTCCCCGGACAGCAACAGCGTGCGCCAACCACGCGCCTTGCACGCGGCCAGCAGGGCAGGGGCATCACTGCGCAGGCGGTCGTCGAGCACGAACCAGGCCAGGGCGCCGTCGCGGTCGCCGAGCAACAGCCATTGGCCGCAAACCTCCGGCGCTGCAGGAATCGGGCAACCACTGAGTTCGCAGACAAAGCCCGGCTGGCCAATGCGCAATACGCGCTCACCGACACGACCTTCTAGGCCCAGCCCTGGCGAACTGATGACCTCATCGGCGGCCAATGGCGCACGCCCGAAGGCGCGGGCAATCGGGTGTTCGGAGCGGTTTTCCAGGGCGGCGGCGAGGCTCAGGCACAGGTCGGTGCTCAACGACCCCAAGGGCCGGATGGCTCTCAATGCCAGGCGCCCTTCGGTGAGAGTGCCGGTCTTGTCGAAGATCACCGTGTCGATCTGGTTCAGCCCTTCCAGCACATGGCCGCGAGTTAGCAGTAACCCGAGTTTGTGCAAAGTACCGGTGGCGGCGGTGAGGGCGGTGGGAGTGGCCAGAGACAGCGCACAGGGGCAAGTTGCCACCAGCATTGCCAGCACAATCCAGAACGCCCGCGACGCGTCCAGCTCCCACCACAGCAGGCCGATCAGCGCGGCGGCGATCAGCGAGCACAACAGGAACCACTGCGCGGCCCGGTCGGCGATTTGCGCCAGGCGTGGTTTATCGGCCTGGGCGCGCTCAAGCAAACGCACGATGGCGGACAGCCGCGTGTCATGGCCCAGGGCACGTACTTCGACGGTCAATGCCCCCTCGACATTCAGCGTACCCGCCGTGACCGCGTCGCCGGTCTGGCGCGGTTGCGGCAGGTACTCACCGGTGAGCAGGGATTCATCAATGCTCGATTGTCCATCGAGAATCACGCCATCCGCCGGCAGCACGGCACCGGGGTGCACTAGCACGCGGTCGCCCAGGGTCAGTTCGGGGAGCAGGATGCGCTCGCTCTGGCCGTCGGGCTTGAGTCGCAGGCACGAGGCGGGCAGCAGGTTCACCAGTTGCGCCGTCGCGGCGGCCGTGCGCTCCCTGGCGCGGCGCTCCAGGTAGCGACCGGCCAGCAGGAACAACGCAAACATGCCCACCGCATCGAAGTACAACTCGCCCGTGCCGGTGATCGCGGTCCAGATGCCCGCCAGGTAAGCCCCGCCGATGGCCAGGGATACTGAGACATCCATGGTCAGGTGGCGCGTGCGCAAGTCGCGCAAGGCGCCCTTGAAAAACGGTGCACAGCTGTAGAACACGATGGGTGTTGTAAGAAACATCGCCACCCAGCGCAGGATCACATGCAGCTCGGGGCTCAGGTCGATGTTGAATTCCGGCCAGGTGGCCATGGTTGCCATCATCGCCTGGAACCACAGCAGCCCGGCCACGCCCAGTTGGCGCAGGGCCAGGCGGTTTTCGCCGGCCAGTTGCTCGGCGGCGCGATCCGCCTGATAGGGGTGAGCGGCGTAGCCGATATGGCGCAGTTCACCGAGCAGTTGGCTCAGCGGCAGTTGCCCATCGGCCCAACGCACGTGCAGGCGGTGGTTGGACAGGTTCAACCGCGCCTCGGCCACGGCGGGCAGGCTGCGCAGGTGTTTCTCGATCAGCCAGCCGCAGGCGGCGCAACTGATGCCTTCCATCAATAGGGTGACTTCGGCGAGTTCGCCTTCGTGGCGCACAAAAGGTTTCTGCACGTCGGCGCGGTCATACAGCGCCAGCTCATCCACCAGTTGTACCGGCAACGCCTCGGGGTTGGCCGAGGCTTCGCTGCGGTGTTGGTAATAACTTTCCAGGCCACCGGCCACGATGGCTTCGGCCACGGCCTGGCAGCCGGGACAGCAGAGTTCGCGGCGCTCACCGAGGATGACCGTGGTGAAACGGCTACCGGAGGGGACGGGGAGGGCGCAGTGGTAGCAGGGGGTGGTCATGGCTTGGGAATCTATGGTGGCTGGTAGGGCCTCATCGGGGGCAAGCCCCCTCCCACATTTGACTGATTTCACCAATAGATATGTGTAAACCCAATCCAGTGTGGGAGGGGGCTTGCCCCCGATGCGCGAAGCGCAGGCTTTTTATTTTTTCAGGTCTTCGGCACCCTGCAACGGTTCATCACCCAGCAGCAAGTCCTTGTCGTGGCTGACTTGTTCTTCCTCGAACATGCGCCAGGTCCGGTCGCCTTCCACGCCGAGCAACTCGACGAAACGCCGGCCTTCGACCTTGTCGGTGACCTGGCCGATATAGCGTCCGGGCTCGCTGTCACTGCGGGCCAGGTTGATCTTGCGGTCCTTCTCCGGCTGGGTCGGGGAAATCAGGTTCAGCTCCAGGGTTTTCGGGTTGCTGTAGCCGGTAAGGTTGACCTCGACTTCACCGGTCAGCTCATCCAGGTGCACCTTGGCGCGCAGTTGCAGGGTCTGCGCGAGCAGCTCGCGGTCGAGGGAGCGGTTGATGCCTTTGCCGGCCTCGTAGTAGTTGTCGTTGACCAGGTTGTCCGGGTTGTTCACCGCGATGGTCACCATGGACAGGGTCAAGGTCACCGAACAGGCCAGGATGCCAATGATGATCCAGGGCCAGAGGTGCTTGTACCAAGGGCTTGCGGCAGTTGCTACGGACATTGTTCGGTTCCCTGTTAGCGGACTTGTGGGCCGATGAATCGGCTCTTGGCTTCAATATGGACGCTGGCGTCATCGGCATCGGTGAGGATGAATTTCACCTCGTTGGTGCTCGACGGCAACTGTTCCGGCGCACTCGACAGCTCCACCGGCATGCTGACGATATCGCCGGCCGCCACCTTGATCTCGCGCCGGCCTTGCAGCTTGAGGTCGGGCAGGCCGGCGGCGTCGAGCACGTAGGTGTGGTCGCGCTGGTCCTTGTTCATGATCTTCAGGCTGTAGACGTTCTCGATGCGGCCTTCGGCGTTTTCGCGGTACAGCACGCGGTCCTTGCTCACGTCGAAACCCACCAGCGAGCGCATGAAGAACGCCGCCACCAGCAGGCTGATCATCGCCAGCAGTACCAGGGCGTAGCCGATCAGGCGCGGGCGCAGCTTGTGGGTTTTCTGCCCCGACAGGTTATGTTCGGTGGTGTAGCTGATCAGGCCGCGCGGGTAGTCCATTTTGTCCATGATGTTGTCGCAGGCGTCGATGCAGGCAGCGCAACCGATGCACTCGATCTGCAGGCCGTCGCGGATGTCGATACCGGTCGGGCACACTTGCACGCACATCGTGCAATCGATGCAATCGCCCAGGCCCTGGGCCTTGTAGTCGGTGCCTTTTTTACGCGGGCCGCGTAGCTCGCCACGGCGTGGGTCGTAGGAAACGATCAGGGTGTCCTTGTCGAACATCACGCTCTGGAAGCGCGCATACGGGCACATGTAGATGCACACCTGTTCGCGCAGCCAGCCGGCGTTGCCGTAGGTGGCGAGGGTGAAGAAACCGACCCAGAAATACGACCAGCCATCGGCCTGGCCGGTGAAGAAGTCGAACACCAGTTCGCGGATCGGCGAGAAGTAGCCGACAAAGGTCATGCCGGTGACAAATCCGATCAGCAGCCACAGCGTGTGCTTGCTGAATTTGCGCAGGAATTTGTTGGCGCCCATCGGTGCCTTGTCGAGCTTGATGCGTTGGTTGCGGTCGCCTTCGGTGACCTTTTCGCACCACATGAAGATCCACGTCCACACGCTTTGCGGACAGGTGTAGCCGCACCACACGCGACCGGCGTACACCGTGATAAAGAACAGGCCAAACGCTGCGACGATCAGGATGCCCGAGAGCAGGATGAAGTCCTGGGGCCAGAAGGTTGCGCCAAAAATAAAGAACTTGCGCTCGGGCAGGTTCCACCACACAGCCTGGTGACCACCCCAGTTCAGCCACACCGTGCCGAAGTAGAGCAGGAACAGGCCGGCACCGCCGAGCATGCGTAGATTGCGGAACAGGCCGGTGAAGGCGCGCGTGTAGATTTTCTCTCGCGAGGCGTAGAGGTCGACGGTTTTGGCAGGCGGGGTAACGTCATGTACCGGTATCTGGTTGCTCATCATTGCATCCCACGGCGGTGGAGATTTGCCTCGGCCAGTACGTGCCAGCCGGGGTCAAATGTAGGGTGTTGCAGTGGCCTAATGATACGCCCCCGAGGATGTGCAAAGGGTGCGACCTTTGGTCGCGTTGGGGGAAATCAATTGATGGTGTACGTGATCTGGATCAATTGACTTGGGAAGTATGGACGGTTTTGGTAGGTATTGTGGTCATTCGTCCCATGGATTGATCAACGGAACCCCGCTGGATTTGAAGTCATTGATATTGCGTGTGACCACGGTGAGCCCGTGGACCAGAGCGGTAGCGGCGATCAGCGCATCGCTTTCATTTGCCCGGTCAGGCACATGCAGGTGGGCACAACGCAGCGCGACCGCGGTATCCACCGGCAGGATCCTGGAATCAAAAGCGGGCATTACATGGCGCTTGAGCCAGGTTCTTAGCAGCTTTCCTTGTGCCGGGTCTCGGCGCTCAATACGTAACACCCCGGTCTCCAATTCTTTCAATGTGATCGCGGAAATAAACATGCGTGTAGCGATGACACTTTTGGCCCAGGCGACCACTTTTGCATCAGCCTGGGGTTTGCGCAGTTCAGAAATAACGTTGGTGTCGAGTAGATACATCAAGAGAGGTCCACAGGTCGATGAGTGATCACGGCTCGCTCGGTTTCGAAGTCGATATCGGCCGCTTCCGGCATCACTAGCAGATCAACGATGTCGGCCTTGAGCCCTGTCAGTTTCTGGTACTCCTCAATGCTTAGCAGTACATGGGCGGGCTTGCCGCGATCGGTGATAAAAACCGGCCCCTGGCGGGCGGCTTTTTTGGCACCACTTGTGTCTTGGTTGAATTCGCGGCTGGAAATAGTCGTGATGGTCATGGGGTGCTCCCCCCTTCGTCAGGCTGGATGTAGTTACGTTACTACTTGGTTGCCCCGAGCCGCAAGTATCAAGTGGTAGTGGGTTCCTGCTTGGATAACCCTGGGAGCCAGAAAGAACAAAGCCCCGCCAGCTTACGCTGCACGGGGCTTTGTTCTTTCGAGGAGTTACTGCTCTTCAGCCTTCTTATCCCCATGGGACAAGCTGTACACATACGCCGCCAGCAAGTGCACCTTGTCATTGCCTTGCAGTTGCTCCTGCGCAGGCATCTGGCCCTGGCGGCCCCAACGGATGGTCTGCTGCAGCTGGGCGAAGCTCGAGCCGTAGATGAATGCACCCGGGTGAGTCAGGTCGGGCGCGCCCATGGCGGCGGTGCCTTTACCGGCCGGGCCGTGGCAGGCCACGCAGTTGGCGGCGAAGAGTTTCTCGCCGTTGGCCACATCGGCTTTCACGCCTTCGGGCAGTTTGCGCCCGTCGAGGTTGGTGAGCACGAACGCGGCCACATCGCTGACGCCTTGTTCCTTGAGGATATCCAACCACGCCGGCATCACCGCATGGCGACCCTTCATGATGGTTTCCTTGATGGTGGCCGGCTCGCCACCCCAGCGCCAGTCTGCGTCGGTCAGGTTGGGGAAGCCATAGGCGCCCTTGGCGTCGGAACCGTGGCATACCGAGCAGTTGGAGGCGAACAGGCGGCCACCCATCTTCAGGGCTTGCGGGTCCTTGGCCACTTCTTCAATCGGCATCGACGCGAATTTGGCGAAGATCGGCCCGAACTTGGCGTCCGACCTGGCCATTTCCTTTTCCCATTCGTGCACGCCGGTCCAGCCGGTCTGGCCGTTGGCGAAGGGGGTTTGCTTGTCGGTGTCGAGGTAGTTGTAGCCCGGCAGCAGGCCCTTCCAGTTGCCCAGGCCGGGGTACAGCGCCAGGTAGCCGAGGGCGAAGACGATGGTGCCGACGAACAGCATGAACCACCACTTGGGCAGCGGGTTGTCGTACTCCTCGATGCCGTCGAACGAGTGGCCGACGGTTTCGTCGGTTTGCTCGGCGCGCTGGCCCTTGCGGGTCGACAGCAGCAGCCAGGTCAGGGCGAAGATGGTACCCAGACTGAGGACTGTGACGTACAGACTCCAGAACGTAGTCATTCTTTGTTACTCCTAGAAGCTTGCTCGACGTGCTTGATGGCTTCGGGATCATCCGCAAAGGGCAGCAAGGTCGCGTCTTCAAACTCCGACTTGCGCTTGGGGCTGAACACCCACAACGCCAGGCCGATAAAGGCCACCATCACCACAACGGTGCCCAGGCCACGAATCATCCCGATATCCATAGATCACCGTTTGCTTTTGATGATGGTGCCCAGGCCTTGCAGGTAGGCCACCAGTGCGTCCATTTCGGTCTTGCCCTTCACGGCGGCGGCTGCACCGGCGATGTCTTCGTCGGTGTAGGGCACGCCCAGGGTGCGCAAGACTTCCATTTTCTTCGCGGTGTCCTTGCCGTCGAGCTTGTTTTCCACGAGGAACGGGTACGCCGGCATTTTCGACTCAGGCACCACGTTGCGCGGGTTGTACAGGTGCGCACGCTGCCAGTCATCGGAGTAACGCCCGCCGACACGAGCCAGGTCCGGGCCGGTACGCTTGGAACCCCACAGGAACGGGTGGTCCCATACGCTTTCGCCGGCGACCGAGTAGTGGCCGTAGCGTTCGGTTTCGGCACGGAACGGGCGGATCATCTGCGAGTGGCAGCCGACACAACCGTTGGCGATGTAGACGTCGCGGCCTTCCAGTTCAAGGGCGGTGCGCGGCTTCATGCCTTCCACCGGCTTGTTGGTCACGTCCTGGAAAAACAGCGGAACGATCTGGGTCAGGCCGCCGATGCTCACGGCGATGACCATGAAGAAGGCCAGCAGGCCGATATTCTTCTCGACTACTTCATGCTTCATCAGTGAGCTCCCACAACGGCGATCTTGGCGGCGGCTTCGGCTTCTACAGGGTCGGCGGCACGCACGGTGCGCCAGACGTTGTAGGCCATCAGGAACATGCCGGAGGCAAAGAATGCACCGCCCAGGGCGCGCACGATGTAACCCGGATGGCTGGCTTGCAGCGCTTCGACGAAGGAGTAGGTGAGGGTGCCGTCATCGTTGATGGCTCGCCACATCAGGCCCTGGGTGATGCCGTTGACCCACATCGAGGCGATGTAGAGCACGGTGCCGATGGTGGCCAGCCAGAAGTGCGCGTTGATCAGGCCAACGCTGTGCATCTGCGGACGGCCGAACAGTTTGGGGATCATGTGGTACAGCGCGCCGATGGAGATCATTGCCACCCAACCGAGGGCGCCGGCGTGTACGTGGCCGATGGTCCAGTCGGTGTAGTGGGACAGCGAGTTGACGGTCTTGATCGCCATCATCGGCCCTTCGAAGGTCGACATGCCGTAGAACGCCAGCGACACCACCAAGAAGCGCAGGATCGGATCGGTGCGCAATTTATGCCAGGCGCCGGACAGGGTCATCATGCCGTTGATCATGCCGCCCCAGCTCGGGGCCAGCAGGATGATCGACATCGCCATGCCCAGGGACTGTGCCCAGTCCGGCAACGCGGTGTAGTGCAAGTGGTGCGGGCCGGCCCAGATGTACAGGGTGATCAGCGCCCAGAAATGCACGATGGACAGGCGGTACGAGTAAATGGGACGTTCGGCCTGTTTCGGCACGAAGTAGTACATCATCCCCAGGAACCCGGTGGTCAGGAAGAAACCCACCGCGTTGTGGCCGTACCACCACTGGATCATCGCATCGGTGGCCCCGGCGTAGGCCGAGTAGGACTTGAACAGGCTCACCGGCAACGAGGCGTGGTTGACGATGTGCAGCATCGCCGTCACCAGGATGAACGCGCCGTAGAACCAGTTGCCCACGTAGATGTGCTTGGTCTTGCGCTTGACGATGGTGCCGAAGAACACCACGGCATAGGTCACCCACACGATGGCGAGCAAAATGGCGATGGGCCATTCCAGCTCGGCGTATTCCTTGGTGGTGGTGTAGCCCAGTGGCAGGGTGACGATGGCGCCAACGATGACTGCTTGCCAACCCCAGAAGGTGAAGGCCGCAAGGCTGTCGGAGATCAGTCGCGTCTGGCAGGTTCGCTGCACGACATAGTAGGAGGTGGCAAACAATGCACATCCGCCGAAGGCGAAGATCACCAGGTTGGTGTGCAGCGGGCGCAGGCGGCCAAAGGTCGTCCATGGCAAACCGAAATTCAATTCCGGCCAGACCAGTTGCGAGGCGATGAACACCCCGAGCCCCATGCCAAGGATCCCCCAGACCACCGTCATGATGGCGAACTGGCGGACTACCTTATAGTTATAAGCAGTCGGACTGATTGCTGTGCTCATTCTAAGGTTCCACGGTTTAGGTTTTTTTATAGGTAAAATCGGCCGCAAGTATGTAGAAAGCGAGGGGTCATTGCAACGCAATGACTGACCTGTATCAATGCGTTCCACGCCAGATTCTGCGCCCTTTCCATGTTTGGTGTAAGGACAAAATCGGAAATCGAAAGCTGATCGAGTGGACAGGAAAATTCAGGGGTCGCAACGAATGTCGTCGCGTACGCCAGGATTGGTCCGCTGTGGGAACAAGCGTAGACCCGAAAGTGAGGAGGGGAAAGTTGTGCTTTGGAAGGGTGTGACACTTGGTCGCGTACAGCACCAGGGTTGCCGCCCCAAAATGGGGCGGCGATCAGCGGTTATTGCGCTTGGCTTTCTGGCGTTGCGCCATCGGCGTTGTGGGACAGGCTGTAAACATAAGCGGCCAGCAGATGCACCTTGTCATTGCCTTGCAGCACTTCCTGCGCCGGCATCTGGCCTTGGCGGCCGTGGCGGATGGTCTGTTGCAACTGCGCAAGGCTGGTGCCGTAGATGTAGCCGGCCGGTTTGGTCAGGTCAGGCGCGCCCATGGCTTCCATGCCATGGCCTTCCGGACCGTGGCAGGCGACACAGGTGGTGTTGAAGGCCGCTTGGCCGGCAGCCACATCGGCGCTGCTGTCGGCGGGCAGAGGCAGCTTGGCCAGGTCGTGGCGCACATAGGCGGCAACGTTTTTCACGCCTTCATCGCCGAGCATGTCACCCCAGGCCGGCATCGCCGCGTGGCGGCCGTTGAGGATGGTGGTCTTGATCGCCTCGGCCGAACCGCCCCAGCGCCAGATGTTGTCCGCCAGGTTCGGGAAACCAAACGCGCCCTTGGCGTCCGAGCCGTGGCACACCGCACAGTTGGAGGCAAACAGGCGACCGCCCATTTTCAGCGCTTGCGGGTCCTTGGCCACTTCTTCCACGGGCATGGCCGAGAATTTGGCGAAGATCGGCCCGAACTTGGCGTCGGCCTTGGCCATTTCCTTGTCCCATTCCTTGGCCTGGGTCCAGCCGTCTTCATAGCCCGGCAACACGCCTTTCCAGTTGCCCAGGCCCGGGTAGAGGATCAGGTAGCCGACCGCGAACACCAGGGTGCCGGCGAACAGCATGAACCACCACTGGGGCAGCGGGTTGTCGTATTCCTCGATACCGTCGAAGGCGTGGCCCATGGTCTGGTCCACGCTGCCCTTGGTCTCGCCCTTGCGGGTGCCGACCAGCAGCCAGGTCAAGCCGATCAGGCTGCCGAGGGTCAGTACGCAGATCCATGTACTCCAGAATAGGGTCATGGCCGGGTGCTCCTTATTGCAGGCTCTTCTTGAGCGTCGGATGGAGAAGGTTCATCGGCGAAGGGCAGCAGGCGCGCCTGCTCGAATTCCGCATTGCGCCGGTTGTTGAACACCCACAGCGACAGGCCGATAAAGGCGATGGCGACCACCAGCGTGCCGAGGCCGCGGATGGTGCCTGCATCGAATTCAAATCCCATGGCTCACCTCTTGCTCTTGATGGCAGTGCCGAGCACTTGCAGGTACGAAACCAGCGCGTCCATCTCGGTCTTGCCCTTGAGGCTGGCCACGGCGCCACTGATGTCGTCGTCGGTGTACGGCACGCCGAGGGTGCGCATCACTTTCAACTTGGTCTCGGTGTGGCTGCTGTCGACGGCGGCGGTGACCAACCATGGATAGGCCGGCATTTTCGACTCGGGCACCACGTTGCGCGGGTTGTACAGGTGCGCGCGGTGCCAGTCGTCCGAGTAGCGTGCGCCGACGCGCGCCAGGTCCGGCCCGGTGCGCTTGGAGCCCCACAGGAACGGGTGGTCCCACACGCTTTCACCGGCGACCGAGTAGTGGCCGTAGCGTTCGGTTTCGGCACGGAACGGGCGGATCATTTGCGAGTGGCACTGTACGCAGCCTTCGCGGATGTAGATGTCGCGGCCTTCCAGTTGCAGCGCGGTGTAGGGTTTCATGCCCTCCACCGGCTTGTTGGTCACGTCCTGGAAGAACAGCGGGACGATCTGGGTCAGGCCGCCGATGCTCACGGCGAGCACCATGAGCAGCATCAGCAGGCCGACGTTCTTTTCAATCGTTTCGTGTTTCATCACAGACTCCTCAGGCCAACTGCGCAGTGGTGGCGGCTTCGACAGGCTGCGCCGAACGCACGGTGCGCCAGGTGTTGTAAGCCATCAGGAACATGCCGCTGAGGAAGATCGCACCGCCCACCAGCCGCACGATGAAGCCAGGGTGGCTGGCCACCAGGGTTTCGACGAAGGAGTAGGTCAAGGTGCCGTCTTCGTTGACCGCACGCCACATCAGGCCCTGGGCGATGCCGTTGACCCACATCGAAGCGATGTAGAGTACGGTGCCGATGGTGGCCAGCCAGAAGTGCGCGTTGATCAGGCCGAGGCTGTACATCTGCTCGCGGCCAAAGACTTTCGGGATCATGTGGTACAGCGCGCCGATGGAGATCATCGCCACCCAACCGAGTGCGCCGGCGTGTACGTGGCCGATGGTCCAGTCGGTGTAGTGGGAGAGGGCGTTGACGGTCTTGATCGCCATCATCGGGCCTTCGAAGGTCGACATGCCGTAGAACGCCAGGGACACCACGAGGAAGCGCAGGATCGGGTCGCTGCGCAACTTATGCCAGGCGCCCGACAGGGTCATCATGCCGTTGATCATGCCGCCCCAGCTCGGTGCCAGCAGCACCAGCGACATCACCATGCCCAGGGACTGTGCCCAGTCCGGCAGTGCGGTGTAGTGCAAGTGGTGCGGGCCTGCCCAGATGTACAGGGTGATCAGCGCCCAGAAGTGCACGATGGACAAGCGATAGGAATACACCGGACGCTCGGCCTGCTTGGGCACGAAGTAATACATCATGCCGAGGAAACCGGCGGTGAGGAAAAAGCCTACCGCGTTGTGCCCGTACCACCACTGCACCATGGCATCCGTCGCACCGCCATAGAGGGAGTAGGACTTGGTCAGGCTGACCGGGATTTCCAGGTTGTTGACGATATGCAGGATGGCCACGGTGATGATGAACGCACCGAAGAACCAGTTACCGACGTAGATGTGCTTGGTGTTGCGCTTGGCCACGGTGCCAAAGAACACAATGGCGTAGGCCACCCAGACAATGGTGATCAGAATATCGATCGGCCATTCCAGCTCGGCGTATTCCTTGGAGCTGGTGTAGCCCAGCGGCAAGGAGATCGCTGCCAGCAGGATGACCAACTGCCAGCCCCAGAAGCAGAACGCGGCGATTTTCGGCGCGAACAATTGGGTCTGGCAGGTACGCTGCACCGAGTAGAAGGAGCTGGCGAACAGCGCGCAGCCACCGAAGGCGAAGATCACCGCGTTGGTGTGCAGCGGGCGCAGGCGGCCGAAGCTGGTCCACGGCAAGTCGAAGTTGAGTGCAGGCCACACCAATTGGGCCGCGAGAAAAACCCCGAGCCCCATGCCGACGATGCCCCACACCACCGTCATAATGGTGAATTGGCGGACCACCTTGTAGTTATAGGCGGTACTTAAAGTAGTGTTCATGGTTCCCCATCCACGGTTCAACCCAAGCAAATGCGGCACTTGGGCTGGAGTTATAGGCAGACTAAAAAGCGAGGCAAGCATGGGCAAAGAGCACAAGGCCAGTATTGACGGGGATCAATGGGCGCAGTGTGTGCGGGAACATGGGTGGTTGTGGGATGTCGCGGTGGAGGCGCTTTCGAGCGATCCCGTCACGCTAATCCTGGCCCACGGCGCTGGCGCGCCGATGGACTCATCCTTCATGAACGATATGGCTGCACGCCTTGCCGGGCATGGCGTCAACGTGTTGCGCTTTGAGTTTCCCTACATGGCCCAGCGCCGGGTGGATGGCGGCAAGCGCCCGCCAAACCCTGCGCCGAAACTGCTGGAAGCCTGGCGCGGGGTGCATGCCGAGGTGCGACGTCATGTCGCTGGGAAACTGGCCATTGGCGGCAAGTCCATGGGCGGGCGCATGGCCAGTTTGTTGGCCGATGAACTGGGTGCCGATGGGCTGGTGTGCCTGGGGTATCCGTTCTATGCGGTGGGCAAGCCGGAGAAACCACGGGTCGAGCATTTGGCGGGGTTGAAGACGCCGACCTTGATTGTGCAGGGTGAGCGCGATGCGCTGGGTAATCGGGCGGCGGTGGAAGGGTATGAATTGTCGCCGAGCATCGAGGTGATGTGGCTGGTGGCGGGGGATCATGACCTGAAGCCGTTGAAGGCGTCGGGGTTTAGTCATGAGCAGCATTTGGAGGCGGCGGCGGTGAAGGTGGCCAGGTTTCTCGGCGTCCTCTAGGGCCCTATCGGGGGCAAGCCCCCTCCCACATTTTGATTTGTGAATACAGTCAAAGTGTGGGAGGGGGGTTGTCGAATCGTCGCACCGCCCCGATAACGGTCTATCGGTTGAAGCGCTCCACCAACGAATACTGGGTATTCGCCGTATGCGTCAACTCTTCACTCAACTGCGCCGAGTTCAACGCCTGCTCCGAGGTCTGGTCCGCCAGCAACGCAATGGTGCTGATGTTGCGGCTGATCTCTTCGGCCACCGAGCTTTGCTCTTCGGTCGCGGCCGCGATCTGGGTAGTCATGTCGGTGATATGCGCTACCGCTTCACTGATGCCCACCAACGCCTGGTCAGCTTCCATCACCCGTGCCACGCCTTCTTCGGCCTGGCGATGCCCGGCGTCCATGGTCTGTACGGCAGCGGCGGCGGTTTGTTGCAGCTTGGCGATCAGGGCATGGATCTGCCCGGTCGACTCGGCTGTGCGCTGCGCCAGTTGGCGGACTTCGTCGGCAACCACCGCAAAACCCCGGCCCATTTCACCGGCACGGGCCGCTTCGATGGCGGCGTTGAGCGCCAGCAGGTTGGTCTGATCGGCAATGCCCTTGATCACGTCGACCACACCGCCGATTTCATCGCTGTCCTTGGCCAACTGGGTAACGGTCACACCGGTCTCACCCACTGCTACGGACAGACGCTGAATCGCCTCGCGGGTTTCCCCGGCGATGTCGCGGCCACGGCCGGTGAGGCGGTTGGCTTCCTGGGTTGCGTCCGCTGTGCGCTGCACATGGCTGGCGACTTCCTGGGTGGTGGCCGCCATCTGGTTAACGGCGGTCGCCACCTGCTCAGTCTCGACGCGCTGGCGTTCCAGGCCGCTGGAGCTGTTATGCGCCAGGGTGTTGGACTGCGCGGCCTGGTCGTTGAGGTGCTCGGCAGTGTCCTGCAGGCGGGTAAGGCAGGTCTTCAGACGCGCCTCCTGACTGAGGATAGACATCTCCAGACGCGCCTGGGCGCCACGGCTGTCGGTGTACATCTGCGCGATCAGCGGGTCGGAGGTGGTCTGCTCGGCCAGGCGCAGCAAACGCTTGAGGCCGCGCTGTTGCCAGCTCAGGCCGAGCAGGCCCAACGGCACCGACAACCCCGCCGCCAGGGCAAAGCCCCAGTGGGAGTTGAGGGACGCGCCGATCATGAAACTCAACTGGCTCACCAGGATAAACGGTAGCCAGTCCTGCAACACCGGTAGCCACTTGTCCCGCTGGGGGATCGCCGACTTGCCCTGGTTGATGCGTTGGTAGAGCGCTTCGGCCCGGCGGATCTGCTCGGCGGTGGGCTTGATGCGCACCGATTCGTAGCCGACCACCTGGTTGCCTTCGAAAACCGGCGTCACATAGGCGTTAACCCAGTAATGGTCACCGGTCTTGCAGCGATTCTTGACAATGCCCATCCATGGCAAGCCTTGTTTGAGCGTTGACCACATGTGCGCGAACACCGCCGCCGGAACGTCCGGGTGACGCACCAGGTTGTGCGGGGCACGCACCAGTTCGTCGCGAGAGAACCCACTGATTTCGACGAAGGCGTCGTTGCAGTAGGTGATCACGCCTTTGGCATCTGTGGTGGAGATCAACCGTTGCTGAGCGGGGAAGGTACGTTCGCGCTGGGTAACGGGTTGGTTATTACGCATGATTGTTCAATCCGCAAGGCTTTGAAGGGGTATCGGCAGCTGTGGGGGATTGTTGAGAAGGATTTTGCTCAGGGTGAGTCGCCTGAGTGTTGCCCGGAAAAGCGACAGCACCGCTTGGGTTCCAGATCAATAGAGTCGAACATTCTAGGCGTAGATTGGTGGGGCGTAGGAAAATTCACTAAGGAAAGTGACAAGTTCTATTTGGAGCGCCATTTAGTCAGAGAATAAGAATGATCACGTCAATTGGAATGTTCTGCCTTTTCCTAGACAGAAATGACCATTTGATAAAGAATGCGCAGGTTATTCTGTAAGAAAAAAACACTATTCCTCCCCTAAATCGTCTTTGGCGATTTGACTTTTTATAGCTGAAATACTCTAGTCACTTTTCCGAGCAGGCAGCTTCGAGGGGGCGAGGGCTGAGGCGGAAATATAGTGACAATGCGTAAAGGAGTACAAAGTGACACTTGTTCCAGTCATTATCTGTGGCGGTTCGGGTAGCCGTCTCTGGCCGGTTTCACGTTCAGCGCATCCCAAGCCGTTTATCGAGCTACCTGACGGCGGTAATCTGATCCGCAAAACATACGCTCGGGCGTTGGCATTGGGCGCTGTGAGTGAAGTATTGACGATCACTAATCGCGATCTCTACTTCAAGACACTTGATGAATACGGTGCCCAAGCACCCGAGTTCACCAATTTGAGCTTTGTGCTGGAACCCTTCGGTCGTAATACTGCTGCGGCTGTTGCACTGGCTGCCCAGGAAGTTGCGCGCACTCATGGGCAAGATGCCATCATGTTAGTGTTGCCGGCTGATCACTTGATCGATAATCAAGTGTCATTCTGCGCGGCGGTTTCAAGGGCATGCGAGTTGGCCAAAGATGGCTGGCTGGTGACCTTCGGCGTGAAGCCCGAATACCCTGAAACGGGTTACGGCTATATCCAGAAAGATAACGACAGCCCTCTGGGGGACGGCTTCAAGGTCAAACGCTTCGTCGAGAAGCCGGACCTGGAAACGGCCCAGGGTTACCTGGCGTCGGGCGAGTACTTCTGGAACTCAGGCATGTTCTGCTTCCGCGCCGGCTCCTTGATCGAACAAATGTCACTGTGCGCGCCGGACGTCTCCAGCGCCGTAGACCTGTGCCTGTCTGGCTCGGGCACGATGATGGGCAACAGCCACCGCAGCCTACACCTCGACCCCGAAAGCTTTGCCAAAGTGCCGGATATTTCTATCGACTTCGCGCTCATGGAACGCTCCAGCAAAGTCGCAACGGTGCCGTGTGACATCGGTTGGAGCGATATCGGCTCATGGAATGCCATGAGTGAGTTGTCAGAGGCTGATGAACAAGGTAACCGTGTCGAGGGAGAAGCGATTTTTCACGATGCCACCAACAACTACGTACGCAGCCCGCGTCGTTTGGCAGCTTTGGTGGGTGTTGAGGATCTGATTATTGTCGATACGCCGGATGCTCTGTTGGTGGCGCATAAGGATCACGCGCAGGATATCAAGGCGATCACGGCGCAATTGAAGAAAAATGGTCATCAGTCGCACCTGGACCACACCACCGTGCGTCGCCCTTGGGGCGCTTACACCACGCTGGAAGAGGGGTTGCGTTTCAAGATCAAGCGGATTGTCGTCAAGCCACAAGGATCGTTGTCGCTGCAAATGCACCATCACCGTAGCGAACACTGGATTGTGGTGAGTGGTATGGCGCGTGTGGTTAACAACGACCGCGAGTTTTTGTTGAATACCAATGAATCAACGTTCATTCCCGCAGGTCATACCCATCGTCTGGAGAATCCAGGGGTCATCGATCTGGTGTTGATCGAGGTGCAGAGTGGTGACTACCTCGGGGAAAACGACATCGTTCGATTCGAAGACATCTATGGCAGGGCGGGAGGGTAAGGCAGCGCGCCTTTAGGGGGCGAGGGCTGAGAGCCCGCTTTTTGCTTGTTTGCTTGTCGGCGCGTGAAGACCTAGGCCGCAATTTAGTGTGCAATAAGTCAGGCACCTGCCTGGCTTTTTTCAGGAGTCAGCGATGTTGGGGTTGTTTAGAAGCCTTTGGGAGTACCGGGGTTTCGTCTGGTCATCCATTCGTAATGAGTTCGTTGCCCGTTTTGCCCGAAGTCGTTTGGGTGGGCTTTGGATGATCATTAACCCGCTGGCGCAGGTAGCAATTTATGCGCTGGTGTTATCCAACGTGCTGGCGGCGAAGTTGCCGGGTATTGATAACAAGTATGCCTACGCGCTTTACCTGATGGCTGGGGTTTTAGCCTGGAGCCTGTTCTCTGAAATCATCGGGCGCTGCTTGACGCTATTTATCGATCAGGGAAACCTGATGAAGAAAATGCGTTTCCCACGTATTACCTTGCCAGTGATTGCCGTGGGGTCTTGCCTGCTCAACTACGGGCTCCTGTTTGTCGCATTGTTATTGGTTTTCGCGCTGCTGGGGCAGTCTCTGACGCTACACGTTTTCTGGATTGTGCCGCTGACATTGGTCGTTACTGCATTGGCGGTAGGTATCGGCCTTGTGCTTGGGGTCCTCAATGTCTTCGTCCGGGATACTGGCCAAGTGGTGCCGATCGTCCTGCAAGCCTGGTTCTGGTTTACGCCGATTGTCTACCCCGACAATATCATTCCCGAAAGCTTCAAGGGGTTGATGCAATACAACCCGATGTACCCGATTGTCACCGCCTATCATGACGCGTTGGTGCATTCGCGAATGCCAAATCTCGATGGACTCATTGTCCCTGCGGTTATCGCACTTGCACTTATGCTGTTGGGCTTGATGATGTTCAGGCGCGCAGCACCAGAAATGGTGGATGTACTATGAGCCTTTTGAGCGTCAGCAATCTGGGTAAGGCTTACCGGGTTTATGCCTCGGAGTTCCAGCGTATCGGTCGTTGGCTTGGCTTGCCGATAAAACCCAGCGAAGAACATTGGGTGATAAAGGGTGTCAACTTCACGATTCATCCTGGAGAGTCGATTGGTATCGTTGGCCAGAATGGAGCAGGAAAATCAACATTGTTGAAAATGATCACCGGTACGCTGCAGCCTAGCGAAGGCAGTGTCCAGATCAATGGCCGTATTGCAGCCATCCTTGAGTTGGGGATGGGGTTCACGCCGGAACTGAGTGGGCGTCAGAACGTATTCCACTCGGCTGGCCTGATGGGATTCAGCGCCGCCGAGATCGCGCAGGCAATGCCAGATATCGAGGCCTTTGCGGAAATTGGCGAATATTTTGACGAGCCCGTTAGAACTTACTCAAGTGGTATGCAAATGCGTGTTGCTTTTGCAGTGGCGACAGCGTTCAAGCCCGATCTTCTAATCGTCGATGAAGCACTTTCCGTTGGTGACAGTTACTTTCAAGCCAAGTGTTTCAAACGTATCAAGCAATACCGCGATGAGGGGATGACCCTGATTCTTGTCTCGCACAGTGCTGATGACATTGTGCGACATTGCGAGAGGGCTATCCTGCTAAAGAACGGGCATGTCGAACTGGACGGTCCCTCGCGAGATGTCACTAATCGTTATTTGGACGAGCTGTTTGGCAAGAAAAAAGGAGTGGGGCATCAGACCGAAGTTTCCAGCCCCGGCCTTGTTCAAGAAGATTTTTTGACTAGCAGTGATGTTTTCGCCACTCGGGGTGGGTATAACCCATCTGAATATCGCTGGGGGCATGGCGGTGCCGCTATTCTGGATTATTTAGTGATTGTGGACGGTGAACGTTTTCCATCACGCATCGAAAGTAATTCAAATGCGGACTTTTACTTCAAGGTCAAGTTTGATGCAGATTTCGAAAGTATCGTGCCTGGCTTTCTGATCAAGACCATTGACGGCATATTTTTATATGGAACCAATTCATTTGTTTCCAGCCGTGGTCAGGCTGTTGTTTCAGCACGAGCAGGTGATGTCCGCATGTTTAAGTTTTCGCTTCCGCTCAATTTGAATGCGGGAGATTTTCTAGTGTCATTTGGTGTCTCGTCGGGCGACCCTTTGTCGGGGGACTTGGTGCCGTTGGATCGACGATATGATTCGGTGATGTTGAAAATTAGCAGATCTGTTCAGTTCTGGGGAATCTCCGATATGGGGGCAACGTTCAATGTCGAGTACCTGGAGTCTTCAGGCGTTGAGGTTGCAACCCATGATTGAGCAATTGGTAGCCGAGTTGCCAGAGGTTTATCAGCCGATCTTTGGCCGCTCCGATCTTTCGGATCATGTTTCACGTCCGTGCGCTGATCGGCTGGATGTTATTGCGCGCATCTATGATGCGCTGCAGGCACATCTCGACCGCCCTCTGAGAGTTCTGGACCTGGGCTGTGCCCAAGGCTATTTCAGCCTTAGCCTTGCCAGTCGCGGGGCGGCGATTCGAGGGGTCGATTTCCTGGATAAAAACGTCGCAGTTTGTACCGCACTTTCTCAAGAACATCCTCAACTGAATGCGACCTTTGAAGTAGGCCGGGTCGAGGATGTTATCGATCGTTTGGAGCCTGGCCAATACGACTTGATTTTGGGGCTGAGTGTTTTTCATCACGTGATTCACGAGCGTGGGATCGATGAAGTGAAGCGGCTTTTTCAGCGCGCTGCCGAGATGACGGGTGCACTGGTTCTGGAAATCGCGTTACGAGAGGGCGATCTTTACTGGGCGGCCTCTCAGCCTGAGGACCCAAGGGAGTTGTTGGAGTCGGTTCATTTTGTCCGCGAAATGGCTCGTTGTGAGACACATCTAACGAGCGTGCAACGTCCTCTGTATTTCGCCAGTAACGGTTATTGGACCGTCGACGACAAAGCGGGAGCGTTTGATGCGTGGCGCAGTGATTCCCATGCGTTGGCGAAGAATACCCACGAGGGAACGCGTCGCTATTTTTTCGGCGCACAGACGGTCATTAAGTTATACCGATTTGTGGGTGGGCGTGCAGACCACAATCGTATTGAGTTTCATCGCGAAAAATTATTTTTGACCGGAGCACCGTCGAACTATCCTGTTTCCGAGCTGATTGCCCTTTCAGAGGGTGAAAGCGAAGGTTGGGTCGTTATGCAGAGGTTTCACGGCGATCTATTGTTGGATGTATTGAATGATGCGTCCTTGGATCGAAAGAAGGTGCTTCGGGAAGTTTTGGAGCAACTTGCCACGCTGGAAGCCTTTGGTCTTTACCACAGTGATTTTCGAGCGTGGAACGTAATAGTGGCGCCGGATGTTGGCGCGCGAGTTATAGATTACGGTGCCATATCGCAAGATTTCAAAGACTGCGTTTGGCCCAACAATATTTATTTGTCGTTTATGGTGTTTGTCCATGAGTTGGCGACAGGGCACGTTGTCGACCCCTCACCGATCAGGCAAATAACGATAGCCCCCTTTAATCTGCCACAGCCTTTCCGTAGTTGGGCGACTGGATTGTGGGCCGTACCGGTGCAGCAGTGGAGCTTTCGTCTGATGCTTGAGCATCTCGACAATCTGGACGAATCACCCAATGACGGCAGTGCCGAGAAGACAGAAGATCTTTGGATGCAGGCGATTGAGGAAGCGCTTGATCAGCACAGTGGCTACATAAAAAACTTAGATGGAAAATTGCTAGGGAATAGTTACGAAATGGAAGCGCAACTTGAAAAAGTGCGAAATCGCTTGGAGCAGGTGGCCGATATCGCTTTGGATGCCCAGGGGGGGATGAGCGGGTTTGAACGACGTGCGATATACAGTGAAGCCGTGGCCGAACAACAGCGTCTCCAGCTGCAAGAGGCAGGATTTCGAATTCAGTCGGCCGAGCGTCGTAGCTACGAAACTGAAGCAGCATTGAGAGAAAGTATAAATCGCGCAACTCAGGCTGAGCTCAAGCGTGTCTCGGCCGAAGCATTGAATGATGTGCTGCGTGATCAAGCCCGGCATGCAACCAATGAACTGTTGGAGCTCTACAAGGGGCATCAACAGGTGATGGTGCAATTTGAAATTGAAAAGCAGCATCGAATGGCCCTTGAGGATCAAATCCATGGGTTGAGAGTTCACGCCGGCAAGCTGGAGTTCGATAGCCACTCACTGCCAGAGGCGGTGCAGGGGTGCACGCGGGTTGACCCTGTCTTAGTCGGCTCTGAGGGCTTGTCGGGTCAGGTTGAGGCTCTGAATGAACAACTGGCTCTGTCAGAAGATCACAGGCGTCATCTAGCCGATGACTGCCGGTCCAGCCTCGCCCGCATAGGCGAACTCGAAGCCCGGGTACAAGAGCTGAGCCACCAACTGGATGTGGCGATGGGCAATACTCATCATTGGTGGCTTCAAGCTACTGCCCATGAAGAGCATGTGGACGTACTGCTAAAGAGCACCTCATGGAAAATCACTTCCCCACTGCGCTTTTGCGTAAGGGCCGGTGTTTGGGCGGTCAAACTGCCCGTTCGTGGAGTGAAGTTCGTGGCGCGTTCAGTGTTGATGCGCTTGCTGCGTTACGTGTTAAGGCGTCCTGCTCTCTATGGGCGGCTGAGCAACACGATAAAAAAATATCCGCGTATTGCACGTTATTTCAAGCAAACGGCATTGCATGGCGGCCTCGTGGCAGATCGACGAGACCCAGCTAGGTCCGGTGTTTTGATTTCACCTAGTCAGCCCATCGAAGTGGATGTCGATAATCTGAGTCCGCGAGTATCGAGTGTTTACTCTGAACTTAAAGATATTATGCGGCGTAGGGATACCCACTGATGCGTATCGTCATTGATTTGCAGGGTGCTCAATCGGAGAGCCGGTTTCGTGGCATTGGCCGTTACTCTCTTTCCTTGGCGTTGGCCATTGCCAGAGAGGCGGGGAACCATGAAGTCTGGATTGCTCTAAACGGTCGAATGCCCGAAAGTATCTTGGATATTCAGGCTGCTTTTTCAACGTTAATTCCCAAGGAACGAATTCGTGTGTTTGAAGTACCCGACGAATTAAGTTCGGCTTGGGTGTTAAGTGCGGCAGAAGTTATCAGAGAGGAGTTTATCAGCTCGCTCGTACCTGACGTTGTCTTGATCAGCAGTCTCTTTGAAGATCCTGGGGTAGGGGCTGTGACTTCCGTGGGCGCGAGCGCTCGAAACTATAAAACAGCGGTTGTGCTCTATGATCTGATACCTCTTCTCAATAAAGATGTGTACCTGCCAACCCAGGCGCTACGTGATTACTACAGCAAGAAGATTGAGTGGTTGGAGCGCGCCGATGCGTTACTGGCCATCTCTCAGTCTTCTTGCGATGAGGCCGTTGAGTACTTGGAAGTGCCGCGTGAGAGTGTGGTAAATATTTCTGCCGCCATTGGTGAACAGTTTTATCCCAAGGTTTTCACAGGAGAGACAGCGGCAAAGTTTCTGCAACGCATGGGTATACATGAGAAGTTTGTACTGTACGCGCCAGGAGGATTTGACCCGAGAAAAAATTTCTCCCGGCTATTGGAAGCGTACAGCCTTCTCAAGCCTGAGTTGAGATCCGTTTATCAATTGGTTATCGCCAGCAAATTACATGATTTGCAGCGAATTGAGTTATTGGATCTGAAAGAAAAGTTTGGGTTTGAGATTCATGAGCTGGTCTTGACAGGCTATGTCGCGGATGAAGATCTGGTATCGCTTTATTCGCTTGCATCGCTGTTCGTTTTTCCCTCCACACATGAGGGATTTGGCCTGCCGGTCCTCGAAGCCATGGCGTGTGGCGCGCCAGTGATTGGCTCAAATTGCAGCAGTGTGCCGGAGGTTATCGGGCTCGACGAAGCACTTTTCGATCCGCTATCAGTAAACTCGATCTCTACGAAAATCAGTCAGGTCTTGGAGGACGACCAGCTTCGTTGCTCCTTGATTGAACACGCGAAAGTCCAGTCAAGAAAGTTTTCTTGGGATGAAACGGCGACTAAAGCAATTGCTGCAATAGAGCGCTTGGGGACTTCGTTGGAGGACTCGAAACCTTATGAGTTTTCACAGCGAGCATTTCTGGAAGGCCTGCTTAACTTGCCTCACTGTCAGCCAACGGACAGGCAACTTGCAAAATTATCCAGTTGTATTGCGTTCAATTTTTTGGGGCAGGCTAAGAGGCAACTGCTTCTGGATATTTCCAGCATTGTTCATTCTGATGCGAAATCCGGTATCCAGCGGGTGGTTCGCAGTTTGTTGCAAGAGCTTTTAAGTGCGCCGCCTGAAAAACTTTCAGTCCGTCCGATATATTATCGTGCGGGCCGCTACTATTACGCCGATGAGTTCGTAGGAAGAGTATTTTCGGGGAGTGAAGGCGCATCAGATGCACCGATTGACTATTCTCAAGGCGATATCTATTTGTCTTTGGATTTGACAATGCATCTGGCGGATGAACTCTATCCACTCCACGCGAAAATGCGTTCCAGTGGTGTCGAGATAAAATTTATTGTCTATGACTTGCTTCTAGTGCATCGGCCTGATTGGTGGCCGGCACCGACAGCAGATTATTTTACAAACTGGCTTAAACGGATCACTGATGTGGGGACTGGGCTGATTTGTATCTCGGAGGCCGTCGCTCAGGAGTTGAAAAATTGGGTGGCTTTCAACTGCCCTGCTAGACGCGATGGTGGTCCTCAAGTGAGGAGCTTTCATTTAGGGGCAGATATTGCCAGCAGTGTGCCTTCGGCTGGATTTCCCAAAAATGCCCAAAAGGTGCTTGCTCAGTTGAAAGCACGTCCCAGTTTCTTGATGGTCAGTACGATTGAACCTCGTAAAGGGCATGCTCAGACCATTGCCGCTTTTGAGTCGATGTGGGCGGAAGGTCTTGACGCCAACCTCGTCATTGTCGGGAAGCGCGGTTGGTTGGTCGACGCGTTGATCACCACAATCGAACAACACACAGCTTTGAACGTGCGACTTTTTTGGCTTGAGGGTATCAGCGATGAATACCTCGAAAACGTCTATGCCGCATCAACATGTTTGATTGCAGCCTCTGAGGGCGAGGGCTTTGGCTTGCCGCTTATCGAGGCGGCACAGCACCATTTGCCGATGATCGCACGTGACATTCCCGTTTTCCGCGAAGTGGCGGGTGATCATGCTTTCTATTTTGAAGGACTCACACCGCCCTCACTGGTGTATGCCTTGAGAGAGTGGCTGAAGCTGTTCAAGCTAGGTGAGCACCCACAATCCGTGAATATGCCTTGGCTTACTTGGAAGCAGAGTGCCGACCAGTTGAAACAGGCGGTATTTCAGTGAAGAGGCCAAATCTTTTTATAAGCGAGCTTGCCGAGCAGTTCGAGCTTTCAAGATTAAACACAGCATTATTAGGGAGCTACGCATGAAAAAAGCAATTATCACTGGCATCACAGGTCAGGACGGCGCCTATCTTGCTCAGCTCTTGCTGCAAAAAGGTTATACCGTCTTCGGTACTTACCGCCGTACTAGCTCGGTCAATTTCTGGCGCATGGATGAACTGGGTGTCACCCAGCACCCGAACCTGCATCTGGTTGAATATGATCTGACGGATCTCTCATCCAGTATCCGTCTGCTGCAGACCACTGAAGCGACCGAGGTTTACAACCTCGCCGCCCAAAGCTTCGTGGGCGTGTCTTTCGACCAGCCGGTGACCACCGCTGAAATCACGGGGGTGGGTGCTGTCAATTTGCTGGAGGCGATCCGCATCGTTAACCCGAAGGTGCGTTTCTACCAAGCCTCAACCTCTGAAATGTTCGGCAAGGTCCAAGCGATCCCGCAGGTTGAGACAACGCCGTTCTACCCACGCAGCCCATATGGTGTCGCCAAGTTATATGCGCACTGGATGACCATCAACTACCGAGAGTCCTACGGCATTTTCGGGACCAGCGGCATCTTGTTCAACCACGAGTCGCCACTGCGCGGGCGTGAGTTTGTAACGCGCAAGATTACTGACTCTGCCGCCAAGATCAGTCAAGGCAAACTGGACGTCTTGGAACTGGGCAACATGGATGCCAAGCGTGATTGGGGGTTTGCCAAGGAGTATGTTGAGGGTATGTGGCGGATGCTTCAGGCCGATGAGCCGGATACTTTTGTACTGGCAACCAACCGTACTGAGTCAGTACGTGATTTTGTTTCTCTGGCGTTCAAAGCCATTGATGTCCATCTCGACTGGAAAGGCGAGGGCGACCAAGAGCACGCGATAAACACCAAAAACGGTAAGACAGTGGTTCGGGTCAATCCGAAGTTCTATCGACCGGCCGAAGTTGAACTATTGATTGGTAATGCCGAAAAAGCTAAGGCTGTGCTTGGCTGGGAGCCAAAAACCAATCTGGAGCAACTCTGTCGGATGATGGTCCAGGAAGACCTGCGCCGTAATGAGCAGGGTTTTTCCTTCTGAGTCCTGAAGAGCGTATTTACTCGCGCTCCAAGCGAGCAGGTTCGTTTTTGAACCGGCTGCATCCTATTTATGTTGTTTAGGCCAAGGGTGAATAGCGGTGAAACATGTTCTGTTGACCGGGGCTAATGGCTTTGTCGGTAATGTACTGCTAGACCAGCTATCGGCAGGCTATCGGGTGAGCTGTGCTTGCAGTGTTCTCAATCCGTCACCCCGTGCCGGTGTCGAGCAGGTTGTGCTGGATATCCGGGATCCAATGGCATGCGCGGCAACCTTGGGACGGCTCAAGCCCACCCATATTGTCCACCTAGCCGCCATTTCTCATGTGCCGACCAGTTTTCGTGATCCCCTGCTGGCTTGGAATACCAACGTCATAGGCAGTTTGAATTTACTGGAAGCCATCAAGCAAAAGGTACCGGATGCATTCGTTGTGTTCGCCAGTTCTTCGGAAGTATATGGGGATGCGTTCAAGTCGGGCGCAGCGTTGGGTGAGAGCAGCCCGTGTTTGCCGATGAATCCTTACGCCGCCAGTAAGTTGGCTGCGGAGTTGGCATTTGAACAGTATTTCAAGCAAGGCATCCGAGGTGTCATCGCGCGCCCTTTTAATCACATTGGTAGCGGTCAGTCTCCTGACTTTGTAACGGCTTCGTTTGCCCGGCAGATCGCCTTGATCGAAAGTGGCAAGCAAGCGCCTGTCATGCAGGTTGGCAATCTTGAGGCTTACCGCGATTTTCTGGATGTGCGTGATGTGTGTACCGCTTACGCGCAGTTGCTTGAGTTGAGTGACGGCCGTGAACACCCGCGCGTGTTCAATATCGCCTCGGGACAGGCACGCAAAATCAAGGAAGTTCTCGATGAACTGATCACCCAAAGTACGGTTGCCATTTCGGTTGAACTTGACCCCCAGCGCTTGCGCCCGTCGGATATTCCGTTCGCTGTTGGCAACTGCGAGCGTATTCGAGAGGTGCTTGGCTGGCAGCCAAGTATCTCATTGAATGAGACATTGGCCTCGCTGTTGGCTGACTGGCGCATGCGTGTGGTGACTGAACAATGAACGTGCTGATGGGAGCCGAATCGTTGAAGCCGCCTCTCACCGGGATTGGGAACTATACGCTCAATCTACTGAGGGAGTTTCAAGGGCTGCCCGCCATAGACGCTATGGAATGCTTTGACGGTGTTCGATTCTCATCGGCAGAAGAGGTCCTGAGCAGGCAGATGTCCTGTGTAAAACCCAGTGGCGGATGGAAAAGCAAGTTCCGCAGTTCTGTGCGCGCATTGCCGTTGGCTTATCGCCTCAAGGCGACGTGGTCAGGAGCGCGATTTCGACAGGGCGACGGTACACGTCGAGATTTTGTCTATCACGAGCCAAATTTTATTCTCAAAGATCATGATGGGCCTGGCGTTACCACCGTCCACGACCTCTCTTTCATCAGTCATCCGCAATTCCATCCTTCGGAGCGTGTCGCTTGGTTGAGTCGTCAATTGCCTCGAACGCTCGACCGCGCCAGTTTTGTCATTACCGATTCGGAAATTGTTCGTACTCAATTGATCGAGCAATTCAGCGTGCCGCCCGATCGTGTTGCAGCAATATATCTGGGGGCGGATGCTCGTTTTATTCCGCGACCGGAGGAGTCTACTGAGTCGGTTCTGTCTCTATACGGTCTTGTTCATGGTCGCTATTTAGCATTTGTGGGAACTATTGAGCCGCGTAAAGGCCTTTCGGTCTTGCTGGATGCCTGGGAGCGCTTGCCGGTGGCGGTGCGTCGCAATTGGCCGTTGGTGATTGCTGGTGCTCCGGGTTGGCAAAATGCGGCGTTGATAAATCGCATCCTGGCCCTTCAGGCGAAGGGCGAAGTTCGGTTTCTTCAATTTGTAAGCGCTGATCATTTACCGTTCATATACGCAGGCGCTGCCGTGTTTGTGTACCCATCGACTTATGAAGGATTTGGCCTGCCGGTACTTGAAGCGATGTCCTGTGGGGTACCGGTTATTTGTGGCATTGGCACGTCGATGGCCGAATTCGCTGGAGGGGCGTGCTGCCTTGTTGATGTCGAGCAGGCTGAGTCGTTGGCAGCCGCTATTTTGGCGTTGGTAGAGAGTCCTGGATTGCGCATTCAAATGGCGAGTGAAGGCCAGCGCCAGGCAAGTCGGTTCTCTTGGTCACGATGCGCACAGGAAACCCTGGACGTTTATGTCAAGGCGATGGAGTCTGCGTAATGTGTGCTTCAAAAAATTATGCGGTAGTAGAGCCTAACCCATCAAATGTGCTTCTAAAGCCGATATAGGTGTTTTTTTGAAAATACTACATTTTTACAAGACCTTTGCCGCTCATCAACATGGTGGGGTAGAGATGTTCATCCGCCATTTGACCCATGCTACAAGTCGGCTCGGATGTGAAAACGTTGTACTTTCATTGACGCCTGACGGTGCATCAACGGAAGACGGGCCTGACTACCGATTGGTTCATGCTAAGGAGAACTTTAATCTTGCATCAACGGGAGTGTCGTTTTCATCTTTTAAGATTTTCTCTGAGTTGAGCAAGTCTGCGGATATTGTTCACTATCATTTTCCTTGGCCATTTATGGATGTCGTGCATTTCGCCACACGCTTGAAGAAACCGACTGTAGTCACGTATCACTCGGATATCGTGCGCCAAAAAATACTTAAATGCCTTTACACTCCTTTGCAAAGTGCCTTTTTGAACAGCATGGACGCTATCGTTGCGACGAGCCCAAACTATCTGGAAAGCTCGCCGGTACTGGCTCGTTATCGTGATAAATCGACGTATATTCCAATTGGTTTGGAGGAGTCTATGTATCCAGGTCCGGAGGCAGAAAAAGTTGAAGAGCTGCAACAGCGACATGGTCGGTTTTTCTTGTTCGTAGGTGTTCTCCGTTACTACAAGGGGCTGAAATTCCTGCTGCAAGCTATAGAAGGCCAGGTTTGGCCCTTATTGATTGTAGGGGGCGGGCCACTTGAGCGAGACTTGATGCAGATGGCGGCTGAACGTAATTTGCATAATGTGCAGTTTATTGGGCAGGTCAGCGAACAAGAGAAAGTGAATTTGATTCACGCCTGTTATGCGGTTGTGTTCCCTTCACACTTGAGGTCAGAGGCATTTGGGATAAGCCTGCTCGAAGCTGCGATGTTTGGAAAACCCATGATTTGTAGTGAGATCGGTACGGGAACTAGCTTTATCAATCAGCATGGAGTCTCTGGTTTGGTCGTGCCACCACGTGATGCGCTTGCCATGCGTGTCGCAATGAGACAGTTATGGGAGTCCTCTGCACTAGCTGCACAGTATGGCAAAGCTGCTCGCGTACGCTATTTGAAGATATTCACCTCCCAATCAATGGGGGACGACTATATGAGGGTTTACTCGGAATTAGCCAGGTCCAGCGAAGAAAACGCGAGACTCAAAGAGCGCAGTGCCCGCTCTTTATGAAGAAGGTAACTCTCTTCAAGTGAACTGATTTGGGTTAACTAATAACATGGATTCGCCGGGGGGCTTAGTGAAAGTCTTTGGCTGGCAGTCTGGATAAACGGATAAATTTCAATATGACTACTGATCATCAGAATCAAATCTTACTAGGCATAGGTGGTGCTTCCGATGTCGAAGGACGTAGTAGGATTGCTGTGTTGATTCCCTCCTTTAAAGTGGTCCCTCATATCCTGCGGGTGATTTCAGAAATTGGGCCAGAAGTAGAGCGTATTTACGTCGTTGATGACTGCTGTCCAGACGGCTCCGGTTCGCATGTTGAGCAAAATTGCACGGACCCTCGTGTAAGAGTGCTGCGCAATCCTGAAAACCAGGGAGTGGGTGGAGCCATCATGACCGGGTATAGGGCTGCCATTGAGGATGATATGGAGGTCATGGTCAAAATAGACGGTGATGGCCAGATGGATCCTTCGCTTATCATGAATTTCGTGAGTCCGATAATAGAAGGGGGGGCAGACTATACGAAAGGGAATCGGTTCTTTGACTTAGAAGAAATTCAATCAATGCCGAGAGTTCGGTTGTTTGGAAACGCTGTGCTGTCCTTCATGACAAAATTTTCCTCAGGTTATTGGGATGTTTTTGATCCCACTAATGGATATACAGCAATACATCGTGATGTGGCTAGACATTTGCCGTTCAACAAAATCAGTCGGCGTTATTTTTTTGAAACGGATATGTTGTTTAGATTGAATACTTTGCGTGCGGTAGTCGTCGACGTACCAATGCATGCGAAATACGGCGATGAAATTAGCAACTTGAAAGTGTCAAAAATTGTGGGTGAGTTCTTTTTCAAACATGTCCGAAACTTCGGTAAGAGAATTTTTTATAATTACTATTTAAGAGATCTGTCACTGGCTTCTATTGAATTGCCCATCGGTCTGATTATGCTGGCGGGCGGCTTGGTCTTCGGGGCGATCCATTGGGTTGAGTCGATGTATTCCGGGGTTCCAACACCGGCAGGGACGGTCATGCTTGCGGCATTACCGATCATCTTGGGAATTCAGTTCATCCTGGCATTTCTGGGCCAAGATATTGCATCGGTACCCCGAAGGCCGTTTCATTTGACGAAAATAAAATCAAAATTCAAGAAACTATAAGCTTGAAAGCTTTCCATCAGTCGTAAATTTTTATTTTGTTTCACTAGGGGAGAAAAAGTCGGTATGCAATTATCGAGTAGAGTGCGGTTAAGTGCACCGGTTGCAGTAGCCAGTGTCATGTTGGTTACGTTGATTGTATTGGTTTCTCGGTCTGCTGGAATCTATCCTGGAATTATGGGGGATGAATATCTCTTCAGCACGATGTCGAGATTGACCCCGTTATCAATTGTAACCATTCCAAACTATCTCTACTTCTCTATCTACAAGTTTACCAGTGTGTGTGGGGCTGGATACCTTGAATGCTCAAGAGTTTTGAATGCCGCATTTTTTGTCGCGGCAGCGCCATTTATATATTTGGTGGCAAGAAAGTTTTGTGGTGGCCGGGTTTCACTGCTAATCGTCGTACTTTCCATGATGGGGCCTATAAACAGCTATACGGTATATTTTATGCCGGATACGTTGTTCTTTTTATCATTCTGGGTTTGTGTTTCTTATTTTTTGAGTCTTGATTCTTTTGCCCTCGCCAAACATTGGTTGTTTTTTGGTTTCTTGATGGGCTTGTCGTCGTTGGTTAAGCCGCATGCCCTTTTTATGATTCCTGCTTTTTGTTTGTGTATCCTGATTTTTTCTTATTTCGACAGAGTAAAGAGCTGGTTGGCTGTAGGGTTGAAAAACTCGGTCTTGTTTTTAGTCGCGATGTTGATAGTCAAGTTTTCCCTCGGCTATCTGTTGGCGGGAAAGGCCGGGCTGACTATTTTGGGTGGGTTTTACACTTCAACATTCGAGGCAGGCGGGTCTACGCTTCAGCGTTATCTTGATATCGCCTCTCAGGCGCCAATGGTAGCAGGGGGACATTTGCTTGCGAACAGCTTGATGTTCGGAGTGGCGCTGGCAGTTGTGATAGTAGGTAGTGTCGAAGTATTGTCTCGCCGGGAAATTTCAGTCGGTGGAAAAGTTTCGTTCTGCACGCTAGCTATCCTGCTAAATCTAATCGCGGTTGTCGCTTTGTTCACGGCTTCAGTGGCAGGAAGTAATTCAGCCGAAAGTATCTTCAGACTGCACATGAGGTACTATAACTTTATGCTGCCGTTGCTTTTTATTGCGGCCGCGGCCCAGCTTTCTCGTGCGCATGATTCATCGCTGAGGTATTTCAGGCTTGCGACGGCGCTGGTGGTTGTTTCTGCTATCGCTTACGCGGCAGTTACTCATATGGCGCCTTATATCTTGTCCCACGTGGACGGTCCGGAACTTCATGGCTATGCACGTGGAACTAAAAGCTTTGTCGCACTTGCTGTGCTGTCGGGATTTGCCGTCCTACTCTGGTACAAGGCTCCTAGGGCGGGGGTCGTTTTTTTTACATTCGCCTATCTGCCTCTATCTGTCGTAGTAATGGCAGTTTTCAACAATGCTGAAGTCAGGCAACGCATGGTAGTTGATGCCTATGATAAGGCAGGTATGTTTGCCAAAAGCTACGTTCCCGATTTCGAATTGTCGAAATTGATTGTACTCGGCGATAGCATGCCAGCCAAATTTCGTACACTCTTTTATATCGATAATCTGGGGTCGACTATTGATAGTTCGTACGTCTACGCGGCGGGCAAACCATACAGCGTCGCTAATCTGCCGGACGATAAGAAGTGGGTGCTGGCGGTTGGGGATGTTGAGTTTGAAAAGGGTGAATTTGAGGTGTTGAATCTCAATGGGTTCTCTTTGGCCAAAAAGGCAACAGGAGCGTATTCTGTTCTGGATTTTCGCAAAGGGGCGATCTGGGATCCATCGATAAAGACCTCCGGACTATCCAGTGCTGAAGCATGGGGTACATGGTCTGACAGCGGGAAGGTGTCCATAAAGTTTGAGAAACCACTGCCAGAAGTTTTTGACCTGGTTCTCACGGCAAGTGCCTTTGGACCTAATGTTGATCAAAATTTCTATGTTGAACTCAATGCCCAAAGAACTCCGTTTAAATTGACGGCCACTAGTGCGTCCCATGTGGTTCGTGTGCGCTATTCAGGGAGTAGCAACGTCTTGTCTATAATTATCCCGTCGCCTTCATCACCCAAACAATTAGGTCTAAGCGGGGATGATCGTCCACTTGGGTTGGGAATTGAGCAAGTCGAGATTCGTAAGGCAAATTAATGTATGGGTATCTTTTTTCGACGCTCTTCGTTGAAGAGACTGGACTTACGCTGGATAGAGTATTTGTATGAGAAATTTAAATGGGAACGCATTTTTAAGGTCGTCTACTCAAGACCGAAATTCATGTGATAGTATCACGATCTTAGATGCTGTTTTTTGGAGTGTTTTAGTTGGTGATTTGGATTCATGTCACTGTTTTATATGAATCGCTGCCATTGTCACGGGCTCGAGTTCGCCCAAGCGGAATGGGCCGTTGCTCTTTGCACTAAAAGATGACTTCAGGAGAATGGGCAGCCATTTCTCCGCCCTGTCACCGCTTTGTGTCAACCGGCTCAGGCATTCCGATCATCGTAACGTCACTGCGGGAAAAAATTGATGAAGGCACTGAGGGATTTTTTGTCGGACCCATCGCTCAAGACATTGGATGTCGATGGTCCAGAGCGTATGGAGTTGCACGAGAAGGTGCTAGACAACAAACCGATGCTACGCGAGGTTTTTATCGAGTTCCATCATTCGTTCCATCGCCTCGCGGAGCTCTTCTTCAAGGTCCAGGGCTCCGAGATAGAGCTGGGGGCAGGAATTGCACCTATGCGCAATTCCTACCCGCATGTACTGGCCACTGATGTTGTCTCCAGCGACCGGCTGGATATGGCGCTGAATGCTGAGGCCATGAGCTTGGACGATGATTCGGTCAGGGCATTTTATGGCCAGAACTGTTTTCACCACTTTCCTCACCCTGATCGGTTTTTTACGGAGCTACAGCGCACTTTGAAACCGGGAGGTGGAGCGATTTTAATCGAGCCTTACTATGGTCCTTTTTCGGCATATCTCTACAAGCGCCTGTTCAAGTCCGAGGGCTTCGACATGGACTTTGTGTCATGGGAAACGCCGTCCGCGGGCCCGATGAACGGTGCGAATCAGGCCCTCAGCTACATTGTTTTCGTCCGTGATCGCAAGACATTCGAGCTCAAGTACCCTGATCTGGAAATTGTTCATCAGGAGGTGTGCGGCAATTACCCGCGGTACCTGATTTCGGGGGGGCTTAATTTTCGCCAACTGCTCCCAGATTTTCTTATCCCAGTGATTAAAATCGCGGAGAAGTTGCTAAGTCCTTTGAAGCGCATACTAGGGCTTCATCACATTGTGGTCATCAGGAGGAAGTCTTGACCTTCGTCCGTTATGGCACCATTCAAGTGTTAGCCTATGCGCTGGATATGGGCACCTTTTTGCTACTGCTTTGCTTATTCAGTGATCAGGCGGTGTTGGCTAATATTGCTGGCAAGGGTGTCGCCGGTGTATTTGCGTTCTTCCTGCACCGGTATTTCACATTCCAGTCCACGGGATCCAGCGGTAAAGTCCAGGCGCTTCGGTATTTCTCTCTGCTGGCGATCAACATTCCGGTGGCGTCTGCTTTGTTGGGGATTGGTTTGTTTTTTGTCGATAACCCAACCCCTGTGAAGGTTACTTCTGATGTGGCCTGTGTGCTCATGACTTACTGGATCAGCAAGCTATTCGTTTTTCGTTCCAAGCAATACGATCCTGCCCCCTCTGATCACATGCAAGGCCAATAGCAATGAAGCTGCTTATTACCGGCGCTACCGGCTACATTGGCGCGCAATTGGCGTCTCTTGCCCAATCAGAGGGCCATGAAGTCATTGGGGCGACGCGCCAGCCGTGCTCCAAGGCCTACTTGTGGTGCCCTTACGATTTGTCAAAGCCTGTGCCGGTTTTCCCGCCGGGCATCCAGGTTTTTATTCATCTGGCTGCCGATACCTCGACGGGCACCCAGATCAGCCCGGATGATGAAGTCCGTGCGGCTCAAATGCTTATCCGCAGCGCTTATCAGGCCCAAGCAAGGTTCATCTTCATTTCCAGCCAAACCGCTGATGCTGCGGCCCCCAGCGTTTATGGGCAGACCAAGTGGCGTATAGAGCGTGATGTCCTAGCTGCAGGCGGTATTGTGGTACGGCCAGGGCAAGTCTATGGCGGCCCCGAACTAGGCCTCTTCGGAGTGCTGACAACGCTGGTTCGTAGAGTGCCGTTTATTCCCGTATTCGTGCCGGCACCTCGCGTTCAGCCCATCCATGTCGACGACCTTGCCGCCTCCATATTGACCTTGGTCGAGCGACCGGAGATTCGTGGCGACTTATTCAACCTGGGCGCTGTGCAGCCTGTTTCCTTTCATCATTTTCTGAAAACAATTGCGTCAGATCGCGTCCGTGCCGTTCGCCTGCCAGTCCCCGTCCCGGTGGTACTCCTCCGATTGCTGGTGCGGGTACTCGGGCACTCTTTGAGTGCGAAGTTAGGGCTCCAGCGCATTTTTTCGCTTATTGAGCTGCCTTCAATGGATAGTGCAGACTCCCTCGAGCGATTGGGTAGAGTGTTGCGTCCTATGGCGTATGGCATGCATCGGTCTGGCCGGGGGAGTCGCCGTCAGCTTCTTCAGGAAGCGGTTGTGCTCCTGAGCTACTTGCTGAAAAAAGTACCGCATGCAAGCCTGGTTCGTCGGTACGTGAGAGTGCTTGAGCGCGCCGGGAAAAGTAGGCCAACTGTTGCTTCTTGCCTGTTGAGGCGCTGGCCGATACTGCTGACACTTCTCGACAATCAAACCGTTCTGAAGTCGACCCACGGCGAGGGGTTGGCCTGGCGGCTTCAAGTTGCACTCGGCATCGCTGAAGCCAGTCCTCAGGGGGCGCAAGCGTTTCTCGGCACACTGCGCCAGCGTGGCTTCGTTGTTACACTGCTTGCATTGGGAGGGACCACGATCAAGGAGATTGCCTGGATGATGGCGAGTGTTCTGTTACGGCCTTTTGCCTGTCAGTTGTTTCTAGAAAGTGGAAACCCGCGTGAAGCCTGAATTTGATGTGATTATTGTCGGCAGTGGCCCGGCTGGAACTTCGGCTGCCTACCCGTTGGTCAAGGCCGGTCTTAAAGTGCTGATGGTCGATGCCCAAAGCGATCCTGGATCTTTGGCCGCGCCACAGCGTCCGTTTCTGGTTAGCAGGGCGAACGATGAGCAACAGTGGAAGTGGATGATTGGCGAAAACTTTCATGCATTGAATCAGCTGGATGCGGTTTCACCCAAGCTCAAGACGCCCACCCATGCTCATGTATTTCAAGGCTTCAGCGCAAGCAATCGCATTGAATCCGAAAACTTTATCGGCATCGGTTCCCTGGCAACAGGTGGTTTGTCGAACGCCTGGGGGTGTGGCGTCGCGAGGCTGCCTGCCAGCGACTTTTCCGAGGCCAGCATTGATTATGTTGAACTGGAAAAATCCTACGAAACTGTTTCCAGGCGGATAGGTATCAGTGGCCAAGCCAGCGATGATTTGTCGGGCTACTTTGGTCTAGATGACTGGTCACAGCCGCCATTGCCGTTGGATAGGCTACATCAGCGAATGCTTGATAACTACAATCGCCACCGAAAGGCATTTCCTGGCCTGGGGTTTCGGCTTGGGCGCTCCAGGGTCGCGGCCCTGAGTGAGCCTCTTGATGGGCGTCAGGCCTGTGACCTGTCAGGAAACTGCTTGTGGAAGTGTCAGAATCAGGCCTTGTACAGCGCTTCGTTGGAACTGCCAAAGCTCAAGCAATACCCCGGCTTTCATCATGTGCAAAACTTTCTGGTGGGTGACTTTCTCCAGCAAGGCGGCTCCTGGACTGTCACCGATGTTCGCTCTACCCGACGCTTCTCGAGTAAACGACTGCTGCTGGCGGCGGGCACGTTGGCCACGACGAGGCTTGTGCTCAAGCAACTGAATCATTCAGCCCCATTGCCATTGCTGTCATCGCCAACTGCTGCTTTCCTGCTATGGCTACCGAGGCTCCTAGGCAGCCCACGGGCGCCAGGGTTTGGCCTTGGCCAACTCTCTTTTGCGCTGGAGTTGAACGCCACTGCAACAGCCTTTGGTTCGACCTTCAGCACCACCGGCCTCCCAATGACGGAGTTTGTCAGCCGGGTTCCCATGAGTAAGCGCTCCAGCATCGAGTTGCTGAAAAACCTGCTGAGTTCCTGCCTTGTAGGCAATATATTCCTGCCCGGCAACCTGTCCAGTAACACTGCGGTATTACGTCCGGATGGTTTTCTGAAGATCAGCGGTGGTGTGCAGCCGGAAATACCTGCACTCATGGAAGCGGCCGAATCAACACTGCGTCGAATTTATTGGAAAATGGGCGCGATCCTGATGCCAATGAGCTTCACTGTGGGTAAGCCTGGAGCCGATATCCACTATGCTGGAACGCTCCCTATGCGCTCTAAGCCGCGAGTAGGGCAGACGGATAGTTTCGGAGAGGTGGAGGGGTTGTGTGGTGTACATGTGGTTGACGCTGCCTGCCTGCCCACGCTTACCGAGAAGTCCCATACGCTGACCATCATGGCGAATGCGGACCGGATCGGGCGTTCAGTGGTAACGCAACTGCAGCAGGCTTGAAAGCATAAAAACAGGGCCCTGGCGATAATTGAAGCTGGCAACAGGTTTGTGAGTATCTCAATGGCAATCGATATCTCCCAAAATGTTACGGCGACGAACTGTGCAAGTTGTAACCAAGCGGGCCTGAATTATCACTAAGCGCGAAAGGCCATTGTGCTAGCATTCTGGGCTGAATGCGTTCGGAGCCTATTATTCGATTCGCTGTTAAACAATGAGGGATCATGATGTTTTTCAAGACCAAAGCCGCAGCTCTTGGTGCAGACGAAAGCCCTGCTTATACGCTCGATTCATTTCCGCTCCGACCACCGCTTCCTCTTCCCAATGGAGTGTCGAGACAAGAATTGTTCGATTGGTTAAAAGCTGTGCGTGTCGCTGATGCTCCCGATTCGATTGCCAGTTACTGTACTCAGGATTTTGAGCGGTTTGTTCATACCTTCGGTTTGGTTCAGCGAGCGACGTCGAGCGCGACTGGCAACTTGACTGGGCTGGAGTTGGGCGGAAATCCTTACTTCACGACAATGTTGTTGAAGCAGTTCACGCCGATTGATTGGCGCCTTGGCAATTATTTTGGTGACCAGATCCCGAAGGGCGATGCCCATCAGCGCGTGTACATGAGCGAGTTTGGGGCGCTGGATAAGAAAACGCATGTCGACCTGACTTACTCGCATTTCAATATCGAAGAGGATGCCTTCCCTTTTGAATCAGGATCACTCGATATCGTGCTGTTTTGTGAAATTATCGAGCATTTGCTAAACGATCCATGCGCTGTACTCCGGCAGATAAAGCGTGTTCTTCGAGATGACGGAACGCTGGTGTTGACTACACCTAATGTCAATCGCATCGAGAACGTCGCACGCATGATCGTCGGCGCCAACTTGTACGACCCTTACAGTGGCTATGGACCTTATGGGCGCCATAATCGGGAATACAACAAGCACGAACTCTATAATCTACTAACGTATCTCGGGTTCACTATCGACGAGATTTTCACCGCCGATGTACACGATAACGCTACCGGCTCCTACCTCGATCCGGATAAGTTCGGGCATTTAATAAAATATCGAGAGCACGATCTCGGTCAGTATATTTTTATACGGGCCAGGAAGACCGGGGTTGATAAGGGTAAAAAACCCGCGTGGTTGTACAGGTCCTACGATTCGGCCGAGCTTGAGTGAATTTCAATGTCTCGTAATCAATGGGGGCGCTGAGGAGGCTGCCCCCACGTTTTCATTCACGCCAACATCGGATAAACAAACAACCCAAAATGCACCAAGTTCACCCCAAAATGCGTCATAACCGCAGCCCCCAACCCACCAAACCGATACGCCAACCCATACCCCACACCCGCAATGGTTGCCAGTAACGTCCACTGCCACCCCGCGCCAAGATGCACCAGCCCAAACAGCAACGAAGCCAGCAACAGCGCTACGTTGTCGCCATACGACAAGTGTTTGAACCGCCGGCTCAGCCCACCTTGCACGTAGCCTCGAAACAACGCCTCTTCCACCAGCGTGACCAACAGTAAGTTGTTCAGTACCCATAACCACGCCTGCTCTGGCCACTTCGGCGCCCAGTGAGTGATCCCCAGCAGCACTGCTCCACCGAGCGCAACAACAGCAGTCAAGGTTAGCGCCAGCGCTGCCACACAGATCGACAAACGCAACGAGCGCCGCGCCACAATCCACGGGCAGGCCAGCAACAGCCAGAAGCCAATCAGCGGTTTGTCCTGGTTCAAGTACATCGAGAAGGGTACTGCATCTTCGGTGAAACGCTGCGGGGCAATGCCACGCCCGTTGTAGAAGCCGGGCAACCAGTGCATCGCCAGGCTCAGGGCCAATACGATAAACAACCCGTGGCCCAGGTAGCGTGCCCACGGCGTGCGTTGCTGGCGTACGGCGTAGCCGGCAATCAGCAGCAGGGCGACGGACACGCCCGCCAGTACGCCCAATTGCCCGTAGATCAAGGCCAGTAGATAGCCAATCGAAAGAAGCGCCAGGTACAGCCAGGGCAATGCGATCATGGGAAATCCTTGGAAAAAGCTGGGCGGCATTATAGCGACCCGTCCTGCAGGCCCCACATGAAAACTCCTCCATTCATGCCGATTGCAAAACCTATCACCGGCTGGTTATAGTCCTCGCGTCTTCATCCCTTCAAAAGATCAGCCCATGCCAGCTCTCCAGCGCACAGCGGTAGTCGATTCAGCGGTCAACGCTGTGGTCGTGCCGTGCGCGAACAAGCAGCCTGCGCAGATCAGTCACTACCCCCCTCCTGTCGGCAGCACGCCGGTGTACGCAGTCGTATCACCGCCGGGTGTTGGTATTTCGGGCTGATCAGCTGATTGCTGTTCCCGTCTGCCCGCCTGAAAAAAACCTAATGCATTTCAGCGTCTGCTGAATCGGCTTTTTTGCCTGATGACAGGTGGTAACCATGTCTGTTCTTTCGAAACAATCCGTGGCCGCGGCGGCCTCGACGAGCCTGTTTGTCCTGCTGTGGAGCAGTGGGGCGATCTTCTCCAAATGGGGTCTGGCTCACGCGTCACCCTTTGCGTTTCTGCTGATCCGTTTTGCCATTGCCCTTGTGGGCCTGGTGGTGCTGATACCGATCCTCAAGTTGAAACTGCCTCGCCCCGGCAAGCCTCTGTTGTATGCGGCGGCGACGGGGTTGGTGTTGTTGGGGGCCTATCAGATTTTCTATCTGTTGGCCCTGGACCTCAACGTCACCCCCGGCGTGATGGCAACTATCATGGGCGTACAGCCGATCCTCACCGTGGTGCTGATGGAGCGCCAGCGTTCTTTCAGCCGGGTGTTCGGCCTGGGCCTGGGGTTGGCGGGGCTGATCATGGTGGTCTACCAGGGTATCGGACTTTCCGGCATGTCCCTGGCGGGCATGCTGTTCGGGCTGCTGGCCCTGGCCAGCATGACCTTCGGCTCGATCATGCAGAAACGCATCACCGACAACCCCTTGGGCACGTTGCCGGTCCAATACCTGGCGGGGTTGCTGCTGTGTTCGGTGTTTGTGCCGTTCCAGCCGTTTCATTTTGAACACAGCGGCAGCTTCTACCTGCCGGTACTGTGGATGGGCTTGGTGGTGTCGTTGCTGGCCACGCTGTTGCTGTACCGCCTGATCGCCCGGGGCAACCTGGTGAATGTCACCAGTCTGTTCTATCTGGTGCCGGCGGTGACGGCGGTGATGGACTATCTGATCTTCGGCAACAAGCTCGCGATGTTGAGCCTGTTGGGGATGGGGTTGATCATCATCGGTTTGGTGTTTGTCTTCCGTAAGCGTTGACACCGCACTGTAGGAGCCTGGCAAGCCGGGCTCCTACAATTTTCGCGGCCGCAACACCAACCACAACGCCCCCGCAATCAACACCCCGCCATACAGATGCGCCATGGACAACGGCTCATCCAGCAGCAACGCCCCCCACAGCACTCCGAACGGTGGAATCATGAACGTCACCGTCATCGACTTAACCGGCCCGATGGACGTCAGCAACCGGAAGTAAAGAATGTAGGCGAACGCCGTACACACCAGCCCCAACCCCAGCAACGACCCCCACACCTGCCATCCACCCCAACTCGCCGGCGGTTGGCTGATCGCGCTGTAGGCAAAGAACGGCAACAGGAACAACGTAGCGCCGAGCATGCTGCCCAGGGCCGACAGGCGGCTGTCCAAGCCACCACGCTGATCCAGCCAGCGCCTTGCCAGGAACCCGGCAAAGCCATAACAGGTGGTCGCCAGCAAGCAGGCCAGCGCACCCATCAACAATTCCAGGTCAAACGCCACCGGCCCGGCGCGGGTCAGTACCCCCACGCCCAGCAGGCCCAGGCACACCCCGGCGACTTTCGACGGGGTCAGACGTTCGCTGAAAAACAGCCCGCCGATCAGCACACCCATCAACGGCGTGGTGGCGTTGAAGATCGCCGAGTAACCCGCCGGCAGCACCTGGGCGGCGACTGAATACATGGTCGCCGGGATCCCGGAGTTGATCACGCCGAGCAGCAATACAGTCTTGAACTTGCCTTGGAAGTCCCAGCTCACCCGCATCACCGCCAGGATCACCAGCAACCCGGCGGCGGCGATCGACACGCGGAAAAATGCGGTCGGCAGCGTGCCGATCTCCGGCGCGATAATGCGCATGAACAGGAAGCTCGCGCCCCAGATGGCGGCGAGCCCCAGCAAGTACAAGGTGTCGACAGGTCTCACGGAACACTCCTACCTCAATAAGCCGGTGAGTGTTACATGACACTTCTAAGGATTACAGGACAAACCGCGTCACCAGCCCATTCAGGTCTACCGCCAGGCGTGACAGTTCCTGGCTGGCGGCCGAGGTCTGGGTGGCACCGGCGGCGGTCTGGGTGGACAGGTCGCGGATGTTCACCAAGCTGCGGTCCACGTCGCGTGCCACCAGCGCCTGCTGCTCGGCGGCGCTGGCGATCACCAGGTTGCGCTGGCTGATCTGCGAGATGGCCGCGGTGATTTTTTCCAGGGCACTGCCGGCGCTGTTGGCCCGCTGCAGGGTCTGGCCCGCGTGCTCGGCGCTGCTGTTCAGCGCGTCGACCGTATCCTGGGTGCCGCGCTGGATGCCGGTGATCATCTGCTCGATTTCTTCGGTGGAGTCCTGGGTGCGTTGCGCCAGGGAGCGCACTTCATCGGCCACCACCGCAAACCCCCGCCCGGCCTCGCCTGCGCGGGCCGCTTCGATGGCGGCGTTGAGCGCCAGCAGGTTGGTCTGCCCGGCGATGCCGCGGATCACTTCCAGCACCTTGCTGATGTCCTGGGCCTGCACTGCCAGGCCTTCGGCCTTGTTCGAGGCGCCAAGCACTTCGTCGACCAGGTTCTGGATCGAGCTGATGGTTTCGCTGATCTGGTAGTGGCCGTGCTTGCTGTCCTCGTCGGAGGCCTGGGACGCCTCGGCGCTGGACACCGCATTGCCCGCCACTTCGTCCACGGCCGCGCTCATTTCGGTGACTGCGGTGGCGGCCTGTTCGATTTCGTCGTTCTGCGCCTGCAGGCCACGGGTGCTTTGCTCCATCACTGAGCTCATCTCTTCGGCGGCGGAGGCCAGCTGTTGCGCCGATTCGCTGATGCCGCGAATGGTGCCCTGCAACTGCGCCTGCATGGTCGCCAGGGCGTTGAGCAATTGGGCCGGTTCGTCCTTGCCGCTGACGGCAATCGGCTGGCTCAGGTCGCCGCCGGCAATGGTGCGGGCCACGCTCAGCGCCTGGCCGAGCGGGGCGGTGATGCTGCGGGTCAGCAGCCAGGCGAGCAACAAGGTGGCGATCAAGGCGAATACGATGATCAGGCCGACGATCCACTGTGCACTGGAATAGGTCTGTGCGGCTGAATCCACCGCCGTTTCCACGCCGTTCTGGTTGAACACGATCATGTCCTCCAGGCTCTTGTTGAGGATCACACCCTGCGGAGCGAGCCGGCTGTTGAGCAGGTCAATGGCGTCTTGCTGCTGATCCTTGTCCACCAGGGTGACGATCTGTTCGACGAGGGCCAGGTAAGTGTTCACGTTCCCTTCGAGTTGCTTGAGCATCTGGCGTTCTTCGTCGCTGCTGAGCAGGCTTTTGTGATGGTCGAGCAGGGTTTGCAGCTCGCTGCGCTGGCGAGTGATCAGGGCTTTGCTGTTGTCGCGGATCCGCGATTCGTCGGTGGTCGCCAGGCGCAAGGCCTCCAGGCGGATGCTGGCGACAAAGGCCGCGCTGTCGTGGATGTTCTCGATGCTCGGCATCCACGATTGTTCGATGACCAGCGCGCTCTGTCGCAGCTTGGCCATCTGGCCCAGGCCGAACAGGCCCACAATCACCAGCAAGCTGGCCAAAACCCCAAAACTCAGACTGGCACGCAGACCGATCCTCATGTTCCTCAATGACATCTCTATGCTCCTTGGGCGATTAGAACCTGTTCCCGGATCGGTCTTCGGACCTTGTTAGGGTGGGAGAGGGCGCGCTATATATCAAAGTGCCATCAAGGTGGTAATCAGGGTTTCCCTTAGTTGGATCCAAAGATGTATGCGGAGCAGAGTCCCCGGGGGAGTACACGTGTTTCCGGCGCTAAGCAGCAAAGCCGCGTCGTTGTGGGCGTATGGGGAAAACAATGTGCGACTTTTCAGTGCGTTTATTGACCAATTGGTCGAATTAAATAAATTGAAAATAAATGTACGAAATGAACGGAGTTGTACAAGGCTGCACGAAAAATGACCCTTCTCCTGTGTTCGTACACTGGCTAAGCTCAGGGCTTCCCGATGCCCGCTCGAGGTTTCCCGCATGTCGCAATCCGCCCTCGCCATTGCCCAGATGATCCTTGATGGCTTCGACGATTACCGCGAACACTTCCGCCAGATCACCGATGGCGCCCGCGAGCGTTTCGAAAAGGCCCAGTGGCAGCAGGGCCAGGCGGCGTCGGCGGCGCGGATCAATCTCTATGAGGAAAAGGTCACTGAGGTGACCCAGCGGTTGCGTGAGCGCTTCGATGACGCCGCCCTGCTCGACATCGATGCGTGGCCCTTGGTCAAAAGTGCCTACATCGGCCTGATCGACCGGCGCTTTGACGATGAACTCTCCGAGACCTGGTACAACTCGATCTTCTGCGGGCTGTTCAGCCACGACCTGATCAGCGACGGCTGTATGTTCATCCACACCACCCGGCCTAGCCTGCGTCGGGCACGGGCCGCGCAGACGCGCACCTACACCCCCGCCGCGAAAATCCCGGAAATGCTCGCGCAGATCTTTGCCGACTACCGCTTCAGCGAACCCTACGCCGACCTCGCAGGCGACCTTCAACGCCTCGAAACCCAACTGCGGGAAAACCTGCCGGACTGGGTGTGCAAGGACCCGGACCTCAAGGTCGAGCTGTTTTCCTCGGTGCTCTACCGTAATAAAGGCGCTTACCTCGTCGGGCGCATCTACACCCGCGACGAACAATGGCCGCTGGTGATCCCGTTGCTGCACCGCGAAGGGCAAGGTATCCAGATCGATGCGCTGATCACCGACGAAGCCGATGTATCGATCATCTTCTCGTTCACCCGCTCCTACTTCATGGTCGATGTACCGGTGCCAGCGGAATTCATCGGCTTTCTCAAGCGCATCCTGCCGGGCAAGCACATCGCCGAGTTGTACACCTCCATCGGTTTCTACAAGCACGGCAAGTCGGAGTTCTATCGCGCCCTGATCAACCACCTGGCGACCACCAACGATCAGTTCATCATGGCCCCCGGCGTGCGTGGCATGGTCATGAGCGTATTCACGCTGCCGGGCTTCAACACCGTGTTCAAGATCATCAAGGACCGTTTTTCACCGTCGAAAAACGTCAACCGCGCCACGGTGATCGAGAAGTACCGCCTGGTCAAAAGCGTCGACCGGGTAGGGCGCATGGCCGACACCCAGGAGTTCGCCGACTTCCGTTTCCCCTTGAGCAAGTTCGAGCCCGAATGCCTGGCCGAGCTGTTGGATGTGGCGGCGGGCACCGTCGAAGTGGAGGGCGATACCGTGTTGATCCGCCACTGCTGGACGGAGCGGCGCATGACCCCGCTCAACCTCTACCTCGACAACGCCAACCCCGCCCAGGTGCGCGAGGCCCTCGAAGACTATGGCTTGGCGATCAAGCAACTGGCGGCGGCGAACATCTTTCCCGGCGACATGCTGCTGAAGAACTTCGGCGTCACCCGCCATGGCCGCGTGGTGTTCTACGACTACGATGAAATCTGTTTTCTCACAGAGGCCAACTTCCGGCACATCCCGGCGCCGCGTACCCCGGAGGATGAAATGGCCTCCGAGCCCTGGTATTCCATCGGCCCGTTGGACGTCTTCCCCGAAGAATTCCCACCGTTCCTGTTCGCCGACGCCGGCCAGCGCAAGCTGTTCGACGAGCTGCACGGCGAGTTGTACAACGCCGATTACTGGAAGGGGCTGCAGGAGGCGATCCGGGCGGGCAAGGTGATCGATGTGTTCCCGTACCGGCGCAAGGACCGCGATAACGAATGAGGGGGCACGCTTGGGGGCGGTTTTCTGCGACAATCCGCCCCCTGCATATATAGACGACCCCTGCGTACCTGATGACTGACCAAGCGCCCACTATCGACCAACTGCTCAAAACCCTCGATCACGCCATGCTCGCCGACCGCCACCGCTTGCGGCGCCAGCTGCTTGAGCTGCGCAAGAAGCCCGACGAGGAGAAGCTGGCGCAGTGGGTCGCGCGCATGCAGGCGTCCTGCGCCCAGGTCACGGCGCGGCGCGCCAGCCTGCCGGTGATTCGTTATGACGACAGCCTGCCGATTGCGGCCAAGCGCGATGAAATCAAAGAGGCGCTTAACAAGCATCAGGTGCTGATCATTGCCGGCGAAACCGGTTCGGGCAAGACCACCCAGTTGCCGAAGATCTGCCTGGAAATCGGTCGCGGCCAGTTCGGTCTCATTGGTCATACCCAGCCCCGCCGGATCGCCGCACGCAGCGTGGCCAGCCGGGTCGCCGAAGAGTTGGCCACACCGCTCGGCGCGCTGGTCGGCTATCAGGTACGGTTCGAAGACCAGAGCGATTCCAACACGCTGATCAAGCTGATGACCGACGGCATCCTGCTGGCGGAAACCCAGAACGATCGCTACCTGGAGCGCTACGACACCATCATCGTCGACGAGGCCCACGAACGCAGCCTGAACATCGACTTCCTGCTGGGCTACCTGAAAACCCTGTTGCCACGTCGCCCGGACCTCAAGGTCATCATCACCTCGGCGACCATCGACCTGGAGCGTTTCTCCAAGCATTTCGACGATGCGCCGATAGTCGAGGTCTCGGGCCGTACCTTCCCGGTGGACACCTGGTACCGCCCGCTGACCCTGGAGCAGGATGAGGAGGGCAACCGCGTCGAGGACGACCTCACCGTCGACCAGGCGATCCTCGCCGCCCTCGATGAAATCGCCGCCTATGAGCGCAGCGAGCGGCGCAGCCCCGGCGACGTGCTGGTGTTCCTGCCGGGCGAGCGTGAGATTCGTGACGCTGCCGACATGCTGCGCAAGGCCCAGCTCAAGCACACCGAGATCCTGCCGCTGTACGCGCGCCTGTCGCCAGCCGAGCAGCAGCGCATCTTCCAGTCCCATCCGGGCCGACGTGTGGTGCTGGCGACCAACGTCGCGGAAACCTCCCTGACCGTGCCGGGCATTCGTTATGTGATCGACAGCGGCACTGCGCGCATCAGCCGCTACAGCTACCGCGCCAAGGTGCAGCGCCTGCCGATCGAGGCGATTTCCCAGGCCAGTGCCAACCAGCGTAAAGGCCGTTGCGGCCGGGTCGAGCCGGGCATCTGCATTCGTTTGTACAGCGAAGAAGATTTTATCGGCCGCCCGGAATTTACCGACCCGGAAATCCTGCGCACCAACCTCGCCGCCGTGATCCTGCAAATGCTGCATTTGCGTCTCGGCGAAATCACCGACTTCCCGTTTATCGAACCGCCGGACGGCAAGGCCATCAGCGACGGTTTCAACCTGCTGCAAGAGCTGTCGGCGGTCGACCGCAACAGCCAGCTCACCCCACTGGGCCGCCAGCTGGCGCGCCTGCCGGTGGACCCGCGCATGGGCCGCATGTTGCTCGAAGCCGCCAAGCTTGGCAGCTTGCAGGAAGTACTGATCGTCGCCAGCGCCATGTCGATCCAGGACCCGCGCGAGCGCCCACCGGAGCGTCAGCAGGCCGCCGACCAGGCCCACGCACAGTGGAAGGACCCGGATTCGGACTTCGCCGGCCTGGTCAATTTGTGGCGCGGTTTTGAAGAGCAACGTCAGGAACTGACTGCCAGCCCACTGCGTAACTGGTGCCGCAAGAACTTCCTCAACTACCTGCGCCTGCGCGAGTGGCGTGATTCCCATCGCCAGTTGAGCCTGATCTGCCGCGACATGCAGTTGAGCGTCAATAAAGAGCCGGCGGACTTCCCGAAACTGCACAAGGCGGTGCTGTCCGGTTTGCTCAGCCAGATCGGTCAGAAAACCGAGGACGGCGATTACCTGGGCGCACGTCAGCGGCGTTTCTGGATTCACCCCTCGTCGGGCATCGGCAAGAAACGCCCGCAATGGCTGATGACCGCTGAACTGGTGGAAACCACCAAGCTGTATGCGCGCATGGTCGCCAAGATCGACGCCGACTGGATCGAACCGCTGGCCGGGCACCTGATCAAGAAAAACCACTTCGAGCCCCATTGGGAGAAGAAGCGCGGCCAGGTCGTGGCCTTTGAGCAGATCACCCTGTTCGGGCTGATTGTGGTCGGGCGCCGGCCGGTGCACTACGGGCCGGTCGATCCGGTGGTGTCCCGCGAGCTGTTTATCCGTGAAGGCCTGGTACGCGGCGAGATCCAGTCGCGGGCCAAGTGCCTCACCGCCAACCAGCAACTGCTGGAACAGCTCGACGAGTTGGAAGCCAAGGCGCGCCGGCGCGACATCCTGGCGGACGAGGAAACCCTGTTCGCCTTCTACGATGCGCGCCTGCCGGCGGAGATCCACCAGACCGCGACCTTCGACAGCTGGTACAAGGTCAACAGCCAGAAAGACCCGCAACTGCTGATCATGCGTGAAGAAGACGTACTGGCCCGCGAGGCCAGCGAAGTCACCGCCGCGCATTACCCGGACACCCTGCACCTGGGTGACCTGGAACTGGCCTTGAGTTACCACTTCGAACCCAACCACCCGCGTGACGGTGTGACCCTGCGTGTGCCGGCGCCGCTGTTGCCCGCCTTGCCGGCGGAGCGCCTGGAGTGGTTGGTGCCGGGGGTGATCGAAGCCAAGTGCATCGCCCTGGTGCGCAACCTGCCCAAGGCGCTGCGCAAGAATTTTGTACCGGTGCCGGACTTCGTCAAGGCTGCCCTGCAACGCATCGAGTTCGGCCAGGGGTCATTGCCCCAGGCCCTGGGCCGCGAATTGTTGCGCATGACCGGGGCGCGGGTCAGCGATGAAGCCTGGGCTGAGGCCGCGCAGCAGGTGGAAAGCCACCTGAAGATGAACCTGGAAGTGGTCGACGGCCAGGGCAAGTTCCTTGGTGAAGGCCGGGATCTCGCCGAACTGACGGCGCGTTTTGCCGAGGCCAGCCAGGCCGCATTGGCTGTGCCGCAAACCGCAAAAAGCCAGCAGCCGGTGGAGGCCAAGGTATTCGCGGCGGTGGCCGAGAAGACGCAACAAAAGATCGCCGGGCTGTCGATGACGGTATATCCGGCACTGGTGGAAGACAACGGCACGGTCAAGGAGGGGCGTTTCTCCACGGCTGCCGAGGCTGAGTTCCAGCATCGCCGCGCCTTGCAACGCCTGCTGATGCAGCAACTGGCGGAACCGGCGAAATTCCTGCGCGGCAAACTGCCAGGCCTGACCGAACTGGGCCTGATGTACCGCGAATTGGGACGCATCGATGCGCTGGTGGAGGACATCCTGCTGGCCAGTCTCGACACCTGCGTGCTCGAAGGCGAAGCCAACCTGCCGCGTGATGGCGCCGGTTTGGCTGCCCTGGCCGAGCGCAAACGCAGCAGTTGGACCGAACACGCCGAGCGCCTGGCGCGCCTGACCCTGGAGGTGCTGAAACTCTGGCATGGCCTGCAAAAACGCTTCAAAGGCAAGATCGACCTGGCCCAGGCCGTGGCCTTGAACGACATCAAGCAGCAACTGAGCAACCTGGTGTACCCCGGTTTTGTGCGGGAAACCCCGGCGCAGTGGTTTAAGGAGTTGCCGCGTTACCTCAAGGCCATCGAGTTGCGCCTGGAAAAACTGCCGAGCCAAGTGCAAAAGGATCGGGTGTGGAGCGGCGAGCTGGCCGGCCTGTGGACGCAGTACGAAAACCGTCTGAAAAAACACGCCCAGGAAGGCAAGCGCGACCCCCAGTTGGAGCTGTATCGCTGGTGGCTGGAGGAATACCGGGTGTCGTTGTTTGCCCAGCAGTTGGGCACCAAGGTGCCGATTTCCGACAAGCGTTTGAGCAAGCAGTGGAGCCTGGTAGAAGCCTGATATCTACACGGTTTCCAGGGCAATACAGGTCCAGTGTGGGAGGGGGCTTGCCCCCGATTGCGGTCTGTCAGTAAAGGATGTGTTGACTGGCCCACCGCTATCGGGGGCAAGCCCCCTCCCACAGATAGCGCCAAATTCCGAGGGTTGTGGCAAACTTCGCGGTTATAAATGCCGGGATCGTCGTGAAAGGCTGCGGCGCGATGGAATAAAGCGATGCCAGTTTGGTGTCCGCGGAGCGGAATCGGACTACTTACAGTTTGGTACGACGGTACCAATATCTTCTGCCTGACAGATTTAGAGGAACGACCGTGCATAACGTCGTCATCAGCGGCACTGGCCTGTATACCCCGGCCAACAGCATTTCCAACGAAGAGCTGGTGCAGTCTTTCAATGCTTACGTGCAACAGTTCAACAGCGACAACGCCGCCGCCATCGAGCGCGGTGACGTGCAGCCGCTGACCGAATCCAGCGCCGCCTTCATCGAAAAGGCCTCCGGCATCAAGAGCCGCTTCGTGATGGACAAGGACGGCATTCTCGATCCGCAGCGCATGGCCCCACGCCTGCCCGAGCGCAGCAACGACGAATGGTCGGTCCTCTGCCAGATGGCCGTCGGCGCCGCTGAACAAGCTCTACAGCGCGCGGGCAAGACCGCCGCCGACATCGACGGCGTGATCGTCGCCTGCTCCAACCTGCAACGTGCCTACCCGGCCATCGCTATTGAAGTCCAGGAAGCCTTGGGCATCGAAGGGTTTGGTTTTGACATGAACGTGGCCTGTTCCTCGGCCACCTTCGGCATCCAGAACGCCGCCAACAGCATCCAGCTAGGCCAGGCGCGGGCGATCCTGATGGTCAACCCGGAAGTCTGCACCGGCCACCTGAACTTCCGCGACCGCGACAGCCACTTCATCTTTGGGGATGCGGCCACCGCCGTGGTCCTGGAGCGCGCCGACCTGGCAACCTCCGAACATCAGTTCGACGTGGTGAGCACCAAGCTGCTGACCAAGTTCTCCAATAACATCCGCAACAACTTCGGCTTCCTCAACCGCACCGCGGAAGAAGGCATCGGCGCGCCGGACAAACTGTTCGTACAGGAAGGCCGCAAGGTGTTTCGCGACGTATGCCCGATGGTGGCCGAGCTGATCGGCGTGCACCTGGAAGAGAATCAGTTGAACGTGACCGATGTGAAGCGCTTCTGGCTGCACCAGGCCAACCTGAGCATGAACCACCTGATCGTGAAGAAACTGCTGGGCCGCGAAGCCACGGTGGAAGAAGCGCCGGTGATCCTCGATACCTACGCCAACACCAGCTCGGCGGGTTCGGTGATTGCGTTCCACAAGAATCAGGATGACCTGCCCAAGGGCTCCGTGGCGGTGCTCAGCTCGTTTGGCGCGGGCTATTCGATCGGCAGCGTGATCCTGCGCAAACGCTAAGACAGTCGAGGTCTTGAATGGCAGCAGCGGACGACGCGCACCTGCTTGAACGCCTGCTCCAGGGTGAGCAGCGGGCCTACAAGGAATTGGTCACCACCTACCAGAGCGCCATGCGGGCGGTGGCCTATGCCATCGTCGGCCAGCGTCACGCCGACGAAGTCGTGCAGGACGCCTGGCTGTCAGTGGTGCGCAACCTGGCCAGGTTCGAAGGCCGTTCCAGCCTCAAGACCTGGCTGCTGACCATTACCGCCAACGCTGCCAAGGGGCGCTACAAGCAGAACCGTCGCGAAGTGTTGCTCGACGATCTGCCCTCGCCCCACGGCACTATCGGTGACGATCGCTTCACCCCCGACGATGGTCACTGGGCCGTCGCCCCGTATGCCTGGCACCAGGACACCCCGGAAGCCTTGCTCACCGAGGATGAACTGCGCAAATGCCTGGAGCATACGATCCTGAGCCTGTCGGAGTTGCAGAGCAGTGTGCTGGTACTGCGTGAGCGCCAGGGCCTGGAGTTGGAAGAGATCTGTAATCTTCTGACGTTGTCGCTCTCCAATGTCCGTGTGCTGTTGCATCGGGCACGGCTTAAAGTCTTCGCCACGGTGGAGCATTTTGAGGAAACGGGCGAATGTTGACCTGTAAAGAACAAGTGGCACGTTCCAGTGACTATCTCGATGGGCAGTTGACCTTTCGCGAGCGTCTGCTGGTGCGTCATCACTTGATGTTCTGCCCGAACTGCCGCCGGTTTATCCGCCAGATGCGCCTGATGCAGGCGACGCTGAAGATAATGCCGGATGAGCCGGTAGAGGGTGTGGAGGCCTTGGCGCAGCGTCTGGCTGACGAGCGGCTCAAGGATCACAAAGGCGGGGAATAAACAGGCTCGCGTGGGTGGAGCGAACGGATGATGGGGACCGATCCACTCACGCAAGACTGGTACAGCCACCTCGGGCCGTCCTGGCCCAAGGCTTTCAACACTTACTGTTAGAACTTGGCTTCTGCATCCAGCTGCAGGGTGTTGGTATTGGCGTCACGCTGGGTACGGCTGGCGTAGTCGGCCTTGGTCAGGAAGTACGTGGCACCGAGGGCGAAGTTCTTGTCGATGTCGTAGCTGACCTTCATCTTGTGACCGCGCGAACCGGTGGTGCCGTTGGCGAAGTCCGAGTCGGTGAAGGCGCCAACCACGGCATTACGCTGGATGTCGCGGTAGTTGTAGTCCAGGTTGAAACCGAACACTTTCGACTTGGCGCCGATCAGCCAGGCGGTGTCCTGGTCGGTCACGGCGTCGTTGTTTTTCACGTACTGGCCGTAGAACGCCAGCGGTACAGCCAGGCCACCGATGTCGGCTTGGGCAAAGCCTTCATACAGGCGGAACTGGTTGTCGGCCGAGTTACCGTTGACCGCCAGTGCGCAAGGCGTGGTGGTGGTTGTGCAACGGCTGTCCTTGTCGTTCTGGTAGGCGTAGATGCTGCCGCCCAGGGTCATTTTCAGGTTGTCGGTGACCGAGAAGCGTGTGCCCAACTGGCCAGAGGTCAGGCGCAGGTCGTGGCGGAATTGCACGCCATCGCCGTCGACGTTGTCCTTGAGGTTGTAGTTACCGAGGCTGCCGAACAGCTCGGCGCTGCTGCCCAGCGGGTATTTGTAGGTCAGGGCCAGGCCTTCAGGGTTGATGTCGCTATCCCAGATGACGTCGCCCATGTTCACCCACGGTTGCAGCATCTTGCCGCCGATCACGTGCAGGTTCTTGATCTGGTCCGGGTGGTAGTCGATGTAGCCAAGGTCCAGCCAGATCGACTTCTTGTCGAAATAGTTGTCCTGGTCCTGGTTGGTCGAGCGCGCATCGTCGCTGCTGCCGGTGGCAATGCGGATACCGGTGTCGACTTGCGAGTTGATCTCGGTGTAGGCGCCCAGGCGGGCACGGATGCGCTGACGGTCCTTGTCGCGGCCGCCGTTGTTGGATTCGCCCTGGATTTTCACGGTTTCCTGACGGAAACGTACGTCACCCTTGAACTGAGTCTTGGCGGCCCAGGCCAGCTTCTGGTCGAAGCTGCTCAGCTCATTGGTTTTCTTCGCGGTGGCCGCGATCTGTTCGTTGGTCTCTTGTTGAGCTTGCCGTGCGATCTGCTGTTCTTTCTGGTCTTTGGCCAGCTCGCTTTGCAGTTCGGTGTACTGCGCCGCGGTGATCTGGCCGTTGGCCTTGAGCATGTCGAGCAATTTAGCGTCGACTGCAGCGCTGGCCGGAACGCTCAGGGCCAGTAACAGGCCGCCGCACAGGACCGCCGCAGTTTTAGTGGAAGCAAGACGCATATCAATCTCCGAAAGTGAGGAGGGATGGCAAACCATCCAGGACACAACCGACCGATGACGGACGGAAAAATAGCCGCCGGGTAGAACCAGGCGCTCTAAAAACAGGCGTCAGTATCACGATCGTTTATGACGGCGCAGTGGCGAAGTGATGTCATCTAGATGACAAATTTTTCACGTTCGGAACTATTGGTTTAGAGCCTTGTCGTGCGAAACGGGGGTGTGCCAGGGTCGGCAATCGGCGATACTCGCCAGGCTTTCACGCCCCGAACCAGTGAGGATGCCGATGCCGCTGCAACGCCTGGACAGCCTGTCCGAAATTGCCCCGCAAGCCTGGGATGCGCTGGTGCCGCAGGGGCAGCCGTTCGTGCGGCACGCGTTCCTGAGCGCCTTGGAAGACAGCGCCAGCCTGGGCCCGCAATCGGGCTGGCAGCCGGAGCATTTGCTGCACTGGGAGGGTGAGCGGCTGGTGGCGGCGTTGCCCAGCTATCGCAAATGGCATTCCTATGGCGAGTACGTGTTCGATCACGGCTGGGCCGATGCCTGTGAGCGCGCCGGCATCGATTATTACCCCAAGTTGCTGACGGCGGTGCCTTTCAGCCCGGTCAGCGGTCCGCGTCTATTGGCCGCCAGTGCCGAAGACGGTTTTGAGCTGCTCAAGAGCCTGCCGGGTTACCTGGAGATCGAAGGGCTTTCCAGCGCCCATATCAACTTCACCGATGACCTGGCCGATGCTGCACTGGCCCGGCAACCGGGTTGGTTACAGCGCCTGGGCTGTCAGTATCACTGGCAGAACCGAGGCTACCGGGACTTCCAGGACTTCCTCGACGCCTTGAGTTCGCGCAAGCGCAAACAGATGCGCAAGGAGCGCGAGCAAGTGGCGGGGCAGGGGATCGATTTCGAGTGGTTGCAAGGCCATGAACTGAGCGAGGCGCAGTGGGATTTTGTCTACGCCTGCTATGCCAACACCTACGCCGTGCGCCGCCAATCGCCCTACCTGACTCGCGCTTTTTTCAGCCTGCTGGCCGAGCGCATGCCTGAAGCGATCCGCGTGGTACTGGCCAAGCAAGGCTCGCGCCCGGTGGCGATGGCCTTCAGCCTGCTCGGCGGCGACAGCTTCTACGGCCGCTACTGGGGCTGCCTGGCAGAGTTTGACCGTTTGCACTTCGAAACCTGCTTCTACCAGGGTATGGACTACGCCATCGCCCAAGGCCTGCAACGCTTCGATGCGGGAGCACAGGGCGAGCACAAGTTGATCCGAGGGTTCGAGCCGGTGATCACGCGGTCGTGGCACTACCTGCGCCATCCGGGATTGAAGAATGCCGTGGAGGATTTTCTCGAGCGTGAACGGGTGGGGATCGTGGCGTATGCAGAGGAGGCGAGGGCAGCCTTGCCGTATCGGCAAGGCTGAACCACTGGTCTTGTGGCGCTTTCAGGAAAGATTGAAATCGCTATCCCGTATGTACAAAAGTACATACAGGATGTGCCATGCTATTTGAGTGGGATGAATCCAAGAATAAAGCCAATATTGTTAAGCACGGCATTGACTTCAATGACGTCCCAGATCTCTTCAGGCATCCAATGCTGGCCTTACGCGATGATCGAGCGGATTATGGCGAGGAGCGTTGGATCAGTATCGGCTGGATCAAATTGTTAATGGGTGTGGTCGTATACACCGAGCGGCGTGGTGACGTAATTCGCATCATCTCTGCCCGAAAAGCAACCAAGAAGGAGGCCAAATACTATGACGCAAACATCGAAAACTGATTGGGAGCGCCTGGCCAAAATGAATGATAAAGAGATCGATACCAGCGATATTCCTGAGCTGGATGCCGATTTTTTCCGGCGTGCCGAGTTGCGTGTTCCAGTGAAGCAGGCGGTCACTATCAGGCTGGATGCTGATGTACTGGAGTGGTTCAAAGGTCAAGGATCTGGTTACCAGACGCGTATTAACCAGCTACTGCGCCAGTACATGCAGGCCCATCAAGGGTGATTGGCGATCCGATAAGTTCAGCCCTGCCTCATAGGCCGGGCTGAACCCGTTTGCCTCAGCCCGGCGCCTCCTTGCCCAGCCATCGATAGGTAAAACCACCGATCACCGCACCCAGGATCGGCGCAAGCCAGAACATCCACAATTGCTGGATCGCCCAACCGCCGACGATCAGTGCCGGACCTGTGCTACGGGCCGGGTTGACCGAGGTGTTGGTGACGGGAATAGAGATCAGGTGGATGAGTGTCAACGCCAAGCCGATGGCTATCGGTGCAAGGCCCGGCGGGGCACGGCGGTCGGTGGCGCCGAGGATGATCAGCACGAACATCGCCGTCATCACCAGCTCACAGACAAACCCCGCCGCCATCGAATAACCGCCAGGCGAATGCTCGCCATAGCCGTTGGACGCCAGGCCTGACGCCAGTTCGAAGCCTGGCTTGCCGCTGGCAATGAAATACAACAACGCCGCGGCGAGCGTACCGCCGACCACCTGCGCGACGATGTACGCCGGTAACTCCCTGGCCGGAAATCTTCCGCCCACCACCAGCCCCACCGACACCGCCGGGTTGAGATGACAACCGCTGATATGCCCGATGGCGAACGCCATGGTCAGCACCGTGAGCCCGAAGGCCAGGGACACGCCCAGCAACCCGATTCCGACTGCGGGAAACGCCGCGGCCAACACCGCACTCCCGCACCCGCCCAACACCAGCCAAAACGTACCTAACCCCTCTGTGACTGAACGCTTGAACAAAGACATGCAACCCGTCCTTGATAGATCGCTCTACCGAATCCGTAAATCAGTGATGCTCCCTGCAGATTTACTTCAGCGCCCGTCTGGGCACTGCATTGAGTACAGCACGGGTATGGCACAAATCCAGGGCTCTAATGTGGGAGGGGGCTTGCCCCCGATGGCGGAGTATCAGTCGCTGTATCCGGTGACTGATCTGCCGCTATCGGGGGCAAGCCCCCTCCCACAGGTTGGATCGGAAAGGGGTTGTAAGGGTCAGTCGATACCGACGAAGCCGCCGGTCTGGTGCTGCCACAACCGCGCATACAACCCACCATGGGCCAGCAGTTCGGCGTGGCTGCCGCTTTCGGCGATCTGGCCTTTCTCCAGCACCACCAGGCGGTCCATCCGCGCAATGGTCGACAAGCGGTGGGCAATCGCGATCACGGTCTTGCCTTGCATCAGGGTTTCCAGGCTTTCCTGGATTGCCGCTTCCACTTCCGAGTCCAGCGCTGAGGTGGCTTCGTCCATGATCAGGATCGGCGCGTCCTTGAGCAGTACGCGGGCGATGGCGATACGTTGACGCTGCCCGCCGGAGAGTTTCACGCCGCGCTCACCCACGTGCGCATCCAGCCCGGTGCGGCCTTCGGAGTCCGACAGCAAGGGGATGAACTCATCCGCACGCGCCTTGTGCACGGCGGCCCAGAGTTCTTCGTCGGTAGCGTCCGGTTTGCCGTAGAGCAGGTTGTCGCGGATCGAACGATGCAGCAGCGACGTGTCCTGGGTGATCATGCCGATCTGTTCGCGCAAGCTTTCCTGGGCGACGTCGGCGATGTTCTGGCCGTCGATCAGGATGCGCCCACCTTGCAGGTCGTACAGGCGCAGCAGCAGGTTGACCAGGGTCGACTTGCCCGCACCGGACGGGCCGATCAGGCCGATCTTTTCACCGGCCTTGATCTCAAGGTTGAGGCCGCCAATGATCCCGCTCTTCTTGCCGTAGTGGAAATCCACCTGCTCGAAACGCACTTGGCCCTGGGGCACGCTCAGGCGCGGGGCATTGTCGCGGTCGATCACGGCCAGCGGCTGGGCGATGGTCTTCAGGCCATCCTGCACCTGGCCGATGTTTTCGAAAATGCCGTTGACCACCCACATGATCCAGCCGGACATGTTGACGATACGGATCACCAGGCCGGTAGCCAGGGCAATCGCGCCAACGGAAATCATCGATTGCGTCCACAGCCACAACGCCAGGCCGGTGGTGGTCACGATCAGCAGGCCATTCATGGTGGTGATCACGATGTCCATGCTGGTGACCACGCGGCTGGCCAACTGGGTTTTTTCGGTCTGCTCGACGATCGCTTCCTTGGCGTACTCCTGCTCATAGCGGGTATGGGCGAACAGCTTCAAGGTGGTGATGTTGGTGTAGCCGTCGACGATGCGGCCCATCAATTTGGAGCGCGCCTCGGAGGAAATCACCGAGCGCTCCTTCACCCTTGGCACGAAGTAGCGCAGCGCCAGGCTGTAGCAGAGGATCCAGGTCACCAGCGGGATCATCAGGCGCCAGTCGGCCTCGGCGAACAGCACCAGGGAACTGATGGCGTAGATCGCCACGTGCCAGATCGCATCCACCGCTGCCACGGCGGAATCGCGCAGGGAATTGCCAGTTTGCATGATGCGCTGGGCAATACGCCCGGCGAAGTCGTTCTGGAAGAAATTCAGGCTCTGCTTGAGCACGTAGCTGTGGTTCTGCCAGCGGATCAGGCTGGTCATGCCAGGGCTGATGGTCTGGTGTACCAGTAGGTCATGCAGGGCGCCGAAGATCGGGCGCAGCAGCAGGGCGACCACGGCCATCCAGATCAGCTCGGTGCTGTGAATCTGAAAGAAGTTGGCCGGCGGCGTGCCCTGGGCCAGGTCGATGATGCGACTCAGGTAGCTGAACAGCGCCACTTCGATCAGCGCACCGATCAGGCCCACCACCAGCAAGGCAGCAAAATGCGGCCACACCTGGCGCAGGTAGTAGAGGTAGAAGGGGAGGACTTTATCAGGCGGGGCGGCGCTGGGGGCGTCGCGGAAGATGTCGATCAGTTGTTCAAAGCGACGATAGAGCATTCAGTTTGACGCCCGCCGTGCGGGCTCTCCTTTTACAAATGCGCGCGCGGCCTTGTGGGCTGCGCGCGGAGCTGCCTGCCAGGCATCAGTCGATGCGCTTGGCCGACTTGATCAGGACAGGATCGATTGGCACGTTCTGCATGCCCTGCTTGGTGGTGGTCTGGGAGTTGACGATGATGTCGACCACGTCCATGCCCTTGACCACCTTGGCGAACACGGCGTAACCGGCATCGCGGCCCGGGTCGAGGAACGCATTGTCGGCGACGTTGATGAAGAATTGGCTGGTGGCCGAATTCGGGTCATTGGTACGCGCCATCGACAAGGTGCCACGCACGTTATGCAGGCCATTGCTGGCTTCGTTCTTGATCGGCGCCTCAGTCGGCTTTTGCGACATCGACTGGGTAAAACCGCCGCCCTGGACCATGAAGCCCGGGATCACACGGTGGAAAATCGTGTTGGTGTAGAAGCCCTTGTCGACGTAGGCCAGGAAGTTCTTGGTGCTGATTGGCGCCTTGACCGGGTCCAGTTCGATCTCGATGTCGCCGTTGGTGGTGGTGATCAGAACGTGGGGCGCCTTGGCGGGCTCGGCGGCCATCAGGTTGGCGGCGAACAGAACAGAACCGGCAAAGAAGGCGATTTTTTTCAGCATGGGTCAGTGATCCTGGGTAGTGGTTTCGACTGTCTTTAGAAATTCGAGCAAGGTTGCGTTAAAGACTTCGGGTTGGTCCAAGGGCGTGGCATGGCGGGAATCTTGTATCACCACCAGTCGCGCATCGGGCAGCAGTTTTACATAGTTTTGTTTCTGCGCCACAGGGGTGTAGTCGTGGTCGGCGCTGATGACCAGGGTTGGACAGGTGATCCGCGAAAGTCGTTCCTGCACGCCCCAGCCCACAATCGCATCGAAGCTGGCGAGATAAGCACGTTTGTCGTTCTTTGCCCAGCGTTCGGCCATCTTGCGGCGCAGCTCGGCCTGGTGCGGTTTGGGGAAGAGCCGCTCGCCCAACGCCTTGCCGATCGTGGACAGGCTCAGCAAGCGTGCCAGGCTCCAGCGCTTGGCCCATTGCCAGTAATCGTCAGCGCTGCGCACCTTGACCTCGGGGGCGCTATTGACGATGCACAGGCTTCTGATCAGTGCGGGTTCGTCCACGGCCAGTTGGAAAGCGATCATGCCGCCCATGGACAAGCCCACCACGTGGGCCGGCGGCAGGCCCAGGTGCTCGAACAAGGCGATCAGGTCGTAGGTGAAACCCTGGATGCTGTAGCGTTCGCGCGGCTTGTCCGAGCGGCCGTGACCGCGCACGTCCACCACGACCAGGCGGTAATGCCGGGCCAGTACTGGAATCTGCAGTTCCCAATCCTGGCTGCTGGAGCCCAGGCCGTGGATCAGCACCAGCGGCGTGCCGTGACCATATTCCTCGTAGTGCAGGCTGCATCCTTCATGGTCGAACCAGGCCATGGGCGAACTCCGTTTCAGGCTTGCCGGGGGGCGGCGAAAGGCGCGTCCAGCGGTGCGGTATCAAAGGTGCGCAGCAGTTCCACGAGGATCTGCGTGGCAGGCCCCAGGGGTTTGTCCTTGTTTGAATACAGGTAGAACGTGGGGTGGCGGCTGCCGCCCTGTTCCAGGGGCAGTTGCTTGAGCACGCCCTCGGCAAGTTCGCGCTCGATCATGTGCCGGGGCAACCAGGCAAAGCCCAGGCCGCTGCCGACAAAGGCGGCGGCGGTGGCCAGGCTGCCGACGGTCCAGCGCTGTTCGGCGCCGAGCCAGCCCACGTCGCGAGGTTGCTGGCGGCCGGAGTCGCGGATCACCACCTGCATCTGGCTTTCCAGGTCCTGGAAGCTCAGCTCGCGGTTCATGCGGTGCAGTGCATGCTCCGGGTGGGCCACGGCGACAAACTCCACATCGCTCATTTCCGTACCGAGGTAGCCGGGTATGCTGAACCCGCAGATCGCCAGGTCGGCCACGCCTTCGATCAGCAACTCTTCTACGCCCGACAATACCTCTTCACGCAGGCGCACGCGGCAGCCACGGCTTTGCGGCATGAATGCGGTGAGGGCGCGAACCAGACGCGCATTGGGGTAAGCCGCATCCACCACCAGGCGCACCTCGGCTTCCCAGCCCTGTTCCATATGGTGGGCAAGGTCTTCCAGCTGGCTGGCGTTTTTCACCAGTTGCCGGGAGCGGCGCAACAGCACTTCACCGGCGTCGGTGAGTACCGCCTTGCGCCCGTCAATGCGCAGCAGCGGTACGCCAAGCTGGTCTTGCATGCGGGCCACGGTGTAGCTCACCGAGGACTGCGAACGGTGCAGTGCTTCGGCCGCCTGGGCGAAGCCGCCATGGTCGACCACGGCTTGCAGCGTGCGCCATTGATCGAGGGTAACGCGGGGCGCTTTCAAGATGGGCTCCTCTTGTCCTAAGCTGGCTGTCCTTATTGGAGACTGCCGAATGAGAAAATTCTGTTGTGTGTTGCTGGCGCTGCTGCCGATGAGCGCGTTTGCCTACCCCATCGACGTGACCAAGAAGATCGACGGTGTGAGCATCGATTACACCGCCTCCGACGTGGACGGCGATATCAGCTCGATCCAACTCAATAACTACGGCACCAACGATGCCGTGTGCTCGGTGACCTTCACCAACGGCCCGGAATCGCCGCGTCGTCGTACGGTCACGGTGCCGGCGGGCAAAAGCACCAACACCACGGTCAAGTTCAACCGCGCGATTATCAAGATGCGTATCAGCCTGGCCTGCACGCCGAAATAACCCGAGAGCGGAGCATGCTCCGCCTATAAACAAATTTATAGATGGGTTATAGCAGTTTTTTGCGCTTTTTAATCGAATTGGCTCTGTTTAATCTTCACTCCATCGACTTACAGCAATTACAGATGGAGCCTACAACGCCATGTCCAACGTTCTGATCATCGAAAGCAGCGCCCGCCAGCAGGATTCGATTTCCCGCCAACTGACCCAGCAGTTCATCAGCCAATGGCAGGCCGCCCACCCGGCAGATCAGATCACCGTACGTGACGTGGCCCTCAATCCGGTCCCGCACCTGGATGCCAACCTGCTCGGCGGCTGGATGAAGCCGGCGGATCAGCGCAACGGCAACGAACAGGCTTCCCTGGATCGTTCCAACGAATTGACCGACGAGTTGCTCGCCGCCGACGTCCTGGTGATGGCCGCGCCGATGTACAACTTCGCTATCCCCAGCACCCTCAAAGCCTGGCTGGACCACGTGTTGCGTGCCGGTGTGACCTTCAAGTACACCGCCACCGGCCCTCAGGGTCTGCTGACCGGCAAGCGCGCCATCGTGCTGACTGCTCGCGGCGGCATCCACACCGGCGCCAGCTCAGATCATCAGGAACCGTACTTGCGTCAGGTCATGGCCTTCATCGGGATTCATGACGTCACCTTCATTCATGCAGAAGGGGTGAACCTGAGCGGGGACTTCCAGGAAAAGGGCATCAACCACGCCAAAGCGCTGCTGGCTAAGGTGGCTTGATCCTTTAATCGTCACATAATCGCGCGGTGTTTATATCGCTTCACGCCAACCCTTCAAGTACGCGTAACGAACCTCCCTTTGCACTATTGCTCCTGAGTGCTACCGCCCGACTGACGCTTTAGCGAGGTCGGGTTTTTTTTGCCTCGAGTTTCTTCAACCGCCGAAAACCTTTAATGTCCCGCCCATTCGAAATGAGGCGCGCATGGGCTATTTACTGGTTGTCACCCTGATTCAGGCATTTTCCTTCAGCTTGATTGGCGAATACCTCGCCGGTCACGTTGACAGCTACTTCGCCGTGCTGGTGCGTGTGCTGCTGGCCGGCCTGGTATTCATTCCGCTGACCCGCTGGCGCTCGGTGGAACCGGCCTTTATGCGCGGCATGCTGGTGATCGGCGCACTGCAGTTCGGTGTGACCTACGTGTGCCTGTACCTGAGCTTTCGCGTACTCACGGTGCCGGAAGTGTTGCTGTTCACCATTCTCACGCCGCTGCACGTGACCCTTATCGAGGACGCCATCAACCGTCGCTTCAACCCCTGGGCGCTGGTCGCCGCACTGGTGGCGGTAGCGGGCGCCGCAGTGATTCGCTTCGACCAGATCACCCCGCACTTCCTTGGCGGCTTCCTGCTGCTGCAACTGGCCAACTTCACCTATGCCGCCGGGCAAGTGATGTACAAACACCTGGTGGCGCGTTACCCGAGTAATCTGCCGCACTACCGGCGTTTCGGTTACTTCTACCTCGGCGCGTTGCTGGTGGTGTTGCCGGCATTCCTGCTGTTCGGCAAAGCCAACTTTCTGCCGGAGGCGCCGCTGCAATGGGGCGTGCTGGTGTTCCTCGGCCTGGTCAGTACAGCGCTGGGCATGTACTGGTGGAACAAGGGCGCTTGCCTGGTGCAGGGTGGCACCCTGGCGGTGATGAACAACCTGCATGTGCCGGTGGGGCTGTTGCTGAATCTGCTGATCTGGAACCAGCATGAACCGCTGGGGCGGTTGGCGTTGGGCGGGTTGGTGATTCTGGGGGCGGTGTGGATCAGTCGGTTGGGGGGGCGCAAACAGCCGATACTGCGCTGACCCCCTTGTGGGACTAGTGTCAGGCAGATTTGTTTTCCTGCGTTGGCAAATGACTGGCGCCGAGCAAGGCCGGTAGCAGCCCAGTACGTAAGTCATTACCACTCGGCTGCTGATACAAACTCAAGCCAAACTCCGGCAACACCGCCAGCAGGTAATCAAAGATATCCCCCTGGATTCGCTCGTAATCCGCCCACGCCGTGGTGCGGGTGAAGCAGTAGATCTCCAGCGGCACGCCCTGGGCGGTGGTCTGCATCTGGCGCACCATGCAGGTCATGTTCGGCTGGATGTCCGGGTGGCTTTTCAGGTAGGCCAGGGCGTAGGCACGAAAGGTGCCGAGGTTGGTCATGCGGCGGCGGTTGGCCGACAGTTGCGCGCTGTGCCCCTGGGCTTCGTTCCAGGCCTTGAGTTCGGCCTGTTTGCGCCCGATGTAGTCAGTGAGCAGGTGCACCTGGGTCATGCGCAGTTCTTCGTCGTCGCGCAGGAAGCGCACGCCGCTGGCGTCGATGAACAGGCTGCGCTTGATGCGGCGCCCGCCGGACGCCTGCATGCCGCGCCAGTTCTTGAACGACTCGGACATCAGGCGCCAGGTGGGTATGGAGACGATGGTCTTGTCGAAGTTCTGCACTTTGACCGTATGCAGGGTGATATCGACTACATCACCGTCAGCGCCGACCTGGGGCATTTCGATCCAGTCGCCGACCCGCAGCATGTCGTTGCTGGTCAACTGCACGCTGGCGACGAACGACAGCAGCGTGTCCTTGTACACCAACAGGATCACCGCCGACATCGCACCCAGGCCCGACAGCAGCAACAGCGGCGAGCGGTCGATCAGGGTGGCAACGATGATGATCGCGCCAAACACGAACAGCACCATCTTCGCCAACTGCACGTAGCCCTTGATCGAGCGGGTACGCGCGTGTTCGGTGCGGGCGTAGATGTCCAGCAGGGCGTTGAGCAGGGCGCTGATGGCCAGCACCAGGAACAGGATGCTCAATGCCAGGGCCACGTTACCGATGAACAGGATGGCGGTCTTGCTCAGGTCCGGCACCAGGTACAGGCCGAACTGGATCACCAGTGACGGCGTCATCTGGGCCAGGCGATGGAAGACTTTGTTGTGCCGCAGGTCGTTGAGCCAGTGCAGGGACGGTTGCCGGCCAAGCAGTTTGACGGCGTGGAGAATGAGGTAGCGCGCCACTCGTCCGAGCACCAGCGCCACCACCAGCAACACCAGCAAGCCGAGGCTGGCGTGCAGCAGCGGGTGTTCATCGAGGGCGCCCCAGAGGTCTTGGGCGTTGAGCCAGAGCTGTTTGATATCCATGGGTGAAACCGATTCTTCTGTGGGACAAGACGGGGCGATTAGAGCATTTAAGTGCAACAAAGTTGACGTCGTGGACAAATGTCCTGACAAAAAAGCGGCCGATTAGCACCGTTCGCGTAAAGAAACTCGGTTTGGGCGCCCGAAACCGGTAACCTATGCAGCTGATTTTTTGTATTTCTTCGAGGTAGCACCCGTGTTTTCCCAATTCGCCCTGCACGAACGCCTGCTCAAAGCCGTGGCCGAGCTTAAATTTGTCGAGCCTACGCCTGTGCAAGCAGCGGCCATCCCGCTCGCGCTCGAAGGGCGTGACCTGCGGGTGACAGCTCAAACCGGTAGCGGTAAGACCGCCGCGTTCGTCCTGCCTGTACTGAACCGCCTGATCGGCCCGGCCAAGGTTCGCGTCAGCATCAAGACCCTGATCCTGCTGCCGACCCGCGAGCTGGCCCAGCAGACGTTGAAAGAAGTGGAGCGCTTCTCGCAGTTCACCTTCATCAAGTCCGGCATCATTACCGGCGGTGAAGACTTCAAGGTCCAGGCCGCCATGCTGCGCAAGGTACCGGACATCCTGATCGGCACCCCGGGCCGCATGATCGAGCAACTCAACGCCGGCAACCTAGACCTCAAGGAAGTCGAAGTGCTGGTGCTGGACGAAGCCGACCGCATGCTCGACATGGGCTTTGCCGACGACGTGCAGCGCCTGGTGGGCGAATGCGTCAACCGCCAGCAGACCATGCTGTTCTCCGCCACCACCGGCGGTTCCACCCTGCGCGAGATGGTCGCCAAGGTGCTGAACAACCCTGAGCACCTGCAGGTCAACAACGTCAGCGACCTGAACGCGACCACGCGCCAGCAGATCGTCACCGCCGACCACAACGTGCACAAAGAGCAGATCCTCAATTGGCTGCTGGCCAACGAGACCTATCAGAAAGCCATCGTGTTCACCAACACCCGCGCCGCCGCCGACCGCATTTACGGCCGCCTGGTGGCCCAGGAATACAAGGCGTTCGTGCTGCACGGCGAGAAAGACCAGAAGGACCGCAAGCTGGCTATCGACCGCCTCAAGGCCGGCGGCGTGAAGATTCTGGTGGCCACTGACGTTGCCGCGCGCGGCCTGGACGTGGACGGCCTGGACCTGGTGATCAACTTCGACATGCCCCGCAGCGGCGACGAATATGTGCACCGTATCGGCCGTACCGGGCGTGCCGGCAACGATGGCCTGGCCATCTCGCTGATCTGCCATGGCGACTGGAACCTGATGTCGAGCATCGAGCGCTACCTCAAGCAGTCGTTCGAGCGCCGCACCATCAAGGAAGTCAAAGGCACCTACACCGGGCCGAAGAAGGTCAAGGCATCGGGCAAGGCCGTTGGTGTGAAGAAGAAAAAGACCGACGCCAAGGGCGACAAGAAGAAAACCGGCGCCAAGTCGCCGACCAAGCGCAAGATCGCCAACCGGCCGAAGACCGACAACCTGTCGCTCGTCAGCAAGGACGGCATGGCACCGCTCAAGCGCCGCAAGCCGGAAGCCCCGGCTGCCGAATAAGGCGCGGGTGATGGGAAAAAACCGGACGATCGTCCGGTTTTTTTATGGCCTCAGTTTTTGGCTTTGGCGGCGGCTTCCTTGAGTTCCTTGAGGCGGGCGTCGATCAATTGACATTTGTCGGGGAACTCAGCGCTTTCCGTATCCAGGTCCATCTTCTGCAGCTCGTCGTTCATCTCCTTGGCCTTGGTCGGGTTCTGTTCCGTCAGTTTGGCCACTTCCTGGGCCAGTTGCTCGCGCTTGGCCGTGGCTTCGTCGGGCGTACAGGCCCAGGCGGGCAGGGCGCTCGCCAATGCGGCCGCGACGGCCAGGTTCATCAGGGTTTTCATGGGCACACCTCCTTGGCGGTTATGAGTTGTTGAGGCCGCGAACGTCTGGAAAGTTCAGAGAAATGACGTCTGTCTATTGAGCTGAACGGCGGCGGACAGGGCGTGTCACACCTCTAGACAGGCTACTTTCCACCCGCCTGCAGGAGGAATCAGGATGACGACTTACAACTGGGATCTGATCGAACGTCTGCTGCACGAAGTGCAGAACGGCGAAGGCAGTTTCGCCCCGCGCAAATACGCCGAGCAGGAAGCGGCCGAAAAGGCCACGGCGGGCGAGTCCACTGGGAATCTGGACGCGCTGAAAAAGACTGCTGCCGATTATGAAGCGCTGCTGTTCAAGCGTGGCTTTATTGAGTCGCGTCCCGAAGAAGAGGGCGGCAATGGTGAGAATTTTATCCTGACCCCGCTCGGCGCACAGTTGCTGGCGCTGATCGACAGTTCGATTCCGGGCAACGATCACCCGCGTCAGGTGCTGGACGAGCAGGCGGATGCGCTCGACCCGACGACCTTTGCCGAGGTGGCCTCCAAGGCGCAGATCGCCTGATCCCCTTCACGCCCCGGCACTGTCGCAAAGCCGGGGCGAAACTGTCAGATCGGTAATCTGCCGCTAAGCTGGCTGACAGCCGGCCGTGCTTAATCTGCTGCCATTCAACTCATGGAATTGAATCGGCATGCACCCCACAACCACCCGACGAACCTTCGTCAAAGGCCTGGCCGCCTGCAGTTTGCTGAGCGGGCTCGGGCTTTGGCGCAGCCCGGTCTGGGCCCTCACCGGCCTCGGCCAACCCACCGTACTGGCGGGCACCGAATTTGATCTGTTCATTGACCAGACGCCGGTCAACCTCACCGGTCGCAACCGCACCGCGCTGACCATCAACGGCAGCCTGCCTGGCCCCTTGCTGCGCTGGCGCGAAGGCGACACGGTCACCGTGCGCGTGAAGAACCGCCTGGCCGAGCCGACGTCGATCCACTGGCACGGCATTCTGCTGCCGTCGACCATGGACGGCGTGCCCGGACTGAGTTTCCAGGGCATCGAGCCAGGCGGGGTGTTTGTCTACCAGTTCACGCTCAAGCAGCACGGTACCTACTGGTACCACAGCCATTCCGGGTTCCAGGAACAGCAAGGCGTGTATGGCCCGCTGGTGATTGATCCCAGGGAGCCCGAGCCCTTCACCTACCAACGTGACTACGTGGTGATGCTGTCGGACTGGACCGATGAAGACCCGGTCGCGCTGATGAAAACCCTCAAGAAACAGTCCGACTACTACAACCTGCACAAACCCACCGTGGGCGATTTCGTGCGGGATGTGGGCAAGCAGGGCTGGTCGGCCACCGCCGCCGATCGCCTGATGTGGGCGCAGATGAAGATGAACCCCACCGACCTCGCCGACGTCAGCGGTGAGACCTACACCTACCTGCTCAATGGCCAGCCACCGGAACGCAACTGGACCGGCCTGTTCCGGGCGGGCGAGACCGTGCGCCTACGCTTCATCAACGGCTCGGCGATGAGCTATTTCGATGTGCGCATCCCGGGGCTGAAAATGACGGTGATCGCCGCCGATGGCCAGCCGGTGCAGCCGGTGAGTGTCGATGAGTTCCGCATTGCCGTGGCGGAGACCTTCGATGTGCTGGTCGAACCTACTGCAGCCGCCTACACCCTGTTTGCACAGTCGATGGACCGCAGCGGCTACGCCCGCGGCACGTTGGCCCTGCAAGCCGGAGCAATCGCGGCGGTGCCGGCGCTGGACCCGCGCCCCTGGATCACCATGGACGATATGGGCATGGGCGGCATGGATCACGGCGCCATGGCGGATATGCCGGGCATGGCAGGCATGGCAGGCATGGACCACAATGCCATGTCGATGCAGGCCCATCCGGCCAGCGAGCAACACAACCCGCTGGTGGACATGCAGGCCATGAACCCGGTGCCCAAGCTCGATGACCCTGGCATCGGCCTGCGCAACAATGGCCGCCGTGTACTCACTTACGCCGACCTGCGCAGTACGTTCGAAGACCCTGACGGTCGCGACCCCGGCCGCACCCTTGAGCTGCACCTCACAGGGCACATGGAGAAGTTCGCCTGGTCGTTCAATGGCGTGAAGTTCTCTGATGCCGAACCCTTGCAACTCACGTATGGCGAGCGGGTCCGGCTGGTGCTGGTCAACGACACCATGATGAGCCATCCCATTCACCTGCACGGTTTGTGGAGTGATCTGGAGGATGAAAACGGCCAGTTCCAGGTGCGCAAGCACACCATCGACATGCCGCCGGGCTCGCGGCGCAGCTACCGGGTAACCGCTGATGCGCTGGGGCGTTGGGCCTATCACTGTCACCTGCTGTACCACATGGAAATGGGCATGTTCCGTGAGGTGCGGGTGCATGAATAAGGATGCAAGCATGAGCCATCGTGTTTTATTGACCTTCTTATGGCTTGTGCTCGCTCCGCTGGCGCAGGCCGATGAGTTCCAGGGCATGAGCCCGGCGTCACCGGCGCTCACCGAGAGCCGGACACCGATTCCTGCCCTGACCGATGCTGATCGCGCGGCGGTGTACAACGCCCCCGGTGGGCACAGGGTTCACGACAGTGGCATCAACTCTTTGCTGCTGATCAACCAATTGGAATGGCAGGGCGGTGACGGTGCAGGCGCGCTGAACTGGGATATCAACGGCTGGGTCGGCGGCGATATCGACCGCCTGTGGCTACGCAGCGAAGGCGAGCGCAGTGCCGGTCGCACTGAAAGCGCCGAAGTCCAGGCCCTGTGGGGGCATGCCATCAGCCCGTGGTGGGACCTGGTAGGCGGCGTGCGCCAGGACTTCAAGCCAGGCGACGGCCAGACCTGGGCGGCCTTCGGCGCCCAGGGCATGGCGCTGTACAACTTCGAAGCCGAAGCCACGTTGTTTGTCGGTGAGGCGGGTCGTACCGCTGCTCGCCTGGAAGGCGACTACGACATCCTGCTGACCAACCGGCTGATCCTGCAGCCCACCGCTGAACTCAACTTCTATGGACGCAACGACCCACAGCGCGGCGTCGGCTCGGGCCTGTCGGAGAGTGAGCTGGGCTTGAGGTTGCGTTATGAAGTGCGCCGTGAGTTCGCGCCCTACGTGGGCGTCAGCTGGAACCGCAGCTACGGCCAGACCGCGCAATACGCCCGGGATGAAGGCGAAGACATCAGCCAATGGCGCTGGGTGGTTGGTGTGCGAATGTGGTTCTGACGGTTTTACCCATCCTATAACTTACTCGCCGCCATGAGCGGCCTGGAGCCTTGCATGTCATTGTTGAAAACTACTGTGCTGTGCGCCGGACTGATTACCAGCCTGGCGGTATCGGCTCATCCGAAGCTGCTGTCGTCTACACCATCGGATGGGGCCAAGGGGGCGCCGCCGGCCGTGATCGAACTGCGCTTCTCGGAAAACCTGCTGACGCAGTTTTCCGGTGCCAAACTGACCATGACTGACATGCCCGGCATGTCCCATTCGCCGATGCCGGTGAAGGCCAGTGTCGCGGCCAGTACCGATCCCAAGGTGATGCTGATCAAGCCGGCGTCCGCGCTGACGGCGGGTACTTACCGGGTGGATTGGCGCGCGGTGTCGTCCGATACGCACCCGATCCTGGGTAATGTGATGTTCAGCGTCCAGCCATGAGTGAAGCGGTCTCGATACTCCTGCGTTTTGCGCTTTATCTGGACTTGATGCTGGTGTTCGGCCTGGGGTTGTTCGGCCTCTATGGCGACCGCCGCCTATTGAATCTGCAGTCGCTGTTGCGACTGACTGCGTGCCTGGGTGGATTGCTTTCGGTAGCGTCGTTGCTGTTCATGACCCAGGCCATGAGCGGCGCCGAAGATTGGCAAATGTTGTGGCCGCACCTGCAAATGATGCTCTGGCAGACCGAGCTGGGGTGGACCTGGTGCCTGCGAATGGTTGCGTTGGCGCTGGTTGCGCTCAATACCCGAATGGCACCGCTGTTCGGTGCGATAGCGCTGGTAACGCTGGCGTGGGCGGGGCACGGCGTGATGCATGAAGGCACGCAGGGGGTATGGCACGTTCTCAGCGACAGTGCGCACCTGCTGGCGGCGGCGGGTTGGGTCGGTGCGTTGGCTGCATTCGGGGTGGCGTTGAGGAGCACGTCTTTGTCGACGCTCCACAGGTTGGCACACGCGCTGGCGGCTTTCGAGCGGATGGGCATGCTGTTCGTAGCGGTGCTGATCGGCACGGGCGTGGCGAATTATCTGTTTGTGGTCGGGCCGAAGCTCGATGGCATCACCGGTGGCACCTACGCGGTCCTGTTGTGTTTCAAGTTGGGCCTGTTCGCTTTGATGCTGGGGCTGGCGGCGCTCAATCGCTCGCACTTCACGCCGTTGCTGCAACGCGCCCTGGCGGCGGGCGACATTACCGTGGCAAGCAAAGCACTGCGCCGCAGCATTGTGGTGGAGTCTGCCGCAGTGGTGTTGATCCTGGCGCTGGTGGCTTGGCTGGGGACGTTGGCGCCCGGTTAGGACTGCGTGCTCTTCAAGCATTTAAGTGCCTGGAAATCACTGCGCACCTTGTCGATTTTCTGGGTGAGTTTCTGCCGTTGTTGCAGCGTACTTTCGGCCATCACATCGACAATCAGGCTGCGCGCCGCCGCTTCGGTCTGGGCGTAGGCCGCTCTGTACTCCGGGGTCCACAGGCTTTCACGGTCCACTAGTAACTGCTGGATCTTCTGCGGGAAATCGGCACTGCGGCGCTGTTGCACAGCCTCGATAAATTGCGCCTGCCAGCGGGCGCGATTGCCGATCCATTCCCGGTTCTGCTCGCCGAGGGCGATGGACCACGCGGTCACGCGGCTCTGCTGGCTGGCGCTGAGCGGGCCGATCCAGGCGTCCAGGCGCTTGCTCATGCGCTCGGCGCGTTCCTTGATCTGCTGGGCCAGGGGCGGCTTGAGGTATTCGTCCTGGCGTTTGCGCAGGTCCTTGGCCAAGGCGTCATTCATGTCCTTGACCTGCTGATCATCCAGGCCTTGAAGCAGCTGGATGGCGGAGGGAGTGATCTCTCGAGCGATGTCGTCGATGGCCTGCTTGGCTTCGGCGGTACGGGCCTGCAAGGCGGCGTCGGTGACGTGGTTGTCGTCGGCCATCTGTTGCAGGCGGTCCAGCCAATCCAGGTAACCCGGTAATTGCGTGGTGCAGTGCCAGGCCAGGTGCTGCTTGAGGGTGTCGTTGAACCAGCTCTTCTGCCCGGCGTTCATGTCCAGGTAGTCGTTGAGGGTCCAGGGGATGATCACGTCCAGATTGCGGTAGGCCAGGCCCACGCGATTGCAGCCGGCGAGCACGAGGCTCAGGGTCAGCAATAGCACCATTAGTTTGAGCCGACGCAGCATGGGCGGGTCCTTCGCGAAGTGGGTTATCACATGTGAACCCGCGCAGGGTGCGACAGTTCAGCCCATCAATAGAACGACCGTGCGGCCTTCAGCGTCAACAGACCATCGCATTGCGAATTGTGTCCGGAATAGGCCGAGCAGTCCCCGCCGCTGAGGCTGGAGTCGCTGTAGATCAGGTTCAGGTCAACGCCCATCCATTCCCGGGAGAATTGCACCGACCAGTCGCTGAAGCTGCGGATGGAACCGCCGTCCACCGACACCGGGGTGCCCAACTGATGGGTGGTGTATTTCATACTGACGCCAATACCAAACGGTTGTGTGCCACCAAGGTCGGCGAACAGGGTGCTGTCCTTGCGGTCCGGGTCGTTGCTGAAGGATGCGCCGAAGCGGTTGCCCAACAGGTTCAGGCCGCCATAGAACTCCTGGCTGTCGAGAGGGCTGAGCTTGGGGTAGCTGTAGTGGATCAGGCCCACTTCGTAGCCCAGGGTCTGGTCGAAGGGGTGTTTGAAACCCATGTAGGAATCGACTTCGAGGTTGCTGGACGAAGACAAGCCCATGTTCGGTGAGAACTGGCCGAAGTACAGGCCACTGTCGTGGCTCAGGTCCAGCCCGCCATGGAACGAGTCACTGCCGGGGGAGGTTGGCTTGACCAGGCCTTGGGCCATACTGCGGCTAGGCGTGGTGCCCAATTTCAGGTCGAAGTCGCCCAATTCGCGCTGGAAGATCTGCGCTTCGGCGAGAGGGCTGGCAACCAGGGCAAAGACCAGGAAGATGCAGGGTTTGAACATGCTTCACTCCATGAAAAGCGAGGAGCAGTGACGGAGAAAATCGGGCAGATGCCCGTGCTAGACGTGTGCAAGCATACCGGCGAATGCCAGGCGGTGAGGCCCGTTCGTCGATTAGAGGTACAGAAGGGGTATTTCGGGCTCTAGTCCTAGCGCCTTGAGAGTCAAGACGCTTAGGGACCAGGGGGGGTGCGCGGTATTACTTTTTACCCAGGCTGATCTGCTTGGACGGGCCGAAAGTCTGGCCGCTTACGCCCTTGGCAATTTGCTGGATTTCGCCGCCGGACTTGAGGAACGCCGCAATCTGGCTGTTGATCGACTCGCTGGTTTCAACGGCGGGAGCTGGCTTTGCTTTGCTGTTGGATGCTTTTACGCGCATGGCGGCCACTAACCTGTAGAAAATTAACTTGGCCAGGCATCGTACAGGAAATACTTGACAATTGCTTGGTAAATATCCCCTGAGAATAACTACGGCGGCCGGAAATCGCCGAAGTTCATCTTATCAATAAGCCCCTAACTTACTGTTTTAACTCGAAACCATGGGGGCGGGTGGCGCTTGCCAACCATGGAAAATTCAGCCGATTGATCGGACGAGCGGGGCACTGCCATCGGAAGGCCACGCCAGCCCGCGATTTTTCAGGCGCGCGCGCGTGGCGAGCGCAACTCGGGTAGAATGCCGCCCACGTAATGAGGGTATTGGACATGGCTTTAGTCGGGCGCTACAACAGCTTGCAAGTGGTTAAACACACTAACTTTGGTTTGTACCTGGACGGTGCGCAAGATGGCGAAATCCTCTTGCCCAATCGGTATATCCCCAAAGATATTCCCAGTGAAGATGAAGACTGGCTTAATGTTTTCATTTATCTGGACAGCGATGACAAACTTATCGCCACGACTGAAAAACCCAAAGTTCAAGTCGGCGAATTCGCCAGTTTGAAAGTGGTGGAAGTCAATAGTATTGGCGTGTTCCTCGACTGGGGGTTGCCCAAGGATCTGCTGCTGCCGTATTCGGAAGAAAAGCGCCAGCTTACCGCCGGTGAATACTGCGTGGTGCATGTCTACCTCGACAAGCACACCAAGCGCATCACCGCCACCGCGCGCCTGGATCGCTACCTGGACAAGACACCGGCCAACTACCAGGTGGGCCAGGAAGTCGACCTGCTGGTGGCCGAAGCCACGGACATGGGCTTCAAGGCGATCATCAACAACAAGCACTGGGGCCTGATCCACAAGAACGAAGTGTTCAAGTTCCTGCGCCCGGGCAAAGAAGAAAAAGGCTTTATCAAAGAGATCCGCGCCGACGGCAACATCAGCCTGAGCCTGCAACCGGTCGGCCAGGAAGCGGCCTCCAGCCTGAACTCGAAGATCCTCGCCAAGTTGCGTGAAAACAACGGCACCTTGCCGGTCAGTGACAAGAGCGACCCCGCGGTGATCAGCAACTTGTTCGGCGTGAGCAAGGGCAACTTCAAGAAGGCCATCGGTGCGCTGTATAAGCAGGGCCAGATCGTGATCCATGCGGATCGCATTGAACTAAGCTGAGTGCGTTTTGCTCTTCTGTAGGCGCCCATTGGCGTCTACAGAGGTCGCCTCAATGAATAAGAAAACGCTGTTCGCCTACCTTGGCACGTTGCTCGCCTTCCTGATTCTGGATGGCCTCTGGCTCGGCGTCATCATGGGGCCCACCTATAAGTCCCTGTTGGGTCCACTGATGCTGGATCAACCTCGGCTGTTGCCGGCAACGCTGTTCTATCTCCTTTATGTGCTCGGTTGCGTCGTGTTCGTGGTCTTGCCCAGTGCAAGTTGGCAACGCGCCGCGCGCCTGGGCGCCTTGCTCGGCCTGGTCGCCTACGGCACCTATGACCTGAGTAACTGGGCCACGCTGCAAGGCTGGTCCGCGCAATTGGCGATCATGGACATGGCATGGGGGACGTTCCTGACCGCCGCATGCTGCACGGTGGGTTACCTGTGTGCACAACGAGTGCACCGCTGATTGTGTACAGGATCTACGTGCACCGTTGCTGAGCGTAGCGCCACCCTATACGCGCTTATCAACCCTTTGGAGCGCCGTGCCAGAGGGATTGCGTTCAATTGGCACGCATTCTGCTGACTGTCTCGTATACAAACCATGCCGCCTCCCGTATGCACCCTGCGACGGAAGCGCAGGCGGGTATTTCGAGGAGCCCAGCGATGACCGAACAATTGCCCAAAGGCTACAGCCCGCGCCTGTACAACCAGGACTTGGGCCCGCTGCCGCAGAAGTGGACTTGGTACAACATCTTCGCCTTCTGGATGAGCGACGTGCACAGCGTCGGCGGCTATGTGTTCGCCGCCAGCCTGTTCGCCCTGGGGCTGGCCAGTTGGCAGGTGTTGATCGCGTTGCTCACGGGCATTTGCATCGTGCAGTTGATCGCCAACCTGGTGGCCAAGCCGAGCCAGCAGGCTGCGGTGCCTTATCCGGTGATCTGCCGGCTGGCGTTTGGTGTGTTCGGCGCGAATATTCCGGCGGTGATTCGCGGCTTGATCGCCGTGGCCTGGTACGGGATTCAGACGTACCTGGCGTCGAGTGCCTTGATCATCGTGGTGCTGCGCTTCTTCCCACAGATGGCGGTGTATGCAGAGCCGCATTTTGCAGGCCTGTCCTACCTTGGCTGGTTTGGTTTCCTCAGCCTGTGGGTGTTGCAAGCGGCGGTGTTCTGGGCGGGCATGGAGTCCATCCGCCGTTTTATAGATTGGGCAGGGCCGGTGGTCTACGCGGTCATGTTTGCACTGGCGGGTTGGATCGTGTGGAAGGCCGGCTGGTCGAACATCAGCTTTACCCTGGCGGAAAAATCCCTGTCGGGCTGGCAGGCGTTTGGCCAGGTGATTGTGGCGACGGCGCTGGTGGTGTCGTACTTCTCCGGGCCGACCTTGAATTTCGGCGACTTCAGCCGTTACTGCCGCAGCATGCAGGACGTACGACGCGGCAATTTCTGGGGGCTGCCGGTGAATTTCCTGGCGTTTTCCCTGGTGACTGTGGTGATTGTCTCGGGCACCTTACCGGTGTTTGGTGAAATGCTGCATGACCCGATCGCCACCGTGTCGCGCATCGACAACAGCATGGCCGTATTGCTCGGGGCCTTTGCCTTCGTCACCGCGACTATCGGTATCAATATCGTCGCCAACTTCGTCTCGCCGGCGTTTGACTTCGCCAACGTCGCGCCGAGCAAGATCAGCTGGCGCGCCGGCGGGATGATCGCTGCCGTGGCGTCGATCTTCATCACCCCGTGGAACCTGTTCAATAACCCGCTGATGATCCACTACACCCTGGACATCCTCGCGGCGTTTATCGGGCCGCTGTTCGGGATCCTGCTGGTGGATTTCTATTTGATCAAAAAACAGCAGATCGACGTGGATGCACTGTTCGATGACAGCCCCAGCGGGCGCTACTACTTCGACGGTGGCGTGAACTGGACGGCGGTCAAGGCATTGGTGCCCGCGACGCTGGTGGGCGTGGCGATCACTTTCACCCCGGCCTTGCAGGGCATGGCCAATTTTGCCTGGTTTACCGGGTGCTTTCTGGGTGGGCTGTTTTTCCTGGTACTGGCGCGGCGTGAACAGGTGCGTGTGCCTGCGCCGCTGGTTGCCGGTTGATCAGCACCGAGCCCGCTACCAATAAGCCTGCTCCAGCGACCACCAGCGCCGGTTGCAGGCCACCGCTCAAGTGGCTGCTGACCGACGCCAGCAACGGCCCGCTCAATTGGCCGATGGCAAAGCTGGCGGTCAACAGCCCGGTGCTGCGCTGGTAGCCATGGGGCGCGACGTCCCGCAGCCGGGCCATCACCAACTGCATGCAGGCCAGGAACGGCCCGCCACACAGCAGGACCCCCAGTGCCAGGCCCCAGCCATTGCCCAGCAAGCAGGCAAACACCCCGGCCGCTTGCAGCCATAGCGTGGCCATCAACCAGCGGCGCGTGGTGTTCGGGTCCTTGCGGCGCAGGGTCGCCACCACCACACCGATCGCGGCCGCCAGGCCGAAGCACGGCCAGAACAGGTCAGCCTGCCAGGCGCCCTTGAACTGTGCGCTGGCCATCTGCGACAGGAATGTCGCCGGGATGATGTAGCCCAGACCGTACAACACGTAGATCCAGCACAAATGCGCGATGCTGCCGTTGCTGCCCGTCTCGCTATGGCTGGCAATGGGAGCGCCGGCGGCAGAAGGCTTGGGCAGGAACGGCAGAATCGCCAGCAACATCAGCAGTGCCACGACGCCGTACACCAGCCACAGCGTTGCCGAGCTTTGCCCCAACAGGTTGGAGCCCAGCGCCAGCAGCCCCGTCAACAGAATCCCCAGCCCCGGCCCGGCGAACACCAAGGCACCCAGACGTGGACGCCCGGCGGCGATCGCCAGCGGCTGGCTCAGGCTGGTGATCATCACCAATGCCCAGGCACTCGCGACACCGGTGCCAAAGCGCAGCAACAGATGCGGCCAGAAACCATGGGCCCAGTACGACGCCAGGGTCAGCAGCACGCACAGCCACAACCCGCCATACAAACGGCCACGCACGTGGTGATGGCTGCGCGCGAAGATCGAATCCACCGCGCCCACGAAGTAGCCCAGATAATTGGCGGCGGCGATCAGGCCCGCACCAGTCAAGTCGATCTGCCCTTCGCTGAGCAGGTGCGGCATTTGCGGGGTGAGGGCGAAGCGGCCAATACCCATCGCCATCATCAAGGCGACAAAGCTGGCAGTTAAGCGAATCAGGGGAGACATGGTCAGGTTTCCTGCAGGTAAGCGAATACCCTCAGGCTAAGATGGATTGACTTTCTGTAAAATTGAATAATAGTGAGTAACTTGTTCAGTTTTGGAGAAAGTCATGGAGTTCAGTCAATTGCGCATTTTCCAGGCCGTGGCGGAAGAGGGCTCCATTACCCGTGCGGCTGACCGCTTGCATCGGGTGCCGTCCAACCTGTCGACGCGCCTCAAGCAAATGGAGGAGCAGCTCGGCGTAGAGCTGTTCGTGCGTGAGCGCCAACGCTTGCAGCTTTCTCCTGCCGGCAAGGTGCTGCTGGACTACAGCACCCGTCTGCTCGCCCTGCATGACGAAGCCCACGGTGCCGTGCAAGGTGGGCAACCGGCTGGCGATTTTGTATTGGGCAGCATGTACAGCACGGCCGCGGTGCATTTGCCGAAGTTGCTGGCGGGCTATCACAAGGCTTATCCGATGGTGAACCTTCAGGTGCAATCGGCGCCCAGCGGGGAGTTGCTCGAAGGGTTGATCACCGGTCGCCTGGACGCGGCCTTTGTGGACGGTCCCATCACCATCGCCTCCCTGGACGGCATCGCCTTGTGCGAAGAGCGCCTGGTGCTGATTTGCGAAGCCGATCATCCGCCCGTGCGTGGACCTCAGGATGTGGCGGGGCGTTCAGTGTTCACCTTCCGTCGCAGCTGCGCCTATCGCACCCGCCTGGAGACCTGGTTTTCCCACGAGCGCGTGGCCATGGGGCGGGCGATCGAGATCGAGTCCTACCAAGGTATGCTCGCCTGCGTGATCGCCGGATCGGGTGTGGCGTTGATGTCCGAGTCCATGCTCGACAGCCTGCCCGGCAAGGACAGCGTGTCCGTTCATCCGCTGATAGGGCCTTTTGCCACTGCGACCACCTGGCTGATGTGGCGAAAGGGTATGCTCGGCGCTAACCTCAACGCATGGATCGACCTGCAGCAAGCCGGCAAGGCTGCGGTTGTGCAAGACACCCGCGCCATTGCTTGAGCGATCCGTCAGTATTTTGATGAATTCAGTAATAGTTCGTTGTGTTTTCGTTCAAGCAATACGTAGGACTTAGGGCTACTATCACTGTAGGAAAGGGCGACAGAACTTGCGCCTACCCGCATTACCCTCAAAGGGGGCAACCATGAAAGAGAAAATTCAAAACTGGCTCCATGACCTGGGTGTTGCATTGGGCTTGATCGAGCCTCCGCTGCAGCCGGTACCGATTCGCACAGATGACGAGCAGCGTCGTCCACGTCGCAGGTAAGTCCTGAAGCGCTCACGCGATTGAATCGCGCGGGCGCTCATGGCTGGGTTGTTCTTCAGGGCGTGTTCGGTTCCCTGTAATCAGACTGTATTCCCGTTCATTGGGTAGTGTGCCCAATTGTCTGACGAGGCACGTGTCATCGTCAGAGCCTTCTTCTTATCCCGTCATCCATGCCCTTTTCCCTGTTTGTCCTTCTATATTTTTGCCTTCACATGGATGAATGGGCAGTGGCATGTCGAGTATTGATAGCGAAGGGATGTTGATTGCCGACAGAGTCGAACTCCGTCGGTTTCAATCGATCGAGCACGGGGATTTGCGCAGCGTGAGCGCGCTGGTGATTCACCAGACAGATGCCCCGACCGCCCAGCACACCTTTAACGCCTATCTTGCAAAAGGCAACGGAGCACACTTTCTCATTGAGAAAAATGGTGTGATCTACCAGACGGCCAGCCTCAAGAAACGTTGTTATCACGTTGGCCGCTACCTGCGCTCCAGGTGCATGGCAACGGACAAGGCGACGTGCGACCCCGCCCGAATCCAAGCTATTCAAGCACTCACCTGGACCTTGCAGATCCGCGCGCTGGATCGGTATGAACGCACCAAGGGCTATCCTGAGCGATTCCCGATGAATGCGGATTCCCTGGGCATCGAATTGGTCGGCAAGCATCTGGATGCTGCACGTTATGAGGAAGTGACCGCGATGCAGAATCAATCTCTGCGATGGCTGGTGGGGGAGTTATATGGTCATTTCCGCCTGACGCCGGAGGACGTCTACAGGCATCCGCAAATCTCTTACAAACACCCCGGCGAAGCCAGCAGTGCGGTGTGGCAATGAGTCTGCGCCGATGGTCACTTGGCGTGTGGGTATTCCTCGCCGGATGCACGACTTCCCCTCCCGATATCGACGAAATTGCCCTTTTGGGCTTTCACTCCGAAGAGCCGGAACGCTGTCGACCCAGTGACGTTGCGCTGGATGAGCGACAGGTCGCGTCCTTTTTCAAGCGTGCTGAGCCCATTGATGGAGGCACGCTGCATGACGAGTACGACTGGGCGCCTTGTTACCTTGAAGGCACACTGAAATATCATGGCAAGGCGTGTGTGTGGCGGGTGAGGGCGGGGGCGACAGGGGAGATCGAATGCCCGGCAGTCGAGCAATATTTCGGCTGTAAGGATTGTGTTGATTTGTTTAAAGGTCTCAGCAGCGGGGAGGAGTGAGCAAGCGCTGTGGGTCTGCCGGTTAGCCCTTGGCGTTCGATTGTCGGAATCGGACTACCTGTCACTCGGAATCGGCTGGCTTATCCAATTCTGGAAATACCCATAGCTTGAAACTCAAGCGCCTCTTCATAGCGCCCCAACGTTGTTGAGTGCCTCTTTTCGAGGTGTCAGTCAGAGTTGTTGGAGACAAAGCTATGTTGCTCTCTTCAGTTCCTCCGGTCGCCGCGTCACTCATCACCACCACCGACTGTGTTTTACAGGCTGCGCCTGTGTCGAAAAGCTGGAAGGCCGAGGCACCCAGAAACGTCGTGTTTCTTTCCCCGGCATTGACCAGGCAGGCGTTGCTCATACAGATCGCGCTCCTGCGTCCAACAACCATCATTGTTGGAGACCAACCCATCGATGCGGATGTCTTGGAGCAATGGCGTACCTCCCACCCCTTTGGAAACCTCTGTTTGATCCGCAGAGGGACGAGCCTGGACAAGATACGACTGGACCTGTGTGAATCCCACGCCATTCAAGTACTCAACACCCCAGGGGTGAACGCGCCGCATGTGGCCGCCTATATCCTGCGTTGGCTGAGACTGGCTGATGGTTCCATTCCCCGTGACGTGCGTGTACTGGGATACGGCAATGTGGGGAAAGAACTGGTCAACCTGTTGCTTGATCGAGATCCAAATGTTCGGATCAGAGTGCTGGTCCGGCCAGGTCGAGCGCCGGATACTCTCGGGAATGCCGCTTCCGACAGTCGAGTGTCATTTGTCGTGGACTGGTTCGAGGCCTTGGAGGGCGCCGCTGCTGTGGCAGTGTGCGTATCCCTCAATGATGAGTCCGTTCATCGCCTTGATCAGGCCCGCATTCAGTGCCTGCACAGCCAAGCCCGCCTGATCTGTGTCGCCAAGCCGGACGTCTTCAGCGACGGTGCGTTGCATGCCCTGGCCGAGGCTGAACATATCCAGCTGGTATTGGATTATGGGCCTGCGACATTGGATGCGTTCCGGCAACGCACGCAGACGCTCGGCTGCGAGGTCTCCACCTGGTACAGGCCTGCGACGCTCACTACCCAGGCATCAACCACCGAGGCCTGCCAGCGCGACCTTGACTATGCCGTTTCAATACAGCTGAGTTTGATGGCCTTGCGCGGTCTGGTGAGGCGTAAACTTGCACAATCATTGACGCTCCCTTCTCTACCCGTAGAGGCCAGTGCGCCGCGTGTTTCAATCATCGGCAGAGGCATCAATGGCCTGTTCCAGGCCGTGATGCTCCGGTTGGCGAATTATCAGGTCACGGTGTATGGGGGAGAGCAGAGGAGCGATCGCGCAAGTTATGCCGATCTGTATTTGGCCGTTGAGTGCAATCGTACGGGCATCAAACTGTTTGAAAAGTTTCTGGCTGACAATCCAATACTGGCACGATTCGCGCGGGCTCGGGATGTTGAGGTGTCGGGCTACGAACTGGGACTTATCCATTTGAAGAAGGAGATCGAGGCGCTTTTGAGAGGCTCCGGGGTTCGGTTTCCGTCACAGTTTCTGAGTCGGGTTCAGATCGCCGAGCAGAGCAGGGAGCACTTCGTCGTTATGGCCAGTGAGGAGGAAGGCACTTCGATAGTTTACTGTTGCGCCCACCACCAAATCGCAGCCGGAGGAACCTACGCCGGCGGCACAACCCAAGGACTGGTATGGGCCTCCCTGGTCCAGGAGATCATCCAGGCAAACCAGAACCTGGCGGTTGAGTGAAAAAAACGGGCGCGACATCCGACGTCGCGCCCGCTGAAGAAACCCCTCTAAAACCCGCTTTTTCTCAAACCGCGCTGGCCGCTACACCTTCTGGCCGACGGGACAACAAACTCACCACCACAAAGCTCACCAGCCCCACCGCCAGGCTGTAGTAGATCGGCGTGTTCGCATCCAGCCCATCCTTGATCATGAACACCAGCGCGGTGACAAAGCCCAAGGTCATGGAGGTGATCGCGCCAGAGGTGGTAGCGCGCTTCCAGAAGATCGCACCGATCAGCGGGATCAACATGCCGCCCACCAGCAGGTTGTAGGCCAGCGTCAGGGCGCTGATCACATCGCTCACCACCAGGGCGATGCCCAGCACGGCGATGCCGGTCAGCATTGTGAACAGGCGATTGACGGCCAGGCTCGACTGTTTGCCGCCACGCAGGCGCGGCAGCAGGTCTTCGGTCAGTACGGTGGAGGCAGCGAGCAGGCCGGCGCTGGCGGTGGACATCATCGCGGCCAGTGCGGCGGCAATCACCAGGCCACGGATGCCGTCTGGCAGCGAGGCTTTGACGATAGCGGCAAACGCATTGTTGACGTTGTCCAGGTCCGGGATCAGCACGTGCGCGGCCATGCCGATCAGCGCACAGGCCAGGCCGTAGAGGATGCAGTAGAAACCGGCGAAGGTGCCCGCGTACTGGGCGACCTTTTCGTCACGGGCGGTGAACACCCGCTGCCAGATGTCCTGGCCGATCAGGATGCCGAAGAAGTAGATCATGAAGTAGGTGATGATCGTGTCCCAGCCGATGGCGGTGAAGCTGAAGCTCGACGCCGGCAGCTTGGCGACCAACTCATCCCAGCCGCCGACGCGGTACAGGCAGATCGGCAGCAGGATAAACATCAGGCCGACAGTCTTGATCACGAACTGCACGATGTCGGTGAGGGTCAGCGACCACATGCCGCCGATGGTCGAGTACACCACCACCACGCCACCGCCGAGCAGCACCGAAATCCAGAATGGCAGGCCGAACAACACTTGCAACACGGTGCCGATGGCCAGGATCGAGGTCACGCCGATCATCAGCGCGTAGGCCAGCATAATTACCGCACTGGCCTGGCGGGCCATGGGGTTGTAGCGTTTTTCCAGGACCTGGGTCACGGTGAAGATCTTCAGTTTCAACAGTGGCTTGGCCAGGAACAGGTTCAGCGCAATGATGCCCATGCCCAGCGCGGCACACAGCCAGAAGCCGGAGATGCCATGTACGTAGCCCAGACGCACGGTGCCGACGGTGGACGCACCGCCCAATACCGTGGCGGCCATGGTGCCCATGTACAGCGACGGGCCCAGGTTGCGCCCGGCCACCAGGTAGTCTTCGTGGGTCTTGGCGCGGCGCATGCCGTAGTAGCCGAGCACGAGCATGCCGGCGGCGTAGATGAGTACGACGAATAAATCCAAAGCCATGACGGCGAGTCTCCGATTATCGTTTTTATGGGCGATCAGGCGGCTGGTTGCAGCGCCGGTTTAACGCGCGCATCCGTGCGCTTGCTGCGAGGGTCGGCGGGCCCGTAGACGGCCGCCGGTTCCGGGAACATGCGTAGCAAGGTCAGGTACACCACCGACGCCAGCCCCAGCGTCACCGGCAGGCTGATATCGATGCCGTCGGCCAGGTTGCCCAGTGGCCCGACAAACTGCCCCGGCAGGTTGACGAAGCACAGGCCCACCAGCGCACTCGGAATCCACGCCCCCAGCCCGCGCCAGTTCCAGCCATGGCTGAACCAGTAGCGCCCGCCGGTTTCTCCACGGGTGAATACCTGCAGGTCATCCGGGCAGTAGAAGCCGCGACGCACGATCAGGCCGATGATCATCATCACCATCCACGGCGTGGTGCAGGTGATGATCAGCACGGCGAAGGTCGACACGCTCTGCACCAGGTTGGCGGCGAAACGTCCGATAAAGATGAAGGCAATCGACATCACCCCAATCAGCAAGGTGGCCTTGACCCGTGACAGCAGGCGCGGGAACACACTGGACATGTCCAACCCGGTGCCATACAGCGAGGTGGTGCCGGTGGACATTCCGCCGATCACCGCGATCAGGCACACCGGCAGGAAGAACCAGGTCGGTGCCACTGCAAGCAAACCGCCGACGTAGTTATTCGCCGCGATGTAGTCCGGTGCCTTGATCGCCACGATGGTCGCGGTGGCCAGGCCAAACAGGAACGGGATCAACGTCGCGATTTGTGCCAGGACCACTGCCAGCATGATGCGCATTTTCGGCGTTTCACGTGGGATGTAGCGCGACCAGTCGCCGAGGAACGCCCCGAAGGAAATCGGGTTGCTCATGGCGACCAGCGCGGCGCCGATGAAGGCGGCCCAGAAGCCGGTCTGCCCCAGCGCGACGGTGCCTGCGAAGTGGCTGTCGAAAGCCGGCGCGAAGGCGAAGATACCCAGCAGGAACAACAGGCTCGCCGCCCACACCGCAATGCGGTTGACCCACAGCATGAAGCGAAAACCGTAGATACACACCGTCAGCACCAGAACGGCGAACACGCCGTAGGCCAGCCCCAGGGTCAGGTCGGTTTCCGGCAAGCCGATCAGGCGTTTCGCACCACCCACCAGCGCATCACCCGAACTCCACACCGACAGCGAGAAGAAGGCAATCGCCGTCAGCAGCGACAGAAACGAGCCGACGATCCGCCCGTGCACACCAAAGTGCGCACCGGAAGACACAGCGTTGTTGGTGCCATTGATCGGCCCGAACAGGCCCATGGGCGCCAGGATCAGCGCACCCACCAGCACGCCCAGCACAATCGCCCAGACGCCGGCCTGGAATGACAGGCCAAACAGCACGGGGAAGGAGCCCAGCACGGCGGTGGCAAAGGTATTGGCACCGCCGAAGATCAGTCGGAACAGATCCTTGGGGCCGGCGGTACGTTCGTGGTCCGGGATCTGCTCGACCCCGTTGGTTTCTATTTTTCGAATACTTTTATCGTTGTTTTTATTATTCATGATCAGCTCCGATCACATTGGCTAAGGGGGCGGCAGCCCTTCCGGCATAGCGGACAAATGTTCGTGACAGGCCAGCCACCGGCCTTGTTTTTGTTGTGCGCCAGATCCTTGCCGTGTGAAGACAATGGTCTCGCGTTCCTGGCTTTTGAATTGCTCCCCGTTCATGCGCAGCTCGGTGGCCACGTCATGGATAAATATCGCCACGTCGCCCTGCAGGCTGACCACGGCGTTGCTCGAGGTGCACGACAGCACCTCGAACCCCTCGTCCCGACGCCAGCTGTCCCACAACGCCTGGTAGGCATCGCGGCTGAGCAGCGGCTGGGGGAGGGTGTAGAACACAAAGCTGGCATCGGCCGTGAACGCGCCGAAGTAGGCGGCGCGGTCATTGCGCGCGAAGGCCGCCACCAGGTCGGCGGCGGCTTGCAGCACTTCGCGGGTGCTCATCAGCGATGCGCCACGCCCGGCAGTACGCAGAGCATCTCGTACAGCAGGTTGGCGCCCAGCAGCGAGGTGTTGCCGGTGGTGTCGTAGGGCGGCGAAACTTCTACCAGGTCACAACCAATCAGGTCGAGGCCCTGGCAGCCGCGGATGATCTCGATCGCCTGGATGGTGGTCAGCCCGCCGATTTCCGGGGTGCCAGTGCCCGGTGCCCAGGCCGGGTCGATGCCGTCGATGTCGAAGCTCAGGTACACCGGGCCGTCACCGACTTTTTCACGCACTTCGGCCATCAGCGGCGCGAGGGAGTGGTGCCAGCATTCTTCGGCCTGGACCACGCGGAAGCCCTGTTTGCGGCTCCAGTTGAAGTCTTCGGCGGTGTAGCCCTGGGCGCGCAGGCCGATCTGCACCACGCGGTCGCAGTCCAGCAGGCCTTCTTCCACGGCGCGGCGGAAGGTGGTGCCGTGGGCGATTTTCTCGCCGAACATATGGTCGTTCACATCGGCGTGGGCATCGATGTGCACCAGCCCGACCTTGCCGTGTTTCTTGTGGATCGCGCGCAGGATCGGCAGGGTGATGGTGTGGTCGCCACCCAGGGTCATCGGGATCACGTCGTGTTCGAGGATCTCGTCGTAGGCTTCTTCGATGATGCGCACGGCGTCGAGCAGGTTGAAGGTGTTGATCGCCACGTCGCCGATGTCCGCCACCGACAGCGAGTCGAACGGTGCAGCGCCGGTGGCCATGTTGTAGGGGCGGATCATCACGGATTCGGCGCGGATTTCACGCGGCCCGAAGCGGGTGCCGGCGCGCAGCGAGGTGCCGATGTCCAGGGGCACGCCGATGAAGGCAGCGTCCAGGCCCTTGGCGGTTTGCAGGTGGGGAAGTCGCATCATGGTGGCGATGCCGGCAAAGCGCGGCATTTCGTTGCCGCCCAGTGGTTGGTGGAAAATCTTGTCCACGGGAGTGCCTCATCGTTGTTTTGTTTATTAGGGCCTGATTCTGCGAAATACCGGGAAACGAAAGAATCGGCAGGGGCAAATACTTAGTTCAGATTTTTCTAAACTAATGCCTGGGGTAAACTGCGTTTAAATGTGGGAGGGGGCTTGCTCCCTCCCACAGGATTTTGTGTGTGCCTCTGGAGCCGCCCATGGCCAACGCCTTGCCCGACCTGAAACTCCTGCGCATCTTCGTCAGCGTCGTGCGTCACCAGGGGTTCGCCAATGCCCAGCACGAACTCAACTTGTCCACCTCGGCCATCAGCACCTATATGAGCCAGCTGGAATCGGCGTTGGGCCTGGTGCTGTGCCATCGCGGCCGCGGCGGGTTCAGCCTGACCAGCAAAGGCGAGCTGTTCCATCAGGAGACCTTGCGCCTGCTCGGTGAACTGGAAGGCTTCGAGCAATACGCCGCCGCGTTGAAAGGCGAGTTGCGCGGCACCCTCAAATTGGGCGTGCTCGACTCCACTGTCAGCGACAAGGCGTTGCCATTCGCCGAAGTCATCGGCGCCTACAGCCTGGAGCACCCGGCGGTGCACCTGCATTTGTCGGTGATGAGTCCCTACGAGCTGCAACTCGGCGTGCAGGACAACCGCCTGGACCTGGCCATCGGCGCCTTCTCCAACCGCATGAGCGGGCTGATCTACATGCCGCTGTACCGCGAGCAGCACTGGCTGTATTGCAGCACCCGTCACCCTTTATTCAACGAGCGGCGTATTCCCGAGCAAGTCATCACCCAGCAACGCATGGTCGGGCGCGGCTACTGGAGCCAGGCCGAACTGGCGCGCCATGGCTTCAAGCACAGCGCAGCGACAGTGGAAAGTATGGAGGCGCAGCTGATCCTGGTGCTGTCCGGCGCCTACATCGGCTACCTGCCCGAGCACTATGCCCAGGCCTGGGCCGACAAAGGCGATTTGCGCGTGTTGCTGCCGGCGACCTTCGGCTACCAGGCGCCGTTTTCGATGATCATGCGCCGTGGTCGCAGCCGTGAACCGTTGATCCAGACCTTCCGCGATCTACTCAAAGCCCAGCTCAACCAGGCCTGATAACACCATGTCCAGACCCCAATGTTCCCGCTGCCTACGGCCCGTCACCCATTGCCTGTGCGCGCTGATCCCCAGCCTCGACAGCCGCACCCGCGTGCTGCTGTTGCAGCACCCGAGTGAGGTCAACCACGCGCTGAACACGGCGAGGCTGGCAGCGCTGGGCTTGAATAACGCGCAGTTGGTGGTGGGGGAGGTATTCGACGATCTGCCGATGTTGTTGAACCCACCCGGTTATCAGGCGCGGCTGTTGTTTCCGTCGGACGATGCACAACCCTTGCAGCACTATGCGCCGGACGACACCCCGCTGTTGCTGGTGGTGCCCGACGGCACCTGGCGCAAGGCGCGCAAATTGTTGCACCTCAACCCGTTGCTGGCGGCGCTGCCACGGGTGACGTTGGCGGGTGACGCCGTGTCACGCTATCGACTGCGCAAGGCTCCCGGGCCGGGTGCGTTGTCCACCGTCGAGGCGATTGCGCAGGCCCTGCAGGTATTGGAGGCCCCCACCTCCTTCGAGCCATTGTTGCGGCCGTTCGACGCGTTGATCGAGGGGCAGATCGCGGCGATGGGCGCAGCGGTATTCGAAAAGAACCATGGCTGAATCAATGCGCTACATAGCTACCGGAGCCATCGACGGGTAGTGGATAGGCTGATCATTTCAAGGAGCGTGAAATGATTGAGCCGGTAGCGACACAGCAGCAGGCAGACCCGTTGGCGGCGTTCATGGCGGAGCAGCGAGCGAGGCTGCCCTTGGTCGCAGGCGACGAGTGGGCGACCCTGCAAACCGTGGACGCCTTGCAGGAGAAGTTTGCCGCTTTCATGGCCGGGCTGGATGACGATGGCCAGCGCGAATATGTACGCCTGCAACGGGCGTTGGTCGAGGCCCAGGCGGAGGTCGAACGAAACGTTCGTCAATTCGTCACACAGTTTGAACACCAGAGCCTGGAGCGTTTGCGAACGGGCCTCAAAGACCTCTCCGGTCAAGAGGTTGACCCCAAAGCCCAGCATATCACCACCACCTATTCGTTCGGCCCTCGCCGCCATCGGCGCGACCTGGCAGACCGTACGAATGAGCCCAAGGTCGTCCGGCTTTCGCTGTGGGACGCCGCCTGCATGAACTATGACGGCCTGACGGGTTGGGATTACCCCGGCCATGACGGCGTGGCAACGTCCAGCAGGCTCAGTATCGACCTCAGCCCCGAGGATTTCATCGCGTTGGTGCGCGCGCTCAATCTCGGCGGCCAACTCAGAACCCTGCTCGATGACAACCTGGACAAGACCAAGCCATTGGGCCAGGCGATTGTGAGCCTGGGGCGGCTGGAGTTTGAGTTCGCCCTGATTGAAGCCCTGAGAGACTCGAGCACCACCCGAGTCGACCGGGAAAAATACCGCGCTATCAAGCAAGCGCTGGAGCAGCAGGAGGGGTGGGGGCACTGCGAAGAAATGCAGCTGTTCATCCCCGACGGCAAGGACAACATCGGTTGGGTGCCTCAATTTATCGGCAACACCGGGCAAATACTCAGCAGGCCGCCGGGGGACAGCCTGAACATCCCCCATCTGGTGTTTGCCGTTAACGGTTGCAAAGGCGCGTTCAGTTACTTTCCCCGTCGGCCGGGTGGGGGCGACCTGCGTCATTTCGACAACCACCGGGAAGCCTGCCAGGAATTTTATGTGGCGTTCAGTGCTTTCTACCGGCAGGGCCGGGTGGCGTGGTTATACGCGGTCATGTCACAGCCCGACAGCGCACGCTTGACCAGGCTCAGGCAAGGCGCCGTCCGTGAGCGCGGGCTTAATCCTTTTGCCGAGGCATTACAGGATCTGTTTCTTGAGGTGTTCGAGCCTCGCCTGGAGGACCGGACCGGCTATACCCGCAAGGTCGTGACCAAAGCCCCTCCCGTCAGTTTGGGCGACCTCTACCTGGCGCGCATTCGCACTAACCTGAAGAGCCTGGCCAACGAGACGCCGGGGGTTCTGACGACCCTTGCCGGCATTGCGCGCACCGTGATCGGTGAGGTGTTGGAGCTATTACTGATGCCGGTACCCGGTCCGCTCAAGGGGTTGGCACGTGTAAGAGCGATCGCGCTGTTCGCGGCGCTGGGTGAAGGGTTGCTCAATGGCCTGTCCAGTGTGCTGGAGGGGCATGCAGGTGAACTGGTGCTGGCCTTTTCCGACCTGGCCGACCTGCTGATCAACGGGCGGCTGCATAGCCGCCTGGCATTCAGTGTACGGCGGCGCCATCAAGCCTTGTATCAACGCCTTTCGCAAATGCCCGCCGCCAGCATCAAGGACAGTACGGGGCTGAGTAGCCCCCAGTTGCTTGAGCGCATGTTGCTGCCCTCCCAGGCGCCTGCGCATGAGCTGCAGGCCTTGCTGGAAACCAGCGGCACATCACGCGAACAATTGGAACGTGTCTGGGCAGGCGCACGCCCATCAGCCTCGTTGGTGGAGGCGGCGCATCGGTTCAACGCCGACCGGCTGATTGACTGGGCCGCCAACTCGGTCGATTCCAACCGGCCAGTGCCCATGGGGGCATTCGAAGTCCTGGGCCCGTTGCTGACCCAGCTGCCGGCGTGGCCGCTGGACACGGCGTTGAGAATCGTCAACACACAGGGCCAGGAGCTACGTCGCTACAGCAGGGATGCGACCCGCCCGACGACGGTTGTGATCACGGTTACCGCCCTGGAGAACCACCAGTTTGGCTACTCTGCACCGCAGCGCATCACCGCGCACCTGTCCCACGCGGTGGTACAACTTTTACCCTCGAGTTTTTCCGCCGGCGAACAGGCGGTCCGTTTGCAACTGGCGGCCCAGGCCCAGGCGTCGCGGTTCGATCTGTTCGAAGCCTTGACCCGGTTTGCCGACACCCATCGCTCGAGCGCTATCCGCGCTTCGGTGTCCGTATGTAAATGGTTGCCTGACAGCCTTGGGCATGACTACCCGGTGCCCGAGGTGATCGAGGCGCTGCGCGTATTGCACCCCGGCGTCAGCCTGCCGAGGTTGCTGGAGGTGCTGGATCAGCATCCGCTGTCGGCCGACCAGCAAACCCGTTTGCTTGAAGTCCGACAACAACCCGAGCCGCTCTACGATGCGCTCAAGGTTGCCGCGCAGATGGCGCGTGCCGAGGCCCTCATTGACCGCATCTACCACCGCCGCAGGTTTGATCCGCAAACCCAGGCCTGGGTCCAGGCGTTTGCCCGCAGTGCCTTGAGGACTATCGGCAAGCAACTGATTGTCCGCCCGTCAACCTACGCTCCCCTGGATCGTGACAAGCATGCCGTGTTGATCCTCGACCATGGTGATGGGGAGTTTTCGCCCTATGATCCGGGCAGCCAGGGCGCCGGCGTGCAGCAGGGTGGCGCGCATGCGTTTTTCCGGGTGCTACTGAGCCAACTCTCCGATCACGATCGCGCCCGGTTCGGCGCCGATATGCCCGCGGCCATCACTGGGTTTCGTCATCAAGTGGCCCAGGCGATGCTGCGCAATCGTGCACCGCAAGGCACGTTCTACCCGGTGCTGCGCGACATCGCGCAGTACGCGAGTGACGTCGACACCCGGCGCATTGCACCCGAGCCCGATGCCTTGGGGTTGTACTCTCTGGAGTCGGACCGCTATTTGTTCATCGATAGCCAATATTTCAAAGTGACCCAGGAGGATCAAACCCGCCCCTGGTGCATCCGCCATCCGGCCCTGGACGACGCGTATGCGCCGCTGCTGAGCCATAACGGCGCGGGCGCGTGGCGGCATGAATGGGAGAACCCGCTGACCTGGAACGGGCATAAACCCTTTTACCGCCTGGGTCCCAGGTTTCGCACATTGACCCCCGATGCCATCGACAAGGTCCAGCAGATCAGCGGCGTGACGCCGGACATACTGCGCAAGGTGCATATGCGCAGCGAACCGCCGCCGGTGCTTTTGGTGGAGACGTTCGAACGCTTGAATATCTTTGAGCGGGTCAAGCAAGGACTGGAGATGGGGTCGGAGTTTATTGTCCAGGTGCTTGATGAAATAACCCCCGACAGTGCCGATGCGCTGGTCGGGCTGCCTGGGGCTGCACGTGAAGACCAGGTCACGGCTCTGCAAGCCAAGGTGAAGATGGAAAAACTGCAGATGCATGCTCAGTTTTTTGATGTGCTGCGCCTCAAGCATCAACAGTCTGAAGACCCCCTGGCTCAGCTGATACTGCGCCAGTTCCCTGGGTTGACGGTGGGGATAGCACAGGACTGGGTACAGCATGCCACGCCGTCGGACCTGGCGCGCTTGAGGGAAGGGCGGGTACCTGCCTCCCTGCTGCAAGAGGCGCGCTGGTGGACCCGCTGGTTGCGCGTCTGCCGCGCCTTGGAAGGCGTGCACCTTTCCCCATTGGCGAATGATGACAGCTCACGGTTGATGCTGCATGAGATGGCTCGTCGTGAGGGATGGCCAGCCCATCTGCGAGTCGAGATCTGGGACGCCCATCGGATGATCGACAGCGTTGGTCCGCCTGATGGGGCTCTGCGGCGAGTGTTGAAGCCGAACGCGGGCCAATACCAAGCGTACTCCCCGCGACCTAGTGACGGCTTGCAGACTGTGGGCGCTCGGGCGCCGTTTCTGGAAGCCTTGCTCAGCGCATTACCATCTGCCGAGCGACAGACGTTGGGCTACACCCATATGGGCGGGGTGGCTGAGTTGAGGGCGGAGATAGGCAGCCGGCTTAGTGGCGACTGGCCGGGCATACAAGCGATTCTCAAGATGCAGCGTGTACCCGAAACGAGCGTGTCAAAGCGCCTGGCAGACGGGCGTGTGGGGTATCCGTTGAGTGGTGGTACCGAGTTGGGGCCGGTGGACCGCCAACAAGTGGCCCGCATGCGCGAGTTGTTTCCTGACAGGACGGACCGAGAAGTCTTCGAGATGCTGGAGAATATCAGTGACTCCGTGGCCCAACGTGAGGAGGCTATCGACTTCAAGTTCAGGGAGCGGGGGCGTATGAATCGGATGCTGGATCACTGGTGTCGCCAGGGAGAGGCGGCGGACACCCTCAGGCGAAATGAAGTCGCTGAGCGGATTCGGCGTTGCTGGCGTAAAGAAGTCTCCACACGAGGCGTAGACTTCGAGCTCAATCTGGATGATTTGCAGGTCAGTGACCTACCGCCATTAGGTGCTCTTATGGCACATGTCCAATTGATGAGTTTAAGGAATAATCAACTGGCAAGCTTGCCGACTCACTTCCTCAGGTGTTTCCCGAGCGTGCGCTGGCTGTGTGCGAGTGGCAATCGTCTGGAGCGCCTGCCCTCAGGTTTGAATTACCTACCCTATCTAGTGAAGCTGGATCTTGCTGACAATCGGCTCAAGTTCAACCTGGGTGACGTAATCGCCCTATCCGAATTGACTCAACTGACAAGCCTTGATTTGTCCGACAACCCGCTTAGGTTGGGCAAGCGGCTCAATCTTTATCCGCTGAAGCATTTGCGGGTATTGAAAATGCGGAACACGCAACTTGAGAACCTTCCACAGGGTGCCGTCACCTTGCGTCACCTGAGGGTGTTCGACCTTCGCGATAACCGTATATCCATACTTACCAGCAGTGATCTGTTTATTTTCCCCCATGTCAGTCGTGCGATGAATCTACGCGGAAATCCACTTTCGGACGGAACGCTGCAAATGATACGCCGCCTGCGCGAGCAGCCTGATCGATCGGATATCCACTTTGGACTCGGCCCACAACATCTATCGCAGGCGGACCGTTGGCTGGCGGTGCTGCCATTGCAGGAGGTAGCTGCGCGTCACGAACTCTGGGGCTTTATGCAATCACAACCGCGATTCGAGAATTTTTTCTCACTGTTGGCATTTGTGAGTAATGACCCCAATTTTACGTCGGTCGGCTATCGGGCTTTTAGAGAAGACCTGACTGCGCGAGTCTGGTCATTGATCGAGCGTGCGGAGGTAAACCGTTCGCTGGCTAATTTCATGGCCGAACAAGTGTATGAAATGGACTACGGTAGGGATGGATGGGTGCTGGCGCTGAACCGTTTGGAGCTCAGGTTTCAAGCCGTCGAACTATTTTTGAGTGGAGGCAATGGAAGTGGTGCGTCTCTCATCCACTGTCTTCGTACCTTGAAGCGGCTGGACACTATCACGGAGATAGTGGTGAAGGTATTACCGTCCCAATCTCCCAGAGCGGCAGGCAACCGTATGTTGGCTTTCGCAATTTCGTTGGCCCAGGAATTGGAATTGCAACTTCCGTTGAAGGAACGCTTGGACAGAGAGTTGACCGTCAGCACAGCGGAGGTCGCTGCTATGCATCAAAGAGTGCTGATGGAGGAGGCGCAGGCGTTGTGGCCGTCGCCCTTGCTGGATAAGGAAGAGACGCTTTGGAGAGCCTTTCTGGAACATAAGTACCGAGGGCGCTTTAAGGAGACGATTGACTATCAGCGTTATGAGCATCGGATGAATGATGCAATGGATAGGCAGGAAAGCGGGGCGCTCAGCGAAGGTGAGTATCTACGGGAGGTGGGCGGGCTACTGGCGGCAAGGAATCAGGAAGAAGAGACGCTGTTTACCCAGTTGACCGAGGAAGAATGGAGCGCCTTCCTGGCTGCTTATTCTATTGGGCAATAAGCACCACACTTTGCGTGATATGGCCCGCCAGCCTTTCCCGGTATGATGTGCGCCCCGCAGTCTGGATTGCGAATACGCCATGACCTTGCAGTACCCTACAATCGCCGATTGCGTCGGCAACACGCCCCTGGTCCGCTTGCAACGCATGGCGGGTGAAACCAGTAATACCCTGCTGCTCAAGCTCGAAGGGAATAACCCGGCCGGTTCCGTGAAGGACCGCCCGGCGCTGTCGATGATCACCCGCGCCGAGTTGCGCGGGCAGATCAAGCCCGGCGACACGCTGATCGAGGCCACCTCGGGTAACACCGGGATCGCCCTGGCCATGGCCGCCGCGATCAAGGGCTACAAGATGATCCTGATCATGCCCGACAACGGCAGCGCCGAGCGCAAGGCGGCGATGACGGCCTATGGCGCCCAGTTGGTGCTGGTCACCCAGGAAGAAGGCATGGAAGGCGCGCGCGACCTCGCCGAGCGCATGGCCGCCGAAGGCCGTGGCCTGGTGCTGGACCAGTTCGCCAATGGCGACAACCCCGAGGCGCACTACACCAGCACCGGCCCGGAAATCTGGCGCCAGACCCAGGGCACCATCACCCACTTCGTCAGCTCCATGGGCACCACCGGCACCATCATGGGCAACTCGCGCTACCTCAAGGAGCAGAACCCGGCGATCCAGATCGTCGGCCTGCAACCGATGGAAGGTTCGGCCATCCCGGGGATCCGCCGTTGGCCCGAGGAGTATCTGCCGAAGATCTACAACGCCACGCGTGTGGACCGCATCATCGACATGGCCCAGCGCGAGGCCGAAGACACCACCCGCCGCCTGGCGCGTGAAGAAGGCATCTTCTGCGGCGTGTCTTCCGGTGGCGCGGTGGCGGGCATGTTGCGCCTGTCCAAAGAAGTGGAAAACGCGGTGATCGTCGCGATCATCTGTGACCGAGGCGACCGCTACCTGTCGACCGGCATCTTCGACGAACCCAACTGATGGCCAAGCACGAGAGAGGCCTGCGCTTCCAACCGACGGGCGGCAGCCGGGCCCCGCAGATTCCGGTGGGCAAGAAACAACGCCTGACCATCGAGCGCCTGGCCAATGATGGCCGTGGCATCGTGTTCTTCGAGGGCCGCACCTGGTTTGTGAACGGCGCGCTGGCTGGCGAAGAAGTCGAGGCGCGAGTGCTGGGTGCCCACGGCAAAATCGTCGAGGCACGCACCGAGCGCGTCTTCAAGGCCAGCGAACTGCGTCGCCCGGCACCGTGCGCGCACGTTGGTCGTTGTGGCGGTTGCAGCGTGCAGCACCTGCCCCACACCGAACAGCTTGCCCTGAAACAGCGCATGCTCGCCGAGCAACTGTCCCGCGTGGCCGGTGTCGAACCGCAAGAGTGGGCCGCGCCGTTGAGCGGGCCGGAATTCGGCTACCGTCGCCGCGCCCGCGTGGCGGTGCGTTGGGATGCCAAGGCGAAACACCTGGACGTCGGTTTTCGCGCCGTGGCCAGCCAGGACATCGTCGCCATCGATGATTGCCCGGTGCTGGTACAGGCCTTGCAACCGATCATGCAGCGCCTGCCGAACATGCTGCGCCGCCTGAGCAAACCCCAGGCCCTGGGGCATGTGGAATTGTTCAGCGGTACATGCGTTGCGGTGTTGCTGCGGCATATGGCGCCGTTGTCCGAAGCGGACCTGCAGGTGTTGAGAGAATTCTGCACTTTCCATGAGGCTCAATTGTGGCTGCATGGCGAGGGCCAGCCGGAGCCGGTCGACACCGATGCTGTGTTGGGCTTTCAACTGGAACAGTGGAATCTGGAGCTGGCTTACCGGCCAGGAGACTTCGTGCAGGTCAACGCCGGCGTCAACGCGGCGATGGTCGCCCAGGCCCTCGAATGGCTGGCGCCACAACCCGACGAACGGGTGCTGGACCTGTTTTGCGGCCTGGGCAATTTCGCCCTGCCACTGGCGCGCCAGGTGCGTGAAGTGGTGGCGGTGGAAGGTGTGCAGACCATGGTGGACCGGGCGGCCGTGAATGCCGTCAGCAACGATTTGCATAATGCGCAGTTTTTTCAGGCCGATTTGTCCCAGCCTTTGATTGACGCAGAATGGGCCAAACAGGGCTTTTCTGCGGTACTCTTGGACCCACCCCGTGACGGTGCCCTGGAGGTTGTGCGCAAGCTTGCGACCTTGGGCGCCAAGCGTCTGGTGTATGTGTCCTGCAACCCGGCCACGCTGGCGCGGGACACGGTTGAGTTGGTCAAGCAAGGCTACCGGCTAAAACGTGCCGGGATCCTCGACATGTTTCCGCAAACCGCGCATGTCGAGGCCATGGCGTTATTTGAAGCGGGCTAGGATGCCCGTTTAATCCGACTGGCCTGCGTTCTCCAGGGCCTGTGATCTGCCAGGGAGTTCGCAGTAAACGTCGGCGATGATTTTGGCGCATCGAAGGTGCGTCGTAGGGAAGGTAAGCAAGATGGTACAGGTGAGAGCACACCAGCCGATCAACACCGACGGCAGTATCAATCTCGAGGCATGGCTGGACCATGCCATCAGTGTCGACCCGGCACTGGACCGTGAAGCCTTGAAAGCCGCCTGCGAGTTCGCTCGTGAGTCCGAGCAGCAAGACAATGCGGCCAAGAACCTGTGGGCCGAAGGCACTTCCAGCTTTCGCACCGGGTTGGAGATCGCCGAGATCCTCGCCGATCTCAAGCTGGACCAGGATTCGCTGATCGCCGCCGTGCTCTATCGCGGCGTGCGTGAAGGGCATATCCCGTTGCCCACCGTCAGCCAGCGTTTCGGCACCGTGGTGGCCAAGCTGATCGACGGCGTGCTGCGCATGGCCGCGATCAGCGCCAGCCTCAGCCCGCGCCAGTCCATGGTGCTGGGCACCCAGGGCCAGGTCGAGAACCTGCGCAAGATGCTGGTGGCGATGGTCGATGACGTGCGCGTCGCCCTGATCAAGCTGGCCGAGCGTACTTGCGCGATCCGTGCGGTGAAGACCGCCGACGACGAGAAGCGCAACCGCGTCGCCCGCGAGGTCTTCGACATCTATGCGCCGCTGGCGCACCGCCTGGGCATCGGCCATATCAAGTGGGAGCTGGAAGACTTGTCCTTCCGCTACCTCGAACCCGATCAATACAAACAGATTGCCACGTTGCTGCATGAGCGGCGGCTCGACCGCGAGCGCTTTATCGCCGACGTGATGAACCAGCTGCGCTCCGAATTGCAGGCCACCGGCGTCGAAGCCGACATCAGCGGCCGCGCCAAACACATCTATTCCATCTGGCGCAAAATGCAGCGCAAGGGCCTGGCCTTCAGCCAGATCTACGACGTGCGTGCGGTGCGCGTGCTGGTGCCGGAAATGCGCGACTGCTACACCGCGCTGGGCATCGTCCACACCCTGTGGCGGCACATCCCCAAGGAGTTCGACGACTACATCGCCAACCCCAAGGAAAACGGCTATCGCTCGTTGCACACGGCGGTGATCGGCCCCGAGGGCAAGGTGCTGGAAGTGCAGATCCGCACCCACGCCATGCACGAAGAGGCCGAGCTGGGTGTATGTGCGCACTGGCGCTACAAGGGCACCGACGTAAAGGCGGGGTCCAACCAGTACGAAGAGAAAATCTCCTGGCTGCGCCAAGTACTGGAATGGCACGAAGAACTCGGCGACATCGGCGGCCTGGCCGAACAGCTGCGCGTGGATATCGAGCCGGACCGGGTCTATATCTTCACTCCGGACGGCCATGCCATCGACTTGCCCAAGGGCGCCACGCCGCTGGACTTCGCCTACCGCGTGCACACCGAGATCGGCCACAACTGCCGGGGCGCCAAGATCAACGGGCGCATCGTGCCCCTCAACTACAGCCTGCAGACCGGTGAACAGGTCGAGATCATCACCAGCAAGCACGGTACGCCGAGCCGCGACTGGCTGAACCCGAACCTGGGCTACATCACCACGTCGCGGGCGCGGGCGAAGATCGTCCACTGGTTCAAATTGCAGGCGCGCGACCAGAACGTCGCGGCCGGTAAAACCTTGCTCGAGCGCGAACTGGCGCGCCTGGGCCTGCCCCAGGTGGACTTCGACAAGCTGGCCGAAAAGGCCAACATGAAGATCGCCGAAGACATGTTTGCCGCCCTCGGTGCCGGCGATTTGCGCCTGGCCCAACTGGTCAACCTGGCCCAGCAACTGGTCGAGCCGGAACGCGGCAGCGAACAGCTGGAACTGATCCCACGCAAGGCCACCGGCTACAAGCCCGGCAAGCGTGGCGATATCCAGATCCAGGGCGTGGGCAACCTGATGACCCAAATTGCCGGCTGCTGCCAGCCGCTGCCGGGGGACGCCATCGTCGGCTATATCACCCAGGGCCGCGGCGTGAGCATTCACCGCCAGGATTGCGCCTCGGTGCTGCAACTGGGCGGGCGTGAGCCGGAGCGGATCATCCAGGTCAGTTGGGGGCCGGTGCCGGTGCTCACTTACCCGGTGGACATCGTCATCCGTGCCTACGACCGTTCCGGGTTGCTGCGTGACGTGTCGCAGGTGCTGCTCAATGAGCGGATCAACGTGCTGGCGGTCAATACCCGCTCGAACAAAGAGGACAACACCGCGCTGATGTCCCTGACCATCGAGATTCCGGGGTTGGACGCACTGGGGCGGTTGCTGGGGCGGATTTCCCAGTTGCCGAATATCATCGAGACGCGGCGTAACCGTACCCCATGATGTATTCGCTCGAAGACCTGCTGCACCTGATGAACCGCCTGCGGCACCCGCAATACGGGTGCCCGTGGGACATCAAGCAAACCTACGCCACCATCGTCCCGCACACGTTGGAAGAGGCCTACGAAGTCGCCGATGCCATCGAGCGCGGCGACTTCGATCACCTGCAGGGTGAGCTGGGCGACCTGTTGTTCCAGGTGGTGTATTACAGCCAGTTGGCGCGAGAAGAAGGGCGCTTCGAATTCGCCGGGGTGATCGACAGCATCACGCGCAAGCTGATCCGTCGTCATCCCCACGTGTTTCCCACCGGCGACCTGTATGCGCCGCTGGATATCCCACAGCTGAGTGAAGAACAGGTCAAAGAGCGCTGGGAGCAGATCAAGGCTGAGGAGCGTGCGGAAAAGTCCGACGCGCCGGAGCAACTCTCCCTGCTGGATGACGTGCCCACGGCGCTGCCGTCCCTGTCCCGCGCCGCCAAATTGCAGAAGCGCGCCAGCCAGGTTGGCTTCGATTGGCCGTCGGCCCTGCCGGTGGTGGATAACGTGCGCGAAGAGCTCGATGAAGTGCTCGAAGCCATGGCCGACAACGATTCTGCGGCGATTGCCGATGAGGTCGGTGATCTGCTGTTCGCGGCGGTCAACCTGGCCCGTCACCTCAAGGTCGACCCGGAAACCGCGCTGCGTGGCGCCAATGCCAAGTTCGAGCGACGCTTCCGATTTATCGAACAGGCATTGCGCGATACGCACCAATCCATAGAAGATTGCACCCTCGAAACGATGGACGCCCTGTGGGGCGAAGCCAAACGTCAGGAAAAGAATGTGTCCAGCTGCGGTTGAGCAGTTGCCTAAGTGAGTAAGCACCATGAGCCTTTCCCTTCGCGACCAGTTGCTCAAAGCAGGTCTGGTCAACCAAAAGCAGGCCAAGCAGGTCGGCAAAGAGAAACAGAAACAGCAGCGCCTGGTTCATAAAGGCCAGATCGAGGCAGACGACACCCAGGCCCGCCTGGCGGCTGAAGCGCAGGCCGAGAAGGTCAAGCGCGACCAGGAACTGAACCGCCAGCAGCAGGAAAAAGCCGAGGCCAAGGCCCGCACGGCCCAGGTCAAGCAACTGATCGAGACCTCGCGCCTGCCCAAGCTGACCACCGAGGACTATTACAACTTCGTGGACGACAAGAAGGTCAAGCGCCTGTCGGTCAACACGCTGATGCGCAACAAGCTGAGCAACGGCTCCCTGGCGATCGTGCACCACGGCGGCGGTTATGAGGTGATCCCGCGTGAAGCGGCGCTGAAAATCCAGGAGCGCGCACCGGAGCGTATCGTCCAGCTCAATATCCTGACGGAAAGCCAGGTGCCGGATGAGGATGATCCGTACGCCGCCTACCAGATCCCGGATGACCTGATGTGGTAAGGCTGCAGCCTTAATTGTAGTGAGCAGGCTTGTTGTGGCGAGCGGGCTTGCCACAGGGTACTCATCGCCTGTTCTACCTAAAGACCTTGAAAGGGCCGACCCTGAAAACCAAACGCCGCATTCTCCCAGAAAGAATGCGGCGTTTTTAGTGGGGCGGCTTCGCCACCCAGTGCGGGGCAAGCCCGCTCACTACAAGGTATCTTCAGGAGCTTTCTGACTGGCGTCTCATCTCAAGGGCTTCGAGCTCGTTTTTATAATTATGAGCGTCGCTCTCGTTGTGAAACATGCCGACCAACAGGTCTTGCTGGTGTACATCCCAGATGTGAATCCCATGGCCCAGTGCTTCGTGGGACATATGTTCGTCGTCGCGTTCAGTTACTTTTACAGTCATCTGCTTGCTCCAATCTCTGGTGGATCTGCGGCAAGTCGTCGCAGGCCTTTGTTATATGATTTGTTAGCTTGCTAAGTAAACCGACTTTTCGCGCAACAATTCATTGCGGTAAATGCAACAGTGCTGCAGCCCGCGAAAACCGCGACATTGCGCCGCAGGGCCCTGAGTTTTATGACAAAAGTTTCATGTTCGTGTCAGGCGAAACCCAATCGACAGGCGAAAAAAAGCCCCGCATTCGCGAGGCTCTCTGTTCCAGCTACCGATCAGCTACCTTTGACAGCCTTACCGTCAACGGTGCCGTCCTGCAGCATGATGTTGTATTCCTTGCCGTCGGTTTCTACCTGGCGCAGGGCAACCAGAATGCCGCCCTGGTCCTTGGCAAACCACATCTGGGTGATGCGCTTGCTCTGCGTCGGGTCACGCACGCGCTCGACCTTGATCGCGTCGATGGAGCCGACCTTGGTCTGGACCTTTTCCGGGCCGATCACGCGGAAGTCGTAGGTGTCGACGTCGGTGCCTTCGACCACGTTGTAGCTCATGCTCTTCTTGCCGGCAGCCACGTCGCGCTGCAGGGCCAACTGGTAGGTCGACTTGTCGAGCATGCCGCTTTGCAGGGGCACGTTGACCGGGTCTTTGTTTTCAAACCCGGTGACTTTCTTGGCGGTCTGGTCGAAGTCCAGATTGATCTTCTTCGCCTTGCCCAGGCCACCGCGTTCGAAGGTGTAGCTCTTCGGTTGCAGGGTGTCCTTGTCAAACAGGATCACGCTGGTTTCGGTGAGGCTGGCGATCATCATGGAAGCCTTGAAATTCAAGGTCCAGGAGCCGTCGCCGTTCTTGGCCAGGCTGCGTTCGGCCGAACCACTCATGGGCAACTGTTTCCAGTCGGCGGTGTAGCTGACGGAGAAGGGGTGAAGGTCTGCTGCTTGCACGGCTGGCAAGGCGAACAGCGCAAAAGCGAAGAGCAAGGCGCGACGCATAAAATCTCCTAGGTTCGAATCAAGTGGCCGCTGGCCGCGAGTAACTGACCGTCCAATAATGCACCCTGGTCACCAAGAATCAACCGCCCCTCGGCAAACCAGCGAACGGCCAGCGGGTAAATCCTGTGTTCCTGGGTGTGAACCCGTTGCGCAAGCGTCTGCGCCGAGTCGTCAGACTCTACCGGAACCACTGCCTGTACGACCAGAGGCCCGCCATCGAGTTCCTCGGTGACAAAGTGCACGCTGCAGCCATGCTCGCGGTCGCCGGCCTCGAGCGCACGCTGGTGCGTGTGCATGCCTTTGTACTTGGGCAGCAGGGAAGGGTGGATATTCAACAGGCGCCCGGCGTAATGCCGCACGAAGTCAGCGCTGAGGATGCGCATGAAGCCGGCGAGTACCACGAGCTTGGGGTTGAAGGCGTCGATCAGTTCGATCAAGGCGCGGTCGAAGGCCTCACGGCCCTCGAACGCCTTGTGATCCAGGGAGCGGGTGTCGATACCCGCGTCCCTGGCGCGTTGCAGGCCGTAGGCGTCGCTGCGGTTGGAGATCACCGCAGCAATGCGCACCGGGTTGTCGCCGGTGCGCGTGCTGTCGATCAGGGCCTGCAAGTTACTGCCGGTGCCGGAGAGCAGCACCACGACATCACAGGTCTGAGACATTAATGAGCCTTGAGGTTCTTCAGCTCAACCTGAGCCGCGCCTTCGGCAGCGGTGGCGATCTGGCCGATGACCCAAGGCTGCTCGCCGGCTTCGCGCAGTACGTTCAGCGCGGTTTCAACGTGCTCCTGAGCCACGCAGATGACCATGCCGACGCCGCAGTTCAACACGCGGTGCATTTCGGTTTCGTCGACGTTGCCTTTCTCTTGCAACCAGTCGAATACCGCAGGACGCTGCCAGCTGGCGACGTCAACGATGGCCTGGGCGCCTTTTGGCAGAACGCGCGGGATATTGTCCAGCAGGCCGCCGCCAGTGATGTGGGCCATGGCCTTGACTGCGCCGGTGTCCTTGATCAGCTTGAGCAGTGGCTTGACGTAGATGCGGGTCGGGGCCATCAGCAAATCAGTCAGCGGCTTGCCGTCGAGCTGGGTGTTCTCGATCTCGGCACCGGACACTTCGATGATCTTGCGGATCAGCGAGTAACCGTTGGAGTGCGGGCCGGAGGACGGCAGGGCCAGCAGGGCGTCACCGGCAGCAACTTTGGAGCCGTCGATGATCTCGGCTTTTTCCACGACGCCGACGCAGAAGCCGGCCAGGTCGTAGTCTTCGCCTTCGTACATGCCTGGCATTTCAGCGGTTTCACCGCCGACCAGGGAGCAACCCGACAGTTCGCAACCGGCACCGATACCGGTGACCACTTGTGCCGCGGTGTCCACGTTCAGCTTGCCGGTGGCGTAGTAGTCGAGGAAGAACAACGGCTCGGCGCCGCACACCACCAGGTCGTTGACGCACATGGCAACCAGGTCGATGCCGATGGTGTCGTGTTTGTTCAGGTTCAGTGCCAGGCGCAGCTTGGTGCCCACGCCGTCGGTGCCGGATACCAGGACAGGCTGCTTGTAGCCGGCCGGGATTTCGCAGAGGGCGCCAAAACCGCCCAGGCCGCCCATGACTTCGGGGCGCGCAGTGCGCTTGGCGACGCTCTTGATGCGTTCGACCAATGCTTCACCGGCGTCGATGTCTACACCGGCGTCCTTGTAGCTCAGGGAGGGTTGCTTGCTCATGATCCAGGCCTTTAGGGGGGATTCAGGGGTAACGACCGAGCGGGCAGGCGCTTTTGGTAAAAGGCCCAGCCGGTGACGGTCTGCGAAGGCGCGCGATTTTATCAGGCTTGAGGGGCAGCGGCCATCCTCGGGCCGACGGGCAGGGCCATATAGGTAAAAAAAGCCGGTTAAAAAATGCTGATGGCCCCTGCCATGGCGCGTATTAAGGTATAGCCTTTAAACCGCTATCGTTATGACAGTACAAAAACTGCCAGGACCCTGTGAATGTTTTACCGGTCGCTGTGGTCACAGCCTTGCCAAGCCGAGTTCACGCGGTCTGTTCCAGCCGCTAAATTTGTCGTTCGGGAATCTTTCATGCGTTTGTTCAAGTTCTTCTTTGTAGGCTGTTTGTCGTTGGTCAGCCTGGCGAGTCATGCCGAAACCCTCAATGGCCTTTATCAAGTACTCGAGCCCGTCAGCAGTCAGTCGCCGCAAGAGCGCGACCAGGCGACCCAGCGCGCCGTGCAGACCCTGGTGATCCGCTTGACCGGCGACGCCAAGGCCGCCGATGGCCCGGGCCTGGCGGCCGTTCGCAAGGACCCGCAACAAATCATCAGCCAGTACGGCTACGACGCTGGCCCGCCGGAAAGCCTGCAAGTGGATTTCGACCCGGTGAGCACCGATCGCGTGCTGCGGGAAGCGGGCCTGTCGATCTGGGGCAGCAATCGGCCGTCGATCCTTGGCTGGTGGCTGAACGACTCCACCGAAGGCAGCAGCCTGGTGGGCGATGGCCAGACCGTTGCCCAGGCGCTGCGCCGTGCCGCGCAACACAGAGGCCTGCCGTTGCGCCTGCCGCTGGGTGACCTGGATGAACAGGTGGTCGCCACCGCACCGAATCTGGAAAGTGCCGACGCCACACCGCTGCGCGCTGCCTCCGAGCGTTACGGCGCCGACGCCTTGCTGGCGGTGCATGCGCGTCAGGAAGGCAGCCAGTGGCAGGCCAAATGGCGTCTGTGGCTGGGCGACAAAAGTGAGCAAGGCACGGCGCAAGGGCCCGACACCGGCGCCGTGGCCGATGCGGTGATGCTGGCGGTCAGCCAGAAGCTGGCGCCGCGCTTTGCGGTCAAGCCCGGCGTGAGCACCGAACAATTGCTGGAAGTGCAGGGCATGACCCTTGAGCGTTATGCCGCGCTGGGTCATCTGCTGGAGCCTTTCGGCGGTCAGCCGCAGTTAGTGGATGGCAATCGCATCGTGTACCGCGTCAATGGCAGTGCCGATCAGTTGCGTACTCAGTTGAGCCTGGCCAGGTTGCAGGAAATTCCTGCGGGTGAAGCACCGGTCCAGCAACCCGTGGCGGAGGGTGCGCAGCCTGCTGCTGCCCCAGAACCTCAGGCGCAACTGCGTTTTCGTTGGTAGTAGTTTTCTTCTTTATATAGATGGAGTGGTTTATGGCGGATACGCGTCGTTGGGTGTGGCTTGGCGGGTTTGTCCTGCTGTGCGTTTTTGTGTTCCTGCTGCATTCGATCCTGACGCCGTTCCTGGTCGCGTTGCTGCTGGCTTACCTGTTCGATCCGGTGGTGGATCGTCTGGAGAAGGCCGGGTTGTCGCGGACCTGGGGCGTGGTGGCGGTGTTCGCCCTGTTTACCTTGATCATCACGGCGTTGGTGCTGGTGTTGGTGCCGATGCTGGCCAAGCAGTTGTTCCGCTTGTATGAGCTGGCGCCGCAGATGCTCGATTGGCTGCAGCACACGGCGATGCCATGGGCCCAGGCCAAGCTGGGGCTGGCGGATGGCTTCTGGAAGTTCGACAAGGTCAAGGCGGCCATCAGCGAACATATGGGCCAGACCACCGACATCGTCGGGGTCATCCTCAGCCAGGCGACTGCGTCCAGCCTGGCGCTGATCGGCTGGCTGACCAACCTCGTGCTGATCCCGGTGGTGGCGTTCTACTTGCTGCGCGACTGGGACATCATGATGGCCAAGATCCGCAGCCTGCTGCCGCGCAACCGTGAGGAACGCATTGTTTCACTGGCTGAGGAATGCCATGAGGTGCTCGGCGCCTTCGTGCGCGGGCAGTTGCTGGTGATGCTGGCCCTGGGGATCATCTACGCGGCCGGCTTGATGGCTATCGGCCTGGAACTGGGCCTGTTGATCGGCCTGATCGCCGGCCTGGCCGCGATCGTACCTTATATGGGCTTTGTGATTGGGATCGGCGCGGCGCTGGTCGCGGGCTTGTTCCAGTTTGGCGGCGACCTGTACCCGATGCTGGGGATCGTGGCCGTATTCATGGTCGGCCAGGCCCTTGAAGGCATGGTGCTGACGCCGTTGCTGGTCGGGGATCGGATTGGCCTGCATCCGGTGGCGGTGATCTTTGCGATCCTGGCGGGCGGTGAGCTGTTCGGCTTCACCGGTATCCTGCTGGCATTGCCGGTGGCGGCGGTGATCATGGTGCTGGTGCGCCATGTGCACGATCTGTACAAGGATTCGGATGCGTATACGGGGGTTGAAGATCCCGACTTGTAACCCTTTCTTCACAAACCCGGCCAACGCCGGGTTTGTCTTTTCTGGGAGCGGTCCGTCAAACAATCTGCACAAATCCAACAAGTTAACGCAAACCTTTGATTTTGCTTGGGGTCTGTTGCATTGTGCGCCCGGCGTCACGGGTATAAACTTTGCAAACTTTACACAGAGGCCACTAACGGTTCGTTTGGAGCCGTTCAGTCAGCATGAAACCGATTCAGCTGCCCTTGGGTGTGCGTCTGCGTGACGACGCCACCTTCATCAACTACTACCCAGGCGCCAATGCCGCTGCACTCGGCTATGTCGAGCGGCTCTGCGAAGCCGACGCCGGGTGGACCGAAAGCCTGATCTACCTGTGGGGCAAGCACGGCGTAGGGCGTACCCACCTGTTGCAGGCCGCGTGCCTGCGGTTCGAGCAGATGGGCGAACCGGCGGTGTACCTGCCGTTGGCCGAGTTGATGGACCGCGGTATCGGCATCTTCGACCATCTTGAGCAATACGAACTGGTGTGCCTGGACGATCTGCAAGCGATCGCCGGCAAAGCGGAATGGGAAGAAGCGCTGTTTCACCTGTTCAACCGCTTGCGTGACAGCGGTCGGCGCCTGTTGATTGCCGCGTCGACTTCGCCCCGCGAGTTGCCGATCAAGCTGGCCGACCTCAAGTCGCGCATGACCCTGGCGCTGATCTTCCAGATGCGCCCGCTGTCCGACGAAGACAAATTGCGTGCCCTGCAACTGCGCGCATCCCGTCGCGGCCTGCACCTCACCGACGAGGTCGGGCACTTTATCCTTACTCGAGGCACCCGCAGCATGAGCGCATTGTTCGATCTGCTCGAACAGCTCGATCAGGCCTCCTTGCAGGCCCAGCGCAAGCTGACCATCCCCTTCCTCAAAGAAACCCTCGGCTGGTAGCTAGCCCGCTGTTTTCGCGGCTTTCGGCAAATTACAGGCGCCAGAAAACCTGCGTTTGAGCCGGTTTGGCCACGCAAAAGGCAGGTACAGGGTGTTAAGGGCTTAGATGTCATAGTCCAAACAAGAAGTCACATAGACCACGATTGAATTTGCAAATCGATGTGATAGAAGGCATAGTCTCGACTTCTTTACATATCAGCCACGGTCGTGCCCATGCTAAATCGCTTCGCACCCCTCGTGCCCCTCGCACTCGTTACCCTGTTGTTTGGTTGCGCCTCCCACCCTCAGCAGGTGGCAGATCAGCAAAAACCACAGGTTCAAAATCAGGCAAAATTCGTTGCTGCTCAATCTGCCTCTGTTTATGAGGAAGAAGTTGCAACGGAAAAGGAACTGGCCGACTTCGCCGGCAACAAGCCTTACCAGCTTCCAGTCCTGGCCGACAGCATCCTCGAACGCGGCATGTCCCTGATCGGTACCCGTTACCGTTTCGGTGGTACCTCTGAAGCCGGTTTCGACTGCAGCGGTTTCATCGGCTATCTGTTTCGCGAAGAAGCCGGCATGAACCTGCCGCGCTCCACCCGTGAAATGATCAACGTGAATGCACCGTTGGTCGCACGCAACAACCTCAAGCCCGGTGATCTGCTTTTCTTCAGTACGGCAGGCCGTGGTCGTGTCAGCCACGCCGGTATCTACTTGGGCGATAACCAGTTTATCCACTCCAGCAGCCGCCGCAGTGGTGGTGTCCGGGTCGATAACCTGGGTGACAGCTACTGGAGCAAAACCTTCATCGAAGCCAAGCGTGCACTCGCCATGGCCCCGACGACGGTTACCGCTAGCAAGTAAACTTAAAGTGATACTTGAAGTTTGACGTGTAAGCGCTAGAATCCCTGGATATTGTTGTAATCCGTTCGCGCGAGCTTTGCTTGCGCGTTCTGGTTTTCAGCGTTCGGCAGCGAAAGCCGCATCCAGACCAGGATTGTTCTGCACATGTCGACCTCGGCCCGCCTTATTCTCATTGTCTGCGCCGCGCTCCTCAGCGCCTGCGCAAGCCGCACACCGCCGCCCGCTCCCGTAGCGGTGAAGCCCAAGCCGGTGTTCAACTATTCCACCCAGAATTTCTCGCCTGCGGCCGAAGACGTACTCTTCCGGGCGCTGGGCCTGGTCGGCACGCCTTATCGTTGGGGTGGCAATACGCCGGACTCCGGGTTTGATTGCAGTGGCCTGATCGGGTTTGTCTTCCGCGATGCCGCCGGGATTTCCCTGCCGCGTACCACCCGCGAGCTGATCGTAATGCGCGCGCAGGACGTCAGCGAGCAGAACCTGCAGACCGGTGACCTGCTGTTCTTCGCCACCGGTGGCGGTTCCCAGGTCAGCCACGCCGGGATCTACGTGGGTGAAGGGCGCTTTGTGCATGCGCCACAAACCGGCGGTACGGTGAAGCTGGATACACTGTCCAAGGCCTATTGGCAGAATGCCTACCTGAGCGCCAAGCGCGTGTTGCCGGGCAACCTGGCACGCAATCCTTAGCGCCAGACTCGAATCAAAATGTGGGAGGGAGCTTGCCCCCGATAGCAGTGTGTCAGCTAACGATCAATGGGCTGATCCACCGCCATCGGGGGCAAGCCCCCTCCCACAGTTGTTTTGTGGCAGCTTCAAGTACAGGTGAGGCAGTTGCTTTAATTGACGCTCCACCCCCAACCTACTACCCTTCGCCGCTTGTTCCAGGTGCTCTGTGACCCACGGGTCGACGGAGTGAAACAGGGAAGCCGGTGAGTGAGCGCACTTCTACACAGTGCCGCCTCGATTCCGGCGCTGCCCCCGCAACGGTAAATGAGTCAAGACGCTGCTTTTTGCCACTGTATCGCCTGCGATATGGGAAGGCGCAGCGTTGGCCTGCCTTCAACCCGCACACCACTCATGAGCCCGGAGACCGGCCTGCAACATCCAACAGCATCACGGTGGGCGATGCTTGGCTGTCTGTTGTTCTTTTTTTCCTGCCCGCCGTTTTTGTCCAGCCCCAACGGAGAGCTGCCATGACCGATTCCCCCGACCGCGACGAACGCCACCTGGCGCGCATGCTGCGCAAAAAAGCCGTGATCGACGAGCGCATCGCCAACTCCCCCAACGAATGCGGCCTGCTGCTGGTGCTGACCGGCAATGGCAAAGGCAAGAGTAGCTCCGCGTTCGGCATGTTGGCCCGAGCCATGGGCCATGGCATGCAGTGTGGTGTGGTGCAGTTCATCAAGGGGCGTAACAGCACCGGTGAAGAACTGTTCTTCCGCCGCTTCCCCGAGCAAGTGCGTTTCCATGTGATGGGCGAAGGTTTCACCTGGGAAACCCAGGACCGCCAGCGCGACATCGCCGCCGCCGAAGCCGCCTGGGCGGTCTCCCGCGAATTGCTGCAAGACCCCTCCATCGGCCTGGTGGTGCTGGACGAGCTGAACATCGCGCTCAAGCACGGCTACCTTGACCTGGACCAGGTCCTCAGCGACCTGCAAGCCCGTCCCCCGATGCAACACGTGGTGGTCACCGGCCGTGGCGCCAAGCCCGAGTTGATCGAAATGGGCGACACCGTCACCGACATGGGCATGCTCAAGCACGCGTTCCAGGCCGGTATCAAGGCACAGAAGGGCGTCGAACTTTGAATCAGCCCCGTCATTGCCCTGCCGTATTGATCGCCGCTCCGGCGTCCGGCCAGGGCAAAACCACCGTCACCGCCGCGCTTGCCCGTTTGCATCGCAACCTGGGGCGCAAGGTGCGCGTGTTCAAATGCGGCCCGGACTTCCTCGACCCAATGATTCACGAGCGCGCCAGCGGTGCGCCGGTGTATCAGTTGGATATGTGGATGGTGGGCGAGCAGGAAAGTCGCCGTTTGCTCTGGGAAGCGGCGGGGGAGGCAGACCTGATCCTGATCGAAGGCGTGATGGGCCTGTTCGACGGCACACCGTCCAGCGCCGATCTGGCGCGGCACTTCGGCGTGCCGGTGCTGGGGGTGATCGACGGCACGGCCATGGCGCAGACCTTCGGTGCGTTGGCATTGGGCCTGGCGCGCTATCAGCCGGACTTGCCATTCGCTGGCGTACTGGCCAACCGGGTCGGCACCCTGCGTCATGCGCAACTGCTCGAAGGCAGCCTCACCGAGGGCCTGCGCTGGTATGGCGCGTTGTCACGCGAGACCGGTATCGAACTGCCCAGTCGCCACCTCGGCCTGGTGCAGGCCAGCGAACTGAATGACCTGGATGTGCGCCTGGACGCTGCCGCCCAAGCCCTGGGCAGCAGTTGCGAAGTCGCCTTGCCGCCACCGGTGACATTTGCTGCGCCGCAAGTGATCGAGGCCGAACCCTTGCTCAACGGCGTGCGCATTGCCGTGGCCCGCGATGAGGCCTTCGCTTTTACCTACGGTGCAAGTCTCGACCTGCTGCGCGCGATGGGCGCTGAGCTGGTGTTCTTCTCGCCGATTCACGATAGCCAGTTGCCCGACGCCGACAGCCTCTACCTGCCCGGCGGCTACCCGGAATTGCACCACCAGGCGCTGTCGGAAAATACCCCGATGCTCGACGCCATTCGCGCTCACCACGCGGCCGGCAAACCCTTGCTTGCCGAATGCGGCGGCATGCTCTACCTGCTGGACTCGCTGACCGATGTCGACGGCGTCCGCGCCGAACTGCTTGGCCTGCTCCAGGGCGACGCGGTGATGCAAAAGAAACTGGCGGCCCTGGCCCTGCAAAGCGTCGAATTGCCGGAAGGCACCCTGCGTGGCCATACCTATCACCATTCCCTGACCACCACTGAATGGCAGCCGATCGCCCGTGGCCTGAGCCCCAACGGCGGGCGCGGTGCCGAGGCGGTATACCGGCAGGGGCGGATGACGGCGTCCTACGTACATTTCTATTTCCCATCCAATCCCCAGGCGGTGGCCGCATTGTTTGCGCCCGATTCAGCACTATGACTGACAACGCCTTCCCCGAGGCCGACCGCCAGGCTGTCTACCGTGCCATCGCCGAACGCCGCGACATGCGCCACTTCAGCGGCGGTACGGTCGCCCCGCAATTGCTCCACCGCCTGCTCCAGGCCGCACACCAGGCGCCCAGCGTCGGCCTGATGCAGCCCTGGCGCTTTGTCCGCATCAGCGACCGCCAGCTGCGTGGGCAGATTCAACAATTGGTGGAAGAAGAACGCGTACGCACTGCCGAAGCCCTGGGCGAGCGCTCCGATGAGTTCATGAAGCTCAAGGTCGAAGGCATTCACGACTGCGCCGAAGTGCTGGTGGCGGCGTTGATGGACGATCGCGAGCGGCACATCTTCGGGCGTCGCACCCTGCCGGAAATGGACATGGCGTCATTGTCCTGTGCTATCCAGAATTTGTGGCTGGCGGCGCGGGTCGAAGGCCTGGGCATGGGCTGGGTCTCGTTGTTCGAACCGCAGGCGCTGGCCGATCTGCTGGGTTTTCCGCCCGGCGCGAAACCCCTGGCCGTGCTGTGCCTGGGACCAGTGGCCGAGTTCTACCCGGCACCGATGTTGCAGCTCGAAGGCTGGACCGAACCACGGCCGTTGAGTGACATGTTGTATGAGAATGCGTGGGGAGTGAGTCAATGAGTGTGGCCTTGCTGTGTGTCGCTGCAGTCGCGCTGGATGCGCTGCTGGGCGAACCCAGGCGCTGGCATCCGCTGGTGGCGTTCGGCAATTTCGCCGGGCGCATCGAGCAGCGTTTCAATACCGGTGGCCGTGGCTGGCGCAGCCATGGCGTGACCGCGTGGTTTATCGCCGTGGTGCCGCTGACGCTGCTGGCCACGGCCTTGTCGTGGGCGCCGTACATCGGCTGGGTGCTGGAGATCCTGGCGTTGTACTGCGCCCTCGGCATGCGCAGCCTCGGCGAGCATGTGATTCCGGTGGCCCAGGCGCTGCGCAGTGATGACCTGGAGGAGGCGCGCAACCGCGTGAGCTACCTGGTCAGCCGCCAGACCAGCGAGCTGGACCGCACCGAAGTTGCCCGTGCCGCTACCGAATCGGTGCTGGAGAACGGCAGCGATGCTGTGTTCGCTGCGATTTTCTGGTTTGTGGTGGCCGGTGTGCCGGGCGTGGTGCTTTACCGCCTGAGCAACACCCTCGACGCCATGTGGGGTTATCGCAACGAGCGCTTTGAGCGCTTCGGTTGGGCGGCGGCAAAAATCGACGACGTGCTGAACTACATTCCCGCACGCCTGGTGGCGTTGACCTACGCGCTGCTGGGCAAGACGCGCCTGGCGCTTAAATGCTGGCGGATCCAAGGCCCGACCTGGGACAGCCCCAACGCCGGTCCGGTCATGGCCGCGGGTGCCGGCGCCCTGGGCGTGGAGTTGGGCGGTGCCGCGATCTATCACGGTGAAGTGCACCATCGTCCGCAACTGGGCGAAGGCCCGGCGGCGGATGCCGATTCCATCGACCGGGGCTGGCAACTGGTGCAGCGCGGCGTATGGTTGTGGCTGCTGATCCTATGCGCGGGGGCGCAATTCTATGCTTGAGCACGGTGGCCGGTTGCGCAAGGCCGCGATTCAATACGGGATAGCCGAAGCCGACTGGCTCGACCTGTCCAGCGGCCTCGCGCCCTGGCCTTGGCCGATCCCCGAGATCCCGTTGCGCGCGTGGGCGCGCCTGCCGGAAACCGACGACGGCCTGGAGCAGGCCGCCAGCGAATACTATGGCGCTGCGCATCTGTTGCCGGTGCCGGGTTCCCAGGCGGCGATCCAGTTGCTGCCGCGGCTGCGTCGCGCGGGCAAGGTCGGCGTGCTGTCGCCGTGCTATGCCGAACACGCCGAAGCCTGGCGCCGTGCCGGTTACGTGGTGCGCGAAGTGCAGGAGCAGGAAGTCGACTTCTTCCTGGATGGCCTCGACGTACTAGTGGTGGTCAACCCCAATAATCCGACCGGCCTGAGCCTGAGCCCGCAACGCTTGCTGGATTGGCACTCGCGGCTGGCCCAGCGCGGCGGCTGGTTGGTGGTGGACGAAGCCTTCATGGACGTGACCCCGCAACTGAGCCTGGCCAGCCAGGCGCATCAGGTCGGTTTGATCGTGCTGCGCTCGTTCGGCAAATTCTTCGGCCTGGCCGGCGTGCGACTGGGTTTTGTGTTGGCCGAGCGCAAGTTGCTCAAGTTGCTCGCCGAGCAGGTCGGCCCCTGGGCGGTCAGCGGGCCGACGCGGGTGCTGGGCCAAGTGTGCCTGCGCGACACGGCCGGGCATGCGCTGCAACGCACGCGTTGTGTCGAGGCGGGCCAGCGTTTGTTCGCGTTGCTGGAGCGCCACGGTTTTCCACCCCACGGTGGCTGCGCGCTGTTCCAATGGCTGATCACGCCCCACGCTGAGCGTTTGCACGAATTCATGGCCCAGCGCGGCATTCTGCTGCGCCTGTTCGTCCACGACAGCAGCCTGCGTTTCGGCCTGCCCGACACCGAGGCCGACTGGCAGCGCCTCGACGAAGCCCTGGCCGCCTATAAGGACGCAACATGAGTACGCTGATGGTGCAGGGCACCACCTCCGATGCCGGCAAGAGCACGCTGGTGACCGCATTGTGCCGCTGGCTGGTACGCCAGGGCGTGGCCGTGGTGCCGTTCAAACCGCAGAACATGGCGCTCAACAGCGCCGTGACCGCCGAAGGTGGTGAGATCGGCCGCGCCCAGGCAGTACAGGCCCAGGCCGCCAACCTGGCACCCCATACCGACATGAACCCGGTGCTGCTCAAGCCCAACAGCGACACCGGCTCCCAAGTGATCATCCACGGCCGTGCCGTGACCACCATGAACGCAGTGGCCTATCACGACTACAAAGCCATCGCGATGCAGGCGGTGCTGGCCTCCCATGCGCGGTTGAGCCAGGCCTATCCCGTGGTCATGGTGGAAGGCGCTGGCTCCCCGGCGGAAATCAACCTGCGTGCCAATGACATCGCCAATATGGGCTTCGCCGAGGCGGTGGATTGCCCGGTGTTGCTGATCGCCGATATCAATCGCGGTGGGGTATTCGCCCATCTGGTTGGCACCCTGGAGCTGCTGTCACCCACGGAGCAGGCGCGGGTCAAGGGCTTCATCATCAACCGTTTTCGCGGTGACATCGCGCTGTTGCAGCCGGGCCTGGACTGGTTGGAAGCGCGCACCGGCAAACCGGTGGTGGGCGTGTTGCCCTACGTGATGGACCTGCACCTCGAAGCGGAGGACGGTATCGACCAACGCCAGATCGACAAGGCGGCCCAGGTGCTCAAGGTGGTGGTGCCGGTGTTGCCGCGCATCAGCAACCACACGGATTTCGACCCGCTGCGCCTGCACCCCCAGGTGGATTTGCAATTCATTGGTCCGGGCCAGTCGATCCCGGCCGCCGACCTGATCATCCTGCCCGGCTCGAAAAGTGTGCGCAGCGACCTGGCCTATCTGCGTGCCAACGGTTGGGACACCGCCGTGGCGCGTCACTTGCGCTATGGCGGCAAGGTGCTCGGCATTTGTGGCGGCTTGCAGATGCTCGGCGAGCAAGTGCACGACCCGTTGGGCCTGGAAGGGCTTGCCGGTTCCAGTGATGGCCTGGGGCTGCTGGCGTTCAGCACCACGCTGGAAGAAGAGAAGCAATTGCGCAATGTGCGCGGGCGTTTGTTGTTGGAGAATGCCGAGGTCAGCGGTTATGAGATCCATGCGGGCGTGACCTGCGGCGATGCTTTGTCGAATGCCGCCGTGCTGCTGGATGATGGCCGCAGCGATGGCGCACAAAGTGCCGATGGGCAAATTCTTGGCACCTACTTGCATGGCTTGTTTGAAAGCCCGGCCGCGTGCAGCGCCCTGTTGCGCTGGGCCGGTTTGCAGGACGTGCAGGAAGTGGATTACCACGCCCTGCGCGAGCGCGATATCGAGCGCCTGGCGGACTTGGTGGAGAACCACTTGGATACTGAGTTGTTACGCAAACTATGTGGGATTTGACAGTGAGCGAATGCGCTGAGTATTCAACTGCTGCACTGCAACCCAAAGGTGGGAGGGGGCTTGCCCCCGATGGCGGTGTGTCAGTAGCCAATGGGCTGACTGGCGCCACGCCATCGGGAGCAAGCTCCCTCCCACAGGGAACCGTGCCAGCTTCGAGGGTCCCACTGGCCAAACGAGGTGTTATGTCATGCTCCAACTGATCCTCGGTGGCGCCCGTTCCGGCAAAAGCCGCCTCGCCGAAAAGCTCGCCACTGACAGCGGTTTGCCCGTCACGTACATCGCCACCAGCCAACCTTTGGATGGCGAGATGAACGAGCGCGTCGCCCTGCATCGCCAGCGTCGCCCCAACCATTGGGGGCTGATCGAAGAACCCGTCGAACTGGCGCGTGTACTGCGTGAAAACGCAGCAACCGAGCGCTGTCTGCTGGTGGATTGCCTGACCTTGTGGCTCACCAATCTGCTGATGCTTGAGGACTCGGATCGTCTGGCCGCCGAGCGCGATCAACTGCTGGAAACCCTGGCCGCGCTGCCGGGTGAAATCATTTTTGTCAGCAACGAGACCGGTCTGGGTGTCGTGCCGCTGGGCGAATTGACTCGCCGCTATGTGGATGAAGCCGGTTGGCTGCATCAAGCCTTGGCCGAGCGGTGTCAGCGTGTTGTCCTGACCGTCGCCGGCCTGCCCCTGACTTTGAAAGGTACTGCGTTATGACTGACACCTGGTGGCTCAACCCGTGCAAGGCGATTGACACTCAAGCGTACGAACATGCCCTGGCACGCCAGCAGCAACTGACCAAACCGGCCGGCTCCCTCGGCCAGTTGGAAGCGCTGGCGGTGCAATTGGCCGGCTTGCAGGGCCAGGTCAAACCGTCGGTGGACTCGCTGTGGATCGCCATCTTCGCCGGTGACCATGGCGTAGTTGCCGAAGGCGTGTCGGCGTTTCCCCAGGAAGTCACCGGGCAGATGCTGCACAACTTCGTCAGCGGTGGCGCGGCCATCAGCGTATTGGCGCGGCAGTTGGACGCCCAGTTGGAAGTGGTCGACCTCGGCACGGTGACCCCGTCCCTGGACCTTCCCGGTGTGCGGCACCTGAATATCGGCGCGGGCACCGCCAACTTCGTCAACGGCCCGGCCATGACCCAGGCACAGGGGCAACTCGCCCTGCAAGCCGGTCGTGACAGTGCGCGGCGTGCGTTGGCAGGTGGTGCACAGCTGTTTATCGGCGGCGAGATGGGCATCGGCAACACCACCGCCGCCAGTGCGCTGGCGTGTGCCTTGCTCGACTGCCAGGTCAGTGACCTGACGGGGCCAGGCACCGGCTTGAATGCCCAGGGCGTAAGCCACAAAGTGGCCGTGATCGAACGCGCACTGGCGTTGCATGCCGCTCAGCGCGGTGATGCCTTGCAGACCCTGTTCAATCTCGGCGGCTTCGAGATTGCAGCGCTGGTGGGGGCATACCTCGCCTGTGCTCAGGAGGGCATTGTGGTGCTGGTGGATGGGTTCATCTGCACCGTCGCTGCGCTGGTCGCCACGCGCCTGAACCCTGCGTGCCGTGAGTGGCTGGTGTTCGGTCATTGCGGCGCCGAGCCTGGCCATCGTCATGTGCTGCAACACCTCGACGCGCAGCCACTGCTGGAACTGGGCCTGCGCCTGGGCGAAGGCAGTGGTGCTGCGTTGGCGGTTCCGTTGTTGCGCCTGGCCTGTGCATTGCACGGGCAGATGGCGACCTTTGCCGAAGCCGCCGTGGCAGACCGCCCGGCATGACCTTGCACCTGGACCTGTTGCGCCATGGCGAAACCGAGCTGGGCGGCGGCCTGCGTGGCAGCCTGGACGACGCACTCACCGCCAACGGCTGGGCGCAGATGCGCGAGGCCGTGGTGGGGCAGGGGCCGTGGGACCGCTTGATCAGTTCGCCGTTGCGACGCTGCGCGCGATTTGCCGAAGAATTAGGCGCCCGGCTCGAGCTGCCGGTGACGCTGGAGAAGGACCTGCAAGAACTGCACTTCGGTGCCTGGGAAGGGCAGAGTGCAGCGGCCTTGATGGAGACCGACGCCGAAGGGCTGGGGTTGTTCTGGGCCGATCCTTATAGCTTTACCCCGCCGGACGGGGAGCCGGTCAGCGCCTTTTCCGAGCGGGTTATGGGGGCTGTCTCACGCCTGTATCAGGCGTATGCCGGTGAGCGGATGTTGTTGATCAGTCACGGCGGCGTGATGCGCCTGTTACTGGCGCAGGCGCGTGGTTTGCCCCGGGAGCAGTTATTGAATGTCGAAGTTGGTCATGGTGGGCTGTTCAGCCTCCAAGTTGCAGCTGACGGCACGCTGAAGGAAGGGGCGTAGACATGCTGCCCTTCTGGATCGCCCTGCAATTTCTCAGCAGCCTGCCGATTCGCCTGCCCGGCATGCCGCAGCCTCAGGAGCTGGGGCGTTCGCTGCTGTTTTATCCGGTCGTGGGCCTGTTGTTCGGCGTGCTGTTGTGGGCGCTGAACAGCCTATTGATGGGCGCGCCATTGCTGCTGCACGCCGCACTGTTGCTGACGGCCTGGGTATTGCTCAGTGGCGGCCTGCACCTGGACGGCCTGGCGGACAGCGCCGATGCCTGGCTGGGCGGCTTCGGTGATCGCGAGCGCACGCTCACCATCATGAAGGACCCGCGCAGCGGGCCGATTGCGGTGGTGACGCTTGGCTTGGTGCTGCTGCTCAAGTTCACCGCGTTGGTGGCGTTGATCGAACAACACAACGGCGCCGCGCTGATTCTGGCCCCGCTGATCGGCCGGGCATCGATGCTGGCGTTGTTTCTGACCACGCGCTACGTGCGTGCCGGTGGATTGGGCCAGGCATTGTCGGATCATTTACCGAGGATCGTCGGCCAACAGGTACTGATCCTCAGTGGTCTTGCCTGCATCCTGATCGGTGGCTTCAGCGGCGGGGTTGCGGTATTGCTCGCGGCGATCGCCTTTGTGGGTGTGCGCCAACTGATGGTCAATCGCCTCGGTGGCACCACCGGCGACACCGCAGGGGCCTTGCTGGAACTGCTGGAAGTCGTGGTGTTGGTCGGCCTGGCGCTGTAACACTTTCTTGCATTTCCTTAATCGCGGGTATATACACGTTCCATGCTTGCCTCCCAATGTTTGTGTACCAACCTGCGACGTGCCGCCCGTGGCGTCAGCAGGCATTACGACGGCGCTCTCGACGGCTTCGGGATCAACGTCGCCCAGTATTCTTTGTTGTGCAACCTGCAACGGCTCGACCAGCCGAGCATTTCCAGCCTGGCGGAAGCCATGGGCCTGGATCGCAGCACCCTGGGGCGCAACCTGCGGGTGCTGGAAGGCGAGGGCCTGGTGCAACTGGTGGAAGGCGACGACCTGCGCAATCGCCTGGTGATGTTGACCAAAGAGGGTGAGGCGCGACTTGCCGCCGCATTACCCGCTTGGGAGGCAGCGCAACAGAAATTGATCGATCAACTGGGCGCGGAAAAACGCGAAACCTTGTTGGCCTTGCTGGACGAACTCGCCTGAGCGCGGGTTGGTTCGAATATAAGCGGGTATATACCCGCGAGCGGAGAATAAGAAATGACCTCGATGTGGCGCACCAGTGGCTGGATTCTTGTGGGGAGTGCGCTGATCCTGGCGTTGTCGTTGGGCGTGCGTCACGGTTTCGGCCTGTTCCTGGCGCCGATGAGCAGTGAATTTGGCTGGGGCCGTGAGACCTTTGCTTTTGCCATTGCCCTGCAGAACCTGATCTGGGGCCTGGCGCAGCCGTTCACGGGTGCGCTGGCGGACCGTTTTGGTGCCACCAAAGCGGTGTTTGTCGGCGGTGTTCTTTACGCCGTTGGCCTAGTGTTGATGGGCATGTCCGATTCGGCGTGGTCGTTGTCCCTCAGTGCGGGCTTGCTGATTGGTATCGGCCTGTCCGGCACTTCGTTCTCGGTCATTCTCGGTGTGGTGGGTCGCGCGGTGGCGCCGGAAAAACGCAGCATGGCGATGGGCATCGCGAGTGCTGCCGGTTCGTTCGGCCAGTTTGCGATGGTGCCGGGCACGCTGGGTTTGATCAGCTGGCTGGGCTGGTCCGCGGCCCTGCTGGCGCTCGGCCTGATGGTGGCGTTGATTCTGCCGCTGGTCGCCATGCTCAAGGATCGGCCATTACCGGCGGTGGCGGGTCAGCAAACCCTGCGGGAAGCCTTGAAGGAAGCCTGCTCCCATTCCGGCTTCTGGCTGCTGGCGTTCGGCTTTTTTGTCTGCGGTTTCCAAGTGGTGTTTATCGGCGTGCACCTGCCGGCCTACCTGGTGGACCAACACTTGCCGGCCACCGTCGGCACCACGGTGCTGGCACTGATTGGGCTGTTCAATATCTTCGGGACCTACACCGCCGGCTGGCTCGGCGGGCGCATGTCCAAACCGCGCCTGCTGACGGGCTTGTACCTGCTGCGTGCGGTGGTGATCGTGCTGTTTCTGTGGGCACCGGTCACCGAGATCACGGCCTACCTGTTTGGCATGGCGATGGGCTTCCTGTGGCTATCCACGGTGCCGCTGACCAACGGTACCGTAGCGACACTGTTTGGTGTGCGAAACCTCTCCATGCTCGGTGGCATCGTGTTCCTGTTCCACCAGTTGGGTTCGTTCCTGGGTGGCTGGCTGGGCGGGGTGGTCTATGATCGAACCGGTAACTACGATTTGATCTGGCAGGTGGCGATTCTGTTGAGCCTGCTCGCCGCCGCCCTTAACTGGCCGGTACGTGAGCGGCCGGTGGCGCGCTTGCAGGCGCAGATGGAGGCGGCATGAATGTAGCGTTACGCGGTGTGATCCTCGTTGCGGGGCTGATCCTGGTGCTGCTGGCCTGGTGGGGCTGGCAGCATGGCGGGCTGGCGTTGATGCAACTGGGTATGTCGATCTGTTAAGTTGGTGGCTTGAATACTTTCAAGGACACACGACATGCAGATGCGTTGGCTCGCTGTACCCGTCCTGATGGCCATTGGCAGTGCCGCCCTGGCCGCCAGTTGCCCGCCGCTGCTGGAAGGCCAGTTGCCCAAGCTGCGCGCCAAGGAATCCATCGACCTGTGCCAGCGCTTTGCCGGCAAGCCCCTGGTCATCGTCAACACCGCCAGCTTCTGCGGGTTCGCCCCACAGTTCAAAGGCCTTGAAGCCTTGTATCAACGTTACAAGGGCCAAGGGTTGGAAGTGATCGGCGTGCCGTCCGATGACTTCAAGCAGGAAGCCAAGACCGGCGAAGAGACTGCCAAGGTCTGCTACGTGAATTACGGCGTGACCTTCACCATGACCGAACCGCAGAAGGTCAAGGGGCCGGACGCGGTGCACCTGTTCAAGGTACTGGCACAGCAGACCGACACACCGCCGAAGTGGAATTTCTACAAGTACGTGGTGGATCGGCAGGGCAAGGTGATTGCCAATTTCTCCAGTTTGACCAAGCCGGACAGTCCGGATCTGATCAAGGCGGTGGAGCAGGCGATCGCCTCCAAACCTTGAGGGCCAGCCATTAAAAAGCCCCGCTTCCTTTGCAGGAGAGCGGGGCTTTTTCATACGGTGTCAGATCAGAACTTGTACGTTACGCCCAGGCCAAAACCATTGGCGCTGTTCTCGTACTTAGCATTGTAGGACTGGCCCAATGCGTTGGCGCGAGCGACCTTGACTGGTTCTTCCTTGAGGTAGGAGTAAGCCAGATCAACGGTCATGTTCGGCATTACATCGTAACCAAGGCCGAGACTGAAGATAGTCCGGTCACCGGTTGGGATACGTGGCGAACGGTCTTTGTTGTTGGTAGGCGACTGGTCGAAGGTCAGGCCGGTACGCAGCACCACTTGCTTGGTGACGCGATACGAGGTACCCAAGGCATAGGCCCAAGTGTCGTGCCAGTTCTGGTCTTCTTTGATGGTGCCGACAATTTGCGGAGCCAAAGCACCGCTACCGGCTGCGGCCGATACACCTTCGTTGTTGACGGTAATGTCTTTCAGTCGGCTCCAACGGGTCCATGTAGCGCCTGCGTAGAGTTTCCACGCGTCGCTCATGTCTTGAGTAACCGAGAGGTCCCAGGATTCAGGCGTGTCGATCTTCAGCGACGCGTCGTAGCGGCCATTGTTCAGCAGCGCAGCCGGAACGTTGGTGCCTTTGGTCACTTCAGTATGGCCTTCGAGCTTGTATTTCACTTTCGAGTGGTAGGTCAGGCCCACGCGAGTTGTATCAGTGGCTTGAACCAGCAGGCCGGCATTGAAGCCGACGGCGGTGTCATCTCCCTTGATCTTGATGTTGTTGGCGCCGGTACCAGGGACTGGTAGGTTGATATCGGACTCGAGCGTACCAGCGATACGGTTGATAGTCGGGCCAAAACCAATGGAAACCCGATCGTTGAAGGCGTAGCTCACCGTAGGCTGGAAGGTGATGACCGTCACTTCGCTTTTGCTGCCAAAAGCTTTGCCTTGGAAGCCACTTTCGTAGTCTGTCACCAGGCCAAACGGAGCATAGACGCCGAAACCGACAGCCCATTGTTCGTTGAGTTTATTGGTGTAGAACCCAAAAGGAACGGCAGTGAAAGGCACCATATCGCCTTTGTTCGTGCCTGTGGAGCGGCCGCTGACATCCTTGATGTTGCTTGAGGCATCAATCGCTGCAACACCGCCAGTGACTTGCTGGCCTTCAAGGCGAGCCATACCGGCAGGGTTACCATAAACGGTACTTGCATTTTCGGCAGAAGAAGAGCGGCCTGCGAAACCCGTTCCCATTCCTGCGACGTCTTGTTCGTTAAGGGCAAAGCCACTTGCGAACACGTGGGAAGAGGCCATGGCAACGGCGAGGCTAAGTGTGGTCTTGAGCATTACTTTTTTCATTATTAGAACTCCGTGGTGATCACCGCTGCGGAAAGTAACAATAAATTTAACATCGCGCTATAGGCTGTAATGCAGGAGATAGAGCGGTTTTGTAGGACAATCCGACCAAAATCCTGGTTTTTTGGCGAATCTTGCAAATTGCCCGGTCAGCAAACCACCTGATTCATGGGTGAAACACAGGTTTGCCAAGCTTGAGTGAAATCGCGCAGCCTTCCTTGTGGATGAAAAATTTCTTTCCAGATACGTGCCATGGCCAGCACATCACCGGGCGGGGGCAGTGCAGGGGTGTGCTGTTCCACCAGGAGCCAGGCGATGGCGGTGGCGTAACGCAGGTTGACCGTGAGCTCAAGTTGCGGTGCGCTGAGGAACGCGTGTTGGCTAGCGAGGCCGCGTACCAGGCTGGCGCGCTCGGGGTCCAGCGCCAGGTAGCTGTCCCACAAGGCACGGTGGCGCGGTTCGGTGATGCTGTACAGGCCGTGGCCACGCCGGTCGTGCAAGGCGGAACCCAGTTCCGACTGGCTGGCGGCGATGCCCAGCAGCAGGGACTCGGCCGTCGGGTTATGTCGGCCGAGGTACATCAACGTCGGCCTGATCACATAACGACACAATTCGCTGGCAGCGATACCCATACACGCCTCAATCCGTGAAAGTGGTCGACGAAGCCTGAGAAGGTGGGGGCTTGGCAGCAGTGGATCGGATCTCAGGCTCGCCGGAAGCGGATCATGCCGCTTGAGTTGAAGTGTAGTGTCATATTTACGATGTAAAGGACTGTTTTTAAAACATCTTCTTCATTTAGTTATAACGTTTATATCTATTTGAACTTAGTGCAATAGCTCAGCCGGTAAATTCAGGGCAATAAAAAACCCTGCTGTTCAAGCAGGGTTTTTGTGTTTCAGCGACTCGGGTCGGTCAGGCGGTCAGTGCCTGACGGGTACGCTCGATCACGGCCTGCAGCGGTTCTGCGCTGGAGTATTGATCGGGATACAGGCGTTCGCTGTGACGAGCGATGCCGTGTTCGTTGACCAGGGTGAAGCTGAAGCAGCCTTTGCGCGCAGCCATGATCAGGCAGTTCATTGGAGCAAAAGCGTTGGTGAGGGTGCGAATGGCATCCTGAGTGTGGATTTGAGCGTTCATATTATGGGTGTTCCTACAAATGACACGAAATGAGATCCGTGCCGTATTAAAACGTTCCAGTAACGTTGATCACCATTGATCAAACGAAGAACCCGACTGGAACAAAGCAGCCAGTTTGAAGCGCTATTAAGTTAGGCGCGCTTGGGCTGGCAGGTAGGTACTTAGGAGGGCAGGCAACACAACAGGGGCAAAGGTTCTGGGCCCAGGGTGAAGATCCTGATCAATTTGCAGGTTGGTTCGGTCAGAGTATGGAAACTTCGCGGCACCCTTTGCTTGTTCAAAGGCAGTGTCGTCGCAAGTGATACCTGGAAACCATCGAGGTGGTCGATCCCGTGTTGTGCAGGGGAATTGTTCGACCAGAATTGACTTTCAGCTTGGTACTAACGCCGCGGATAGTAACGGATTGAAACAGGTAAGGGAAGTGTGTTAGCCAAAAAACTTCAATCAGCTGCCCAGCAGGCCTCGATAGACCAGCACAGTGGCTGCTGCTGCCAGCGAGCAACCCAGGCCATAGGCGGCGAGGGTCAAGCGCAGGGACTGGCCGGTCTCGACCACTTTCATCACATCACCCATATCGTTGATCCGGCCTTCGCCGAGCTCAATGCACAAGCTCACAGCCGTGAACGCCGCCGACAGCAGGATGGCGATGGCGAACAGTGCCCCATCCGGAGAGGGCAGTGCCGCATTGATCCCCAATGAAATGGCGCAGATGGCCAGCAGCAGCACCGCGAACAACAGAATTCCTTTCATCGACCCCTCCACCGTTGCGCTGTAGGTCGGGGAGTGTGGCGAGCCAGGAAAGATTTGAAAAGTCCCTGTTTTGCCCCGGCGGTAACATCTTTGCAGCAAGTTGCTTCAAAAAACGCCAGCGATATAACCGTCGGATGGGTACTTGTGCACATTAGTTGTGGGAGGTGTAACCGCGCTGTCAACTGCTCTACCGGGCCGCCATTTGCCTGCAATGGAAATTTAAGTCAATGAAAAATCTGGCTTTTTTTTATTGGTGAAAAAATCGTCAGTTTGACTGCGACCCCCATTCCATGGGGCTTTGCGCGAGTTAAAGGGGGGTTGTCCACTGAGTTATCCACAGCTTCTGTGGATTGTCCCGAGCGCTTGCTCTAGAACGGGCGTGCAGAGTTTTTTCAGCTTTACCTGTACGAAAAAAAGAGTAGAGTGGCGCGCCTTCCGATCTGTCCCACAGTGCTTTATGAAGTTTCGCTCAGTATCACCTTCTGTTACCGATACCCCTCAAACTGTTACCGCCCCCAAGCGCTTCTCCTTGAAAGTTGCCTTGTGGCTGCTCGACAGTCCGCGCCTGGGTCATAACACCAACATCAAACACTTTGCCGGGCGCTTGCTCAAGCAGCCCGCCCGTGAAGGCGTGGTCGCTGCCCAAAGCCGCCTGGGCCAACTGATGTGCCGTGAGTGCGGGAATGCCCGTGACCGCCGCATCGGCCACGACCTGTTGCGCCTGGCGGCTCGCGCCGGTGACCGTCGCGCCCAGCGTGAACTGGGCCAGGTCGAAGACTGAGCTGTCCTCAGGCCCTGGGCTCCGCTAACCTTGCTTTTTTTCGGTGATGGCAGACATGTCTATGGTTTTTGACTGGACCAGTATTGCCCTGGGCCTCGCAGGCGCTGCCGTGCCTTTATTGGCGGTGTGCTGGCAGCTTCAGCGGCGACTGACCGCGCGCATGACCGGCTGGGAGCTGCTCGAAGAGCGCCTGGCCACTGCGCAACTGGCCCAGGAGGGCCTCGCCGCACAGTTGGATGCCAGCCGCGACGAGATCAGCGATCTGAGCCAGGCGAATGCTGCCAAACAGGCCGACCTGGCGGCCGTACGCCGCGAAGTCGAACTGCTGCAGATCGACCGCGACAATGCCCGCGACGCCGCCCACGCCTGGAACCTCGACCGCAGCGCCAAGGAGACCGAGCTGCGCCGCCTCGACGCTCTGTCAGCGGCCTTGCGCGCCGAACTGCGCGAACAACAGGACAGCCATCAACAGCGCCTCACTGACCTGCAAGGCTCACGGGATGAGCTGCGCGCGCAGTTCGCCGAGCTGGCCGGCAAGATCTTCGATGAGCGCGAACAGCGCTTCGCCGAAACCAGCCAGGAGCGCCTGGGCCAATTGCTTGATCCGTTGAAAGAGCGCATCCAGTCCTTCGAAAAACGCGTGGAAGAAAGCTACCAGAACGAGGCCCGCGAACGTTTTTCCCTGGCTAAAGAGCTGGAGCGCCTGCAGCAACTGAACCTGCGTCTGTCGGACGAAGCCACCAACCTGACCCGTGCTTTGAAGGGCCAGAAAACCCAAGGCAACTGGGGCGAGCTGATTCTTGAGCGGGTGCTGGAGCATGCGGGCCTGGAAAAAGGCCGTGAGTACCAGACCCAGGTTAGCCTCAAGGGCCCGGATGGCGAGCGCTTCCAGCCGGACGTGCTGATCATGTTGCCCGGTGACAAGCAGGTGGTGGTGGACTCCAAGGTCAGCCTCACCGCGTACCAACAATACGTGGCGGCGGATGATGAGGTCATCGGCCAGGCGGCCCTGAAACAGCACGTACTGTCGCTGCGCAATCACGTCAAAGGTCTGGCGAGCAAGGATTACAAACGTCTGGAAGGCCTGCACAGCCTGGATTTCGTGTTGCTGTTCGTGCCTATTGAAGCAGCGTTTTCCGCTGCGTTGCAGGCCGAGCCGAACCTGTTCCAGGAAGCCTTCGACCGCCATATCGTGATCGTCAGCCCGACCACGTTGCTGGCCACCCTGCGTGTGATCGACAGCCTGTGGAAGCAGGAGCGCCAGAGCCAGAACGCCCGGGAAATTGCCGAGCGCGCCGGTTGGCTCTACGACAAGTTCGTGTTGTTTATCCAGGACCTGGATGAAGTGGGTAACCGTTTACAGCAGTTGGATAAGGCTTACAGCGCAGCGCGTAACAAGCTGACAGATGGACGCGGAAATCTGGTCAGCCGGACTGAGCAATTGAGGTTGCTCGGTGCTCGAGCCAGTAAGAGCCTTCCCGCTGATCTGCTGGAGCGGGCGATGACCGACTCCGATGGCGTGGCCCATCTGCCCGAGTAATTGTAGGCGCCGGCTTGCCGTCTCCTACAACGGCAGGTGCCGGCTCAGCAACGCCCTCAAGGCCGCCGGCTTCACCGGCTTGGCCAGGTAATCCAACCCCGCCGCATGCACCTCGGCCACCATCTCCGGGCGACCGTCAGCACTGATCACCACACCGGGAATCGGCTCCGCCAATTGCGCGCGCAGCCAACCCATCAGTTCAGTACCGGTTTCGCCATGGTCCAGGTGGTAGTCCACCAGCGCCAATTGAGGGCGCACGCCATCAGCCAGCAATGCCGCGCATTGCGCCTGGTCGGTGGCGGTCCAGACTTCGCAGCCCCAGCGCGTCAACAAGCTGCGCATGCCGATCAGGATGCTCTCTTCGTTATCCACGCACAGCACCTGCGCACCGCTCAGCGGCAAGCCGGTTTCCTGCGGCGTCTTGACCTGCGGGCTGGCCTGGTTGCGGGCCAGCGGCACGCGCACGCTGAAGACGCTGCCCTTGCCGGGCCATGAACGCACACTCAGGCGGTGGCCCAGCACGCGGCACAGGCCGTCGGCGATCGCCAGGCCCAGCCCCAGGCCTTTCTCGGCGCGGGTCTGGTGGCTGTCCAGGCGCTTGAACTCTTCGAAGATCACCTTTTGTTTATCCAGCGGGATCCCCGGGCCACGGTCCCATACTTCCAGGCACAGCTCGCCTTTGCGTCGGCGTACGCCGAGCAGCACCGGGCCGTCGGCATAGCGGAAGGCGTTGGTAAGAAAGTTCTGCAGAATCCTGCGGAGCAACTTGATGTCGCTGTCCACGCGCAAACGACTGCCGCGCAGGCGGAAGCGCAGACCTTGCTCCTGGGCCAGCGCCTTGAACTCGGCGCCCAGGGTGTCGAACAGTTCGTTAAGCACAAAAGGCTGGCGCTGTGGGTTGATCTTGCCGTTTTCCAGGCGCGAGATATCCAGCAGGTCGCTGATCAGGTCTTCGGCGGAACGCAGTGAGCTGTCCAGGTGCTGCACCAATTGCCGGGCCTCGTCGGACAGGCCGTCGTTCTGGTGGGAGAGGGCGGCGGAGAACAGGCGTGCGGCATTCAGCGGTTGCATCAGGTCATGGCTGACCGCCGCCAGGAACCGCGTCTTCGACTGGCTGGCGGATTCGGCCACGCCCTTGGCGTCGGTGAGCGCCACGTTCAGCTGCGACAGTTCGTGGGTGCGCTCGGTCACCCGTTGTTCCAGGCCTTCGTTGGCCTCGGTGAGGGCCTGTTCGGCTTCGCGGAACGCGGTGATGTCGGTGAAACTCATCACGAAGCCGCCGCCGGGCATCGGGTTGCCGATCAGCTCGATCACACGACCATTGGGAAACAAGCGTTCAGAGGTGTGCGCGCGACCCTGGCGCATCCAGTGCAGGCGTCGCGCCACGTGCACTTCGGCCTCACCTGGCCCGCACAACCCACGTTCGGCGTTGTAGCGGATGATGTCGGCAATCGGCCGGCCGACGCTGATCAGTCCGTCCGGGTAGTTGAACAGCTCCAGGTAACGCCGGTTCCAGGCCACCAGCTTGAGGGACTGGTCGACCACGCTGATGCCCTGGGTGATGTTCTCGATAGCGCCTTGCAGCAATGCGCGGTTGAACTGCAGCACTTCCGATGCTTCGTCGGCGATGCGTACGACGTCCTCCAGCTGCATTTCGCGCCCTTCAATGGCGGCTTTCACCACTGCGCGGGTCGAGGACGCCCCGAGTACGCCAGCCAGCAAGCGCTCGGTGTGCGCGATCCAGTCGTTGTCGGCATTCTGGTTGGGGTTGAAGCCTTTGCCCTGGCGATAGGCGAAGCGGATAAAACTCTGCTGGGCGCGTTCTTCACCCACAAAGCGCGCGGCCAGGCTGAGCAAATCACTGATCTGCACCGATAGCATCGAGCGGGCGCTGGCGCGTTGGCTGATTTCCTGGCCAATAAAACGCCCGGCTTGCCAGTGTTCGGAAACCCGCGTGCGCGACAGCATCGACACCCACACGAACAGCGTGAAGTTACCTGCCAGAGAAAACACGGTACCCAAGGTCAACGACGTGACGGATAGACCCAGTGGGTGGGAATGCATCCACGTCAGTCCTGGGAAAAGGCTGAGGGACCAGCCCAGGCTTTTCGCCGTTACCGGTAGGACCAAGGTGTAGAACCACAGGAAAGTGCCCGCTGCCAGCCCGGCAAATACGCCGCGTCGGTTGGCCTGCTTCCAATACAGCGCGCCGAGCATCGCCGGTGCCAGCTGGGTCACGGCGGCAAAGGCGATCTGGCCGATGGTTGCCAGGCTGGCGGACGAGCCCAGCAGGCGGTAACTGACGTAGGCCAGCAACAGGATGATCACGATGCTGACCCGGCGTACCGACAGCATCCAGTGGCGGAACACTTCGAACGGGCGCTCGGCGCTGGAGCGGCGCAGCAACCACGGCAGCAGCATGTCGTTGGAGACCATGGTCGACAAGGCGATGCTTGCCACGATCACCATGCCGGTGGCCGCCGAGGCACCGCCGATAAAGGCCAGTACCGCCAGCGCCGGATGGGCTTCGGCCATGGGCAGGCTGATTACGTAGGAGTCTGGCAGCACCGAGCCCGGCAGCATCATCTTGCCGCCCAAGGCGATCGGTACTACAAACAGTGCGGCCAGAATCAGGTAGGCGGGGAACACCCATTTGGCCAGGCGCAGGTCCTGAGGGTCGATGTTTTCCACCACCGTGACATGAAACTGCCGAGGCAGGCAGATGATCGCCATCATCGCCACGCCGGTCTGCACCACCATCGACGGCCAGTTGACGGTCTCCTTCCAGAACTCCTCCAGGCGTGGTGCCAGCATGGCCTGGCTGAACAAATCGCCGAAACCGTCGTACAGGCCGTAGGTCACAAACGCGCCCACCGCCAGAAACGCGAACAGCTTGACCAGCGATTCAAACGCAATCGCCAGCACCATGCCACGGTGGTGCTCCGTCGCGTCGAGGTTGCGCGTACCAAATACGATGGTGAACAGTGCCAGCACCAGCGACACGATCAGCGCGGTGTCCTGGGCGCGGGTGCCGGTGGTGTCGGCCCCAGCGCCGATCAACAGGTTCACCCCGAGCACGATGCCTTTGAGCTGCAGGGCGATATAGGGCAATACGCCGACCAGGCAGATGAGTGCGACCACCACCGCCAGCGATTGGGATTTGCCGTAGCGCGCGGCAATGAAGTCGGCGATGGAGGTGATGTTTTCCTGCTTGCTGATCAGAATCATCTTCTGCAGCACCCAGGGTGCCAGCACCAGCAGCAGCACCGGTCCCAGGTAGATCGGTAAAAACGCCCACAGCTGTTCGGCGGCCTGGCCTACGGCGCCAAAGAAGGTCCAACTGGTGCAGTAAACCGCCAGCGACAGGCTGTACACCCAGGCACGCATGCGCGGCGGCAGTGGCGCACGGCGGCGGTCTCCGTAGAAGGCGATGGCAAACATAATGGCCATATAGGCCAGGGCAACGGCGGCGATCAGCCCGCTGGACAGCGACATGGTAACTCCGAGCATAGGAACACCCGGGCATTCCAGGCCCGGTTGGACAGTCTCGCATGATGCTTGGGGTTAGTCAGTGTCGACCAAGGTCGTGTGGGATCGAATGTCGCAGGTCATTCAGCGCGGTGGCAGGGTTTTCTGGCGCAGGATGTAGATTGTCACCAGCACGGCGCTGGTCAGCATGAAGCCGCGCGCCCACGGTAATGGCACTAAATAGCAGGACACGCCGATGCTCAGCCACATCAAGCCGATGGCGTAGACCTTGCCTTTGAGCGGGATGCCGTTGCCGTCCAGGTAATCACGGATCCACGGGCCAAGGCGCGGGTGCTGCACCAACCAGTGGTAGAAACGTGGGGAGCTTCGGGCGAAGCAGGCGGCGGCGAGCAGCAGGAAGGGCGTGGTCGGCAATACCGGTAGGAAAATGCCGATCACCCCCAGCGCTACGCTCAACCAACCAATGGCCAGCAGCAGGTAGCGCAGGAGCAGCGGACGGTTGCCCATGGGTGTCACGGGCAAGCGACTCAGTGGTGACGTGGCTTGAGGATCGCCGGCTTTTCGTCAGGGGCGTTGCACAGCAGGTACAGCGCGGTGAGGGCTTCCGGGATCTGCACGATCATGTCGTCCATCAGGTTGGCGTCGGCGGCGATGTCGGAGAACTCCGGCTGGTCGTCGAACAGACCCGAACCGACCATGATCGGCAGCAGCATTTCGCTGACTTCTTCCTCGGCGGTTTCGAACCAGGCGGCTTCACGCAGGAACACGCCTTCCATGAAGCCAATGCACCAGCCGCGCAGGTCGGAATCATCCGGCTCTTCGCCAAGGTCCAGTTCGCACGGCAGCTCGAACTCTTCGTCGGAGGCCAGTTGGCGACCGATGTGGGCCTTGAGGGCCAGCAGGGTGGCTTCGATTTCTTCGCGTTGGGCGGCGTCGGTGTAGTGCGGCTCTTCGGCGAACAGCGCATCGATCCATTCACGGTCAGGCACGACCTCGGAGCAGATCGACAAGGCGGTCAGGTAGCCGTGGGCGGCCACGTAGTCCAGCGCCTCGTCATGCAGCTCATCGGCGTCGAGGAAGGCTTGCAGGCGGGTTAGTTGCTCAGCGAAGGACATTGAAGAGTTACCTTGGGAATAAACGATGCTGAATTCTAGGCTTTCTTGAGCGCCCAGGCCAGCCGCACGGCATTTTAGATCGCGGCCGCTATTCGTCAGTGATGCCCTGTGCCGGGGATCGCTCGGGTATACTGCCGCGTTTTGTGATGCCCTTGCAGGCCAAGCGCCAGCCCGCGAAAACTTCGCTTACGGATTATTTCCCGTGAAAGCGTGTTTTTTCGGCCAGCCTGTACAGAGGGATTTCGGCACCATTTTGGAGTTTTACATGCTCGAGCAGGCTCAACGCGTCCTCAAGGACATCTTCGGCTACGACAGTTTTCGTGGCCGCCAGGGTGCGATCATTGAGCGCGTGGCCAGTGGCGGTGACGCACTGGTCCTGATGCCTACCGGTGGCGGCAAGTCATTGTGCTTCCAGGTGCCTGCGCTGTTGCGCAATGGCCTGGCGGTGGTGGTATCGCCGCTGATCGCGTTGATGGACGATCAGGTCGCCACCCTCGAAGAACTTGGGGTTGCCGCGGCGTCATTGAATTCCACCCTCAGTGCCGAGCAGCAGCGCGACCTGGCGGCGCGGATCAAGCGCGGTGAAGTGAAGATGCTCTACCTGGCGCCCGAGCGCCTGGTGCAGCCACGCATGCTGGCCTTTTTGCAGAGCCTGGAAATCGCCCTGTTCGCCATCGACGAAGCCCACTGCGTATCGCAATGGGGCCATGACTTCCGCCGCGAGTACCTGCAACTCGGCCAGTTGGCGGAGCTGTTTCCCGATGTGCCGCGCATTGCGTTGACCGCGACTGCCGACAAGCGCACCCGCGAAGAAATCGTCGAGCGCCTGCATCTGCAGAACGCCGAGCGCTTCCTCTCAAGCTTCGACCGACCGAATATCTTCTATCGCATCGTGCCCAAGGAACAGCCGCGCAAGCAGTTGCTGGCGTTTCTCTCCGAACGGCGCAGCGATGCGGGCATCGTTTATTGCCTGTCGCGCAAGAAAGTCGATGAAGTCGCCGCATTCCTCTGCGAGCAAGGCTACCCGGCGTTGCCGTACCACGCCGGCCTGCCCAACGAAACGCGTTCGGCGCACCAGAAGCGTTTCCTCAACGAGGAAGGCCTGATCATGGTGGCCACCATCGCGTTCGGCATGGGCATCGACAAATCCAACGTGCGCTTCGTGGCGCACATGGACCTGCCCAAATCCCTCGAGGCGTACTACCAGGAAACCGGTCGCGCCGGCCGTGATGGCCTGCCGGCGGATGCCTGGATGGTCTATGGCCTGCAGGACGTGGTGATGCTCAAGCAGATGCTGCAGAACTCCGAGGGCGACGAGCGTCACAAGCGCCTGGAACAGCACAAGCTCGACGCGATGCTCTCGCTGTGCGAGGAAACCCGCTGCCGGCGCCAGACCCTGCTGGCATATTTCGATGAAGACATGCCCGAACCTTGCGGTCATTGCGATAACTGCGTCGATGGCGTGCAGACCTGGGATGCCACCGAGCCGGCGCGCCAGGGCTTGTCCGCCATCTACCGCACCGGTCAGCGTTATGGCGTGGGCCACTTGGTGGATGTCTTGCTGGGCAAGGACAACGAGAAAGTGCGCAGCTTTGGCCACGAGAAACTTTCGGTGTATGGCGTCGGCAAGGCCCGCGCAGAAGGCGAGTGGCGCTCGTTGTTCCGACAGATGGTTGCGCGCGGCCTAGTGGACATCGATATCGAAGGCTTCGGCGGCCTTCGCTTGAATGACAGTTGCCGGCCGTTGCTCAAGGGTGAGGTCAGCCTGGAGTTGCGCCGCGACCTCAAGCCGCAGACCACCGCCAAGACCAGCACCAGTCAGGCCAGCCAACTGGTGCGTGGCGAGGAGCGCGAGCAGTGGGAAGCTTTGCGCACCCTGCGGCGCAAACTGGCACAGGAACACAGCGTGCCGCCGTACGTCATTTTCCCCGACTCGACGCTGTTGGAAATGTTGCGCGAACAACCCACCACCATGGCGGAGATGGCGCGGGTCAGCGGCGTGGGTGCGCGTAAGTTGGAGCGTTACGGCCAGGCGTTCCTCGAAGTGCTCGGCGGCCAGGCCGAAGCGCCGAAGGAGGTCGCTGATATCCGCCACGAACTGATCAGCCTGGCACGCGCCGGCATGACCCCGATGCAGATCGCCGGTCAGCTGCAATGTTCAGAAAAAAACGTCTACACCTTGCTTGCCGAATCCATCGGCAAGCAGCAATTGTCGTTGGAGCAAGCCCTTGATTTACCGGAGGATCTGCTCGGCGAAATCCAGGATGCGTTCCTCGACGGAGAGGGCGAATTGCCACCTGTTGCGGAGATAGCGCCGCTGTTCACCGGGCGTGTTCCAGAGGGGGTTTTGTACTGCGTGCGCGCGGCTTTGCAGTCCGAATTCGAAATTTAGTGTGCCAATTACGACAATGTAACGAATCAGTACATAGCAACTCTTGCCTACGGGCAAAGCTCATGCTTAGCTGACTAATAATTAGCCACACTTTATTTTCAGTCTAAACATTGAGTTTTTTATGTCGTTAACCGATCAACATCGTTTTGGCATGCAGCTGGCGCAAATGTCCCGTGGGTGGCGCGCCGAGCTGGACCGCCGTTTGGCGGGGCTTGGTTTATCCCAGGCGCGCTGGCTGGTTCTGCTGCACTTGGCTCGTTTTGAAGAAGCACCCACCCAGCGTGAGCTGGCGCAAAGCGTTGGTGTCGAAGGGCCGACACTGGCTCGCCTGCTGGACAGCCTCGAAGGCCAAGGCCTGGTGCAACGCCAGGCCGTGGTGGAAGACCGTCGTGCCAAGCGCATCGTGCTGTGTGATACCGCCCGGCCCTTGATCGAACAAATCGAAACCATCGCCACCGCCCTGCGCCACGAACTGTTTGTGGGGGTAGACGAAGCCGACTTGAGCGTGTGCATGCGCGTGCATGGGCACATCCTGGCGAATCTGGAAAAGTCCTGAAGAAACCACTGTGCTGTCTTACTGTGGTGAGTAGGGCTGTTGTGGTGAGCGGGCTTGCCCCGCGTTGGGCTGCGAAGCAGCCCCACTAAAGTCACCGCGTTTTTTCAGTTAGAAATCAGTCGTCTGTTTTTGGGGCCGCTGCGCACCCCAGCGCGGGGCAAGCCCGCTCGCCACAACAGCGCCGCTCTACGCAATCGGGTTCTGAGCAAAACGCTAAAACGTCTGCCCCAGGTTCAGATACACCGCCTTCTGGTTATCATCGTTGAACCCATAGCTGAAGTTCAGCGGCCCCAACGGCGTATCGAACCCCAGGAAGATACTCGCCGCATTGATATAGCCGCTGTCGAATTCATTGTCGTTGTTCCATGCCCGGCCGCGCTCCAGTGACGCACCCAGGTACAGCGGGAAATCCAGCGGCAAGTACGAGCGAGGCGTGAGCCTGCGGTAGTACACCGCCCGCATCAGGCTGATGTTCTGCCCCGAGATCGCATCCTGGCGGAAGCCTGAGAGCTGCCGCGCGCCCCCCAGCAGGAAGCTTGAAATCACCACATCCGAATCATCCAGGGTGCGCCCGTAGCGTCCACCCAGCACCAGGGTGTCCGGGCCGTGGCTCATGGCTTTGTCGAGCTTGAACTCCCATTGGCGGTAGCGCTGGTCCGAGCCCAGCCCAGGTTCGAATTCGCGCAAGGCCAGGCCGATGTCTTCGCCGCTGTGGGGGAAGTACACGTTGTCCAGGGAGTCGAAGGAGTATTTCAATTCATAGAACCCTTCGCTGAAACTCACACTGGGCGAATCCCGGTCGCCGATGCGCACATCCGCCTTGCCCCAAGCTTCGCCGACGCCGAAGCGGATCTCGCCGCTGTTGCCGATCTGCCGCCCGACGTTCAAGCCGAAACCGTAGCGCTCCAGGCGGTATTCGGAGATCGGGTCGTTGTCCAGGGTCAGCTCGACGTTCTGCGCCTGGGCCCTGATGTACGGTGCGACAAAGTAGCGCGAGCCGGTGTCCATCGGCTGGTAGAACTCGCTGTACAGCTCCTGGCGGTCACCGATCTGCACCCGCGTCAGCCATTCCGCACCGAGCCGGTTGATGCCATTCATGCGGTAGCTGGCGCCGAGGTTGAAGGCGCTGTCGCCGCGCATGTCATCCGACAAGTTCAGGCCCAGGCGCAGGTAATCGGTGCCGCTGCGCTTGCCCCGCGCGCTGATTACCAGGGTGTTGTCCTGGCCTTTCTTGACCACGCGGTATTGCACCTGCTCGAAATAATCCAGGCCGTACAGGGTGCCCATGTCGGTTTGCAGGCGGCCCAGGTTGAGCGGCTCGCCCAGGGGCTGGCGAATGTAGTAGCGGATCACGTCGTCGCTGACTTTCGAATCGTTCTCTACGCTGATCGCGGTGATCACCGGGGTGCGTTCGCCCGGTGTGCGGGCGGCCACCAATTGCGGGTCGACCGGCTCGGCAGGGCGCAGGTGGGCCAGGCGTACGTCAAGGGCGCGGGTGGCGCGGTAGCCGGCGTCGATCATGTCCTTGGCGCGGCCGAAGTCGGTCACGCCATAGGCGGCGAGGGGCGGCTGGATCAGAACGTCCTTGGGGTGCAGGTCCTTGAGTTGTTCCTCGGAATTGCGGCGGGTCATCAGGGTGATGGACTGGTTGAGCACATCCACCACCGTGGCCAGTTGCTTGCGCGAACGCAGCGGGGTGCCGATGTCCACGACAATGGCGATGTCCACGCCCATCTCCCGCGCCACATCCAGCGGGATGTTGTCGGTCATGCCGCCGTCCACTAGCAGCCGGCCGTCCAGTTCCACCGGGGCGAATACCGCCGGGATCGACATGCTGGCGCGGATCACCTGGGGCAGGTGGCCCTTGTGGAACACCACCTTTTCACCGGTGGTGATATCGGTGGCCACCGCGCGGAAGGGGATAGGCAGCTTGTCGAAATTGCGCGTGTTGCTGGTGTGGGCGAACATGCTTTCCAGCAGCAGCGCCAGGTTCTGGCCCTGGATCACACCCAGTGGCAGGCCCAGGCTGCCGTCGTCGCGGAAGCTGAGTTTCTGCTTGACCAGGAAGTCCCGGTCATCCTGCTTGCGTCGGAACGGTACGTCTTCGCGGGGTGGTGCGTCGGACAAGGCCTGTTGCCAGTCGATACTCAGCGCCAGTTTTTCCAGCTCATCGATCTTGTAGCCCGACGCATACAGCCCTCCGATCACCGCGCCCATGCTGGTGCCGGCAATCGCGTCGATCTGGATACCTTGCTCTTCCAGCGCCTTGAGCACGCCGATATGGGCCAGGCCACGGGCGGCGCCGCCGGACAGCACCAGGCCGATTTTCGGGCGGGGCGCTTCAATGGCGTCGGCAAGCAGAGGGAGCAGGCACAGCAACAGGCAGGACAGCAGGCGGCGCATCAGGAATCTCGGGGCTGGGCGATAAAGGCCGGTATTATAGCCACTCGATCCGCCGAGCCCGTTATGCCAGGAGCTTCTCAAGTTATGTCCACAAGCAAACCCGAGATCGTCATCACCTATTGCACCCAGTGCCAGTGGCTGCTGCGCGCCGCGTGGCTGGCGCAGGAGCTGTTGAGTACATTTGCCGATGACCTGGGCAAGGTCTCACTCGAGCCGGCCACCGGCGGCGCGTTTCGCATCACCTGCGATGGCGTGCAGATCTGGGAACGCAAGGCGGACGGTGGTTTCCCCGAAGCCAAGGTGCTCAAGCAGCGCGTACGCGACAGGATCGACCCGCAGCGTGACCTGGGGCACAACGACCGTACGCAGTGAAAGTCACCGCCTTATTAGGGGCGGTGACCCTCTAGTGCAGCCCTATTTGGCGGCCATCTTGTGTTTGATGAAGCCAACCAGCCACGTCAGTATGAGGCCGCCTATCCCACCCCCCACAATGTTGCTGCCAACTGCCGCTACATCCAGCGCTTCACCGCCCGAGGTGCCCGTGAATGCCGCGGCGACCTGACCCAACACCAGTCCGCCGACACCACCGATCAGTGTATTGAGCCCGGTCCCGAGGCTCTGTTTGGTCATGCCGGCGACGTTGCCGCCGACCGCCCCGCTGATGATCTGTACCAATAAGCTGATGAGCATTTCCATGGTAAAGCTCCCGCATCGCGTTGAGGTTGTGACCACTCGCTTGCAGCAACTTCAGAACACACCCTGGCTGTCGTCGAGCTGTCGGTTATCCGTTGAACGACTGCTGACTGTTGCGGATATTGAAAGTATAGATCAGGCCGTTGCAGTGGGCTGTTTGGCCTGGCTGGCGCTGCCCATCAACCCCGACAGCACAATGGCGACGATGATCAGCGCGCCACCCAGCAGCATGCGCAGCGTCGGCGTTTCGGCAAACAGCAGCCAGGCGGCGGTGATGCCGTAGACCGGCTCCATGGCGAACACCACCGAGGCGGTGCGTGCCTTGATCACCGCGAGGCTGGCGACAAACAGGCTGTGGGCCAGGCCGGTGCAGAACACGCCGAGCAAGCCGATCCACAGCCAGTCGATTGCCCGTACTTCGGTCAGCCCCGGTGCCGCCACCGGCAACAGGCAAACAGCGACCACCACGTTCTGGCACAACGCCGCCTGCACTGCGGGGATGCGGCCGGAGCTGGCGCGGTTGTTCAGCGATAACAGTGAAAACAACAGCCCCGAGGCGATCCCCCAGAGCAAGCCGCCAGTGGCTTCGCTGGCGAGGTTGAAGTCTGGGGTGACCAGCACCAGCCCGACGCTGACCAGCACCACCAGCACGATTTCGTTGGGGCGGATCCGCTCGCGGAAAATCAACCCTTCGAGGATCACGGTAAACGCCGGGAACGCGGTGAAGCCCAGTGTCGCGACGGCCACGCCGGCCACCTTGACGGCGATAAAGAAGGTCACCCAGTGCGCTGCCAGCAACACGCCGCTCACCAGCAGCCGGCGCCAGTCGCGCAGTTCCAGTGTCTTCCACGCCGTGTTGCTGGCGAACCGGGCAAACACCGCAAGAGCCACCACGGCAAACACCGCGCGACCAAACACGATGATGGCCGGCGAAGCGGCCGCGAGTTTGCCGAATACGCCGGTAAGGCCAAACATCAATGCGCCGATATGCAGGGCGCCGAGGGCTGAGCGGGGAGTCATTGCGATCCTTGAGACAAGCGGGTGGCAAGTGCGCAGTCTAGTGGGGCGCCGGTGTGGATGTCTGTCGTGCGGCTCGCGTTTTTTATCGCAGGACTCTTCCTACGCGTTGCGGCGCAATGCCCCCGGTGATGCGCCGAACTCACGCAGCATCGCGGCGGCAAAGGCGCTTTGCGAGGTGTAGCCGACGCGATCGGCGACTTCACCGATGGGTAGCGGCGTTTTGCGCAGCAGGTCCAAGGCCATCTGCAGGCGACGGCTGCGGATGTAGTCCATCGGCGTTTGCCCGCATTCGGCGATGAAGCGTGCATGCAAGCGTGCCACCGACAGGTCGGCGATGCGCGCCAGGTCCGCTACCTGCAGCGGGTGCGCAAGGTGACGCTCGATGTGCGCATTGAACGCCGCGTACGGCAGACGCCGTCCCGGCAGGGGTTGGGCCCGGGGATGATTGAGGCTGGCCAGCAACAGCACCGCGCCTTGCTGGACGATCAGCGGGTCATGCACCGGGCTTTGCGCCAGCCATTGCACCAACTGGCTCTGCCGCGTATCCAGGGCCAGCCGCGCCGGTTGGTCGAGCAGGCGGCGGCTGGCGTCGGCATGTTCGCCCAGCGATTGCAGCACCCAATGCTCGGTGGGCACATCCAGCACCAGGCACCGGCTGCCATCACGGCTGCCGCACGCATGGTGGGCCGAGAAGGGCAGCACCATCACGCTGCTTTCGCGGACCTGGCTGCCACGCCCATCGACTTCCAGGTCCAGGTGCCCGGACAGGCCGAACACCAACTGCGCATGATCATGGCTGTGGGCGAGGGGCGCTTCGAGGTAATGGCGCAGGGTGAGGGCGGGTCCCATAGTGATCTCCGGGGCGGCAAGCCGGCAGTCTACAACGCTTTGCGGCCGGCAGGCGCTGTCATCAGACTGACGCACAGTTGTCATGGGCTATTAATCGCCAGGGCGCAAGCTCGCGAAAACACCGTCGAGGGATGCCCATGACCAGTGCCGAGTTCACCAAGCCCAGCCGCAAGCAACGGGTGCGTACCCTGTGGATTTCCGATGTGCACCTGGGCACCCGGGATTGCCAGGCTGAGCATCTGTCGCAATTTCTCAAGGGCTATCACGCCGACAAGGTCTACCTGGTCGGCGACATCATTGACGGCTGGAAACTGCGTGGCGGCATGTATTGGCCCCAGGCCCACACCAACGTGATCCGTCGCCTGCTGACCATGGCCAAGCGCGGCACCGAGGTCATCTATGTCACCGGTAACCATGACGAATTCCTGCGCCGTTATTCCAAACTGATCCTGGGCAATATCCAGCTGGTGGACGAAGCCGTTCACGTGACGGCCGATGGTCGGCATCTGTTGGTGATCCACGGCGACCAGTTCGACGTGATCACCCGCTATCACCGCTGGCTGGCGTTCCTCGGCGATTCGGCCTACGAATTCACCCTCACGCTCAACCGCTGGCTGAACCATTGGCGCGCGCGCTATGGCTATGGCTATTGGTCGCTGTCGGCGTACCTCAAGCACAAGGTCAAGACGGCGGTGAACTTCATCAGCGATTTCGAAGAAGCCATCGCCCACGAGGTGACCAAACGCGAGTTGCATGGAGTGGTGTGCGGGCATATTCACCATGCGGAGATTCGCAAGGTGGGCGAGGTGGATTACCTCAATTGCGGGGATTGGGTGGAGTCATGCACGGCGTTGATCGAGCACTGGGATGGGAGTATCGAGTTGTATCGGTTGGCGGATGCGCAGGCAAAAGAGGCGCAGCTCAAGGCCGAGATGGTCGCCGGCTGAAGTTGCACACAAGCCAAATGTGGGAGGGGGCAAGCCCCCTCCCACATTTATTCCGGGTTTCGTCAGCGGGAAACGTCGGCGATGGCTTCGGCCAGCAGCGTCAACCGCGTGGCATCAATCCCGGCCACGTTAGCCCTTCCCGAACTCACCATATACACACTGTGCTTCTCACGCAGTTGCTTCACCTGCTCGGCACTCAAGCCGGTATAGGAAAACATCCCACGCTGCGCGCCGATGTGCGCAAAACGCTCCGATAGACCGTGTGGCGCCAACGCCTCCACCAAGCCGGAGCGCAGGTGTGCGATCCGCGAGCGCATGGCTTCAACCTCATCGCTCCACTGCTTTTTCAGCTCGGCATCACCGAGGATCGTTGCCACCACCGCCGCACCATGGTCCGGCGGCGTCGACCACAGGTTGCGCGCTGTGTTCGCCAGTTGGCTGCGCACGTCTGTCAGTTTCTCGGCATCCGCCGCGCAGACGATCAGCGCGCCGACACGGTCGCTGTACAAGCCGAAGTTTTTCGAGCAGGAGCTGGTGACCAGCACTTCCGGCAACTCGGCCGCAAATAGCCGGACCGCCCAGGCGTCCTGTTCCAGGCCGTCGCCAAAGCCTTGATAGGCGAAGTCGATCAGTGGCAGCAACTGGCGCTCGCGCACGATCTGCAGCACCCGGCGCCAGTCATCCTGGGACAGGTCGAAACCGGTCGGGTTGTGGCAGCAGGCGTGCAGCAGCACGACATCGCCCTGGGGCACGTTGGACAAGGCGGCGAGCATTGCCGCTACGTCCAGGCGATTGTCAGCGCCCACGTACGGGTAATGGCTGACCGGGATCCCGGCCTTGGCGAAGATGGTTTCGTGGATCGGCCAGGTCGGGTTACTCAGCCATACGCCACGGCCCGGCAGGTTTTGCGCGATAAAATCGGCGCTCAAACGCAGGGCACCGGTGCCGCCTGGGGTCTGGGTGGCGCCGGCACGCCGGTCGCGCAGCAGCGGGGAGTCGGCGCCGAGCACCAGCTCGCTGATCAGCTTGCCGAACGCGGCATTGCCGTGGCCGCCGATGTAGGTCTTGGTGGTCTGTGTGTCCACCAGGCGTTGCTCGGCCAGCTTCACCGAGTGTGGAATCGGCGTCAGGCCCTGGTCATCTTTATAGACGCCCACGCCCAGGTCGAATTTGTTCGGGTTGGCGTCCTGGGCGTACAGGTCCATCAGCCCGAGGATCGGGTCGCCGGGCACGCGACCAATGGCATCGAAGTGCATTACTTGCGGCCCTCGGCGTCCTTGGCCACTTCGTCGGTGCGCGCGGCCATGATGAAGTCGTTGCGATGCAGGCCCTTGATGGAGTGGCTCCACCAGGTCACGGTGACCTTGCCCCACTCGGTGAGCAGGCCTGGGTGATGGCCTTCGGCTTCGGAGATTTCACCCATGGCGTTGGTGAAGGCAAGGGCGAACTTGAAGTTCTTGAACAGGAAAACCTTTTCCAGTTGCATCACGCCGTCGCGCACTTCGATGTTCCAGTCAGGGATCTGCTTGAGCAGTACCGGCAGTTCTTCGTCGCTGACTTGCGGGGCATCGGCGCGGCAGGCTTCGCAATGGGCTTGGTTCAAGGTGGTCATGATGGTGTCCTGAATTCGAGTGTTTGAAGATCAGTAGCGTCACCCTAAAGCAACGCGCGGCCAGGGAACAGACTCACCTGGCCTGAAGATGTAAGGTTCAAGCCGCTTTGGGTTTCGGTGGAAACTTCGGCGCGTGCAGACCCAACTGCATGCCGCGCTCGACCATGCCCATGATGTCCTCCTGTGCCACTTCAAACAGGCGCTTCAGATTGGGCAGCACGAAGTACAGCGGTTGCAGGATGTCGATGCGGTACGGCGTACGCATGGCTTCCAGCGGGTCGAACACCTGGTGTTCGGGCTCGGACGACAGGCTGTACACCGTTTCCTTGGGCGACGACAGAATGCCGCCACCGTAGATGCGTCGACCTTCGGGGGTGTCCACCAGACCGAATTCGATGGTCATCCAGTACAGGCGCGCCAAGTACACCCGTTGCTCCTTGGTGGCCGCCAGGCCGAGCTTGCCGTAGGTGTGGGTGAATTCGGCGAACCAGGGGTTGGTCAGCAACGGGCAGTGGCCGAAGATCTCGTGGAAAATATCTGGCTCTTGCAGGTAGTCCAGTTCTTCGCGGGTGCGGATAAAGGTCGCCACTGGAAACTGCTTGCTGGCGAGCAATTCGAAGAAGGTCTGGAAGGGGATCAGCGCCGGCACACGGGCGACCTGCCAGCCGGTGGTGTCGGCCAGCACTTTGTTGATTTCGCCCAGTTGCGGGATGCGATCGTGGGGCAGGTCGAGTTTATCGATGCCGTCCAGGTATTCCTGGCAGGCGCGACCCTCGATCACTTTCAACTGGCGAGTGATCAGGGTGTTCCACACCGCGTGTTCTTCCGGCGGGTAGTGGATAAAACCTTGCGCATCGGGCTCGCGGGCCACGTACTGGGTCTGCTTCATACGGCTCTCCTGCTAGGCATTCGTTCTTGTTATGTCCTGCGATGAGCCTATTGATAACCCGTGCGGGGCCAGATTCCATCTGTTTAAAACGCCTCTATGTAGGAAAAATTACTGCTTTTCGTAAACTATTCGTTACGCTTGTGAGGTTGACCGCTGCATTGGGCTGGGAAAGTCGCTGTGGCTGTCACATAATCTTGACGACTATCTGCGCCCAGCGACAAAAAGACGCGGCGCCTCCCCACTTTTCGGGCCTCTTCATGCGTATCAAAGTGCACTGCCAGAACCGCATCGGCATCCTGCGGGACATCCTCAACCTGCTGGTGGAATACGGCGTCAACGTCGCCAAGGGCGAGGTCGGCGGTGAGCATGGCAATGCCATCTACCTGTTTTGTCCGAATCTGGTGAACATGCAGTTCCAGGCGCTGCGCCCGCAATTCGAGGCGATTGCCGGGGTGTTTGGCGTAAAGAGGGTAGGGCTGATGCCCAGCGAGCGCCGGCATATGGAGCTCAATGCACTGCTGGGTGCCCTGGAGTTTCCGGTGTTGTCCATCGACATGGGCGGTTCCATCGTCGCCGCCAACCGCGCCGCGGCGCAGTTGCTCGGCGTGCGGGTGGATGAGGTGCCGGGCATTCCGTTGTCGCGCTACGCCGAGGACTTTGACTTGCCGGAGCTGGTGCGCGCGAGCAAGTCGCGAATCAACGGCCTGCGGGTCAAGGTCAAGGGCGACGTGTTCCTGGCGGACATCGCGCCGCTGCAATCCTCCGAGCATGACGACAGCGAGGCCATGGCCGGCGCTGTGCTGACCCTGCACCGCGCCGACCGCGTCGGTGAGCGCATCTACAACGTGCGCAAGCAGGAACTGCGTGGCTTTGACAGCATCTTCCAAAGCTCCAGAGTCATGGCCGCCGTGGTGCGCGAAGCCCGACGCATGGCACCGCTCGATGCGCCGCTATTAATAGAAGGCGAAACCGGCACCGGCAAGGAGCTGCTGGCGCGGGCCTGTCACCTGGCCAGCCCGCGTGGGCAATCACCGTTGATGGCGCTCAACTGCGCCGGCCTGCCTGAGTCGATGGCCGAGACCGAGTTGTTCGGCTACGGCCCTGGCGCTTTCGAGGGTGCCAGGGCTGAAGGCAAGCTGGGCCTGCTGGAGCTGACGGCGGGCGGTACGTTGTTTCTCGACGGTGTAGGGGAAATGAGCGCGCGCTTGCAGGTGAAACTGCTGCGCTTTTTGCAGGACGGCTGCTTCCGTCGCGTCGGCAGCGATGAAGAGGTGTACCTGGATGTGCGGGTCATCTGCGCCACCCAAGTGGATTTGTCCGAGCTGTGCGCCCGTGGCGAATTCCGCCAGGACCTCTACCACCGCCTCAATGTGCTGTCCCTGCATATCCCTCCATTGCGCGAATGCCTCGATGGCCTGGCACCCTTGGTCGAGCACTTTCTAGACCAGGCCAGCCGGCAGATCGGTTGCCCGCTGCCCAGGTTGGCGCCCGCCGCGATGGAGCGCCTGAGTCACTACCACTGGCCAGGCAACGTGCGGCAGTTGGAAAACGTGCTGTTCCAGGCGGTGTCGTTGTGCGACGGCGGGACGGTCAAGGCCGAGCATATCCGGTTGCCGGATTATGGCGTGCGTCAGCCGCTTGGCGATTTTTCGCTGGAGGGTGGCCTGGAAGACATTGTCGGGCGGTTCGAGAAGGCGGTGCTGGAAGCCTTGTATGCCGAGCATCCCAGCAGTCGGCAGATGGGCAAGCGTCTGGGGGTGTCACACACCACCATCGCCAATAAGCTGCGCGACTACGAAATCCTCAAGACCGATAAATAACCCCATGTGGGAGGGGGCTTGCCCCCGATGGCAGAGTGTCAGCCAGCTGTGATGTGGCTGATCCACCGCCATCGGGGGCAAGCCCCCTCCCACATTTGATCTTTGTCGTTTTCAAGGACGGGACTTGCCGCAGGCGGCAGTAGTCCGCCGTTTTTTCGACTCACGCTCAACCCTGAAATCCCCCCACCTCACGGCAACCCCCCGCCCCGCCTGCACTTCTCCCTCTTTTCAAAAGTTGGTTCGCAAATTGCTTAAGCCTCATCAGTACAGCGGTGGGCGGCAAGCGTCCGTCAGAAAGAGGAAGAAGCGTGGACAAGTACCTTTATGTGGCAATGACCGGCGCCAGCCAGAATGCTCTGGCGCAGAAGGCCCATGCCAACAACCTGGCGAACATTTCCACCAATGGTTTCCAACGTGACCTGGAGCAGGCGCGTTCGATGCCGGTGTTCGGCGACAGCTTTCCGGCGCGGGCGTTTGCCATGACTGAGCGTCCGGCCACCGACTTCACCCCTGGCGCAATGATCGAGACCGGTCGTGACCTGGACGTGGCCGTCAACGGCGATGGCTGGATGGCCGTGCAGACCCCTGATGGCAGCGAAGCCTACGTGCGCAGCGCCAGCATGAACGTTGATGCATTGGGCGTGCTGCGCGCCGGCAACGGTATGCCGATCATGGGCAATGGTGGCCCGATTGCCGTGCCGCCCCAGCAGAAAATCGAAGTGGGTTCCGACGGCACCATCAGCATCCGCGCCATGGGCGAAGGCCCGCGGGTGATGGCTGAAGTGGACCGCATCAAGCTGGTCCAGCCGGACCTGAAGAACATGAATAAAGGCCTCGACGGCACCATCCATACCAAGGATGGCCAGCCAGCCCAGGCCGACGCGAACGTCAAGCTGACCTCGGGCTTCCTGCAGGCGAGCAACGTCAATGCCGTGGAAGAAATGACTGCGGTGCTGGCGCTTTCCAAGCAGTTCGAGCTGCACATCAAGATGATGAACAGCGCTAAAGAAGACGATCAGGCCATGACGCGCGTCATGCAGATGAGCTGATCCAACACACTAATTTTGCGGCGCAGCGCCAACAAACAGGCGCACGAAGGAGAACAGCATGCTTCCGGCTCTATGGGTTGCCAAAACAGGCCTGTCCGCCCAGGACACCAACCTGACCACCATTTCCAACAACCTGGCCAACGTGTCGACCACGGGGTTCAAACGTGACCGTGCCGAGTTCCAGGACTTGCTCTATCAGATCAAGAAGCAGCCAGGCGCACAGTCGACCCAGGACAGCGAACTGCCGTCGGGCCTGCAATTGGGTACCGGTGTGCAGATCGTCGGCACCCAGAAGAACTTCAGCGCCGGTAACCTGCAGCAGACCGGCCAGCCGCTGGACATGGCCATCAACGGCCGCGGTTTCTTCCAGATCCTGCAACCGGACGGCACCACCTCCTACACCCGTGACGGTACTTTCCACCTGGACTCTAACGGCCAGATCGTGACCGCCAACGGTTTCGCCCTGGAGCCGGCCGTGATCGTTCCAGCCGACGCCAAGACCTTCACCGTCGGCAACGACGGCACCGTGTCGATCACCGTGGCCGGCAACCCCGCGTCGCAAGTGATCGGCAATCTGCAGACCGCTGACTTCATCAACCCGGCCGGCCTGCAAGCCATGGGCAACAACCTGTTCCTGGAAACCGCCTCCAGCGGCGCGCCGCAAATCGGCACCCCTGGCCTGAACGGTTTCGGCACCACGCTGCAAAGCACCCTGGAAACCTCCAACGTGAGCACGGTTGAGGAGATGGTCAACATGATCACCACCCAGCGCGCGTACGAGATGAACTCCAAGGTGATCTCCACTGCCGACCAGATGCTTTCGTTCGTAACGCAGAATCTGTAATCAAGTCTATGGGGCGCTCTTGAGGGCGCCTGCAACACCGTGAGGTAAGGGTCATGAATCGCTATGTTTCTGTTCTGGCATTGAGTGGGATTGCCGTGCTCGCGGGCTGTGTCGCCCCGACGCCAAAACCCAATGACCCGTACTACGCGCCGGTGTTGCCACGCACGCCGTTGCCGGCGGCCGCCAACAATGGCTCGATCTACCAGGCCGGTTTTGAACAGAACCTGTACAGCGACCGCAAGGCGTTCCGGGTCGGTGACATCATCACCATCACCCTGAACGAGAAGACTCAGGCCAGCAAGAACGCCAACTCCCAGGTGGGCAAGACCAGCAAGACCGGTATCGGCCTGACCTCGTTGTTTGGTGCCGTGCCTAACACCAACAACCCGTTGGGCAGTGGTGACTTGAGCCTGAGCGCCGGCTACAGCGGCGACCGTGCCACCAATGGCAAGAGCGCGGCGGGGCAGGGCAACAGCCTGACCGGTTCGATTACCGTGACCGTTGCCGATGTATTGCCCAACGGCATCATCGCCATTCGCGGTGAAAAGTGGATGACCCTCAACACCGGCGATGAGCTGGTGCGCATTGCCGGCATGGTCCGCGCCGATGACATCTCCACCGACAACACCGTGCCGTCGACACGCATTGCTGATGCGCGCATTACCTACTCGGGTACGGGTTCGTTTGCTGATGCGAGTCAGCCGGGCTGGTTCGACCGTTTCTTCCTTAGCCCGCTGTTCCCTTTCTAGGTGGCAACTTTGAACTTCAAACAGCTGATGGCGGCCGCACTCCTGCTTTCCTTGAGCGCTGTCGCCCAGGCCGAACGCCTGAAGGACATCGCCAGCATCTCCGGCGTGCGTTCCAACCAGTTGATCGGCTATGGCCTGGTGGTGGGGCTCAACGGTACGGGTGACCAGACCACCCAGACCCCGTTCACCCTGCAGACCTTCAACAACATGCTCTCGCAGTTCGGTATCAAGGTGCCGGCGGGCTCGGGCAACGTGCAGTTGAAGAACGTCGCGGCGGTGTCGATCAGCGCCGACCTGCCAGCGTTCTCCAAGCCGGGCCAGGTGGTGGATATCACCGTGTCGTCCATTGGTAACTCGAAAAGCCTGCGCGGCGGCACCTTGCTGATGACGCCTCTTAAAGGTATCGACGGTAACGTCTACGCCATCGCCCAGGGCAACCTGGTGGTGGGCGGGTTTGACGCCGAAGGTCGCGACGGCTCGAAGATCACCGTCAACGTGCCGTCGGCCGGGCGTATCCCGGGTGGCGCCACGGTTGAACGGACCGTGCCAAGTGGTTTCAACCAAGGCAACAGCCTGACCCTGAACCTCAACCGCTCCGACTTCACCACCGCCAAGCGCGTGGTCGACAAGATCAACGACATGCTCGGCCCAGGCGTGGCCCAGGCCATCGACGGCGGCTCGATCCGCGTGACGGCACCGCTGGACCCGAGCCAGCGCGTCGACTACCTGTCGATCCTGGAAAACCTTGAAGTCGACCCGGGCCAGGCCGTGGCCAAAGTCATCATCAACTCGCGTACCGGCACCATCGTGATTGGCCAGAACGTCAAGGTTTCGCCGGCCGCCGTGACCCACGGCAGCCTGACCGTGACCATCACCGAAGACCCGATCGTCAGCCAGCCAGGGCCATTGTCCAACGGCCAGACGGCGGTGGTGCCGCGTTCGCGGGTGAATGCCCAGCAAGAAGCCAAACCGATGTTCAAGTTCGGCCCCGGCACCACCCTGGATGAGATTGTCCGCGCGGTGAACCAGGTGGGCGCAGCGCCCGGCGACTTGATGGCGATCCTTGAAGCATTGAAACAGGCCGGCGCCTTGCAAGCCGACCTGATCGTGATCTGAGGCCATGGCCATGGATATGCGCAAGAGCGGGATCAGCAGCACGGCGGACTCGGGGTCTTACTCCGACCTGAACCGGCTTAACCAGCTCAAGGTCGGTGCCGACAAGAACAGCGAAGGCAACATGCGCAAGGTCGCGCAGGAGTTCGAATCGCTGTTCTTGAGCGAAATGCTCAAGTCCATGCGTTCGGCCACCGAGGCGCTGGGTAAAGACAACCCGATGAACACGCCGGCGGCCAAGCAGTACCAGGAAATGTACGACCAGCAGTTGGCCGTCTCTATGTCCCGTGAAGGCGGTGGTATCGGCCTGGCCGACGTGCTGATGCGCCAGATGCAGAAGAACAAACCGGTAGAGGCCCAGGCCGCCACCTTGCAGGGCCCGGCAGGCGCCGAGCCTGGGAAAAAGGTCGACGTGCCGACCGAGATTGCGGCAGGCACCCAGGCCGAAGGGCCGCTGGGCCGCTCCAATGGCCAGCGTCCGCTGTGGGCTTACCGTGTTGCTGAGCCTCAGGCTGGCGCTGCGGCGTCCCACAGCAATGACATGGAATTGATGAACCAGCGCCGTATCGCCTTGCCGAGCAAGCTGACCGATCGCCTGCTGGCCGGCATCGTACCGAACGCACCTGTCGCGATTGACGCCAAAAGCGCGCCGCTGCGCAACAGCGTGGCCGATGACAACGTGATCAACAGCAGCGCGCGCACCTTCGCCGTGCCGAGCGGGCGCATGCAGGTCTACGGCCGCGCCGTAGCCCAGCCACCGTTGGCGCCGGCGAAGAAAGCCTTCAGTTCGCAGGATGAATTTGTCGCCACCATGTTGCCGATGGCCAAGGCGGCCGCTGCGCGCATCGGTGTCGATCCGAAGTACCTGGTGGCCCAGGCCGCGCTGGAAACCGGTTGGGGTAAATCGGTGATGCGCGCCGAAGACGGCAGCAGCAGCCACAACCTGTTCGGCATCAAGGCCGGCCAGAGTTGGCAGGGCGGCCAGGCGCGTGCGATCACCAGCGAGTTCCGCGATGGGGCGATGGTCAAGGAAACGGCGCAGTTCCGTTCCTACAACTCCTACCAGGACAGCTTCCATGACCTGGTGACCTTGCTGCAAAGCAATGATCGCTATAAAGAAGTCATCAAATCGGCCGACAACCCGGAACAGTTTGTCCGCGAGTTGCAAAAAGCCGGTTACGCCACCGACCCGGCCTATGCCAGCAAGATTTCGCAGATCGCCAAAACGATGGACAGTTACCAGAATTACGCTGCCGCTGGCGCAACCACACATTTATAAGGTCTGAACCATGAGTTTGCTCAGTATCGGGATGTCAGGGCTCAACGCCTCTCAAGGATCGCTGTCGGTCTTGAGTAACAACATTGCCAACGCCAACACTCCGGGTTACTCGCGTCAGCAGACCACCCAGAATGCCAGCGCGGCGAACCAGTACGGCGGTGTGTACATCGGCAGCGGTACCACCCTGGCCGATGTGCGCCGGGTGTATAACGAGTTCCTCGACGCGGCGTACCAGAACAGCACCTCGCTCAACAGCGATGCCAAGGCGTACCTGGATCAGGTCAGCGCCGTCGACAAGACCCTGTCGGACAAGACCACCGGCATGTCGGCTGTGCTCAGTGAGTTCTTCTCGGCCGTGCAGACGGCCTCGGCCAACCCGAGCGATGTCTCGGCCCGCCAGGTGTTGATCACCAAGGCGCAGACGCTGAGCAATCGCTTCAACTCGATCTCTACGCAACTGGGCCAGCAGAAAGAAACCATCAACGGCCAGTTGAGCTCGATGAGTGACCAGGTCAACAAACTGACCTCGTCCATTGCCTCGCTCAACAAGCAGATCGCCCAGGTGCAGGGTTCGTCGAACACAGCCCCGGCCAACCTGCTGGACGCGCGTGCCGAAGCCGTGCGTTCGCTGAACGAATTGGTCGGCGTGACCGCCACCGAGAAGAATGGCGTGTTCAGTGTCAGCACCGGTTCCGGCCAGTCGCTGGTACTGGGTGACCAGTCCAACACGATTTCCGCCGTACCGAGCAAGAACGACACCAGCCAGTTCACCATCCAGCTCAACGTTGGCGGCGGTGAGTCGCTCGACCTGGGCAACGTGCTCAGCGGCGGTAGCATCGGCGGTCTGTTGCGCTATCGCACCGATGCGCTGATGCCTGCCATCAATGATCTGGGCCGCATTGCCATCGCCACCGCAGACACCATCAACAACCAGTTGGGCCAGGGCCTTGACCTCAATAGTCAGTTCGGCAGCTCGCTGTTCAAGGATATCAACAGCGCCGCCGCCATTGCCCAGCGCAGCCAGGCTTCGGGTGACAACAGCGCGGGTTCCGGCAACCTGAACGTGACGATCAAGGACAGCAGCAAGCTGACCAATTTCGATTACAAGGTCACCTTCAGCGACAGCGCCAACCCGAACAACGTCACCGTGGTGCGTTCCGATGGCAAGGCCATGGGGACCTTTGACGTCACGGCCACGCCACCGGCCGTGATCGATGGTTTCACCTTGGCGCTCGATGGCAAGGGGCCGATGGCCACCGGGGACAGCTTCAAGGTCAGTCCGACCGCCAATGGTGCCAAGGACATTGGCACGGTGCTGACGGATCCGAACAAAATCGCCTTCGCCGCGCCGTTATCCGGGCAAGCCAGTAAAACCAACGAGGGCACCGGCACGTTTACCCCGCCGACCCTGACGGTGCCCCTGGATATCCAGGGCGGCGCGGCCACTGCCCAATTGCGCACGGGTATTGAACACTCGATGCCGGTGAAGATGGTGTTCGGCAAGCCGGCAGCCGATGGCACCCAGCCGTACACGCTCAATGATGCCCAGGGCAACCCGATCGGCACCGGCAGTATTGTTCCGGGGCAGGGCAACAAGGTTACGGTCAACGTGCCGATGCGCGATGCCAACGGTGCCTTGGTGGTGCCGGCCAAGAGTTTCAGTTTCGACACCACGGTGGGCGGTTCGCCGGCCAACGGCGACAGCACCACGTTCTCGTTCAATGCCTCCGGCAAGTCCGACAACCGCAACGCCCTTGACCTGCTCAGCCTGCAGACCAAGGCAACCATCGGCACGGCCGCTGATGGCACTGGCGGCACCAGCCTGGTGGGGGCCAACAGCAAGTTGGTGTCTACCGTTGGCGCCAAGGCTGCGGCTGCCGGTACCGACAGCACCGCGACGAATGCATTGCTGACCGCCAACAAGAACGCGCGCAACTCAGTGTCCCAGGTCAACCTGGACGAAGAGGCGGGCGACATGATCAAGTTCCAGCAGTACTACACGGCGTCGTCGCAGATCATCAAGGCTGCGCAAGAAACCTTCAGCACATTGATCAATAGTCTTTAAGGGAGCCTGGGACGATGCGTATTTCTACACAGCAGTATTTCGAGACCAGCTCCGCCAAGTATTCGGATAACTATTCGGGTGTGGTGAAGGCCCAGGACCAGGCCAGCTCCGGCGTGCGTGTACAGACCGCCGCGGATGATCCTGTGGCGGCGGCGCGGTTGTTGATGCTGCAGCAGCAGAAAGACATGGTGGCCCAGTCCACGGGCAACATCACCAGCCTGAAAAACTCGCTGACTAACGAAGAGAGTGTTTTAGGTGCGATCAGTGAAGCCATGCAGCGTGCCACGGAGCTGGCACTCAAGGCCGGTGGTGCCGGCAGTGATGCTGATCGTCGCTCGATTGCCAGTGAGGTCGGTGCGATTGAAGATCAGGTCCTGGGCCTGCTCAACAGCAAGGACTCGGCCGGCAACTACTTGTTTTCCGGCTCCAAGACCCAGACGCCGCCGTATGCGCGCAACAACGATGGCACCTACAGCTACCAGGGGGATGAAACTCCGCTGAGCCTGCAGATTTCCAATACGCTGAATGTCAGCGCGGGTGATACCGGCAAGACCATCCTTGAAGGCGCGGCCAACGCCGGTCGCACCCAGGCCCCCTGGGTTGCGCCGAACCCGCAGACCGTGCCGCCTACGGTCAATGACCACAAGGTGGCGCTTTCGGCCGGGCTGGTGACATCGAGCGGCGACTACGCCAACAAATTCGCCGACGGCCAGCCTTACAAGCTGACCTTTACCAGCAGCACGCAATACAAGGTGTCTGACAAGAACGGCAATGACGTGACTTCCGAGATACCGGGCAATGGTACGTTCGACGCCACCAAGGAAGGCAGCACCAGCGTTGCACTGCGGGGGGTGAAGTTCGATATCACCATGAACCTCGGGGACGTGGCGCCGGGCGCCAACTCCGATGCGTTGGTCAAGGACCGTACCTTCAGCCTGGAGGCCAAGCCGGACACGTTCAGCGTCTCGCGTACGCCGAGCAATCTATCGAGCGCACAGCTGACCGGCGCCCAGGTTACCAATCAGGCGGACTATGCCAGCACCTTCCCGTCCAACAGCGGGGCGATCATCAAGTTCACCAGCGCGACGGCCTATGAGGTGTATGCCCAGCCCTATTCGAGCGCCAGCAAGGCGATCGCCACCGGCGATACCGGCGGCGGTACCACGGTGACGGCGGCCGGCGTGACGTTTGACGTGAGCAGCGGCCCGCCGCAGCCAGGCGATCAGTTCTCGGTGGGTGCCAATACCCAGAAGACCCAGAATGCGCTGGATACCCTGGGCCAGTTGCGCAAGGCGCTGGAAGCGCCGGCCGACGGCAATCCGGCAGCGACGGTCAAGCTCAAGGATGCCATGAATTCGAGCATCGCCAACCTGGCCAATTCGATGTCCCAGATCGTCAATGTGCGGGGTTCCGTCGGGGCGCGGCAGAATGCGCTGGATATCCAGGCCAGTGAGAATTCGAGCATTAGCATTGCCACGACCAGCACGATGAGTGATCTGGCCAATATCGACATGGGTGAAGCGGCCATCAACCTGGCGCTGCAGCAAACCATGCTGCAAGCCTCCCAGCTGGCGTTTGTGAAAATCTCGCAGTTGAGCCTGTTCAACAAGATGTAAGTGGCTTCACGTCAAGCGGCCCGCCCTGGAAACACGGCGGGCCGTTGTCGTTTCTGGGGTTTAATTGTTTGAAGGTTTTGCATAAAGCACACACAATTGAGTGACCTGTGAGTCATAAAGCGCATCTTCACTGTATCGTGTGAAAAGGATAAGTCGTCACAGGGTCCTTGCGTGGCGGCTTTCAGCGAGATTTTTATGGGGTTATCCCCTTTATTGTCAGCACTCCGGGCGTAGTCCCAGGGGTGTTCTCCAGCTATTTAGTATTGGGAAGCCACAATGATTGGCATAAAAAGCATCGCCAGTTACGTGCCGGCAGACGGGATCGATAACTACGCCCAGGGTGCCAAATTCGCCAAGGATGAAGAATTCATCATTGGCAAGATCGGGTCGGCGTTCCTGCCGCGCAAGGAAGCCGCGCAGGAAACCTCCGATCTGTGTGTCGAGGCGGTCAACGCTTTGTTTGCCAACAACCCGGATCTGAAACGCGAGTCGATCGACGCGCTGATCGTCGTCACCCAGAACGGCGATGAAGAAGGCCTGCCGCACACAGCTGCCATCGTCCAGGACAAGCTCGGTCTGCCGACCCACGTTGCAGCCTTCGATATTTCCCTGGGCTGTTCCGGCTACGTCTACGGCATCTACGCGATGAAAGGCTTCATGGAAGCCGCCGGCCTGAAAAACGGCCTGCTGGTTACCGCGGACCCGTATTCGAAGATCGTCGACCCGGAAGACCGCAACACCACCATGCTGTTCGGCGATGCCGCCACCGCCACCTGGATGGGCGAAGACGCGCCGTGGTTGCTCGGCAAGTCCAAGTTCGGCACCGACGGTTCCGGCGCCCCCCACCTGAAGGTCAGCGATGGCGTGTTCTTCATGAACGGCCGCCAGGTGTTCAACTTCGCCCTGCTCAAGGTGCCGGCGCATTTGCACGAGCTGCTCGATGAGTCAGACCTCAAGGCTGACGACATTGATGCCTTCTGCATCCACCAGGGCAGTGCGGCGATTGTCGATGCCGTGGCGCGTCGTTTTGAAGATGCGCCGGTGGACAAGTTCATCAAGGACATGGTCGAGACCGGCAACACGGTGTCGTCGAGCATTCCGCTGCTGCTGGAAAAGCATGTGATGGGCGCCACCTGGAAACGCGTGGCCATCAGCGGTTTTGGTGTGGGCCTGTCGTGGGGCTCGGCGATTCTCTATCGCCCGTGACACCTTGAACCGGTAGCACAAAAAAACGCCGATGCTCGAAAGAGCATCGGCGTTTTTTATTTGGCGCCAGAAAACCCAATGAAATCGGGCTTTTTTGCCTGCGTAAGCCCTTGAATTACAAGGGGTGGCACGACGCCAGCAAAAAAATCGAAAAAAATCCTCAAGCAACCGGCTACCACGACGATAACTATTACGTAGGTTCTCAGGCCACACCCGGCGGTTGCCAGGGCCGGAAGCCGCAGTATCCATCCAACGAGGATTTCGTCATGGCTTTAACAGTAAACACCAACATTGCTTCGATCACTACTCAGGGCAACCTGAACAAAGCTGGCGGCGCCCTGGCCACTTCCATGCAGCGCCTGTCTTCCGGCCTGCGTATCAACAGCGCTAAAGACGACGCCGCCGGCCTGGGTATCGCCAGCCGTATGACCAGCCAGATCAACGGCCTGGGTCAAGCTGTAAAGAACGCCAACGATGGTATCTCCATCGCGCAGACCGCTGAAGGCGCAATGCAGGCTTCGACCGACATTCTGCAAAAAATGCGTACCCTGGCTCTGTCCTCGGCGACCGGCTCCCTGAGCCCCGACGACCGTAAGTCGAACAACGACGAATACCAGGCTCTGACTTCGGAACTGACCCGTATCGCCCAGACCACTACTTTCGGTGGCCAGAAGCTGCTGGACGGTTCGTACGGTACCAAGTCGATCCAGGTTGGCGCCAACGCTAACGAAACCATCAACCTGTCCCTGGATAACGTTGCTGCCAACAATATCGGTTCGCAGCAGGTGAAGAGCATCGGCATCACTCCAGGTGCTGGTGTAGCTGGCGGCGCAATCGCAGTGACCGGTAACGGCCAGACTAGCAGCGTCACTGTTGCTGCTGCTGCTTCCGCTAAAACCATCGCTGCCCAGCTGAACGGCGCCGTCGGTGGCCTGAGCGCTACCGCCAGCACTGAAGCTCAGTTCGTAGTCGGCGCCGGTGCTGCTACCGCTCCAGCTTCGTTCACCATGACCGTTGGCGGCCAAGCCACCACGTTCGTTGGCGTAAAAGACACTGCCAGCCTGGCTGACCAACTGAAGTCGAACTCCGCCAAATTGGGTATCAGCGTCAACTACGACGAGTCCAAAGGCACTCTGTCGGTTAAATCCGACACCGGTGAAAACCTGGCCTTCAGCGCTTCGACCGCTGCCGGCACCATCACTGTTGCCACCAAAGACGGTTCGGGCACCTACGGCACTGCCACTGCCCTGGCTGACGGCATCATCGCTACCGGTGCAGTGAACCTGGACTCCGCCAAGGGTTACTCCCTGGAAGGCGCTGGTGTGACTGGTGTCTTCGGTGCTGCTACTTCGGCTGCTTCGACCAAGACCTCCGTATCGCAAACTGACGTGACTGACGCCACCAAGGCCCAGAACGCTGTGTCCGTGATCGACCAGGCTATCGCTACCATCTCCAGCTCCCGTTCGGGCCTGGGTGCGGTACAGAACCGTCTGACCAGCACTGTAGACAACCTGTCCAACATCCAGAAAAACAGCACCGCTGCTCGTTCCACCATCCAGGACGTCGACTTCGCTTCCGAAGCCGCTGAACTGACCAAGCAGCAAACCCTGCAGTCGGCTTCCACTGCGATCCTGTCGCAGGCTAACCAACTGCCATCCGCTGTACTGAAGCTGCTTCAGTAATAGCGACGCGTGGTGAATGACGGAAGGGCGCGTTTACGTGCCCTTTCGTCTTTTCCAATCAGAGGAGATTGGGCATGGACATGAGTGTAAAACTGAACTTGTCTTATCCGCCGCTGGCCCCTCAAGGCACTCCGGCACCTGTGGTTGCGGACAAAGACAAGACTAAGGTTGAAGCGGCCGCGCCAACCGCGGGCACGTCCCAAAAGGACAGCCTGGAAAAAGCGGTCACAGATATTAAAGAATTCGTACAAGCGGCCCAGCGCAACCTGGACTTTTCCATTGACGATTCCACCCATAGGGTTGTGGTCAAGGTCATTGCCACCGACACCGGTGAAGTGATCCGACAGATTCCTTCGGAAACAGCCTTGAAACTGGCACAGAGTCTGGCCAGCGCCAGTCATGTATTGTTTGACGACAAGGCGTGAACTGGCATGAAACTTGTTGCTGTCACAGCTTGAAGCGATAGTCGTCAAGATAACGGCAGCCACCGGAACAGGAGAAAGATGATGGCGGGTACAACGATTACCGGCGTGGGGTCGGGTTTCGACACTCAGGCGATTGTGAAATCCCTGGTGGATGCCGAGCGAGCGCCTAAACAGGGTCAGATCAACCTCCAGTCGCAAAAGGCAACCACCCAGCTGTCGTCGATCGGCAAGATCCAGGCAGCCCTGGACGCCTTCCGCGGTGCGCTGACCAGCATGGGCACCGATAACAGCTTCAGTGGCTTGACCGGTACGTCTTCGGACGAGAAGGTCGCCACCATGACGGCCAACCAGGGTGCGGCGAGCGGTAGCTTCTCGCTGGTCGTCAACCAGTTGGCGACGCCGTCGAAGCTGTCGACCAAGAGTTTCACTGGCGGCCAGTCGACGGTCGTGAACAGTGGCACCACCCCAACGACGCTGACGATCAGCCAGTCGGGCAAGAACTTCGACCTGAAGGTGCCGGCCGGCGCGACCCTGCAACAGGTGCGTGACTCGATCAATTCGCAGTTCGGCACCGCAGGCCTGAGTGCCAACATCCTCACCGACTCCAACGGTTCGCGTCTTATCCTGACCTCCACCAATGCTGGTGTTGGTTCCGATCTGACGATGTCGGGCAACTCGGGGATTGATAGCGGTTACACGGTGGTCAGCGAGCCGAAGAACGCCAAGTACACCATTGACGGTATTGCTGCAGAGTCCAAGACCAACAGCATCACGGATGCAGTGAGTGGTGTAAGTATCAAGTTGCTCTCTGTGTCGCCCTTGACCACGCCTTCGGATACCGCGTCTACGGCTCGCAATGCTTTGACCATCTCCGTCTCCACCAGCACCACCGCCCTCAAGTCCGGGGTCAAAGGCTTCGTCGACACCTACAACGCCCTGCTCAAGGCGATGAACGCCGAGACCAAGGTGACCAAGGATGCCGCCGGTAACTCCGTCGCCGCCACCTTGACCGGCGACTCGACCATGCGCACCTTGCAGGCGGCGATCCGCAACGAGTTCAACGCCCTGTCCGGCAACGGCACCTTGAAGTCCCTGGCGCAATTCGGTGTGACGACTGACCGCGACACCGGTGCGCTGAGCATTGATGCCAAGCAGTGGGACAAGGCTGTGCTGACCAACGCTGCCGATATCAACAGTATCTTCAGCGGCAAGACCGGCCTGCTCGCGCGCCTGACGGCGGCGACCGATGGCTATGCCAAGGCCACCACCGGGATCCTGGCGACGCGTTCAACGTCGTTGTCCGACAGCCTTAAAGACCTCAACAAGCAGCAAGTTGCGTTGGATGAACGCCTCACCACCATGCAAGACTCCTTGACCCGCAAGTACACCGCCATGGATACGCTGGTGGCGCAACTGCGCCAGCAGAGCAGCAGTATCCTGGGTACGCTCAGCGCGCTGAGTAACGCCCAGAAAAGCAGCTGATTGATGGCTGATGAAAAAGCCCAGGTCCATTGACCTGGGCTTTGTTCTTCATAGTGCCGTCGGGTTAAAGTTTTTTGCGACCCAGTCGACATAATGGTTACTGCAACCCTTCTCGCTGTTGCCTGTCACGAGGTAGAAACATGAATCCCATGAGAGCCCTTCGCCAATACCAGAAGGTCAATTCCCATGCCCAGATCTCTGAAGCCAGCCCGCACCGCCTGGTGCAAATGCTGATGGAGGGCGGGCTCGACCGCATGGCGCAGGCCAAAGGTGCGTTGGCGCGTGGCGATATCGCCGCAAAGGGCCTGATGCTGGGCAAGGCCGCCGACATCCTCATCGGGCTTCGTGATGGCCTGAGCGCGGAAAAAAGCGACAACAAGGAATACGTTCAGCAACTGGAAGGTCTGTACGTGTACATGACCAACCGTTTGATGGAGGCCAATCTGCACAACGACGCCGACATGATCGACGAAGTCGCCCGTTTGCTGATTACCGTGAAAGAAGGCTGGGATGCCATCGGCGCGCCACAAGGCGCTGCACAATAAGGCCAAGCGGCCTTGAGGAACACGTCATGAGCCAAGCATTGCAACGCATTGATGAAACCCGTGAGGCGCTGATGGGCGCGCTGGCGGACCGCAACTGGGACGCCATCGGCGAACTGGACCTGGGCTGTCGTCATGTCATCGACGAGGTGCTCAGCGAAGCGCCGGTAGACGAGGATGCGTTGCGTGAAAAGCTTGAGAGTCTGCTGGCGGTTTACCAGCAATTGCTCGAGGTGACGACGGGTGAGCGGCAGGCGATTTTCGAAGAGATGTCGCAGATCAACCAAGCGAAAAATGCGTCAAAGGTTTACCATCTGTTCGGCTGAAGAGCCGCAGTTGGTCCGATGGGCGCGTCATATATTTGACTGTGCCAGCATTTTTGACTTAACTAGTGCTGTTTTCAGATTTCAGACGTCTAGTAAGGTACAAAGTCGTACAGGCGTCTCGATTGCCCTCACTCTGGGGCAGGAAGTTTTACTAGGGAAGTTGCTATTGCATGTGGCGTGAAACCAAAATTCTGCTGATTGATGACGATAGCGTCCGCCGCCGCGATTTAGCGGTGATTTTGAATTTTCTTGGCGAAGAAAATCTGCCCTGCGGCAGCCATGACTGGCAGCAGGCGGTCAGCTCATTGTCATCGAGCCGTGAAGTCATTTGTGTGCTGATCGGGACGGTAAACGCTCCTGGTGCTGTTTTGGGCTTGTTAAAGACACTGTCTACCTGGGATGAGTTCCTTCCCGTGTTGCTGATGGGCGATATTTCTTCTGTCGACCTGCCGGAAGACCAGCGCCGCCGGGTGCTTTCCACCCTGGAAATGCCGCCCAGCTACAGCAAATTGCTCGACTCCCTGCACCGTGCCCAGGTCTATCGCGAGATGTACGACCAGGCCCGCGAGCGCGGTCGCCATCGCGAACCCAACCTGTTCCGCAGCCTGGTCGGCACCAGCCGTGCCATCCAGCACGTGCGCCAGATGATGCAGCAGGTTGCCGATACCGACGCCAGCGTGCTGATCCTTGGCGAGTCGGGCACCGGCAAGGAAGTGGTTGCGCGCAACCTGCACTATCACTCCAAGCGCCGCGACGGGCCCTTTGTGCCGGTCAACTGCGGGGCGATCCCGGCAGAGCTGCTCGAAAGCGAATTGTTCGGCCACGAGAAGGGCGCCTTTACCGGGGCGATCACCAGCCGTGCCGGGCGTTTCGAGCTGGCCAACGGCGGCACCCTGTTCCTCGACGAGATTGGCGACATGCCGCTGCCGATGCAGGTCAAGCTGCTGCGCGTGTTGCAGGAGCGCACCTTCGAGCGTGTGGGCAGCAACAAGACCCAGAGCGTCGACGTGCGCATCATCGCGGCCACCCACAAGAACCTCGAAAGCATGATCGAGGTCGGCAGCTTCCGCGAAGACCTGTACTACCGCCTCAACGTATTCCCGATCGAGATGGCCCCGCTGCGCGAGCGCGTGGAAGACATCCCGCTGCTGATGAACGAACTGATCTCGCGCATGGAGCATGAAAAGCGCGGTTCGATCCGTTTCAATTCCGCCGCGATCATGTCCCTGTGCCGCCACGGCTGGCCGGGCAACGTCCGCGAGCTGGCCAACCTGGTGGAACGCATGGCGATCATGCACCCCTACGGTGTGATTGGCGTGGTCGAGCTGCCTAAGAAATTCCGCTACGTCGACGACGAAGACGAGCAACTGGTCGACAGCCTGCGCAGCGACCTGGAAGAACGGGTGGCCATCAACGGTCATACCCCGGACTTCGGCTCTACCGCGATGCTGCCGCCCGAAGGCCTGGACCTGAAGGACTACCTCGGCAACCTGGAACAAGGCCTGATCCAACAGGCCCTGGACGACGCCAACGGCATCGTCGCCCGTGCCGCCGAGCGCCTGCGCATCCGTCGAACCACCCTGGTAGAGAAGATGCGCAAGTACGGTATGAGCCGCAAAGAAGGTGATGAACAGGCGGATGATTGACGCCTGTTTTTCAAGCCGCTGATTTATCAGCGGTTTTTTTTCGGCACGGGTATTGCTACAGCCCTCGCAACGTTCCGTTTAACTGACGGTCAGCCAAGCGAGAGAGCATGATGCCCCACGCCGCCCAATATTCTTCCAGCCCCGCCATCCCGGGGCTCGTTCCCTCTGTAGAACAGCAAAGCCGCCAAGGCCTGGAGCAGGCGTTTTCGCTGTTCAACCAGATGTCCAGCCAATTGACCGATTCCTACAGCCTGCTCGAAGCCCGTGTTTCGGAGCTCAAGGGCGAGTTGGCGGTGGTCAGTGCCCAGCGCATGGAAGAGTTGGCCGAGAAGGAGCGCCTGGCCAACCGTCTGCAAAACCTGCTGTCGCTGTTGCCCGGGGGCGTGATCGTCATCGACGAAGAAGGCCGCGTGCGTGAAGCCAACCCGGCGGCTTGCGACATGCTTGGCCTGCCCCTGGAAGGCGAGCTGTGGCGTCACGTGATCACCCGCTGCTTTGCGCCGCGTGAAGACGACGGCCATGAAATCTCCCTCAAGGACGGTCGCCGCTTGTCCATCGCCACGCGCGCCCTGGACGCGGAGCCGGGCCAGCTTGTGCTACTCAACGACCTGACTGAAACCCGTCACCTGCAAGACCAGTTGGCGCGCCACGAGCGTTTGTCCTCGCTGGGGCGCATGGTCGCTTCTCTGGCGCATCAGATCCGCACGCCGTTGTCGGCGGCGCTGATCTACGCCAGTCATTTGACTGATGAACAACTGCCTGCGGCCACCCATCAGCGTTTTGCCGGGCGCCTCAAGGAGCGCCTGCACGAGTTGGAGCATCAGGTGCGCGACATGCTGGTATTTGCCCGTGGTGAATTGCCGCTGACCGACCGCATCACGCCGGCCGAGTTGATGCAGGCCCTGCAAGCGGCAGCGGCCACCCACATTCAAGACGTGCAAGTGCGCTGGCAGTGCGACAGCCATCTTGGCGAGCTGCTGTGCAACCGCGACACCCTCGTCGGTTCGCTGCTCAACCTGATCGAAAACGCCACCCAGGCCAGCGGCTCCGGTGCGCGGCTCAAAGTGCACTTGTACAGCCGCGAGCAAACCCTGCGCCTGTGCATCAGCGACAGTGGCAGCGGTATCGAGCCCGCCGTGTTGCAGCGCCTGGGCGAGCCCTTTTTCACCACCAAGACCAACGGCACGGGCCTGGGCCTGACCGTGGTCAAGGCAGTGGCACGTGCCCATCAGGGAGAATTGCTGCTGCATTCCCGTGTCGGGCGTGGCACCTGTGCATTGATGACCTTGCCGCTGTTTTCATGCGCGGCAAGCGCGGAGTAAGAGGTTATGGCTATCAAGGTTCTGTTGGTGGAAGACGATCGCGCGCTGCGTGAAGCATTGGCTGACACGCTGCTGTTGGCGGGCCATGACTACCGGGCGGTCGGTTCTGCCGAGGACGCCTTGGAGGCGGTGGAGCAGGAGTCCTTCAGCCTGGTGGTCAGCGATGTGAACATGCCGGGCATGGACGGCCACCAGTTGCTCAGCCTGTTGCGCGCGCGCCAGCCGCAGTTGCCGGTGTTGCTGATGACCGCCCACGGCGCTGTCGAACGTGCGGTCGATGCAATGCGCCAGGGCGCGGCGGATTACCTGGTCAAACCGTTCGAGCCCAAAGCCTTGATCGAACTGGTCGCGCGGCATGCCCTGGGCGTGATCCCGCCCAGCGACGGCGAAGGCCCGATTGCCTTCGAGCCGGCCAGCGCACAATTGCTGGAATTGGCGGCCCGCGTGGCGCGCAGTGATTCCACCGTGCTGATTTCCGGCGAGTCCGGCACTGGCAAGGAAGTGCTGGCCCGCTATATCCACCAGCAATCGACCCGCGCCAAACAGCCGTTTATCGCCATCAACTGCGCGGCGATCCCCGACAACATGCTCGAAGCCACGCTGTTCGGCCACGAAAAAGGCTCGTTCACCGGCGCCATCGCGGCCCAGGCGGGCAAGTTCGAGCAGGCGGATGGCGGCACGATTTTGCTCGATGAAATTTCCGAGATGCCCCTGGGCCTGCAAGCCAAGTTGCTGCGGGTGCTGCAAGAGCGCGAAGTGGAGCGCGTTGGCGCACGCAAGCCAATCCAGCTGGATATCCGCGTGGTCGCCACCACCAACCGTGACTTGGCGGGCGAAGTGGCGGCGGGGCGCTTCCGTGAAGACCTGTTCTACCGTCTCTCGGTCTTTCCCCTGGCCTGGCGCCCGTTGCGCGAGCGCCCGGCGGATATCATTCCGCTGGCCGAGCGGCTGTTGGGCAATCACGTCAAAAAAATGAAGCATGCCCAGGCACGCCTGTCGGCCGAGGCCCAGGCCTGCCTCGTCGCCTATCCATGGCCGGGGAATGTGCGGGAATTGGACAACGCCATCCAGCGTGCGTTGATCCTGCAACAGGGCGGCCTGATCCAGCCCCAGGATTTCTGCCTGGCCATGGGTAGCGGGATTGCGCCGCTGCCGACCCTGGCGCCTGCGCCCGTGGTGGTCGAATCCGAAACCGCCGGTGCATTGGGTGACGACCTGCGTCGCCGTGAATTCCAGATGATCATCGATACCCTGCGCGCCGAGCGCGGCCGCCGCAAAGAGGCCGCCGAGCGCCTGGGGATCAGCCCGCGGACCTTGCGCTACAAGCTGGCGCAGATGCGCGACGCCGGCATGGACGTCGAGGCGTATCTGTTCGCCACCTGATCGGTAACAAGGCGGACAAGGTTTGTCGCCTTTTCTTACGAGTTGAACCAGAGCTGGCACCCTTGTTGCTACTTCACCTAGTAATTGCGGCGTAGCGTCAAAAAACATGCGGGTTGTCGGAGAGAGAAGTTCATGAGCCAGGGTATTGAGTTCAATCGGTTGATGTTGGATATGCGCTCCATGCAAATGGATGCCATGGCTCAACCGAAATCCGTCGCGCCTGCGCCGGAATTGGGCCAAAGCAGCTTCGCCGACATGCTCGGCCAGGCCATCAACAAAGTCAGTGATACCCAGCAAGCCTCCAGCCAGTTGGCCAACGCGTTCGAGATCGGCAAAAGCGGCGTGGACCTCACCGATGTGATGGTTGCCTCGCAAAAGGCCAGCGTGTCGTTCCAGGCGTTGACCCAGGTGCGTAACAAGCTGGTTCAGGCTTACCAAGACATCATGCAGATGCCGGTTTAAGGACGAGATTTAAGTCATGGCAGAAGCAGTCGTGGACAACGCACCCGCCAAGGCAGACGGCAAGCCGCCGCTGTTTGGCCTGTCGTTCCTGGAAAACCTTTCCGAAATGACCATGTTGCGTCAGGTCGGCCTGATGGTCGGCCTGGCCGCGAGCGTGGCGATTGGTTTTGCCGTGGTGCTGTGGTCGCAGCAACCGGATTACCGGCCGCTCTATGGAAGCCTGGCCGGCATGGATTCCAAGCAAATCATGGAAACCCTGGCCGCCGCCGACATCGCCTACACCGTGGAACCCAACTCCGGGGCGCTGCTGGTCAAGGCCGACGACGTGGCCCGTGCGCGCATGAAACTCGCGGCGGCCGGCGTCACCCCGTCCGACGCCAATATCGGTTTTGAAATCCTCGACAAGGACCAGGGCCTCGGCACCAGCCAGTTCATGGAAGCCACCCGCTACCGTCGTGGCCTGGAAGGCGAGCTGGCACGCACCATCTCCAGCCTGAACAACGTCAAGGGTGCCCGTGTGCACCTGGCCATTCCGAAAAGCTCGGTGTTTGTGCGCGATGAGCGCAAGCCCAGCGCCTCGGTATTGGTGGAACTGTTTGCCGGCCGCTCCCTGGAGCCAGGCCAGGTGCTGGCGATCGTCAACCTGGTCGCCACCAGCGTGCCTGAGCTGAGCAAGTCGCAAATCACTGTGGTCGACCAGAAGGGCAACCTGCTGTCCGACCAGGCGGAAAACTCCGCGCTGACCCAGGCCGGCAAGCAGTTCGATTACAGCCGTCGCGTCGAAAGCATGCTCACCCAGCGTGTGCACAACATCCTGCAACCGGTGTTGGGCAACGACCGCTACAAGGCTGAAGTGTCGGCCGATGTGGACTTCAGCGCTGTCGAATCGACCTCCGAGCAGTTCAACCCGGACCAGCCGGCGCTGCGCAGCGAGCAATCCACCAGCGAACAACGCACTGCCGCCAATGGCCCGCCCCAAGGCGTACCGGGCGCCCTGAGCAACCAGCCGCCGGCCCCGGCCTCGGCTCCGCAAACCACCGGTGGCGCTACGGCCAGCGCTGGCGCCATCCAGCCAGGCCAGCCGCTGCTGGACGCCAATGGCCAACAGATCATGGACCCGGCCACTGGCCAGCCGATGCTCGCGCCGTACCCGGCGGACAAGCGTAACCAGTCGACCAAGAACTTCGAACTCGACCGTTCCATCAGCCACACCAAGCAGCAACAGGGCCGCGTCAATCGCCTGTCGGTGTCGGTGGTGGTGGATGACCAGGTCAAGGTCAATGCCGCCGATGGCGCCGTTACCCGTGCCCCGTGGAGCGCCGATGAATTGGCACGCTTCACACGCCTGGTGCAGGACGCCGTCGGTTTTGACGCCAGCCGCGGTGACAGCGTGAGCGTGATCAACATGCCGTTCTCCGCCGAGCGTGGCGAAGTGATCGCTGACCCTGCGTTCTACACGCAGCCGTGGTTCTGGGACATCGTCAAGCAAGTGCTGGGTGTGTTGTTCATCCTGGTGCTGGTGTTCGGCGTGCTGCGCCCGGTGCTCAACAACATCACCGGCAACGGCAAGAAACAACTGGCGGCCTTTGGTGGCAGCGACGTCGAGTTGGGTGGCATGGGCGGCCTGGACGGCGAACTGGCCAACGACCGCGTCAGCCTCGGCGGCCCGCAAAGCATCCTGTTGCCAAGCCCGAGCGAAGGCTACGACGCTCAGTTGAACGCAATCAAAAGTCTGGTGGCAGAAGACCCGGGCCGTGTGGCCCAGGTCGTGAAAGAGTGGATCAACGCAGATGAGTGATAATCGAGCCGCTGTTGCCAAGCTCACCAAGGTCGACAAAGCCGCAGTCCTGCTGCTGTCCCTCGGTGAAACCGACGCCGCCCAAGTGCTGCGCCACATGGGGCCCAAAGAGGTCCAGCGCGTGGGCGTGGCCATGGCGCAGATGCGCAATGTGCACCGCGAGCAAGTCGAGCAGGTGATGAGCGAGTTCGTCGAGATCGTCGGCGACCAGACCAGCCTGGGCGTCGGCTCCGACAGCTACATCCGCAAGATGCTCACCTCGGCCCTGGGCGAAGACAAGGCCAACGGCCTGATCGACCGCATCCTGCTGGGTGGCAACACCAGCGGCCTCGACAGCCTGAAATGGATGGAGCCGCGTGCCGTCGCCGACGTGATCCGCTACGAACACCCGCAGATCCAGGCGATCGTGGTGGCGTATCTCGACCCCGACCAGGCCGGTGAAGTGCTCGGCCACTTCGACCACAAAGTGCGCCTGGACATCATCCTGCGTGTGTCGTCGCTGAACACCGTGCAGCCGGCCGCGCTGAAAGAACTCAACACGATTCTGGAGAAGCAGTTCTCCGGCAATTCGAATGCCTCGCGCACCACCCTGGGTGGTATCAAGCGTGCGGCGGACATCATGAACTTCCTCGACAGCTCGGTCGAAGGCCAGTTGATGGACTCGATCCGCGAGATCGACGACACCCTGTCCGGCCAGATCGAAGACCTCATGTTCGTGTTCAACAACCTCTCCGATGTCGACGACCGTGGCATCCAGGCGTTGCTGCGCGAGGTGTCCTCGGACGTGCTGGTGCTGGCCCTCAAGGGCTCGGACGAAAACGTCAAAGAGAAGATCTTCAAGAACATGTCCAAGCGTGCCTCGGAACTGTTGCGCGACGACCTGGAAGCCAAGGGCCCGGTGCGCGTGAGCGACGTGGAAACCGCGCAGAAAGAAATCCTCACCATTGCCCGCCGTATGGCCGAAGCCGGAGAAATCGTTCTCGGCGGGAAGGGCGGCGAAGAAATGATCTAAGGCGCTTCCCATGTCGAACAAAGATGAGGCGCCCAGCGATCTGATTCGCGCACGGGACGTCGGTGGGTTCGACATCTGGTCGTTGCCCAGCTTCGACCCGCATGTGCCGGAGCCCGAGCCGGAACCGGTCGAAGAACCTCCGGTGGAAATGGAAGAAGTGCCGCTGGATGAAGTCCAGCCACTGACCCTGGAAGAACTGGAAGCCATCCGCCAGGAGGCCTACAACGAAGGCTTCGCGGCGGGTGAAAAAGATGGTTTTCGCAGCACCACCCTCAAGGTGCGCCAGGAAGCCGAAGAGGCGCTGAGCGTCAAGCTGGCCAGCCTGGAACGCTTGATGAGTACGCTGTTCGACCCCATCGCCGAGCAGGATTCGCAGATCGAAAAGGCCATGGTCGGCCTGGTGCAGCACATTGCCCGCCAGGTGATCCAGCGCGAGTTGGTGCTGGATTCCAGCCATATCGAAAGCGTGATGCGCGAAGCGCTCAAGCTGCTGCCCCTGGGCGTCGGCAACGTGCGGCTGTACATCAACCCGCAGGATTTCGAGCAGGTCAAAGCCTTGCGCGAGCGCCATGAAGAAACCTGGCGCATCGTCGAAGACGCGGCGTTGCAGCCCGGTGGTTGCCGGGTCGAAACCGAACACAGCCGCATCGATGCCACGGTGGAAACCCGCATCAGCCAGATCATGGCCAAGCTGCTGGATCAAGCCCACGAGCAGGTGTTGAACCCAGCTGAGCCCGACCTGAGCGTGGACCTGGACGCCCCTGATGCGCCTTGATCGCACCAGCTTCGCCAAGCGCTTGAGCGGTTATGCCGAGGCCGCCGAGTTGCCCGGCCAGCCGATCCTCGAAGGGCGCCTGCTGCGCATGGTCGGCCTGACCCTCGAAGCCGAAGGCCTGCGCGCCGCCATGGGCAGTCGCTGCATGGTGATCAACGACGACAGCTACCACCCGGTGCAGGTCGAAGCCGAAGTGATGGGCTTTTCCGGCAGCAAGATTTTCCTGATGCCCGTGGGCAGCCTGGCGGGCATTGCCCCCGGCGCCCGCGTGGTGCCGTTGGCCGACACCGGCCGCCTGCCGATGGGCATGAGCATGCTCGGCCGCGTACTCGACGGCGCCGGTCGCGCGCTGGACGGCAAGGGCGGCATGAAGGCCGAAGACTGGGTGCCGATGGACGGCCCCACCATCAACCCGCTCAACCGCAACCCCATCAGCGTGCCGCTGGACGTGGGCATTCGCAGCATCAACGGATTATTGACGGTCGGCCGTGGCCAGCGTCTGGGCCTGTTCGCCGGTACCGGCGTGGGTAAGTCGGTGTTGCTGGGCATGATGACGCGCTTTACCGAGGCCGACATCATCGTGGTCGGGCTGATCGGCGAGCGGGGCCGCGAGGTGAAGGAATTCATCGAGCACAGCCTCGGTGAAGAAGGCCTCAAGCGCTCGGTGGTGGTTGCCTCCCCAGCTGACGATGCGCCGCTGATGCGGTTGCGCGCCGCCATGTACTGCACGCGCATCGCCGAATATTTCCGCGACAAGGGCAAGAATGTCCTGTTGCTGATGGATTCGCTCACGCGTTTCGCCCAGGCCCAGCGGGAAATCGCCCTGGCCATCGGCGAACCGCCGGCGACCAAAGGTTACCCGCCGTCGGTATTCGCCAAGCTGCCCAAGCTGGTGGAGCGTGCCGGTAACGCCGAAGCCGGTGGTGGCTCGATCACCGCGTTCTACACCGTATTGTCCGAAGGCGATGACCAGCAGGACCCGATTGCCGACTCGGCGCGGGGCGTGCTCGACGGCCACATCGTGCTGTCACGGCGCCTGGCCGAAGAAGGGCATTACCCGGCCATCGACATCGAAGCGTCCATCAGCCGGGTGATGCCGGCCGTGGTCACGCCGGAACACATGGCCCGTGCACAACAGTTCAAGCAGCTGTGGTCGCGCTACCAGCAGAGCCGCGATCTGATCAGCGTCGGCGCCTATGTGGCGGGCGGTGATCGCGACACCGACTTGGCGATTGCCCTGCAACCGCAATTGGTCACCTACTTGCGCCAGGGTCTCAACGACAAGATCAGCATGGGCGAAAGCGAAGCGCACCTGCAGTCGATCTTCGCCCCGGCGCCAGGCGGCTAAGCCATGGCCAACAGCCGCGCCGCGCGCCTGGCTCCGGTGGTGGACATGGCCGAAAAAGCCGAGAAAACCGCCGTGCAGCGCCTGGGTTACTTCCAGGGGCAAGTCCGCTTGGCGGAAAGCAAGCTGGGCGACCTGGAGCGCTTTCGCGGCGAGTACCAGCAACAATGGATCGAACGCGGCAGCAAGGGCGTGTCCGGCCAATGGCTGATGGGTTACCAGGGCTTTCTCAACCAGTTGGAAACCGCCGTCGGCCAGCAGCGCCAAAGCCTGGCCTGGCACCAGAACAACCTCGACAAGGCACGTGAGAGCTGGCAAGCCGCGTTTGCCCGGGTCGAAGGTTTGCGCAAGCTGGTGCAGCGCTATATCGATGAAGCGCGAGCGCTTGAAGACAAGCGCGAGCAGAAGTTGCTGGATGAGCTTTCGCAGCGCATGCCGCGCAAAGACGTCTATTGAAAGTTGCCCACATCCCCGGCACCTGCTAAACCTTGTGTCATTGCCAATGACAAGGAAGCAGTCACATGTCAGTCGAGTCAGAAGTATCCCTGGATGGGACGAAGTTGACGATCGCAGTCAAGGGCCGGTTCGATTTCGGCAGCCACCAGACCTTTCGCGAAGCCTATGAGCGCTTCTACAAAGTGCCCAACACTTACATCGTGGACTTGAAAGAGACGACCTACCTCGACAGCTCCGCCCTCGGCATGCTCTTGCTGCTGCGCGACCATGCCGGCGATGACGCCGATATCCGGGTGATCAACAGCAATTCGGATGTGCGCAAGATCCTCGGTATCTCCAACTTCGACAAACTGTTCGACATCAGTTGAGCGTCCTGGCCCCGGTCCTTGAGCCGCTGACAATCCTGATCGCCGAAGACAGTGCCGCCGACCTGTTGCTGCTGTCGACCATTATCCGGCGCCAGGGCCACCAGGTGCTCACGGCCACCAACGGCGCTGAAGCGGTCGCGGTGTTTACCCGTGAGCGCCCGCAGCTGGTGTTGATGGATGCGCTGATGCCGGTGATGGACGGCTTTGAGGCGGCGCGCCGGATCAAGCAATTGGCGGGTGAGGAGCTGGTGCCGCTGATTTTCCTCACGTCCCTGCGCGAGAGCGAAGCGCTGGCTCAGTGCCTGGATGCCGGCGGTGATGACTTTCTAGCCAAGCCCTACAATCAGCTGATTCTCGCGGCGAAGATCAACGCCATGGACCGTCTGCGTCGGTTGCAGGCGACGGTTTTGCAGCAGCGCGACCTGATCGCCAAGCACCACGACTATCTGTTGCATGAGCAGCGGGTGGCCAAGGCGGTGTTCGACAAGGTTGCCCATTCCGGCTGTATCAATGCCGCGCCCAATATTCGCTACCTGCAATCGCCCTATGCGTTGTTCAACGGTGATTTGCTGTTGGCCGCCTACACCCCGTCCGGCGACATGCATGTGCTGCTCGGCGACTTCACCGGTCATGGCCTGCCGGCGGCGGTGGGCGCCATGCCCCTGGCGGAAGTGTTCTACGGCATGACCGCCAAGGGCTACGGCCTGGCGCAGACCCTGCGCGAGATGAACGCCAAGCTCAAGCGCATCCTGCCGGTGGACATGTTCTGCTGCGCCACCCTGTTGTGCCTGAGCACCCAGCGGCGGGTGGTGGAGGTGTGGAACGGCGGCATGCCCGAAGGCTACGTGCATGAAATCGCCACCGGCAAGCGTACGCCACTGGAATCGCGGCATTTGCCGTTGGGTGTGCTGTCGGCGCAAGCCTTTGATGATCGCACCGAGGTCTGGCCCATGGCCCTGGGTGACCGGGTGTTCCTGTTGTCCGATGGCGTGCTGGATACCGCTGACGCCAATGACCAGTTGTTCGGCGCTGAACGCTTGCAGCAGGTGTTCGCTGCCAACCGTGAGCCGGATCGGCTGTTTGAAGATATCGAGCAGGCCCTGGCGGCGTTCCGGGGCGAAGCGCGGGATGACGTGAGCATGGTGGAAATCACCCTGCACGCCGGCCAGCAGCTGCGTGCCAGCGGGCCGTTGTATGCCGACAGTGGCCAGTCTTGTCCGCTGGATTGGTCAGTCAGTTTCGAATTTCGTGCTGAGACGTTGAAGCGTTACAACCCATTGCCGTACTTGCTGCAACTGCTGCTGGAGATTCACGGTCTGCGCGAGCAGAGCGGGGCGCTGTACAGCGTGATGGCGGAGCTGTATTCCAATGCGCTGGAGCATGGCGTGCTGGGTCTGGATTCTCGGCTCAAGCGTGACGCCCAAGGGTTTGCCGAGTATTACCGCCTGCGTAATGACCGCCTGGCACAACTCAACAGCGGCTATATACGGGTGCATGTGCAGGTGGTGCCGACCGAGGTGGGCGGAAGGATGACCCTGCGCATCGAGGACAGCGGTCCTGGGTTCGACGTGGAACAGATGCTGGCGCGGCCGCTCGATATCGACCGTCTGTCAGGCCGGGGCTTGAGCCTGGTGCGTCAATTGAGCAGCGATGTACGCTGGTCGGACGGCGGGCGCAGTGTCTGCGTGGAGTTTTCCTGGGAGGCTCTGGCATAATCCGCCGATTCTTGATCAAGGAGCGAGCAAGTGGTTGATCTACATCTGGACCCGGAGGTGTTGTCGGGTTTGCAGGAAGTCATGGAAGGCGAGTATCCCAAGCTGCTTGATACCTTTCTCGATGATTCCCAAAAACGCGTCGAAGCACTGCGCAAGGCCAGGGATGACGCCAAGGCGTTGGGGCGGATTGCGCATAGTTTCAAGGGCAGCAGTGGGAACCTTGGGGCAGTGCGGTTGGCGCAGTTGTGTCAGCGGTTGGAGGTTGAGTCGGTTGAGTCTGCGGTTGGGGATCTGGGGGAGCTGGTCGATCAGATTGATCGGGAGTTTGCGTTGGTGAAGCCGTTGTATGAGTCGGAGCGGCAGCGGTTTCAGGTTTGATTGTGTACATATCCGTTTTTTATGTAACGGCGGCTTATGGTTCCGCCCTTACGGCGGGTCACTTTTGGAAAGGCCCAAAAGTAACCAAAAGGCCTTCGCCCCAACACTCGGCACCTCGCCTAGGCTCGGTGTTCCCTCACTCCGGCTTGAATCCGTGGGCCGCCGCAATGGGCCATCCATGGCCCAGTGCGGCTAACCCGGCGTCCTGCCGGGTTACCCACGGATTCAAGCCTGCGTTCGGCCAGCGTGTTTGACGGGGCGCCCCAGATCAAAAGCAAGAGCGCGGCGGCCTTAGAGCCGACCGGATTGAATGGCCGGTACTCGGTCAAAGTGTGGGAGGGGGCTTGCCCCCGATGGCAGTGGGTCAGTCACTGATGAGTTGGCTGACACACCGCCATCGGGGGCAAGCCCCCTCCCACAGTTTGATCTTCATGTATCAGTTGAAGGGTGGCGGCGTTTTTCAAGGTAGTTGTCGTGTCTCCCGTCTTGCTAGGCGACCTTCACGACAACTGTCAGCTCCCTTTCGGGATTGAGGTACACCGTCCCGATAGGGTTCCAGTTGCGTGTCTCGCCTGACCACCTTTCAGGCCTTTTTTCTCTCGCTTGCCCATAGATTGCCGCCCTCCGGGCCAAGATTTCCCGGTCTTTTCCCTCGTGGCGCTGGGCGGGTGTCACGAAGCGGATTCGGCTATGACGATGCTCGGTGTTGTACCAGGCCATAAAATTCCTGACCCAGATACGCGCGTCATCCAGGCTGCCAAATCCATCCTGCGGCCACTGCGGGCAGTACTTCAGCGTTCTAAACAGCGACTCCGAGTAAGGATTATCGTTGCTTACCCGGGGTCTTCCTCTCGATGGCGTGATACCCAGGTCGTACATCTTGGTCAGTAACGTCACCGATTTCATCGGTGCGCCATTGTCCGAGTGAAGCACCAGCGGCTGACGCCAGCACTTCTCTCTAGTGACACTTCGTTGCAGTAGGACAGCGGCTTTTTCACCGTTTTCTGCTTCGTAAACTTCCCAGCCCACAGCCTTTCGGCTGTAGATATCTTCGATCAAATACAGGTAGTAAAACTTCCCACGAACTGGCGACGGCAGGTACGTGATATCCCAAGACCACACCTGATTGGCGGCTGTCGCCGCGTAGGTGGTGGGTGCTTCATGGCGATGCGGGCGTTTGGCGCGGGAACGATGCTGCTGCTGATCTGCCGCACGCAGCACTCGGTAAAAGGTTGCCTCCGATGCCATGTAACGTCCCTCGTCAGCGAGCCGTGGCACGATCTGGCTCGGTGGCAGATGTGCGTAGGCCTTGCTGTTGCACAAGGCCAGGATGGCTTGGCGCTCAACATCAGTCAGAGCATTATTCGGCACTGGCCTCACCGTCGTGGTGCGCCCATCTGCCAACAACGCTTCGGGCAGGATCCAGCGTTGTAGCGTGCGTAGCGAAATACCGACTTCTAGACACGCAGGCGCCCTGCGGGCGCCCGCAGTGATGGCTTCGGTGAGCCAGTCGACGAGAAGATGCCGTTCTGGCAACAAGGTCAATTGTCCTCGTCGTCGCTCCCCCAGTAGGCATTGAGCTTTTTCGCAGCACCAGCAATGCGACTGTTTCAGCCAGCGCTGCATCCTTTCGGCGCAGCTCACGCTCCAGCTCCCGAATCCGGTTCTTATCCTCCTTGGTCTCACCAGCGATTCCTTTTTTCAGCGCTGAGTGATTAGTGCTGTTGGCAATGAAAGCTTTGCGCCAGCCGTCAATTTGCTCAGGGAAAATACCGTTGCGACGGCAATACTCACTCAGCTCCAGCTCCGACAAAGCTGATGATTCGATGACTGCCATGAGCTTGGATTCGGCAGACCAACTTTCAGGCGACTGCTTGTTTTCGGACAACTGAGAACCTCTGGCAGCAGCTTGCTTACGCCAATAATGAAGAGACATGTCGCTACAACCTTCACGGCGCGCGACCTCCGACGCTGACAGGCTCAGGGGCGGAAGCATCATTTTCAACAGCGCAGCTTTGCGTTCTTCTGAATAGAAAGGCATGACCTTACTCTTGCCGCCCCCGGAATACTTTTAAAAAGCGGAGGACACGACAACTACCCTGACACCGGGGGGTGGTTTGCTCTGGCTCTGGCTCTGGCTCTGGCTCTGGCTCTGGCTCTGGCTCTGGCTTTTGATCTGCTTTTGATTTTGATCTTAGGCGCCCCGTCAAACACGCTGGCCGGAATTCGGCAGGGATTTGGGGGGTAAACCGGCAGGGATGCCGGTTTAGCCGCCCCGCGCCATGGATGGCGCGTGGCGGCGGCCCCCCAAATCACTGTCGGATTACGGGCACACCGAGCCTGGGCGAGGTGCCGAGTGTTGGGGCAAGAGCGTTTTGCTTACTTTTGCGCTTTTCAAAAGTGAGCCGCCGTAAGGGCGGAACCATAAGCCGCCGTTGCCCAAATAATGGATATACACACAAAACCCAAAACCTGGCCCAACTCTTGCTCTACCTCCAGTTGCTGCATCCCCGACCCCCATGCAGTGGAGACCTTTACCTATGCCAGTCGCCCCCAATTCGCTCCTTCAGGCTGCCCCCGCGGCCAAGCCTCAAGCGCCCTCTGCCAACCCACCGGCAGCGGCTGCGGACCCACGGGACAAGGGCCCTGGCTTCGCTCAAGTGTTTGCCAACCAGGCGTCCAAACCTTCGGTCAAGACCGACGACAGCTCGGCCAAACCCACCGCAGGCAAGTCGTCCGATGCCAGCGCCAAGCCTGCAGCGGGCAATGACAAGCCTGCCGCCAGCACGCCAGCCGTTGCCGATAGCGGCAATACCTTGCCTGCCACGCCGCCGGCCAAAACCGACGACAGCGCCAGCAAGGATGATGACGCGCCAGCCGACCCGACCCTGGTGCAGCAGCCTCCGGCCGACCCGGTGGTCGACCCGGCATTGATTGCCACCGTCACCCCGGTAGCCGTGCCGGTGCCGGTTGAAACACCCGCGCCCGTTACCACCGCCAAGGATGACAAAACCCAGCCAGTGGTCGCGGCGCCGGTCGCCGCGACCGAGGAGGCCAAGCCCGCGTTCGATCCGGAGGCTGATCCCCTGGATGCCATGCCAGCCGTACGCCTGGCGATGGAGCAGGGCGGTCATGTATCGGCCAGCAGCCAGGCGCAGGCAAAAAGCGCTCCGGCACCGACTCAGGATCAACCCACCGCCGCACAGAATTTCGCCGCCGGCCTGGCCAATATGGTCGATCAGCAAGCCACCAAGGACAGCACCGACCAGGGCGGCGACAAGGCTTTCAGCGGGTTGATCGAAGACGGTCTCAAGGACCTGAAGAACGCCAGCAGCGACACCCGTGTCGATGACTTCGCCAACCGCCTGGCCGCATTGACCCAGGCGGCCACGCCGAAAACCGCCAACGCCTTGCCACCGGTGACCAATGCACCATTGGCCATGCACCAGAGCGGCTGGACCGACGAAATCGTCAACCGGGTGATGTACCTGTCCAGCGCCAACCTCAAGTCGGCGGAGATCCAGTTGCAACCCGCTGAGCTCGGCCGCCTGGATATCAAGGTCAACATGACCGCCGACCAACAGGCCCAGGTCAACTTCATGAGTGCCCACCCGGTAGTGCGTGAAGCGTTGGAAAGCCAGTCCGGGCGCTTGCGGGAGATGTTTGCCCAGCAGGGCATGGGCCAGGTGGACGTGAACGTGTCGGACCAGTCCCGTGGGCAGGAGCAACAACAGCAGCAGGCCCAGACCCGTGGTGTGAGCGGTAGCGGCGGGCGCGGTGGTGACAATGGCGACAGCGGCAACCACCTTGATGTGGCTGAAGCCGTGACGCCGGTCACCTCAACCGTAATCGGCTCCAGTGCGGTCGACTACTACGCCTGATCCGGACGAAATGTGGGAGGGGGCTTGCCCCCATGAGGCTGTGTCAGCTGAAACATGGGTGACTGATACACCGCTATCGGGGGCAAGCCCCCTCCCACATTTGATTTTTGGTGTCCTCTCTTCCCAAATGACCAGACAACTCTGGCATAACACTTGCTCTTGCCTTTCCGTAGATCTATGAATCCCCGAATAGTGACGGATTATTGGCATGGCGAAGAGCGACGACGCAGCAAAAGCACCCGCAGGCAAAGGCAAGCTCAAGCTTATCCTGTTGATAGTCCTGGGCCTGCTCCTGGCCATCGGCGCCTCGGTCGGCGGCACTTGGTACATCATGCACAGCAGTGCCAGCAAGCCGGCACCCGCCGCTGAAACCGCCACTAACGTCAAGCAACCGGCAATCTTCGAACCGATGCTTCCGGCCTTTGTCGCCAACTTCAATCAGAACGGTCGTCAACGCTACTTGCAGGTGAGCATCACCTTGCTGGCGCGTAACGCTGCGGACCTGGACGCCCTCAAGGTGCACATGCCCGTGATCCGCAACAACCTCGTCATGCTGTTCTCCAGCCAGAGCTTCGACACACTCGCCACCCCGGTGGGCCAGGAAATGCTGCGCCAGAAGGTTACGGCCAGCGTGCAGGAAGTGGCCCAGAAGGAGCTCGGCAAAGTCGTGGTCGAGCAGGCGCTCTTCACTAACTTCGTATTGCAGTAGGATCACGACATGGCCGTGCAAGACCTGCTGTCCCAGGATGAAATCGATGCGCTGTTGCATGGCGTCGACGATGGTCTGGTACAGACCGAAATGGCTGCCGAGCCCGGCAGCGTCAAAAGTTATGACCTCACCAGCCAGGATCGTATCGTCCGCGGACGCATGCCGACCCTGGAGATGATCAACGAACGTTTCGCCCGTTACACCCGCATCAGCATGTTCAACATGCTGCGCCGTTCGGCGGACGTGGCGGTGGGCGGTGTGCAGGTGATGAAGTTCGGCGAGTACGTGCACTCGCTGTATGTGCCGACCAGCCTCAACCTGGTCAAGATCAAGCCACTGCGCGGCACCGCGCTGTTCATCCTCGACGCCAAGCTGGTGTTCAAGCTGGTGGACAACTTCTTCGGCGGCGACGGCCGCCACGCCAAGATCGAGGGCCGGGAGTTCACCCCCACCGAGTTGCGGGTGGTGCGCATGGTGCTGGAGCAAGCCTTCATTGACTTGAAGGAAGCCTGGCAGGCGATCATGGAAGTCAACTTCGAGTACATCAACTCCGAAGTGAACCCGGCGATGGCCAACATCGTCGGCCCCAGCGAAGCCATTGTGGTGTCCACGTTCCACATCGAACTCGATGGCGGTGGCGGCGACCTGCACGTGACCATGCCGTACTCGATGATCGAACCGGTGCGCGAGATGCTCGACGCCGGTTTCCAGTCCGACCTGGACGACCAGGACGAACGCTGGGTCAAGGCCCTGCGCGAAGACCTGCTGGACGTCGACGTACCGCTGAGCGCCACCGTGGCCCGTCGTCAGCTGCGCCTGCGCGATATTTTGCACATGCAGCCGGGGGACATCATCCCGGTCGAATTGCCGGAAGAAATGATCATGCGCGCCAACGGCGTGCCGTCATTCAAGGTCAAGCTCGGTTCCCACAAGGGCAACCTGGCGCTGCAGGTGGTCGAGCCGATCAACCGCCGCTGATTCACTCCTATTTATGAATGTTTGCTCCGCCGAGGACATGTAATGGCTACCGAACACGAAAACACTTCCGCCGAAGACCAGGCCCTGGCTGACGAATGGGCGGCTGCCCTGGAAGAAACCGGCGATGTTGGCCAGGACGATATCGACGCGCTGCTGGCCGCTGACGCCGCAACCGCCCCGGCCGGCAACCGCCTGCCCATGGAAGAGTTCGGCAGCGTGCCGAAAAACAACGAGCCGGTGTCCCTCGATGGCCCGAACCTGGATGTGATCCTCGATATCCCGGTATCGATTTCCATGGAAGTCGGCAGCACTGAAATCAACATCCGCAACCTGCTGCAACTCAACCAGGGTTCGGTGATCGAGCTCGACCGCCTGGCCGGCGAGCCGCTGGATGTGCTGGTCAACGGCACCCTGATTGCCCACGGCGAAGTGGTGGTGGTCAACGAAAAGTTCGGCATCCGCCTGACCGACGTGATCAGCCCGAGTGAACGCATCAAGAAGTTGCGCTGATATGAAGTATTCGATGGCGGGACTGTTTCTGGCGCTGCCATTGAGCGCCCTCGCGGCTGAGCCGGCTGCGCAAGCGACGGCGGTAGCCGCACCGGTGGTGAGCAGTGGTGTCGGCGGGCAATTGACCCAGTTGGTGCTGGGGCTGTTGCTGGTGGTCGGGCTGATTTTCGTGCTGGCCTGGCTGATGCGCCGTGTGCAGCGCGTAGGGCCGGGTAACGGCCAGGTGATCGAGATGATCGGCTCCCGCGCCCTCGGCCCGCGTGATCGGCTGGTGCTGGTGCAGGTGGGCGAGGAGCAGATCCTGCTGGGTATCACCCCTGGCCGCATCACCCCGTTGCACGTGCTCAAGACCCCGGTGAGCGTGGACCAGAGCCAGTCCGCCACGCCAGAATTCGCCCAGCGCCTGATGGAGTTGCTGGGCAAGGATCAGAAGGATAAGAAGTAATGCGCGTTTTATTGACGCTCATGCTGTTGCTGGCCGCGCCACTGGCGTTTGGCGCCGACCCGTTGTCGATCCCGGCGATCACGTTGGGTACCAACGCGGCGGGCGCGCAGGAGTATTCGGTCAGCCTGCAGATCCTGCTGATCATGACCGCGCTGAGCTTTATCCCGGCGTTCGTCATGCTGATGACCAGCTTCACGCGGATCATCATCGTGTTCTCGATCCTGCGCCAGGCCCTGGGTCTGCAGCAGACGCCGTCGAACCAGATCCTCACCGGCATGGCCCTGTTCCTGACGCTGTTCATCATGGCGCCGGTGTTCGACAAGGTGAACCAGCAAGCCCTGCAGCCCTACCTGGCGGAGAAAATGACCGCCCAGGACGCGATCGACAAGGCCCAGGGCCCGATCAAGGATTTCATGCTGTCGCAGACCCGCTCCAGTGATCTTGAGCTGTTCATGCGCTTGTCCAAGCGCACCGACATCGCGACCCCGGACCAGGCGCCGTTGACCATCCTGGTACCGGCGTTCGTTACGTCCGAGTTGAAGACCGCGTTCCAGATCGGCTTCATGATCTTTATCCCGTTCCTGATCATCGACCTGGTGGTGGCGAGCGTGCTGATGGCCATGGGTATGATGATGCTGTCGCCACTGATCATCTCGCTGCCGTTCAAGATCATGCTGTTTGTGCTGGTGGACGGCTGGGCGCTGATTATCGGCACCCTGGCCGGCAGTTTCGGCGGGGTATAGCGCGATGACGCCAGAAGTAGCCGTCGACCTGTTCCGTGAAGCGCTGTGGCTGACCACCATGATGGTCGCCGTGCTGGTGGTGCCGAGCCTGTTGGTCGGCCTGTTGGTGGCGATGTTCCAGGCGGCGACTCAGATCAACGAACAGACCTTGAGCTTCCTGCCGCGCCTGCTGGTGATGCTGGTCACCCTGATCGTCGCCGGCCCGTGGCTGGTGCAGACCTTCATGGAATACATCCTGCAGTTGTACGGCAGTATTCCGCAGTTGATCGGCTGACCCGATGCAGTCCTTGCTGGCGTTGACCGACACCCAGATCAGCACCTGGGTGGCGTCCTTCATCCTGCCGCTGTTCCGGGTGACGGCCATGCTCATGGCCATGCCGGTGTTCGGCACCACACTCGTACCGCGCCGCGTACGCCTGTACTTTGCGGTGGCGATTACCGTGGTGATCGTGCCTGGGTTACCGCCGATGCCGCCGGTCAATGCCATCGACCTCAGTGCCTTTCTGCTGATCGCCGAGCAGATCCTGATCGGCGCGCTGATGGGCTTTTCCCTCACGCTGTTTTTCCAGGCCTTTGTGATCGCCGGGCAAATCATCTCGATCCAGATGGGCATGGGCTTCGCCTCCATGGTCGACCCTACCAACGGTGTGTCGGCGGCGGTGATCGGGCAATTCCTGACCATGCTGGTGACCTTGCTGTTCCTGGCCATGAACGGCCATCTGGTGGCCTTCGAGGTGATGACCGAAAGCTTCACCACCTTGCCGGTGGGTTCGGGGCTGGTGGTCAATCACTTCTGGGAGATCGTCGGACGACTCGGCTGGGTATTGGGCGCTTCGCTGTTGCTGGTGTTGCCGGCGATCACTGCGTTGCTGGTGGTGAATATTGCGTTTGGCGTGATGACCCGTGCGGCACCGCAACTGAACATCTTCTCGATTGGTTTCCCGTTGACCCTGGTGTTGGGCATGGGGATTTTCTGGATCGGCCTGGCCGACATTCTCAATCAGTATCAACCGCTGGCGACCGACGCCCTGCAGTTCTTACGTGATCTGGCACGGGCGCGCTGAGCCATGGCCGAGAGCGAGAGTGGTCAGGACAAAACAGAAGACCCCACGGAGAAACGTAAAAAGGACTCCAGGGAAAAGGGCGAGATTGCGCGCTCCAAGGAGCTCAATACCGTCGCCACCATGATGGCCGGCGCCGGCGCGTTGCTGATCTACGGCGGCGGCCTGGCGCTGGACCTGATGGAGTTGATGAAACACAACTTCACCTTGCCCCGCGAGGTGCTGCTCAATCCCGACGCCATGGGCCGGTACCTTTTGCATTCGGGCCAGATCGCGATCCTGGCGGTGCAGCCGATCCTGATCACCTTGCTGCTCGCCGCGCTGATCGGCCCGGTCGCCCTCGGCGGCTGGCTGTTCGCCGCCGGCAGCATGGCGCCCAAGTTCAGCCGCATGAACCCTGCGGCCGGGCTCAAGCGAATGTTCTCCACCAAGGCTCTGGTGGAACTGCTCAAGGCGTTGGCCAAGTTCATCCTGATCCTGTTCGTGGCGCTGATGGTGTTGTCGTCCGACATCGACGACCTGCTGCGCATCGCCCATGAACCGCTGGAGTCGGCGATCATCCACAGCGTGCAGGTGGTGGGCTGGAGTGCGCTGTGGATGGCCGCCGGGTTGATCATCATCGCGGCGGTGGATGCGCCGATCCAGTTGTGGGAAAGCCACAAGAAACTGCTTATGACCAAGCAGGAAGTGCGCGACGAACACAAGGACCAGGAGGGGCGCCCCGAGGTCAAGCAGCGTATTCGCCAACTGCAGCGCGAGATGTCCCAGCGCAAGATGATGGCCTCGGTGCCCGACGCCGACGTGGTCATCACCAACCCGACCCACTACGCCGTGGCCCTCAAGTACGACCCGGAGAAGGGCGGCGCGCCGATGCTGCTGGCCAAGGGCAGTGACTTTACCGCCTTGAAGATCCGCGAAATTGCGGTGGCCAACGACATCCTGCTGCTGGAGTCGCCGGAGCTGGCGCGGTCGATCTTCTATTCCACCGACCTCGACCAGGAAATCCCCGCCGGGCTGTACCTGGCCGTGGCCCAGGTGCTGGCGTATGTCTATCAGATTCGCCAGTACCGTGCGGGCAAGGGCAAGCGGCCCGATCCGCTCAAGGATCTGCCGATTCCGCCGGACCTGCGCCGCGATTCCTGACACCGGGTCGCCCTCCCTACCACTCGTCGATAACTGGCGTCTACCTGTCAAACTTCACAGTAGCCAGACTGCGCTGCTCGCGGTTCTATTGCCCTATGCACTGCGCGCAGGCTGTAAATGAGATGCAGGGAGAGTGGTTTTGAATCGGGTTACCAGAGGCGTCGTCACATCCTATGACCAGGCAACTGGAAAGGGTTTGATTGTCGTGGACGGCGAGGCCGTTCCAGTGGATCTCATTGGTTCGCGCGGCGTCCGGCTTGCAGTGGGTATGCAGGTTGCGTTTCAGAGGATCCATCGACCTGACGGCGTCTTTGCATGCGATGTCAGGGTCATCCAGCAAGTCCTTGAGTGAGATATCAGGAGAACGGTAATGGCAACAGGCACGGTGAAGTGGTTTAACGCGGAGAAGGGTTACGGGTTCATCACTCAAGACGATGGCGGTGATGTTTTTGTCCATTATTCGGCTATCAAGAGCGACGGTTTCAAGACGCTTGAAGAACATCAAAAAGTTGAATTCGATTTAGCCCAAGGACCCAAAGGCGGTCAGGCTGAAAACGTCCGCATCCTATCAGCGTCATAATCGTTCCCGCAGAGTAGTGCAGGAACGATCCGCCATCAGGCCCTCAAGTGCTCGCTGTCCTCCAGTACTCTGTCGGCCAGCAGCTTCGCGAGCCCGATCAACTGCGCTACGCCCAGCGCACCTTCGCGTTTTGTCCCGTCCAATTCAAACGCAAAGTCACTCATCAGCGCTTCGGCCGAAGCGAGGGTTTCGGTGAGGTTGACCAGCAGGTCCTCGGTTTTCAGGTGGTCTGCAACGGTGAAGAGGCTGATGGGGGGATTTGGGGTGGGTTTGATCATTGTGAGGCTCCTTAAAAGTGGAGCTGCCACTGATCGCCGCGACGCGATGGGGTGACAGCTGTGCGCAGGTTCGCGGACCGGTCAAGGAGCAACCCGGCATACCCTAAGGTATCCCGCGCACAGCCGCCATAGCGCCGCACAGTAGACGCTAAAAAAGCGTCAACTGAAAGCGGGCGATAGTGCTTTTGCTCTTTGAAAATCCGGGCCGCGACGCCCGTCCACTGCGTTTGCAGCGGTGTACGGAGACTAGAGAGCGAGTTTCCTAGGGGCAACCGCAAAACCTTGTCAGAAATTTCCCCAGTAGTACCGGCTGCGCGCACATCCAAGTGTGGGAGGGGGCTTGCCCCCGATGGCGTTGTGTCAGTCACCGACTCTTAGTCTGACAAGCTGCAATCGGGGGCGAGCCCCCTCCCACATTTAAAATGTGTTCTTTCCGAAAAAACGTGGGCGTCCATAGCGATCGACGTTCCAAAACAAAAGTTGGAAGGCTTCTTGCAATACCGCCTTCAGGACGCTCAACCGCGTCAAAACTTTGCTTCAAAGGACACGAGGAATACTGGTGGATCGCTCTCAAATGCTCGGCACGGCGCGCAGCACCCTGACTGACCTCTCGCGGGGCAATCTGGGTGTGCCGTTGTTGTTGCTGGTGATGCTGGCAATGATGATGTTGCCGATGCCGCCGTTCCTGCTGGACGTGTTCTTTACCTTCAACATCGCCCTGTCCGTCGTGGTGCTGCTGGTCTGCGTGTACGCCCTGCGGCCGCTGGACTTTGCGGTATTCCCGACCATCCTGCTGGTCGCCACCTTGCTGCGCCTGGCGCTGAACGTGGCGTCCACCCGCGTGGTGATGCTGCACGGCCAGGACGGCCATGCCGCCGCCGGCAAGGTGATCCAGGCCTTCGGCGAGGTGGTGATTGGCGGTAACTACGTGGTCGGTATCGTGGTGTTCGCGATCCTGATGATCATCAACTTCGTGGTGGTGACCAAGGGCGCCGGGCGGATTTCCGAGGTGAGCGCGCGGTTTACCCTCGACGCCATGCCCGGCAAACAAATGGCGATCGACGCCGACCTCAACGCCGGCCTGATCGACCAGAACCAAGCCAAGTCACGCCGCCTGGAAGTGGCCCAGGAAGCCGAGTTCTACGGTTCCATGGACGGTGCCAGCAAATTCGTGCGCGGTGACGCCATCGCCGGCCTGCTGATTCTGTTCATCAACTTGATCGGCGGCGTGGCGGTCGGCATGTTCCAGCACGGCATGACCTTCAGCGATGCGGGCAAGGTGTACGCCTTGCTGACCATCGGTGACGGTTTAGTGGCGCAATTGCCATCACTGTTGTTATCTACAGCAGCGGCGATCATGGTGACCCGTGCATCGGGCTCCGAAGACATGGGCAAGCAGATCAGCCGGCAGATGTTTGCCTCGCCCAAGGCCCTGGCCGTGGCGGCGGGCATCATGGCGATCATGGGCATCGTGCCGGGCATGCCCCATGTGTCCTTCCTGAGCATGGCGGCCATGGCGGCCGGCGGTGCCTACCTGTTCTGGAAAAAGCAGAATGCGGTCAAGGTCCAGGCCCAGCAGGAGATTGCACGCCAGCAGGAACTGCTGCCATCCCCGGCCCGCGCCCAGGAAACCAAGGAGCTGGGCTGGGATGACGTGACCCCGATCGACATGATCGGCCTGGAAGTCGGCTACCGCCTCATTCCGCTGGTGGACCGCAACCAGGGCGGCCAGCTGCTCGCGCGGATCAAGGGCGTGCGCAAGAAGCTGTCCCAGGACCTGGGCTTCCTGATGCCCACCGTGCATATCCGTGACAACCTGGACCTGGCGCCCAGCGCCTACCGCCTGACTCTCATGGGCGTGATCCTGGCCGAAGCCGAGATCTACCCGGACCGCGAACTGGCGATCAACCCGGGGCAGGTGTTCGGCAGTCTCAACGGCATTACCGCCAAAGATCCGGCTTTTGGCCTGGACGCGGTGTGGATCGAAATCAGCCAGCGCAGCCAGGCGCAGTCCCTGGGTTATACCGTGGTGGACGCCAGCACCGTGGTCGCTACCCACCTCAACCAGATCCTCTACAAGCACTCCCACGAGCTGATCGGCCACGAAGAAGTCCAGCAATTGATGGGTTTGCTCGGCAAAGCCTCGCCAAAACTCGCCGAAGAGCTGGTGCCGGGCATCCTGTCGCTGTCGCAGTTGCTCAAGGTGTTGCAGGCGCTGCTGGCCGAACAGGTGCCGGTGCGCGATATTCGCAGCATTGCCGAGGCTATCGCCAACAATGCCGCCAAGAGTCAAGATACTGCCGCCCTGGTGGCTTCGGTGCGCGTCGGATTGTCGCGCGCAATCGTGCAAAGCATTGTAGGGCTTGACTCCGAGCTGCCTGTGATCACCTTGGAACCAAGGTTGGAACAAATATTGCTCAATAGTATTCAGAAGGCAGGACAAGGCCAGGAAGAGGGCGTTCTGCTGGAGCCAAGCATGGCCGAGAAGCTGCAGCGTTCGTTGATCGACGCCGCGCAACGCCAGGAAATGCAAGGCCAACCGGTGATCCTGCTGGTGGCAGGCCCGGTCCGGGCGATGTTGTCGCGGTTTGGGCGCCTGGCAGTACCGAATTTGCACGTTTTGGCTTATCAGGAAATTCCTGACAACAAGCAAGTGACTATCGTCGCGACAGTAGGGCCCAACGGCTGAGGGTAGTGGGTTATGCAAGTGAAGCGTTTTTTCGCCGCCGATATGCGTCAGGCCATGAAACTGGTTCGTGATGAGCTGGGCGCCGACGCCGCGATTATCGGCAACCGTCGTATTGCCGGCGGTGTCGAGCTGACGGCTGCCCTGGATTACACACCTTCGGCCTTGGCGCCGCGCGTGCCGAACATGGAGCTCGAAGACGAGCTGCGCAAGACCGCTTCGCGGATTGTTTCGGCCCAGGCTGAACTGAGCATGCGTGGCGACAGCGATGCCACCACCAATCGCCAGTTGTTCGCCGGCCTGCCGCTGACCGCCGCGGAGCCATTGGTTGAGCCAACCTTCAAAGAGCCGCCGCGTCCCGCTGCGCCAGCCCCGGCAGCGGCGGTTGACCAGCGTGTGTTCGACTCGATGCGCTTTGAACTCAATGGCCTGCGTGAGCTGCTCGAAGTCCAGTTGGGTTCGCTGGCCTGGAACCAATTGCAAGGCAGCAAACCGCAACAGGCCAACCTGTGGCGTCGCCTGCAACGCATCGGCCTGTCCGGCCCGTTGTCCCGCGACCTGCTGGCCCTGACCACCGAAATCGAAGAGCCTCGCCAGGCCTGGCGCATGTTGCTGGCCCACTTGGCGCGGATGATCGTCACCCCGGAAATCGAACCCCTGGAAGAGGGCGGTGTGATCGCCATGGTCGGCCCTGCCGGCATGGGCAAGACCACCACCCTGGCCAAGCTGGCGGCGCGTTACGTGCTCAAGTACGGCGCTCAGAATATCGCGCTGGTGAGCATGGACAGCTACCGTATCGGTGCCCAGGAGCAGCTCAAGACCCTGGGTCGCATTCTCAATGTGTCGGTGACCCATGTCGATCCGGGCCAGTCCCTGGCCAACGCCCTCGACCCGCTGCTGCGCAAGCGCGTGGTGCTGATCGACACCGCCGGCCTGCAAGCCAGCGACCCGGCATTGCGCATGCAGTTGGAAAGCCTGGCCGGGCGTGGCATCAAGTCGAAAAATTACCTGGTGCTTGCAACCACCAGCCAGAAACAGGTTCTTACCGCTGCGTATCATAGTTACAAGCGCTGCGGCCTGGCCGGTTGCATCCTCACCAAGCTCGACGAAACCGCGAGCCTGGGCGAGGTGCTGAGCCTGGCCATCAGTCATGAATTGCCGGTCGCCTACCTGACCGACGGGCCGCGGATCCCGGATGATCTGCATCTGCCGCGCCGTCATCAGTTGGTCAGCCGTGCAGTCAGCGTGCAAATGCAAGACGAGCCTAGCGAGGAAGCGATGGCCGATATGTTCGCCGACCTCTACCACAACCCGGCGAAGCGGGTAGGTTGAGGGCGGTATGAACACCGTGAAATGTATCTACATCGATGGTCTGCAAGCGATTCACGCGGCCAAGCCATGTAGCCTGCGTCTAAGCAAGACAAGGTAAAGAAATAAAATGGGCAGCATGCATCCCGTACAGGTGATCGCGGTGACCGGCGGCAAAGGTGGCGTCGGGAAAACTAACGTGTCAGTGAATTTGTCCCTGGCCCTGGCAGAGCTTGGCCGTCGCGTCATGCTGCTGGATGCTGACCTGGGGTTGGCGAACGTCGACGTTCTGCTGGGGCTGACGCCCAAACATACCCTTGCCGATGTGATCGAGGGCCGCTGTGAGCTGCGCGATGTGCTGCTGCAGGGGCCTGGTGGCATCCGCATCGTCCCGGCCGCCTCCGGCACCCAGAGCATGGTGCACCTGAGTCCGGCGCAGCATGCCGGGCTGATCCAGGCGTTCAGTGACATCGGCGACAACCTCGACGTGCTGGTGATCGACACAGCCGCCGGGATCGGCGAGTCCGTGGTCAGCTTTGTGCGCGCTGCGCAGGAAGTGTTGCTGGTGGTCTGCGATGAACCCACCTCGATCACCGACGCCTACGCCCTGATCAAACTGCTTAACCGTGACTACGGCATGAACCGCTTCCGCGTCCTGGCCAACATGGCCCAGAGCCCGCAGGAAGGGCGCAACCTGTTCGCCAAGTTGACCAAGGTCACGGATCGTTTCCTCGATGTCGCCTTACAATACGTCGGCGCAGTTCCCTACGACGAGTGTGTGCGCAAGGCTGTGCAAAAGCAGCGTGCAGTCTACGAAGCGTTCCCTCGTTCCAAGTGCGCACTGGCGTTCAAGGCTATTGCCCAGAAGGTCGATACCTGGCCGTTGCCTGCCAACCCTCGGGGGCATCTGGAGTTTTTCGTCGAGCGATTGGTGCATCAGACGAGCGCAGGACCCGTGCTATGACAGCGACCGGCTACAACGCGTACAAGAAGTCTGCCCGTGACAGCCAGGGCGAGTTGATCGAGCGCTACGCGCCCCTGGTCAAGCGCATTGCCTATCACTTGCTGGCGCGCCTGCCCGCCAGCGTCCAGGTCGAAGACCTGATCCAGGCGGGCATGATCGGCTTGCTCGAAGTGTCGACCAAATACGACGCGAGCAAGGGTGCAAGTTTCGAGACGTATGCGGGCATCCGCATCCGTGGCGCGATGCTCGATGAAGTGCGCAAGGGTGACTGGGCGCCGCGTTCGGTACACCGCAATACACGCATGGTCAGTGACGCAATTCGCGCAATTGAAGCAAAAACCGGTCGCGACGCTAAAGATCACGAAGTTGCGGCCGAACTCCAATTGAGTCTCGACGATTACTACGGGATTTTGAACGATACCTTGGGCAGCCGCCTGTTCAGTTTCGACGACCTGTTGCAGGACGGCGAACATGAAGGGCTGCACGAGGACGGCGCGAGTGCTCATATGGAGCCATCGCGTGACCTGGAAGATGAGCGTTTCCAGGGGGCGTTGGCGGACGCGATTGCCAATTTGCCGGAGCGTGAGCGGCTGGTGTTGGCGCTGTACTACGACGAAGAGCTGAACCTCAAGGAAATCGGTGAGGTCCTGGGTGTCAGCGAATCGCGGGTCAGCCAGTTGCACAGCCAGTGCGCAGCCCGCTTGCGGGGGCGTTTGGGAGAGTGGCGAGCGCGCTGAACAGGCAGTGTGGGGACACTGCAGACGATACCGCGAGGGCAACCGGCCTTCGCGGGTTCGACCCGTGGTGCCCCCGGCAGTCCTTTTTGTGTAATGCCTGTTGATTGAAATGGCGCGTCCAGGTGCTGGGCGCGTTTAAGACTGCTTGGAGGTCGAATTGGACAAGAACATGAAAATCCTCATCGTTGATGACTTCTCAACGATGCGGCGGATCATAAAAAACCTGTTGCGTGACCTTGGGTTCACAAACACGGTCGAGGCGGATGACGGCATTACGGCGATTCCGATCCTCAACAGCGGGAGCATCGACTTTCTGGTAACAGACTGGAACATGCCGGGCATGACCGGTATCGACTTGCTGCGCCACGTGCGCGCTGACGAAAAGCTGCGCAGCCTGCCAGTGCTGATGGTGACCGCCGAAGCCAAGCGTGAGCAGATCATCGAAGCTGCCCAAGCCGGGGTCAACGGTTACGTGGTCAAGCCATTCACTGCATTGGCCTTGAAAGAGAAGATCGAAAAAATCTTCGAACGCATCCACGGCTAATGCCATCGCGGGGGAGCTATGGAGCATAAAGAAACGTCACAGGGAGACTTCGAGTCGACCCTGAAAAAGCATGCTCACCAGTTGGTCGACAGCCTTGAAAAAGGCCAGTTCGGCGACGCGGTGCAGTTGATCCATGAGCTCAACCAGACCCGTGACCGCGGCCTGTACCAGGAAGTGGGCAAGCTCACACGCGAGCTGCACAGTGCGATCGTCAATTTCCAGATTGACCCGCATATGCCCCAGGCCGAAGAAATCTCGCAAATCACCGATGCCACCGAACGCCTGTCCTATGTGGTCAGGCTGACTGAGGCGGCGGCCAACCGCACCATGGACCTGGTGGAAAACGCCACGCCTCTGGTCAACGGCATGGCCACTGAAGCCCAGGCCCTGAGCCACGACTGGGGCCGCTTCATGCGCCGGGAAGTGGGGGCTGAGGAGTTTCGCGAGTTGGCACGTCGGGTTGACGGTTTCCTGTCACGCAGCGAGCAGGAAAACCGCACGGTTTCCAGCAACCTCAATGACATTCTGCTGGCCCAGGATTACCAGGACCTCACCGGTCAGGTGATCAAGCGTGTGACCCAGTTGGTCACCGAAGTGGAAAGCAACTTGCTCAAATTGGTGCTTATGGCTGGCCAGGTTGACCGTTTCGCCGGCATCGAACATGACCGCGAAGCGATCCTCTCGGAAAAAGATCCACAAAAACATCTCGCCAAGGGTGAAGGTCCGCAGATTCATGCCGATAAACGTGAAGACGTTGTATCGGGTCAAGATGATGTCGATGACCTGTTATCCAGTTTAGGCTTCTAAGGAGCACCCACATGAGCTTCGGCGCCGATGAAGAAATCCTTCAGGATTTCCTTGTAGAGGCCGGCGAAATTTTAGAGCAGTTGTCCGAGCAACTGGTCGAGCTGGAAAGCCGACCGGATGATGCGAACCTGCTCAATGCAATTTTTCGCGGTTTTCACACTGTAAAAGGGGGCGCCGGCTTCCTCCAGCTCCATGAGCTGGTGGAGTGCTGCCACATCGCCGAGAACGTGTTCGACATCCTGCGCAAGGGTGAGCGTCACGTTGATTCGGAGTTGATGGACGTGATTCTCGAAGCACTGGATGCGGTCAACGGCATGTTCAGCGAGGTGCGCGACCGTGCACCGATCACGGCGGCCACTCCGGAACTGCTGGCCGCCCTGGCGCGCCTGGCGGAACCTGCCGACACGTCGGCCGCACCGGTGGTTGAAGCCGCACCGGAGCCTGTGGTTGAGGCCGAGCCGGATGTGACCGACAGCGAGTTCGAACAGCTGCTCAACTCCCTCAGTGCCGTCAAGGCCGAGGCGGAAGCACCGGCTGCGCCGGCTGCACCGGTCGCCGCACCGACCAGCGAAGACATCACCGACGCCGAGTTCGAATCGCTGCTCGACCAGTTGCATGGCAAGGGCCAGTTCGCGGCCGACGCAGTGGCACCTGCTGCTGCTCCTGCGGATGCACCGGCGGCCAGCGCAAGCACCGACATTACCGACGATGAATTCGAGGCATTGCTCGACCAACTGCATGGCAAGGGCACCTTCGCGGCCGACGCCTTGCCGGAAGTCGCCGCCACGGCTGCGGCACCGGCTGCTGCCAGCGCCGCCCCTGCGGGCGATGGGCTGATCTCCGATCACGAGTTCGAATCCCTGCTGGACGAGTTGCACGGCAAGGGCAAGTTCAGCGAAGTGGCCCCGGCCGCAGCGGTGGCGACCGCTGCACCGGTCGCCGCCAAGGCCGCTGCGCCAGCGTCGGCCGCCAAACCTGCACCGGCTGCCAAGCCAGCACCGGCCCCGGCCGCCGCACCTGCTCCGGCACGTGCCGCCGCCGCGCCGACAGCCGAGAAGCCTGCCAGTGAAGCCGAAACCACCGTGCGGGTTGATACCGCGCGCCTGGACGACATCATGAACATGGTCGGCGAACTGGTACTGGTGCGTAACCGCCTGGTGCGCCTGGGCCTGAGCAGCGGCGATGAAGCCATGCAAAAGGCTGTGTCGAACCTCGACGTGGTCACCGCCGACCTGCAGACCGCCGTGATGAAAACGCGGATGCAGCCGATCAAGAAAGTCTTTGGCCGTTTCCCGCGCCTGGTTCGCGACCTGGCGCGTCAGCTGAAGAAAGAAATCAACCTGGAACTGGTGGGCGAAGAAACCGACCTCGACAAGAACCTGGTCGAGGCCCTGGCCGACCCGCTGGTCCACTTGGTGCGCAACGCCGTCGACCACGGCGTGGAAACCCCGGAAGAGCGCGAAGCCTCGGGCAAGTCCCGTGGCGGCAAGGTGATCCTGGCGGCGGAGCAAGAAGGCGATCACATCCTGCTGTCGATCACTGACGACGGCAAAGGCATGGACCCGACCATATTGCGCAACATCGCGGTCAAGCGTGGCGTGATGGACAAGGACGCCGCCGACCGCCTGACCGACACCGAGTGCTACAACCTGATCTTCGCCCCGGGCTTCTCGACCAAGACCGAGATTTCCGACGTGTCCGGCCGTGGCGTCGGCATGGACGTAGTGAAGACCAAGATCAGCCAGCTCAACGGCTCGATCAACATCTACTCGACCAAGGGCCAGGGCTCCAAGATCGTCATCAAGGTGCCGTTGACCCTGGCGATCATGCCGACCCTGATGGTGATGCTGGGCAACCAGGCGTTCGCCTTCCCGCTGGTCAACGTCAACGAAATCTTCCACCTCGACCTGTCGCGCACCAACGTGGTGGACGGCCAGGAAGTGGTGATCGTGCGCGACAAGGCATTGCCCCTGTTCTACCTCAAGCGCTGGCTGGTGGCATCGGCTGCCCATGAAGAGCAGCGCGAAGGCCATGTGGTGATTCTGTCCGTGGGCACCCAGCGCATCGGCTTTGTCGTCGATCAACTGGTTGGCCAGGAAGAAGTGGTCATCAAGCCTTTGGGCAAAATGCTGCAGGGAACCCCGGGCATGTCGGGTGCGACCATCACCGGTGACGGTCGGATCGCGCTGATTCTCGATGTTCCGAGCATGCTCAAGCGTTACGCCGCTCGGCGTATTTGATTCTGGTGGGGCAGGGCGGTAGTGCCCGCCCCGCCTAACGGAGTGTTTATGGCAGTCAAGGTCCTGGTGGTGGACGATTCGGGTTTCTTCCGCCGCCGCGTCTCGGAAATTCTTTCCGCCGATCCAACGATCCAGGTGGTCGGCACGGCCACCAACGGCAAAGAGGCGATTGATCAAGCCATTGCGTTGAAACCGGACGTGATCACCATGGACTACGAGATGCCGATGATGGATGGCATCACGGCAGTCCGGCACATCATGCAACGCTGCCCGACCCCGGTCCTGATGTTTTCCTCGCTGACGCACGAAGGCGCCCGGGTCACCCTGGATGCGCTGGACGCCGGTGCGGTGGACTTCCTGCCGAAGAATTTCGAAGACATCTCGCGCAACCCCGAGAAGGTCAAGCAGATGCTGTGCGAGAAGGTGCACAGCATTTCGCGCAGTAACCGTCGCAGCCTGTTCAGCACGCCTACTCCAACCGCTGCGCCAGCACCGGCTCCCGCTGCACCGACGTCGTCGTTTGCGCGCCCTGCGCCTGCGCCAGTGACACGGCCTGCAGTGGCACCCGCTCGCACGCTGGCACCTGCGGCGTCGGCTCATTCGCCCGCCCCCAAGCGCAAGGCCTACAAGCTGGTCGCCATCGGCACCTCCACGGGTGGCCCGGTTGCGCTGCAACGCGTGTTGACCCAACTGCCAGCCAACTTCCCGGCGCCGATCGTATTGATCCAGCACATGCCGGCGGCGTTTACCAAGGCCTTCGCCGAGCGCCTGGACAAGCTGTGCCGCATCAGCGTCAAGGAAGCCGAGGATGGCGACATCCTGCGCCCTGGCCTGGCGCTGCTGGCCCCCGGTGGCAAGCAGATGATGGTCGACGGCCGTGGCGCGATCAAAATCCTGCCGGGCGATGAGCGCCTCAACTACAAGCCGTGCGTGGATATCACCTTCGGTTCGGCAGCCAAGTCCTACGGTGACAAAGTTCTGGCGGTAGTGCTCACCGGCATGGGCGCCGACGGCCGTGAAGGTGCGCGCCTGCTCAAGCAGGGCGGCAGCGCCATCTGGGCCCAGGACGAAGCCAGCTGCGTGATCTATGGCATGCCCATGGCCATCGTCAAGGCGGACCTGGCCGACGCCGTCTACAGCCTGGACGACATCGGCAAGCATCTGGTGGAGGCCTGCCTCTGATGGATGTACTGAGCCTGATCGGCATCATCATGGCGTTTGTCGCGATCATCGGCGGCAACTACCTCGAAGGCGGGCACCTCGGTGCGTTGGCCAACGGCCCGGCGGCGCTGATCGTGATCGGCGGCACCGTGGGCGCGGCGTTGTTGCAATCGCCCATGAGCTCGTTCAAGCGCGCCATGCAGATTCTGATATGGATCATTTTCCCGCCACGCGTGGACCTGCCCGGCGGCATCGACCGCGTGGTCAACTGGAGCCTCACCGCGCGCAAGGAAGGCCTGCTGGGCCTGGAAGGCGTGGCCGATGCCGAGCCCGACAGCTACGCACGCAAAGGCTTGCAATTGCTGGTGGACGGCGCCGAGCCGGAAGCGATCCGCAGCATCCTGGAAGTGGATTTCTACACCCAGGAAAGCCGCGACATCAACGCCGCCAAAGTCTACGAAAGCATGGGCGGCTACGCGCCGACCATCGGCATCATCGGTGCGGTGATGGGCCTGATCCACGTGATGGGCAACCTCGCCGATCCATCGCAACTGGGCAGCGGCATTGCCGTGGCGTTTGTCGCGACCATCTACGGCGTGGCCAGTGCCAACCTGGTGCTGCTGCCGGTGGCGAGCAAACTCAAGTCGATTGCCATGCGCCAGTCGCGTTATCGCGAGATGCTGCTCGAAGGCATCCTGTCGATCGCTGAGGGCGAGAACCCGCGTTCCATCGAATTGAAGCTCCAGGGCTTCATGGATTGATGGGAGGTATGTATTGTGAGCCGTCGCCGTCGCGAGCCTGAAGAACACGTCAACCACGAGCGGTGGCTGGTGTCCTATGCAGACTTCATCACCCTGCTGTTCGCGTTTTTCGTGGTGATGTACTCCATCTCGTCGATCAACGAAGGCAAGTACAAAGTCATTTCCCAGGCGCTGATCGGCGTGTTCAACGACGCCGACCGTGCGCTCAAGTCGATTCCCATCGGTGAAGAGCGGCCCAAGACCGTGACCCCGGCCAAGCCGCTGGTCAACGACAGCGATGAAACCGCTGCCGGCGTGGGCGGCACCAGCGACCCGCTGAAAAGCATCGCCGACGACATCAGCGCGGCGTTTGGCGACCTGATCAGCTCCAACCAGATGACGGTGCGCGGTAATGAGCTGTGGGTGGAGATCGAACTCAATTCCAGCCTGCTGTTCGCCAGTGCCGATGCGTTGCCCAGTGACCAGGCGTTCACCATCATCGACAAGGTGGCGGCGATCCTCAAGCCATTTGAAAACCCGATCCATGTCGAAGGCTTCACCGACAATTTCCCGATCAGCACCGCGCAGTACCCGACCAACTGGGAGCTGTCCTCGGCCCGCGCTTCAAGCATCGTGCGCATGCTCGCGATGCAGGGCGTTAACCCTGGTCGCCTGGCGTCCGTGGGCTACGGCGAGTTCCAGCCGGTGGCCAATAACGCCACGGCGGAAGGCCGCGCGCGTAACCGTCGGGTGGTGCTGGTGGTGTCGCGCAACCTGGATGTGCGCCGCAGCCTGACCGGCACCGGCACCGCTAATGCAACACCGGATGCGGCCTTGAAGCGGGCTGGCACACAAACTGCACCGGCCCCGGTAAAACCGCCGGTTCGACAGAGTGCCGTCAATTCTCCGTCGCCGGCTCAATAACCCCATGCAATGTCTCGGTCGCGCCTGTGCCTGCCGGGAGGAACCAACCGAATGAGAGTCTGGGCAGTTGCCAATCAAAAAGGTGGAGTCGGCAAGACCACCACCTCCATCGCCTTAGCCGGCTTGCTGGCCGAGGCGGGCAAGCGTGTGGTCGTGGTGGACCTGGACCCTCACGGCTCCATGACCAGCTATTTCGGCTACGACCCGGATGCGCTGGAACACAGCAACTACGATCTGTTCCTGCACAAGGGCAGTGTGCCGGCCGATCTGCCCGGGCAACTGCTGTTGCCCACCAGTAACGAAAGCATTTCCCTGCTGCCCTCCAGCACCGCGCTGGCGACCCTGGAGCGCCAGTCACCGGGGCAGAGCGGCCTGGGCCTGGTGATCGCCAAGACCCTGGCGCAACTGTGGCAGGACTTCGACTACGCGATCATCGACAGCCCTCCGTTGCTTGGCGTGCTGATGGTCAACGCCTTGGCGGCCAGCCAGCAACTGGTTATCCCGGTGCAGACCGAGCACCTGGCCGTCAAAGGCCTGGAGCGCATGGTCAGCACCCTGGCGATGATCAACCGCTCGCGCAAACAGGCGCTGCCGTTCAGCATCGTGCCGACCTTGTTCGACCGCCGCACCCAGGCGTCCCTCGGCACCCTGCGCGTATTGCGCGATGCCTACCCGGACACTATCTGGAACGGCTATATCCCGGTGGACACACGCCTGCGTGACGCCAGCCGCGCCGGCCTGGCGCCGTCGCAGTTCGACGCGAAAAGCCGTGGCGTACTGGCCTACCGCGCGTTGCTCAAACACCTGCTGTCCCAGCAGCTTGTGGCGCAGGTGGCGTGATGAACCGTCCCGTCGAATTTAAGACCCGGCCGCAACTGGCGCTGGAATCCTACCTGGATGCCCTGCTGCAGGACGCGACCGAGGAAGCGCTGCCGGAACCGATCCTGGTGCTGGAGCCTGCCGTTGTAGAACCGGAAAGCACGCTGGATGAATTCCAGCTGGCCGTCCTGGAAGAACAGGCCCGCGATGCGCAGGTTGTGCCTGTCGTCGTGCCGATTGCTCCGGTGGTGATTGCCCCCGTGGTGGTCGAGCCGGTGGTGGAAGTGCACCTGCCGCCGAGCATCACACCGCCGCCGGTCACCGGTGATGATCGCCCGAGCTGGGCTGCCGAGCCGTTCGAATGCCTGTTGTTCGACGTCGCCGGCTTGACGCTGGCGGTGCCGCTGGTGTGCCTGGGCTCGATCTATTCCCTGGAAGGCCAGGAATTGACGCCGCTGTTCGGGCAACCGGAGTGGTTCCTCGGCATCCTGCCGAGCCAGGCCGGTAACCTGAAAGTGCTGGATACCGCGCGCTGGGTCATGCCCGACCGCTACCGCGACGACTTCCGCCAGGGTTTGCAATACGTGATCTCGGTGCAGGGCTACGAGTGGGGGCTGGCGGTGCATCAAGTCAGCCGCTCGTTGCGCCTGGACCCGAACGAAATCAAATGGCGCAGCCACCGGGGCCAACGGCCTTGGCTGGCGGGCACCGTGATCGAACACATGTGCGCGTTGCTCGACGTCGCCGAACTGGCCGAGTTGATCGCCAGTGGCGCGGTTAAAACGATGCCGGTTACTAAACGCAGTTGATTGAACAATAAGGTCCACGCTGGTGCGTGGCCAATCTTGAAGGGGTCAGGGGTATGAATAAGTCAGCGTCCGCACAAGGTTTGGATGATCCGATCCTGCAATGGGTGACCTTCAAACTGGACAACGAGTCCTACGGCATTAACGTGATGCGCGTGCAGGAAGTGCTGCGCTACACCGAGATCGCCCCGGTACCGGGTGCGCCGAGCTACGTGCTGGGCATCATCAACCTGCGCGGCAACGTGGTGACGGTGATCGACACCCGCCAGCGCTTCGGCCTGGTACCGACCGAGGTCAACGACAACACGCGTATCGTCATCATCGAGGCCGACAAGCAAGTGGTCGGGATCATGGTCGACAGCGTGGCCGAAGTGGTCTACCTGCGCCAATCGGAAGTGGAAACCGCGCCGAACGTGGGTAACGAAGAATCCGCCAAGTTCATCCAGGGCGTGTGCAACAAGAACGGCGAGCTGCTGATTCTGGTTGAGCTGGACAAGATGATGAGCGAAGAAGAGTGGTCGGAACTGGAGAGCATCTGATTGTTCCTTGAGGCCGCGGTGATTGTCCTGGCCCTGTTATGGGCCGGGACCCTGGCATTCCTGTTGCGCTACGTGCGTCAGCAGCGCGAGTTGTTGCTACAGCAGGCTGAGCGTGATGCTGTGCGTGACCGGCGGGTGCTGGAGTTGGTGAAGCGGGTTGATCACTTTCAGCAGAGTGCGGTGAAGGTCGGGGACGAGGTGCATGAGTTGCGCGCGATTCTTGCGCCGTTGCCGGATAAGCTGGCGCAGATTGAGCAGCGCGATCCTTCGAGTCTTTCGTTTGCGCAGGCGGCGAAGCTGGTGGGGATGGGGGCTACGGTGGATGAGCTGACGCAGTCGTGTGGGTTGACGCAGGCTGAGGCGCAGTTGATGAGTAAGTTGCATAAGAGTTGATTGGGGTTTGGGTACATATCCATTTCTGCGGCAACGGCTGCTATGGGTTCCGCTCTTACAGCGGGTCACTTTTTGAAGAGCGCAAAAAGTAACCAAAAACGCTTCGCCCCAACACTCGGCACCTCGCCTAGGCTCGGTGTGCCCTCTCTCCGGCTTGAATCCGTGGGCCGCCGCAATGGGCCATCCTTGGCCCAGTGCGGCTAACCCGGCGTCCTGCCGGGTTACCCACGGATTCAAGCCTGCGTTCGGCCAGCGTGTTTGACGGGGCGCCGAAGATCACAAGCAAGAGCGACTCGCTGCGCATCGTAGATACGTTTTTTGTTCCGTGTAACCGCTTTACTGTGGTGAGCGGGCTTGCCCCGCGTTGGGCTGCGAAGCAGCCCTAAAACCAGTGAGCGCGCCGCGTTCATTCTGGTTTCCCGCGTCATCTTTAACGACCTTCGCGGGCAAGCCCGGCTCCTACAGGGGAGCGCGTACGCTTCAACGATTCGGTCGGCTATTCGGCCGCCGCGCTTTGCTTTTGATTTTGATCTTAGCCGCCCCGCGCCATGGATGGCGCGTGGCGGCGGCCCCCCAAATCACTGTCGAATTACGGGCACACCGAGCCTAGGCGAGGTGCCGAGTGTTGGGGTAAGAGCGTTTTGCTTACTTTTGCGCTGTTCAAAAGTGAGCCGCTGTAAGAGCGGAACCCATAGCAGCCGTTACCGAAGAAACGGATATGTACTCAATCATCCGATTTTTTTCCCATCCAATGGCTTTTTTCTCCCCGCCCAAGGTCCACATACTCCAAGCACCTTTGAATCAGGAGATTCCCCAATGACCACCCCCAAAGCCCTGTTGATCCTCCACGGCAAGCAAGCCCTCAACGAGGACGTGCGTTCAGCCGTGCAGGCCCGGCGCGAGCAGGGTGGGGAGTTGGCCGTACGGGTCACCTGGGAAGGTGGCGACGCCCAGCGCCTGGTCAACGAAGCCCTGGCCGACGGCTACACCCACATCATCGCCGGTGGTGGTGATGGCACCCTGCGCGATGTAGCCGAAGCCATGGCCCAGGCCAAGACCGACGCCAGCCTGGTGCTGATGCCCCTGGGCACCGCCAACGATTTCGCCAAGGCCGCCGGCGTACCGTTGGAGCCTGACCAGGCGCTGGCGCTGCTGGACGTGCCACCCAGGGCCATCGACCTCGGCCAGGTCGGCGGGCAGATCTTCCTCAACATGGCTACCGGCGGTTTCGGCAGCCAGGTCACCGCCAACACCTCCGAGGATTTGAAAAAAGTCCTGGGCGGCGCCGCCTATCTGTTCACCGGTTTGACGCGATTCAGCGAGTTGAAGGCCGCCTACGCCGAGCTGGATGGCCCCGATTTCCATTGGAAAGGCGAGCTGCTCGCCCTGGGCATCGGTAACGGTCGCCAGGCAGGCGGTGGGCATGAGCTATGTCCAGGCGCCATGGCCGACGACGGCCTGCTGGACGTCAGCATCCTGCCGGCCCCCCAGGAAGTGGTCGGCACCTTGCGCGAGTTGATGAGCAACGGCTGGGGCCTGGACACCATGTTTGTGCGGGCGCGCCTGCCGTGGGTGAATATCAAGGTCGCACAGGGCTTGTACATCAACCTGGATGGCGAGCCGCTGGAGGGCGATGATCTGCACTTCGAGGCCTTGCCCAAGGCCTTGCGCGTACACTTGCCGGTGGATTCGCCGCTAGTCGTCCAGGCTGATGATCTGCTCGCGCACCGCGAATAGCACCAGGCCCGCCACGTCGAAAATCTGCAGGCGCTTCATGATCTGCGAGCGGTGGGCTTCCACAGTCTTGATGCTCAGGCCCAGCCCATGGGCGATCTCCCGGGTGGACTTGCCGCGCACGATCAGGCGCAGGATCTCCAACTGCCGCGCCGTGAGGTTGTGGCTGTGGCCGGCGGGAGTGGTCGGCCCCTGGCTGCGCACCAGCGCCTGGTTGATCACGGTGTGGGCGATCGCCGGGCTGAGGTAGCGCTCGTTGTTGCGCAAGGCCAGCAGCGCGTGTTCCAGCTCGTTGGCGGTGGTGTCCTTGAGCAGGTAGCCATGGGCGCCGGACTCCAGCGCACACATGATCAGTTCCGGGTCGGTGTGCATCGACAGGATCAGCACTTTGCTCTTGGGGTAGGCGCGCTTGAGTTGCTGCAAGGCGTCCAGGCCGCCGGTGTGCTTCATCGACAGGTCCAGCAGCACGATATCCGGCAGCAGGGCGCTGAACTGCTCCAGCAACTGCGCGCCATCGCTGGCTTCGCCGATCACCGTGTAGCCGGGAATATCCTGGACCAGCGCGCGTACGCCGGCCCGGATCAGTGCATGGTCATCCACCAGGAGTAATTTGCAGCTCACTCGAGAACCTTAGGGGAACTGGCCCGTTCGAGGGCGCGGGGCGCCCAGGGGAAAAGCGCTTCGATCCGTGTCCCATTGCCGGGCTGGCTGCTGACGGACAACGTACCGCCAAGCTGATCTATCCGCTCGGACATGCCGGCCATGCCCCGTTGGCCTTCCAGGCCGGGATTGATGGACGGTGAGAAACCCTGGCCGTCATCGCAGATGGTCAGCGTCAGGCCTTCGGGCAAGCGTTGCAGGCGTACCAGCAGGTTGCGCGCCTGGGCGTGGCGCAGCATGTTGGTCACCGCTTCCTGGGTGATGCGGAAGGCCGCCACCGCCATTTCTTCCGGGATTCCGGTCAGCCGTTGCTGGCATTCCAGGCTCCAGTGGATCGGAGTGTTTTCCAGGGTCTTGAGCAGGTGTGCACGCAGGCTGGCTTCCAGGCCCAGGCTGGCCAACTGGCGAGGGTTGAGGATGGCGGAAACGTCACGCACCTTGGCCAGGGTTTCATTCAGGGTGTTGCACAGCACCGAGCACTGGGCTTGCAGGTCGTCGGGCAGGCGACGCTTGAGCCATTCGCTTTGCAGCTTGGCCGCGGTGAGCAGTTGGCCGATATCGTCGTGCAGTTCACGGCTGAGGCGGTGACGTTCGTTTTCCTGTACCTGCAACAGGCGATCGGCCAGTTCCTGGGGCTGGAACTTGATGGACTTGCGTGAACGCCATTGTTGCAGGCCGACCACCACGAGAGTGGCCAGGTTAAGCGCAATCACCAGCAACGGCAGCGGTTCGGAGCTGGAATAGGTCCAGAGGCTCAGCAGCAGCGAGCCAAGACACAGGGCGAGGATCAAACGGCGTGCATTGCTGCGGGACGCGGACCTTGCGATGAGTGTCTTGAGGCTGGCGTACATAGCGGATGGAGCCAATGAGGGTGCGCTACGGGAAGTCCGGTCACTGCGGCTGACGGGGCTCTGTTTGGAATGCGTTATCGAATCGTTTTTATGCATGATGAAGTTGAGTCACTTCGAGCGGGGCATAGTACCACCACTGTTACCGTTGGTCGCCTGGTGCCGTGCCTCACCGGATTATTGACCGCGCAAATGCTCCGGGCGGTATTCCCAGAGTTCATGGAGTGGGGAAGTTATATTATTTCTGTTTGGTTGTATCGTTATTACCGTTAATGGCTAATTGATATCTTTGTCTGCGCTGTTCAAGTCCAACGAGTTAATAGTCGTGTCGTTTTTAGATAACTTCGGGTTCGAATACGACTTGTTATCCACTCAAGAGGCGTGGTGCACACGCTGCTGCGGTTTATAAGTGAAATCCTTCTGCGGGATCTGCAGCGTGACGGTTGCAATCAATGTCGCCTGCTCACTCTCGTCCATACTCAGTTCGCCGGTACGCACATCGATCAGTTCCAGTTGCCACGCGAGTAGCGTCAGGCACGCATGCAGTGCATCCAGCGCCTGGTCATGCAGTTGCATCGGGCTTGCCGCATTGGCGATCAGGTATTGGATATGCCGGGAAAACTCGCTGATCACCTGCAGGGCCAGGCTGTCGGCCTTTTCGGCCAGTTTGGCCAGGCTGGACTTCATGCAGTCGATGGCGTCGCTGTCGTCGCGAATCAGGTGCAGGTGGCTCAAGCACTCTTCCGACTTGGCCAGCAGCGTTTCTGCTTCAAGCAGGAACTCGGGGAGTGTGGTTTGCCATTCATTTGCGCTGTTCATCATACAAGTCTCCACAACATAAGGTCGGGTGATGAGATGTCGCACTGGGTGAATGGCTTAAAAATAGCGCCGAAATATGACTGGGACCTGTAGGCGGCTTCTGAGTTTTCAGTAGGACGTTTATTAGAGTGACGGCAACGGCTGTGCGCTGCCCTCATGAAAGGGGTCAATTGCACACCTTCGATTGCCGACATCTGTATGTCTGGAAGGCCCGTGGGCCGAGGGCTTGGGATGGCAAACAAAAGCCTGACTCCATTCATGCATTGAGAATGGCGTCACATTAATGGCTATTAGATATTGCGAATATCAGGTTGGGCCTGATTGTGCGTAGGGGAATCCCTTACATAGCGGAACCTTGCGTCGAATTGAATGTCGCGCAACGTCGCTTTCTTGCCATACGGAGAGGCCAGCGCAGTAAAGCATGATGTCAGTGTGACATCAATGGATTTACGTGGCATTTTACGGGGGTCAAGGTCTGGCGTTCGCCGCCGATAACTCACCTTATGTGAACCGCACAAATTCCTCAGCGCATCAGGAGCTTTTAATGGCCGGCATTCTCGACACGGTAGATCAACGCACGCAACTGGTGGGTGAGAATCGCCTGGAGATCCTCATGTTCCGCCTGGCGGGGCGCCAATTGTTCGCCATCAACGTGTTCAAGGTGCAGGAAGTGCTGCAACTGCCCAAGTTGACCCTGATGCCCCAGCGTCATCCTTTCGTGTGCGGTGTGGTCAACCTGCGTGGCCAGACCCTGCCGGTGATCGACCTGTCCCAGGCCATCGGCATGCGCCCGCTGGTGCCTGGCCCCAACAGCACCATCATCGTGACTGAGTACAACCGCTCGGTGCAGGCCTTCCTGGTGGGCGGTGTGGACCGCATCGTCAACATGAACTGGGAGGCCATCCTGCCGCCACCGACCAGTGCCGGGCGCCAGCATTACCTCACCGCCATCAGCAAGGTCGACGACCAGTTGGTGGAAATCATCGACGTGGAAAAAGTCCTGGCCGAGATCGTGCCGTACAACGCCAAGGTTTCCCGCGAGAAACTCGAAGACCCGGTGCTGGAGCGCGCCCGCGGCCGCGAAGTGCTGCTGGTGGATGACTCCAACGTGGCCCTCTCGCAACTGCGCGACACCCTTGGCCAACTGGGCGTGAAGATGCACATCGCCAGTGACGGCCTCAAGGCGTTGAACATGCTCAAGGCCTGGGCCGACGCCGGCCATGTGATGACCGACAAGCTGCTGATGATTTTCACCGACGCCGAAATGCCCGAGATGGACGGTTACCGTCTCACCACCGAGATCCGCAACGATCCGCGCCTGCGCAGTCTTTACGTGGTGTTGCACACCTCGCTGTCAGGCAGCTTCAACGACTCGATGGTGAAGAAGGTCGGCTGCGACAATTTCCTGTCCAAATTCCAGCCCGACAAGCTGGTGGACGTGGTGCGTCAGCGTCTGATGCTGGACGAAGTGCCCGCATGACCTTAGGGTGATGGCTTTGCCCCTCAGGAATGCAGGCTCATGCTTCGTCTCAGCGCGTTGTACCGTTACCCCTTGAAGTCCGGCAAGGCCGAAATCCTGCAACAGGTCGGCCTGGATAAGCTCGGGGTGGATGGGGATCGACGCTGGATGCTGGTGGACGAAGCCAGCGGGCGCTTCCTCACGCAGCGCGCCGTGGCCAAGATGAGTCAACTGTCGGCACTGTGGAACCGCAACGGCGGGCTCACCTTGAGTTCGCCCGGTTACACGCCGCTGGATGTCGCACTGCCGGGCGGTAATGCCGAGTTGCGCGGTGTGACCATCTGGCGCGACACCTTGCGGGTGCCGGACGCAGGCGACGAGGCAGCGGCCTGGGTCAGTGACTTTATCGGCAAGCCGACGCGGCTGGTGCAGATCCCCCTTGAACGCGCCCGCACCACCGAGGCCGGTTATGGCAAGGACGATGACCAGGTCGCGTTTGCCGATGGCTACCCGCTGCTGGTGATTGGCCAGGCTTCGCTGGATGACCTTTCGCAACGCATCGGCCGGCCCATGGAGATGCTGCGTTTTCGACCCAACCTGGTGATCGAAGGCAGCACCGCCTTCGCCGAAGATGGCTGGAAGCGCCTGCGTATCGGTGATGTGGAGTTCCGTGCGGTCAAGCCCTGCTCGCGCTGCATCCTCACCACCATCGATCCGCAGACCGGCGAACGCAGTGCTGACCGTGAACCCTTCGCCACGCTGGAAACCTATCGCAAGACTGAAAATGGCGCGATCTTCGGCCAGAACCTGGTCAACGATGGCATCGGCCGCCTGGAAGTGGGGATGCCGGTGACCATTCTCGAATAGTGTTCGACGCCCATAAAAAATGCCCGTCTCGCAGGAGACGGGCATTTTTTTGCTTCCGGGAAACCCTTAGCCGCGGTATTCGCACAGGTAAGCGGTGTCCACGGCGACCTTGAGTTGGAACTTGCTGTTGGCCGGCACGTTGAACTGGCTGCCGGCGGCGAAGGTTTCCCAGTCGCTGGCATCAGGCAGCTTGACGGTCAGGGCACCGGACACCACGTGCATGATTTCACGCTGGGCGGTGCCGAATTCGTATTCGCCGGGGGCCATGACGCCGATGGTCGCCGGACCTTCTGCGGTGCCGAAAGCGATCGACTTGACGGTGCCGTCGAAGTACTCGTTGACTTTAAACATGGGCGATTCCTCGGAAAAGGGTCTGGAAAGGTCGGCCAGTATGCCCAAGGCCAGGGAAGCTGCCTAGACCGGCAAAATCAACGGCAGCAGGCGCGCCGTGTTGCGCGCATCCTCCAGCGCCCGATGTTGCTGGCCATGGAACTGCATCCCTGCCAATTGCAGGGCGCCGTTGAGCCCCAGGGGCTTGTCCAGGCGCCGGGCCTTGGCGAAGCGCTGCTTGAGGTTCACATGGGGCGTGGTGGCGAGGGCGCTGGCCAGGCCATGGCGCTGCCATTCCAGCTCCAGTTGCCTGCGATCGTAATCGCCCCAACTGGCCCACCCCTCCAGGCGCGCCTGGTGCTGGCCCAGCCAGCGTTCAAACAGCGGCCATACCTCGGTGATCGGCACTGCGCCATCAATGTTCGCCTGGGTGATGTGGGTCAACTGCCGGCAAAAAGGCGTCAGCAAGGGGCGGCGCAGCGGCCGCACAAAGCGCTGGAAGTGATCCAGCTCGCGGCCCTGGCGGTTGACCAGGCTTGCGCCGATCTCGATGACTTCCATCTCCGTCACGGGCCAGCCGCCTTCATCCGTTGTGGCTTCAAGGTCAATAATCAGCCAATGAGGCATCGCGCAGGTTCCCGTACTCTTCCCTTTCTGTTGGGGATAGAGCGTAGCCCGGCCCTGTAGTTCCGCCTAGGGGGCTAGATGATCTCGAGTAAAACCTGGCGATTGCGCACCTGGTCACCGGCAATCACCTGCACGCCCTTGATCACGCCGTCGATGCCGGCGGTCAGCGGATGCTCCATTTTCATGGCTTCGAGCACCAGCAGCAGTTGGCCCTTGGTGACGCTATCACCGGCGCTGACCCGCACATCAACGATGGCGCCGTCCATCGGCGCCTTGACCGTGCCGCTGCTGGCATCGGCCTGGCGGCTGGCCACTTGCTGGGTGCGGTTGGTCACGCACAGGCCGGGTAGCCACAGTTGGTCGCCTTCGAGATGATAGGCCATGCGTCGACGGATGCCGTTGAGCATCAGGGTGGCGTGGCGACCGTCGGCGCTGAGCAGCAGGGGTTCGGTACTGACGGTGTGGATTTCACCGTTGACCTCAAGGCGGTAGGTGCAAGGGCTACTGGCGTTGTTGCGCCAGCCCGACAGACCGTGGGGATGTTGCTCGGCACTGTGGGTGTAGAACAGCGCAGCGGCCAGGGCTAGCTGTTCGCTCGATACAGGCTGGCGTGGGATCTCGCTGAAGTGCTCGGCGATAAACCCGGTGCTGAAATCGCCGTTGATAAACGCCGGATGCTTGAGCAAATCAGCCAGCAGTTGCTGATTGGTTGCGACGCCCAGCAACAGCGTGTCTTCCACCGCCCGCAGCAGTTTGCGCCGCGCTTCTTCACGGGTGGCGCCGTGGGCGATGAGCTTGCCCAGCATCGGGTCGTAGAACGGGCTGATACGTTGGCCCTGCACCACGCCATGGTCGATGCGCACGCCGGCCGCCGGTTCCCAGCGCAGTACCTCGCCGGTTTGCGGCAGAAAGCCCTGTGTTGGGTCTTCGGCGTACAGGCGCACTTCCATGGCATGGCCGCTCAGGGTCACCTCCGACTGGGTCAGCGGCAGCGGTTGCCCGGCGGCGATCTGCAACTGCCAATCCACCAGGTCGAGGCCGGTGATCAACTCGGTCACCGGGTGTTCCACCTGCAGGCGGGTGTTCATTTCCAGGAAGTAGAACCGGCCATTGCGGTCGAGCAGGAACTCCACGGTACCGGCGCCCACGTAATTCACCGCACGCCCGGCCTTCAATGCGGCTTCGCCCATGGCCTGGCGCAACTCGGGCGTCATGATGGGGCAGGGGGCTTCCTCGATGACTTTCTGGTGGCGGCGCTGGACCGAGCAGTCGCGTTCGCCGAGGTAGATCAAGTGGCCGTGGCTGTCGCCGAACAACTGGATCTCGACGTGGCGCGGCTCGATCAGCGCTTGCTCAAGAATCAGTTCGTCGCTGCCAAAGGCATTTTTGGCTTCCGAGCGGGCGGTGTGCAGGTTGTCCAGCAGGGCTTTGGCGTGGTGCACCAGGCGCATGCCGCGACCGCCGCCGCCGGCGCTGGCCTTGATCATCAATGGGTAGCCGATGCGTTCGGCTTCCTGTTGCAGGGTAGCGTCGTCCTGGGCACTGCCCTGATAGCCGGCAATGCACGGCACGCCAGCGTCGAGCATGGCGAGTTTGGACAGGCGTTTGCTGCCCATCAGTTCGATGGCCTCGACGCTGGGCCCGATGAAGGTCAGGCCGGCGTGTTGGCAGGCACGGGCGAAGTCGGGGTTTTCCGAGAGGAAACCGTAGCCGGGGTGGATCGCATCGGTGCCGGTGAGTCTGGCGGCGGCGAGGATCGCCTCGATATTGAGGTACGACTGTTGTACCGGGGCGGGGCCGATATTGACGGCTTCGTCGGCCATCTGCACATGCAGGGCCTGGGCGTCGGCATCGCTGTAGACGGCGACGGTGCGGTAGCCCAGGGCTTGGGCGGTGCGCTGGATGCGGCAGGCGATTTCGCCGCGGTTGGCGATCAGGATTTTGTTGAAGGCGGGCATGGGTTTATCCCTTGGCTGATGGGGTGTTTGATCGGGCCTCATCGGGGGCAAGCCCCCTCCCACACTGTGGGAGAGGGCTTGCCCCCGATGGCGTCATTTGCACCACCGAGGCTTTCTTTTCTGCACAAACGCCTGCGTCCCTTCAATCCCTTCGTCACTGCGCACCGCTTCGGCAAACCACTGCGCGCCCCGATCCAGCACCGCCTCCAGCGGCTCATCCACACTGGCCAGCAACAGCGCTTTAGTACGCCCATTCGCCCCCGGCGCACACTTCAGCACTTGCCCCAGCACGTCATCCAACCGCTGCGCCAACGCCTGCGGGTCGCGCTCGGTAAAGTGCACCACCCCCAGCCGCTCAGCTTCAAGCCCATCAAACCGTGTCGCCGTCAGCGCCAGCCGCCGTGCCTGGGTCAGCCCGATGCGCTTGACCACAAACGGTGCAATCTGCGCCGGTAACAAGCCCAGGCTGGTTTCCGGCAGGCCGAATTGCGCCTGGTGATCGGCGATGGCGATATCACTTACGCACGCCAACCCAAATCCACCACCCAGCACCGCGCCCTGCAGCACCACGATCACCACCTGCGGCAGCGCTTGCACTTCCTGCAGCAAGGTGCCAAACGCCCGGTTCAATGCCTGTAGTTGATTGCCCGCCGTGACCAGGTCCTTCACATCCGCCCCGGCGCAGAAATGTCCGCCGGCGCCGCTGATCACTACCGCGCGCGTCTGGACATCCAACTGCGCCAACACCGCGCGCAGTTCATTGACCATCTCCAGGCTCATCGCATTGCGGCAGTCGGGCCGGTTGAGGGTGATGTGCAGCACGCCGTTGTGGGGTTCGAGCAACAAGGTGTTCATGGTTTTTTCCCCGGCAAGGTGCCCATCAACTTGCAGATGATGCCCAGCATGATTTCATCGGCGCCGCCGCCGATCGACACCAGCCGCACATCGCGATAGGCGCGGGCCACGGGGTTGTCCCACATGAAGCCCATGCCGCCCCAGTATTGCAGGCAACTGTCGCTGACTTCGCGGCCCAGGCGCCCGGCCTTGAGCTTGGCCATGGACGCCAGGCGCGTCACGTCCTGGCCTTTGATGTACTGCTCGGTGGCCTGGTAGACCAGCGCACGCAGGCATTCGATTTCGGTGGAGAGTTCGGCCAGGCGAAAGTGAATGACCTGATTGTCGATCAGCGCCTTGCCAAAGGTCTGGCGCTCCTTGCAGTACTCGATGGTGCTGTCGATGCAATGCTCCAGGCCCTTGATCATATTGGCCGCGCCAAACAGGCGTTCTTCCTGGAATTGCAGCATCTGCATCATGAACCCCGCACCTTCGTGGCCGATGCGGTTGCGTTGCGGCACGCGCACGCCGTCGAAAAACACCTGGGCGGTCTCGGAGCTGTGCATGCCGAGCTTTTCCAGGGGCGGGCTGACGCTGATGCCGGGGGTGTTCATCGGCACCATGATCAGCGACTTGTTGATGTGCGGCTTGTCATCGGAGGTGTTGGCCAGCAGGCAGATGAAGTCGGCGCTGGGCGAGTTGGTGATCCACATCTTGCTGCCGTTGATCACGTAGTCGTCGCCATCCTTGCGCGCATGGGTCTTCAACCCGGCCACGTCGGAACCGGCGCCGGTTTCCGAGACGCCGATGCAGCCGACCTGCTCGCCGCTGATGGCCGGGCGCAGGAATTCTTCGCGCAGTGCATCGGAGCCGAAGCGGGCGAGGGCCGGTGTGCACATGTCGGTCTGCACGCCGATGGACATGGGAATGCCGCCGCAACGTATGGTGCCGAACTCTTCGGCGGCGACAATGGAATAGCTGTAGTCCAGGCCCATGCCGCCGAACTTCTCTGGTTTGGAGATGCCCAGCAGGCCGAGGTCACCGGCCTTGCGGAAAATATCGTGGATGGGAAAGCGCCCGGCCTTTTCCCATTCGTCCACATGGGGGTTGATCTCGCGGTCGACGAAGGCGCGGACGCTGCGGCGCAGTTCCTGGTGTTCTTGGGTGAAGATCATTTTTATTGTTCTCCTGATTAGAAGCGCGCCACACCAAAGCTGTTGGGCTGCAATGGCCGCACCTCAGCCTCATGACAAATATCCAGCAGAAAACCGAGCAAGGTCCGTGTATCCCGAGGGTCAATCAGCCCGTCGTCCCACAGGTTCGCGCTGCCATACAGCGCGGTGGACTGGCTGTCGAGCTTCTGCGCAGTGACCTGTTCCAGCATGTCCAGCACCTTGGGGTCCGGCACCAGGCCGTCCTTCAATTGCTTGGCCTCTGTCACGATGCGCAGCACCTTGCCGGCCTGGGCACCGCCCATCACCGCCGTGCGGCTGTTGGGCCAGGCGAAGATAAAGCGCGGGTCCAGGCCGCGACCGCACATCGCATAGTTACCGGCACCGTAGGAACCGCCGACCACAATGGTCAGTTTAGGCACCCGTGCATTGGCCACCGCCTGGATCATCTTCGCGCCGTGCTTGATCACGCCTTGCTGCTCCGACTCGGTGCCCACCATGAAGCCGGTGGTGTTGTGCAGGAACAGTAGCGGCGTGCGGCTCTGGTCGCACAGTTGGATAAATTGCGCGGCCTTGCTCGCCCCCTTCGGTGTGATAGGGCCGTTGTTGCCGATCACGCCGACGGCGCGGCCCTGGAGGTGCATGTGGCCGCAGACGGTGTGGGCGTCGAACTCGCCCTTGAACTCGAGGAAGTGCGAGCCGTCGGCCAGGCGCGCGAGGATTTCGCGGACGTCGTAGGGCTTTTTCGGGTCGTCCGGGATCAGGCCCAGCAGCTCTTCGATGGGGTACAGCGGTTCTGCGTAGGCACGTTTCAGCGTCTGTGGCAGGCGATCATTCCAGGGCAACAGGCCGACAATTTCGCGCGCGATGCGCACGCCGTCCGCATCGTTTTCCGCCAGGTATTCGGCGGTGCCGGCGGTTTGTGCGTGCATCTCGGCACCGCCCAGTTCTTCATCGGTCGCCACTTCGCCGGTCGCGGCCTTGAGCAACGGCGGGCCGGCGAGGAACAGTTTGGCCCGGCCGCGCACCACCACCACGTAATCCGACAACCCCGGTTGATACGCGCCGCCGGCCGTGGCCGAGCCATGCACCACGGTGATCTGCGGCAGGCCCATGGCCGACATGCGCGCCTGGTTGGCGAAGCTGCGCGCACCTTCGACGAAGATCTCGGCAGCATAGTTGAGGTTTGCACCGCCGCTTTCGGCGAGGGTCACCACTGGCAGTTTGTTCTCCAGGGCGATTTGTTGCAGGCGCAGGGATTTCTTCAGGCCGGTGGGGGAAATGGTGCCGCCCTTGATCGCGCTGTTATTGGCCACCACCAGCATGCGCACGCCGCTGACGTAGCCGATGCCGGCGATCAACCCACCACCGGCGGCGCTGCCGTCCTTGTCGTCGTGCAGCTTGTAGCCGGCCAGGCTGGCCAGTTCCAGGAACGGCGCACCAGGGTCCAGTAGCAGGTTGAGGCGCTCGCGTGGCAGCAGTTGGCCGCGCTTGTCGAACTTGGGCTTGGCGTCCTGCGCCTTGCTCAGCAGGGTGTCTTCCAGTTGGCGCAGTTGGGCGATGGCGGCCAGCATGGCTTCGCGGTTTTGCGCGAATTGGGCGCTGTGGGCGTCGATCAGGGATTCAATCACTGGCATGCTCTATTGCTCCGCCTTGAGCACATCCGGCAAGTAGGCGCGGTGGAAGCCGTTGAAGGGTTCGCTCGGCGCCTGCGCCTTGTGCAACGGCCAGGCGCGGCTGCCCAGGCTGGCGGCGCCGTCGATGCGCAGTGTGCTGCCGCTGATAAAGGCAGCGGCGGGGCTGAGCAGGAACACGATGGCCGCGCTGACTTCCGACTCGGTGCCGATGCGCTTGAGCGGCACATGTTCGCGCAGCGTGGGAATCACCGCCTTGAACGCGCCTTCGTAGGTGTCCATGCCGCTGGAGGCGATCCAGCCCGGCGCCACGGCGTTGACCCGCACGCCGGCATAGCCCCACTCGAACGCGGCGGTCTTGGTGAAGTTGTCCATGCCCGACCGTGCCGCCCCCGAGTGGCCCATGCCGGGCATGCCGCCCCACATGTCGGCGAGCATGTTGACGATGGCGCCGCCGTGCTTGCTCATGGATTGGTTGAACACTTCCCGCGCCACCAGGAAACCGCCGACCAGGTTGGTGCGCAGTACGGTTTCGAAGCCTTTCTGGTTGATTGCGGCCAGTGGCGAGGGGTACTGACCGCCCGCATTGTTGACCAGGCCATGGATCGGACCGTGCGCATGCAGGATGTGTTTGACCAGCGCCTTGACCGCCTCTTCATCGCGGATGTCGCACACCTGCCAATCGGCGTTGCCGCCGTCTTCGGCAATCTCTATCGCGACGTTCTGCAGTTTGTCTGCCTTGCGTCCCACCAGGATCAAGTGAGCGCCTAGGGCCGCCAGTTCATGGGCAGTGCAACGGCCAATGCCGCTGCCACCACCGGTGACTATCACGGTTTGCCCCTGGAACAGGTTGGCTTTGAAGATCGAGTCGAAGGCCACGGCAACGCTCCTGTTATGCGAGTTGATCGGCAATGTGTTGCGGCACGGCAATCGGGATATCCAGCAGTTGCTGGGCGAAGGCTTTGCCCTGCGGGTCGATGCGCAGGCTGGCGATGCCACCGCCGCCCAGCGCGTTTTCCAGCAGGAAGTTGAGGCTGTGGCTGCCGGGCAGATACCAGCGCTCGACGCGGCCGTGCACAGGGTCGAGCACATGGCCCATCCAGTCGACGATCACTGGCGGGGTGAGTGCTTCGGCGATCCATGGCAGGTAGTCGGGATGGCGGGCGATCACGCCGATATTGCTGTGGTTGCCCTTGTCGCCGGAGCGCGCCACGGCCAGTTTCACCAATGGCACGCTGGCGTCGGCGCGACCTTGGGGCTTGGGCGGATCGATGGACGCATCGGGCAGGCGCGGGGTGTCGGCAGGTGGCAGTGCGCAGGGGTGGCGCTCGCCCTGGAAGTCGATGGCCAGGTCACAGGCCGTTTTATCGATCAGGAACGAAAACAGTCGGATCAACGGGTACACCGTCGGCCGTCCGCCGACGATGCCGGTCAGGCCCGGCGCCATGCCGGTCGCGGCTTGGGCAATCTCACGGGCGAACAGCACCAGTGCGTGTTTGTTGGGGTGACGCACCGCCAGTTTCACCACCACTTCGCGGCAGTCCTGGCGCCTGGCGTGGGCGCCGTAGGTGGCTTCGCTGCCGAGCAATTCGATGTTCACTTCGGTGTAAGGCGCCCAGCCGCGCTGGCTGAATAGTTCCGAGGTCTTGTTGATGATCGCCTGGCTGACCCGCTCGGCCTTGGCGACCGCGTCGATCCCGGCAATCAGGCAACTGGCGGTGCAGCGGAAACCGTCCGGGTAAGTGGCGCTGACCTTGTACTGGTCGGTAGGTGGCAAGCCCTTGGCGCCGTGCAGGCGTACCTGGTTGTTGCCTTGCTGCTGCAATTTGACCTGGCTGAAATCGCAGATCACATCGGGCAACAGGTAGGCGTGCGGGTCGCCGATTTCATACAGCAGTTGTTCGGCGACGCTGAGTTCGCTGATCAAGCCGCCTGTACCGTCGACCTTGTTGACGGTGAATTGGCCGTCGGCGCTGACTTCGACGATGGGAAAGCCGATGTGCTCGTAGTCCGGTACGTCGCGCCAATCGGTGAAGTTGCCGCCGGTGCACTGCGCGCCGCATTCGATGATATGCCCGGCCAGTGCGGCCTGGGCGAGGCGGCCGTAATCCTGCCAGGACCAGTCGAATTCATGCACCAGCGCCGCGCTGACCACTGCGCTGTCCACCACGCGGCCGGTGATGACGATATCCGCGCCCAGCTTCAGCGCCTGGGTGATGCCGGGTGCGCCCAGGTAGGCGTTAGCGGACACGCACAACGGCGGCAGTGGGCTGCCGTTGAACATGTCGGTGATGCCATGCAGGTGTTTGAGTTGGGGTTGCAGGTCGTCGCCCAGCAGCACGGCGATTTTCAAGGGAATATCGGCTTTGTCGCAGGCCGTTTGCAGGGCGGCGGCGCAGGCTTGGGGGTTGATGCCACCGGCGTTGCTGATCACACGAATGCCCTGGTGCTGGATATCGGCCAGCAGCGGCGTGAGCACTTCGACGAAATCCGTGGCATAGCCGGCCTGGGGATCTTTCATCCGCGCACCGGCCATGATCGACATCGTGACTTCCGCCAGGTAGTCGAACACCAGGTAATCCAGCTGGCCGCCCTGCACCAATTGGGCGGCGGCGGTGCAGGTGTCGCCCCAGAAGGCGCTGGCACAGCCGATACGAACCGTCTTGCTCATGAGAAATCCTTCCTCGAATGGCTGGGGTCGAGACTACCAAGCAAGCGCTTGGTTTGTAAACTGCGGATACAAGTTTCAGCCAAGCGCTTGCTTGGGTGGCCGCCACGGCCTAAATTGCGGGCCAAGACGTCCGTGGAAGTAGAGGAGAGAGGCATGGATGAGCACAAAGCCCTGCGGGTCATGCGCACCATGGTCGATGGCGGCCAATTGACCGACCCCGACAGCGCCCGGGGCAAGCTGCTGCAAACCGCGGCCCATCTGTTTCGCAACAAGGGCTTCGAACGTACCACCGTGCGCGACCTGGCCAGCGCCGTGGGCATCCAGTCCGGCAGTATCTTTCATCACTTCAAGAGCAAGGACGAGATCCTGCGCGCAGTGATGGAAGAAACCATCCACTACAACACCGCGATGATGCGCGCTTCGCTGGAAGAGGCGAGCAACGTGCGCGAACGCGTGCTGGCGCTGATCCGCTGCGAATTGCAGTCGATCATGGGCGGCAGCGGCGAGGCCATGGCGGTGCTGGTGTACGAGTGGCGTTCGTTGTCGGCCGAAGGCCAGGCCCAGGTGCTGGCCCTGCGCGATGTGTACGAGGCGCTCTGGCTGCAAGTGCTGGGGGAGGCCAAGGATGCGGGCTACATCCGTGGGGATGTATTTATCACGCGGCGTTTCCTCACCGGCGCACTGTCCTGGACCACCACCTGGTTTCGCGCCGAGGGCAGCCTGACGCTGGAGCAGTTGGCCGAAGAAGCCCTGCTGATGGTTTTGAAGGCCGATTGAGGCGCAAGCTATTAATTTACCGCTGGAAAGTTGTCTCTCCAGACAAAAACGCCTAGCTTATCGCCATGAGCGTTTTTGAACGGTGCGTGCCTTGATGTTTTCGCCATGGCGGCTGGCTGCAGGACTTACCTTTTGGGCACTGGGCACCGCGTGGTGGATGCCGGCTTCGGCTGCGCAGTTGGTACGCATCGGCGCGGCGCATTTCCCACCCTACACCGTGCGACCGGAGCAGGGTGCCGACACCGGTTTGCTGCCGCAACTAGTCGAAGCCCTGAACGCCGCGCAAACCGACTACCAATTTGTCTTGGTGCCCACCTCCATCCCGCGACGTTTTCGCGATTTCGAGCAGGGCCGCGTGGATATGGCGATCTTCGAAAACCCTGCCTGGGGCTGGCAGGAGATTGCCCACACGTCGGTCGACATGGGCCTGGAAGATGCGGAAATCTTCGTCGCCCAGCGTGAGCCCGGTCGTGACCAAAGTTATTTCGCTGACCTGAGAGGTAAACGCCTGGCGGTGTTCAGCGGTTATCACTACGCCTTCGCCAACTTCAACCCCGACCCCAAGTACATGGCCGAGCACTTCAACGCCACGTTGACCTACTCCCATGACAGCAACCTGCTGATGGTCGCGCGCGGGCGTGCCGATATCGCCTTGGTGACGCGCTCGTACCTGAGTGATTTCATGGTGCGCAATGCGCAGATGGCGGGGCAGTTCCTGGTCTCGGAGCGCATCGACCAGGTGTATCACCACTACGCGTTGTTGCGCCCGAAAGCGCCGATCACGGGGGACGCGTTTGCCGCGTTGCTCAAGCGTTTGCGCGACGATGGCGAGATGCTGAAGATTTTCGAGCCGTACCGCATTGATGTGATGGCGGTGCCCTGAGGCACCACCGGCCCGGCATCACACTCGACGTGCAAACGTATCGCTATGGCTGCCCGACACCTTGCGGCAGTGCACCAGCGCATCACGGATCATGAAGTTCACCAGGGTCGGCGATACGCCCAGTTCCTTGGCGATGTCCTTTTGCGGCACGCCGTGCAGGCGGTACATCTCGAACGCATAGCGGGTACGCTGGGGCAGCTCCGTCAGGGCGTCGGCGATGTTTTCCAGGGTGTTGAAATTGATGTGCGAGGTTTCCGGTGAAGCGCCGTGAATAACCACATTCAAGCCTTCCTCTTCCGTCCCGGAGTATTTCAGCTCCAGGGCCTGCTTGCGGTAGTGATCGATGGCCAAGTTGCGCACGATCTGGAACAGATAACTCAATTGCGCCTTGAACGATGAGGTGATCGTCGGCGCCGATTGCAGCCGGAAGTAGGCGTCCTGCACTACATCCTCGGCGCGGGAGCGACAGCCGGTAATGCGGGCCGCGATCTTCACCAGAATCAGCCGGTTATCGACGAATGCCTGGAGAAGCGGTGAGTCGCACCTGCCTGTGGATACTTGTTCCGTCATGGAAATCACCTTGTCGCAAAAGAGGTTAGGGGAGGGCGTCCTTGCCGGGGCCTCCTACACATCGGGCAACAAATTATGCTGAATGATAATGATTGTCAAATGAGAAGACGAACTAATCTTATGCTTTCTTGTTCGGTGTGAACCACGTCTCGCTTGTACCCGGCGACTAATTATTTGCCGGTGCCGTCCGTTCTTCTGGGTGACAGGTCCGTTAGTAAAACGGCCAAGGATCAGCACCCGCAGGAGGACGAAATGGGTTTCTATCGTGCATACAGCGTGTTTCAGTTTGGAGTCGTCACTCGATGAGTACGCTGACTCGACTGCGGCTGTTCTGCCTGCCCTATTCGGGCGCCAGCGCCATGGTGTATGCGCGTTGGCGCCGGGCGCTGCCTGAGTGGTTGCAGGTATGCCCGCTGGAATTGCCCGGCCGTGGCATGCGCATGGACGAGCCGTTGCAACGCGATATCAAGGCCCTGGCCGCGCAGCTCGCCGATGAAATCAGCCGCGATCTGAACGGTCCCTATGCCCTGTTCGGCCACAGCCTCGGCGGCCTGCTCGCCTTCGAATTGGCCCATGCCTTGAACGCTCGTGGTGTGCCGGCGCCGCTCGCCTTGTTCGCCTCCGGCACAGCCGGGCCAGCCCGTCGTGATGTCAGCGAGTACGCCATCGAAAAGACCGACGACCAATTGATTGCCCGCTTGCGCGAACTGCAAGGCACCACCGAAGAAGCCCTGGCCAACCCCGAGTTGATGCAGTTGATGCTGCCGATCCTGCGTGCCGATTTCCTGCTGTGCGGCAGCTTCACCTACGGCGAGCGTGCGCCGCTGCGCATGCCGATCCATGTGTTCGGCGGCAAGCAGGACAGCGTGCGCGCCGACCAGTTGCTCGACTGGCAACTCGACGCCGCCAGCGGCTTTTCCCTGGACATGTTCGACGGCCACCACTTCTTCCTCGTGCAACACGAAAGCGCCGTGCTGCGCTGCGTGCGGCGCTACGCCGACGAACACCTGGCCCGCTGGCGCAACGACGCGGCGCGGCCACTCGCCGTCGGCTGAACAACCCCCCCGAATTGTTGAATTTCCCGTAAGCCGATTTCAGGCAGGAACCCCATGATGGACGCCTTCGAACTTCCCCGCACCCTGGTCCAGTCCCTTCAACGTCGCGCCGCGCAGACCCCGGACCAGGTTGCCCTGCGCTTCCTCGCCGAATCCGCCGAGCACAGCGTTGTGCTCAGTTACCGCGACCTCGACCAGCGCGCCCGCACCATCGCCGCTGCGTTGCAGGCCAATGCCGAACTGGGCGACCGCGCGGTGTTGTTGTTCCCCAGCGGCGCGGATTATGTCGCGGCGTTCTTTGGTTGCCTGTATGCGGGGGTGATCGCGGTGCCGGCGTATCCGCCGGAGTCCACCCGCCGCCATCACCAGGAGCGCCTGCTGTCGATCATCAGCGATGCCGAGCCGCGCCTGTTGCTGACCATCGCCAGTCTCGCCGATGGCTTGGCGCAGATCGACAACGCGCCGCCGGTCCTAAACGTCGATACCTTGCAGAGCGCTGGCGACTGGACCGCCCCCGACCTGCACCCCGATGACATCGCCTTCCTGCAATACACCTCCGGCTCCACCGCGCTGCCCAAGGGTGTGCAAGTCAGCCACGGCAACCTGGTGGCCAACGAAGTGCTGATCCGGCGCGGTTTCGGCATCGACCTAAACCCCGACGACGTGATCGTCAGCTGGCTGCCGCTGTACCACGACATGGGCCTGATCGGCGGCCTGCTGCAACCGATCTTCAGTGGCGTGCCGTGCGTACTGATGTCGCCGGCCTACTTTCTCGGCCGGCCATTGCGCTGGCTGGAAGCGATCAGCGAATACGGCGGCACCATCAGTGGCGGGCCGGATTTCGCCTATCGCCTCTGCAGTGAGCGGGTCAGCGACTCGGCCCTGGAACGCCTGGACCTGAGCCAGTGGCGCGTGGCGTATTCCGGCTCCGAACCGATCCGCCTCGACACCCTGGAACGCTTCGCCGAGAAGTTCGCCGCCTGTAGTTTTACCCCGAATAATTTCTTCGCCTCCTACGGCCTGGCCGAAGCAACCCTGTTTGTCGCCGGTGGCACTCGTGGCCATGGCATTCCCGCGCTGCGCGTCGACGAGCAGGCCCTGGCCGCCAACCGCGCCGAGCCGGGGCAGGGCAGTGCGATCATGAGTTGCGGCACCAGCCAGCCTGAACACGCTGTGCTGATCGCTGACCCGCACAGCCTCGCCGAACTGCCCGACAACCACGTCGGCGAACTCTGGGCCAGCGGCCCGAGCATCGCCCACGGCTACTGGCGCAACCCCGAGGCCACCGCCAAGACCTTCGTGCAACACGCCGGCCGTACCTGGCTGCGCACTGGCGACCTAGGGTTTATCCGGGACGGCGAGGTGTACATCACCGGCCGCCTCAAGGACCTGCTGATCGTGCGCGGCCACAACCTGTACCCGCAGGACATCGAGCAGACCATCGAACGCGAAGTCGAAGTGGTGCGCAAAGGCCGGGTCGCCGCGTTTGCGGTGAATGATCAGGGCCTGGAAGGCATCGGCATTGCCGCCGAAATCAGCCGCAGCGTGCAGAAAATCCTGCCGCCCGAAGCGCTGATCAAGGCGATCCGCCAGGCCGTCGCCGAGGCGTACCAGGAGGCGCCGAGCGTGGTGGTACTGCTCAACCCCGGCGCGTTGCCGAAGACTTCCAGCGGCAAGGTGCAACGCGCGGCGTGTGCGCTTCGTCACAAGGACGGCAGTCTCGACCGCTATGCGCAGTTCCCCGATCTGCAAGCGCAGGCGCGCACTGGGGCGCTGGAATCCGACCTGCAAAACCAGATCGCCGCGATCTGGTGCGAACAGTTGCAGGTCGCGACCGTTGCGGCCGATGACCACTTCTTCCTGCTCGGCGGTAACTCCATCAGCGCCACCCAAGTGGTCGCGCGCCTGCGTGAAACCCTTGGCCTGGAGCTGAGCCTGCACCTGCTGTTCGAAGCGCCGACCCTGCAAGGTTTTGCCGCGACTGTCGCGCAATTGCAGCAGGATGGCGGCGTCGCCCAAGGCGTGATCCACCACCTGTCCCGTCACGAGGAACTGCCCCAATCCCTGGCACAGAACCGCCTGTGGATCACCTGGCAACTGGACCCGCAGAGCAGCGCCTACACCATCCCTGGTGCCCTGCGCCTGCGCGGTGAGTTAGACGAAGACGCGGTGCGCGCAAGCTTCCAGCAGTTGATCCAGCGCCACGAAGCCCTGCGCACGCGCTTCTACGAACGCGACGGCCAGGCTTTCCAGCGGATCGCTGCCAAGGCCGATTTCGACCTGCAGATCATCGACCTCAGCGACCTGCCCGCAGCCGAGCGTGAAGGCCGTGCGCAACAGATCCGCGAAGACGAAGCGCGCACCCAGTTCGACCTGGAAAAAGGCCCGCTGCTGTGGGTGACCCTGGTGCGCCTGGACGATGAAGACCACCAACTGTTGGTGACCCTGCACCACATCATCGCCGACGGCTGGTCGCTGAATATCCTTATCGATGAATTCTCACGCCTCTACGCCGCCGCTGCCCAGGGCCAGACTCTGGCGTTGCCGCCCCTGGCCCTGCACTACGCCGACTACGGCAGTTGGCAGCGCCAATGGCTGGCCGAAGGCGAAGGCCAGCGCCAACTGGCGTACTGGAAAACGCAACTGGGTGAAGAACACCCGAGCCTGAGCCTGGCCACCGACCATCCGCGCTCGGCACACCACCGCCATACGGCCTCGCGCCATAGCGTGCGCTTGGGTGCGAGCCTCAGCGAAGCCATTCGCCAGACCGCCCAGGCCAACGAATCCACGCCCTTCATGCTGTTGCTGGCAGCGTTCCAGAGCCTGCTCTACCGCTACAGCGGCCAGCGCGATATCCGCATCGGCGTGCCCAACGCCAACCGCCCGCGCCAGGAAACCCAAGGCCTGGTCGGCTTCTTCATCAACACCCTAGTGCTTCGTGCGGAGCTGGATGGGCGCCTGCCGTTCAACGAGCTGTTGGCCGCAACGCGCCAGACGGCCTTGGGCGCCCAGGCCCATCAGGACCTGCCGTTCGAGCAACTGTTGGAAGCTTTCCCGCAAGCCCGCGAACAGGGCCTGTTCCAGGTCATGTTCAACCACCAGCAACGCGACCTCAGTGCCTTGCGCCGCCTGCCGGGTATGCTCGCCGACGAGCTGCCGTGGCACAGCCGTGAAGCCAAGTTTGACCTGCAACTGCACACCGAAGAGGACCGCAACGGGCGCTTGAGCCTGTCGTTCGACTACGCCGATGAGCTGTTCGAAAACGCGACTATCCAGCGCCTGGCCGAGCACTACATCAACCTGTTGCACGCTGTCTGCGAACAGCCCCAGCAAGCCATCGGCGACCTCATGCTGATGCAGCACGACGAACAGGCGCGTTACAGCGAAGCCCCCTGCGCGCCGGCTCAACAGTGGCTGCCCGACCTGCTCAGCCAGCAGACTTCAGACCACACCGCGCTGGTCTGGGACGGCGGCAGCCTGACCTTCGCCCAACTGCACACCCAGGCCAACCGTCTGGCCCATTACCTGCGCGACAAAGGCGTCGGCCCGGACGTGTGCGTGGCCATCGCCGCCGAGCGTTCGCCGCAACTGTTGATAGGCCTGCTGGCGATCATCAAGGCTGGCGGTGCCTATGTCCCCCTCGACCCGGACTACCCCGCCGAACGCCTGGCCTACATGCTCAAGGACAGCGGCGTCCACCTGCTGCTGACCCAGACCGCCCTGCTGGAGCAAGTGCCGAATGCAGAAGGCGTGTGCGTGATCGCCATGGACAGCCTGCACCTCGACAGCTGGCCGACCCAGCCGCCCGGCCTGCACCTGCACGGCGATAACCTTGCCTATGTGATCTACACCTCCGGTTCCACCGGCCAGCCCAAAGGCGTGGGCAATACCCATGCGGCATTGGCCGAGCGCTTGCAGTGGATGCAGGCCACTTATCAACTCGACGCCAGCGATGTGCTGATGCAAAAGGCGCCGATCAGTTTTGACGTGTCGGTGTGGGAATGCTTCTGGCCGCTGATCAGCGGTTGCCGCCTGGTGCTGGCCGGCCCCGGCGAGCATCGCGACCCGCACCGCATCGCGCAGTTGGTGCAGGCGCACGGCGTGACCACGCTGCACTTTGTGCCGCCGTTGTTGCAGCTGTTTGTCGATGAACCGCTGGTGGCCGAATGCACCAGCCTGCGCCGCCTGTTCTCCGGTGGCGAAGCCTTGCCTGCCGAGCTGCGCAACCGCGTGTTGGCCCAGTTGCCGGCGGTGCAATTGCACAACCGCTATGGCCCGACCGAAACCGCAATCAACGTGACCCACTGGCACTGCCGCGCCGAGGATGGCGAACGCTCGCCGATTGGCCGTCCGCTGGGCAATGTGATCTGCCGTGTGCTGGACGAGCAGCTCAACCCCGTGCCCGTTGGCGTGCCAGGTGAGCTGTGCATCGGCGGTATCGGCCTGGCGCGGGGTTACCTCGGCCGTCCTGGGTTGACCGCTGAGCGCTTTGTCGCCGACCACCAAGGAACGCGCCTGTACCGCACCGGCGACCGTGCCCGCTGGAACGCCGACGGTGTGCTTGAGTACCTCGGCCGTCTCGACCAACAGGTCAAGCTGCGCGGTTTCCGCGTGGAACCGGAGGAAATCGAAGCGCGCCTGCTCGCCCTGGACGGCATCGCCCAGGCCGTGGTACTGGTGCGTGACGCCCAGTTGATCGGCTACTACACCGCCCATGCCGAACTGGGCGAACAGCAGGTCAAGAGCGCCCTGGCCGCCGAACTGCCGGAGTACATGGTGCCGGCGCTGCTGATGCGCCTGGACGCCATGCCGTTGAGCCCCAGCGGCAAGCTCGACCGCCGCGCGTTGCCGGAGCCGGTGTGGCAAACCCGTGAGCACGTCGAGCCTGAAACGCCGCTGCAACAGCAGATCGCCGAGATCTGGTGCGAAGTCCTTGGTCTGCCGAAAATCGGCCTGCACGATGACTTCTTCGCCCTGGGCGGCCACTCGCTGCTGGCTACGCAAATCATCTCCCGCACCCGCCAGGCGTGTGACGTCGAGTTGCCGTTGCGCACCTTGTTCGAAGCCAGCGAGTTGGGCGCTTTTGCCGAACAGGTCGGGCTGATCCAGGCGTCGGGGCAACGCAACCAACAAACCGCCATCGCCAAGGTCGACCGCAGCCAGCCGGTGCCGTTGTCCTATTCCCAGCAGCGCATGTGGTTCCTCTGGCAGATGGAGCCGGACAGCCCGGCCTACAACGTCGGTGGCATGGCGCGCTTGCGTGGCGTGCTGGACGTGGGGCGTTTCGAGGCGGCGTTGCAAGCGCTGATCATGCGGCACGAAACCCTGCGCACCACCTTTCCGAGTATCGACGGTGTGGCTTATCAGAAGGTCTCGACGCAGACCGGCCTGCGCATGGACTGGCAGGACTTCTCCGCGTTGGACGAAAGCGAACGCCAGCAGCGCTTGCAGCAACTGGCCGATCACGAGGCGCATACGCCGTTCAACCTGGAAACCGGGCCGTTGCTGCGCGCCTGCCTGGTCAAGGCCGCCGAGCGCGAACATTACCTGGTGTTGACCCTGCACCATATCGTCACCGAAGGCTGGGCCATGGACATCTTTGCCCGTGAACTCAGCGCGTTGTACGAAGCCTTTATCGACGAACGCCTGTCGCCGCTGGCGCCGTTGCCGGTGCAGTACCTCGACTACAGCGTGTGGCAGCGCCAGTGGATGGAAGCGGGTGAACGTCAGCGCCAGTTGGATTACTGGACTCGGCAACTGGGCACCGAACATCCGCTGCTCGAACTGCCTGGCGACCGTCCACGTCCGCCGGTGCAAAGCCATCGGGGCGAGTTGTACCGCTTCGATTTGAGCGATGACCTGGCCGCCCGCGTGCGTGCTTTCAACGCCGAACACGGCCTGACCCTGTTCATGACCATGACCGCCACCCTGGCCGTGTTGCTCTACCGCTACAGCGGCCAGACCGACCTGCGCATCGGCGCGCCCGTGGCCAACCGCATCCGCCCGGAAAGCGAAGGGCTGATCGGTGCGTTCCTCAACACCCAGGTGCTGCGTTGCCAGCTCAATGGGCAGATGAACGTGGCTGAACTGTTCGACCAGGTGCGCCACACTGTGATCGAAGGCCAATCCCATCAGGATTTGCCCTTCGACCACTTGGTGGAAGCCCTGCAACCGCCGCGCAGCGCGGCCTACAACCCACTGTTCCAGGTGATGTGCAACGTGCAGCGCTGGGAATTCCAGCAGAACCGCCAACTGGCTGGCATGACCGTCGAGTACCTGGCCAACGATGCGCGGGCGACCAAGTTCGACCTCAACCTGGAAGTCACCGACCTTGACCATCGTCTGGGTTGCTGCCTGACCTACAGCACCGATTTGTTTGACGAGCCGCGCATTGCGCGCATGGCGGAACATTGGCGCAATCTGTTGGAAGCGCTGATCGCCAGTCCCGAGCAGCGCCTGAGCGAATTGCCGTTGCTCAGCGCCACGGAACAGCGCGCGTTGCAGGACAGCCTGGGCGTCGAAGCGGGCGAGCACCGCCTTGATCAGTGCATTCACACGCTGTTCAGTCAGCAGGCGAAAGCCCGTGGCGATGCACCCGCGTTGACCTTCGCCGGCGTGACCCTCAGCTACCGCGAACTGGACGCCCGCGCCAACCGCCTGGCCTGGATGCTGCGCGAGCGTGGCGTCGGCCCGCAAGTGCGTGTGGGGTTGGCACTGCCACGTTCCCTGGAAATGGTCATCGGCCTGCTGGCGATCCTCAAGGCCGGCGGCGCCTATGTGCCGCTGGACCCGGAATACCCGCTGGACCGCCTGCATTACATGATCGAAGACAGCGGCATCGGCCTGCTGCTCAGCGACGCAGCGATGTTCGAAGCGCTGGGCGAATTGCCGGCGACCGTGGCGTGCTGGTGCCTGGAAGATGATTTGCCGGTACTCGCCAACTATCCGTCCGATGAGCTGCCGTTTATCAGCCTGCCGCACCATCAGGCGTACTTGATCTACACCTCCGGCTCTACCGGCAAGCCCAAGGGCGTGGTGGTGGCCCACGGTGAAATCGCCATGCATTGCGCGGCGGTGATCGAGCGGTTCGGCATGCGCCCGGACGACTGTGAGCTGCACTTCTATTCGATCAACTTCGACGCCGCCACCGAGCGCCTGTTGGTGCCGTTGCTCAGCGGTGCGCAGGTGGTGTTGCGGGCCCAGGGCCAGTGGGATGCAGAAGAAATCTGCGGGCTGATCCGCAGCTATCGCATCACTATCCTGGGCTTTACGCCGAGCTACGGCAGCCAGTTGGCGCAATGGCTGGCGACCCAGCAGCAGACGTTGCCGGTACGCATGTGCATCACCGGCGGCGAGGCGCTGACCGGCGAACACTTGCAGCGCATCCGCGCCGCGTTCCAGCCGCAGGTGTTCTTCAACGCCTATGGCCCGACTGAAACTGTGGTGATGCCACTGGCCAGCCTCGCGCCCGAGCAGTTGGAGGAGGGCGCGGCCAGCGTACCGATCGGGAGCATCATCGGTGAGCGCGTGGCCTATATTCTCGATGCCGACATGGCATTGGTGCCGCAAGGGGCGACCGGCGAGTTGTTCGTCGGTGGCGCCGGCCTGGCCCAGGGTTATCACCAGCGTCCGGGCATGACCGCCGAGCGTTTTGTCGCGGACCCGTTTGCGAGCAACGGTGCGCGCCTGTACCGCACCGGTGACCTGGTGCGCCAACGCGCCGATGGCCTGGTAGAGTACCTGGGGCGTATCGACCATCAGGTGAAGATCCGCGGCTTCCGTATCGAACTGGGCGAGATCGAAACCCGCCTGCTGGAACATGAATCCGTGCGTGAAGCGGTGGTGCTGGCGCTGGATTCGCCGAGTGGCAAGCAGCTGGTGGCGTACCTGGTCAGCGATGCCGAGCACGGCGCATTGCGCGATGCGCTCAAGGCGCATCTCAAGGCGCAACTGCCGGACTACATGGTGCCCGCACACCTGATCGTGCTCGACAGCATGCCGCTGACCTCCAACGGTAAACTCGACCGGCGTGCGTTGCCGCAACCGGATCCCGAGGCGAATCGCCAGACCTATGTTGCACCACGCAACGAGCTTGAGCAGACGTTGGCCGCGATCTGGTGTGCGGTGCTGAATGTGCAGCAAGTCGGCCTGGACGATAACTTCTTTGAACTGGGTGGCGACTCGATCCTGTCGATCCAAGTGGTCAGCCGTGCGCGGCAGGCCGGGATTCATTTCAGCCCCCGCGACCTGTTCCAGCACCAGACCGTGCAAACCCTGGCCGCCGTGGCCTCGCGCTCCGAGCAGATCACCGCCGAGCAAGGCGTACTCACCGGCAGCTCGGGCCTCACGCCGATCCAGCACTGGTTCTTCGACAACGAGATCCCTAACCGTCAGCATTGGAACCAGGCGCTGGTTCTCAAGCCCCTGCAACTGCTGCAACCCCATCGTCTGGAGCAAGCGCTGCTGGCGGTGCTGGAACACCACGATGCACTGCGCCTGAGCTTCTCCCAGCGCGACGCGCGGTGGCACGCCGAGCATCTGGCCGTGCCGGAAGGCGGCGTGCTGATGCAGGCGCAAGTGCGTGATATGGCGCAGTGCACCGCGCTGTTCACCGACACCCAGCGCAGCCTCGACCTGCAACACGGCCCGCTGCTGCGCGCCTTGCTGGTGGACGGTCCCGAAGGGCAGCAACGCCTGCTGATCGCGATCCATCACCTGGTGGTGGATGGCGTGTCCTGGCGCGTCCTGCTCGAAGACCTGCAAACGGTCTACCGCCAACTGAGTGACGGCCAATCGGTCAGCCTGCCGGCCAAGACCAGTGCCCTGCGTGATTGGGCTGTGCGTTTGCAGGCGTATGCCGGCAGCGAATCCCTGCGTGAAGAATTGAGCCTCTGGCAGGACCAATTGGCCGGACCGGAAGTGGGGTTGCCGGTGACTCGCCCGCACGGTTCGTTGCGCAACCGCGATGCCGACACCGTCAGCGTGCGCCTGGATGCCGAACACGCCCGCCAGTTGCTGCAACAGGCCCCGAGTGCCTATCGCACCCAGGTCAATGACCTGCTGCTGACCGCCCTGGCCCGTGTGCTGTGCCGCTGGACTGGCCATGCTTCGGCACTGATCCAGCTGGAAGGCCACGGCCGTGAAAGCCTGTTTGATGACATCGACCTGACCCGCAGCGTCGGCTGGTTCACCAGTGCCTACCCGCTGCGCCTGACCCCGCATGCCGGGCAGGGCGATTCGATCAAGGCGATCAAGGAGCAACTGCGCGGCGTGCCGCATAAAGGCCTGGGTTATGGCGTGCTGCGCTACCTGGCCGATGATGTGTGCAAGCACAGCATGGCCGCCTTGCCGAGCGCGCAGGTCACCTTCAACTACCTCGGCCAGTTCGACCAGAGCTTCGGCGCCGATGCGCTGTTCCACCCGCTGGATGAATCCGCGGGCCTGGCCCATGACCCGGACGCGCCACTGCCCAACGAGCTGAGCATCGACAGCCAGGTGTACGGCGGCGAACTGGTGCTGCGCTGGACCTTCAGCCGCGAACGCCATGATCAACAGAGCATCCGTGAACTGGCAGATGCCTATCTCGCTGAGCTGCAAAGCCTGGTCGCGCATTGCCTGCAGGACGATGCCGGTGGCCTCACGCCGTCCGACTTCCCGCTGGCGCACCTGACCCAGGCGCAACTCGACAACTTGCCGGTGCCCGCCAGTGTCATCGAAGACGTCTACCCGCTGACACCGATGCAGGAAGGCCTGTTGCTGCACACCCTGCTGGAGCCGGGCACCGGCCTCTACTACATGCAGGACCGCTACCGCATCAACAGCGCCCTCGACCCCGAGCGTTTCGCCCAGGCCTGGCAGGCGGTGATCGCCCGTCACGAAGCCTTGCGCGCTTCGTTCTGCTGGAACGTCGGCGAAGACATGCTGCAAGTGATCCACGCACCGGGCAGCACGCCAATTGAATACCTCGACTGGAGTGCTGACCCGGAAAGCGAACATGAGCCGCGCCTGCAAGCACTGCTCAAGCAGGAGCGCGAAGCCGGTTTCGATCTGCTCAACCAGGCCCCGTTCCACCTGCGCCTGATCCGCGTCGGCGCCGAGCGCTACTGGTTCATGATGAGCAACCACCACATCCTCATCGATGCCTGGTGCCGTTCGTTGCTGATGAATGACTTCTTCGAGATCTACATGGCCCTCGGCGAGGGGCGCGAGGCGCAACTGGCCACACCGCCGCGCTATCGCGACTACATTGCCTGGCTGCAACGCCAGAACCTGAGCGAAGCACGTCAGTGGTGGCAGCACAACCTGCAAGGTTTCGAGCGCACCACACCAATCCCGAGTGACCGGCCGTTCCTGCGTGACCACGCCGGCCACGGTGGCATGGTGGTGGGCGACTGCTACACCCGCCTCGATGCCCGCGACGGTGCGCAACTTCGCGAACTGGCCCAGGCCCACCAACTGACGGTCAACACCTTCGCCCAGGCGGCATGGACGCTGGTGCTTCGCCGGCTGAGCGGTGATCGTGATGTGTTGTTCGGCGTCACCGTGGCTGGACGCCCGGTGGAAATGCCCGAGATGCAACGCACCGTCGGCCTGTTCATCAACAGCATCGCGCTGCGGGTAAAACTGCCCGAGGACGACCAGCGTTGCAGCGTGCGCCAGTGGTTGAGCGGCTTGCTCGACAGCAATATGCAACTGCGCGAGTACGAATACCTGCCGCTGGTGACGATTCAGGAACACAGCGAACTGCCCAAGGGCCAGCCGCTGTTCGACAGCCTGTTCGTGTTCGAAAACGCCCCGGTGGAAGTCTCGGTGCTGGACCGTGCACAAAGCCTGAATGCCACCTCGGACTCCGGGCGCACCCACACCAACTTCCCGCTGACGGCCGTGTGCTATCCGGGGGATGACCTGGGGCTGCACCTGTCCTACGACCAGCGCTACTTCGACGAGACCACCGTGCAATCCATGCTCGGCGAGTTCAAGCGCCTGCTGCTGGCGCTGGTGCAGGGCTTCCATGGCGACATGGCGGACTTGCCGTTGATTGGCGAACAGGAGCGCCAGTTCCTGGTGGAGGGCTGCAACCAGAGCGAGCACGCCTATCCGCTGGAGCGCAGCTATGTCGAGTTGTTTGAGGACCAGGTGGCCGCGCATCCGCAGCGCATCGCCGCCAGTTGCCTCGATCAGCAGTGGACCTACGACGAACTGAACCGCCGCAGTAACGGCCTGGGTCATGCGCTGATTGCAGCCGGCGTGGGCCTCGATCAACCGGTGGCGTTGCTGGGCGAACGTAACCTTGACCTGCTGGGCATGATCATCGGCAGCTTCAAGGCCGGTGCCGGCTACCTGCCGCTCGACCCAGGCCTGCCAAGCCAGCGTCTGCGCAGCATCATCGACCTGAGCCGCACGCCGCTGCTGGTGTGCACCGAGGTGTGCCGCGAGCAGGCCATCGAGTTGCTGGACGGCTTCGATTGCCAATTGCTGGTGTGGGAAGAGATACCGGCACGTGGTGAAAACCCGGGAATCTACAGCGGCCCGGACAACCTCGCCTACGTGATCTACACCTCGGGCTCCACCGGCCTGCCCAAGGGCGTGATGGTGGAACAGCGGGGCATGCTCAATAACCAGTTGAGCAAGGTGCCGTACCTGGCCTTGAGTGACGCGGATGTGATCGCGCAGACCGCTTCGCAGAGCTTCGATATTTCTGTGTGGCAGTTCCTCGCCGCACCGTTGTTCGGTGCGCGGGTGGACATCGTGCCGAACACTATCGCGCATGATCCCCAGGGCCTGTTGGAACATGTGCAGGCCCAGGGCATCACCGTGCTGGAAAGCGTGCCGTCGCTGATCCAGGGCATGCTGGCCCAGGATCGTATCGGGTTGGACGGCCTGCGCTGGATGCTGCCGACCGGCGAAGCGATGCCGCCGGAACTGGCGCATCAGTGGTTGCAGCGTTATCCCGAGATCGGGCTGGTGAACGCTTATGGCCCGGCGGAATGCTCGGACGATGTGGCGTTCTACCGTGTCGACCTGGCCTCGACCCGTGGCACCTATCTGCCGATTGGTACACCGACCGACAACAACCGTTTGTACCTGCTGGATGGTGCGTTGGAGCTGGTGCCCCAAGGTGCGGTAGGCGAGTTGTGCGTCGCCGGTACGGGCGTTGGTCGCGGTTATGTCAGTGACCCGCTGCGCACTGCTCCCGTGTTTGTACCCAACCCGTTCGGCGCAGCGGGCGAACGCCTCTACCGCACCGGCGACCTCGCGCGCCGTCGCAGTGACGGTGTGCTGGAATACGTCGGGCGTGTCGACCATCAAGTGAAGATTCGCGGCTACCGCATCGAACTAGGTGAGATCGAAGCGCGCCTGCACGAACAACCAGAGGTGCGCGATGCGGCGGTGGGTGTGCAGGAGGGCGTCAACGGCAAGCATCTGGTCGGCTATCTGGTGGCGGCGGATGAGGCGCTGAACCCAAGCGAACGCCTCGACCGCATCAAGCAACGCCTGCGCGCCGAGCTGCCGGAATACATGGTGCCGCTGCACTGGCTGTGGCTTGAGCGCCTGCCGCTCAACGCCAACGGCAAACTCGACCGCAAGGCCCTGCCGGCGCTGGAGATCGGCCAGTTGCACAGCCAGGACTACCTGGCACCGCGCAATGAGCTGGAAACCACCTTGGCAGACATCTGGGCCGAAGTGCTGAAAGTCGAGCGGGTAGGGGTGCAGGACAACTTCTTCGAACTGGGCGGGCATTCGTTGCTGGCCACGCAGATTGCCTCGCGGGTGCAGAAGACCTTGCAGCGGGATGTGCCGCTGCGGGCGATGTTTGAGTGCAGCACGGTGGCGGAGTTGGCCGAGTATATCGAGGGGTTGGCGGCGAATGAGATCAGTGCCGAGAAGGTGGATCGGTTGAGTGATTTGATGGCGGAGTTGGAGGGGCTTTAATTTTCGCTGTCAGTCAGGGCCTTATCGGGGGCAAGTCGAACCGTCGCACCGCCCCTCCCACATTTGGAGCGCATTTCTAATGTGGGAGTGGGGCTTGCCCCCGATGGCGTCAGTCAAGGCGCCGCCTACTTCGGCCCAAGTATCTTCACCAACTTCTCCGGCGAAGGCGCCCCTTGCTGCTGCTGCAACCCCCCCTTGTCATCCAGATAGAAAATCGCCGGCGTCGCCGACAACTCCAGCTCATCCATCAACTTCATGTTGCTATCAAGCTTGGCCTCGATATCCGCCGGAATCTTGGCCAGCGCCTGCAACTTGCTGCCTTTACCGGCGGCCTCATGTTCTTCCAACGCTTTCTGCGGGTCTTTGGCGGCAAACAGCGCGGCGGATTTGCCCGGGCTGTCTTCGCGGATGATGCCAACCATGATGTGGCGCAGCTGCACTTTGCCGGCCTTTACCCACGGACGCGCCTGTTCCCAGAACATGTTGCAGTAAGGGCAGTTGGGGTCGCTGAACAGGTAGACGATGCGTGGCGCCTTGACGTCGCCGTCCTGGATCCAGCTGCTTTTTTCCATCTTGGCCCAGACTTCCTTTGCCATCGGTGCGTACACCAGTTTTTCCAGCGGCGCGCTGCTCAGGTCGTTGCCTTGGGCGTCGTACAGGTTGCCGGCGATCACGCTTTTGCCGTCGGCGGTCAGGTACAGGGCCATGCCACGGTTCTGGTAGCGGGCGGCGTAGCCAGTGAGGCCGCTGGGGGCGTCGAATTTGCCGAGGATCTTGGCGCCCTTGGCCTCGATCTGTTTGATCGGTGCGGGCCAGTCTTCGGCCTGGGCCAGGGTGGCCGCGAGTGTCAGCGGCAGCAGGGTCAGCAGGTGGCGGAGGCTTGGCATGTCGGTTTCCTTTCAGGGGCGGTGTCGAAGGGTTCCATGGCGCGGGCCAGGCTGGCCTGGGACAACTCGCCGAGGTGGCTGTTGATCAGGCGCCCATCGGCTCGGTAGAACAAGGTGGTCGGCAAGGCCATCGAGCCCACGGCCTGGCCGAGGCGGCCGCTGGCGTCGAACAGCACGTTGTCCAGCGTCAGGCCCTGGGTCGCGAGAAAGGTACTGACGCTCTGCATGCTTTCGGCCTGGTTGACGAACAGGAAGGTCACATCGGGACGTTGGTGTTGGGCACGCTCCAGCACCGGCATTTCGCGGCGGCACGGCGGGCACCAGGTGGCCCACAGGTTGATCACCAGCGGGCCGCCCTTGTAGTCGGCCAGTTGCACCACCTCGCCATTGGCATTGCGCAGGGTGATCTCCGGCAACTGCGAGCCCTTGTCATACAGGCTCAGGGACAAGCTGGTCATGCCCCAGAACACCAGGCCGGTGATCACCCCGGCGCTCAGTGGCTTGCGCAGGGCTGGGCGGCGCCAGCCGTAGGCGAGAGCGCCCAAGACCAGGGCGATCACGCCGGGCCAGGCAAGGAAGCCGCCGTCGCGCAGGTCGACCATCTGCACCCAGTCGTTGCGGTAGTCGCTCCAGTACATCAGCACAAAGCTGACGCGGGCAGCGAGCATGCCCAGCAGGAACAGGCTGAACAGCACCGATTCCGGGTTTTCACCACCACGCTTGGCCACGCGCCAACCCACCAGGGTGGCGAGAATCAGCGCGCTGATCAGCAGGATGTGATTCAGGGCGATGGCGAAGGTGCCGATGGTCAGGGTCAGCATCAGAGAGCGTCTCGGGTTTGCGTCCAGCGTTGCAGGAAAGCGGCGGCATCCACTTCGCCGGTGATGCGTTGGGCGCGGCGTTCTTCACCGTCCGGGCCGATCCACACGAAGCTCGGTGGGCCAGGCACTTTGTAGCGGCCGAGCAGCGCGCGGCTGGCGGCGTTGTCGGCGGTGACGTCCAGGCGCAGCAGGCGTACGTCTTTGAGTGCCTGCATGACTTCGGGTTTGCCGAACACCTGTTTTTCCATGATCTTGCACGACACGCACCAGTCGGCGTAGTAGTCCACCAACACCCATTGGCCTTGGGCCTTGGCGCTGTCGAGCTGGCTTTGCAGCACGGCCGGGTCGTTGATGGTCATGAAGGCATCGTGGGCGGACGCTGCGCCGGCGACCCGTGAACCGCTGTAGACCTTCAGCGGTTGCCACAGGTCGTCGCTGCCCCCCGCTGCGCCCACCACCAGCACCGCGCCCCACAGGCCCAGTACCAGGGAACCTGCGCCAAACACTTTGGCGGCCAGACCGTATTCGCGGGCCAGGGTCCAGCCGCAGTAGGCCATGATCAGCGCGAGTACGCCCCACAGGCCGATCCACAGGTTTTCGCCGACCACCGGGCGGATCATCAACACGGCGGTGCCGAGGAACAGGAAGCCGAAGATGCCCTTGAGCACGTTCATCCAGGTGCCCGGCTTGGGCAGGAAGCGGTTGCCCACGGTCACCAGCAGCAACAGCGGAATGCCGATGCCGATGCCCATGGCGAACAGGATCAGGCCACCGTGCAGCGCATTGCCGCTCTGGGCGATGTACAGCAGGGCGCCGGCCAGGGGCGCGGTCATGCACGGGCCCACCAGCAGGCCGGATAGCGCACCAAGAATCCCTGCCCCCACCAGGCTGCCGCCGCTTTGCTGGCGGCTGACGTTGTCCAGGCGGTCGCGCAGGAAGGCCGGCAGTTGCAGCTCGAAGAAGCCGAACATCGGCAGGGCAAGAACCACGAAGAGGGCGGCGAAGCTGCCGAGAATCCAAGGTGTTTGCAGCCAAGCGGCGAGGTTGCCACCCAAAAGCGCGGCCAATACGCCCAGCGCCGCATACACCAACGCCATGCACACCACGTAGCTGCTCGCCAAGGCAAAACCGCGACGCGGGCTGGCGCCACTGCCCACCACCAGGCCGGCGAGAATCGGCAACATCGGCAACGAACACGGCGCAAACGCCAGTAACAGGCCGAGGCCGAAGAATATCAACAGGCTCCAGCCCAGGCTGCGCTGTTGCAAACCGCTGGCCAGGCTCTGGTCCTGGGCTTGTGCGGTGGCGGCGACGGCGGGGTTGCCACCCAGGTCCACGGTGATCGACTGCGGCGGGTAGCACAGGCCCGCGTCGGCGCAGCCCTGCCAGCCCAGCTTGACCTGGCCGGTGGCGCCGGCGGGAATCTTCACTTCCAGGCCTTGGCGATACACTTCCTGGTCGCCGAAGAACTCGTCGGTGTGGGCCTCGCCTTTGGGCAGCACGGGCTTTTCGGCCAGGCCGTCGAATTTCATGCGCTGCTTGTACAGGTAATAGCCGTCGGCAATCTGCCAATACAACTGGGTCTCGCCACTTTCAAGACGTTCGGAGGTAAAGGTGAAGGCCTTGCCCACCGGGAGGAAATCGGGTTTGGTCTCAAACGGGTTGCCCGGCGCGGCCTGGGCCAGCCCCGCGAACAACACCAGCAGAAAGGTAAACAGATGCCGCATGGTCAGGCCTTAGTTCGATGCAAGTAGGCACACAATGTGTGGCGTTGATTAACCGATGATTAACCACGGCTATTCTAGATTGAGTGTGGGGTGTTTAGCGGCATAATCTGCGCTTAATCCGCAGCCCCTTTAATCCCCCCATCTTTCATGAAGGGTTCACCATGCACGTACTGGTCTGTGAAGACGACAAACTGATCGCCAGCGGCATTGTGGCCGGCCTCACCGCCCAGGGTTTCACCGTCGAACACGTGGCCACGGCCGGTGCCGCACGCGCGATGCTCAAGGCGGCGACGTTCGACATCATGGTGCTCGACCTGGGCCTGCCGGACGAAGACGGCCTCAAGTTGTTGCAGCAACAGCGCAGCCAGGGCCTGGAGATACCGGTGCTGATCCTGACCGCGCGGGACTCGGTGACCAACCGCGTCGACGGCCTGCAAGCCGGCGCCGATGACTACCTGCTCAAACCCTTCGACCTGCGCGAACTCGCCGCGCGCCTGCAAACCCTGTTGCGACGGGTGGCGGGGCGCAGCGTCAACCTGATCGAGCATGGCCGCCTGGCTTACGACCCCAGCAGTCGCGAAACCTTCCTGGGCGGCGAGCCCGTCGACCTGTCGCGTCGCGAACAGGCGCTGTTGCAAGCCCTGCTGCACAACAAAGGCCGGGTACTCTCCAGCGAACAGCTCAAGGACAGCGTCTACGGCTTCAACGACGAGCTGGAAAGCAACGCGCTCAACGTGCATATCCACCACCTGCGGCGCAAATTGGGCAATGGCATCGTCGAGACCGTGCGCGGCCTCGGGTATCGCCTTGGCCCGGCCGATGGAGGCGAGGACGCATCGTGAAAAGCCTGCGTCTGCGCCTGACGTTCAAGCTGGGCGCCGCCTTTGTGCTGATCTGGGCCCTGGCGGCGGCCTGGATGCTCAACGACCTGCGCAACCAGATGATGTTCTCCCTCGACCAACGCCTGGTGGCGTCGGCGCGCATGGTGGCGGGGCTGACCGAACAGATGCCGGGCCTGGCCAGTGTGAGCGGCGGCGCGCATTTCAGCGCTGAACAATTGAATGTGCCCGGCGGCATGGCCTGCCAGGTCAGTTCCCTGCGCGGGGAAATCCTGGCGCGCAGCCACACCACGCCGGATGAGGGGTTGGAGTCGCGCAAGAGCGGGTTTCGCGACCAGGTCGTCGATGGCGTGGGCTGGCGCAGTTTCACCCTGTCCCGGGGTGACCTGCTGATCACCACGGCCGATCGGCAAGTGGAGCGCGAGGCGCTGAACCTGTCGATCCTGCTGGCAGCGTCGGTGCCGGTGGGCGTGGCGATGCTGGGCTGCCTGTGCCTGTTGTGGCTGGGCATCGGCCAGAGCCTGCTGCCGCTCAACCGTATGCGTGACGCCTTGATGCGCCGCAGTGCCGACTCCCTTGAACCGCTGCAGATCCACCCGTTGCCCAGCGAACTCGAGCCGCTGCTCGACACCCAGAACCAGCTGTTGCAACGCATCGCCAAGACCATCGAGCGCGAGCGCCGCCTCACCGGTGACGCCGCCCACGAACTGCGCAGCCCGCTCACCGCGATCAAGACCCACCTGCAAGTGGCGCGCATGACCGAGGGCGCGGCCCGCGACCAGTCCCTGGCCCATGCCGAGGAGGGCGCCGACCGCCTGCATCGGACCCTGGAGCAATTGCTGTTGCTGGCCCGGGTGGAGGGCAACCTGTCGTTTGACGATGGCATGCACTCCAGTGCCGAAGAAGTAGCGCGCCTGGCGATCCAGGATGCCAATGCCGGTGACAACTCGCGCATCGACCTGATCCTGCCGGACAACCTCTCGGCCACCCCGGTGGGGATGCCGGTGGGCCTCGCTGTCGCCGCCTTGCGCAACCTGCTGGACAACGCGTTGCGCCACACGCCGACGGACACCCGGGTGGAGCTCAGCGTGTTCACCGAAGCCGATAATGTGGTGTTCCGCGTGCGTGACCACGGCAAACAGATTGCCGCCGAGGACCTGCAGTACCTGACCCAACGCTTCTGGCGCAACGGTAACAGCGAAGGCTGTGGCCTGGGCCTGGCGATTGTGCAAGCGATCGTGCAACGCTGTTCCTGCTCGTTGAAATTCGACAGTCGGCCGGATGGTTTGCGCGTCGACCTGGGCATGCCGTTGCGCTGCTGATCACTTTTCGTTCAAGTGCCAAATAGTTACCGCCCTCCTGAAGTTCAAGCCTTCAGGATGGCGGTAATTTTTTTGCGCTTGAACGGGCTGAACGACTCGGCCTGTATTGAAAAGGACGGTTCTCATGTTGGTCATCGATACCAGTTTCCCTGCCAGAGGCTTCAACGAACGCAACGGCGAGCCCGTGCGGCAGGTGATCCTGCATTACACCGCAGCGCCTTTTGGTGCCTCCCTGCGTACCCTGACTCAGGATGGGGTGAGTGCCCACTACTTGCTGCCCGACCCTGATGAGCCCGACTATCGCGCGGCGGGCTATGAAGAGCTGCGTGTCTTCCGGTTGGTGGAGGAAGACAAGCGTGCCTGGCACGCCGGGGTGAGTCATTGGGCGGGGCGCGACAACCTCAACAGCCGTTCGATTGGCATCGAGATCGTCAACCTGGCGCGGGATGACGGTGGCGTGTTCAGCTTTCCTGCCTACGCGCAGGAACAGGTCGACGTATTGATTGCGCTGGTTCGCGACATTCTTGGGCGATACCCGCAGATCGGGCCCACCGACCTCCTCGGGCATGCGGACGTGGCGTTCGGGCGCAAGAGCGATCCGGGGCCGCGCCTGCCTTGGCGGTGTCTGCATGAAGCAGGGGTGGGGGCCTGGTTTGATGAGGCGACGCGGGCGATGTATCAGCGCCGGTTTTGCCTGGGCCTGCCGCCGGAGGTCGAGGTGGAGCGGGCGTTTCAACGCTATGGCTATGCGCCGGCTAAGAATCGGCAAGGGTTTGAACAGAGGACGCGGGCGTTTCAGATGCACTTTCGGGCGCGGGATTACTGCGGGTTTCTGGATGCGGAGACCTGCGCGATTTTGTATGCACTGAACGAAAAATACCGCGGTCTATGACGCCGAACGCAGTTCCAATGTGGGAGGGGGCTTGCTCCCGATTGCAGTCTGCCAGTCACAACACCAGTGACTGATCCACTGCAATCGGGGGCAAACCCCCTCCTACATTTGGTTTTGAGTGATCAAAGGCCCTAAATCCCCTCGACGCTGGTGCGTTTCCAGAACAGGAAATCCGTGCGCATGCCCCTTGGGGCCAGACGCCAGCGGATCGGCAGTTTGGTCACCATCATCAGCGTATTGAGGGATCGAGAAATGTCAGTCGCTACCAGCCGTATCGAAGACGCCCAGGTGCATGAAACGCTTTACCAGTTCGACGAAACCCCGCTGCTGGCCCGTCAGCGCCAGCAGGAATCCAATGCCCGCAGCTACCCGCGGCGCATTCCCCTGGCACTCAAGCGTGCCAAGGGGATTTACGTGGAAGACGTCGAAGGGCGCAGCTTCATCGACTGCCTGGCGGGCGCCGGCACCCTCGCGTTGGGGCATAACCATCCGGTGGTGATCGAGGCTATTCAACAGGTGCTGGCCGATGAACTGCCCCTGCACACGCTGGACCTGACCACCCCGGTCAAGGACCAGTTCGTGCAGGACTTGTTCGGTTTGTTGCCGCCCGCGCTGGCCCGGGAAGCGAAAATCCAGTTCTGCGGCCCCACCGGCACCGATGCGGTGGAAGCTGCGTTGAAGTTGGTACGCACCGCCACCGGGCGCAGCACCGTATTGTCCTTCCAGGGCGGTTACCACGGCATGAGCCAGGGCGCCTTGAGCCTGATGGGCAGCCTGGGGCCGAAGAAACCCCTGGGCGCCTTGCTCGGCAATGGTGTGCAATTTTTGCCATACCCCTACGACTACCGTTGCCCGTTCGGCCTGGGTGGCGCGGAAGGCGTGCGGGTCAACCTGCATTATTTGGAAAACCTGCTGAATGATCCGGAGGCCGGTGTATTGCTGCCGGCGGCGGTGATTGTCGAAGTGGTGCAGGGCGAGGGCGGCGTGATTCCGGCTGACCTGGACTGGCTGCGCGGCCTGCGCCGCATCACCGAGCAGGCAGGCGTGGCGTTGATCGTCGATGAAATCCAGAGCGGTTTCGGTCGCACCGGCAAGATGTTTGCCTTTGAGCACGCCGGGATCATCCCGGATGTGGTGGTGATGTCCAAGGCCATCGGCGGCAGCTTGCCGCTGGCGGTGGTGGTGTATCGCGACTGGCTCGACACCTGGCTGCCGGGCGCCCATGCCGGGACCTTCCGTGGTAATCAGATGGCCATGGCGGCGGGTTCGGCGGTGATGCGCTACCTCAAGGATCACGACCTGGCCGGCCACGCGGCGGCCATGGGCGAGCGCCTGGGTGAACACCTGCGCATCCTGCAGCGCGACTTCCCGCACCTGGGGGATATTCGGGGCCGTGGGTTGATGCTCGGCGTGGAACTGGTCGACCCGAACGGCACGCCGGACATTCAAGGCCATCCGCCCGTGCATCGCCAATTGGCGCCGCTGGTGCAGCGTGAATGCCTCAAGCGCGGGCTGATCCTCGAACTGGGCGGTCGGCACGGCAGTGTGGTGCGCTTCCTGCCGCCATTGGTGATCACTGCCGCCGAAGTGGACCGGGTGGCGGAGATCTTCGGTCGCGCGTTGGCGGCAGCGGTCGCCAGCCTCTAATTTTTTGCCAGCCTGGTACGTTTCTACAGATATCAGGGCTGCGCACGGTGCGCAGCCAGCCTTTTAGCGATGGAGAACAGCAATGACCTCAGTATTTGACCGCGACGACATCCTGTTTCAGGTAGTGGTCAACCATGAAGAACAGTATTCCATCTGGCCCGACTACAAGGCCGTGCCGGAAGGCTGGCGCACCGTGGGCAAGAGCGGCCTGAAGAAAGAGTGCCTGGCCTATATCGAAGAAGTCTGGACCGACATGCGCCCGTTGAGCCTGCGCCAGAAGATGGATGGCACTGCGATCGCGTAAACGCCACAGATCAAAAATGTGGGAGGGGGCTTGCCCCCGATGAGGGAGTGTCAGTCGACTAATGAGTGACTGATACACCGCCATCGGGGGCAAGCCCCCTCCCACATTTTGAGCTGTGTTGCTTTCAGGTATTTTTTTCTTTGTCTAATCCGCCCGAAACCCCCGTCACCACCTTCACGCTCAAGCGTGGTGTGGCCAGGTCCAACCCCGCCTCATCCAGATGCCGTTTCAGCGACAGGTTGAACGCCCGCGACACCTCCCACTGTTTGATCGGCGCCGTCTTGAACCGCGCCCGCAGGATCGCGCTGCCCGACTCGAAACTCTCCACCCCCTGAATCTCCAACGGCGACCAGATGTTGCGGCGTTGCAGCGGGTCGTTGCGCATCTTCTGGCCGACATCGCGCATCAGCTTGATGGCGTCGTCGATTTCCATGTTGTAGGGGATCGCCACCCGGAAGATCGCGTAGCCGAACTCCCGCGAGTAGTTCTTGATGCTCTTGATCTCGCTGAACGGGATGGTGTGCACAATGCCGTCGATATCCCGCAGGCGCACAGTGCGGATGGTCAGGCCCTCCACCGTGCCCAGGTGGCCGCCCACATCCACGTAGTCGTCGATGGCCAGGGAGTCCTCGATGATGATGAACAGGCCGGTGATCAAGTCCGCCACCAGCGACTGCGCGCCGAAACCAATGGCCAGGCCGATCACACCGGCGCCCGCCAGCAGCGGCGTGACGTTCATGCCCATGTTCGCCAGGGCGACGATGGCAGCAATGATAAAGATGGTCACGAACAGCACGTTGCGGATCAACGGCATCATGGTCTGCGCCCGCGCGTTGGCCAGGCCTTTGCGCGAGCGGGTGAGGGCATGGTGGATCGCGGTGTCGCTGAGAATCCAGATCAGCCAGGCGAACAGCAAGGTCCCGGCCAGGCCGAACAGCTTGACGCTGACTTCATGGCCATCGCCTTCGGTAAAGCGGATCAGCGACAGGCCCCACACCCGCAGGCCCAACTCGATAAACGCCAGCCACACGATCAGGTGGGCCAGGGTGTAGACGAAGCTTTTCAGGCGTTCGGAATACAGCGCGTGACGCTTGTGCCCACGCTGCGGTTTGAGCGCGTGGCGACGGACCAGGCCGTTGATCACCATGCACAACACCAGCAGCACCGTACACAACAGCGACTGGCGCAACGCCGTGCTGGTATCGCCGGCAGACACGAAGGTGGCGAACAGCGAGATGCCCACCAACAGCAAGGCCGGGATGTACCAGAAGGAGCCGATGATTTCGATGGTGTCGCTGAGGGCGCGGCGCGTCAGGCGACGCGACAGCGGTTGGTTGCGGATCAGGTGGGCGATGGGCCGGCGGAAACGCAGGATGAATACACCGGTCGACAGCGCCGCCATCACATTGGCGACCGTCGCGGCGGTGTGGGACAGGTGCTGGCCCAGGGCCTGGACCAGTCGCGGGTCGCTCAAGGCCTCGCCAAAGGCGGCAAAACTGCCGATCCACCATAGCGGGCGGAACGCCTGGTGCCGCAGGATATACAGCGCGCGATGACGGTGCGGGCCGTCGAGTACCGAAAAAGCAATCACGCAGATCGCCGAGAAACAGGTGCCCACCACGAGCGCATAGGCCAGCACCATCGCCAGGGATTTGCCCAGGGACGAGGGCAGGGCGTAGCTCAGGTACACCGTGATCACCAGGGCGATCATCCACGGGCCGAGCTTGCGCAGGGCGAAGCGCACCATGTCCCAGGTGCGTGGATGTTGCGGCAATTCTTCAGGCAGGCCGAAACGTTCGCGCACCCGATGGCTGAGCCAGATCAGCGCGTAGGCCAACAGGCTCCACACGGCGAGGATCAGGGCAAAACCGAAAATGATCGGCAGCCATTCGTTGGCCGGCAGCATCAGCGCACTGAGTTCTTCCTTGGCCTGGTCGACTTCGTCGGACCAGCGTTCCAGCGGGCTGTCGGCCCCGGAGAACTGTGCCTCCAGGTTGGCCAGGGTGCCGCCGATCAACCCCAGCACGCCTTCTTCGGCGGCCGGTTGGGCCTTTTGCGTGGCGGCGCGCAGCTTTTTCAGGTCGCTCAGCAACTGGGTGCGCTGCTGGTCGTTTTCCAGGGTCTTGATCACCTCGTCCAGCGACTGCCCCAGTGGCACTTCGGCCTGGGGCTGGGTCTTGTTGGTACTGCCCAGCAAGCCGGGCAAACCCACTGCATGGGCGGGCGTGAGCGGCAGCAAGGTGAGCAGGGCGATCAAGCAATAGCAGGGCAGGGCAAACAGACGGGAAAGCACGAGGCGGTCAACCTTGGAAACGACGGGTTGAGCGAGTGTACGAGTGCAAGCGTCATTCGGCCAGTTTGGCGAGGATCTTGTACACCACGGTGCCCAGGATCAGCAGCATGCCGAGCCACATGCCGAACACGCCGAGGGGCTTGTCGCGAAAGTTGAAACCCACGGCCAGCATGATCATGCCTATCAGGATAGGAATAAGCGTGGCGTGGAAGGAGGACATGGAGATCATGGTGCGACGGCCTTGTCGGAGTGGGAATACTGACAAGTCTAGGCCGGATTGCAGAAAGTGCAGGTGATGCAGGTCAGGTATACGCAGATCTAATGTGGGAGGGGGCTTGCCTCCGATTGCAGAGGGTCAGACTACAAATATAGTCACCGATCCGCCGCCATCGGGGGCAAGCCCCCTCCCACATTTTTGACCGAGTCAGCCCAAATTATCAGGGCAGATCGTGGCTCGCGTAGAACGCCCCCAACACCTTCACCAGGTGCGCCAGGTCATGGCTGCCGCACAGTTCGCGGATGGAGTGCATGGCGAACGTCGGCAGGCCGATGTCCACGGTGCGCACGCCCAGGTGGCTGGCGGTGATCGGGCCGATGGTCGAGCCGCAGCCCATGTCGCTGCGCACCACGAAGCTCTGCACTGGTACTTCCTGGGCCATGCACAGGTGGCGGAAGAACCCGGCGGTTTCGCTGTTGGTGGCGTAGCGCTGGTTGCTGTTGACCTTGATCACCGGGCCGGCGTTGAGCTTGGGGCCGTGATTGGCGTCGTGTTTCTCGGCGTAGTTAGGGTGAACGCCGTGGGCATTGTCTGCCGACACCAATAGAGATTTCTGGATAGTGCGTACGAATTCATCACCTTCCGGCAGCAGGCGACGCAGGGTCTGCTCCAGCATCGGGCCATCGGCGCCGCATGCCGAGCAGGAACCGACTTCTTCGTGGTCGTTGCACACCAGTACGCAGGTTTCTTCGCTGTCGCTGGTGAGCAAGGCTTGCAGGCCGGCGTAGCACGACAGCAGGTTGTCCAGGCGTGCGCCGGCGATGAAGTCGCCATTCAGGCCAATGACCGCAGCGCTTTGCGTGTCATAGAAACTCAACTCGTAGTCGAGCACCACGTCGGCGTTCAGCCCATGCTCGCGCGCCAGTTGATCGGTAAGCACGGCGCGGAAGTCCACGCGCTCGTCACCGGCAAATTGCGCGAGGATCGGCGGCAGCTCGGTCTGGGCATTGATCGCCCAACCCTGGTTGGCTTCACGGTTGAGGTGAATGGCCAGGTTTGGAATGATCGCGATGGGCAGCTTGAAGTCGATCAACTGGCTTTCGACCTTGCCGTCGCGGCGGAAGGTCACGCGGCCGGCCAGGGACAGGTCGCGGTCAAACCACGGCGCCAGCAATGCACCACCATAGACTTCCACACCCAACTGCCAGAAGCCCTGGCGTTGTAGCTCAGGCTGCGGCTTGACCCGCAGGCACGGGCTGTCGGTGTGGGCGCCGACCAGGCGAATGCCGCCCTGCAGCGGCGAATGGCGGCCGAGCTTGAAGGCGATGATCGAGGAGTCGTTACGGGTCACGTAATAGCGCCCGTTGGCCTCGGTGGCCCAGGTCTCGCGCTCATCGAGACGCTGGTAACCGGCCGCTTCCAGGCGCTGGGCCAGGGCAGCAGTGGCATGAAAAGGAGTAGGGGAGGCCTTGAGGAAGTCGATCAGGCCTTGATTCAACGCTTCGCGCATAAATAGCTCCAGACAACAATGCCGCGAGTTTACCGTATTTATTCTTCAGAACGGGGCAGGGCACTCGAAACGCAAACGCTCGCCGCTCTGTGGGTGGGTGAAGCTCAGCATGCTTGCATGCAGGCACAGGCGCGGCCAGGCGGCCAGGGCTTGCTCATGGGCATACAGGCCGTCACCCAGCAGCGGGTGGCCGATGGAGAGCATGTGCACGCGCAACTGGTGCGAACGCCCGGTAATCGGTGTCAGCTCGACGCGGCACCAGTCCCCGCAACGCTCCAGCACCTTCCAGAAGGTCAGCGCATGCTTGCCGAACTCGTGGTCGACCACATGCCGGGGTTTGGTCGGTGGGTCGTAGCGCAGCGGCAAATCGATGCTGCCACTGTCCAGTTCCGGTTGGCCCCAGGCCAGGGCGGTGTAGGCTTTTTCGGTTTCACGGTCGTGAAACTGGCGAGACAGCTCGCGGTGCGTGTCGGCATCCCGCGCCAGCAGAATGATGCCCGAGGTTTCCCAGTCCAGGCGATGGACGATACGGGCTTCGGGGTAGCCGTTTTCCTGCAGGCGAGTGATCAGGCAGTCCTTGTTGTCGTCGGCGCGGCCAGGCACCGAGAGCAGCAGGGTGGGCTTGTTCACCACCAGGACGGCATCGTCCTGATACAGGATGTGGATATTGGACAGCGGCATTAAACAGCCTCGTAACAAACGCCAACGGCGGCTCGCCCACCCGGTTCCCGAAAAGGGATCAAGGTGACCGAGCCGCCGTGGCGGCCGCCTGTTCGATCAACGATCAGGCAGGGTGATATTGAGTTCCAGAATCGAGCAGCTGCCGTCATTTTCCAGGGCGACATGCACGTCATCGTTGCCGATATTGACGTACTTGCGGATCACCTCGACCAGTTCCTTCTGCAAGGCTGGCAGGTAGTCCGGCGTGCTGCGTTGGCCGCGTTCGTGCGCCACGATGATCTGTAGACGCTCTTTCGCTACCGACGCGGTACTTGGCTTTTTGTTGGCGCGAAAGAAGTCGAGAAATTTCATTGTTTAGTTGCCTCCAAAGATACGCTCGAAGAATCCCTTCTTCTTGACATCGAGGAAGCGGTGTTCCACGGTCTTGCCCAACAAGCGATCAACGGCATCGCTGTACGCCTGGCCGGCGTCGCTCTGGTCATCAAGAATCACCGGAACGCCCTGGTTGGAGGCCTTGAGGACCGCCTGGGATTCTGGGATCACGCCCAGCAGGGTCACTGCGAGGATTTCCTTCACGTCTTCAACGCCGAGCATCTCGCCGTTGCTGACGCGTTCAGGGTTGTAGCGGGTGAGCAGCAGGTGCTCCTTGATCGGGTCTTCGCCTTTCTCGGCGCGCTGGGACTTGCTGGCCAGCAGGCCGAGCATGCGGTCCGAGTCGCGTACGGAGGAGACTTCCGGGTTGGTCACCACGATGGCTTCATCGGCAAAGTACATCGCCAGGTGAGCACCGGTCTCGATACCGGCCGGCGAGTCGCAGACCACGTATTCGAAGGTTTCCTTCAGCTCGGCCAGGACTTTGCCTACGCCTTCTTTGGTCAGCGCGTCTTTGTCGCGGGTCTGGCTGGCGGCCAGCACGTACAGGTTCTCAAGGCGCTTGTCCTTGATCAGGGCCTGTTGCAGGTTGGCTTCGCCGTTGACCACATTGACGAAGTCGTACACCACACGGCGTTCGCAGCCCATGATCAGGTCGAGGTTACGCAAGCCGACGTCGAAGTCGACGATAACTGTCTTGTGGCCGCGCAGAGCGAGGCCGGTACCGATAGCGGCGCTGGTGGTGGTCTTACCCACACCACCCTTGCCGGATGTAACCACGAGAATCTTGGCCAAGGTGTTTCACCCCTAAGGAAAAAGGACTTTTCAGTCCCTGAAAAACATCTCTTGGAACTCGCTGCAGGCGGACAGCCTTGTAGGAATAAAAAATTCCTACATAAGTAATGCCGGTTTCGCTGTGCTATCAGAGTCTAGAGATGCTTGGAAAATGCGGCAGTATCCGTTAAAGACGGATGATGTTCAACACATCGCCCGACAGGTTGACCTGCACCGAAGCCCCCCACAGCGGATCACGGCGCAAATCTTCCGAAACCTTGTACTGGCCTGCGATGGACACTAGCTCAGCGGTCAACTGCTGGCAAAAAATACGGGCCTTGGTATCACCCTTTATGCCGGCGAGGGCACGTCCGCGCATCGGGCCGTATACATGGATGTTGCCATCGGCGAGAAGTTCCGCCCCCGGGCTGACCGAGGAGATCACCACAAGGTCGCCGCCCTGGGCGTAAATCTGCTGCCCGCCGCGTACGGGCGAGGTGATGATCTTTGTAGGCTTGATCGCAGGCTCGGGTGGTTTTTCCGGTTTTTTCTTCTCTTCACCGACCAATGGTTCCAGTGGACGCTCGCGTGCACCGGACGGTGGCAGTACTGGCAGTTCAATGGCGATGGCTGCCGCGATGTCTTCGATACGGCTGGCGCGAATCGCCAGGGTACGCAGGCCATGGGAGCGGCACACGCGCATCAGGCCGGGCAAATCGATGTTGCCCTGGCCGGCGGGCAGCTTGTCCAGGGCCAGCACCAGCGGGGCGTTGTTGAAGAAGTTCGGCGCCAGGGCGACCTTGGCCGCCAGCTGGCGGTCCAGGGCGTCGAGGTCGTTACGGGCGAGTTCCAGCACGGTGATGGCGAGCATGCTGCCTTTCAGCTGGAACACGGGATCTTGGTCTAGCGGTTCGGTTTGGCTCATGGTCGGCAAAAGCGGCTTGTCACGAAAAGTGTCGAGACTTATAACGAGAACACTCACCCGCCGCAAGCCGGGTCGAACCGTTGTAGAATGCGCGGCCCTTGTCTTTACCGGAATCTGTAATGGATCGCCCGCGTTTTCGAGCTGTATTTTTTCACCCGCGTTTCTGGCTGTTATGGCTGGGGCTCGGCCTGCTGTGGCTGGTCACCCAACTGCCGTACCGCGCGCTGCTGACCATCGGTCGCCTGCTGGGTGCGGGCATGTACCGCGTGGCCGGCGAACGCCGCCGTATCGCCGCACGCAACCTGGAACTGTGCTTCCCGGAAAAATCCGCCAAAGAGCGTAAACAGTTGCTCAAGGAAAACTTTGCCTCCACCGGCATCGCGTTCTTTGAAATGGCCATGAGCTGGTGGTGGTCGCGCCCGCGACTGGCGCGCCTGGCCCACGTCGAAGGCCTGGAACACCTCAAGCAGGCCCAGTTGGATGGCAAGGGCGTGATCCTCATGGCCCTGCACTTCACCACCCTGGAAATAGGCGCAGCGTTGCTGGGGCAGAAGCACACCATCGATGGCATGTACCGCGAGCACGGCAACCCGCTGTTCGACTTTATCCAGCGCCGTGGCCGCGAACGTCACAACCTCGATTCCCTCGCCGTGGAGCGCGAAGACGTGCGCGGCATGCTCAAGCTTCTGCGTGCCGGGCGTGCCATCTGGTACGCACCGGACCAGGACTATGGCGCCAAGCAAAGTATTTTCGTGCCACTGTTCGGCATCCAGGCTGCCACAGTGCCGGCTACCAGCAAGTTCGCCAAGCTGGGCAAGGCGCTGGTGGTGCCGTTCACCCAACAGCGCCTGGCCGATGGCAGCGGTTACCGCCTGGTGATCCATCCGCCGCTCACCGATTTTCCCGGTGAAAGCGATGAAGTCGACTGCCTGCGCATCAACCAATGGGTAGAAGCCTCCGTGCGTGAATGCCCCGAGCAATACCTGTGGACCCACCGCCGCTTCAAGAGCCGGCCGCCGGGTGAACCCAAGCTGTACGAAAAACGCCGCTGATAAGAACGACTTTTCCCCACATGGAGTGACGCAATGCGCCCAGCTGAACCGGTTACAGGCTTGATTCTTTCCGGCGGCGGGGCGCGAGCGGCGTATCAGGTGGGGGTATTGGCGGCGATTGCCGAGTTGCTGCCACCGGGGGCGCCTAATCCTTTTCCGGTGATCGTCGGCACCTCGGCCGGCGCTATCAATGCGGTGAGCCTGGCCAGTGGCGCCACCGACTTCACCGCCGCGATCCAACGTCTTACCGCGTTCTGGCAGGGCTTTCGCAGCCATCTGGTATTGCGCAGTGATTGGCCGGGAGTAATTCGCCAGGCGAGTCGCTTCTTTATCCACAGCCTGCTGGGCTTGGGCGCGCAAGTGCCGGTGGCACTGCTCAACAGCACGCCGCTCAAGGCGCTGCTCAAAGACAAACTGCATCTGGACGGCATCGACGAAGCGATCCGCGCCAAACACCTGCATGCGGTAGCGGTCACGGCGTTCGGCTACGAGTCCGGCCAGGCGGTGACCTTCTACCAGGGCGGTGGCACCATCGACGCCTGGCTGCGCCACCGCCGTATCGGCCTGCCGACTCAACTGACGGTCGAACACCTGCTGGCCAGCTCGGCAATCCCCTTGTTGTTCGCGCCGGTCAAACTCGACCAGGAGTACTTCGGCGACGGTGCGGTGCGGCAATCAGCACCGATCAGCCCGGCCTTGCACTTGGGGGCCAGCCGCGTGCTGGTGGTGGGTGTCAGCGGCAACCCACGAGGCAATGAACCGGCGGTGCAGCGCAGCTACACCGGTCAGGAACCGACCCTGGCGCAGATCGGTGGGCATATGCTCAACAGCACGTTCATTGACAGCCTGGAAGGCGATATCGAATTGCTCGAACGCTTGAACCAGTTCAGCCATGTCGCGCCTGGTGTGGCGGCGGTGGAGGTGCTGGTGATCGCACCCAGCCAGCCGATCGATGAGATCGCGGCGCGGCATCGCCAGGAACTGCCGGCGGCGTTGCGCTTGTTTTTGCGCGGGCCGGGGGCGACCAAGACGAGCGGGGCGGGGGTGTTGAGTTACCTGCTGTTCGAGGCGGGATATTGCAGCGAGTTGATCGAGCTGGGGCGCAAAGATGCGCTGGCCAAACGTGAGGAAATCACTCGGTTCCTAGGTCTGGCATAGATCCAAATGTGGGAGGGGGCTTGCCCCCGATAGCAGTGGGTCAGTCACTGATGTACTGACTGACACACCGCTATCGGGAGCAAGCACCCTCCCACATTTGTCTTGCAGTGGCTTTTAGAAGTGATACTTGACCAGGAAGCTCGCCGTGTCCTGGTTGGTCTTGAACGCGCCGGAATCTTCGATCCCGTACTTGTTCTTCCAGTAGTCGTATTCAAAGCCCACGTACAACTGCTTGTCGCCCCAATGCAGCGCCTTGCCCAGGTCATATTTGACCTGTGGGTTGAAGTGCAGGTTGGCGTGGTAGGTGCCACGGGCGTTCTTGTCGTTGTCCGTCACCCAGTCCATGAAACCGTCGATCAGCACATCGGAGTTGCCCACGGGGATGGTGTACGACCACACCGGGGTAATCTGCCATACACCGTCACCCGGGCGATTGCCTTCGGTCTGGCGCTGGTAGAAGTTCAACTGGAAGTAATCGAAACCGGGGATGTTCAAGTCAAAGCCAGGCCCGAGCAGGTACGACTCGTTGTCGCCTTCGCCGAACTCGTAAGTAAAGGCCAGCAATACATCTTTGATCGGTCCGAACGACAGGTCTTTATCAAAGATTTTGCCGAATGACAGGCGCGGGCTGATTTCGCCGTAATAGGTACTGGGCCCGACGTTGCCGTCTTCCTTGCCGTTGTAAAAGATGCGGTCGACGAACACAAAGTTATCACCGTACTTCCACGCATCGGCATGTTCGAACGTGACGGTTTGCTGGATCTGCGGGTTGACGGTAAAGCTCTTGCCCCACAAGTAAGTCAGGCTGTTGTTCTGCCACTGCAACAGGTCACCGGCCACGGCTTGGCCACCGGCCAGCAGGGATCCCGCCAGCATCAGGCCTTTGAACATAGGTTTCATTCGGTTGCTCCCGAGTTAAAGTTTTATGGTTTTTCTTCTACGCAGGCGCTCTGGTGTGGCGCCTTTTGGTTCGCTGCAAAAATCGTCTGTTCGGTCAGCTTTAGTGCTTTTAGCAAGAGCTGCGCCAAGGTGTTTAAAAAGCCAAAAAATCCCCGTCGGCTGCATGAGATGCAGTCGAATTCAGAGGACATTTGCGCACTTTGGCCGCAGACGGGAGGCCGGGATAAGTTGGCCTTGCAGTCAGCTTTTACATTTGCTGTTTTTTTTTGAGTCGATTCGAGCGGGCGCGGAGAATACTGGCTCCCAGGCCTGGGCTCAAGTGCGCCGTTACAGCGCGCGCGGGGCGAGAATGGGGCACGGCTTGTGACCGACCCCAGGTGAAGGGTGTGCATGTTGATGTTCCCTGTTTCGTTATTGTTTTTGTGCGAACGAAGGAATCAATGCGTAGGAGCAACGGCAGGTCGTTCAGAACCGCCGAGAATGTTGAACAGGATATTCAGCGACAACGCGCTGAGCGTGGCCATGGCGATGCCGCTGTGGGTAATCGGGCTCATCCACAGCGGCAGTTGCGCGAAGAACTCCGGGCGCACCACCGGGATCAGGCCCATGCCGATGCTTACCGCCACCAGCAATTGGTTGCGCCGGTCGGCGATATCGGCTTCCTGCAGGATCTTGATCCCGGTCGCCGCCACCATGCCGAACATGGCAATCGCCGCGCCGCCCAGCACCGCCGGTGGGATCGACGCGACCAGGTACGCCGCCTTCGGCAGCAGGCTGAGTACGATCAGAAACGCGCCGGCCATCATCGTCACCGAACGGCAGCGCACGCCGGTCATCTGTACCAGGCCGATGTTCTGCGCGAACGAAGAGTGGGTGAAGGTGTTGAAGAACCCGGCGAAGAATGACGCACCGGCATCACACAGCAGGCCGCGCCGCAGCATCTTCGGCGTGACGTCCTGCCCGGTGATCTTGCCCAGCGCGAGGAACATCCCGGTGGACTCGACAAAGATAATCACCACCACCAGGCACATCGACAGGATCGGCGCCAACTCGAATTTGGGCATGCCGAAGTGCAACGGCGTCACCACCTGCACCCACGGGGCCTGAGACAGGCCGCTGAGGTCGACCATACCGATGGCACCGCACAAGGCGTAGCCCAGGCCCATGCCGATCAGCACCGAGATGTTCACCCAGAAGCCACGCATGAATCGGTTGATCAGCAGGATGGTGGCCAGTACCAGCGCGGCAATCGCCAGGTAGACCGGTGAGCCGAAGGTTGCGGCGGCGCTGCCACCACCGGCCCAGTTCACCGCTACGGGAAACAGCGACAGGCCAATCGCGGTGATCACCGTGCCGGTCACCAACGGCGGGAAAAAGCGCACGACCTTGGACATGAACGGTGCGATCAGCATGCCGAAGAACCCGGCAGCGATGGTCGCACCGAAGATGCCCTGCAAGCCGATACCGGGCATGCCAGCCATGGCGACCATGCTGCCGACAGCGGCAAAACTGGCGCCCATCATCACCGGCATGCGGATGCCCACCGGGCCGATGCCGAACGACTGCACCAGGGTGGCGATGCCGGCCACCAGCAGGTCGGCGTTGATCAGAAAGGCGATTTCTTCACGGCTGAGGCCTGCGGCCTGGCCAATGATCAAAGGCACGGCGACGGCGCCGCCGTACATCAGCAAGACGTGTTGCAGGCCTACCAGAATCAGTTGCAAGAGGGGCAGCCGCACCAGGGCGGGCGCGGCAGGAATCTGCGGTTCGGCTAACTCGGTCATGCAACACCTCGGATCTTTTTTATTGTTGTGTTGTTCGGCATTCAATTGCCGGGTGGAGCTCAATCTTCAAAACACTGGAGACCCTTGTGGGAGGGGGCTTGCCCCCGATTGCAGTGGTTCAGTCACTGATGCGTTGAATGACACACTGCCATCGGGGGCAAGCCCCCTCCCACATTTGGATCTGCATCAGGCTGTCAGTTTGTGCGGGCTCCTTGATTGATCCAGGTGCCAATCAAATCCCGCTCCTGCTGGGTCATCTGGGTGATGTTGCCCAACGGCATGATCTGGCTCGCCACGGCCTGCGCCTGGATGCGCGCCGCCTGTTGCTGGATCTGCGCCGGGGTGTCGAACATCACGCCAGCGGGTGCGGTGCTGAACAGCGGGCTGGTAGGCTTGGCCGAGTGACACACGGCGCAGCGTTCCTGGATCACCCCGTGGACCTTGTCGAAATCAATCGTCGCCTGGGCCGGCGCCGGTTCAGCGGCGGGTGCTGCAGGCGCTGCCGGTTTCAAGCCACCGCCCAGTGCGGTTTCCGGCAATGGTTGGTACTCGATGGCCGCGGGGGCCTTGGCCACTTCGGCCACCGGCTTGGGGCCGGTCACGTAGGCCAGGCTGATCATCGCCAACGCACCCACCGGCAACGTCCACGCATACTTCTGGCTGTTATGCCGGGTGTTGAAGTAGTGACGCACCAACACCGCCGCCACCGCGATACCGGCCAGGATCAGCCAGTTGTATTGGCTGCCGTAGGTGCTCGGGAAGTGGTTGCTGATCATGATGAACAGCACGGGCAAGGTGAAGTAGTTGTTATGACGCGAACGCAGCAGGCCTTTGGCGGGCAGTGCCGGGTCCGGCGTGCGGTTTTCCGCAATCGCCGCCACCAGTGCACGTTGCGCCGGCATGATGATGCGGAACACGTTGCCCACCATGATGGTGCCGATCACTGCACCCACGTGCAGGTACGCACCCCGCCCACTGAACACTTTGCTGAACCCGTACGCGGCGGCGATCAACAGCACGAACAGAATGAAACCGAGCAGGGCAGGGCGCTTGCCCAGGGCCGAGTCGCAGAGGAAGGAGTAGATGAACCAGCCGGCGAACAGTGAGCCAATGCCCAGCAATACGCCTTCCGGACCACTGAGGCTGCTGCCCGGGGCCAGCAGGTACAAGGTCGGGTTCCAGTAGAACACCACGCACAGCAGCGCGATGCCCGACATCCAGGTGAAATAGGCTTCCCATTTGAACCAGTGCAGGTTGTCCGGCATGGTCGGCGGGGCCAGTTTGTATTTTTCCAGGTGATAGATACCGCCACCGTGGATTGCCCACAAGTCGCCGGCCAGGCCGCTCTTGGGGTTGACGCGATTGAGGTTGTTTTCCAGCCAGACGAAGTAGAAAGAAGCGCCGATCCACGCGACGCCCGTGATCATGTGAACCCAGCGCACGCTCAGGTTCAGCCATTCCATCAAATGTGCTTCCACAGTCTTTACCTCTCGCCTGTCACCCTTGTTGTCGGGTGATCAGACCTTCTCTTATTGGTGGGGGGCGAGGATCAACCGCTCATCCTCTTTGAAAAAATGCTCATCGCAGTTATTGCCTGTGCCACTGCGATCAACCACCAGGAAGTCATCCCGCTTTTCGATCGTCAGCACCGGGTGGTGCCAGACGCCGCGATGGTAATTAATGCCCTGCCTGCCGTTGGTGACGAAGGCGCGGACCAAGCCCGATACAGGTGCATCGCCAAGTGGCGCGACCACGATCAGAAAGGGGTTGCCGAGCAGCGGAATGAAAGCCTGGCTGCCCAGCGGGTGTCGTTCCAGCATGCACACGGTCAGCGGCATGTCCTGCGCGTCGGCGCGGAAGATGCTGATGATCGCGTTGTCTTCCGGCGTTGCGGTTTCCACCGTTGCCAGTTTGTGAAAGCGCATGGTCGACCCGTTGTTGATCATGAAGTGATCGCTGCCATCGGTTTCGATAACGTCTCCGAAAGGGGCGAAGGCTTCTTTGGTCAGGGGTTCGATCACTAGTGTGCGCATGGCTGTCTTCTTATCCGAATTTTGTGTTGTTTGTTCTGCCGCCATCGCGGGCAAGCCCGCTCCCACATTTTGATTTGTGAATACAGTCAAATGTGGGAGCTGGCTTGCCTGCGATCGGGTTCACCGCTTACTTGGCTACTTTGCCCAATACACGCAGGCGGCTCACACCGCCATCCGGGAACACGTTCAGGCGGATGTGGGTGATTGGCCCCAGCGCCTTGATCTGCTCGGCGAAGGTGTGTTCAGCGTGCATTTCCAGCTTCTGCGCCGGCAGCAGTTCGCGCCAGAACAGCGATTGGGTTTCGATCTGGCTGTCGGTACCGCCCTTCACAAATGCGCCCTGTATCGAGCAGGTGTCCGGGTAGTTGCCCTTGAAGTGCAGGGTATCGACGATGATCTTCTCGATCTCGCCCGGGTGACCCAGTGCCACGATCACCCAGTCATTGCCTGGCGTGCGACGACGCGCGGTTTCCCAGCCGTCGCCCATGTTGGTGCCACGGCCTGGGTTGAGGATGTTGCTCATGCGGCCGAAGTGTTCATCGGAGCAGGCCAGGGCACGGCCACCGTTGAGTGCGGCCGCCAGGTCGACCTGTTCGTTGTCGCCCACCGAGGACCAGTCGCGGAACGGCACGCCATATACGCGCAGGCGCGCCACGCCGCCGTCCGGGTAGATGTTGAAGCGCAGGTGGCTGAAGGCCTGGTCGTTGTTGATCTCGTGGTAGTGGTGGCTGTTGCCTTGCAACTCGACGGCGGACAGCACTTCGACCCACTGGGTGTTGTCATCCGGCTCGCCCGAAGCCAGGAAGCAGGCTTCCAGGGAGGCCGATGGCGGGAAGTTGCCGGTGAAGAATGAAGTGTCGATGTCCACACCTTTGATCGAGCCCGGCACGCCCAGGCGGATCACCGCGCTGTCGTAGCCTTCGAAGCGCTTGCGGCGCGACTCCCAGCCGTCCATCCACTTGCCGTTGTCATCGAACACGCCCTCCTTCCACACGGCCGGGGTCGGCTGGAACAGGCGGTTGGCGTCGGCGAACCAGTCATCGGTCACAGAGATGATCTTGGTGCCCAGGCGGGCGTCGGCCAGGTTGACGAACTTCTCGAAAGGTACGGCGTAAGCTTTCATTCTTCTTGTCTGCCTTGAATAGAGTGGCTGGGGATGGTCGTTTAGAGGGTCAGTAAACGGAACAACGCGATCTTGTTGATCTCGTCCAGCGCGCACTTGAACTCGGTGTCCACCGAGTTATGGATGCGCGTTTCGAACGCGGCGAGGATCTGGTGCCGGTTGCTGCCTTTTACCGCCATGATGAAGGGAAACTTGAACTTGGCCTTGTAGGCGTCGTTCAGCTCGGTGAAGCGCGAGAACTCTTCGGCCGTGCATTGGTGAATCCCCGCGCCAGCTTGTTCATCGGTGCTGGCTTGGGTCAGTTGGCCCTGGACGGCGGCTTTGCCGGCCAGGTCCGGGTGAGCGTTGATCAGCGCCAGTTGGCGGGCATGATCAGCGCTCAACAGGATGTCGCTCATGCGCTGGTGCAGGGTTTCGATCTGGTCGATCGAAGCATCCTGGCCCAGATCGAAGGCCTTTTCGGCCACCCATGGCGAGTGTTCGTAGATATCGGCGAAGGCGGCGACAAACGCATCGCGGCTCAGGGTTGAGGGTTTCAGGCTGTGGAACGCAGTCATTTGGCCGCTCCCGTGTAGGGGTGGGTTTCCTGCCAGTGGCGGGCAATGTCGACGCGGCGAGTGAACCACACCTGCTCATGGCCTTTGACGTATTCGATAAAGCGCTTCAGCGACGCCAGGCGCGCCGGGCGGCCGATCAGGCGGCAGTGCAGGCCGATGGAAAGCATTTTCGGCGCCTCGGCCCCTTCGGCGTAGAGCACGTCGAAGGCGTCTTTGAGGTACTCGAAAAAGTCATCGCCCTTGTTGAAACCCTGAACCTGGGTGAAGCGCATGTCATTGGTGTCCAGGGTGTAGGGGATCACCAGGTGCGGCTTGCCGGTGGGGTTGTTGGGTTCCCAGTAGGGCAAGTCGTCGTCGTAGGTGTCGCAGTCATAGAGGAAGCCGCCTTCCTCCATCACCAGCCGCCGGGTGTTGGGGCCGGTGCGCCCGGTGTACCAGCCCAGGGGGCGTTCGCCGGTGAGTTCGGTGAGGATGCGGATGGCTTCGAGCATGTGCTCGCGCTCCTGGGCCTCGTCCATATATTGGTAGTCGATCCAGCGGTAGCCGTGGCTGCAGATCTCATGGCCGGCGTCGACCATGGCGCGGATCACATCCGGATGGCGTTGTGCGGCCATGGCCACGGCGAAGATGGTCAGCGGGATGTCGAATTCCTTGAACAGCTTGAGGATGCGCCACACGCCGGCACGGCTGCCGTATTCGTACAGCGACTCCATGCTCATGTTGCGCGCGCCTTGCAGCGGCTGGGCCGAGACCATTTCCGAAAGGAACGCTTCGGATTCTTTGTCGCCGTGCAGGATATTGCGCTCGCCGCCTTCTTCGTAATTGAGTACGAAAGACAGCGCAATGCGCGCCTTGCCCGGCCAGTGGGGGTGAGGAGGGTTACTGCCGTAACCGATCAGGTCGCGTGGGTAGTCAGCGCTCACTGCAGTCTTCCTTCTTGTTCGTCGTAGTAGCGATGAGTGATTGTATACAACTTATCGCGCACTTTGTAAGCCTACATTTCTGCATTTTTTCGGCGTAGCGCTAGACCAGAGGTGCAGCAAGAAACTTGCCTGGTTGGTCAGCTAATGGACAAAAGGTCTTTCAAAAGCAAGGATAACGCGCAGATTGCCCTGTTGAGCAATGGCAGTAGGCTGTTCTGAGAGTTTGTGATTTTTATTGTGTACAATTTTTTTAAAAAGTGTCTTAATCGATCATCACCGGCTTTTTCGATGCCCTGAAAAAGTGCGGATCACTTTTCTACTGACCACAGGAGGCGCGCAGACGCCATGGGACGCTTGACCACACACGTATTGGACGCCGCACACGGCTGCCCCGGCAGCGCAATCAAGGTTGAGCTGTACCGCGTCGAAGGCGTGCAGCTGGAACTGGTGGCCACCGCGCAGACCAACAGCGACGGCCGCTGCGACGCACCGCTGTTGCAAGGTGACGACTACCGCAGCGGCGTGTACCAATTGCAGTTCAGCGCCGGTGATTACTATCGCGCCCGCGGCGTGCAACTGCCGGAGCCGGCCTTCCTCGATGTGGTGGTGCTGCGCTTCGGTATCAGCGCCGAGCAGGATCACTACCATGTCCCGCTACTGATTTCGCCCTACAGCTACTCCACCTATCGCGGTAGCTGAGCGTCACCTCGCTTCACACCCCCAAAGCTCTTCGTTGGTTTCGCCCGCGCACACTGCGGGCTTTTTTTTGCCTGGCATTTGCCCGCCCGCCCGTTCAATTATGTGGCGCACACCTTAGAGGGATGAGGCCTAGGCTCGGCGTCTTTCGTACAAGAAGACGCCGTCATGAGCTCTGATCCCCTCAACCCCGTAGTCTCGGCACCGGACACTGTCACCGCCGAACCCTTTGATCTCGACAATCCCATTCAGGCCAGTGAGGCCCGTGATCAAGCCGTTCGCCGCTTGCTGACGCGCCGCCTCAACGCATCCGCCCAACCCAGCCGGCTGATCAACCAATGGCACCTCGTGAACACGCGCTGTATCGAATCCTCAAAGGCGCTCAAGCGTCTGATAGGCAGGGCGCCACGGCTGTTGCGGGTGATTCGTTTCGCGTTGCAGGAAGCCTTTGGCCTGGATCCGGACACCCTGCTGTTCACCGAGCCCCTGCCGCCACGTCCCGCGCAGAAAGTCGACAGTCTGACCGAGCGCGCGCTGGCGTTGTTCAGCGATCCGTCCTTGCCGATCAACCTTAACCAGTACACCGCGCTGAGCCTCAAGGACGACCCTGCGCGCAAACTGCCTTTTACCGCCCTGCAGGCGCTGGAGCGGGTCAAGGGGCTGGGGTTGATGGCTCGGCTCGACAACCAGGTGCGTGAATACTGGCAGTATTTGGCGTACGGCTCGTGGTTGACGCGCCAGGCGCGTTGGGTGCAATTGCGCAAGCGTTTGTTCATCGACGCGGGCTTCCTGGCGCACCAGTTGGATGAACTGTCGGATGCGGGTTGGGCGTTGGTGCAGCAGTTGGCGGATGCGCCTTCCGAAGAGGCACGCCAGCGCGCTGGCGGCGATTGGGCTGGCGTGCGCGTCGGCACAGTACTGTGGCCCGGCACGTTTCAGACGGCGCTGGCCATTCCCGGCGCCCTGCACTTGTACCGTGAGGGCGCGGCGCAGCAGGCGCCCCACGTGATCTATCTACCAGGGATGGCCCGCGCATTCTATGAGTTCAGTGCTTGGGAACAGGTGCAACGCGGTTTGGCGAGCCTGTTGAACGGCGCGTTGTTCAGTGTCTTGTGGCAGTGCTTGCCGCTACGCCGTCGCCACGAAGTCTGTCGCGGCGAGACGCAGTTGGCGCGTGGCGCTGCGCTGAGCGGCGATGCCTTGCAGCACAGTGCAATCGCCGTGCTTGATGCGCAATGGGACAACGAGCTGGCGTGCGCGTTGTCGATCAATCACGCGACGTTAGCGGCGCCGGCTTCACTGGGGCGTGACACGGCGCGCTTCCTGCGGTTTATCGAAAAAGGCCGGGACCGACTGGCGATCGCGGAGCACCTGGGCGCTTCCCTGGGGACCTTGTTGGGTTGGGATGCAACGCGGCGTGCGGCAGAAATCATCCTCGGCCAGCTGCCGTCCGGACTGGCCTTGCGCAGCCGCGAACAGCAGGTGGAGCGCTACGAAAAGCGCCTCATGACGCTGCTCGACCCACAGGACCCGAGCCGGGAGAGCACGGCCTATGACGCATTGGTCACGCTCAATGGGCAATGGCAAGCACAGACTGATGCGGTGCAGGCCCTGTCACTCGGGGCAGATGAGCGCCTGCTGAGCCCGGCATTCTGGCTGGAACACCCAGACGACACGCGCAACCGTACCACCTTGTTGTTGATCGCCCAGCGCGAGGCGTTGTTGCAGGAGGTGCAACGGCTGCAGCATTTGAAACTGATGGCCGAGGCGCCCTTGCAGCGCCTGGTCGAAGTGTTGAACAAGCCCCATGCCAGCGATCGCAACGGCAGCGATACCTGCGTGCTGCGGGTGCTGTTGGGCGGCGAGGGGATGCTGGGGGCGTTCGTAGTGACGACTAAACAGGCCCACGCCACCCCGGTGCGGACGCAGCCAGTGCTGCTGTGTGTGGCCGGGCGCTTCGGCGGGCTGGCTGCATTCGACGACCTGGAGACGCTATCCGAGCGCCTGCGGGTTAGCCTGTGCAGTCGCGACGGCTCGCCCCTCTGGCAGTGCGTGGGGCGTGATCGGCGCCAGGCGCTGAAGACTGCGTCTGACATCACGGTGACGTACGAAGTGCTTGAGGAACATGTGCTGCACCATGGGCTCACTGAACTGATCAACTACTACGCCAGGCTCGACCAGGGACTGGACCAGGGCTTGCGGCTTTTCAGTGAAGTCCGCGACCCGGCGCTGATCCGGATGCTGTTGGCCGCCGAGATGCGCGAGCACCTACAGGTGCCGGCGCATGACGCCTTGACCGAGGCCATGGCCAACCTGGAGCTGCTGCGGTTCGCCGCCGCCCAGGCGAATAAACTGCCGGCATGGCTGGGCCAGGCGCAGGCCGATCAGCGCAATGCCTACCGACGATTACAGCTGCATTACTTGAGCAGTGCCCAGGCATTCGAAGCCAAGCTCTGGCGTGAATTGCCGGAGTTGGAGGCGTTCGCACGTAAGCTGCTGATCGCTCAATTGAAGCTGGATGGGTTGTACCCGGAGGTGGATATCGATCAGCCCTTGCTCGATATGCCCGATGACGTCAGCGCCTACTTCTGCGGGTGGACCAGCCAGTGCGGGGTGGGCGAGCGGGATATCAAGAAAGTCGTCAGTCCGCAACGCACTACATTCAGCCTGTTGCAGTTGGCCCTGCACAATCTGGATGCCCAGGCGCCCTGGACCGAGTGGCGCTTGAACCGCGCGCGCTACCTGGCGCCGCAGTGGCAGCAGCGCTTGAATAGCCGTTACTTGATCAAGACCCTGGCAGCCCTGGATATCGGCGGGCGCTATGACACGTTGATCCAGCAAGTGTTTTATCCGCCCGCTTGCGCGCCCCCAACGTTGCCTGGTGGACTGATTGACCGGGTACTGCGCCAGCAGGCGCGTATGCATGGGTTTTCGGCGGCAAGGCAGGGCCTGAGTGCCAAGGCCCAGAGTGTGTTCAACACCCTGATGGCGGCGCAGGCGGTGGCCGATCTGAACGGCAACGGCCATCGCCTGCGATTGCACTTCGTGCGCCTGTGCGGGCATACCCTGGAACACGACCGGCATATCGCCGGGGTGCTGGTGACCCACGACGAATCGGCAGGGTTGTGGCTGGTGTACTGGCCCGCCGCAGTGGATGGCCCGGCCATTGCCGAGTACACGAGCCGGGAGCAGGCTGTCGCTGCTTTGAACAAGGCTTGGGCAACCCCGGCCAATGTGAAAGCCCTGGCCCATCAGGTGGCACCGGGGTGGGAGACGCAGGCCATCGCCAGTTACCCCGTCGTCGGCAGCGGGGGGGCGATGGTGGCTACCGGTGGAACCAGACTGGTGTTTGCTCCGGTGCGTGGGTTCTATGTGCTGGAAACGGTCGAGGCCATCGCCCGGTTCATACGCTCGTTCAAGGTCAAGCACCGCGTGCCGTCGGTGGCCGTGGAGGATATCCAGGCGCAGATCAACGAGCAGATCGCCGCCGCCCCGAACGCCTGGCTCGACTTCAGTGCAACCCCCGCCAGTCATACGTTGGCACTGTTGGCGCACGCGCGGATGCTCGAAATCCAGCACCGCGCACAGGGGCGCGCCGTATCGGCCAGAACATTGGAGGCCTACCGGCAAGATCGCTTGGGCGAGCAACACGCGGCTACGCTGCGTGGGTTGCTGTCGTTCGTACCGGTGATCGGCCTGGGGGTCAGCCTTTACGAGATTCTGTTGGCGGCCAGGCGCTTTCATCACAGCCGCCATCCCAGTGACGCCGTTGACTTGGTGTTTGTCACGCTGCTGGGCTTTGTGGATGTGCTGACCGCGTTCATTCCCGGGCCAAAAGGTGCGCGGGTGACAGGCGTGGCCGCCGCGCGCGCGTCGATGCGCGGTGCCCTGGGCCGGCTGCACCGTCGTCATGGGTTGGTCGGCGGCGGGCTGTCTGCGCTCAAACCGTCGACGACCCTGCCGGCCAAGGCGCTGGAACGGTTTCGCAAGGACCTGCCGCCAAGCGCAGCCATCGAGTTGCAGGGGCCGGGTAATCGGGGCACTTACGTCAAGGGTGGCGAGCAATTTGTGCTCGACGATACCCATCAATACCCGGTCTATCGACGCCAGGATGAACAGGTGCTGCGTCTCAAGCACCCGCAGGACGATGTGCAAAACGAGCTGATTCTGCACATCGAGGAACCCGGGGAATGGCTGCTTGGCGCCGATGCCCCGCCACCCCAGCCGCAGCCGGGACCCAGTACCGAGATGTGGCGGCCGTGGGCTACAACCCCCAGCGCCCAGGAGTGGTCGCCGCCTTCTCATGCGATGCTGCAGGAACACGTGGGCCGCGCCGCCCATCTGCCCGGTGCGGGGCAGGGGTGGGCGTTCGATTCGCGATGGGTGCTGACAGACCTGTTGCCCGAGCGCGGGATCTTCCGCGTGTCGGGCGGGGAGGGGGAGCGGGCCTTCGATGTGCTGCGCCAAGACGGGCGTTTGTTCCGGTTGCTGCCCGAGGGGACCAATTCGTCGTTCCAGAGCATTATCTTTCTCACCCGTAATCGGGCGCTGGCTCCGCAAGCGGCCACCGACATTCACTTCTGGTTGGGCGCCGGCTTCAGTGAGCAGCCGATTCCTGCGACGCTGGGCGCCGATGGCCTCTGGAAGGCGCGGCCGGTGCTGTTCCTGGAGCCGCTGGAAAACACCATGGGCCGAGTGTTTCCCCGCATGAGGGAACTCAGCCGGCGCTCCGCCTGTGAGCGCTTGATTGAGTTGGCCGACACCGGCCGTGAGGTGACCGCCAGCCATCTGTTGACCCTCCGCGCCACCCTGGATGACTGGCTCGCCCCCGGTGCCGTGGGCCACACCGATGACCTGCTGAAAATGTTGCGTCCGACCTACAGCCGACGGCGCCTGGCTTTCTACATTGGCTATGAAGGCCGTTCACCGGGGTTTACGCGCATGGACTTCACCCTGCCAGCGCCCCTTGATCCCTCCTTGCGCGTGAGCACCCGCGAAAACGCCAGTGCCAGGGCCCAGGTGGTGCAGGCGGTGATTGCCCGGATGCTGGAACAACAAGGGTTTGTCATCCACTCGATCGAAAAACGCATGGGCGGGCAGTACTCGGTGGATTACTTCTGCACGCACCCCAAATCCAACGCCAGGTACTACGTGCTCACGCGCTGGGTGAAGAACAGCACCGTTAACCTGCGGTCCGCCACCAGCGTGCAATTGACTGACGAATGGTTCAGGCGGCGCAGTGTGGCGCGTACCTATTCGGAGCATATGCCCGAGATCAGTCGGGCATTGAATCAGAACCGCCTGGTCAAGATCATTGCCGGTATCCAGTGGACATCGCGTTCCAACCCGACGGTGTTTTTCGTCAAGTTCGGCGGGGTCAGCTCTTGAGCAACGACAGCGCGCCTGCGCCACCGAACAGCCCGGCGCTGATCCGGTTGAACCAGCCCTGGCCCTTGCCACTGCGCAGGTAGCGCGCAGCGCCGTGGGCACTCAAGCCGTAGGCCAGCTTGCACAGCAGGTCGAGCACGGTCCAGGTGGCGATCATGATCAGCAACTGCGCCAGGAACGGCTGCTGGCTGTTGAGAAACTGCGGCAGGAACGCGGCAAAGAACAGGATGTCCTTGGGGTTGCTGGCGCCCAGCACAAACGCCCGCCCGAACAAGGCGCGAAAGCGTGGGGTCGGCGCGGCCTGTGGAACGTCGGCGCCCTGGCTTGGCTGGCGCGACTGCTGCCAACTCTGCCAGGCGAGGTAAAACAGGTACAACGCGCCGACGATCTTCAGCGCGCTGAATAGGTGTTCCGAGGCCAGCAGCAGGGCACCCAGGCCGAGCGCCGAAGCGCTGAGCAGGCAGATCGAGGCGCTTACGCCACCGAGAAATGCGGGGTAGGAGCGGCGCAAGCCATAGTTGAGGCTGTTGCTGATCATCAACAACGACAGCGGCCCGGGGATCAGGATCACCACCAATGCCGCGCCACTGAACAACAACCAGGTTTCCAGACTCATGCCTAACACCTCTTATAGAAATATGAATTTCGCGATGAAAATCGCGCACAGCACCCACAGGCTGACGGAAATCTCGCGGTACTTGCCCGTACCGGCCTTGAGCGCCACGTAGGTGATAAACCCCAGGGCAATCCCATCGGCGACCGAGAATGTCAGCGGCATCATGATCGCGGTGACAATCGCCGGGATGCTGTCGGTGGCTTCATCCCAATTGATATGGGCCATGCTCGCCATCATCAGCATTGCCACGTAAATCAGCGCACCCGCGGTGGCATAGGCTGGAATCATCCCGGCCAGCGGTGCAAAAAACATCGCGGCCACAAACAGCACGCCGACGGTCACGGCGGTCAACCCGGTACGGCCACCTGCGGCTACGCCCGCAGCACTTTCCACGTAGCTGGTCACCGGCGGCACGCCGACCATGGCACCGAACACGCTGGAGGCACTGTCGGCCTTCAATGCGCGGGACAGGTTGTCGATCTTGCCGTCGGCATTGACCAATCCGGCCCGTTGCGCGACGCCCATCAGTGTACCTGCAGTGTCGAACATGTGTACAAAAAGAAAAGCAAATACCACGCTGATCATGCTGACATTGAATACACCTGCCACATCCATCGCCATCCAGGTCGGCGCCAGGCTTGGCGGTGTGGAGATAAAGCCGTTGTAGTGCACCAGCCCCAGGCCCCAGCCGGCCAGTGTCACAGCGATGATGCTGATCAGGATGGCGCCGAACACGCGGTGGTAGCTGAGGATGGCGATCAGCAGGAAGCACACCGCCGCCAGCAATGGCGCCGGCTCATGCAGCGAACCGAGCTTGATCAAGGTCGCCGGGCTTTCGACGATGATGCCGGCGGTCTTCAGGCCGATCACCCCGAGGAACAGGCCGACGCCGGCCCCCATGGCGTGGCGCAGGCTCACGGGGATGCTGTTGAGCAGCCATTCACGTACCCGCGACAGAGTCAGAAACATGAACAGCACGCCGGAGATAAACACGGCGCCGAGCGCGGTCTGCCAGGTGTAGCCCATGGTGCCGACCACGGTGTAGGTGAAAAATGCATTCAAACCCATGCCTGGCGCCAGGCCCACCGGCCAGTTGGCGTACAGGCCCATCAACAGGCAACCGAGTGCGGCGGCGATGCAGGTGGCGACGAACGCCGCACCGTGATCGATGCCCGCATCGGCCATGATGTTGGGGTTGACGAAGATGATGTAGGCCATGGTGATGAAGGTGGTGAGGCCGGCGATCAGCTCGGTCTTCACTGTGGTGCCATGCAAGCGCAGTTTGAACAGGCGTTCCAGCCAGCCGTTCGGTGAGGGGGCAAGGTCCAGCGTCGAGGCTTCGGATTTGCGGCTATCCACAGCGAGTACTCCTCAAGCATTTTATTGTTATGGTCAGCGCCGAAGCGCTGAGAGGTACTGGCGGGTTTGTTGACCAATAGGTCAGGAACTCGCACGAAGCGAATTATGCTTTTGTATACAAATAAAGCAAATAATGTTTTCTATTTGCTGCACGAAATAGATGAAAGGCAACCATACGATTGCGTGGTGAGCGGGCTTGCCCCGCGTTGGGGCGCGTAGCGGCCCCAGGAGCGTCACCACCGCATCAGGGTTGATTGGCGAGCGCCTGATTCACCGCCAGCCATCCAACTACCGCGTCTTCGCCCGCGTCACTGAAGGCACGTTGCAGCAATTTCACCTGTTCGCGGCGCAGTGACTGTTCGAAACGCAGGCCTTCTTCGGTCAACTCCAGCAGGCGTTTGCGCTTGTCTGTCTCGGACGCGACGCTGTTGACCAGGTGCATCTCCTGCAATTGCCGCAGCGGGATGTTCAATGCCTGCTTGCTCACACCGAGCAACTCCAGCAGTTCCTTCACGCTCAACGCCGGGTAGCGCGCGATGAAAAACACAATGCGCTGGTGCACCCGGCTCAGCCCACGGCGCTCGAGCATTTCGTCGGCCTTGGCGGTAAACGCTTGGTAGCCGAAGAAGAACGCTTCCATGGCGGCCTGCTGGGCGGTGGGGTTTTTAAGGTCAAGCATATTGACGTATCCGTGCGAGTCGTCGTAATTTCGGTCAACCAGTTTGACGTATTTCCCACAGTCTTCGCTACCGGTGACCCCATGGCCTTCTCTGAACGTGTTACGCGCCTCAAAAGCTCCCTGATCCGTGAAATCCTCGCGGCGGCCCAGCGTCCGGAAGTGATGTCGTTCGCCGGAGGCCTGCCGGCCGAAGCCATGTTGCCTGCCTTGAACTGGGACGACATGCCGCTGAACATCGGCCAATACGGCATGAGCGAAGGCGAACCGCAGCTGCGCGAACTGCTCGCCGCCGAGGCGCGTGCCCTGGGCGTGCCGTGCCAGGCCAGCCAGGTGCTGGTGGTCAGCGGCTCCCAGCAGACCCTCGACCTGGCGGCCAAGCTGTACATCGACAAGGGCACGCAGATCCTGCTGGAAGGCCCGACCTACCTGGCCGCGTTGCAGATCTTCCAACTGTTCGGCGCCGATTGCCTCACCGTGCCACTGGAAGCCGACGGTCCGGACCTGAGCGCGTTGCGGGCCAACCTTGAACGCCATCGTCCGGCGTTCATTTACTTGATCCCGACTTTCCAGAACCCCTCGGCCGTGCGCTACAGCGAGGCCAAGCGCGAGGCCGTTGCCGCCTTGCTCGACGAATTCGGCGTGACCCTGATCGAAGACGAACCCTACCGCGAACTGACCTTCGACGGCGGCAGCGCCAAACCCATCGTCGGGCGCCTGAAAAAAGCCAGCTGGATCTACACCGGCACCGTGTCCAAGACCCTGTTGCCGGGCCTGCGCGTGGGCTATCTGATCGCCAGCCCGGACCTGTTCCCGCACCTGCTCAAGCTCAAGCAATCGGCGGACCTGCACACCAACCGCGTCGGCCAATGGCAGGCCATGCAGTGGATCGGCACGGAAAAATACCAGCAGCACCTGGCGCAACTGCGCAGCTTTTATCGCGAGCGCCGCGATGCCTTCCAGTCGGCGCTGGAGCGTCACTTCGCCGAGCTGGCCGACTGGCAGATGCCCCAGGGCGGATTATTCTTCTGGCTGACCTTGAAACAGCCGCTCGACACCCGCACCTTGTTGGCTCAAGCGCTCGACCAGAACGTTGCGTTCATGCCCGGTGAACCGTTCTTTTCCGAGCCGGACCAACATCTTGGCTCGTTGCGGCTCAATTTCAGCCATATCGACCCGGCCCGTTTGGATGAAGGTCTCAAGCGCCTGGCCGCGGTGGTCCGTCAAGCACAGCACGCGCAAGCGGCATAAGGGGAGCCCCATGTACAAGGTTTATGGCGATTACAAGTCGGGCAACTGCTACAAGGTCAAATTGATGCTCAGCCTGCTGGGCATTCCCTACCAATGGATCGATGTGGACATCCTCAAGGGTGACACCCAGACCGCCGAGTTCCTGGCGAAGAACCCCAACGGCAAGATCCCCGTGCTGGAGCTGGAAGACGGCACCTGCCTGTGGGAATCCAACGCGATCCTCAACTTCCTCGCCGATGGCAGCGAGTTCCTGCCCAGCGAACCGCGTCTGCGCACCCAGGTGTTGCAGTGGCAGTTCTTCGAGCAGTACAGCCATGAGCCGTACATTGCGGTGGCGCGGTTTATCCAGTTTTACCTGGGCCTGCCCGAAGACCGCCTGGAGGAATACAAGAAGCTGCACAAAGGCGGTTACAAGGCGCTCAAGGTCATGGAACGCCAACTGCAGTTGACGCCGTACCTGGTGGGCGAGCAGTTCTCCATCGCGGATGTGGCCTTGTATGCCTATACCCATGTGGCGAATGAGGGTGGTTTTGAGCTGGAGGCTTATCCGGCGGTGCAGGCGTGGTTGCAGCGTGTGGCCAGCCATCCCAAGCATGTGCCTATGCTCGGTTAAACGTGTGGGAGGGGGCTTGCCCCCGATTGCGGTGTATCAGTCAACTTATGTGTGATTGACACTCTGCTATCGGGGGCAAGCCCCTCCCACATTCAGTTGTTCGTTCAGCAAGTCGAAACAACGCTGTGCAGCAGGGCTTAGGCCCATCCCGCTGCGACTGATCAACCCGATCTCGCGGTTCACCCCGGGATGATCGATGGGGATGCGTTTCAACCCCGCCAGGCTGTCCGCCGCCGATTCCGGCAGCACACTGATCCCCAGCCCCTGGCGCACCAGCGCCAATACCGTCGACATGTAGTTGGCTTCCATGCCCGCGTTCATCGTCAGGCGTGTCTCATCGAAAAGCGCATCCACTTGCTCACGCACGCTGCTGTCGCGGCCAGTGAGGATGATCGGCTGGTCCGCCAGTTGTTCCAGGGTCAGTTTGCGATGGCGGGTGAGGGGGTGATCCACCGGTACGAACGCACACAGGCGATCGTTCAGCACCGGCACGAATTCCAGCCCATGGCTGAGCCGTGCGCGCACGCCAATGCCGAAATCCACCTCACCGGAACGCACCTGGGCATGAATGCGATGGGCGACCAGGTCATGCAGGCGCACTTCGATTCCTGCAAAACGCTCGCGAAACAGGCGCAGCACCGGCGGCAGGCTGCCGGCACAGACCGAGGGCAGGGCGGCGATGGTCACCACGCCTCGGCGCAACGCCGCCAGGTCGCGGGACCCGCTGACGATGTTGTCCAGGTCCAGCAACAGTTTTTCCATCGGCCCGCGGGCCTCCTGGCCGGCGACGGTGACGCTGACGTGGCGCGGGCTGCGGTCGAGCAAGGCGACGCCGAGCCAGTCTTCCAGTTGTTGCACCTGCACCGTCAGCGCAGAAGGCGACAGATGCAGCTCATTGGCCGCCTTGGTGAAGCTGCCAGTACGTGCCACCGCCAGAAACGCCTGAATGTGTTGGATACTGTTCTTCATTTTGTTTTTCCGAACACTAGCGGGTGAATATTCCAATTTACAAAGACTAACCTGCTTCCAATACTCCAGGGAAAACAATAACCGGCCAAAAAGGCCGCTCTGGAGTAACCCATGCTCGCTACCCTGGGTGTCATCACCATCCTGTGCCTGCTCGCTGCCGTCATGAGCAAACGTCTCTCGCCGCTGGTGGCCCTGATCGCCTTGCCGATCATTGCCGCACTGCTCGGCGGGTTCGGCCTGCAAACCAGCGCCTTCATCATCACCGGGATCAAGAACGTCGCCCCCGTGGTCGGCATGTTCGTCTTTGCGATTCTGTTTTTCGGGATCATGACCGATGCCGGCATGCTTGACCCCATTATTGATCGCATCCTGCGCACGGTAGGGACGCGTCCTACACGCATTGTTGTAGGCACCGCGACCCTTGCGCTGTTGGTGCACCTGGACGGCTCCGGCGCGGTGACGTTCCTGGTGACGGTGCCGGCGATGTTGCCGCTGTATACGCGGCTGGGCATCGATAAACGCATCCTCGCCTGCGTCTGTGCGATGGCCGCCGGTGTCAACTTCCTGCCGTGGACCGGGCCGGTGCTGCGCTCGTCAGCGGCCCTGCACGTGCCGGTGGCGGACCTGTTCCAGCCGCTGATCCCGGTGCAGATCGTCGGCCTGATCTTCGTGTTTGCCTGTGCCTGGTGGCTGGGCCGTCGCGAAGAAAAACGCCTGGGTCTCGGCGCCGGCTCCACGGTGGATGCGGTGCCGCAACGGGTGCTCAGCGACGACGACATCAAGCTGCGTCGCCCGCGCCTGTTCTGGGTCAACCTGATCCTCACCGTGCTGGTGATGGTGGTGATGATTGCCGGCTGGGTCGACCCGGTGGTGATGTTCATGCTCGGCACCGTAGTGGCGTTGTGCATCAACTACCCGAACGTGGATGCCCAGCGTGCCCGCATCGATGCCCATGCCAAGACCGCCCTGACCATGGCCAGTATCCTGTTGGCCGCCGGGGTGTTCACCGGGATCATGCAAGGCACCGGCATGCTCAAGGCCATCGCCGAAGTGGCGGTGGCGCAGATTCCGGCGGGTCACGGCAAGTTGATTCCGGCGGTGGTGGGTTTTATTTCCATGCCGTTAAGCATGCTGTTCGACCCCGATTCCTACTATTTCGGCGTGATGCCGGTGATCGCTGAAGTCGGCAAGGCCCTGGGCGTCGACCCGCTGCAAGTGGCCCAGGCCTCGTTGCTGGGGGTGCACACCACCGGTTTCCCGGTCAGCCCACTGACCCCTGCGACCTTCCTGTTGGTGGGCCTGTGCAAGATCGAACTGGCCGATCACCAGCGCTTCACCATTCCGTTTCTGTTTGCCGCGTCGGTGTTGATGACCCTGACCGCGTTGCTCCTGGGAGTGATTTGAGATGAAAACCTTGCGCATCGGTTCCGGTGCCGGCTATTCCGGCGACCGTATCGAACCTGCGGTCGAGTTGGCCGAACACGGCGACCTGGATTACCTGGTATTCGAATGCCTGGCTGAACGCACCATCGCTTTGGCGCAACAGGCGCGTATCAGCGATCCGCAAGGCGGTTACGATCCGCTGTTGAGTGAGCGCATGCGCCGGGTGCTGCCGTTTGTGGGTGTGCAGACCGGGCGCCGTCGCCTGCGGGTGATCACCAATATGGGCGCGGCCAATCCAGTCTCGGCGGCGGCCGAAGTGCGGCGAATTGCTGTTGAGTTGGGCCTGGATCTCAAGGTACTCGCTGTGGTGGGCGACGACGTGTTGACGATGTTGCAGCCCGAGTTTTTGCTGGATAACGGCCAGACCGTCGGCTCTTTGGGTGAACGGTTGATCTCAGCGAATGCCTACCTGGGCGTCGACGGCATTCTGCAGGCATTACACGTCGATGCGGACGTGGTGATCACCGGGCGCGTGGCCGACCCCTCGCTGTTCCTGGCACCGCAGATGTTTGAGTTCGGCTGGGCAGCGGACGATTGGCTGCGCCTGGGGCGCGGCACCTTGGTGGGGCATCTGCTCGAATGTGCCGGGCAAGTCAGCGGTGGGTATTTTGCCGATCCGGGTTTCAAGGATGTGGATGACCTGGCGCGCCTGGGTTTCCCGCTGGCCGAGATTGATGCCGACGGTGAAGCCGTGATCACCAAGGTCACCGGCTCCGGTGGTCGGGTCAGCTGTGCCACCTGCACCGAGCAACTGATCTACGAAGTGCATGACCCTGCGGCCTATCTGACGCCGGATGTTACAGCCGACTTTTCCCAGGTGGGCTTTGTCGAGGAGGGCGCGGATCGCGTTCGTGCCCAAGGTGCTGGGGGGCGCTCGCGTCCCGCACAGTTGAAGGTGAGTGTTGGCTATCTGGACGGATGGATCGGTGAAGGGCAGATGTCCTACGGTGGCCCTGGTGCTGTCGCTCGGGCACAGCTGGCGCGGGATGTCGTGCTCAAGCGCCTTGAGTTGATGGGGGTGAAGATGCAGGACGTGCGTGCCGAATTGATCGGCATGGACTCGCTGCACGGCCCGCGCAGCACGGTGGAGCCCTGGGAAGTGCGCCTGCGCGTGGCGGCTCGTTGTGAAGAGCGCAGCGAAGCGGTGCGCGTCGGCAACGAAGTGGAAACCCTTTACACCAACGGCCCGTCTGGTGGCGGCGGCGCGAGCAAGAGCGTGCGGCAGGTGGTGGCGGTGGCGTCGTTGCTGCTGCCGCGTGATGCGGTCAAACCGAGGATCGAAGCATGAAGCTGCACACACTGGCCCATTCCCGTACCGGGGATAAGGGCGACACGTCGAACATTTCGATCATTGCCTATCGTGCCGAGGATTACCCATTGCTCTGCGCACAGCTGACGGTTGAGCGCGTGGCCGCGTTCTTTGTCGACCAACTGGAGCCAGGCGCCGCACCGGTGCGGCGCTATGAGCTGGCGAATGTGCAGGCACTGAACTTCGTTCTGCCGGGCATTCTGCGTGGTGGTGTCACCCGCTCGCTGGCGCTGGATGCCCATGGCAAGTGCCTGGGCTCTGCATTATTGGATCTCGACCTGTAAATACCGTAAATGTGGGAGGGGGCTTGCCCCCGATAGCAGAGTGTCAGTCACACATAAGTTGACTGATACACCGCCATCGGGGGCAAGCCCCCTCCCACATTGGTCATCCAGTGTCTGTCAGACCGCAGCGAAACGCTTGTCGAGGTAGTCGATGATCACCTTGGAGTCATACATCCAGGTGGTCTGGCCATTCTCTTCAATACGCAGGCACGGCACTTTGATCTTGCCGCCTTGCTCCAGCAGGGTCTGGCGGTCCTGCGCGTTGTTCTTCGCGTCCTTCAACGCCACCGGCACATTCAGGCGGCGCAGGGTGCGACGGGTCTTCACGCAGAACGGGCAGGCGTGGAACTGATACAGGGTCAGTTCCTTGGCCGCTGCATTCACCTGCGCCTGCTGTTCGGCGGGGCGCTGTTTTTTGCGGGGACGGGTCAGGAAGTCGCCCGCGATGATGATCTGGCCGAGGCCGACTCGAAGTGCTTTGACCAACATGGTGTAAACCTCTTGCCCATAACTGAGGGGCGGCAGCTTACCTGAATTCTGCGGGCGAAAAAAAACCGGCGATGAGCGCCGGTCTTTTCCTACGCAGCCTGTTACTTGATCAGGCTGAGGAATTCGCTGCGGGTCGCCGCGTTTTCGCGGAACTCACCCAGCATCACCGAAGTGATCATCGAAGAATTCTGTTTCTCCACGCCACGCATCATCATGCACATGTGCTTGGCCTCGATCACCACGGCCACGCCCAGGGCGCCGGTGACTTGCATCACCGCATCGGCGATCTGGCGGCTGAGGTTCTCCTGGATCTGCAGGCGGCGCGCATACATGTCGACAATCCGCGCGACCTTGGACAGGCCCAGCACTTTGCCGCTCGGGATATACGCGACATGGGCCTTGCCGATGAACGGCAGCAGGTGGTGTTCGCACAGCGAGTACAACTCGATGTCCTTGACCAGCACCATTTCGCTGTTGTCGGAGCTGAACAAGGCACCGTTGGTGACTTCTTCCAGTGTCTGCTCATAGCCGCGGCAGAGGTACTGCATCGCCTTGGCGGCACGCTTTGGCGTGTCGAGCAGGCCCTCGCGGGAAACGTCCTCGCCGAGTTGGCCGAGGATCGCGGTGTAATTCTGTTCCAGGGACATGAAACTACCTGTGGGATTTTCGCAAAGCGCAAGGTTACGGTGGCGGGCACATCGCTGCAAGCCTGACGATGGCACTTGTTATTCGTCGCGCCCTTCCATCATGGTCCGCTTGAGCATCACATACACCGCCCCCGCGCCGCCGTGACGAGCCTGGCACGAGGTAAAGCCGAGTACCTGGGCATGCTGGCGCAGCCAGGTGTTGACGTGGCTCTTGATCATCGGCCGCTTGCCGTCCAGCCGCACGGCCTTGCCATGGGTGACGCGCACGCAGCGGATTTCGAACTTGGTGGCTTCGGCGAGAAAGGCCCACAGGGTCTCCCGGGCTTTTTCCACGGTCATGCCGTGCAGGTCGAGGCTGCCTTCGAACGGGATCTGGCCGATCTTGAGCTTGCGCATCTGGCTTTCCTGCACACCGTCGCGGGCCCACATCAGCTCGTCTTCGGGGCCCACGTCGATCACGAACTGGTCCGACAGGCCGTCCACGGTGGTGGCATCGGTTCGCACGGTCGCGGCCTGGCGCAGCTTGGCGATCTGCGCGCGGTCGGCCTTGGGTTTGCCGGTGTCGGCGCGGTCGTGCTTGATCGGCTTGACGCCGCGCAGCTCGTTTTTGAACAGGGAAAAATCGTCGTCTTGCATGTCAGCCTCCGCGAAGGGCGGGCAGTTTACCTAAATCGCGGCGGCCGGGGCGCAGGAAACGCTATCCAAGCGCCATCAGTCGTGTTTTTTCATCAGGTGCGAAGCGATATTAAGCGACAACGGCTGGCGCATTTTCCGACGGCTGCGCCGCCACAACCACACGCCCAGCCACAGTACCAGCAGCCCGATCCCCAGCAGGATAGCCGAGCCACCAGGGCTGGCATTCAGCTCGCCAAGGGCCGGCGAGTGACCAGACAGACCGGCACCACCAGCGCCGGCCAACAGCAGACCTACGATCGCCAGCAGCGCGGCGATGCCGGCCACCAGGCGCAGACGCCAGTTGCTCGGGCCCTTGGGGCGCAAGCGACGAGCATCAAAACCATCGGATATCTTCATTCCGACCTTTCCTCCAGGGTATCGGCCCTTCGACCGGACAATACACAGGTTGTTCCGGGACGAGGGGTAAATGCGCCAAATGAAAAGGCTTTGCGGATGAGCGGGGCAATAAACATTGCCGCACCGCTCATCAGAAGGTCGATCAGATCAGATCTTTGGTCAACGCCAGGGTGGCGAAGTTGTCGGCCATGATGGCCATTTCGGTCTGCTGTACGTGCTCGGCGCTGAGGATGCCGCCTTTGTAAGGCAGGTCGCGGGTGGCGCAGGCGTCTTCCACCAGGGTGCAGCGAAAGCCCAGGTTCTTGGCGGCACGCACGGTGGTGCTGACGCTGGAGTGGCTCATGAAACCGCAGACAATCAGATCCAGGGAACCGAGGTCCTGCAGGTGTTTTTCCAGGCCGGTGCCGTGAAATGCGCTGGGCAGCAGTTTGCCGATGATGGTTTCGTCGCCCTCAGGCTCGAGGCCCGGGATGAACTCACCCCGTTCGCCTTGAGGGTCGAACAAGCCGCCAACGGTGCCCAGGTGACGCACATGCACGATCGGGCGCCCGGCGTTGCGCGCTGCGGCGACCAGTTGCTTGATGTTACCAACGGCCGCGTCCATGCCCGAGAGGGCGAGCGGGCCGCTGAGGTATTCCTTCTGGGCGTCGATGATCACGAGGGTCGCATGGCTGAGGTTCGCTGCTGCGTAACCACGACCGCTGAGTTGAAACATCGTCTTTGGAACGGACATTCTGGGGCTCCTGTGAGGGGGGCTTTTGCGACATTGTCCACTGGCTGAGCGGTTCTGTGAATCGCTACCATCGTAAGGTACGCCGTTGTTGACGTGCAGCCATGTCAAGAGGTGGGCCTGTTTAACGCAATGATGGCAATTTGGATGAAATCCGACGGATGGGCGCAGGTTTTCGTACATCGTCGGTACAGGTGAAGGCTGTTAGAATCGCCAGTCGTTTTTTCCAGGAGCTTGTCCCCGTGATCACATCCCGCCTGCGCACGTTGCGCGACCATATTCGTTGGGCTGTCAGCCGTTTCCATGGGGAAGACCTGTTTTTCGGGCATGGCACCGACAATGCCTGGGACGAAGCCCGCCAATTAGTGCTCGGCGCCTTGAACCTGCCATGGGAAATTGCCGACAGTTATCTAGACTGCAATCTGGAGGAAGAGGAAGTCTCCCATGTGCAACGTTTGCTGCATCGGCGCATCCATGAGCGCGTACCCACCGCGTACCTATTGAATGAGGCGTGGTTCTGCGGCATGTCGTTCATTGTCGACGAGCGCGTGCTGATCCCGCGTTCGCCGATTGGCGAGCTGATCGAAAACCGCTTCGAACCCTGGCTGGCCCAGCCGCCCGCCCGCATCCTCGACCTGTGCACCGGCTCCGGCTGCATCGGTATTGCCTGCGCCTACGAGTTTCAGGACGCCGAAGTGGTGCTGGGCGACCTGTCCTTCGAAGCCTTGGAAGTGGCCAACCAGAATATCGAGCGCCATGGCGTCGATGAGCGCGTCTACACCGTGCAGGGTGACGGTTTCGACGGCCTGCCGGGCCAGCGTTTTGACCTGATCGTGTCGAACCCGCCGTATGTGGATGCCGAAGATTTCGCCGACATGCCGGATGAGTACCAACACGAACCGGCGCTGGGCCTGGCCTGTGGTGACGATGGCTTGAACCTGGTACGGCGAATGCTGGCCGAAGCGGCAGACCACTTGACCGAGAAGGGCTTGCTGATCGTGGAAGTGGGCAACAGCCAGGTGCACGTCGAGGCGTTGTACCCGGAAGTGGACTTCGCCTGGCTGGACTTCCAGCGCGGTGGGCATGGGGTGTTCATGTTGACGGCTGAGCAATGCCGTCAACATCAGGCGGTGTTTGCCGCCCGCGTTTAACCCACCTTACTGAACGAATAGGGCCAATGTGGGAGGGGGCTTGCCCCCGATGGCGGTGGATCAGTCAGCTACTCCAAATACTGACACTCAGCTATCGGGGGCAAGCCCCCTCCCACATTCAGACCTTATTTCAAGGCATAGACTCATTTCAGCGGTGGGTGGCAATCCAGATCAACAACCCCGCCTGAAACACTGTAAACGCCACCAGGCAGGTGATGGTAAAGCGCAACCCGCTGTCCTCACGCTTGAACTTGGTGACCTTTTCCTCTTCCTTGCGCAGTTTCACTTCCTGCTCCGCCAGGTTCTGCTCGGCCTGTTGCAGCATCTGCGCGGCTTCGAGAATCTCCACGAACTGCACCTTCTCGGTGTTCCAACTGTCCAGCACATCGCCGACCTTGCCCGGCTGCACATTACCTTTGAGGTGTTGCACATCGGCGTAGGCCACATCAAAGCCCTGGATGCGCAGGAAGTGATCACGGCGTAGGCGGGTGGCCTCGTTCAACGCATCTTTGTTGGCCAGGTCGACGCCGTCGACGCGGTAGTGTGACCACTTCTTCTTCGCCCACGCGGCGCCCTGGGCCACCAGGAAGCGACCGATACCCCGGTTGGCCGGTTCGATTTCCAGGCTGTTGCCCGGGCCGAAGTGCACGCGGTGCTTGTCGTGGTCGACCCAGATGTCCAGGTGGTTCTGCTCACGGCGCACGCGCTGCCCTGGCAGCTGGATCACCATGCGCAGCAGGCTGTGGTGTTTGTCATTGCGCTCGGCGTAGCCAAACTGCACGAAGCGCAACGGTCGCACGCCGGTGGCGCGGTCGGTGGCCAGGGGCGCCAGGCGCAGCATCTTGAAATGCTCGGCCTGGACCTCCGCCCACGGCAAGGGCGCCGCGTCGACGGCCTCGGTTTTTTCAGCCGGGGTATCGGCGGTGGATTCCGGTGTTGCTTCAGTGGTTGTCATGCGGCGCGATCCTGTCCAAGCCCAGCGAGCCGACAGTCTTTTTGCTGTCGACCCAGGGCTTATCGGCCGTTTTTCCCAGGACTGGAGACAAATTGTCGCTTAACGGGGTTGAAGTCCGTCGATAAAGCGCACGACGCGGCTGCCCAGCTCGGCGGCAAGGGGCAGTTGCGGATCGTTGTACGAGGCCAATTGCTGCTTCACGTCGTTGGGCACGATGCGCATCACGTGGTTCATGCCTTCGATCACCGCCAGCTGTGCGTCGGGCTTGGCCTTTTTCAATTGCTGGGCGTCGCCCACACCCACCTGGATATCGTTGGTGCCCTGGATGATCAGCGCGGGCATGCGCAACTGGGCGAACGCGGCCGAAGGGTCGGCACGGAACAGGCTGATCAGGTACGGCTGCACACTGGGGCGGAAAATGCCTTCCAGCGGGCCGGGTACATCAGCATCCACCTGGCCGGCCTTGAGGTGATCGAGGATCTCGTTGCTGCGCAGCAACAGGGCAGGGGGCAGGTGATCGGCCAACTGCTGGCGGATCACCTGGTCCACCGGGCGTGCGCTGCCGGACAACGAAATGACGCCGGCCGGGTCCAGTTGCGGCGCGGCGAGAGCCGCGACCAAGGCACCTTCGCTGTGACCCAGCACAATCAACGGGCCCAGGCGTGTGTCGGCCTTGAGCAGCTTGCCCCAGGCCACGGCATCGGCCACGTAGGCATCCAGGGTCAGGTTGCGCTCATCCGGCGTGGCCGCCAGGCTGGCCGCGACGCCGCGCTTGTCGTAGCGCACGCTGGCAATGTTGTGCCGCGCCAGCACCCAGGCCAGGCGCTTGAGACTGTCGTTGCGCGCGCCGTCGGCACTGTTGCCGTTGCGGTCGGTAGGGCCGGAGCCAGGGATGATCAGTACAACCGGGACTGGCTTATCGGATTTGGGCAACAAGAGTGAGCCAAACAGCTCGCCACTGCCGGTGTCCAGGCTGATGGGCCTTTGCAGCACGACAGGGGAGGCGGCGAAGCCAACACTGGAAAACAGGGTGAGGGTCAAAAGCAGAACTCGCAGCATCATCGCGCCATCATGAGGAAGGTGCCGGTTGGACCAAGGTCTACCGGTAAGGTTTCGAGGATGAACTACTCGGTTAGCCTGCGTATACTGGCCGCCTTAAGTTATTACGGTTGACTTGATTCAACTGATTTCACGGAGCGCCCTGCATGTCCGGCAATACCTTCGGCAAGCTGTTCACTGTTACCACCGCGGGCGAAAGCCATGGCCCGGCGTTGGTCGCCATTGTCGACGGCTGCCCGCCAGGCCTCGAGCTGTCCCTGGAAGACCTGCAGCGTGACCTCGACCGCCGCAAGCCCGGCACCAGCCGCCACACCACCCAGCGCCAGGAGCCCGACGAAGTCGAGATCCTCTCCGGGGTGTTCGAAGGCCGCACCACCGGCTGCTCCATCGGCCTGCTGATCCGCAACACCGACCAGAAGTCCAAGGACTACTCGGCGATCAAGGACCTGTTCCGCCCGGCTCACGCCGACTACACCTACCACCACAAATACGGCGAGCGCGACTACCGTGGCGGCGGCCGCAGTTCGGCCCGCGAAACCGCCATGCGTGTGGCCGCCGGTGCCATCGCCAAGAAATACCTGGCCACCCAGGGCATCGTGATCCGTGGCTACATGAGCCAACTGGGCCCGATTGAAATCCCGTTCAAGACCTGGGACAGCGTCGAGGACAACGCCTTCTTCAGCCCGGACCCGGACAAGGTGCCGGAACTGGAAGCCTATATGGACCAGTTGCGCCGCGACCAGGATTCCGTCGGCGCCAGGATCACCGTGGTGGCCGAGGGCGTGAAGCCGGGCCTGGGCGAACCGATCTTCGACCGCCTGGATGCGGAACTCGCCCATGCGCTGATGAGCATCAACGCGGTCAAAGGCGTTGAAATCGGCGCCGGTTTTGCCTGTGTGTCCCAGCGTGGCACCGAGCACCGCGACGAACTGACCCCGCAAGGTTTCCTCAGCAACAACGCGGGCGGCATCCTCGGCGGTATTTCCTCGGGCCAGCCGATCGTGGCGCACCTGGCGCTCAAGGCCACGTCGAGCATCACCACGCCGGGCCGTTCCATCGATGTGCACGGCAACCCGGTGGATGTGATCACCAAAGGCCGCCACGACCCGTGCGTCGGCATCCGCGCCACGCCGATCGCCGAAGCGATGATGGCCATCGTGTTGATGGACCACCTGTTGCGCAATCGCGGGCAAAACGCCGATGTGCGCGTGAGTACGCCGGTGCTGGGCCAGCTGTGACTGTGGTGAGCGAGCTTGCTCGCGCTGGGCTGCGAAGCAGCCCCATCTAGCATGACCTCATCTCTCCCATACTGGCGCCTCTCCAGCTTCTACCTGTTCTACTTCGCCCTCCTGGGGGCGACTGCGCCGTTCCTGGCGCTGTACTTCGATCACCTGGGGTTCTCCAGCGCGCGCATCGGCGAGCTGGTGGCCATTCCCATGCTGATGCGCTGCGTGGCGCCCAACCTGTGGGGCTGGCTGGGCGATTACACCGGCCGGCGCCTGGCCATCGTGCGTTTTGGCGCGGTATGCACCCTGGCGAGTTTTTCGCTGATCTTCGTCAGCCACACCTACGCCTGGCTGGCCTTGGTCATGGCGCTGCATGCGTTCTTCTGGCACGCGGTACTGCCGCAGTTTGAAGTGATCACCCTTGCGCACCTGCAAAAGCAGACGGCGCGCTACAGCCAGATCCGCCTGTGGGGTTCCATCGGGTTTATCCTCACCGTGGTGATCATGGGCCGCCTGTTCGACTGGCTGAGCCTGGACATCTACCCGGTGGTGGTCGTGGTGATCATGGCGGGCATTATCGGCGCCAGCCTGTGGGTGCCGAATGCGCAGCCCACCACCCACGGCAATCGTCTGGTGGGCGACGGCTTCCTCAAGCAATTGCGCAGCCCCGGCGTGCTGGCGTTTTATGCCTGCGTGGCATTGATGCAACTGAGCCACGGTCCGTATTACACCTTTCTGACGCTGCACCTGGAACACCTGGGTTACAGCCGCGGTGTGATCGGCATGCTGTGGGCCCTGGGGGTCGTGGCGGAAGTGTTGATGTTCCTCGGCATGAGCCGCATCCTCACGCGCTTTTCGGTACGTCGGGTACTGCTGGCGAGTTTCCTGTTGGCGGCGCTGCGCTGGTTGCTGCTAGGGTCGTTTGCCGAGTATTTCTGGGTGCTGTTGCTGGCGCAGGTGATGCACGCCGCCACGTTCGGCAGCTTTCATGCGGCCTCGATTGCCTTTGTGCAACGCAGTTTTGGTGACCGGCAACAAGGCCAGGGCCAGGCGCTCTACGCCGCCCTGGCCGGTACCGGCGGTGCGCTGGGTGCGCTGTATGCCGGCTACAGCTGGAACCTGTTGGGGCCGACCCTGACGTTCAGCATCGCGAGCGTCGCGGCCCTGGCCGCCGCCCTTATCATCGGTCTTCGATTGCACGAGCAGAACCAAGGAACCCTTCAATGAGCTATGTCGCCGTCTACTCCGTTGCTTCACCGGACACCCCGAACAAGGTCCTCACCCACTCCGAGGATATTGTTGCGACCCTGGCCGAGCACGGCGTGCGTTTTGAGCGTTGGCAGCCTGTCCCCATCGAGAAGGGGGCCACAGATGCGCAATTGATTGCGGCGTACAAGGCGCAGATTCAGGCCTTGGGCTACGCAGATGCGCTGGTGCTCAAGGTGACGGAGGATCATCTCCAGAAGGCCGAAGTGCGCGCGGGTTTTCTTGCCGAGCGCCGCTACAGCGAAGATGCCGTACGGTTCATCATTGCTGGCCAGGGGCTGTTTTGTCTGCACATAGCCGATTACGTGTACGCCGTGCGTTGTGAGAAAAACGACCTGCTTGTGATCCCGGCCGGTATGCCGCACTGGATTGACATGGGGGAGAACCCGCACTTTGTCACGCTGCGCCTGTGCAATACGGCTGAAGAATGTATACCGGAGTTCACCGAGGACGATATTGCCAGTCGTTTCCCCGGCCTCGACGACTAATCCCCACCTATCAAAAACTACAACCCCTGAAGGTTGGAAGTTGCTGTGGGAAGAAACTTAAACTTCTGTAAGGCGCGGATGTTTATGCGCGGGCCTGCGCCTTAATACCATTCGTTATGTAACCCTTTGCGGCATCAATGTTTATGTCACCTGTCAATAGGAGGAATCCGAAGAAGGTGGTGCGGCATGAGCCAGAAAAAGGAGAGGATCTAATGAGCGGCCCCAAGGAATCGTATCTACCGCCGTATTCGCTGCCCAATGCAATCAGGCGACGTCTGAACCTGGCGGGCAAGGCCCTGACCCCGGCGGAGTTGGAAATCCTGCGCTGGGCTTCGGAAGGCAAGACCGTCTGGGAGATCAGCCAGATACGCGCCACGTCCGAAGCAACCGTGAAGTTCCACCTGCGCAATATCTACTGCAAGCTGGAAGTGACCAATCGGGTACAGGCCGTCAACGAAGCCAGCCGACAAGGGCTGTGTTGAACCCATGAAAAAGGGCCGCGACGCTAGAGGCGTCGCGGCCCTTTTGGGTATCTGGAGCTTAAGCCGAGTGGTAGGTCGGCAAGGCAAAGCGGTTCTGGCTTTGCAGCATCGAAATCTGCGGCAGCTCGCTGGCCTGTTCTGCCAGGTCGCGGCGAATGGCGCTGATAACCCATGTCAGCTGGTCGGCAGTGTGCAATTGCTGGTATGAGATCGAACGCTTGACCTGTTTACCCTCGCTGTTGCGCAGGGTCAGCAGGATGCCGCCATCTGGACGAGGCTGGGTGGTGACATCGTAGTTGGAGAATACTGAAGCGAATTTATCTTGGATCAGGCTCATGTCTATCAGCTCCGTTGGCTCAAGTTGGCAAGCATGGAGAGATAGGTGCAGTGATTGTGCCAGCTAGTGATTTAAATAAATATCGTTATAAATCAATGGTTTATAAAAATTCTAAATTTTCGAATTCGTGCAATTTGCATGAATGGCCATCATGCATCCTGCATTTTGCGTTGCTTGGCAGGGTCGAGCATGCAGGCCATTACTCATAAAGACTCCCTCTGCCTGGCTAAATTCCTTTTTTCAGCGCTCGCTTATCGGGATACAAAACTTTTCAAATCCTGCGTGTACAGCCGAAGAGGGCCTGACGTACTTTTCTGCAAGGTTTACGCACAATAAGAAAAAGGATGTTCCCATGAGCCACGCGCAAAACGACATGATCACCTGGGGCATGATGCTGCGGAAGGTGCCGGCCATTGTTCGCGCTTTGCCACGCGTGGTGCGCGGCATGCGGGCCGCCAATGTCACCGACCCCGCGCAGCCCTGTGGCCTGGGCTGGCATTTTGAACAAGCCACCCTGCGTAACCCGCATGGCACGGCCTTGTTGTACGGCGACCGCGTACTCAGCTACAGCGAAGCCAACCAACAGGCCAACCGCATGGCCCACCATCTGCAAGCCCAAGGCATCGGCAAGGGCGACGTAGTGGCGATCTTTATTGAAAACCGTCCCGAGTTGCTGCTGAGCGTACTGGCCGTGGCCAAGCTGGGCGGCATCTGCGCGATGCTCAATACCGCGCAAACCCAGGCGGCGCTGCTGCACAGCCTCAACCTGGTGAACCCGGTGGCGATTGTGGCCGGTGCAGAATTGGTGGCTTCTTATGACGCGGTACGTGAGCAGGTGAGCATTCCTGTGGAACGGACCTGGTTTGTCGCGGACCAGCAGGTCAATGCGCTGCCCGACGGTTACTGTGACCTGATGGCAGCCAGCGCCGGATGCCCGGTGGACAACCCGCCGAGTACCGCGCAGATTTTCTTCAACGACCCCTGCTTCTATATCTATACCTCCGGCACCACCGGGCTGCCCAAGGCCGGCATCATGAAACATGGTCGCTGGACCAAGACCGCTGTCAGCTTCGGCAGCATTGCGCTGGACATGGGGCCGGAGGATGTTCTTTATTGCACCCTGCCGCTGTACCACGCCACCGGCCTCTGCGTGTGCTGGGGCTCGGCGATTGTCGGCGCGTCCGGGTTCGCTATCCGGCGCAAGTTCAGCGCCAGCCAGTTCTGGGAGGATGCGCGCAAATTCAAAGCGACCACCCTCGGTTATGTCGGCGAATTGTGCCGCTATCTGCTCGATCAGCCGGCCACCGGAAACGACCGTGACCACCGCGTGACCAAGATGGTTGGCAATGGCCTGCGCCCCGGTGTGTGGGCACAGTTCAAGGCGCGTTACGGCGTGGAGCATGTCTGCGAGTTGTACGCCGCCAGCGACGGCAATATCGGTTTCACCAACATATTGAATTTCGACAACACCGTCGGCTTTTGCCTGCAGCACTGGGCGTTGGTGGACTACGCCCACGACAGCGGTGAGCCGATCCGTGGCAGCGATGGCTTCATGCACAAAGTGAAGACCGGCGGGCAGGGCTTGTTGCTGGCCAGGATCGATGAAAAGTCTCCCTATGACGGTTACACCGACCCGGAGAAAAACCGCAAGGTGATCCTCACGGATGTGTTCGAGAAGGGCGACCGCTACTTTAATACCGGCGACCTGGTGCGCAGCATCGGCTTCGGCCATGCACAGTTTGTCGACCGCCTGGGCGATACCTATCGCTGGAAGGGAGAAAACGTCTCGACCACCGAAGTGGAAAACATCCTGCTGCAACACCCGCAGATCGCTGAAGTCGTGGCCTATGGCGTGGAAATCGAAAACACCAATGGCCGCGCCGGTATGGTCGCCATCACCCCGAGCGAATCGCTGGCTGCCCTGGACATGCGCGAGTTGCTGCAGTTCGCTCATGGTCAGTTGCCGCACTATGCCGTGCCGTTGTTCCTGCGGATCAAGGTGAAGATGGAAACCACCGGCACCTTCAAATACCAGAAGGTGCGGCTCAAGGAGGAAGCCTTCGACCCGGACAAGGCCGGCAATGACCCGGTCTATGCCTGGCTGCCGGGGTCGGACAGTTATGTGCCGGTCACCGGGCAGTTGCTGGCGCAGATCCAGGGTGGGCATTTCCGCTATTAAAGGAGCGCTATTGATTCTGCCTATGGCCGCTTTTGACAAAAAAGCCATGACAGCGGGGAACTCCCTCGCGACACTGGGCGCCATATAAAGCACCAGACAAGGAGCCCCACATGTCAGACCAAGCCAAACAAATGACCGAAGACGAAGCTGCCGAATTTGCCGAACAGGTCTTCGACGTTGCCCGTAAAGGCGACGCCGCCATGCTCGCTGCGCTGCTGGCCAAAGGCTTGCCGGCCAACTTTCGCAACCATAACGGCGACACCCTGCTGATGCTCGCGGCCTACCACGGCCACGCCGAGGCGGTAAAAGTGCTGCTGGAGTTCAAGGCCGATCCGCAGATCGCCAACGACAAGAATCAGCTGCCGATGGCTGGTGCAGCGTTCAAGGGCAACCTGGACGTGGTCAAGGCGCTGATCGAAGGGGGCGCGCCGGTGGATGCCGCGTCTGCCGACGGCCGTACGGCGTTGATGATGGCGGCGATGTTCAACCGCGTTGCGATGGTCGATTACCTGCTGGGGCAGGGCGCCAACCCCAAGGCCACCGACGCCAATGGCGCCACCGCACTGGCTGCCGCGCAGACCATGGGCGCGGTGGATACGGCGGCGCAGTTGCAGAAACTGGTGTAGGCTACGCGCCCTCAAAAGCCAGCCCGCTACAGGATCATTTCCATGAAAACCGCCCTCGTCGAACTCATCAGCAAAATCAGCGCCGGCGTCATGGGCGAGGACGAGGTGGCGCGCATCGCCGATGAAGCGGCCCAGGCTTACGCCGACCCGGCCGCGTTTCTGGCGGCCAACCCGGATATCAACTACGACGACACCTTCCCCATCCCACTCGGTGAGTGGGTGGTGGTCGGCAGCCTGCCGGACACCGTACTGTTCCAGGCCGACACCTATGGTGACCTGTTCGCGCAGATCGTCGCGTCGTTCGGCCCCGGCGTGGCGTTCAACCTCAAGCCCAAGCAACTGGCCAAGACCGAAGACCTGACCGCGCTCAACCGCATCCAGATCCAGATGAGCGCCCTCAGCCCCGAGGATGGCGGCTACGTATTGCTCAACTTCAGCCAGTTGCTCGATGACGAAATCCAGGCGGTGCTGGTCTACGGCAACGACCTGCCGCGCGTGCTGGAGCTGTGCGCTGAAGTGGGCATCAAGGGCGAACCGTCCCTGGAAGCGCTGAAAGTCGCCGTTCACGTCTGAAATAAAACGGAACCCCCGCCAGGGCTGACTATCCTACAAGGGCATGCCCTCACTTAGGAGCGACACCATGGGTTCCACGTTCAATAGCTTGATCGGGCTGATCATCCTCGCGCTGGATATCTGGGCGATCATCAACGTGTTCAAAAGCGGCGCAAGCACGGGCGCCAAGGTGTTGTGGATCCTGTTGATCCTGCTGCTGCCGGTGCTGGGCCTGATCATCTGGGCGATTGCCGGGCCACGGGGTAATGTGCGGATCTGATCGCGCGCCCGGCCTGGCAGCTGTCGAACCCCGGCTCGACAGCTGCCAGGCCATGGCTTTTCCCTTCAATTCATTTTGTGTTTCGAAATATTCGCTGCACAAAATTTTCACATCCCGTCCAAGACAATTCGCCGGCTTTATCTTCCTGCCAAGGCCCTATCCCAAGAGCCGCTAAAGGCGGAGCGCCGGTGCACGTTCAGTAATTAATAGCCTTGCCGCCGTTGATCGGGCACCATTCGCGCCACTGCACTACTTCGTCACTTAAACTTCCAATGGGTCCTGAAACGACATGGCAAACCCGGACGCCCTGAGTCAGCAGCGAGCTTCTAATCGCCTGCTGCAACCGACCGTCAAATCCCATCTGGCGTACACGCTGCTCTGCGCACTGGTCATGATGGTGATGTTCTCCCTGCTGCGCCTGGCGCTGCTGGTGTACAACCGCGAAATGATCCTCGACACGCCGGCCTCGACCTTCCTCGAAGCGTTCGGCAATGGCACGCGCTTTGACATCCGCTTCGTGATGTATGCTTTGGTCCCGCTGCTGCTGGCCTTGTTCAGCGTCCGCGCCATGGCCGCGCGTGGGTTCTTCCGTCTGTGGCTGACCGTCGCGTCCAGCATTGCCCTGTTCCTGGGCCTGATGGAAATGGACTTCTACCGCGAGTTCCACCAGCGCCTCAACGGCCTGGTCTTCCAGTATGTGAAGGAAGACCCCAAGACCGTGATGAGCATGCTCTGGTACGGTTTTCCGGTGGTGCGCTACCTGCTGGCCTGGGCCGTGGGTACGTTGATCCTGAGCATGGCGTTCAAAGGCGCCGACCGCGCCACACGTCCGCGTGGCCCGTTCAGCGGTGGCAGCATCGGCACTCGCCAGGTGGCGCCTTGGTACACGCGTATCGCGGTGTTCGTGGTCTGCCTGCTGATCGCCGTGGTCGCCATCCGTGGCACCCTGCGCCAAGGCCCGCCACTGCGTTGGGGTGATGTGTACACCACCGACTCCAACTTCGCCAACCAGTTGGGCCTCAATGGCACCTTGTCACTGATTGCGGCGGCCAAGGCCCGCTTCGGCGAAGACCGTTCCAACATCTGGAAGGCCACCCTCGACCAGCCGCTGGCTACCCAGACCGTGCGTGACATGCTGGTGCTGCCGCAAGAGAAGCTGGTGGATACCGACATCGCTGCCGTGCGCCGCGACTACATGCCGCCGGCCGAGAAGACCCTGCCGATCAAGAACGTGGTCGTGATCCTCATGGAGAGCTTCGCCGGTCACTCGGTCGGCGCCTTGGGTCGTCCAGGCAACATCACGCCGTACTTCGACAAACTGTCCAAGGAAGGCCTGCTGTTCGACCGTTTCTTCTCCAACGGCACCCATACCCACCAGGGCATGTTCGCCACCATGGCGTGCTTCCCGAACCTGCCGGGCTTCGAATACCTGATGCAGACCCCCGAAGGCAGCCACAAGCTGTCGGGCCTGCCGCAGTTGCTCAGCGCGCGCAAGTTTGACGACGTGTATGTGTACAACGGCGATTTCGCCTGGGACAACCAGTCGGGCTTCTTCAGCAACCAGGGCATGACCAACTTCATCGGTCGCAATGACTTCGTCGACCCGGTGTTCTCCGACCCGACGTGGGGCGTGTCCGACCAGGATATGTTCAACCGTGGCCTGGAAGAGCTCAAGGCGCGTGAAGGCGGCAAGCCGTTCTATGCGTTGCTGCAAACCCTGTCCAACCACACGCCGTATGCGTTGCCGACGCCATTGCCGGTAGAGAAAGTCACCGACCGTGGCAGCCTCAACGAGCATTTGACTGCCATGCGCTACTCCGACTGGGCATTGGGCCAGTTCTTTGAGAAGGCCCGCAAGGAGCCGTACTTCAAGGAAACCCTGTTCGTGATCGTGGGTGACCATGGCTTCGGCAACGAGCAGCAGATCACCGAAATGGACCTGGGCCGTTTCAACGTGCCGATGCTGATGATCGCGCCAGGCATGCAGGAAAAGTTCGGCGAGCGTGACCACACCGTGGGCACCCAGATCGACATCGTGCCAACGATCATGGGCCGCCTTGGTGGCGATACCCTGCACCAGTGCTGGGGCCGTGACCTGTTGAACCTGCCGGAAGGCGATAAGGGTTTTGGCGTGATCAAGCCATCGGGCAGCGATCAGACCGTGGCGTTGGTGACCGCAGACCGCATTCTGGTGCTGCCGAAGGAAATGCCACCGAAGTTGTGGGAATACGAACTGGGCGCCAACCCGACCGGTAAAGTAATCCCCGAGTCGCCGGACGAGGCGGCGCTGAAGCAGAAACTTGAGTCGTTCCTGCAGACGGCCACCAAGAGTCTGTTGGATAACACCGCGGGTGTAGTCAACGGCAAGCCGGACTAATTAATCGGCCATAAAAAAGAGGCCCTTTAAAGGGCCTCTTTTTTTTGCCTGGCGTTTATATACGCCCAAGCAACAACAGTACCAGCAGCACCACCAGGACAACGCCCAGGATACCCGACGGGCCGTAACCCCAGTTGCGTGAGTGAGGGAACACTGGCAAACCGCCGACCAGCAGCAGGATCAGGATAATGATCAGAATGAGGCTCATGGTTTTTTTCCTTATTGGCCTTCTGCAAAGACCGGTTGTTTAACGATAGGCCCGCATATTAAAGACAGACGCCTTAACAACTCCGACTATGGCCCCTCGCAGAAAATTCAGTATTTTTTTAAAGCATTTCGCAAACGTGCTTATTTCTTTTAATGCGCTCGCAACTAAAACCTATTAGTTGAAAAATATTGAACTTAGGCTATACGCAAACATCCGACCCGGCCCACGGTTTGCCAGGGGCATTCATCACTCTGATGGTGGATGGGGGCAGGAAAAACCTTCGCTACACTGCCGATCACTTCTTCCGTGAACCACAAGGCAGCTTCCTATGCAAAATCGCATGATGATCACTGGCGCCGGGTCCGGCCTGGGTCGTGAAATCGCTCTGCGCTGGGCCCGTGAGGGTTGGCAGTTGGCCTTGTCGGATGTCAGCGAGCCCGGCCTGCAAGAAACCCTCAGGTTGGTGCGCGAGGCCGGTGGCGAAGGTTTTATCCAGCGCTGCGACGTGCGCGACTACAGCCAGCTCACCGCATTCGCCCAGGCCTGTGAGGTCAAGCTCGGTGGTATCGATGTGATCGTCAACAACGCGGGCGTGGCGTCAGGCGGCTTCTTTGCCGAGTTGTCCCTGGAGGACTGGGACTGGCAGATCGCAATCAACCTGATGGGCGTGGTCAAGGGCTGCAAGGCGTTCCTGCCGCTGCTGGAAAAGAGCAAGGGCCGCATCATCAACATCGCCTCCATGGCTGCACTGATGCAGGGGCCGGCCATGAGTAACTACAACGTGGCCAAGGCCGGTGTGGTGGCGTTGTCGGAGAGTCTGCTGGTGGAACTCAAGCAGCAGGAAATCGGTGTGCATGTGGTGTGCCCATCGTTCTTCCAGACCAATCTCCTGGATTCGTTCCGTGGGCCGACCCCCGCCATGAAGGCCCAGGTGGGCAAGCTGCTGGAAAGCTCGCCGATTTCGGCGGCGGATATCGCCGACTACATCTATCAGCGGGTCGCGGAGGGCGAGTTCATGATCCTGCCCCACGAGCAGGGGCGCATGGCATGGGCGTTGAAGCAGAAGAACCCGCAATTGCTGTATGACGAAATGACCAGCATGGCCGACAAAATGCGCGCCAAGGCACAGGCTGCCAAGGGCTGATCGGGTAGTGGTCTGTCAGGTATTTTACCTACACATGTAAGTAGTGCCTGATTTCACGGCAAGCCATTGATGCGCAGCACAGCCTGCGCGCATGGTCGAGGTCCTTTCACTGTTAAAAGGACAACCGCCATGCTGGTCTTAAGCCGCGCCATAGGCGAAGTCATCTCCATCGGCGATGACATCGCCGTGCATATCCTCGAGTTGAACGGTACCCAGGTGAAACTCGGCGTTGAAGCGCCGGCCGGGGTGCATGTGCATCGCGCGGAGGTGCATCAGAAAATCCGCGATCGCCAGGACCCCAGCACCCATCCGGTGCCGGTGCCCAATCTCTGACGTCAGTCGAACAGATGCTTGGGCACGTCGTGCTTGAGCATCAACTGGCACTGCTCGCTTTCCGGGTCGAACACGATCAGCGCCTGGCCCTTGGTCAGCGCCTGACGCACGCGCAGCACGCGGGTTTCCAGGGGCGTGTCGTCGCCATTGTCGGTGCCGTCGCGGGTCACGAAGTCTTCGATCAGGCGCGTCAGCGTGTCGACTTCAAGTGCATCGTAGGGAATCAGCATACAAGCCTCGGGTGATGGATCCCGGCGATCCTACTGCGCCGGGACCGTAGTTGCCAGTCTCAGGACTTGTTGCCCACCAGGCTGTCCACCGACGGCACTCGCGTGTCGCTCTCCATCTGCGTCTCGTGCTCGATCTGGTGACTGAACCGGTCCAGGGAACCCTGTGCCGGCTGTGCATCGCTGGCGAACACGGGCGGGCTGAGAATGTAGGCGCCCAATAGACGACTCAGCGCCGCCAGGCTGTCGATATGCGTGCGTTCGTAGCCGTGGGTCGCATCGCACCCAAACGCCAGCAACGCGGTGCGGATATCGTGGCCGGCGGTGACAGCCGAGTGGGCGTCACTGAAGTAGTAGCGGAACAGGTCGCGGCGCACCGGCAATTCGTGTTCCGACGCCAGGCGCAGCAAATGCCGCGACAGGTGATAGTCATACGGCCCGCCGGAATCCTGCATCGCCACGCTCACCGCGTGTTCGCTGGAGTGCTGGCCGGGGGCGACCGGCGCGATGTCGATGCCGACGAACTCACTGACGTCCCAGGGCAGGGCGGCCGCTGCGCCACTGCCGGTTTCCTCGGTGATGGTGAACAGTGGATGGCAGTCGATCAGCAACGGCTCGCCGCTGTCGACGATGGCCTTGAGTGCGGCCAGCAACGCCGCGACGCCGGCTTTGTCGTCCAGGTGTCGGGCGCTGATGTGCCCGCTCTCGGTGAATTCCGGCAGTGGGTCGAAGGCGACATAGTCACCGATGCCAATGCCCAGGGAGTCGCAGTCAGCACGGGTCGCGCAGTAGGCGTCCAGGCGCAACTCCACATGGTCCCAGCTCACCGGCATTTCATCCACAGCGGTATTGAACGCATGCCCGGAGGCCATCAGCGGCAGCACGCTGCCACGGATCACGCCGTTGTCGGTAAACAGGCTGACGCGGCTGCCTTCGGCAAAGCGGCTCGACCAGCAGCCTACCGGCGCCAGGCTCAGGCGGCCGTTGTCCTTGATGGCGCGCACGGCGGCGCCGATGGTATCCAAGTGTGCCGAAACTGCACGGTCGGGGCTGTTTTTCTGGCCCTTGAGGGTGGCGCGGATGGTGCCGCGCCGGGTCATTTCAAAGGGGATGCCCAGTTCTTCCAGGCGCTCGGCGACGTAGCGCACGATGGTGTCGGTAAACCCAGTGGGGCTGGGAATGGCGAGCATTTCCAGCAGCACTTTTTGCAGGTAGTTCAGATCCGGTTCGGGGATGGTTCGGCTCATAAAGACTCCTAAGGTCGGATCGTTCAGCTATGGGGAAACAGCAAATCCACAAACTTTTCTGCGGTCGGTTGCGGTTCATGATTGGCCAGGCCGGCCCGTTCGTTGGCTTCGATAAACACGTACTCGGGTTGGTCGGCGGCGGGCACCATCAGGTCCAGGCCCACCATGGGGATGTCCAGGGCGCGGGCGGCGCGCACGGCGGCGTCCACCAGCGTGGGGTGCAGGATGGCGGTGACGTCTTCCAGGCAGCCGCCGGTGTGCAGGTTAGCGGTGCGGCGCACGGACAGGACCTGGCCACGGGGCAGGATGCTGCTGTAGTCATAGCCAGCGGCTTTCAGCGTGCGTTCGGTTTCGCCATCCAGGGGGATTTTGCTTTCACCATCGGTCGCAGCCTGGCGGCGGCGGCTCTGGGCTTCGATCAGCGCACCGATGGAATGATGACCATCACCAGTCACCTCCGCCGGGCGGCGGATCGCGGCGGCCACCACCTCGAAGCCGATCACCAGGATGCGCAGGTCCAGGCCTTGGTGGAAACTCTCCAGCAACACACGGCTGTCGAATTGCCGCGCCGCTTCAATGGCTTGCTGCACCTCCTCGATACTCTGCAAATCCACTGCCACACCCTGGCCTTGCTCGCCATCCAGCGGCTTGACCACGATGCGCTGGTGCTCATCGAGGAACTCCAGGTTGTCATCCGCGCTGCCCGCCAGTTGCTGCGCGGGCAGTTTCAATCCGGCGGCCTTCAACACCTTGTGCGTCAGGCTTTTGTCCTGGCACAGGGTCATGCTGATAGCGCTGGTCAGGTCGCTCAACGACTCACGGCAACGCACACGTCGCCCGCCATGGCTCAATGTGAACAAGCCGGCATCGGCGTCATCCACCTGCACATCGATACCGCGCCGGTGGGCCTCCTCGACAATGATCCGCGCATAGGGGTTGAACCCCGCCTGCGGGCCAGGGCCGAGGAACAATGGCTGGTTGATCCCATTCTTGCGTTTGATCGCAAAGGTGGTCAGCGCGCGGAAACCGAGTTTGGCGTAAAGGTTCTTGGCCTGGCGGTTATCGTGCAGCACCGACAGGTCCAGGTAGCTCAGGCCACGGCTCATGAAATGCTCCACCAGATGGCGCACCAGCACTTCGCCCACGCCGGGTCGCGTGCATTGCGGGTCGACCGCCAGGCACCACAGGCTGCAACCGTTTTCCGGGTCATGAAACGCCTTCTGGTGATTCAGGCCCATCACGCTGCCGATCACCGCGCCGCTGTCTTCGTCTTCTGCCAGCCAGTACACCGGGCCGCCTTGATGGCGCGGTGTGAGGCGTTCGGCGTCGACCGGCAGCATGCCGCGCCCCTGGTACAGCTGATTCACCGCCAGCCAATCGGCCTCGGTCTGCACCCGTCGAATACGGAAGCCGCGAAACACCCGGGTAGCCGGGCGATAGTCGCTGAACCACAGGCGCAGCGTGTCGGAGGGGTCGAGAAACAGCTGCTGGGGATCAATCCCCAGGATCTGCTGGGGCGCCGCCACATACAACGCGATATCACGCTCACCCGGCTGCTCATGGAGCAGTTCCTGGGCCAGGCTGGCCGGGTCGGGGAAGGTATGCCCGATCAACAACCGGCCCCAGCCGCAATGCACCGCAATCGGCTCGGCGCCCAGGGGGCTGCCGTCTTCCGCCAGGCGCGCCTGCAGGCGCTCGTAGGTCGGCGCCTGGCCCTTGAGCAAGCGTTGGCTATAGGCCGCTGCGAGAGGTTTCATCAATCAGATTCCTTGTTCGCTGAGCCACAGGTTCAGCGCTGCCAGTTGCCACAGTTTGGAGCCACGCAACGGCGTCAGTTGGCCCTGCGGGTCGGTCAACAAGCGGTCCAGCGCGGCGGAGTTGAACAGGCCGCGATCCTGGCTCGGGTCGAGCAACAGTTCGCGTACCCAGTTCAAGGTATCGCCCTGCAAGTGCTTGAGGCCCGGCACCGGGAAGTAGCCTTTCTTGCGGTCGATGACTTCGCTCGGGATGACCCGGCGCGCCGCTTCCTTGAGCACTTGCTTGCCGCCGTCGGGCAGCTTGAACTTACCCGGCACGCGGGCCGAGAGCTCGACCAAGCGGTAGTCGAGAAACGGCGTGCGTGCTTCCAGGCCCCAGGCCATGGTCATGTTGTCGACACGTTTGACCGGGTCTTCCACCAGCATCACCGTGCTGTCCAGGCGCAGGGCCTTGTCCACCGCCGCATCGGCGCCGGGCATGGCGAAATGTTCGCGCACGAAGTCGCCCGCCGCATCGTTGGCGGTCAGCCATTTGGGCGCGACAGTGGCGGCATAGTCGTCGTAGCTGCGGTCGAAAAATGCATCGCGATAGGCTGCATAGGGATCGGCCGCACCGTCCACCTGCGGGTACCAGTGGTAACCGGCGAATAGCTCATCGGCGCCCTGGCCGCTCTGCACCACCTTGCAATGCTTGGCCACTTCCCGCGACAGCAGGTAGAAGGCAATGCAGTCATGGCTGACCATCGGCTCGCTCATGGCGCGGAAGGCCGCCGGCAGTTGCTCGATGATCTCGCTTTCGGCAATGCGCAATTGGTGGTGGCGCGTGCCGTAGTGCTTGGCGATCAGGTCCGAGTATTGGAACTCGTTGCCGGCTTCGCCACCGGCGTCTTCAAAGCCGATGGAGAAGGTCGACAAATCCTGTACGCCGACTTCACGCAGCAGGCCGACGAGCATGCTCGAATCGACACCACCGGAGAGCAGCACCCCCACATCCACCGCAGCACGTTGACGGATGGCCACGGCTTCGCGGGTGCTGTCGAGCACGCGGTCGGTCCAGTCTTCCAGGCTCAGGTTTTTTTCATCTTCGCGTGGGCCATAGGGCAGGGTCCACCAGGTCTTCTGCTCGGTCTTGCCGCTGGCATCGATGCGCATCCAGCTCGCGGGTGGCAGTTTTTCAATGCCCGCCAGCAAGGTGCGTGGCGCCGGTACCACGGCGTGGAAATTCAAGTAGTGGTTCAGGGCGACCGGATCGAGGATCGGGTTGATATCGCCACCCTTGAGCAGCGCCGGCAAGGCCGAGGCAAAGCGCAGGCGCTGGCCGGTGCGCGACAGGTACAACGGTTTCACGCCGAGGCGGTCGCGGGCAATGAACAGGCGCTGGGCATCGCGTTCCCAGATCGCGAAGGCAAACATGCCGTTGAGCTTGGGCAGCAGTGCCTCGCCCCAGGCGTGATACCCCTTGAGCAGCACCTCGGTGTCGCCGCCGGAATAGAAGGCGTAGCCCAGGGCTTCCAGCTCTTCTCGCAATTCCGGGAAGTTGTAGATCGCGCCATTGAAGGCCAGGCTCAGACCCAGGTGCGAATCGACCATCGGTTGGGCTGAACCGTCCGACAGGTCCATGATTTTCAGGCGCCGATGGCCCAGGGCTATCGGCCCCTGGGCATGAAAGCCCCAGGCGTCTGGGCCTCGCGGGGCCAGGTGATGGGTGATGCGTTCAATCGCTGCCAGGTCGGCAGGTTGGGCATCGAAACGTAATTCTCCAGCTAATCCGCACATAAATTCCTTACCGGTTTTTCCGTTGGGGAGCATAAAACTCAATACGCCCGACAGGGCGCGTACCCAGAAACTGACACGGGGCTATTCGTGGAGTTTTAGATCAATCGGTTATAAGCGGATGAAGGTGGTTGCAGGGCGGTAGACAGATACCCGGATGCGGCCCGGTCCAGGCTTATCGTTTGGCGTCATGTTCAGCTGGCTGAGGAAACATGCCGATGACGCAAAAACGCGATTTGAGTGAGGTCGCCGCAGGGGCGACTCAAGATGAACTGGACAGGGCATTGCTCGACATCACCGCCGACCTGGACAAGGCGCAGGTTTTGCGCAAAACCGTGCCGCACTGGTTGGTTGAAGCCGACGCTTCGACACTCACCGCCCTTGAACAGACGCATATCGACAGCAAGGTGATTCGTGAGAATGTCCGTTACCTGTTGAGCCGCCTGGAACCGCTGGATCAATACTGCGCAGAGCGCTTGACCAATTTTCTGCGGGCCAAAGGGGTGGAGTCGCCGGATGTCAGGCGAGACCTGCTGGAGTTGCCCAGGCGCAAGCTCACTGGGGTGAGCCCGGACCTGGGCGGCGGCTTGCTCCAGACCGTTACCTATACCAAGCAAAGCCTGCTGCATGCGGCGATGCAGAATTTCTCTGCAGAGCGCGCTGAGCCCGGGGGCATGTCCGTCGCAGCTGTAGTGCGCTCTGCGGCCACCAGGCAGCCGATGGTGGGGATGACGGTGCCTGAATTTGTCGGTCATTGCCGGGAGCTGGACCTGGGGGCGCTCTATCAAAAGCACATCGAAGAGGTCTTCGACCTGCCCGACCCGAAAAGCAAAGAGGAAGTCAGCTCCTACAACCAGGTTGCCGTCAGTATTGGCCTGGGCAAACTCATGGACATGCGCATGGATCTGCATATTGCCTTGTGCAAGGGGCATATCGAAGCCGGGACCTACGCGCGGTTGCTCAAGCTGATCGGGTTCGATCGTCCGGCCAGTGAACTCAGGAGCAGGCTGCCGGGCAACGGCCTGATCAATTGGCAGGGCTTGAACATCGATGGCACCTGCGTGTGGAGTGTATTGGTGTTTTCCGACAGCGCACCGGGCAGCCTGGATACCGGCCCCTTTATTGTCTACATGCCGAACGAGCCCTCCAGGCCCTGGTACGAGTATCCGACGCTGGAAGACTTCAAGGTGTATTTGTCCTTGAAGCTGCAAATCAAGAGCTACCGGACGTTTTTCGAAGGGTACGTGGATGAGGGCAACCGCCTGGATTTTTTCGACTCGTTCGACATGACGCGCAAGGTTGGCCAGCTGCGTGCCTTACCCGTCACGACCAGCCTGACCGGGTTCTTCTTTCAGGCATTTGTCGGCAAGATACAGTTGGACGCGCTGGTACTGGCGGTACCCAAGGCCCAGGTCGACCAGCAAGCCAGTGAAGAGCGCATGCAGCGCTATCTGGACCTGGGGCTGGACCTGCTGAATGTGGCGTCGTTGGTGGTGCCGGTGTTGGGGCAGTTGATGCTCGGGGTCGCCGTCGGACAGCTGTTGGGTGAAGTGTTCGAGGCCGTCGAGGACTGGCAGCACGATGAGCATACCGAGGCCCTCAAGCATCTGGTGAATGTGGCTGAAAATATCGCGGCCATGGCGTTGTTCGTGGCGGGCGGGCGGGTAGTGGGGACGTTGAAGCGCACCCTGACAACGTCTGCGCAGTTCTTCGAGAAGTTCGAAGCCGTCAACACTGCCGATCAGGGCCAGAAACTCTGGCGGCCAAGGCTCAATGCCTATCGACAGCCTGAGCCGGTCGCACTCCAGGCCGTGGCCAGTTCTCGAGGGGTGTACCAAGTCAACGGCCGCTCCTACATCCGCATGGGGGGAAACCACTATTCGGTTGCGTTCGATACCCGATTGCAGAAGTGGCGGGTCATCCATCCACGGCGTCCGCAGGCTTATCGCCCGCCGCTGGAGCACAACTTCCGTGGTGGCTGGCAGCATGTCTACGAGCGCCCCTTGCAATGGGAAGACCCCGTCTACAGCCTCAGGCGACTGGATCCAAGCCTTGACGAATTGCCCGCTGAGCCATTGTCGAACCTGGCGACCCTCACAGGAATGACCCTGCCACACCTGCAGGCGTTGGGCAGTGCCTACGAGCCGTTACCCGAGCGTTTTCATGACGCAGTGCTGCGCTATAAGCAAAACGACAGGGTTCGTGAGCTGATGGAGTACCTGGAGCGTGGTGAACGTCCCGATGCGAGTACCGCACGCGCGCAATTGTTTGCATTGCCGCTGGTGCCAGGCTGGCCCCAAGGGCGTTTTTTCGAGGTGCTGGACGAGGAGGGCGAACTGCTGGAAAGGCATCCGGAAACAGCACCTTTCGATTATGAGGACCTGAGCATCCATATCACCCGCAAGGAGTTGAGGGACGGGCGGGTCATGGACACCTTGCTGGAGCACTTGAGCGACGAGGAACGTGGCGACCTGTTGGGCAAGGGTGTGGCGGAAGACGACATGCGCAGTACGCTGGAGCGTCGTCTGCTGGACACGCTGCGTAGCCGGCATCAAGCCGTGTTCGACCATTTGTACACCTATTACGCCGGTGTTGCCCTGAACGAATTGGTGCCGTTGTGCGAGCGCTTCAAACAACTGCCGCCCCGCATGGCGTGGGAGCTGTACTCACAGGCCACATTATGGGAGCGCCGGTATTTGCGCACCACCGGCCAGGTACCGCTGGTGCTTGCCCAGCGGGCGCGCGAGACGGTGAACCTGTTGGAGCAGGACCGCGCACTGATGGGCCTGTACTGGCCGGAATTGGCGGGGGACGGCACCCGACGCGTGGCCGTCGGTATGCTGCAGCAAATGCCCGGCTGGCCCCGAGACCTGGCGTTGCAGGTGCGCAGGCAAACCCTGAGCGGGGAGGTGCTGGCCGAGGCGGGCGCGTCAACAGCTGCAACGCAGAGGACCCTGGTCAGCACGCCTCAGGGGTATCAGGCATTCGATCAAAAAGGCAAGGCCCTCGGGCCGGTCGCGACAGGCGCGGACGGCTTGTACACGGCGCTTTTCGATAGCCTGCTGCCACGCCAGCGCATTGCATTGAAGCTTCAGGCCGAGAACGAGGCGGCCGACCTGCGCGGCCGCCTGCGTGCTACCGCGGTGCATGAGCGTGACAGGGTCGCCCGTTACCTGTGGCCGGAACGCGGGCTGCTGGACGAAGAGCCGCTGATCTGTACCCAGGCGGCGCGAGCCGAGGCAGAGCATTTCCCGGCGGCGTTGGTGCGTAAAGTCAACAAGCTCTATCCCTTGCTCAGTCCGTCGCAGGTCAACGATTTCCTGCGCGATGCGGGCCATGATCATCTGTCGCGTGCCAAGGCGGTCCAGGCACGCGAGCAGGAGTTTGAAGCGCTGCACACGGCACTCAAACGCTGGCGTGCCGAGAAGTCTGTCAATATCGTGCAGGCCGACCCCCTGTGGGACTATCGATTGAGCCGCCACCAGGCGGCGAAGAGCATTGAAAAGTGCTGGCGACGGATGTCGACCCTGCCCGATGAGCACGCCCGCCAGGTTCCTGGGCTGTTGCTCGATGATATGGTCATCGGCCCTCTGCCGACATTGCCCGCACAGGTGCGTTTCGATCACGTCGAGCATTTGTCACTGCGCCGTTTGAACCTGACTGACGATGTGGCGTATTTCCTCAGCCACTTCAAGGGGCTGCGCACCCTTGAACTAGGCGAAAACCAGATGACCCGGCTACCTGAAGCCCTGTTGCACATGCCGGGCCTGGAGCGGTTGTACCTGAGCAACAACAAACTCCAGCTCACCGAATACACCCGTGCCAAGCTGGCCGATCTGACGCGCCTGAAGGTGTTGAACCTGGCGGACAACCCGTTGCTGGACCCGCCGGATATCAGCCGTATGTTCGCGCTGCGTAGCCTGGTGTTGCGCAACTGCCGACTCAAGGAACTGCCCAGGGACCTGTGGCGCCTGCCTTATCTTGAACATATCAATTTGCGCGCCAATGACATCAGCGTGCTGCCGGAGTGGCTACTACGCGTGCCGCGAAACGTTGCCCAGGGCGTCAACTTGCGGCACAACCCGTTATCGGCGCAAAGCCAACTGGCCCTGAAAAACTACCGTCAGGCGTACGGTCCGGGCATGGGGTTCCTGGAAGATGACATTGCCCGCTTGAACGAGCAGAGCGCACGCGAACTGTGGCTGGCGGACGAACGGATGGCGGGCTATGCGGCGAAGAAACTCACGTGGACGAGCCTCAAGGACGATCACCGGTCGGACGCCCTGTTCAAGTTGCTCGCGGAACTGGGCGGCACCAAAGACGCCGAGTTCGTGCGTGAGGACCTGCAGCGACGCGTTTGGCGGGTGCTGGAGGCTGCCGCAATGAACAGCGAACTGCGTGAGGAAGTATTCGACCGGGCCGCCACGCCGATCAATTGTGACGATGCCGCCGCCGTCAACTTCAGCAGCCTGGAAGTCCTGGTGGAAATCAGCGATGCCAAGGCCCTCATCCAGGGGCGTGCGCTGACGCCCAAGCCGCTGTTGAAACTGGGTCGTGGCCTGTTTCGCCTGGAGCAGTTGGAGGCGATTGCGCGCCGTCACAGTGGCCTGCATCCTGCCGCCGATCCATTGGAGGTCAGCCTGGCGTTCCGCACAGGCCTGGTCGGCGAATTCTATTTGCCCGGCCAGCCTCGACACATGCGCTATTCGCGGCTGGGGGAGGTCACTCAGTTGGCGCTGGATGAAGCCAAGGCCGAAGTCACGCTGGCCGAGCTGTCCCCCGAGCTGATGACGTATCTCAAGAAGCTGCCGTTCTGGACCGACTACCTCAAGCGTGCCCATGCAGCTCGCTTCGAGGCCTTGAACACGCCCTATGATGAGCGCCTCAATGACATCTTCGAACAAAGCCTGGTACTGAGCGATGCCGATTACCGGAGTCGCATGCATACCGTCCTCAGTGAACGGGAGCAGGCTGAAAGCGTGCTGATCGAGCGCTTGACCGAGGACGCCATCAGAACCGAAGGGCTGGGCCCCGTGTGTGAGGCCCCGGCCGGTTGATCATTCGGCCTTGCCGGTGGTGGTGCGGATCAGCGCCCGCACGGCGAAACGGTTGGGGTGGCAGGCGTCAGCCACCGCGCGCGGCACCGGCAGCGGCTCGTTGTCCAGCCAGGCGGCGAGTAGCTCCGCAGTCAGCGGGGCGGTGATCAGCCCCCTTGAGCCGTGGCCGCTGTTGACATACAACCCGTCCAGCCACGGGCAGGCGGCGCCAGGCACTTGCCGGGCGTCCTTGCGCAGCGCGGCGTAGGCCTGGTCGAACGCCTGGCGGTCAGCCAATGGCCCGACAATCGGCAGGTAGTCCGGGCTGGTGCAGCGGAACGCGGCGCGGCCTTCCAGGGCTTCCGGCGCCAGGCTGTCGGCGCCCAGGCGCTGGGCCAGGTCTTCGGAAATGCCCTGGAGCAGCTCCAGGTTCCCGGTATGTTCAGCGGCGGTGGGCGTAAGGTCATCGCTCTTGAAGTCGAAACTGGCGCCCAGGGTGTGCTCGCCCAGGCGTGGCGGGGCGACGTAGCCTTCGGCGCACACCACCGTGGCCAGGGCCTGGCTGTCGGCGGTCTGCGGCAAACGGGTGATCTGCCCGCGAATGCGCTTGAGGGGCAGGTCGGCGAAACGCTGGACCTCGGCGGCGCCGGCCAGGATCGCCACGCTGGCGCTGGCGAGCAGGCGCTCAGCGTCCCAGGCTTGCCACTGACCGTCGACGTGCCGCAGGTCGAGCACATCGTGGTAGGGCAGCAGGGCCACGCCCGGCTGGTGTGCTTGCCATTCGCACAATGCCGGTGGGTGCACCCAGCCGCCTTCGGGGAAAAACAGCCCACCGTGCGCCAGCGCGACACCGGCGCGGGCCTGGGCCTGGTCGCGGTCGAGCAGGTGCAGCAAGTCTGGCGCGAAAGCAGCGGCCAGTTGCGCCTGGCGTTGGGCTTCCTTGGCGTCGAAGGCCAGCTGCAGCACGCCGCAACTGTCCCAGTCGACGCCGCGATGCAGGTGCTCCAGCACCCGGCGGGTGTAGCCAAACCCCGCCACGATCAACTGCGACAGGGCTGTGCCGTGGGCCGACAGTTTCAGGTACAGCACGCCCTGGGGGTTGCCGGAGGCTTCCCGCGCCACACCGTCATGGCGCTCCAGCAGGCTGACCTGCCAACCCCTGGCCGCCAGGCTGGCCGCTGTCGCGCAGCCCGCCAGGCCGGCGCCGATCACCAGTGCGTGACGCTCACCCGCAAGGGCGGGCGGCCTGGCGAACCACGGCTTGGTCGCGGCCGGTACCGGTGTGTCGGCCGGCCAACCGAGAAACTCCCCACGGAGGATCTCCCACTTGTGGCCAATGCCCGGCGTACGTTTCATCTTGAACCCGGCGGCGTTGATCAGCCGACGCACCCAGCCGGTGCTGGTAAACGTGCTGATGGTCGAGCCCGGCGCCGCCAGGCGTGCCAGCTCGGCAAACAGCTCGGCGGTCCACATCTCCGGGTTTTTCGCCGGGGCGAAGCCGTCCAGGAACCAGGCGTCGATTTGCGCATCCAGTTGCGGCAGTTGCTCCAGGGCATCGCCGATCAGCAGGGTCAGGGTCACGCGGCCGTTATCCAGCACCAGGCGCTGGAAGCCCTGATGGATGGCAATGTATTGCGCCAGCAGTTGTTCGGCGAAGGGGTGCAGTTCGGGCCAGAGCAGCAGGGCGCGTCGCAGGTCGGCATGGCTCAGCGGATACTTTTCCACGCTGACGAAATGCAGGCGCGCACCGGCTACCGCGTGTTGTTCGAACAGTTGCCAGGCGCAGAGGAAATTCAACCCCGTGCCGAACCCGGTCTCACCAATCACCAGCCGCCCACCGGCGGGCAGCGCGGCAAAGCGCTCCTGCAAGCGGTTCTGTTCGAGGAACACATAGCGGGTTTCTTCAAGGCCCGACTTATCGGAAAAGTACACATCGTCGAAGATTCGCGAGTGCGGGCGACCTTGGTCATCCCAGTCGAGCTGGGCGTGGGTGATAGGGTTCATGGGCGGCTCGGTAAAGACAAGGCCGTCATTCTAGCCGATCAACCGACGTTGAATTGACCCACGGCAAGCGCCGGTGGAATTTCCTCCCGCGTGTTGTTGCCCAATCCGCTAGTCTTGAGCCATCTTGAAACGGAGCTGCCCATGTTCGAATCCGCCGAAATCGGTCACGCCATCGACAAAGACACCTTTGAGGCCGAAGTGCCTGCATTGCGAGAAGCCTTGCTGGAGGTGCAGTACGAGTTGCAGCAGCAGAAGCGCTTCCCGGTGATTATCCTGATCAACGGTATCGAAGGCGCCGGCAAGGGCGAGACGGTCAAGCTGCTCAATGAATGGATGGACCCGCGCCTGATCGAAGTGCGCACCTTCGACCAGCAGACCGACGAAGAACTGGCGCGCCCGCCGGCCTGGCGCTACTGGCGCCAACTTCCCGCCAAGGGCCGCATGGGTATCTTCTTTGGCAACTGGTACAGCCAGATGCTGCAAGGCCGTGTACATGGGCAGATCAAGGACGCCCGCCTGGACCAGGCCATCGCCGGCGCCGAACGCCTGGAAAAGATGCTCTGCGATGAAGGCGCGCTGATCTTCAAGTTCTGGTTCCACCTCTCCAAAAAGCAGATGAAAGCGCGGCTCAAGGCCCTGGCCGATGACCCCCTGCACAGCTGGCGCATCAGCCCGCTGGACTGGCAGCAATCCGAGACTTACGACAAATTCGTGCACTTCGGCGAGCGAGTGTTGCGCCGCACCAGCCGCGACTATGCGCCGTGGCATGTGATCGAAGGCGTGGACAGCAACTACCGCAGCCTCACCGTAGGCAAACTCCTGCTCGAAGGCCTGCAGAATGCGCTCAAGCTGCCCAAGGGCAAGGCCAGCGGCATGAACCCGGCGCCCTTGATCGCCTCGGTGGACAAGAAGAGCCTGTTGGACAGCCTCGACCTGTCCCAGCGCCTGGACAAGGACGATTACGAAGAACAACTGATCACCGAACAAGCACGCTTCTCCGGACTGATGCGCGACAAGCGCATGCGCAAGCACGCCTTGATCACGGTGTTCGAGGGCAACGACGCGGCGGGCAAAGGTGGGGCGATCCGCCGGGTGGCAGCGGCGTTGGACCCGCGTCAGTACCACATCGTGCCGATTGCCGCGCCCAGTGAAGACGAGCGCGCCCAGCCTTATTTATGGCGGTTCTGGCAGAAGATTCCGGCACGCGGCATGTTCACCGTGTTCGACCGCTCCTGGTATGGCCGCGTGCTGGTGGAGCGCATCGAAGGCTTCTGCACCCCTGCCGACTGGATGCGCGCCTATGGCGAGATCAATGACTTCGAAGAGCAACTGCGCGATGCCGGTGTGATCGTGGTCAAGTTCTGGCTGGCCATCGACAAGGACACGCAACTGGAGCGCTTCCAGGCCCGCGAGGAAATCCCTTTCAAACGCTTCAAGATCACCGAAGACGACTGGCGCAACCGCGACAAATGGGACGACTACCGCGCGGCGGTAGGCGATATGGTCGATCGCACCAGCACCGAGGTATCGCCCTGGACCCTGGTGGAGGCCAATGACAAGCGCTGGGCGCGGGTCAAGGTGTTGCGCACGATCAACCTGGCGCTGGAAGAGGCGTTCGCCAAGTCCGACAAGCACGACAAAAAGAAAAAGAAATAATGATGCAGCTCGTTGTGGCGAGCGGGCTTGCCCCGCGTTGGGCTGCGAAGCAGCCCTAAAACCTGCCAACTCAGTCGTGCCTGAAGAACCGCGGTGCCTGATTCGGGGCCGCTTCGCGCCCCAACGCAGGGCAAGCCTGCTCACCACAACAGGCCGACTCACCACAACAAGCCTGCTCACCACAGTGAGCCGGGCCGCCATGGTTTTGTATCTATGGGGTGAATGATCGTCGCGATGGCGCAGGGTGGGATCTATGCTCGATCCAACAACCACAAGATCGAGGTAGCCCATGCGTGAAGTAGTGATCGTCGACAGCGTGCGAACCGGCCTGGCCAAGTCCTTTCGCGGCAAGTTCAACCAGACCCGCCCGGATGACATGGCGGCCCATTGCGTCAACGCGCTGCTCACCCGCAACGGTATCGATCCGGCGACGGTGGAGGATTGCATCGTCGGCGCCGGCTCCAACGAGGGCGCCCAGGGTTACAACATCGGGCGCAATGTGGCGGTGCTTTCGCAACTGGGCACTGGCGTAGCCGGCATGACTCTCAACCGTTTCTGCTCGTCGGGCTTGCAGGCGATTGCCATTGCGGCCAACCAGATTGCTTCGGGTTGCAGCGATATCATCGTTGCCGGCGGCGTCGAATCGATCAGCCTGACCATGAAAAGCGTCAACACCGACAACCTGATCAACCCGCTGCTCAAAGAGCAGGTGCCGGGTATCTATTTTCCCATGGGCCAGACCGCCGAGATCGTCGCGCGTCGCTACAACGTCAGCCGCGAAGAACAGGACCTGTACGCCCTGCAAAGCCAGCAGCGCACCGCCCAGGCCCAGGCCGATGGGCTGTTCAACGATGAAATCGTGCCGATGGCGGTCAAGTACAAGGTCGAGGACAAGCACACCGGTGAAGTGCAGATTCTTGATGGCGTGGTTGACCGTGACGACTGCAACCGCCCGGACACTACCCTGGCGAGTCTGCAAGGTTTGAAGCCGGTGTTTGCCGAAGATGGCTCGGTGACGGCGGGCAATTCCTCGCAGCTCTCCGACGGCGCCTCGATGACCCTGGTGATGAGCCTGGAAAAAGCCCTGGCGTTGGGGCTCAAGCCCAAGGCGTTTTTCCGTGGCTTCACCGTGGCCGGTTGCGAGCCGGACGAGATGGGCATTGGCCCGGTGTTCTCGGTGCCCAAGTTGCTCCAGGCCAAGGGCTTGCAGGTGGCGGATATCGACCTCTGGGAGCTGAACGAAGCGTTCGCCTCGCAGTGCCTGTATGCGCGCAATCGCCTGGAAATCGACAATGCCAAGTACAACGTCAACGGCGGCTCGATTTCCATCGGTCATCCATTCGGCATGACCGGCTCGCGGCAGGTGGGGCACCTGGTGCGTGAGTTGCAGCGACGCAACCTGCGTTACGGCATCGTCACCATGTGCGTGGGCGGCGGCATGGGGGCCACCGGGTTGTTCGAAGCGGTGCGCTGATCGGCAAGTTAAGTGTTCGCTACACAAAGTGCATCGGGTGCCCCTAGAATGCGGCTCCACTTCCTCCGGCTTCTGGGGTACTCATGCACATCTCTTCCGGCCGCTGGGTCTATGGTTTTCTCCTGACCCTGCTGACCGCGTTCCTGTGGGGCATTCTGCCGATCAAACTCAAGCAGGTGCTGCAGGTGATGGACCCGATCACCGTCACCTGGTTTCGCCTGATCGTGGCCGGCAGTTGCCTGTTCATCTACCTGGCGCTGACCAAACGTCTGCCCAGCCGCAAGGTACTCGGCCCCAAGGGCGGCTGGCTGGTGGCGATGGCGGTGTGCGGGCTGGTGGGCAACTACGTGCTGTACCTGGTGGGCCTGAAATTGCTCAGCCCCGGCACTGCGCAATTGGTGGTACAGATGGGGCCGATCTTTTTGATGGTCGCCAGTGTGTTCGTCTTCAAGGAGCGCTTCAGCCTGGGGCAGGGGTTGGGGTTGGTGGTGCTGATCCTGGGATTCGGCCTGTTCTTCAACCAGCGCCTGGAAGAACTGCTGACCTCGCTCGGCGCCTACACCGCCGGCGTGCTGACCATCCTGCTCGCCACCACGATCTGGGTGTTCTATGCCCTCGGCCAGAAACAACTGTTGACGGTGTGGAACTCGCTGCAGGTGATGATGGTGATCTACCTGTCCTGCGCCATATTGCTTACGCCTTGGGCGCATCCGCTGGAGGCATTGGACCTGAGCCCGCTGCAAGGCTGGCTGTTGCTCGGGTGCTGCATGAATACCCTGGTGGCCTACGGCGCCTTTGCCGAAGCGCTGGCCCATTGGGAGGCCTCACGGGTCAGTGCGACCCTGGCACTCACGCCGTTGGTGACCTTTGTGGCGGTGGCCCTGGCGGCCTGGCTGTGGCCCGACTATGTGCAGGCCGAAGAGATCAACGCCCTGGGCTATGCCGGGGCGTTGGTGGTGGTGCTGGGCTCGGCGACCGTGGCGCTGGCGCCGTCGTTGCTCGCCGGGCTCAAGGCCCGGCGGTTGCGCATGGCATCCTAGGCTAGGCGCCCAGCATGTCTTCGGGGCGAACCCACTGGTCGAACTCCGCATCGGTGAGGTAGCCCAGCTCCAGCGCGGCCTCCCGCAGCGTCAACCCTTCGGCGTAGGCCTTCTTGGCGATCTCGGCCGATTTGTCGTAGCCGATGTGCGGGTTGAGCGCGGTGACCAGCATCAACCCACGCTCCAGATGCTCGGCCATCTGCACCGGGTCGGGCTCCAGCCCGGCCACGCAGTGTTCCTGGAAGTTGTTGCAGCCGTCGGCCAGCAGTCGGATCGACTCGAGCAGGTTGTGGATGATCACCGGCTTGTACACATTCAACTGCAAGTGGCCCTGGCTGGCGGCAATGCCGATGGTCACGTCATTGCCCAGCACCTGGCAGGCCAGCATCGACAGTGCTTCGCACTGTGTCGGGTTGACCTTGCCCGGCATGATCGAGCTGCCCGGTTCGTTGGCCGGCAATTTCACCTCGGCCAGCCCGGTGCGCGGGCCGGAGCCCAGCAGGCGCAGGTCATTGGCGATTTTCATCAGGGCCACGGCCAGGGTTTTCAGCGCACCGTGCAGCGTCACCAGCGGCTCATGGCCAGAGAGAGCGGCGAATTTGTTCGGCGCGGTGACGAACGGCAAGCCCGACAGCGCCGCCAGCTCCGAGGCAATCGCCTCGCCGAAGCCATGGGGCGCATTGAGCCCGGTGCCCACGGCGGTGCCGCCCTGGGCAAGCTCGCATGCGGCTGGCAGGGCGGCGCGGATCGCACGTTCGGCGTAGTCGAGTTGAGCGATGAATGCCGAAAGCTCCTGGCCGAAGGTGATCGGCGTGGCATCCATCATGTGGGTGCGCCCGGTCTTCACCAGCTTCATATGTTTGGCGGCTTGCTCCGCCAGCCCGCCGGACAGGCTGGCAATCGCCGGTAGCAAGCGTTGATGCACCGCCTGCACGGCGGCGATGCTCATGGCCGTGGGGAAACAGTCGTTGGAGCTCTGGGAACGGTTGACGTGATCGTTGGGGTGCACCGGGCTCTTGCCGCCGCGCTTATTGCCCGCCAGTTCGTTGGCGCGGCCGGCGATCACTTCGTTGGCGTTCATGTTGCTCTGGGTGCCGCTGCCGGTCTGCCACACCACCAGGGGGAACTGGTCGTCGTGCTGGCCGGCCAGCACTTCGTCGGCGGCCTGTTCGATCAGGCGGGCGATGTCGGCGGGCAGGTCGCCATTGCGGTCGTTGACCCGTGCCGCCGCCTTCTTGACCAGGGCCAGGGCATGCAATACCGCTAAAGGCATGCGCTGTTCGCCGATGGCGAAGTTCACCAGCGAGCGTTGGGTCTGGGCGCCCCAGTAAGCGTCATCCGGGACATGGACTTCTCCCAGGCTGTCGGTTTCGATACGGCTCATCGGGCACACTCCTTCAGGTTCGTTTGCGCAGTTTAGGCTGTGATCAGCCTTGGGGGTTCCCCTGAAAGACTTTTCATCGGGCAATCCTTGTCCGACAAGGCCCGGGGTTGAGCCCCAAGGTTTTTTAGGCGCAGAATGGGCGCCCTTGGGGTCTTACCTCGCCTGCTAGAAAAGGAAACTCGATGACTCGTCTTCGTGCCATCTGTACCGCGGTTGCTCTGGTTTGCGCCAGCGGCCAGGTTCTTGCCGATACCGCCAGCCACAACGCCAGTGCCGAAGCCTTCCTTACCCTGGCCCATGCCGACAAGCTGGGTACCCCGGTGTACATGCAAGTGCAGCAAATGTTCGCCCAGCGTTTCGAACAGACCAAGGCGCCTGCCGCCAAGCAGTCCGTACTCGACAGCTACCAGGCCAAGGCCAACGCCGCCCTCGACCAGGCCATCGGCTGGCCGAAGCTGAAGCCGGACATGGTCAAGCTCTACACCACCAACTTCAGCGAATCCGAGCTCAAGGACCTGGTTGCCTTCTACCAGTCGCCACTGGGCAAGAAAGTCCTGGAAAAAATGCCGCAACTGACCCAGCAATCGGCCCAGATGACCCAGGCCAAGCTGGAAAGCGCAGTGCCGGTGGTGAACAAGCTGTTGGAAGACATGACCAACGAGCTGACACCTAAAGCCGCCGCACCGGCCAAGAAGAAGTAAGCAGGAATGACCATGCAACAGCGTATCGAAACGGCGCTTGCCGCCCTGGGCACCGACCACTTGAGCGTGCTGGATGAAAGCCACATGCACAGCCGTGGCTTGCAGACCCACTTCAAGGCCGTGCTGGTCAGCCCGCAGTTCGAGGGGCTCAACCGCGTCAAGCGCCACCAGAAGGTCTACGCCACCCTGGGTGACCTGATGAGCGAGTTTCATGCGCTGGCGCTGCATACCTACACGCCTGATGAATGGGCGAAAATCGACGCAGCCCCGGCCTCGCCGACCTGCGCCGGCGGGCATGATTGATGATCGGGTGTCTCTGACACCGGGCATTTGTTAGAATCCGCAACGCGCCGCCTAGCCGGCGCGTTTTTTTTGCATCCGGTTCACCCCTTACGAGGGTAGCCACCTGGAGAGAACACCCATGACTCAACCGATTGTCGTGGCGGCACTGTATAAGTTCGTCACCCTTGAAGATTACGTCGCCCTGCGCGAGCCACTGCTGCAGGCGATGGTCGACAACGGCATCAAAGGCACCTTGCTGATCGCCGAAGAAGGCATCAACGGCACCGTTTCCGGCAGCCGCGAAGGCATTGATGGCTTGATGGCCTGGCTGAAGAACGACCCGCGGATGGTCGACATCGACCACAAAGAATCCTACTGCGACGACCAGCCGTTCTACCGCACCAAGGTCAAGCTCAAGAAAGAGATCGTGACCCTGGGCGTCGAAGGCGTCGACCCGAACAAGAAGGTCGGCACCTACGTCGACCCGCAGGACTGGAACGCGCTGATCAGCGACCCGGAAGTGCTGTTGATCGACACTCGCAACGACTACGAAGTGTCGATCGGCACCTTTGAAGGCGCAATCGACCCGAAAACCACCAGTTTTCGCGAATTTCCCGACTACATCAAAGCCAACTTCGACCCGGCCAAGCACAAGAAGGTCGCCATGTTCTGCACCGGCGGCATTCGGTGCGAGAAGGCCTCGAGCTACATGCTCAGCGAGGGTTTCGATGAGGTCTACCACCTCAAGGGCGGCATCCTGAAGTACCTCGAAGAGGTGCCGCAGGCAGAAACCAAATGGCAGGGTGACTGCTTTGTTTTCGATAATCGCGTCACCGTGCGCCACGACCTGAGCGAAGGCGACTACGATCAATGTCATGCCTGCCGCACACCCGTGAGTGTTGAGGACCGCGCCTCCGAGCACTATGTCGCAGGCATCAGCTGCCCGCACTGCTGGGATAAGCTGCCGGAGAAGACCCGCCGCAGTGCGATTGACCGCCAGAAGCAGATCGAGCTGGCCAAGGCCCGTAACATGCCGCACCCGATTGGCTTCAATTACAAGCAAACTCCTTCCGAGGCCTGAGCCATGTCCGCGCGCCTGCTCTATGTAATGGACCCGATGTGTTCCTGGTGCTGGGGCTTTGCCCCGGTGGCCGAGGCGTTGGTGGAGCAGGCCCAGGCGGCCGGCGTGGAGCTGCATCTGGTGGTGGGCGGCTTGCGCACCGGCAGCGGCGCGGCGCTGGAGCCGACCACGCGACGGTACATCCTGGAGCACTGGCAGGCGGTGACCGACGCCACCGGCCAGCCGTTCAAGCGTGACGGCGCACTGCCCGACGGTTTTGTGTATGACACCGAGCCGGCGTGCCGCGCCATCGTCACGGCGCGCAGCCTGGCGCCGGATTGCGCGTGGAAGCTGCTGGGGCTGATCCAGCGTGCGTTTTATGTCGAAGGTCGCGATGTGACCCTCGCCAGTGTGCTGGTGGAGCTGGCCGAGCAGGCGGGTATCCCGCGCATCGAGTTTGCCGGCGAATTTGACCGCGCCGAGCAGCACGCCGCCACAGCGGCCGATTTTACCTGGGTGCAGGACCTGGGTATCGCCGGTTTCCCCACGCTGCTGGCCGAGCGCAATGGCCAGTTGGCGTTGCTGACCAACGGTTACCAGCCGCTGTCCGAGCTATCGCCGCTACTGGGCCGATGGCTGGAGCGAGCCACCTGTGCATGAGCAACCTCAACGCACTGACCGCCTGACCTGGGCGGAAATTCGCCGCCTGGCCCTGCGCCACAAGAAGTCCCTGTGGATCGCCAATGGCGTCGCCGTGCTGGCGACCCTGTGCAGCGTGCCCATTCCTCTGTTATTGCCGTTGCTGGTGGATGAAGTGCTGCTGGGTCGTGGCGATGCCGCACTCAAAGTGATGAACCACGCCTTGCCCCTGGGCTGGCAGAAGGCCGCCGGCTATATCGGCCTGATGTTGCTGGTGACGCTGTTCCTGCGCTGCGGCGCGCTGGTGTTCAACGTGGTGCAGGCGCGGTTGTTTGCGCGGTTGGCCAAGGACATCGTGTACCGCATCCGCGTGCGGCTGATCGAACGGCTCAAGCGTATTTCCCTCGGCGAATACGAAAGCCTGGGCAGTGGCACGGTCACCACCCACCTGGTCACCGACCTGGATACCCTGGATAAATTCGTCGGCGAAACCCTCAGCCGGTTCCTGGTGGCGATGCTCACGCTGGTGGGCACGTCGGCGATCCTGGTGTGGATGCATTGGCAACTGGCGCTGCTGATCCTGCTGTTCAACCCGCTGGTGATCTACGCCACGGTGCAGTTGGGTAAACGCGTTAAACACCTGAAGAAGCTGGAAAACGACAGCACTTCGCGGTTTACCCAGGCACTCACCGAAACCCTGGACGCCATCCAGGAAGTGCGCGCCGGCAACCGCCAGGGCTTCTTCCTCGGGCGCCTCGGCCAGCGGGCCCAGGAAGTGCGCGACTACGCGATCCACTCCCAGTGGAAAACCGATGCTTCCAGCCGCGCCAGCGGGTTGCTGTTCCAGTTCGGCATCGACATCTTCCGTGCGGCGGCCATGCTCACGGTGCTGTTTTCCGACTTGTCCATCGGCCAGATGCTCGCGGTGTTCAGTTACCTGTGGTTCATGATCGGCCCGGTGGAGCAATTGCTGAACCTGCAATATGCCTACTATGCGGCGGGCGGGGCGCTGACGCGGATCAACGAGCTGCTGGCACGGGCCGATGAGCCGCAATATGCGGGCGGCGAAGACCCGTTCACCGGGCGCGAAACCGTCGGCATCGAAGTGCGTGGCCTGAGTTTCGGTTATGGCGAAGACCTGGTCCTCGACCAGTTGAACCTGGCCATCGCACCGGGGGAAAAGGTCGCGATCGTCGGCGCCAGCGGCGGTGGCAAAAGCACCCTGGTGCAACTGCTGCTGGGCCTGTACACGCCCCAGGCCGGGACTATCCGCTTTGGCGGTGCCACCCAGCAGGACATCGGCCTGGAGACCATCCGCGAGCACGTCGCCGTGGTGCTGCAACATCCCGCGCTGTTCAACGACACTGTGCGCGCCAACCTGACTATGGGCCGCGAGCGCAGTGACCAGGCCTGCTGGCAGGCACTGGAAATCGCCCAACTGGATGCGACGGTCAAGGCGTTGCCCATGGGCCTGGACAGTGTGGTGGGGCGTTCCGGGGTGCGGTTTTCCGGCGGCCAGCGTCAGCGCCTGGCGATTGCGCGCATGGTGTTGGCCGAACCGAAAGTGGTGATCCTCGATGAAGCGACTTCCGCCCTGGACGCCGCCACCGAGTACAACCTGCACCAGGCGCTGGCGCGCTTCCTCAGCGGCCGTACTACACTGATCATCGCCCACCGCCTGTCGGCGGTTAAGCAGGCAGATCGAGTCTTAGTGTTCGACGGCGGTCACATTGCAGAGGATGGCGACCATCAGCAATTGATTGCTGACGGTGGTTTGTACGCCAAACTCTACGGGCACTTGCAACAAGTACGTTGATTTAGCCTAGGCTGAGCTATCGGAAGCGGTGTTTCGCGTGCGTATCCAGCAGTGCATGTGCAAGGGGCTTCATGAAGCAAAAGCGGACTCTCGGAACGCCACGGTTGTTGGGCATTGTCTGGCCCTTTATCGCCGTGGTGCTGTTCCAGGCATTGTTGGGTTGCGTCAGCCTCTACGTGCTCTCGGCGGTGCGTGGTTATGTGGCTGGCGAAAGCCTGTGGTCCAAGGGCCAGAAAGATGCGATCTACTACCTGACGCTGTATGCCGACAACCGCGACGAAACCACTTATCTCAAATACCAGCAGGCGATCGCCGTGCCCCAGGGCGGGCATGAATTGCGTATTGCCCTGGACCGCTCCACCCCTGATCTTGCTGCCGCGCGCCTTGGCATCCTCAAGGGCGGTAACCACCCGGATGACGTTTCCAGCCTGATCTGGCTGTACCTCAACTTCCGCCATTTCAGCTACCTGGAAAAAGCCATCGAGCTGTGGACCGTGGGCGATGGCTATCTGGTGCAACTGGATGACCTGGCCCGCGAGATGCACGGTGCAATCAGCCGCGACCAGGTCAGCGCCAACGATGTACGCCAATGGAAGGCACATATCACTGCCATCAACGAAGGTGTGACGCCCGCTGCCAAGGCGTTCAGCGATGCCCTGGGCGAAGGTTCGCGGATGATCCTGCGGCTGCTGGTGATCACCAACCTGGCCACGGCGTTGGGCCTGATTGTGCTGGCGCTGTTGCGCACGCATAAACTGCTGGCCCAACGCCACGCCTTTGCCGACGCCCTGCAACAAGAGAAGGAGCGGGCGCAGATCACCCTGGAGTCGATTGGCGACGGGGTGATTACCACTGATGTCGACGGTGCCATCACCTACATGAACCCGGCGGCCGAGGCGCTGACCCACTGGAATTCTGCCCAGGCCCAGGGGCTGCCCCTGGCGGCCCTGTTCAACCTGCTGGATGACAATGCCCAGCCCGATGGCTTTACCTTGATCGAACATATCGTCAAGGGCCAGCTTGGCGGCGGCAGCGAGCACTCGAAAACCATCCAGCGCCTGGATGGCAGTACGGTCTCGGTGACCCTGGTGGGCGCGCCGATCCGCAGCGCCGGCAAGGTGACCGGGGCGGTGCTGGTGTTGCACGACATGACCCAGGAGCGTCAATACATCGCCAACCTGTCCTGGCAGGCGACCCACGACGCCCTGACCGGCCTGGCCAATCGTCGTGAGTTCGAGTATCGCCTGGAACAGGTGCTTCACCCCACGGGGTCGCAGCAGGGCGGGCGGCATGCACTCATGTTCCTCGACCTAGACCAGTTCAAGCTGGTCAACGACACCTGTGGCCATGCCGCAGGTGATGAGCTGTTGCGGCACATCTGCGCGTTGTTGCAATCGGACCTGCGCGAAGGTGACACCCTGGCGCGCCTGGGCGGCGATGAATTCGGCATCCTGCTGGAGAACTGCCCGGCGGCGGTGGCGGAAAAAATCGCCGAGAGCCTGCGCCACACCGTGCAAAGCCTGCACTTCGTATGGAAGGGCCGGCCGTTCATGACCACCGTCAGCATCGGCCTGGTGCACCTTGGGCATACCCCGACAACCCTGGAAACCTCACTGCGCGCCGCCGACATGGCATGCTACATGGCCAAGGAAAAGGGCCGTAACCGTGTGCAGGTGTACCACGCCGACGATTCGGAACTGTCCGTGCGCTTTGGCGAAATGGCCTGGGTGCAGCGCCTGCACATGGCCCTGGAGGAGAACCGGTTCTGCCTCTACGCCCAGGAAATCTCACCCCTGGGGCACACCGACGGCGGCAATGGGCATATCGAGATCCTGCTGCGCCTGCATGACGAGGCTGGCCGTATCATCCTGCCGGACAGCTTCATCCCGGCCGCCGAACGCTATGGCTTGATGACGTCCCTGGACCGCTGGGTGGTGGAGAATGTGTTCAAGATCATCAACCGCTGCATGCAGGAACGCCCGGGGCGTCCCATGGCCATGTGTGCGATCAATCTGTCAGGCATCACCATTGGTGATGATGACTTCCTTGGGTTTTTGCGTGAGAAGTTTCATACATACAATATTCCGCCGGGCATGATCTGTTTTGAAATCACTGAAACCAGTGCGATTGCAAACTTGGGCAGTGCGATCCGCTTTATCAATGAACTCAAAGCCTTAGGCTGTCATTTCTCGCTGGATGACTTTTGTGCCGGAATGTCCTCATTCGCTTATCTCAAACATTTACCTGTAGACTTCCTGAAGATCGATGGAAGTTTCGTAAAGGATATGCTGGACGACCCGATTAACCGCGCGATGGTCGAAGTGATCAACCACATCGGCCATGTCATGGGTAAGCGCACAATTGCAGAATTTGTCGAGACACCGCACATCGAACAGGCGTTACTCGAAATTGGTGTGGATTACGCTCAGGGCTACCTGATTGAACGACCGCAATTGTTTACCTTTGATAGCTTGCAGTGTCGACCTGTGCGGCCGCAGCCTCTGTTATTCAAGGCGCCCGGCACATTCCGCTGAAAACTTTGCTGGTCTGTACAATCACACTTAAAAAGGAGCCTTACAGTGATCGACACATTCAACAGAACCGGCCCGCTTATGGAAGCCTCGAGTTACCCCGCCTGGGCTCAGAAACTGATCCTGGACTGTAGCGAGAGCAAGCGCCGAGTTGTCGAACACGAACTGTACCAGCGCATGCGCGACAACACGCTCAGCGCCAAGACCCTGCGCCACTACCTGATCGGTGGCTGGCCGGTGGTGGAACAGTTTGCCTTGTACATGGCACAGAACCTGACCAAGACCAAATTTGCCCGCCATCCTGGGGAGGACATGGCGCGCCGCTGGCTGATGCGCAATATTCGTGTGGAACTCAACCACGCCGATTATTGGGTCAATTGGGCCCGTGCCCACGGCGTGAGCCTGGACGAGTTACAGGCCCAGGACGTGCCGCCGGAGTTGCACGCCCTCAGCCATTGGTGCTGGCACACCAGTTCTGCCGATTCGCTGATCGTGGCCATTGCCGCGACCAACTACGCGATCGAAGGCGCGACCGGTGAGTGGTCCGCCGTGGTGTGTTCCACCGGCGTCTACGCGGCGGCTTTCCCTGAGGAAGAACGCAAGCGTGCGATGAAGTGGTTGAAGATGCATGCCCAGTACGATGACGCCCACCCGTGGGAAGCGCTGGAGATCATCTGCACCCTGGCCGGGATGAACCCCACCAAGGCATTGCAGGCAGAACTGCGCCAGGCTGTGTGCAAAAGCTATGACTACATGTATTTGTTCCTGGAAAGCTGCATGCGTCTGGAGAAAGAAAAAGCCCCTGCGGTGATGCGTGAGCGTCAGGCGCGGGTTGCCAGCGAGGCCTGATGCAGAGCAGATGGCGGGGGTTACCCCGCCATCGCCAGGCGGTTGCGGCCTTCGCGCTTGGCCACGTACAACGCGCTGTCGGCACGGCGCAGCAGGCTTTCGGCAGATTCGGCCGCCAGCAAGGTCGAGCAACCCAGGCTCACCGTCAATTCGATCCGTGTTCCGTCCGCCCAGTAATCCTGGGCCTGTGCTGCCTGGCGCAGGCGTTCGCCGACCATCGCCGCCGCATCGCGGCCGGTGTTGGACAGCAGGATCAGAAACTCTTCCCCGCCATAACGAAACACCATGTCCACATTACGCAGCTGGCTCTTGATCGATGCCGCCACAGTGCGCAGCACGTTATCGCCGGCGGCGTGGCCGTGGGTGTCGTTGATGCTCTTGAAGTGGTCAATATCCAGCATCAGCAAGGACAGTGGATTGAGGTGGCGGCGCGCCATGTCGATTTCCCGTTGCAGGGTCTGGTCCATGGCGATGCGGTTGCCGGTCTCGGTCAGTGGGTCACGCAGCGCGCTGCGGGTGGCGGCGCGGTAGAGCAGGGCGTTGCGCATCGGGTAGAGCAGGGTCGCCAACAGGGACTCAAGCTGGCCGAGTTCTTCTTCCTGCAGGCGCTGGTTGCGCCGAAAGATCAACTCGCCCAGGTGCTCGCCTTCATGGCTCAGGCTGTAGCTCATCGAGTGATGACCGCGATGGCCGAACTCCAGGCGCAGGTCGCTGGCTTGGTGACGGTAGTGCAGGGCGTCCAGGGGCACCAGGCGTTGGATCTCACGGAAGAACACCGCGAGAATGCGCTCCGGTTCCAGGCTGGTTTGCAGTTGCTGGCCCAGTTGCTGGCGAAGTTCGATAACGGTGGTGGGGCGGCGCGGCAGGAGGGCGGGTTGGCCAAAGCCCAGGCGTTGCAATTTGGCACTGTCAAAGTCAATTGCATGGGTCTGGGTAGGTGTTTTCATAACCGTTTCGCCTCTAAGCACTCAACTGTCTTACAGGCTCGATGAGAGTGGCGAATGCCAAGCGTCTTACTGTTCCTTCAGTTCCGTAAAACATGAGTTACAGTTTAGACCGCTTTACCATGGGTTATAACCCCTGGGCACTGCCGCACGTCTTGTCATCGCTTAACCTGCTTGAACAGGGTTAGAGCGAGATTCATGCCACATTCGTTCAATTAAATAAAAAGCCTTACAAATCAAGCGACTGTTTTTATCGCTAAAAACAGTCGCCGAAGAATGACGCCAGTTATTTGGCAAACGGACGCCGCGCTTACTGTTTTTGCGGATCGAACTGTTTATCGCGGATAAACAACGCAGGAATGACGCCGCAGATGAAGTACGCGCCGCCCATTACCAGGAACCCCATGCCGATGGAGCCATGGGACGCCAGGAAACCGATCGCTGCCGGTGCCACTGCCGCACCAATACGGCCGATGTTGTAGGCCCCACCCACCGCTGAGCCGCGAAACTTCGCTTCGAAGCTTTCGGTCATGTAGGTGGCGTTCACACCATAGGGAATCCCGTACAGGAAGCCGAACACCACCAGCATCCACAGGATGTTCTCCGGGCTCTGGAACAGCACGATCACCGGTAGGAAGACCGCCGTGCCCAGGGCGCCGACGGCGAATACGGTACGTCGTCCCAGGCGGTCTGCGGCGAGACCGGCGAGGATCTTGCCGAATATCATCGCCGCGTAGGTGCCGACCATGTAGCTGGTCATCGACTTGAAGTTCATCCCCAGTTCGCTTTCCAGGTAGGAGGGCATCCAGTTATTCACACCGTAGTAGCCGAACTGCAGGAAGCCTGCGGTCAGGGCCCAGAGCAGGAACATGCGGCTGGCTTTCGGGTCGCTGAAGATCAGCTTGAACATGCCGTCGGGCTTGTTCTTCAGGGCGTGCCGGGTGCCATTGGCTTTCTCCTGCGCGCGCTCGGCCCTTGCGGTCAGCCAGGCCTGAGGTTCGGGCACCAGGCGTTGCATCAACACGGCGAGGATCACCGGAATGATCGCCACGTAGAACAACCAGCGCCAGCCGTGCTCGGGCAGGATCCAGCCGGCCAGCAGCGTGGCGACGATATAGCCCACCGACCAGCCGGCCTGCAGGGTGCCGAGCACGGTGGTGCGATAGCGGGTCGGCACGTATTCGGCCATCAACGTGTTGCACGCCACGTACAGCGCGCCCAGGCCGAGGGAGGCGAAGAACCGCGTGCTCGCGAACTGCCAATAGCTGTGGGTCATGCCCAGGATCGCCGTGCCCACGGAGAACAGCACGATGCTCCACACCACGGTTTTGACCCGGCCGAAGCGGTCACAGGCCCAGCCCCCGTAGATGCCACCGATGGCCATGCCGGCCAGGGTGAAACTGCCCAGGCTGCCGGCCTCGACGCTGGTCAGGCCGAACTCGGCCTTCAGGCTGCTGAGGCTGTAGGACAGCAGCATCAGGTCTGCGCCATCGATCAACAGGCCGAGGAAGCAGAAGATAAAGACAATGATCCACAGTTTGCTTTTTGCAGGCGACAACGCGCCCGCCGATGCGGCGACTTCCATAGCGATACCTTGTTGTAGTTGTTAGGGCATTGGGTATGGGTGGTGCTTAGCGTTGCGCCGCGCGAATCATGTTGCGGGCAATCACCAGTTGCTGGATCTGCGTGGTGCCTTCGTAGAGACGGAACAGGCGCACATCCCGGTAGAAACGTTCAATGGCGTACTCGCTGATATAGCCGGCGCCGCCATGGATCTGCACGCAGCGGTCAGCCACGCGACCGCACATCTCGGTGGCGAACATCTTCGAGCAGGAGGCTTCGGTGCCGATGTCCTGGCCTTCGTCACGCTTGCGGGCGGCATCGAGCACCATGCAGCGTGCGGCATAGATTTCGGCCTTGCTGTCGGCGAGCATGGCCTGGATCAATTGGAACTCGGCAATCGGTTGGCCGAACTGCTTGCGTTCGATCGCGTAGTTCAGCGCGTCACCCAGCATGCGCTCGGCGGCGCCCACGCTGACGGCGGCGATGTGCAGGCGGCCTTTGTCGAGGACCTTCATGGCGGTCTTGAACCCCACGCCTTCCACGCCACCGATCAACTGGCTGGCCGGCACACGCACGTTGTCGAAGATCACGTCGCTGGTGTGCGCGCCTTGCTGGCCCATCTTGTGATCGCGCTTGCCCAGGGACAGGCCCGGTGTGTCGCGCTCGATGATAAACGCGCTGATACCGCCCGAGCCACGAATCGCCGGGTCGGTGCGCGCCATCACCGTGAAAATCCCGGCGTGGGGTGCGTTGGTGATAAAGCGCTTGGTGCCGTTGATCACGTAGTGGTCGCCATCGCGCACGGCGGTGGTTTTCAGTGAGGCAGCGTCGGAGCCGGAGTCGGGTTCGGTGAGGCAGAACGAACTAAGCAGTGCGCCGCTGGCCAGCAACGGCAGGTAGTGCTCCTTCTGCGCCTCGGTGCCGTCGAGCAGGATGCCGATGGAGCCGATGCCATTGTTGGTGCCGAAGTACGAACGGAAGGCCGGTGAGGTGCGCCCCAGTTCAAAGGCGATGGTCACCTCTTCTTCCATGGTCAGGCCAAGGCCGCCGTAGGCTTCGGGGATGGTCAGGCCGAACAGGCCCATGTCCTGGAATTGGCTGATGATGTCGGCCGGGATTTCATCGGTCTCGGCGACTTCGTTTTCCCGTGGGATCAGCGCTTCATCGACGAACTGCGCAATGGCGTCCACCAGGATATGCAGGGTTTGTGCGTCTCGGATCATGTGCAGCCCTCAGCGGCCCGTTCGGCGGGCCTGTTATCGTCAATCTGCCGAGGCCATGCACCGGTCCAGCTAACGGGTGGCGGCCTCGATATTGTTCACCATGTGCTTGAGGCGGGGGCCGATGTCGTCTTCGAGTTTCTCCCGGGAGAGGTGGAAACTCGGTCCGCCACAGTTGAACGCCAGCAAGCCGTGTTGTGCGTGTCGCAGCGGTACGGCGATGGCATTGACATCGCGGTGCCACTCACCGATCGACATGCAATAGCCGAAATCGGTGTAGTCCCGGAAGGCGCGTTCCAGCCCCTTGCGGATGTTCGGCCAGTCCTCCAGATGACGCTGGCGGATGTGGTCGAGAATGAACTCCCGCTCGTTTTCCGGCATCGCTGCCAGGCAGGCGCGGCCTGCTGAACTCAAGTGCAACGGCAACCGTGTGCCGACCTGGCGACGCATGGTCATGTTGGCTTCACCCTGGACCACGTCCAGGTACACTGCGTCGAGGCGGTCGCGGGTGGCCATCGCGACGGCCGCCTGGGCGTACTTGGCCATGGTCTCCATCAACGGGTGGGCCACGGCGCGGATCGACAGGTTCGACAACATGGCGTAACCGAAGGCCATCACGCCCACGTCCAACTGGTACCGGCCCGACTGGGGCAAGTGCCTGAGGTAACCCAGGCGGGTCAGGGTGTGGGTCATGCGGGTGATCGTCGGTTTCGGCAACCCGGTCTTGCGCGCCAGTTCCTGGTTGCCCAGCACACTCTCGCTCGGCGTGAAACAGCGCAGCAGTTCCAGGCCGCGGGCCAGGGCGGTGACGAACTGGCGGTCCTTGTCTTCCTCCTCCTCGTTGTGCATCGGGTCAATCAACAAATGCTCGAAAGCGTTGTTGCCTGCTGGGACTTCGTTGTTGTCCGAGTCCGGGTTTCGACGGCGCATGTTAAGCCTCATTTTTTTATAAAATCAACAAAACAAAATAGTATTCCGCACAGCGAAACTAAGCAACTTTTTGGGTTGTGATTTTTTAATGCGATAAAGCCCAGTAAAACAGCGAGTTAGTCACTGTTTTAGAATGAGCTCGGGTTTTTACGTTTACACCTGCGGGGTCGATACTTATGATTATCGACAAATGCGGAATGTTATTTCGCACAGCGAAACTAGCGTAATCCAACTAACAAGAACAGTGCAGCAGGAGTGAATGTGACCAACGCTAACCCACCCGTGGTGACCCTCGACGTCCAGGACAATGGCGTGGCCGTGGTGCGTATCCATCGTCCCGACGTCAAGAACGCCCTGAATGCCCAGGTACGTGAAGCGCTCGCCGAGCATTTCCGTGCACTGGCTCGCCGCCAGGATGTGCGCGCCATTGTGCTGACCGGGGGCGAACAGTTCTTCGTCGCAGGTGCGGATATCAAGGAGTTCGCCGCTGCCGGCGCGATCGATATGTACCGCCGCCACACCGAATACTTGTGGGAAGCCATCAGCCGCTGCCCCAAGCCGGTGATTGCGGCCGTCAACGGTTTTGCCTTGGGCGGCGGCTGTGAGTTGGCGATGCATTGCGACCTGATTGTGGCGGGCGAGTCGGCGCGGTTTGCCCAGCCGGAGGTCAAGTTGGGTTTGATGCCGGGCGCGGGCGGTACCCAGCGGCTGGTGCGTGCGGTGGGTAAATTCCAGGCGATGCGCATTGCGCTCACCGGCTGCATGGTCAGCGCGAAGGAAGCCTTGGCCATGGGCATGCTCAGCGAGATGGTCAGCGACGACCAGACACTGCCCCGCGCCCTGGAACTGGCCGCGCAGATCGCCGCGCTGCCGCCGTTGGCGGTGGAGCAGATCAAGGAGGTGATGCTGGCCGGTGCCGACCTGCCGCTGGAAAGCGCCCTGGTGCTGGAGCGCAAGGCGTTCCAATTGTTGTTCGACTCCAAGGACCAGAAGGAGGGCGCTGCGGCGTTCTTCGAAAAGCGCACGCCGCAATACCGGGGGGAATAAGCATGACCGACATTATCAATACGCTGGGCCTGGTGGGCACCGGTGTGATGGGGGCGGGCATTGCGCAAATCGCCGCCCAGGCCGGTGTGGTGGTGCGCCTGTTCGATTCTCGCGACGGCGCAGCGCAAACGGCCCGTGACACCCTCGGTACCACGTTTGCCAAACTGGTGGGCAAGGGCAAGATCAGTCAGGCGACGATGGACGCGGCGTTGGCCAACTTGCAGGTGGTCGAGCGCATCGACGACCTGCGCGATTGCGACCTGGTGGTGGAAGCCATCGTGGAAAACCTCGACGCCAAGCGCGGCCTGTTGCAACAGCTTGAAGGCATTGTCAGCCCGCGTTGCATCCTGGCGACCAACACCTCGTCACTCTCCGTCACGGCCATCGCCACCGGTTGCCGGCACCCCGAGCGCGTGGCCGGCCTGCACTTCTTCAACCCGGTGCCGTTGATGCGCGTGGTGGAGGTGATCGATGGCCTGGCCACCGCGCCCAAGGTCGGTGAAGCCTTGCTGGCGCTGGTGGCGCGCACCGGCCATCGCGGCGTGCGCGCCAAGGACACTCCCGGTTTTATCGTCAACCACGCGGGCCGGGCCTACGGCACCGAAGCCCTGAAGATGCTGGAGGAAGGCATCGCCGAGCGCGGCGATATCGACCGCATCCTGCGCGACGGCGCGGGGTTTCGCATGGGGCCGCTGGAGCTGCTGGACCTCACCGGGCTGGACGTGTCGCACCCGGTGATGGAGTCGATCTACAACCAGTTCTATCAGGAGCCACGCTACAAACCGTCGCCCCTGACCCGGCAGATGCTGGTAGGCGGTCGCCTGGGACGCAAGACCGGCCACGGCTTCTATCAGTATGAAAACGGCCAACTCATCAACGCCCCGCACCCCCAGGCGGTGCCCACGGTGCAAGCGCTGCCCCCGGTGTGGATCGCCACGGAAAACAGCCAAGACTACGAGCGCTTGAGTGCCCTGGTGATCGACCTGGGCGCCCATCTGGAACACGCTGCGCAACCGTCGCCGCAGGCGTTGTGCCTATTGGCGCCTTACGGCCGCGATGCCAGCAGCGCCTGCGTGCGCTTCGATACCGACCCGGCGCGCACGCTGTGCATCGATGTGCTGACGGACCTGTCACGCCACCGCACGCTGATGCAAAACCCGCTGACGGCCCCGGCGATGCGCGATGCCGCTCACGCCTTGCTCGCAGCGGATGGCGTGGGCGTCACGGTGATCGGCGACAGCGTCGGCTTTGTGGCCCAGCGCACCTTGGCGATGGTGGTCAACCTCGCCTGCGACATTGCCCAGCAGCGCATCGCCAGCGTCGAGGATATCGACCAGGCCGTGCAGCTCGGCCTGGGCTACCCCCACGGCCCGCTGGCCTGGGGCGATGCCCTCGGGCCACGGCGCCTGCTCACGATTTTGCAGCGCATGAGCGAACTCACCAACGACCCGCGCTATCGCCCCAGCCCGTGGCTGCGGCGGCGGGCACTGCTGGGGGTTTCCCTGCGCCATGAAGAGCCGAGCCTCGGCTGATTTCCCAACCTCACAGGATAAGAACAATGGGTGCATTGACAGGTTTGCGGGTGCTGGATCTGAGCCGTGTGTTGGCCGGCCCCTGGTGTGGGCAAGTGTTGGCTGACCTCGGCGCGGAAGTGATCAAGATCGAACGCCCGAAAAGCGGCGACGACACCCGTGGCTGGGGCCCGCCGTGGATGAAAACCGACACCGGCGAGTCGTCTGGCGAGGCTTCGTATTATCAGTCGACCAACCGCGGCAAACTGTCCGTGGCCATCGACATCGCCACTCCCGAAGGCCAGGAGTTGGTACGCGCATTGGCGGCGAGTTCCGATGTGTTGATCGAGAACTATAAAGCCGGCTCCCTGGCCCGCTACGGCCTGGACTACGCGACCCTGGCCGAGCTCAACCCGCGCCTGGTGTATTGCTCCATCACCGGTTTCGGCCAGACCGGCCCGCGTGCCGAGGAGCCGGGTTACGACTTCATCATCCAGGGCATCGGCGGCCTGATGAGCATCACCGGCGAGCGCGATGACCTGCCCGGCGGCGGCCCGCAAAAAGTCGGCGTGGCGTTCTCCGACCTGATGACCGGCCTGTATTCCACCGTGGCGATCCAGGCCGCATTGCTCAGCCGTGAGCGCACCGGCGTGGGCCAATACATTGATATGGCGTTGCTGGATGTGCAGGTCGCGACCTTGGCCAACCAAAGCATGAACTACCTGGCCTCGGGCAAGGTGCCGCAGCGCTATGGCAATGCCCACGCCAATATCGTGCCTTACCAGGTGTTCCGTGCCGCCGACCGTGACTTCATCATCGCCTGCGGCAACGACAGCCAGTTTGTCGCGCTGTGCCAGAGCATCGGCCTGGCGCATCTGCCGGACGACCCGCGCTTCCGTCGTAACGCTGACCGAGTGGCCCATCGCGAAGAGATTGTCGCGCTGCTCTCGGCGCACTTTCTGGGGCGCAGTGCCGATGAGTGGGTGGCATGTATCCATGCCTCGAAGGTGCCGGTGGGGGCGATCAACTCCATCGCGCAATCCCTGGAAGAACCCCAGGTGATCGCGCGCAACCTGATGGTGAAGATCCCCCATCCGCAGAACCCGGATTTCGCCATGGTCGGCAGCCCGATCAAAATGTCCGGCACCCCCGTGGAGTATCACCGGCCGGCGCCGAGGCTGGGGCAGCATACCGACGACATCCTCGGCCAGCGCTTGGGCTTGTCACCGGAGCAACTGGCCCAACTCAAGGCGCGCGGGATTGTCGAACAGCAGGGTTAGACCAGGGTCGAGCGGTCGATCTGCGCGATGGACGTGACGCCGGTGAGGGTCATGGCTACGCGCATTTCCTTGGCGAAGATGTCCAGCAGGTTTTCCACGCCGTGCTGGCCATCGGCGGCCAGCGCGTAGGCGGTGGCGCGGCCCAGCAGGCACGCCTTTGCACCCAGGGCGAGCATGCGCACCACGTCCAGCCCGGAGCGGATGCCGGAGTCGACCAATACGGTGAGGTCATCACCCACCGTATCGGCAATTGGCGGCAGGGCCTTGGCGGTGGACAGCACGCCGTCCAGCTGGCGGCCGCCGTGGTTGGAGACCACGATGCCATCGGCACCGAAACTCACTGCATCCTTGGCGTCCTGGGGGTCGAGGATGCCTTTGATGATCATCGGGCCTTTCCAGAATTCGCGGATCCACTCCAGGTCTTTCCAACTGATGGATGCATCGAAATTGTTCGCCAGCCAGCCGATGTAGTCTTCCAGGTGGGTGGGTTTGCCCAGGTACCTGGAGATATTGCCCAGGTCATGGGGACGGCCCATCAGGCCCACATCGAAGGCCCATTGCGGCTTGGTGACGGCTTGCAGCATGCGTCGCTGTGCGGCGAACGGGCCGGACATGCCCGAGTGGGCATCGCGATACCGTGCGCCAGGCGTGGGCATGTCCACGGTAAACACCAGCGTCGTCACACCGGCTGCTTGCGCGCGCTCCAGCGCGTTGCGCATGAAGCCGCGGTCCTTGAGCACATACAACTGGAACCAGATCGCCTGCGCGCTTTGCGAGGCCACTTCTTCGATCGGGCACACCGACACCGTCGACAGGCAGAACGGGATGCCCTTGTTCGCTGCCGCCTTGGCCGCCTGCACTTCACCGCGCCGCGCGTACATGCCGGTCAGGCCGACGGGGCTGAGGATGACGGGCATGTCCAGTTCCTGGCCGAACACGCTGGTCTTCAGGCTCAGGTTGTCGACATTGCGCAGGATGCGCTGGCGCAGACTGATCTCGGCCAGGTCCGAACTGTTCGCGCGCATCGTGTGTTCGGCGTAGGCGCCGCCGTCGATGTAGTCGAACAGGAAACGCGGCAGCTTGCGCTTGGCGGCTGCGCGGTAGTCGGAGGCGGACGAGATGATCATTTTTAGAGGCTCCACGGGCAAGGTGGCTTCAGGATAGGCAATTCTCTGGCATGATAAAAACAACTTTTATCGCTGGCAGCCAGTCGCCAAAGGAATACTGATGAACCTGAGAACATTGCGTGCCTTTGTCGAAGTGGTGCGCCAGGGCGGTTTTTCCCAGGCCGCCGAGGTGGTGTCCCTGACCCAATCCAGCGTGAGCAAGGCGGTCAAGACCCTGGAAGACGAACTGGGCACGCCGCTGCTCAATCGCCTGGGGCATCGCAACGAACTCACCGCCGCCGGCGAAATTGCCTACCGCCGCGCTCTGGTGCTGCTCGCCGAGCGCAATGACCTGGTGGCCGAGATCAACGACCTGTGTGGCCTTAAGCGCGGCGTACTGCGCATCGGCCTGCCGCCGGTGGGTTGCGGCGTGCTGTTCGCGACCATGTTCGCCACCTACCGCAGCCGCTACCCGGACATCGACATCGAACTCACCGAATACGGCAGCAAAAAACTGCGCGAGTGCCTGGAAGCGGGGGAGGTCGACCTGGCAGCGCTGCTGCTGCCGGTGGACGAAGACTTCGACTTCCAGCCCGTGCGCAACGAACCGTTGATGGCGGTGCTGCCCATCAGCCACCCGCTGGCCCGCCTTGAACGTATCGACTTCACCGACCTGGCTGATTCGCCGTTCATCCTGTTTGAAGCCGGCTTCGCCCTCAACGCCAAGATTCTCGCCGCCTGCGAGCGCAAAGGCGTCAACCCGAAGGTGACCGCCCGCAGCGGGCAGATCGACTTCATCATCGACCTGGTCGCCGCCGGCCTGGGCGTAGCCTTCGTGCCACGCATGCTGGCGCACAAACACCAGCACCCCGGCATTGCCCTGATCCCCTTGGACGAGCCCTACACCGACTGGCACATCGCCCTGGCCTGGCGCGCCAGCGCCCACCTGCCCCCCGCCGCCCTGGCCTGGCTGGAACTGGCCAGGGAGCACGCCATTTCAACCGGCCATCCGGTTTAATCACGCCGAGTGCCAGAGAAAGCTTGACTTCTCCTTTTCAATCAGTAACATACGGCGCATTCCGCGATAGCTCAGTTGGTAGAGCAAATGACTGTTAATCATTGGGTCCCTGGTTCGAGTCCAGGTCGTGGAGCCAGATAGCGACATAAAGAGAAGCCTGCAGCGATGCAGGCTTTTTTTTGCCTTGGATTTCTCTAGGCGCTAAAAACCGCCCCCTCAATGTGATAAACCTGCGGTTCCTCCGAAAAGTATTTTTCCAGTCCCAACATGAACACCCGATGGTCTTCACTCGCTTCAAACCCCGGCGTATGGTCTTCCAGCGATTTCCAACGCACAATCAGGTTGAATCGCTCCGGTGTTTCAACCCCCTGCGCAAGCATATGACCCAAGTGGCCTTTGGCACGACTCAGCAACGGCGCCACCTCGGCAAAGGCACGCCTGAACGCGTCGATGTGTTCCTTGTGAACCGGCAGCACGGCGATCTCGTAAATCATGGTCTTGTTTCCTGAGCGGGCACGACGGCAATCGCGATTTTTCCTTGGATACCGTTGTTAGCACCCTCCAACCGAGCATGGGCAAGTCCAACATCGGCCAGCGCATAGACAGCCCCTACATGCGGCCGCAATTGGCCCTGCGCAACCAACGTACTCAACTCATCCAGCTTGCCGCGATTCTGCCGCGTGAACACAAAGTGATAGCTCGCGTTCTTGCCCCAGGCCTGTACCAGGTTCTGCGGTTGCGCTATGTCCACGATCGAGACCACGCGGCCCAGTTGCGCGAGTGCGTCGGGGCTGCGTGAAAGCGTGTTGCCGCCGATGGTATCGAACACCACATCGACGCCGCGCCCGCCCGTTTCCCGTAGGATCGCGTCAACGTAATCTTCCTTTTCGTAGTCGATGATCACATCGGCGCCCATGCGCTGTGCGAACTCGATATTGGCTTCACGCACGGTGGTGAACACCTTGGCGCCGATGGCTTTGGCCAGTTGGATTGCCACATGCCCGACGCCGCCCGCGCCGCCATGTATCAGGATGCTTTCCCCCACCCGAAGTGCTGCACGCACGGTCAGCGCTTCCCATGCGGTACCGCCCACCAGGCTCAGGCTTGCCGCCTCGAGGTGACTGAGCGTAGGTGGTTTCTTACCGATGATGCTTTCGGCCGCCACGTGGTATTCGGCATAACTACCGGGGCCGTCGAATATCTGCGGGGTGTACCAGACTTCGTCGCCTGGCGCGAAGTTCGTCACGCCCGGGCCTACGGCCTCGACGACGCCGGACACGTCATGACCGGTGATGGCGGGGAGGGGCACCAGCTCGGCATAGTCACCACGTCGCACCTGGTAATCCAGCGGGTTGATGGAGGTTGCGTGAACCCGCACCAGCACCTGTCCCGTGTGCGGTACCGGCTTGGGCACCTCGCAGCGTTCGAACGAATCCGGGCCGCCAAATGATTTAAGCATCATCGCTTTCATTGCATTACCTCGTTTCAGTAGTCGTGGGTTTCAATAGCGGTAGGTTTCAATAGCCGTAGGTTTCGGTAAAAAGGGATATCGGGAATTCTCGATATCCTGGGGCAAAAAATTACAGCTCCTTGCCGATGATCTCGGCAAGGGCGCTGATGGTTGCTTCGTTTCGCTTGTAATAGGTCCACTGCCCGATGCGGCGGGTTTCGATCAAGCCCGCTCGATGCAGCGTTGCCAGGTAGTCCGACACGGTCGACTGCGACAGCCCGACGCCTTCCTGGATACTGCTCACGCAGACGCCCACGGTATGAACGTCCCCTTCATCCTGCGGGGGGAAGTTCTTTTCGGGGTCCTTCAAACCTTTCAGGATGTCGAGTCGAGTACGGTTCGAGAGGGCTTTGAATATGTCGAGTAGGTCCATGGCGCGAGGATATCGAGATTTACCGATATGTCAATGCGGTTTCGGCAGGAAATCGGCTAGCGCATCAGTGTTGGTCCGCCTCCGAGAGCGCGTTGTCCACGACCGTGAGTATCAAACGGCTCGGATGCCCGGCGCCGATATGCACGGTATTGCGCGCCACCTGCGGATGCTCGCCCATGCCTTCGGCCTCGCCACTGTTGGGGTTTACATCGAAGCGCGGAAAGTTGCTGCTGGCGATATCCAGGCGCAGGCGGTGGCCACGCTTGAACAGGTTGCAGGTGGCGAAGGGTTCGATCACCACCTTGAACGGCTCTCCCGGCGTGAGCGGAGCCGGGTGTTCCCACGAGTCCCGGTAGCGACACCGGAAAATCCCGTCGGTGATGTTCATGGCGTACCCCTGTGGGTAATCGTCGCTCGGCGGATAGACGTCCACCAACTTGGCGGTGAAATCGGTATCCAGCGCGCTGCTGTGCACCCACAGTTCGACTTTCACCGGGCCGGCAACCACCCAGTCGTGCTCAAGCGGTTGGGTTTCGAAGCTCACTACGTCATCTCGGTCGCACAGTGCCGAGTGGTCACCCCGAGTGCCGAAAAAGTCCGGGCTTTCGACCTGGTTGAAAGCGCCGCCCACAAACACCGGAGCGCCCGATGTCAACGAGCCGCCAATGGTCGGTACCGGGTGGGCGGGATCGCTGAAGTAGCTCAATGAACTGGGCGGCCCCACAGGAGCGAGCGGCGAAAGGGCTTTTTGTGGTGTCAGGTAGAGGTTCAGCTGTTGGCTGCCCGCGAGCGGCCAACACTGCGACTTGAGCCAGCGCCCGCCATGCTCCAGCCGACCCTGCGCATTTTTTCGGCCGCTGCCGCCGCCCATCAGGAACACATCGACCTGATGAGTGGCGCGCCGTTCGGCTTCGGTTGGTTTGAGCCAGCGTTGCATCCATTCCACTCGGCAACTCAACCAGTCTTCGCCCAGGTTGCCGTCGAAAGGCGCGGCGTTGCCAAATTCGGCGTTGCCGCTGTAGCTGATGTTGCGGTCACCGTGCAGCCACGGGCCCATGATCAGGCGTTGAGGTGACTGCTTGCGTGCGGTGAACGCCGTGAAGTTGTCCAGCGTGCAACTGACATAGGCGTCGTACCAACTGGACATGAACAACACCGGGATGTCCGGGATCTGCTCGTAGAAACCTTCGGCGTAGATACCCAGTTGCTTCCAGTACTGATCGAAGTCCCCGTGGGACCACTGCTCGAACAGGTAGTTTTCATACTCCGGTACATGGCGCAATGGCGAATGCCCTGGGCGCCACGGCATGCGTGCAAACCAATCGAGAATGTCTTCCTGGGCCAACGCCTCTCGCAACTGCGGGTCGGCCTGCACGGCGGCGCTTTGTTGGGCTTGCTTGTAGGCCCAGGTCGCTTGCTTGAGTTCGAAGGCGCCGCCCTGGCGAATGCCGCACTGGTAGGCGTTGGCGAACCCCCCCGAGTCCAGCACCATGGTCTTGAGACCCGGCGCATTGCAGCAGGCCATCGCCATCTGCGTGTGCGCTGCATAGGACAAGCCCATGCTGCCGATATGGCCGTTGCACCAGGGCTGTTCGACGATCCAGCGCAAGGTGTCGTAGCCGTCTTCGCCTTCATTGATGTATTTGGTGAACACACCTTCAGAACGGTAACGCCCGCGACAATCCTGGAAGATCGCCACAAAGCCCTGCTCGGTAAAGGCTGCGGCCATTTGCTCGCGGGTAAGGTGCAGCCCGTCCAGGCGTTTTTCCGAGCGCGAGGGGCCGGATTTGTCGTAGGGCGTGCGCTCGATGACAACCGGCCAGGGGCCGGTGCCCAGCGGTAGATAAATGTCAGTGGCCAGGCGCACGCCATCGCGCAGGGTGATCATCTGGTTGCGTACGATGTGCATGTTTTCGAATGCAGGGAGGGTCATGACAAAGCCTTGGTCAGTCGAATTCAATAGCCGGTGAGGGCGGCGCAGGCGAGCAGGAGCAACGCCACCGCCGTGCAGATCAGGAACAGCGGCAGCACAAACCGCGCCCACTGCACCCAGCCCACATTGGCAGCAGCAAGCAGTACCAGCAGGCCGCTGGAAGTGGGCGTGATCATGTTGGTCAAGCCGTTGCCCAGCAAGAAGGCATACACCGTGGTCTGCGGGCTCACGCCGGCCAGTTGGCCCAGTGGACCGAAGATCGGCATCGTCACCGCAGCCTGCCCGCTGGTGGACGGAATCACCACATCCAGGCTCATCTGCGCGAAGAACATACCGAACGCCGCAGGCAGTTGGCCGTGCTGGCCGATGATCTGCGACAGCCCGTGGACGATGGTGTCCAGCACCTGGCCGCTGGCGAGGATCGACTCCACGGCCGTGGCCAGTGCAATCAGCACGCCGGCCATGAGCATCTTGTTCATGCCTTCGACAAAGGTGCTTGCCGTGGTGCTCGGGCTCATGCCTGCGATGGCGGCGAATACGATGGTCAGCGCCAGGTAATACGAGGACAGCTCGGGGTACTTCCAGTGCCAGGTGTTGGAGGCGTACACCAGGAAGCCGACGCCCACCCCCAGTGTGATCAGGCTCAGGGTATGCCGCGCGGAGAGTTTTTTGCCCGAATGGGAAAACGTGGCCGAGGTATCGAAGCCGCTCCGGCGGATGTAGAACAGGATGTAGCCGACGGCCAGCGTGACAAAAATGAAGTACGCGACGATGCGCATGCTCAGCCCGCTGAACACCGGCAGCCCGACCAGGGGTTGTGCGACAGACAGCGCGATGGGGTTGGAAATCGAGCCCATGTACCCCGTCTTGACCGCCAGCGCGACGATCGCCAAGCCAACGATGTTGGGCAGGCCCAGACGGTTTGCCATGGCCACCATCACCGGCACGAACATGATGTATTCCTTCGCCAGCCCCATGAAGGTGCTGCCTGCCGACAATGCGAGCATCAGGGTTGGCACCAGGATGTAGACATTGCCTTTGGTGGCGCCGAGCAGCCGGTCCAGGCCGGCATCGATGGTGCCGGTCTTGTTCAGCACGGCAAACATGCCACCGATGAACAGCACCATGAAAATCAGCCCGGCGCGTTTCTCGATGGCCAGGGGAATGGCCAGAAAGGTCTCGGCCAGCGATACCGGTTGTGCCACGGTTTTATTCGCCGAGCGCGGCGGCAGGGCGAAGAGTTGGCTGAGCGAGGTGTCTTTTTCCAGTACCTGATAGGTCCCGGGAATCACACGGACGTCTTGGCGTTCAAACTGGCCGGAGCGCACCACATAAGTCAGCACCATGGCCAGGAACACAATGCTCAGCAAGATGATTGCCGGGTTGAGTTGGCGGGTGTTTTTGGGTGGCGCGGTGTCGGTGACTGTTGGCGCAGTGGATGACATAGCGGTGCTCTCATCTTTTTTTTATGGGGATAGCCAACGGCTACAACGGCACAGTAGGGCAATCATAAATACCTCACAATGTTATGACGGACGCGTATTGGGCTATGCGTTTCAAGGTGTCGTCGGGTTATTTGTCATAGCCTGATGCGCGTTTGTCATAAGCTTGTCGCCCCTGTTTTAATTCGATAGCGTTGTTTACTCGTTTCGGTCATTAACACTCAGGAGCATCGGCCAGGAAATACTTGGTCAAGCAACTTTTCTTACTCTCTGCCACAAAAAATAAAACACAGCTGAGGGCTTTAATATGCGTGCGTTTATAACGACCGGCGGGCTTTTGTGCGCCAGCTTAATGGTGCCTGGTATATCAAGCGTGCGCGCCGAAGGTTTCCTCGAGGATTCCACCGGCCACCTTGCGTTGCGTAATTACGCTTTCAATCATGACAACCGCAGCGGCGGCAACGACCGTGTCGAATGGGCACAGGGGTTGTTGCTGACGATGCGTTCCGGATTCACCCCCGGGACCGTCGGGTTTGGCCTCGACACCCTGGGCCTGCTGGGGCTGAGGCTTGACTCCAGCCCTGCACACGCCGGTACAGGCCTGTTGCCAGTGCAGGATGATGGCCGCGCCGCGCGTGATTTTTCCAGCCTCGGCGTGACCGGCAAGCTGCGTTTCGCCGATGTCGTGGTGAAGACGGGCACGTTGTTGCCCAAGAACCCGGTGGTCAGTTACAACGATGGGCGTTTGCTGCCACAGACGTTCCAAGGCACGCAGTTTGAATACACCGGTATCGAACATCTATTTGTGCAAGGTGGGCGACTGGATCAATCAAAGTTGCGTAACTCCAGCGATAACGTCGATCTGATACCGAGCGGTTACAAAGGCCCGAAGCACGGTGATTTTTATTTTGCGGGTGGTACGTATGCACTGAATAAAACCATCAGTCTGTCTTATTACTACGGTGAACTTGAAAACTTCTATCGCCAGCACTTTTTCGGGGTTGTGCATAAAGTAGCTGTCGGGCCGGGTCACTTGACGACGGACGTACGTTATTACAACAGTCTTGAAACGGGGGCGGCCTATAACGGTGCTGCGGACGCCGACATGTTCAGCGGCTCCTTGAGTTATCGACTCGGCGGGCACACGTTCGGCGGTGGCTATCAGCAGTTGTCCGGTGACGCCGCATTGCCGTATTTGAATGGTGCGGCCACCACGTCCTTTACCAGTCCGGGGGTGAGCAAATTCATCCTGGAGGATGAGAAAACCTGGATGCTGCGCTACGACTATGACTTTTCCGCCCTGGCGATCCCGGGCTTGAGTTTCATGGTCCGCTACTACAAAGGTTTCGACGCCAAGTATTCCGGCAAACCGGCCGATGAGCACGAGCTGGATACCAGCCTCAAGTACGTGATCCAGGACGGCACGTTCAAAGGCTTGGGGGCAGAATTTCGCAACACGGCGTACCGCTCCAATGTGCTCACCAGTTGGGACTACAACCGCCTGTACCTGACCTACGACATCAAGCTCTGGTAGGGCTGTAAGGCTGGACGCCGCAGGTGTCGCCAGCGGAAACTGCGCCCAGTCGTGTCTGCTTGGAGCCCGAGCGTGAATCTCAAACAACTGCAAGCTTTCCAGGCCATCATGTCGACCGGTTCGACCATCGATGCCGCCACGCGCATGGGCTTGTCCCAGTCGGCCATCAGCCGTTTGCTCAGCCAGCTCGAGGAGTCACTGGGCTTTGCCTTGTTCCTGCGCAGGAAGGGCAGGCTGACGCCGACCTCCGAGGCCGAGGCGTTTTTGCCGGAGGTGTCGGGGCTGGTCGACAACATGCAACGCGTCCAGCGCATGGCCGACGATCTGCGCCTGGGTCACGCAGGCCGGGCGCTGCTGCGCGTGGCGGTGCCCACCAGCATGACCCACCAATGGTTGCCCCGTGTGGTGGCCGAATTCATGCAGGGCCGCGATGACCTTGTGATCGAACTGGTCACTGGCTCCTACGATGCGCTTGAGCGTGCGGTGCTGGACCGCAGCGTCGATTTTGCCTTTGTGCGTCTGCCCACCGAATTGCCGGGCTTCGACGTGGTGCCGGTGTTGCAGGTGCAAGGCGTGTGCGTGCTTCCCCAAGCGCACGCGCTGTGCGCAAGGCGCGTTATCCAGGTGAGTGATTTGCGCGGTGTGCCGTTGGTGCTGCTGGGCCGCCAGCGCAACCTGCGCACGGAGCTTGACCAGGTGTTTCGGCAGGCGTCCATTCTTCCCAACGTTCGTATGGAAGTGCATTCGGCAGGTGCCGCCTGCGCGTTCGTCGCCGAGGGCATCGGCGTGTCGATCATCAATGAATTGCTGGCCAATGATTTCTTGGACTTGCCGATCGTGACGCGGCCTTTTCTACCGGTTTTGCCGTACTCATTCGGCCTGGTTTTTCGCAGTGATGTCCCCCGTACGGCCCTGGCGCAAGCGTTCTCCGATTTACTGGCCCAGCGTTTGCGAATGGCGATGCCGCAGGTGCATTAACGTCAGCGCAACCCTTCGAGCGTGCGCCACAACTTCCTCATCGTCGGGTTCTGGTTTTCAATCGCGCAGTACGAGCGAATCTCCAACCGCGTACTCCATTCCTCGCCACCCGCACGCACCAGCAGCCCACGCTCCAACTCATCCACCACCGCGCTCTGCGGCAACCACGCCACCCCATACCCTTCAATGGCCATGCGCATCAAAAGCATGGCCATGTCGGCTTCGTAGCAGCGCTCCAGCACGGCGGGCGCAGGGCCGTTCTTGATCACGATTTCTGCGACGCGGCCCAGGAACGTGGTGGCGGTGTAAGCCAGATGCGGCACAGGCTTCCCCGTGCTCCCCGGCAGGCGATACAGCGGTCGGCCGCGTTTGTCTGGTGCGCACAACGGGATAAACGCATCATGCCCCAAGGCCAGGCTGCCGAAGCGTTGCGCGTCCAGCAGGATCGGCGCCAGGGGATGGTGGTAGACGATCATCAGGTCGCAACTGCCTTCTTCCAGCGCAATCACCGCGTCATGAATATTCGCCGCCACCACCCGTGCATTGAACTGCTCGGTCTGGCGCTGGAACTGCGTCAGCCACTTGGGCAGGAAGGTCATCGACAGGCTGTGCGCGGCGGTCACCTGGATCGAGCGCCCCGGCATGCGTTCCACTTCGCGCAGGCTGGCGCGCAGGCGCATCAGGCCGGCGAGGGCGTCGCGGCTTTCGCTGCAGAAGGCGGCGCCTGCGGCGGTCAGTTGCACCGGGTAGGTGCCACGGTCGACCAGTTCGACGCCCACCCATTCCTCCAGTGAGCGAATACGCCGCGACAACGCCGATTGCGTCACGCAACGCACTTCGGCGGCGCGGGAGAAGTTCTTCCACTCGGCGATGGCCAAGAGGTCGTCCAACCATTTGATCTGCATGTCGGTTTTCCAGGCGATGAGCCCTGAGTGTATGCCGCCGTGCGCCGCCGGGGCTGGGCTTTTCGAAAACTATTCCAAAAGCGCATGGGGTTAGCCGGATTACTCATCATGGCCGCCGGGGCGCGTCCCTAGAATCCGCTTCATACAACAAAAGCCATCTGAGGGCCGCACCTGTGAAGAAGAACAAACTTCCCCGTCGAATTGCAGTCGGCATCGCCTTGGGCGTGCTGGTGGGTTGGGCGTGTCACCACTATGCAGGGAGCGAGCAGGCCGCCAAGGAGCTGGCCGGATACTTTTCGCTGGTCACCGATATTTTCCTGCGCATGATCAAGATGATCATTGCGCCACTGGTGTTCGCCACCCTGGTGGGCGGCATCGCGAGCATGGGCAGTTCGCGCTCGGTAGGGCGCATCGGCTTGCGTGCGATGCTGTGGTTCGTCACGGCGTCGCTGGTCTCGCTGATGCTTGGCATGGCTCTGGTCAACCTGTTCCAACCGGGCGCCGGGCTGAACATGCAGGTGGTGCAACATGCGACGGCAGCGGTGCCGGTCAACACCGGCGACTTCAGCCTCAAGACCTTCATCAGCCACGTATTCCCGCGCAGCATTGCCGAGGCAATGGCCAACAACGAGATCCTGCAGATCGTGGTGTTTTCGCTGTTCTTCGGCTTCGCCCTGGCGGGCGTCAAGCGCGCCGGCTACACACGCATCACCGACACCGTGGACGAACTGGCCAAGGTCATGTTCAAGATCACCGACTACGTGATGGCCTTCGCGCCGCTCGGTGTGTTCGCCGCGATTGCCTCGGCGATCACCACCAACGGCCTGGGCCTGCTGGCCGATTACGCCAAGCTGATTGCCGAGTTCTACCTGGGGATCGCCTTGCTCTGGGTGTTGTTGTTCGCCGCCGGCTATCTGTTTCTCGGTCGCTCGGTGTTCACCCTCGGCAAGTTGATCCGCGAGCCGATCCTGCTGGCGTTTTCCACGGCCAGCAGCGAGTCGGCCTACCCCAAAACCATGGAGGCCCTGGAGAAGTTCGGCGCGCCCAAGCGGGTCTCCAGTTTTGTGTTGCCGCTGGGTTATTCCTTCAACCTCGACGGTTCGATGATGTACCAGGCGTTCGCCATCATGTTCATCGCCCAGGCCTACAACATCGACCTCAGTTTCACCCAGCAACTGCTGATTTTGCTGACGCTGATGATCACCAGCAAGGGCATGGCAGGGGTGGCACGGGCGTCGGTCGTGGTGGTGGCGGCGACCTTGCCGATGTTCAATCTGCCCGAGGCGGGTCTGTTGCTAATCATCGGTATCGACCAGTTCCTCGACATGGCGCGCACCGCCACCAACGTGGTGGGCAACAGCATCGCCACGGCGGTGGTAGCCAAATCCGAAAGCGCGGAAGACCCCGCTGAACTGCCGCAGGGTGCGCACGCATGAACCCCACCTCCCGGCTGGGCATCGTCGGCGGGCTCGGTTCGCTGGCGGGCGGCGATCTGTTCTACAAGCTGGTCAAGTCCCGTGCCGTGCTGGAGGACCAGGGCCGCTATCACTTCCTGTTTGAGCAGCATCCGTTCAAGGATGTGTTGCTGCCCCTGGACCGTAACGCGAGCATGACCGCGCGCAAGTTCTATGTGTTCCAGGTGTGCAAGACCTTTGAAAACACCGGGGTGGATGCGGTGCTGCTACCGTGTTTCGCCAGCCAGACCTTTCGCGCTGAAATCCAGCAGGAACTGGGCATTCCGGTGCTGGACATGATGCAGGCGCTGGTCCGGCACATCACCCGCCACGTCGCGCCCGGCACCATCCTGGGCGTGATCGCATCGGACTTCGTGCGCCACGGCGGCTTGTTTGAACGGCACCTCGGCCAGCACTTCAACCTGGTCTACCCGGAGAACCACGCCCAGGCCGCCTTGATGGAGGCGATGTACGGCGTCAACGGCATCAAGGACGGCCACCTCGATGGCGTGCCGCTGGAGTCGGTGTACCAGGCGTGCCTGTCGCTGCAAGGGCAGGGTGCCACGGTGATTGTGCCGGGCATGACCGAGTTGTCGCTGGTCTGCGGCGACCTGCAACGGCGCGGCATCAGCGCCCTCGACATCAACCAGATCTACGCCGAGTTCGCCACCCAGGCCGATGGCCCGGCGCGTCAGCCGCCGTTCAAACTGGGCATCGTCGGCGGCGTCGGCCCGGCGGCCACCGTGGATTTCATGGGCAAGGTGGTCGCCCATACTCCGGCCGGCAGGGATCAGGACCATATCAAGATGGTGGTGGAGCAAAACCCGCAGATCCCCGACCGCACCGCCAACCTGCTGCGTGATGAAACCGACCCGACCCTGGCCCTGTACGCCACCTGCAAACGCCTGGAAAGCGCCGGCGCCCAGGCCATCGCGATTCCGTGCAACACCGCCCATGCGTTTGTCGAACGCATCCAGGCGCACCTGCGGGTGCCGATCGTCAACATGCTCAGCGAGACGGTGGAGTGGATCGTGCACACCCACGGCAGCGGCCAGGCCGTGGGCTTGCTGGCGACGTCCGGCACCCTGCAAAGCCAGGTCTACCACCAGGCCGCGCGGCGCTGCGGCTTGCAACTCATCACGCCGGGCTTTGATTACCAGGCGCTGGTGATGGAGGCGATCTACGGCGAACGGGGGATCAAGGCGGGGTTTACCGAGGGCGTGTGCCGCGAGCAGTTGCTGCTGGCGGCGGAGCATTTGTGTGAGCAGGGGGCGAAGGTGTTGATTCTCGGGTGTACCGAGTTACCGTTGGTGCTGGCGCATTGTGAGGTGTTCGAGATCGGTGCCCACCGGGTCGCCCTGGTTGACCCCACGACGGTCCTGGCGCGCCGGTGTGTCAGCCTTTCGTCCGGAGCTCGTCACATCGGATAAAAAAATTTTGTGGGGGCCGCTTGAAAATTTTCAGCCCGAACCTACTTAGGTTTTACGCGATGCCGAATGCGGGTCGCGTATCAAATCACTTGGAGAAACCTCAGGAGATTTTGCAATGGCTACTACTCTTTCGTTGGCCCCACTGTTCCGTCACTCCGTCGGCTTTGACCGTTTCAACGACCTTTTCGAATCGGCGCTTCGCAGCGAGGCCGGCACCACCTACCCACCGCACAACGTCGAAAAGCACGGTGACGATCATTATCGGATCGTGATTGCGGCCGCAGGCCTGGTGGAGGATGACCTGGAAATCCAGGTGGAAAAAGGCGTGTTGACCGTCGCCGGCGGCAAGCGCGAACACGATGAGGGCATCACCTACCTGCACCAGGGCATCGCCCAGCGCGCGTTCCGCTTGTCGTTCCGCCTGGTCGACCACATCGAAGTGCAGGGCGCGCAGCTTGCCAATGGCCTGCTGAGCATCGACCTGCTCAGGGTGGTACCGGAGGAAGCCAAGCCAAAACGCATTGCGATTGGTGGCGCTGCCAAGGCGGATGTGAAATCCATCGGCGAGCAGTGAGTTGAACTGAATAAAGGCGCTCTCAGGAGCGCCTTTATTTGGCCCAATGATTAACAGTCATTTGCTGTTAATTGAGCGAATTGCTCTTTGGCTTTGGCCGTTTTTTTACCGTCCAGACCATTGCTCGGCAGGGTCACGTCAGCCATGCGTGCCGCAAAATACATATCGAAAAGTTGCCAGTCTTCGAACTCCTCAGGAGCGACAGCAAACGTCGTCAGCCGACCAATCAATCCGCACAGCCAGTCAGCACATTGCAACGTTTGAAACAGATAGCTCTCACCTTGAAGCGGAGGCTCTATCAGTGTGCGGCATTTTTCTGCTGGATCTTCAAACATCGCCAGGGTACAGGCTTCTACGTTTCGTTCGCGCCATTCATTGCCTGCTTTCTGCTCATCCAGCAGAACGATGAACGAGGCATTGTTCAACGTACAGAAGCGATCAATCTTGCGGATTGACTGTAACAGCGTCCGCTTGAAGGTCTCGGTCGAGTCGTGTTCCCTGGGCTCGATAGATTTGTGCTCACCCGTGTAGAAAACGTGTCCGCCAATTTTCTGGATATGACTCAGCAAACGACATGAGGATCTTCGCAGCTCCGGATATTTGCGCACATTACCCACAGTAAAAAGTGCAGAGCCTTTCTTTTCCCATTGATAGGCAGGCAAGTGATGAGGGTTTTTGTGTTTCAGGTCCCAGGCGAGTAACTGGCATTTGAGCTTGTAGAAATAGATTGCGAACTCGCGCACCTCTTCGGCGGGAATCAGCATGCCGCCTAACCCGAATACAGGGCTGGTCTTGTACATCGGGTGTTTTCGCGAGACATATTGGCCCACGTGCCCAAACTCATCCAGATAAGCAATGTACTGCACCAAATTCGATTTCCCCATCCATGAGAAACACGAAAGCCCGTGCGATTTCTCGCAACGGGCCTCGGAAGGTGGGCACATGGTTGCCCATATGCGTTGGGGAGGAATCTAGCGAAAAAAAGCGGCAGGTTCCAGCCGAGCCGGCGGAATCAGGCAAGTCCTACACATCATCAGGAAACTTACCGCGTAGGTGCTCTTTGGTGAGCCCCTGGCACCTCCCGGCCCTCCCACTTCGCAATCACCAACGGCGCCAGCGCGTTGCCCAACACATTCAGTGCGGTGGTCGGCATTTCCATCAAGCGATACACCCCGGCAATAAACGCAATCCCCTCCAATGGCAACCCGGCACTGGCGAGCGTTGCCGAGAGAATCACGAACATGAACCCCGGCACGCCTGCGGCGCCCTTGGACGTGAGCACCATGGTCACCACCAGCAGCGCCTGATCCCCCAGGTTCAAATCGATGCCATACAACTGCGCCACGAAGAGCGTGCCGATGCCAAGGAACAGCGAGGCGCCGTCGAGGTTGAACGAGTAGCCCACCGGCACCACAAAGCTCACCAGCGACGGCGGCACCCCGTAGGTCTCCAGCTTCTTCATCAATTGCGGCATGACCGACGCCGAACTCGCGGTGGAGAACGCCAATATCAGCTCATCCTTGATATGCCGCATCAAGGCAAACAGATTGATCCCGCACAGCCGCGCCACCAGGTTGAGCACCACCAGTACAAAGAACGCGATGGACACGTAACTGACCATGATCAGCTTGGCCAACGGCAACAGCGAACCAAAACCGAAGTTGGCCACGGTCACGGCGATCATGCCGAACACGCCGATGGGCGAGTAGGCCATGATCATCGACGTGACCTTGAACATCGCGTCAGACACGCCGCGCAGCAGTGCGACCACCGGGTCCTTGCGCTCGGCGGGCAAGCGCGCGACGCCCAGGCCGAACATCACCGCGAAAAACAGCACCGACAACAAGCTGCCCTGGGCCATGGCGCTGATCACATTATCCGGGATGATGCCGACGACGATCTGCCCCAGGCTATGCCCACCGCCGTTGCTGGTGGGCAGGGTGATGTTTGCCGCGTGCAGGCTCGACAACTCCGTACCGGCGCCCGGCTTGAGCAGATTGCCCAGCACCAGCCCGACGATGATTGCCAGGGTAGTGATGCAAAAGAAATAGCCTAGGGAACGTACCCCGATACGGCCCAGGGATTTACCGTCGCCGTGCCCGGCAATGCCCACCACCATGCAGGCAAACACGATGGGCACCACGATCATTTTCATCAGCTTGATAAAAATATCGCCCGCCGGTTGCAGGAGATTGTCCACCAGCCACGGCCGGGATTCGGGAAAGCGGTGCAACAGGGCACCAATGGCGATGCCGGCCAGCAAGCCGATCATGATTTGCCAGACCAGCGCGATACGGGGCGTGTGCATGGGAATGCCTCATTTGCGATCAATGATTTTTAAGTTGTTGTTCTAGGCAGTCAAAACAGCGGCCGTCCGTTGGCCGCCGGGTGCAGCAGGGCGGGTCAGCGCAGGTCGTGGCACGCGTCCTTGAGACGTCGGCAACCTTCTTCGATCACTTCTAGCGAGCTTGCGAAGGACAGGCGTACATAGGGCGACATGCCGTACGCCGCACCGCTGACTGTGGCCAGGCCGTAGTCACGCAGCAGGTAGTCCACCAGTTGGCTGTCGCTGTCGAGGCGACCGCCTTGCGGTGTGACTTTGCCCATCAGCCCGCTCACATTGGCGAACACGTAGAACGCGCCGTCTGGTGGGGTACAGCTCAAACCGGGGATGTCCGCGAGCAAAGCCAACATGCGTGTGCGGCGTTGCTGGTATTCCTCGCGCATGGCGGCGATGGGTGCCTGGTCTCCGGCAAACGCGGCGACAGCAGCCGCCTGGCTCAACGAGCTGGGGCAGGTGGTGGTTTGCGACAGCAGCTTGGCGATCGCTGCAATCAGCCAGGCGGGACCTGCGCCAAACCCCAGGCGCCAGCCGGTCATGGCGTAGCCTTTTGAGGCCCCGTTGACGATCAGCGTGCGCGACTTGAGGTCGGGCGCCAGGCGCGTCAGCGGCACGTGCCGGGCTTCACCGTAGACGAAGTGCTCATAGATTTCGTCGGCCATGACCAGCACGTGTGGATGACGCCGCAGCACGTGGGCCAGCGCCAGCAGCTCGGCCTCACTGTAGACCGCGCCGCTGGGGTTGTTCGGGCTGTTGAGGATCACCCATTTGGTCTGCGGGGTAATCGCCTGGTCCAAGGCGTCGGGCGACAGCTTGAAACCCAGGCGTTCATCACCGGGGATGATCACCGGTGTTGCATCATTGAGCCGGGCGATGTCCGGGTACGACACCCAATACGGCGTGTGCACGATGACTTCATCACCGCGGTTCAGCGTGGCGGCCAATGCGTGATAGATGATGTGCTTGCCGCCGCAACCGGCCACCACTTCATCCAGGCCGTAGGCCAGGTCGTTGTCCCGCTGCAGCTTGAGGCAGATGGCCTGGCGCAGGGCGAGGGTGCCGGTGGTGGGCGTGTAGTGCGTGTCGCCGCTGTGCATCGCCTGGCTTGCGGCTGCGAGGATATGCGCCGGGGTGTCGAAGTCCGGCTCGCCGACGGTGAAGTTGACGATATCGCGGCCCTGGGCGCGCAACTCGGTCACCAGTGCGTTGGCGGCGATGCTGGGGGAGGGCGCGATGCCCAGGACGCGATCAGACAACCAGTGCCTCATGACGCCAGCCCTGCGTTGTCCAGTACCTTGTCGATCCAGCTCTGGCGCACGGCACCGCTGGCGATCTCGGCTTTGACGGCCTCTTCATGGTCGGCATGGTGCGCGGCGCGGCGCAGCACTTCGGCGGCGTCGGCCTGGGAGAACGCGACCAGGCCGTCTTCATCCCCCACCACCAGGTCGCCGGGGTTGACCAGCATACCGCCGATGGATACCGGCACGTTCACTTCACCGGGTCCGGTCTTGTAGGGCCCGGTGTGCACCACGGCGCGGGCGTAGCAGGGCGTGTCATCGAAGCTGGCGACATCACGGATCGCGCCGTCGATCACAAACCCCACACAGCCGCGTTGCTGGGCGTAGAGCTTGACCAGTTCGCCGATCACCGCATTGTTGGTATCACCCTGGCCGTCCACCACCAATACATGGCCGGGTTGCAGCAGGCTCAGGGCTTTGTAGATCAGCAGGTTGTCACCGGGACGGGTCTTCACCGTGATCGCCGTGCCCACCAGTTTGCCGCTGCGGTTGTAGCGCGTCAGGCCGCGCGCGCCGATATGCCGGCCAAGGTTGTCGCTGATGTGCGGGGTGACCACCTGGGCGAACGCCTCGACCAGTTCGATTGAGGCCATGGGGGCGTTGGGAAGGATGCGTGAACCGGGCAAGGACATGGCAAATCTCCAGAATCGTTGGATAGCGACGGGCTATGGCCAGATCTTAGGAGTGATGATCGGAGAGTTTTAGCGATATTTTATGATATGTTAGCATCGCTTTTTCTCATGATTGGCCTGCCATGATCACGTTCAAGCAAATCGACGCGTTGTACTGGATCGCCGAACTGGGCAGCTTCGAAGCGGCGGCCAACAAGCTGAACATGTCGCAGTCGGCCATCTCCAAGCGTATCCAGGAGTTGGAAGACACCTTCGGCGTGGAGATTTTCGACCGCAGCAAACGTAACGCCCGGCTGACGGAGAAGGGGGGCGAGCTGCTGGACTACGCGCGTGACCTGCTCAACAGCCGCGACCAATTGCTGGAACGGGTCAGTGCCCGTGAGGTGCTGGTGCGCCGGTTTCGCTTGGGCGTCACCGAACTCACCGCACTCACTTGGCTGCCGGCGTTGGTCGAAGCGCTGCGTCAGATGTACCCCAAGGTGCAGATCGAACCGTCGGTGGAGCTCAGCAGCGAGCTGTTCCGCAAACTGGAAAGCGACCAGTTGGATTTGGTCATCGTGCCTGACGTCTACAGCGACCCGCGTTTTCACAGTACGCCGCTGCAATGCGTGGAAAACGCCTGGATGTGCGCCCCTGACCTGATCCCGGATGTCGACCCCATCAGCCTGGAGACTCTGGCCAGCTACACCGTGCTCACCCAAGGTTCACAGTCGGGGACCGGGATGATCTACGAGCGCTGGCTGGCGGCCAACCATGTGCAGATGCCGCGCACCCTCACCAGCCACAACCTGTTGGTGCAGGCCGGGTTGGCGTTGTCGGGGATCGGCGTGAGCTACCTGCCCGTGGCCTGCCTGTCCCACCTGATCGAGCAAGGCACCCTGCGTGCGCTGGTGACCCAGCCGGCGCTGCCGGATATCCAGTATGTGGCGTTGCACCGGGTGGACCGCCAATACGGGCTGAATCAAGAGGTGGCGCAACTGGCACAGGCGTGCTGCAATTTCTCGCGGCTGTTGTTTTAGGGAGCGACCATGAAGCGCCATTTCGAAGATGTGCAGCTGGGCAGTATCGAACTATTCTGCCTCGCCGCCGAAGCCAACAGCTTCACCGCCGCCGCGCAGGTTGCCGGTGTCACGCCGGCGGCCGTGAGCCGCAGCATTTCACGCCTGGAAGAGCGCCTGGGCGCGCGGCTGTTTGTGCGCACCACGCGCAGCATCCGCCTCACCGACAGCGGCTGGACTTTCTTCGAGCAATGCCGCCAGGCCCTGGCCCAGCTGGTGGAAGCCCAGCAGGAAGTGATGGGCGCGCAAGCCGTGCCATCGGGCCTGTTGCGCATCAGCATTCCCACCACCTACGCCCATCATCGTCTGCTGCCGCTGCTGCCCAGGTTTCGTGCGTTGTACCCGCAGGTGACGGTGGATATCCACATCAGCAATCGCAACATCGACTTCGTCGCCGAAGGCTACGACCTGGCGGTCCGTGTGCGCGCCCAGCCAGACTCATCGCTGATTGCGCGCCTGCTGGAAGAGGCCGAGTTGGTGGTGGTCGCGGCACCGTCCTATCTCAAACGCGCCGGCATCCCACAGACGCTGGAAGACCTGCCCACCCATGAATGCATCCAGTACGAACTGCCCAGCAATGGCCGGCGCATCGCCTGGCTGTTCCAGGTGGACGGCAAGGCGCAGGAGTATGCGGGGGAGGCGGGGTACAGCTGCTCCGACGATGTGCTGGGTGGGGTGACCCTGACCAGGCATGGGGCGGGGTTGTTCCAGACCTACAAGTTTATCGTCGAGCAGGACTTGGCTGACGGCAGCCCGGTGGAAGTCCTGCAGCCGTTTGGCGGGCGTTCACGGCCGTTTACCCTGCTGTATCCCCATGGGCGCTATATGCCGCATCGGGTGCGGGCGTTTGTGGATTTCCTGATGCAGTGTCGGGACGAATGGGCGGTGTCGTAGACGCGGCAATGTCCCAGGTCAGCAGCAGTTGGCTGATCGCCGCGTCAATGCTGGCGTGGGGCACGTTGTCGCGCGCAAGGATCGAAACGCCTTGCAGGAAACTGTCGAATACCGTCGCCATCACCGCCGGGTCAATCGTGCCTGGCAATTGCCCGGCACGTATTGCGCGCTCCACACAGGCCACAATTCCCGCGCGGGTGCGCAGCCGTGATTGCGTCAACCCATTCGCCACCCGCGCATTCTCCGGGCTCGGTGCACTCATCACACCCAGTGCCACCATGCAGCCCTTGGGGTGCCCGTCTTCACACTGCATGCGTGCCGATCGGCGCAGCGCCGTTTCAACCGCCTGACGCGGTGACAGGCTTTCATCCCACAGGCATTCGGTGACCTGCGCGTAGGTCGCCAGGTAACGCTGCACGCATTCGTCGAACAAGGCTTCTTTGGAACCGAACGCGGCATAAAAACTCGGCGCGGAGATACCGCCGCCCAGGCCAGCCTTGAGATTGGCCAGGGAGGTGGCGTCGTAGCCATGCTGCCAGAACAATTGCAGGGCCTGGTCTACGGCGTGGTCGCGGTCGAAAGTGCGGGGGCGGCCCATCTGTGCCATGGCGGATCTCCGGTGGGGAAGCGAGATAAATACTAGTCGATACATAAGTCGTTGACAACGAGCCGTGCTCGGCCGCAACATTTGTATCGATCAGTATTTAAGTCTCGCTCAAGGAGTTCTCCGTGACACCCTCACTCACTTTATCGGCGTCATCCGACCGCCTGCCCATCGGCGCCTTGCTCGCCCTGGCCATGACCGGCTTCATCTGCATCGTTACCGAAACCCTGCCCGCCGGCCTGTTGCCGCTGATCAGCGACGGCCTGGCGATATCCCCGTCGATGGCCGGGCAGATGGTCACCGCGTATGCCTTGGGCTCGGTGCTGGCAGTGATCCCCATGACCATCGCGACCCGTGGCTGGCGCCGGCGCAATGTGTTGTTGCTGACCATCGTCGGCTTTCTGCTGTTCAACTCCATCACCGCGCTGTCGTCCCACTATGGCGTGACCCTGGTAGCGCGTTTCTTCGCCGGCGTAGCGGCCGGTCTGGCCTGGAGCTTGCTGGCTGGTTACGCCCGGCGCATGGTCGCGCCGCATCAGCAGGGCAGGGCGTTGGCGTTGGCGATGGTGGGTACGCCGATTGCGCTGTCATTGGGTGTACCGCTCGGCACCTGGCTGGGTGGGTTGGTGGGATGGCGCACCACGTTTGGCCTGATGTCGGCAGTGAGTCTGGTGTTGATTGCGTGGGTGCTGGTGAAAGTCCCGGACTATGCGCCCCAGCCCGCCCATCAACGTGTGTCACTGGGCCAGGTGCTGACCACGCCGGGCGTACGGCCGGTGCTGGCGGTGGTGATCAGTTGGATGCTGGCGCACAACATTCTGTACACCTACATCGCACCGTTCGTGGCGCCTGCGGGGTTGGCAGAGCGGGTTGACCTGGTGTTGTTGGTGTTCGGGGTGGCCGCGTTGGCGGGGATCTGGCTCACGGCCAGGCTCGTTGAGCTGTTATTGCGCAAGACCGTACTCGTCAGCCTGGCGGTGTTCGCGATCGTCGCGCTGGGGCTGGGCCTTTTCGGCAACCGGCCGGAAGTGGTCTATATCGGTGTAGCGGTGTGGGGCCTGAGTTTCGGTGGCGCCGCGACCCTGCTGCAAACCGCCCTGGCCGATGCGGCGGGCGATGGCGCCGACGTGGCGCTGTCACTGAATGTGGTGGCCTGGAACAGTGCGATTGCCGGCAGCGGCGTGGTCGGTGGGGTGCTGCTGGAGACCTGGGGCGTGGCCTCGTTTCCGTGGGCGATGCTGCTGTTGATCGGCGTGTCGCTGGCGATTGCCTGGGGCGCCCATGCCCATGGTTTCAAACCAGGCGCGCGGGCTGCGGGAAAACCTACAGCAGTCGGGCACTAATCTCACATCTGCTAGTCAATAATCCTCGCAATATCATCCACTTGGCTCCGCACGCCGGAGCCAGCCGCTTCACTCCTTTTCGAAGATTTAATGCATGTACCTACGCAAAATTGCCGTTGGGCTGACCGCCTTTGTTTTGCTGTCTTGTGGGGCCAACGCCCGCAGCCTGCCGGACCTCTACTCCAAACAGGAAAAACAACTGTCCTTCGACAGCTGTGCCGACCTGTTCCCCGCCGCACCGATCAACCCCGCCACGGTGCCGGCCGCGATGAAACCCCTGGCACTGTGTTCCGACCATTTTGCGGTGCTCTACTCGCAAACCAGCAAGACCCCGCTGGTGGTGGTCGAACGCCTGAATGCCGCCTTGCTGAAAGACGCCAAGGGCGAGGAACGCACCAACCAGTTCTATGCCGATCCGCTTATCCCCAAAGCCGGTCGCGCCGAGTTGAGCGACTACCGCGCCCAGCACCCGGCGGTGGACCGTGGGCATCAATCCCCGGCCGCCGATGCACCGAATGCCAATGCCATGGCGCAGTCGTTCGCGCTGTCGAACATGGTGCCCCAGGACCCCACCAACAACCGCAAGATCTGGAGCAAGGTCGAGGCCGACGTACGCAAGTTTGCCGTGCGCGCCGGCGGCGATGTATATGTGTTCACAGGCCCGCTGTTCGACCCGGGCTACGGCACCATCGGCGACAACAAGGTCTGGGTGCCGACGCGGTTGTTCAAGCTGGTGTACGACGCCTCCAGCAAACGTGCCTGGGCCTATGTGCTGCCCAATGCCGAGACGCGTCTCCAGAAACCGATGGACTACGCGACGTTTGTGAAGAGCACCGGGCTCAAGTTGCTGGGGGATCTTCCGGTGTCGGGGTCGGTGGGGCGGGGTTGATCCGCGATCTTGCGGGCCAATTGTGGTGAGCGGGCCTCTGTGGTGAGCGGGCTTATTTTGTGGCGAGCGGGCTTGCCCCGCGTTGGGCTGCGTAGCGGCCCCAAAAAAAAAGGAGCGCTGCGCACTCCAACGCGGGGCAAGCCCGCTCACCACAGACGCGCTCTCACCACAGATGCATGAACGGCCTCACCTGGCTTTCTTCAACGCCTTGAGGCGCTGTGTCGCACGCTGTACGGCGGCCATCTTCTCCGGGCGTTTCATGCGTTTCCACTTGCGGATGTCATCCTTGGTGCGTCCGCAACTGACACACAGGTCGCCGCTGAGCTGGCAGAGGGAAACGCAAGGGTTCTCGATGTCTTTGGCCACGGGGTCACCGGCTGATGGAGGAAAGGGGCGCCGTCAGGCCACACGCCTCCCAGGATTATCTACACACAAGGTTATACTCGCCACCCTCGCAGCCTACTCCATTCAAACAGACCGAGATTCCCCATGAGTACCTCACTGCCTCTTACCCCCGCGCGCAAGCCCGTCGCGCCGATGGTGGCCTTTATCATCCTGGTGCTGGGCGCCCTGTTCCTGCAAAACAGCGTTGGCTCGCGCCAGGTGCTGTTGCTGGTGGTCGGCGCCGCACTGGGCTTGACCCTCTACCACGCCGCCTTCGGCTTCACCTCGGCCTGGCGCGTGTTCATCAATGATCGGCGTGGCGCCGGCTTGCGCGCGCAGATGGTGATGCTGGCGCTGGCGGTGCTGCTGTTCTTCCCGGCGTTGGGGGCGGGCACGCTGTTCGGGCAGCCGGTGACCGGGCTGGTGGCGCCGGTCGGAGTGTCGGTGGTGTTCGGGGCGTTTATCTTCGGTATCGGCATGCAGCTGGGCGGCGGTTGCGCATCGGGCACGCTGTTCACCGTGGGCGGCGGTAATGCGCGCATGCTAGTCACCTTGCTGTTCTTTATCTGTGGTTCGTTGATCGCCACGCACCATGTTGACTGGTGGTTTGCGCTGCCGGCGTTCCCGGCGGTGTCCATCGTCAAGAGCTTTGGCGTGGTGCCGGCATTGGGCTTGAGCCTGGTGGCGTTCGCGATCATCGCGCTGGTGACCATACGCCTGGAGAAGGGCCGTCATGGTCAGTTGGAAGAGGGCGTGAAAAGCGAACACCAAGGCGTGCGCCGCTTCCTGCGTGGGCCATGGCCATTGGTGTGGGGCGCCATCGGCCTGGCCCTGCTCAACTACGCCACCCTGGCGTTGGCGGGACGGCCCTGGGGCATCACCTCTGCATTCGCGCTGTGGGGCGCTAAAGTCGCCAGCGGCCTGGGGGTGGACGTGGTCAGTTGGGCGTTCTGGCAGATGCCGGGCAACGCCAAAGCCCTGGCCGCGCCGGTGTGGGAAGACATCACCAGCGTGATGGACATCGGCATCGTCCTCGGTGCGCTGCTGGCCGCCGGCCTGGCCGGGCGTTTCGCCCCCAGCCTGAAGATTCCGGCGCGCTCGCTGGTGGCGGCGGTGATCGGTGGCCTGCTGCTCGGCTACGGCTCGCGCCTGGCGTACGGCTGCAACATCGGCGCGTACTTCAGTGGCATCGCCTCGGGCAGCCTGCATGGCTGGGTGTGGCTGGTGGCGGCGTTTATCGGCAACAGCGTGGGCGTGCGGCTGCGGCCATTTTTCTTTGCGGGCGAGCGGCGGCAGGTCGCGTTGAGCGGTTGCTGAGTCAGCTTTCCGGGGAAAGGCTTGGGTCCAGAGCGGCTTCGGCCGCGAGCTTTTCCCGGTCTGCCTTGCTGATGTACTTGTCCTTCTTCTTCGGCGCCAACTTGGCGTTGGCCTTCCTGGCTTTTTCCTTGAAGAGCTGCTGGAGTTTTTTCTGGCGGTTCATGTGGTTCTACCCGGGTTGTACAGGCCCGGGATGATACCAGCTAAAAATCGGCCGCCGTGCGCCGTGCCGCTGTCCGCCCCAAAAAACCGGTGATCAGATCCAGCACCTGTTGCTGAATCACCGCCCTTGGCCGAGCCCCCTCGCCATCGCGGCAAATCATGCCATCGCCCGGCGAGTCTTCTTCGATCAACGCCATGCCACCCGGCTTGCAGATCGACATGAAGCTGAAGTGCGTGGCATCGAGGATTTCCACGTACTGGGTCGAGGCTTTGGGCATGCGCCTGACCATGTCGGCGGACTCCAGGTTGGGGTCCATATCTTCCGTTGGCACGCCCCCCGCAATCACCAGCGCCGGCACCGGCAGTGCGGCCAGGCTGGCGTCGGTGAAGCCGCGCGACAGGCCCAGGTCCAGGGTCACCACGGCGCCGACGCGTGGGTCGCGCAGGTCAGCGGCCAGTTGGGCCTTCGCCGCCGGGGTCGCGGCGGGCTTGATCTGCTGGTAGCCGATGCAGCCGCCCAATTTGGGATGAGTATTGCAATCGCGGGCGAAGAGGTCCGGGTCGAAACGCGCGCCGGCGATTTCCATGGCGGTCCAGCCACCGATGGAGTGGCCGACCACGGCGATCCGGTTGTTTGCCACGGTGCCGAACTGCGTCGGCTGGGCGATCACCGCATCGATGGCCCGGCTCAGGTCTTTGGGCCGTTGCCACAACTGCGCAGCGGCCTGGGGGCTGCGATCCTTGCTGGTGGTGCCGGGATGGTTGACCGCCGCCACGATATACCCCTGATTTGCCAGGGCGCTGGCCAGCCACACCTGGTTGCCCCAGTTGCCGCCGTAGCCGTGGGAAAGCACCACCAACGGATGTTCGCCGCTCGCTGCCGGCGCATCGGGCACTGCCAAGGCACCGAAAAACACGGCGTCATCGCGGATCAACTCAGGCGTCGCGGCGGTGGCGGCGGGGTACCAGACGACCATTTGCAGCGGGCGTTGTGCATCAGGGACGTTGATGTTCTTGAAGCCGATGGGCTTGGTATCGGCGAATGCAGGCATCGCCAAGCCAATCAACAGCAGCGCGGTGAGGGTGGTTTTCACGGTTTCATCGTCCTTGATGTGAGGGCGGCATCATGCCTTGGAACAGGGGTTTTTAATAGAGGGGAGGCGGGACTAGGAAGTTGCTGACAAAGTCCTACTTGTAAGTATTACAGATAAGGGCTTCATGTTTTTAGGAAGCGGGTGCCTTACTTGAATTGAAAAATCGTGCAAGGGTAGTGGTGTGATTCCTACTGCTGGAATGATTGGAACCTCAGGTGCTCACTTATGAACTAGGGTGAAGATTATGAAGAGCTCGAAAAGCATTAGTAAAGTTTGGCTTGTTGTGTGTGTTGTGTTGGCGGTTTTTACAAAGGATGTGGTGTTGGCGGCGGAGGGCGTTTTTACTAAAACGGTGGCGCCAACTCCCGTATTGGTTTTGTCTAATTCTAATACTGTGCCAAGTCGTGAATTCGCAAACTTTAGTGTGCTGGCTGCGGATATTCCATCAGGAACACTCCAGTATCCCAAGCAGATATCAGAAGTTCGGTGGAGTACAACATACTATCCTGGGACACTCAGTGAGAAGGTTGAGCTGTGTTACTTTCGCTCCTTCAGTGCCGAAAAAGATTGTCGTGATATCTTTCCGAGTTCTTCGGGTGTGCTGATGGATTTTAATAGCCAGCCCTTCGGTCATGGTTCAAAAGTTACGATTTTTCATACGGTATTGGGTGGCGCTCCACCTTACGCTCGTCCTGCCGGCGTTGATGCTGTGACAATTAAATATAGCTATTAGTGTGTGGTGTGATGCCCGCAGCGAATTTGGCTGCGGGTATTTGGATAGGCAAGAAACTTTTACATGACCATTCACATGCCCTACGCAAGGTGAATACTAATGATCACTATCAGCCCTAATACCTCCTCGTCTAACAGTCGCGTGACGAATGAATCCGGCGGCATTGTTATTCCGTCAACAGTCTCGCCTGACAACGCCCAGGCTGATGCCCCCCTCTCTACACGTAATGCCGGCACCACCACCGTCTCAATCCTGGCGCGTCAACTGAGTGATGCGGCACAGCGGGCGGAGACACCCGTTGGCCAAAAGAACGCCGACTCCCTAGAACCCATCACCGACGAACAGTATTTCGCCAACAAGGCACAACACGACGCAGAGACTCCAACGGCCAATGACCCAGAACTCCTGGCCCGTGCGCGACAAGCGACCGGTTTCCTCAGCGGTCATGACAGCAACCCCTTCAAGGGACTAGGGCGAGATCAACTCAACCTGATCGCCCGCGACAACGGCGGCGCCTTCACGGTTAACGAGCGAAGGGTGGCGTGGGAAACTGTCCAGTCGATGGCGCCTTCAGGCGCTTCTAATCCCACGCTGGTCCCCATTAACGGTCGTGAGATCTTCATTTCGCGCATGTTTCACAATGACGAACCACCCGTTGCCCTTCCACCCGCGACCTTTGAAAACGGCACTCAAAATCGCAACGACTTTCTCACCCTCGATGACCGTGCCTTGATCTCGGATATGTACGCTTATGCACATTCAGAAGGTGCGGATCTACGTCACGTCGACCGATTGGTTTATGCACTCGCTGACTATCGTTATTTCAGCGACGGTCGCCAACTCATTAGCAATAATGGCTATTACGTCGATGAGTATTGGACGACGTTCGATTTCAAGCCGGAGGACGCCGCCATCGCTTCACGGATACTGTCCAGTTCAGCGCTCGGCAACAGCCGTGTTGACCAGGGTTTTGTGAAGCACATCCTGGATCCGGGCATCGGGGTGTACTCCCACTTTGGCGGCATACCGTTCCTGGAGCGTATGGTGAAAAAATTCTCCAGTGAAGGTGCGGATCAACCCCCCCTCGGCAGTGAGTACGCCACCTTCAACTACGCCAAGGCGGCGGACCATATCGTCACCACCACGCACAAGGACATAAAACTTCCCCCCTCCGAGGCCCTCTTCGAAGTCGTCAACGGGGTATGGAACCTCACCGAATACGGCAAGGCCACCGGCTATGTACTGGATGCGGCTAACCGGCGTGTCTATAAGCCAGAGGAACCACGCAGCGTTTCAACTCACCCGGTTTCAAACGTGAACGGGCCTGACGGTGATGCTTCCAACAACACCTTTCTGGATGCCCTCGCCGACACCCGCAACCCGCCCCAGTCGCGCTGGGTCTGGCCCGGCCACCTGTTCAAACTGATGAAAAACTTCAAACCCTGAGGTGCCGGCGCACTGCATTCCATGTCCGTGAGTCAGGCGGATTAATAGAGGCTAGGTGAAGACAAATGGTCACTATCAGTCCTTATACGCCATCGTCCAACAGTCGCGTGACAAGCGATTCCGTCAGCGGTGCTACTCCGTCCGCTATCTCGCTTGATGGCGGTGAACGTGATGCGCCCATTGCTTCAAGTAATAACGGCACCACGACCGTCTCAATCCTGGCGCGTCAATTGAGTGATGCGGCACAGCGTGCGGAGGCGCCCACGGGCCAAAAGAACGCCAACCCCCTCGAACCCATCACCGACGAACAGTATTTCGCCAACAAGGCACAACACGACGCAGAGCTTCCAACGGCCAATAACCCGGAACTCCTGGCCCGTGCGCGACAAGCGACCGGTTTCCTCAACGGTCATGACAGCAACCCCTTCAAGGGACTCGGGCGAGATCAACTCAACCTGATCGCCCGCGACAACGGCGGCGCCTTCACGGTCAATGAGCGAAGGGTGGCGTGGCAAACGGCCAAGTCGATGGAGCCTTCAGGCGGTTCTAGTTCGGGGCAGGCTGCCAGTGTCGGCCGTGAGATCATGATTTCGCGCGTGTTTGGCGGTAGAGAACCCCCCGTCGCCCTTCCACCGGCCACTTCAGTGAATGCCCTTCAAAGAGCAAGCGACTTCCTCAACCTCGATGATCGTGCCTTGGTCGCGGATATGTATGCATATCTACAGTCAGAAGGTGCGGATTTAGGCCACGTTGATCTTTTGGTCTGGGCACTCGGCGAGTATCGACGCTCCAGCGACGGTCGCCAATACATAGCCACCAATGGCTTTTACGTAGACGGGTATTGGACGACGTTCAATTACAAGCCAGAGGACGAGGCCATCGCCTCACGCATACTCACCAGTTCAGCACTCAGCAGCACCCGTGTTGACCCTGGCTTTGTGAAACACATCCTGAACCCGGGCATGGGCGCGTTCACCCACATCGGCGGCATACCGTTCCTGGAACGTATGGTGAAAAAATTCTCCGACGAGGGCGCGGATCAACCTCCACTCGGCAGCGAGTACGCCACCTTCAAACACGCCAAAACTGCAGACCATATCGTCACCACCACGCACAAGGACATCAAGCTTCCACCCTCAAAGGCAGTCTCCCAAGTCATCGACGGTGTCTGGAGCCTCACTGAGTACGGCAAGGCCGCCGGTTACGTGCTGGATGCAGCCACCCATCGGGTCTATAAGCCGGAGGACCCGCCAAACGATCCAACTCTCCCGCGTCCAAACGTGAATGGACCTGACGGTGATGTGCCCAACAAAACCTTTCTGGACGCTCTCGATGAGACTCGCGACCCGCCCCAGTCACGCTGGATCTGGCCCGGCCACCTGTTCAAACTGATGAAAAACTTCAAACCCTGAGGTGCTGGCGCACTGCGTAACAAACCATGAATCTTGCTATTGGCCAACACGGCCCCATAACTAGGCGGGTATCCACTGAACGCAAGGGCAGACCATGACCAAACCAACCGAAACCGCCATCCTCGCCGGCGGTTGCTTCTGGGGCATGCAGGACCTGTTGCGCCGCTACCCCGGCGTGCTGCACACCCGCGTCGGCTACACCGGCGGCGACGTGCCGAATGCCACCTACCGCAACCATGGCAACCATGCCGAAGCGATTGAAATCGTGTTCGACCCGGCGGTGATCAGCTACCGGCAGATTCTGGAGTTCTTTTTCCAGATCCATGACCCGAGCACGCCTAACCGGCAGGGCAATGACCTGGGGCCGAGTTATCGCTCGGCGATTTATTACCTGAACGAGCAGCAGCGCGCTGTGGCCGAGGACACGGCGGCGGACGTGGATGCATCGAAATTGTGGCCAGGCCGTGTGGTGACCGAGATTGAGCCGGCGGGGCCGTTTTGGGAGGCGGAGCCGGAGCATCAGGATTATCTGGAGCGGATTCCCAATGGCTATACCTGCCACTTTATTCGGCCGAATTGGAAGCTACCCAAGCGTGGCTGAAAGCACGCAAGGCCTTTAGGTAAAACTGGCGATAAGTACCCTGTGGCGAGCGGGCTTGCCCCGCGTTGGGCTGCGAAGCAGCCCCAAAACATAGCCCCGGAGCTGTCTGGCACACTGCAGTGCTCTTATTGGGGCTGCTGCGCAACCCAACGCGGGGCAAGCCCGCTCGCCACAGTTGCAGTGTTCGCCCTTATGGGGCGGTATCAGCCGGAGATGGCCGGTTTCTCAAAGACCTTGATCAGCTTCGCGCTCCATCAGCTTATCCACCAACAAAACCCCCAACTCACTCAACTGGTGAATGGCCAGCGCCACATCCCGCTGTTTCCCCGTCAACGCCTCCGACAGGTCGAGCAGCAAGGCGCTCACCGAGGAAAAGGTTTCGTAGCTGTTGACGATCAAGGTCTCGTTGCTGGCGTCGTTGGCGATGCTGAACAGCGTTGTCGATGGCGGTGGAGGTGGCTCTGGCGGTTCGGCGCCGGTGTTGAGGTAGTGATCAATTGCACGGTGCGCCGCCTGATTCAGTTTCAGGTCCAGACTGTTTGGAGGGTTGGGTGTGACTTTGAACATGTGTGTTGTACCTGTTTTAGGGCCACCACCTTTTCGCTACTAAACGAGAGGGTGGCAGCTGTACGCAGGTTAGTAGACCGGGGAAACACACAAAGCCGGCGCGCCCGAGGGCGCCCTGCGCACAGCCACCATCAAGCACAGACAAGAACATCTGATCGATGAGGCTCATGCACTTTATGTTGTCACTCGGGCTACTAAACCCGATCACTGAGTGTTCAGCGACCGAGCCACGTTAGAGACACCCACCCAAGCGCACAAGCCGGCGGATTCTGACGCAAGCGTAGGCAACCGGGCAAGGCTCGCGCCTTTCGTCCCGGCAGGATTAGGACTTGTCGTACGCCATGTACGCGTTCTGCAACACGATATGGTCCGCCACGTACTTCGCATCGTGCCAAACCCCATAGATAAACGACGATGCGCGGTTGACCAGGTTCGGCAAACCGAGGAAGTAAATCCCGCTTTGCGCCGAGATCCCGCGCTTGTGGAACGGTTCGCCTTTTTCGTCGAACGCGTCCACCTTCAACCAGCTGAAATCGAAAGTGAAGCCAGTGGCCCAAAGGATCGTGGTCACGCCCGCTTCAGCCAGGTCCAGGTTCAACATCGGATTCACCAAACACTCTGGATCGGGCAACAATTCCCAGGCCTGTGGCTCCGGCGGAAACGGCAAGCCATTGGCCTCGATATACGCATCCGCATCGCGCAGCACATCGAAGTAAGCGCGGTCACCTTCAGCCACGTTCTCGGCCAACCCCGGTTGAAACGTCATGACGCCCTCCACCCAGTCCTGGGTGACGCCCACCAACCGAATCCCCTGGTGGGCCAGTCGGCGAAAGTCCACCGTCTTGCCGCCTTCATAGCCACTCACCGCAAACGCCACGTGTTTTTTCTTCGGCTGGATTTTGACTTCATCCCACAAGCCCAGTGCTCCCAGCCACCAGCAATAGTCACGGCCACGATAGGCGCGGGGCGGGCGGTAGTGTTCGCCCACCGAGAGGTACACGGTCTTGCCGGCCTTTTGCAGTTCTTCGGCGATCTGCGAGCCGGAGGCACCGGCGCCGACTACCAGCACGGCGCCTTCGGGCAGTTGGCCGGGGTTCTTGTAGGCAGAGGAATGCAGTTGGTGCAGCGCTGCGCTGGCGGGGACGATGTTCGGGATTGAGGGGCGCTGGAACGGGCCGGTGGCGGCCACCACGTTGACGGCTTCGATCACACCCGCGGAGGTGGTGACCTTGAAGCCGGGGCGCCCTGCATGGCGTTCCACCGACTGGACTTCCACGCCCGTGCGGACAGGGGCCTGCAACTTATCCGCGTAGGCCTCGAAGTAGTCGGCCATGCGCTCTTTCGGCGGGAAGGCTTCCGGCGAAATGCCTTCGAAGGTGAGACCGGGAAAGCGGTCATGCCAGGCCGGACCGTTGGCGACCAGTGAGTCCCAGCGTTCCGAGCGCCAGCGTTCGGCGATGCGGTGGCGTTCCAGCACAAGGTGGGGCACGCCCATCAGGGACAGGTGCTCGCTCATGGCGACGCCGGCCTGGCCTGCGCCGACGACCAGGGTGTTGATTTTTTCGACGGACATAGGCGGTTCCTGAACAGTCATTAGGCGGTTTGGCCTAGCAATTCGGCCACAGCCGTGATTGCCAGTTGGTAACCCAGCGCCCCCAACCCGGCGATCACACCGGTGGCGGCCCTGGACACGTAGGAGTGGTGCCGGAAGCTTTCACGCTGCCAGATATTGCTCATGTGCGCTTCGATGATCGGGCCGTCGAACGCCAGCAGCGCATCGAGGATCGGCACCGAGCTGTAGCTGAGCCCGGCGGCATTGATCACGATGGCGTCGGCCTGCAGGCGTGCTTCCTGAATCCAGTCCACCAGCACGCCTTCATGGTTGCTCTGGCGAAAGTCCAGCCTCAGGCCCAGCGCGGCGGCGTGGCGTTGGCAGCGGGCGTCGATGCTGGCGAAGCTTTCGCTGCCATAGGTGCCGTTTTTATCCAGCCCATACAGGTTGGCGTTGGGCCCGTTGAGGAAAAACACACGATGGGTCATGGGGCACTCCAGGCAATCAGCGTGTTCATACGGCCCAATCGTCCGGCACCACGGCGATCACATCGATCTCCATCAACCACTCCGGCTGGCCCAGCCCGGAGATGACCAAGCCGGTGGAAATCGGGAACACACCTTTGAGCCACTTGCCCACCTCCTGGTACACCGGCTCGCGGTAGCGCGGGTCGATCAGATAGGTGGTGGTCTTCACGATATGCGACAAATCCGAACCTGCTTCTTCCAGCAGTTGCTTGACGTTCTTCATCGCCTGCTCGGCCTGGGCGCGCGGGTCGCCGAGGCCGACCAGGTTGCCGTCGAAATCGGTGCCGATCTGGCCGCGCACGTAAATGGTGTTGCCGGCGCGCACGGCCTGGCACAGGTCGTTGTCCAGCGCCTGGTTGGGGTAGGTCTGTCGGGTATTGAACATGCGAATACGGGTGTGGGTCGGCATAACGGCAGCTCGTGGGAAGCGGGATAGATCCAGCTTCACACCGCCCCGGTTGCGGCGAAACCAGCATTTGCGCGGGGTAGTGCTTAGGAAAAACCGAAGCCCATGCAGGTCATCGGTTTGCGCCTGACCCGGCACGAACCCTGCAACACCACCTGCACAGTCATTGTTGAGGGGCAGGCGTCATGCTCAGTCGTATTACTCAGCGTCAACTGGAGTATTTCGTCGCGTCGGGAGAGGCGGGCAGCATCAGTGCGGCCGCCGAGCGCATCCATGTGTCGTCACCGTCGATCTCGGCGGCGATCACGCATATGGAGGCGGAGCTGGGCATCCAGCTGTTTATTCGCCATCACGCCCAGGGCATTTCCCTCACGGCGGTGGGGCGCCTGGTGATGCAGGAGGCCAAGTTGATCCTGGAACAGATGACCAACCTCTACACCATCGCCTCGGAGTCCTTGAACACGGTGCGCGGGCCGTTGCGCGTGGGCTGCCTGGAGTCGCTGGCGCCGATGATCACGCCAGAGCTGGTGTTCGGTTTCGGCCGTGCGTTTCCCGGCGTACGGCTGACGCAAGCCGAGGGCAACCATGAAGAGCTGCTGGAAAAACTGCGCAGCGGCGAGCTGGATATCGCCCTGACCTACGACCTGGTGACCAGCCCGGACATCGACTTCCAACCCCTGGCGCAACTGCCGCCCTACGTGATGGTGGGCGAGTACCACCCGCTGGCGAACTCGCCGGCCGTGAGCATGCAGGACCTGGAGGCCTACCCGGTGGTGCTGCTCGACACGCCGTGGAGTCGTGACTATTTCCTCAGCCTGTTCATCCAGGCCGGCACCACGCCGAACATCATCATGCGCTCCACCAACCTTGAAACGGTGCGCGCCATGGTGGGCAATGGCATCGGCTATTCCTTCGCGAATGCGCGGCCCAAATCGAATATGTCCCAGGACGGCAAGCGCGTCATCCGCCTGCGCCTGGCGGGTGCGCACCGGCCGATGCGCCTGGGCTACGCCACGGCCAGCAACACCCAGTTGTCGCGGGTGGTGTCGGCGTTTGCCGAGCGGTGCCGCATGTTTGTGTCCGACCAGTACATCCCCGGCATGGCGCCGCCAAGCTTTTTTGATCCGCATGCGGTGCGGGTGTTGAGCGGTGTGAGCTGAGGTTGCACCAATAAGTGGCGTGCGCAATACGGCCGATTCAAGCCTGCACCAATGGTGGGAGGGGGCTCCCTCCCACATTGGATTTTGGTTGCTTTCAGACTGCATAGGTTCTGCCTACCCAGTGCCCCGGCTTTTACGAATTGACCCCAACCGCCTCCCGCCACGACTCTGAACCCATCGATGTAGATCAACTTCTCAGGGCACAGCGACGATGACATTCGACTGGAATTACATGTTTGGTTTGCTGGGCGATGCCGAGTTCTGGCGCGCGACGTGGACGGTCATCAAGCTCAGTACCCTGACCTGGGTGTTGAGCATTGGCCTGGGCTTTCTGCTGGCGCTGGCCAAGCAATCCCGACATGGTCTGCTCAGCGTGCCGGCTCGCGGCTATATCTGGCTGTTCCGCAGCCTGCCGTTGCTGGTGCTGCTGATCTTTATCTACAACCTGCCGCAAGCGTTGCCGGGCACCTCGGCGGTGCTGGCCGACCCGTTCTGGTCCGGCCTGTTGGCGCTGGTGATCTGCGAAACCGCCTATGTGGCCGAGATCCATCGCGGTGGCCTGCTGTCGATTCCCAAGGGCCAGGGCGAGGCGGCGCGGGCGCTTGGCCTGAAGTTCTTCGGCACCCAGTGGCGCGTAGTGATTCCCCAGGCGCTGCGGGTGGCCTTGCCGTCGCTGGCCAACGAGTACATCTCTATCGTCAAGCTCACCTCGTTGGTGTCGGTGATCTCCCTGACCGAGATCCTGATGGTCGGCCAGCGCCTGTATTCGCAGAACTTCCTGGTGATCGAAACCATGGCGGCGGTGGCGTTCTTCTACGTGTTTATCGTCACGGTGTTCGACTTCCTGCTCAAACGCCTGGAGCGCTTTCTCGACGTCAACCAGCGCAACGTGTCCCGCATGCCCGATGCGGCGGTGTTGGCCCTGGCGACCCAACAGCGCACCGCCTTGGCGCGCCCGGCCAATAATGGCGAGTCGGCGTTGCAGGCCACGCGCTTGCACAAGGCCTACAACGATATCGAGGTGTTGGGCTCGGTGAATCTGCAGATCCAGCCCGGTGAAGTGGTGTCGGTGATCGGCCCGTCGGGCTCCGGCAAGACCACACTGATTCGCCTGCTCAACGGCCTGGAGCAACTGGATAACGGCGAGATCAGGATCAACGGCCAGCCCTTCATTCACTTGAACAAAGTCGGCGCGCAGAAACCCCAGTACGTCGAACACGCCGAACATCGCCTGCACATCGGCATGGTGTTCCAGAGCTTCAACCTGTTCCCGCACTTGAGCGTGCTCGACAACTTGCTGATGGCGCCCAAATACCACCGCCTGGGCGCGACCGCCGAGCTCAAGCAACAGGCCTACGCGCTGCTGCACAAGGTCGGCATGCTCGACCACGCCTGGAAGTACCCGCACCAGCTTTCCGGCGGCCAACAGCAACGCGTGGCCATCGCCCGCGCGCTGATGATGCGCCCGCAGATCATGCTGTTCGACGAGCCCACCTCGGCGCTGGACCCGGAGAAGGTCAACGAGGTGCTGCAGGTGATCGAAGCCCTGGCCGAGGAGGGCATCACCATGGTCATCGTCACCCACGAGATGAACTTCGCCTTCAAGGTCTCCGACCGCATCGTGTTCATGGAGAAGGGCCGCGTGGTCTGCGACGACACGCCGGGCGCCCTGCGCAGCGGCCACAACCCACGCGTGGAGGCGTTCCTCAAGGACGTCTCGCTGGCGTGATCTGTTTAACGTTCAGGAAACACTAAAATGATCGAGCAATCGCAAGTCGAACAATTCCAGCGCGACGGCTTCCTGGTGGTAGAAGGCGTGCTGTCACTGGATGAAGTGGCCGCGCTGCAGCATGACTTCGACCAATGGGTGGAAGAAAGCCGCAGTCATGACCGGAGCTGGGGCGCCACCGTCGATGGCCGCGAGCGCTTTGACCTGGAGGGTGACCACCGCGCCGACCAGCCGTCGCTGCGCCGGGTCAGCTCGCCCACGGAGATTTCGCCGGCGTATGAGCGCGTGGCGTTGCACTCGCGCATGGCGGCGATTTCCGCGCAACTGATCGGCGCCCAGGGCACGCGTTTTCACCACAGCAAGATCAACTCCAAACTGCCCCACACCGCGACCCAGGTGAAGTGGCACCAGGACTTCCTGTTCACGCCCCACAGCAACGACGACATCGTCACCGCCTTGCTGATGGTCAGCGAAGTGACGCCGCAGAACGGCCCGCTGAACGTGATCCCCGGCAGCCACAAAGGCCCGCTGTGGTCGCACTGGCAGAACCAGCGTTTCACCGGCTCGGTGGACGACAGCGTGGTCGCGCAACACTGCCAGCAGCCGGTGGCCTGTTACGGCCCGGCCGGCTCGGTGTGCTTCATGCACACCCGGCTGCTGCATGCTTCCAGCCCTAACGAGACCGAACTGCCGCGCACGCTGTTCATCAGTGTCTATGCCGCTGAAGACGCGCTGCCCTTCGGCGAAAACCCGTTGCCCAGCGCACATGCCGGCCTGCTGGTGGCCGGTGAAGAAAGTGGCCTGGTGCGTTCCACCGACAACCACATGCGCTTGCCGCAGAAACCCCGTGGCGCGTCGTTCTTCGTTCAACAGGCGGGACAAGATTCAGCCACTGCCTAACCCCCCCAAACCCTTGCAGGTAATCACCATGACAGCGTTTCGTAAAAGTGTTCGTCCCCTTGCCGTGTGCCTGCTGGGCGCAGCGGTTGCACTGACCTCGCTGGCCGCTTCGGCGTTCCAGCAGGACGGCAAGATCATCGCCGGTTCCGATGTGACGTTCTTCCCGTATGAGTACATGGATAACAACAAGCCGGCAGGCTTTGATATCGAATTCATGGACGGCCTGGGCAAGGTCATGGGCCGCAAGGTCGAGACCCTCGATACGCGCTTTCCCAACCTGATCACCGGCCTGCAAGCCGGGCGTTTCGACGTGACCAATTCGTCGATGTACATCACCGCCGAGCGGGTCAAAGTCATCGACATGATCCCTTACCTCAAGAGCGGCGAGTCGATCCTGACCCTCAAGGACAGCAGCTTCCAGCCCAAGACCCCGGAGGAGTTCTGCGGCCACAAGATCGGCTCCATGGGCGCCACCTCGTGGCTGGCGCAGATGAACAAGCTGTCCACCGAATACTGCGTGGCCAAGGGCCTGAAGCCGATCCAGATCAGCGAATACAGCACCGACCCGCAAACCACCCAGGCGCTGCTGGCCCACGCGGTTGAAGCACAGATCACCGACGCCGCCGTGGCCCGGGGCGTGATCGACAAGCTCGGCAGCCGCGTGGTGATCTCGTCCGACACCTTGATCTACCCGGTGCTCAACGGCTTCGGTGTGAAGAAAGGCAATGACACGGTGAAAAAAGCCCTGCTCGACGGCCTGGACAAATACCGCGCCACGCCGGAGTACGCCGCCCTGCTCAAGAAGTACAACTTCCAGGCGCCGACCGATGCCGACATTGCCGCATTGATGCCGAAGTAAACCTACACGCGCGTGCCGCATTCGCCTGCGGCCGCGCCCTGCGGAGTCCGATCCATGGCGTTATCCCACGAAGAACAGACGCGCATCGACCTGGCGGCGACCTTTCGCATCATCGCCCACCTGGGCATGCATGAGGCGGTGGCCAACCACTTCAGCGCCGCCGTCTCGGCCGATGGCAAACAGTTTTTGCTCAACCCGAAGTGGAAGCACTTTTCACGTATCCGCGCGAGCGATCTGCTGCTGCTGAACGCAGACGACACCGCCTGTGCCGATCATCCCAACGTGGATGCCACGGCGTGGTCGATCCACGGGCAGATCCACCGGCTGCTGCCGCAAACCCGTGCGGTGCTGCACCTGCACCCGGTGTACACCACGGCGGTGGCGTGCCTGGCCAGGCCGCACATCCCGCCGATCGACCAGAACACTGCGCGCTACTTCAACCGCGTTGCCGTGGACGAGCTGTACGGCGGCATGGCCGACACCGAGGCCGAAGGCGCGCGCCTGGCCGGGCTGCTCGACGGCAAGACGCGCTTGTTGATGGGCAACCACGGCGTGATGGTCACGGCTGGCTCCATCGGTGAAGCCTTCGACGATATCTGGACCCTGGAACGTTCCTGCCAGATCCTCGTCACGGCCTGGTCCACCGGGCAGCCGTTGCGAGTGCTGTCCGATGACGTGGCGGAAAAAACCGCGCGCGGCTGGGAAGGCATCGCCGACTTTTCGCGCCAGCATTTCGAAGAAATGAAGCAGTTGATGATCGCCGCGGACCCTTCCGTGCTCGACTGAGGACACCCCATGACGTTTTCCGTTGTCGCCCGCTGCGCCGAGACGGGCCAGTTGGGCATTGCGATCAGCTCATCGAGCATTGCCGTGGGTGCGCGTTGCCCCTGGCTGCGCCCCGGTGTGGGCGCGGTGGCGTCGCAGAACATCACCTTGCCGAGCCTGGGGCCACAGGTGCTGGATTTACTGGAGCAGGGCCTGGCGCCGAGTGAAGCGCTGGCGATGTTGGCCGGTCAGGATCACAGCGAGTATCGCCAGGTCAGCGTGATTGATCACCTGGGCCGCACCGCGCATTTCAGCGGTGCGCAGACCCTGGGCATTCACCACGCAGTGAGCGGTGAGGGCTGCGTGGCGGCAGGCAACATGTTGGCCAACGCTGAGGTGATCGAGGCCATGGTGGCGGCGTTCGAAGCGGCCCCGGGGCACCTGGCCGACCGGCTGCTGGCCGCGATGCACGCCGGTGTGGCGGGCGGTGGCGAAGCCGGGCCGGTGCATTCGGCGGCGCTGGTGATCGTCGATGACCTGCTGTGGCCGGTGGTCAATCTGCGCGTGGATTGGGCCGATACGGGCCCGATAAGCGCCCTCGACCAACTCTGGCAAGCCTATCGCGGGCAACTGCGGGATTACATCGACCGCGCCCTCAACCCGCAGATCGCACCGGGTTATGCGGTGCCGGGAGATGACCGATGAACAGCCGCGACCTGCTGGCGCAACTGGTACGTTTCGACACCACCAGCCGCGAATCCAACCTGGCCTTGATCGACTTCGTGCGCACTTACCTGCAAGACCACGGCGTGGCCTGTGAACTGGTTTACAACCCACACAAGAGCAAGGCCAATTTGCTTGCGACCATCGGCCCGGCGCAGGTGCCCGGCATCGTGCTGTCCGGGCATACCGATGTGGTGCCGGTGGACGGGCAGCGGTGGAGCGTGGCGCCGTTCGAGCTGACGGAACAGGACGGCAAGTTGTACGGGCGTGGCACGGCGGACATGAAGGGCTACATCGCTTGTGTGCTGGCATGCGTGCCGGCGTTGGTGCAGGCGCCGTTGCGCATGCCGGTGCATATCGCGCTGTCCTACGATGAGGAAGTCGGCTGCCTGGGCGTGCGCTCGCTGATCGAGCGGTTCCACGGGCAGCCGGTCAAGCCGCTGCTGTGTGTGATTGGCGAACCCACCGAACTCAAACCGGTGCTGGGCCATAAAGGCAAGCTGGCGATGCGCTGCCAGGTGCATGGCGCGGCGTGCCATTCGGCGTACGCGCCGGCGGGCGTGAACGCGATTGAATACGCGGCGCGGCTGGTCAGCGAGCTGGTGCGGCTCGGCGAAACGCTCAAGGCGCCAGAGCATCTGGATGCGCGTTTCGACCCGGCGTTTTCTACGGTGCAGACCGGTTTGATCAGCGGCGGCAAAGCACTGAATATCGTGCCGCAGGAGTGCAGTTTCGACTTTGAAGTGCGCTCGCTGCCGGCCCAGGATCCCTGGCAGGTGGTGCAGCAACTGCGCGACTACGCTGAACAATCCTTGTTGCCGGCGATGCGGGCAGTGAGTGCGCAATCGGCGATCAGCCTCAGCGAGTTGTCCAGTTATCCGGGGCTGGCCACGTCGCCAGAAAGCCAGGCCGCAGAGTGGGTGGCGCAGTTCTGTGGCTCGCCGGATTTTGGCACGGTGGCCTTTGGTACCGAAGGCGGGTTGTTCGACCAGGCCGGTATTCCCACGGTGGTTTGCGGGCCGGGGAGTATGGCGCAGGGGCATAAGCCGGATGAGTTCATCAGCCTGGAGCAGTTGCAGGCCTGTGACCGGATGTTGGCGCGGGTGCTGAAGTTTGTGAGCGTGTAGGTTACCTGTGGGAGGGGGCTTGCCCCCGATGGCGGTGGGTCAACTAACAATGCAGTGACTGGATGTCCGCAATCGGGGGCAAGCCCCCTCCCACATTTGATCTTTGTTGTGCCCTCGAACTGTCAGTGCTTTGCCACACCCACCCGCCACTGCGCGGGCGGCAGGATTCCATTCACCAGGTAATTGCCCACAATCCGCGACTTGTACACACGCGGGTTGTGGTTCGCCAGGGTGCGCGCATTGCGCCACAGCCGGTCCAGCGCCTTGCTGCTGGCAGTGGCGCTGGCGCCCAGGGCATCGAACAAGGCCGTGGTCGCGGCCAGCGTCGCATCCACCACCGGGTTCACCGCCAGGCACACTTCCAGCTCGGCCAATGCAACCTGCGGGTCATCGTCATGCAGTGGCTGGTCGTGGGCAATCACATACTGCGCGGTGTACTCCAGGCGCCGGGCCGCTTGCTGGGCGATGGCTTGCGCGGCGTAGGCCTGGCTCGCGACTTCACCAATCACCTGGAGCAGCTGCACGTCCTGGCTCGCCGTGTCGGCATTGCCGGTGGTGAAGGTGCGGGCGCGCTGGCTGAGTTCTTCGGCACCACTGAGGGCGGCGCGTCGGGCGATACCGGCGAGGGTGCTGAGGTGGTAGAGCTGGAAGAACGACTGCCCGTGACCAAAGCGCTGTTGGGTGGGGCGCGCGTCGTTGTCCACCACCGGTGCGTTGTCGAAAATGCACGTGCCGCTGGCGGTGAGGCGTTGGCCGAAGCCGTTCCAGTCGTCGACGATCTTTACCCCTGGGGCTTTCAGGTCGACGACAACCGTATACACGGTGCCGTTTTCACCGGTTGCAATGGTATTGATCAGGTCGCTGTAGAGCGCGCCGGTGGTGTAGAACTTCTTGCCGCTGATGCGCAATGCGCCGGCGGCATCGCGGTGCAGGCGGGTGTCGAAGTCGCCACGGGCTCCGTTGCCGACTTCGGTGCTGCCGGGGGAGAGCAGGGCGCCTTGGCCGAGGCGGTCCAGCCACTTGGCGCGCCAGTCGAGGTCCTTGGCGCTGAGTACGTCTTCGCAAAAACCAAAGTGGCCGCGCAGGGCCTGGGTGATGTTGGAGTCGGCGGCGGACAGTTCAGTGAGCAGCGTGAGCAGCTCGACCAGGCTCGCATCCTGGCCGCCATAACTGGCCGGCAGGCGCCAGCGTGGCAAACCCAGGGCATTCAGTTGCTGGATCACCGTGGCGAGGCTGGCGCGTGTCTGATCCGCCTCGGCGGCCTGCGCGAGAATCTGCGCAAACAGTGGGCGAAACGGCGCGGCCAATTGTTCGTAGCGGGCAGTGGGCGGAGCGCCCCAGATATTCAAAGCGGGAATCGACATGCAATGGACCTTGCTGAAAGTAGTTCAGGTGCTGGGGTCCAGTGGTCTGGTGACGTCACCCTAACCCAGGGGCGGCGAAGGTTTTAATACGAAAAGCAACTAGCGACCTGTGGGACGGTTCTATCGATAGTGCCCAACAGTATTAAACCCCGCGCTTTTATTGCGTTAGCTTCTACCTCAAGCGACCAGACTGCATGCCCACAGATGGTTAAACCAACCCTCTAACCCTGTGGGATTTTTCATGATCAACCGTCGAACACTGCTGTCCTTGCTAGGCGTGGCCTCTCTTGCACTCTATGGTCCGTCGGCCAGCGCCGCCGAGCCGTTGACCCTCGTCGTGGGTGACCAATTCTTCTCCAACCGCATCGTGCTGGAGCTGTCGGGCGAGCTGAAGGACTTGCCTTACAAAATCGACTTCAAGCGCTTCAACACCGGCTCCCCGGTGGCCTCGGCCGTGGCCAGCGGCGCGCTGGATGTGGGCATCGTCGGCGACACCCCGGTGATCAGCCTGGCCGCCAACGGCGCACCGGTGAAAGTCGTCGCCAGCACCCAGACCAGCCTTGATGGCGTGGGCATCGTGGCGCGCAAGGGCATTCATTCGGTGGCCGACCTCAAAGGCAAGACCGTTGCCATCTGGAACGGCTCATGGAGCCAGCAACTGGCGTACAAGGCGCTGGATGAAGCGGGTGTGCCGCGCAGCAGCGTCAACTTCAAATACCTGCTGCCGGCCGAGGCCAGCCTGGCGTTGACCCAGGGCGACATCGACGCCTTCGGCACCTGGGAACCCTACGTGTCGTTGCAGGAAAAAGAAGGCAGCACGCTGATCCGCAACGCCAAGGGCCTGATGAGTGCGCCGACCTACATCGTGGCGTACGAGCCGGCCCTGGCGCAGAAAAGCGCGATCATCAAAGACTTCATTGCCCGCCTGACTCGCGCCCGAGTCTGGAGCAACACCCACGTCGATGAATACGCCGAAGCCTGGTCCAAGGCCAACCAGTCGGCGCCGGAAATCGCCAAGGTGTGGTTCAAGCGCGATGCAATCAAGGTGCTGCCGATCTCGCCGACGATTATCAGCGAGGCCCAGGCCACGGCGGATTTTTTGGTGGATGCGCAGATGTTGAAGCAGCGGTATGACGTGGCGCCGTTGTTTGATCGGGTGCTTTAAACACAGGGGAAACAAGCACTCATAGTATCCATCCGATGTTTGTGCGGGTGCTGAACTAGGGTTTTTTATTCCGGCGCTCACCGGAAACAAAAATCCATTGGCATCGACAAGGGGTAGCCTGTAGGCTACAAGTGATACTGTGACTAATTTAATCGGCAGGACGCCGGAGTTTGATACATGGCTCGACGGTATGCGGGATATCTGGGGGAAAACGGCGGTGCTGACCCGCTTGGACCGAGCGGAGGAAAACAATTTTGGGGATTGTGAATCGGTAGGCGACGGCATGAGTGAAATGCGTGTGTTCGTCGGGCCTGGTTACAGGATGTATTTCGTGCGTACGGGGATCACCGCTTACTTGATGCTGTGGGGCAGTGATAAGACTGACCAGAAAAGAGGCATCAAGCGGGCAAAAGAGATTCTCGATGCCCTGAGAGGTAAATGAAATGAGCGAATCGAAATTCAAACCCGAGGACATGCCGATCCTCGATCTGGATACGTCCGGAACCAGCGTCTATGAGGCTTCGCGCTTTCTCGACAGCCCGGAAACCATCAGTGCGTATCTGGCGCAGAGCATGAAGGCTCAAGACCTGCAGGTGCTCATGAAGGCGCTTGCCGAGATTGCCAAGGCCCAAGGTGTGAACAAGGTGGCCGAGGCCGCTGGGGTGAACCGGGAGAGCCTGTATAAAACGTTGAAAGGCGGCTCGAAGACCCGCTATGAAACTATCCAGAAGCTGATGCTGGCCTTGGGCGTCGAGCTGACGGTGCAGCCAATTGCAGGAGCGAGCTTGCTCGCGAAGAAAACCTAGGCAGCGCGTTTACCCAGGGGGGGCGCGTTTTTCGTTGGCGATCTTCGCGAGCAAGCTCGCTTCTACAGTGGGTGGGCGTTTATCGCACCAGGCACGGCTGTTTGTTGTTGAAGCGCCACCCCGGAATCAAGAATTGCATGGCCACGCTGTCATCCCGCGCGCCGAGGCCCATGCCTTTGTAGACTTCGTGGGCCTGGGCCACCGCGTCCATGTCGATCTCCACACCCAGGCCTGGTTTGCTTGGGACCTTCACGTAACCACCTTCGATTTTCAGTGGCGCTTTGGTCAGGCGCTGGCCGTCCTGCCAGATCCAGTGGGTGTCGATGGCGGTAATATCGCCCGGCGCTGCGGCGGCGACCTGGGTGAACATCGCCAGGGAAATATCGAAGTGGTTGTTGGAGTGCGAGCCCCAGGTGAGGCCCCATTCATGGCACATCTGTGCGACGCGCACCGAGCCCTGCATCGTCCAGAAGTGCGGGTCGGCGAGGGGAATGTCCACCGACTGCAACTGGATCGCGTGGCCCATTTCGCGCCAGTCGGTGGCGATCATGTTGGTGGCGGTTTTCAGTCCCGTGGCCCGGCGGAATTCGGCCATGACTTCGCGGCCCGAGTAACCGTTTTCGGCACCGCAGGGGTCTTCGGCATAGGCGAGTACGTGGTGCTGGTCGCGGCACAGGCGGATAGCCTCTTGCAGTGACCAGGCGCCGTTCGGGTCGAGGGTGATGCGTGCGTCCGGGAAGCGTTCGGCCAGGGCGGTGACGGCTTCGATTTCGGCATCGCCGCTCAATACGCCGCCCTTGAGCTTGAAGTCGTTGAAACCGTATTTGGCCTGGGCGGCTTCGGCTAGGCGCACCACGGCGTCGCTGGTCAGGGCTGTTTCATGGCGCAGGCGGAACCAGTCATCGTCGCTGTCGGCTTCGTTGCGGTAGGCGAGGGTGGTTGCGCTGCGGTCGCCGACATAGAACAGGTAGCCGAGCATTTTCACCGCATCGCGCTGCTGTCCTTCACCGAGCAAGGCCGCCACCGGCACTTCGAGAAACTGGCCCAGCAAATCGAGCAGTGCTGCTTCCATGGCGGTGACGGCATGGATAGTAATGCGCAGGTCAAAGGTCTGCAGGCCGCGGCCGGCAGCGTCGCGTGAAGCAAAGGCGCTGCGCATCTGGTTGAGGATGCGCTGGTACTGACCGATAGGCTGGCCGATCACCAGGCTGCGGGCGTCCTCCAGGGTTTCGCGGATGCGCTCGCCGCCGGGCACTTCGCCGACGCCGGTGTTGCCCGAGCTGTCCTTGAGGATCACGATATTGCGCGTGAAGTACGGCCCATGGGCGCCGCTGAGGTTGAGCAACATGCTGTCGTGGCCGGCGACGGGGATGACCTGGAAGTGCGTAACGACGGGAGTATTCATGGCAGGTTCCTGACTGGGCTCAAAGTGGTTTGCCGAGAGCGGCGGTGGGCACGCCGCTCGCTGGCTTCAATGCGGCAGAGGGGGACGTCTTGGCAAAGAACACCAGGATCGCGGCGAGCACCGAGGTGCCGGCCAGGCCATAGAGGCCGCCCTGGATCGAACCGGTGGTCTGCTCCAGGAAACCGAAGGTGGTCGGCGCCACAAAGCCGCCCAGGTTGCCGATGGAGTTGATCAGCGCGATCACCGCAGCGGCGATGCGCACATCCAGGTAGCCCTGGGGGATCGGCCAGAACAGTGACGACGCCGACTTGAAGCCGATGGCCGCAAAACAGATCGCCACAAACGCGAAGATCGGCCCGCCCGTGGTCGACATGAACATCCCCGCCGCTGCAATCAACAGCGCTGCCGCGACCCAGGCCTGCTGGAACTTGAATTTGCCCGAGAGCGAGGCGAAGGCGTACATGGCGATGATCGAGATCAGCCACGGGATCGAGTTGAAGAAGCCGACCTGCACATCACTCAAATCGCCCATCTTCTTGATGATGCTCGGCAGCCAGAAGGTAGCGGCGTAGATCGTCAGCTGGATGCAGAAATACAACGCGCAGAACAGCAGGATCTGGCGGTCCTTGAGCAGCTTGCCGAGGGTCGGCTTGACGCTGGTGAGGGCTTCGCGGTCGCGTTGTTCCTGGTCGATGGCATTGACCAGTGCGTCCTGTTCCTCGCGGGTCATCCATTGGGCGTCGTGGGGTTTGGAGTCCAACCAGAACCACACAAAGAACCCCAGCGCCACCGAGGCCAGGCCTTCAATGGCAAACATCCATTGCCAGCCATGCAAGCCAAACCCTTCGATCTGCAACAGCGCGCCGGAAAGCGGACCGGAAATCAGCGACGCGACCGCCGAGCCACTGAGGAAAATCGCAATGGCTTTACCACGCTCCACACCGGGCAACCAGCGCGTGAAGTAATAGATCACCCCCGGGAAAAAGCCGGCTTCAGCCACACCCAGCAGGAAGCGCAGGATGTAGAAGTGGGTTTCGTTCTGGATGAACGCCATCAGCGTGGCGACGATGCCCCAGGTGAACATGATGCGGGTCAGCCAGATACGTGCGCCAACCTTTTGCAGCAGCATATTGGAGGGCACTTCGAAGAGGGCGTAGCCGATGAAGAACAGCCCGGCGCCGAAACCATAGGCCGCAGCGCCGATGCCCAGGTCGTGTTCCATGTGCGTGCGCACAAAGCCGATATTGACCCGGTCGATGTAGTTGAGGATGAACATGATCACGAACAGTGGGAGCACATGGCCCTTCACTTTGCTCACGGCGCGCGTGAGGACTGGATCATTTTCGAGTGTGGCAGATTCGTGGCTTGAAGTGGTCACCATTCAAAACTCCCCCTGATTGTTTTTATGCGGGTGTGTGTGTCTTGTTGATAGACATCATACAAGTTGATTTATTTTTTTCGCAACAGTATTGGGGTTTTTTGATTTTTAAAATGCGTTTTTAGTGTGTTGTCATACAAGTGGATTGTTTTTTTGACATCAAACATCCTGAAGACGCGACGGGCAGGTGGGAATGTTAAGCTTGCCGCTGCTCAACCCTGTGGACACGTAATATGCCCATCGATAATGGAAGCTCTGTCCGCAGACGCTCCACCAACCTGGCCCAAGGCGTGGTCGACGCGTTGACCCAGCGCATCCTGCTCGGCCAACTCAAACCCGGTGAAAAACTGCCCTCGGAATCCACCATCGTGCGCGAACACGGCGTGAGCCGAACGGTGGTGCGCGAGGCTATCTCCAAGTTGCAGGCGTCCGGCCTGGTCGAGACCCGCCACGGTATTGGCACCTTTGTGTTGGAGCAGCAGGCCCAGCAGGGGTTGCGCTTGCACGTGGACACGGTGGCCAGCGTGCGCAACATGCTGGAGTTGCGCCTGGGCCTTGAAGTACAAGCCGTTGCTCTGGCGGCGGTTCGCAGGACCGACGCCCAACTGGCTCACATGCGCCAGGCCCTGGACGACTACCAGGCTTCCCTGGCCAATAACGACAGCTGCGTGGAGGAAGACAAACGTTTTCACCAACTGATCGCCGAGGCCACCGGCAACACCTTCTTCACCGAAATCATGCTGCACCTGGGCAATGCGATGATCCCGCGTACCCAGGTGAAGAACGATGAACGTGGCGGCGCCGATTTTGCCAAGCTGGGGCAGTTGGCGAACCTGGAGCACGAGGCAATCTTCAACGCGGTCAAGCGCCAGGACCCGGATGCCGCCCGCGCCGCCATGGTGTTGCACCTGACCAACAGCCGCGATCGGTTTTCCGGGGAGCAGGGCCGTTGAACGAACACACCTTATCCCAGCGCCTGGAGCGCGTGGCCGCCAACGTACCGGCTGGCGCGCGACTGGCCGACATCGGTTCCGATCACGCTTACCTGCCGGTGGCGTTGATGCGCCGAGGTGCGATCACGGCGGCGCTGGCGGGGGAGGTCGCGACCACGCCCTTTCATGCGGCGCAACGTACCGTGCGCGACAACGGCCTGGAGCAGCAGGTCACCGTGCGCCTGGCCGATGGTCTGGCGGCCATCGAACCCCATGACGGCATCACCGCCATCAGCGTCTGCGGCATGGGCGGCGAGACGATCCGCGACATTCTTGAAAACGGCAAACTGCACCTGAGCGGCCAGGAACGCCTGATCCTGCAACCTAACGGTGGCGAACAAGCGCTGCGCCAATGGCTGATGCACAACGGTTACTCCATCCTCCATGAAGAGCTGCTGCGCGAGAACCGTTTCTACTACGAAATCATCGTCGCCGAGCGCACCGGGCCGGTGGCCTACACCGCCGAACAGCTGTACTTCGGCCCCCTGCAAATGCAGGCGCGTAGCCCGGCGTTCCTTGCCAAGTGGCAGCGCCTGTTGCAGCAAAAGCACAAGACCCTGGCCAGCTTCGAGCAGGCGCGGCAGGCAGTGCCGCCAGACAAGTGGCAGGAGATTTCCCGACAGGCCAGGTGGATAACCGCGCTGCTGGCTTGATCTACCCTCATTCAAACCTGATGACCAAGGAAAACCACCATGGCAGACGCCATCGACCCCACTTTCTACGACCGCGCCGACGCGCATATCGAGCTGTCGAACGAGCAGCTCCAGACCCACGAAAACCTCGGCCAGGTCAGCGCCTCGATGATGTTTGGCACCACGCGCTTCAATGCCTGGGCCAGTGCACGCAACTTCAAGTCCGGAGCTGAAATGGCCGATGCACGGGAGGCCATGTTGAAGTACTTCTGCGATCAGTACCGGATGATGCTTGAGGATAATCTGGATGATCACATCAATAACTTCAGCCGGTACATGGCCGGGCAGGCGCAAGGGTAAGCGAGGCTGTCGGGGGTTGAAAATGTGGGAGGGGGCTTGCCCCCGATTGCGGTGGGCCAGCGAAGAATGTGCTTAATGACACACTGCCATCGGGGGCAAGCCCCTTCCCACCTTGGGTTTGTGGCGTGGTTACATATCTGCGCGCAGTGATGGGTGCTTTCGCCCCATTTCAGGGCGCTTTGCGTGCACCGTCAGTGTGCCACCCCGCCTGTATCCGGCCTCTCCACCAGCGGCCCACATCTTGCTAGTGCCTTCCCAATCAATGACATGGCATTTTGCCGTTAGTCATTTCAAGGCTTCACCCAGCGGTGCACCGCCTGGGTCGTTTTTGGGGAGTGTTTGCACATGCACAGCCTTTTATCACCGGGTATCCGCCTGCTGGGGCGGTTCGGCTTTGCGCGCAAGTTCCAGATTCTGTTCTTCCTGTTCATGCTGCCCCTGGCGGGCAGCCTGTGGATGATCGGCGCGGACTATCGAGACAAGCTGACCGTGATTTCCAGCGAGCAATCCGGCGTTCGCCAACTGCTGGCCCTGGATGGGCTGGACGGCCAGTTGACGGCGCAGCGCAACCTGGCCGCGCGCTGGAAAGCCGCCGACATCCTGCACGCCCCGACTCCGGCGGCGAAGGCGGCGATGGACAAGGTCGATGCGAATTTCCCGCTGATCCTGCAGAGCCTGCAAACCCTGGGGGATTCACTCAAGGCCCAGCATGCCGGCGCCGACGTGCTGGCTCGCTTCGAAGCGTTGCAGGCCACGGTCAAGGGCATGGACTCCCAGTCCCTGCGCACCGTGGGCTGGTGGCCGGACGGTTACGACCGTTTCACCTCGGCCCTGACCGCCATGCAAACCCTGCGCGAACAGATCACCCTGGACGCCGGCCTGATTCTCGACCCATGGCTGGAAACCTACCTGTTGATGCAGATGTCCACCCAGCACACACCGGACCTGATCGAGCGCATCGGACGCATGGCCAGTGTCGGCCAGTCGTCCATCGCCTCGGGGCAATTCACCTTGCAAAGCCGTTTGCAGATGCGTGATCTGCGCGGCCGTATCGGCGATGCGCGCGACCAGTTGGTCAAGGCGGCGGCATCGCTCAAGGCCAAGCCGTACGCCGGCCTGGAACCCTGGACCACCCAGTACGACACCAGCCTGCAACGCCTGGACAACCAACTCAAAGTACTCGACGACGGCGTGTTCGGCGGCACCATCAAGCTCGACACCGCCGCCTTCGAAACCAGTGTCGACGGCATGCTTGACAGCCTGGGTGCGCTGCGCAACCAATCCCTCGATTCGCTGGATGCGCGCCTGGGTCACTACCGCGATCGCTCGTTGCAGAAGTTCGTCCCCGTCGCGGCGACATTCAGCCTGCTGGCCCTGGCCGCGTTGTACCTGTTCATGTGCCTGCAAGCCTCGATCCGCCGCAGTGCCAGCGGCATCACCACCCTGGCCGAGTCCCTGCGCGACGGCAACCTGTGCGTGGAGGTGGCGGTGGAAGGGCGCGACGAACTGGCGGCCATCAGCACCGCGCTCAACGTGGCGGTGGTGCAACTGCGCACCAGTCTGCTGGGGGTCAACCACGAGACGCAGCAGCTCGGCTCGGCGGTGCTTACCCTCAATTCGCAATCGGGCAGCACCCTCACCGAAGTCGAAGACCAGCAACACCAAATCAGCCAGATTGCCGCCGCCGCGACCCAGCTGGCGGCGACCTCCCTGGGCGTCGCCAAAAGCTGCGAACAGGCCTCGGGCAGCGCCCAGCAGACCCGGCGTATTGCTGAAGACAGCAGCCGCGATAGCCAGCGCACCACGGCCAGCATCCAGCAGCTCAACCAACGCCTGACCGACACCGCCGATGCGCTGGAGCAAGTCAGCCAGCAGGGCCAGCAGATTCAATCGGTGGTCGACACCATTCGCGGCATCGCCGAACAGACCAACCTGCTGGCCCTCAACGCCGCCATCGAAGCCGCGCGCGCCGGCGAGCAGGGCCGTGGTTTTGCGGTGGTGGCCGATGAAGTACGCAGCCTGTCGCAACGCACCCAAGCCTCCACCGCGCAGATCGCCGGCACCGTCGACAGCCTGCGCGCCACGGTCAGCCAGGCGGTGACCCTGATGGGCGCCGCGTGTGAACAAGCGCTGACGGATGCGGAGTCCGTCACCGGGCTGGGCACCCGTTTGGGCGAGATCGCCGGGGCGGTGCAGCACGTGACCGACACCCTGGCGCAGATCGCCACCGCCGTCGAGGAACAAGCGGCGACGGCGGATGAAGTGAGCGGCAACATCCAGCAAGTGGACCAGGCCGCCGGGCGCTTGCTCGACGGTGCGCGGGCAGTGAACCGCGCAGCCGATACCCTGAGCAAAGGCAGCCAGGCACTGAGTGACAACACTGCGCGGTTCCGCCTGGGCTGAGCTGTCTTCCAAACAAACCAGATCCTATGTGGGAGGGGGCTTGCCCCCGATTGCGGTGTACCAGTCAACAGATTCAGCGACTGACACACCGCATTCGGGGGGCAGCCCCCTCCCACATTTTGTCCTGCGCTGTTTTCAGTATCGGGTCAGGTCCTCCTCCTGCCGCCGTGTCCTCAGGCGATCTTCACATTCATGGTGATCTTCGCCGTAAACACCTTCACCCCGCCCTCATCGAAAATATCCACCGGCACGATCTTGTCGCCAGCCGTTGCCCAGTCAATGCCACTGCCATCCGCCACCGCACGGATGTTCGACTTGGCCTTTGCCAGGTACTCCACGGTCATGCCCTTGGGAATCCATTTGGCGCCTTGGGGGATCGACACATCGGTCATCGTGCCACCGGCCAGTTCCGCTGCGTTGCACAACGCAATGGCATGCACCGAGGCCAGGTGGTTGGTGATTTCCTTGCGAAACGGCACGTTGACCACCGCATGGCCTGGGCGCAGTTCGGCGATTTCAGGGTTGATGGTGCTGAAGTAGGGCGCCACCTGGCAGGCCATCTGGCTGAAGGCGGCTGGACCTGCGCTGTTGAACATGCTGAGAAACTGACTCATGGATTTCCTCCGGATAGGTTTACAGAATAATATTCTGTGACGGAACAATATTCTGTAAATCTCAAGAGTGTCAAGCCATGCCTTCTCTCGCGGCTGCCGTACCTTTAGACTCCGCACATTTGGCGAGCGACTTCATGCACGCACCTGATCTGATCGAGCGCACCTTCCCGGGCCGGCGCAGCGACCTCAAGCGCAGCATCCTGCGCGAGGCCCTGGCCTGCTTTAACGAAGTGGGTATTGAAGCCACGAACATCGAAACCATCCGTGCGCGGTGCGACACCAGCGTGGGCGCCATCTACCACCATTTCGGCAGCAAGGAAGGCATCGTTGCCGCGCTGTTTTTTGCCGCGCTGGAGGACCAGGCCGTCCTGCGTGAGCACTACCTGACGCAGGCGCAAACCGCCCAGGCAGGCGTGGAGGCACTGGTGCGCAGCTATGTGGAGTGGGTGGACGCGCAACCCGACTGGGCGCGCTTTGTGTTCCAGAGCCGTTTCGCCGTGGCCAACGGTCCGTTCAAGGATGAATTGCTCACCCGCAACAAACAGCGCAATCGGCAGTTGACCGAGTGGATGAGCGAGGCGGGCCGCGCTGAAGCGTTCAGCCACATTCCCGCCGAGCTTTTGCTATCGCTGATCATTGGCGCGGCAGAAAACTACGCCCGAGCGTGGTTGTCCGGGCGGGTCAAGAACAGCCCGAATGACTACGCGCAGTTACTGGCCCAGGCGGCGTGGGCGTCGATCAGCCAAACGCCTCCACAATAAACGCCTCGAGTGTCTTCTCTTCCAGGATCTCCATGGAAAAGTGCCCGAAGCGCTTGGGCAGCCAGATAATGCGCCCGCCGGAAGGCGACTGCAGGTTCTCGCGGGCCAGGGGCACACCGTTTTCATTCTCGGGCTGCACACCGGCGGCGATCAGCTCGTCATAGGCGACCTCGATGTCCGGCGTGGTGTAGCAATGACGGTAAATCATGCCTTCGCCGTGGGCGTCCAACAGCTCGCGCAGATTCCCGGCAATCGGCTGCACCAGCATGAACCGCTCTTGCCCCATCAGCACCACGGCATAACGCACATGCAAACCGCCGCGCTCCCACACAAAGGTCTTGGAGATGCGTGCCTTGAGGATGTTTGCGTAATAGGCGCAGGCCTCCTCGAGGTTTTCGACCAGTATGTCGACGTGACTGAACTTCAGGTCCATGGAGGAACTCCTGTGGAATCGATCCCCATGGTAACCACGAGTGTTTGTCGCGTTGAAATTTAATTGTCGGCACTCCCGGCCGCTGGCGTAGTCTGTTTCCAAGACATCCCTCTCGCCCTGCGGAGCACGCCATGATCATCGTCCATCACCTCAACAACTCACGTTCGCAACGCATCCTGTGGCTGCTCGAAGAACTCGGCCTGCCTTACGAGATCAAGCGCTACCAGCGCGACCCGAAAACCAACCTAGCGCCGCCTGAACTCAAGGCCATCCACCCGTTGGGCAAATCCCCGGTTATCGAAGACGGCGGCCAGGTGTTGATCGAGTCCGCTGCGATTATCGACTACCTGATCCGCCATCACGGCCAGGGCCGCCTGCAACCGGACCCGGCCAGCGCTGCCTATGACAGCTACGTGCAATGGCTGCATTTTGCCGAAGGCTCGGCCATGTTGCCGTTGATGCTCAACCTCTACGTCGGCCGCCTCGGCGATGCCGGTGCGCCGTTGCATCCGCGTATCGAATCGGAAGTGGCCAACTATTTGGGTTACCTGAACGACGTGCTGGCCGATAAAGCGTACCTGCTGGGCGACGAGCTGAGCGGTGCGGATATTCAGATGAGCTTTATCGGCGAAATCGCCAAGGCCCAGGGCAAGTTGCAGGCCTACCCGCACCTGGCGGCGTGGGTAGAAACATTCCAGGCCCGACCTGCCTATCGCAAGGCGGTGGAGCAGGGTGGGGAGTATGCGTTTGCCAAGTGACTAACGCTGCTGCAACGCCACCTTCAGCCCCAGCCCCATAAACAGCGTGCCGATGATTTTTCCTTCCCAGCGCCGCAGTTTGGACAGCCCCTTGATGCCTCGGCTCAAGGGGCGGATGGCGAGGGCGAGCAGGCTGGTGTACACCGCACTGAGCACCGAGAAAATCAAACCCAGCACCGCGAACTGCACCAGTGATGAGCCGGCTTCCGGGTGCACGAATTGCGGCAGGAAGGCCAGGAAGAAAATCGCGGTTTTCGGGTTGAGCAACTCGGCACCGACCGCCTGGAAAAACGCCTGGCGCGGCGTGACCGCAGGCAACGTCAGCCCTTTCTGTGTGCCGGTCTTGGCCATGAACGCGCGGATGCCCAGGTAGATCAGGTAAGCCGCGCCAGCCCACTTCACCGCGTTGAATGCGGTAGCCGAGGTCATCAGGATCGCGGACAAGCCCAGTGCCGCGCCCAGGGTATGCAGCAGGTCGCCGCACGCCACCCCCAGGCCGGTGGCGACCCCGACCTTGCGGCCGCCCTGCACGGTGCGGGTGATCACCAGCAACACGGACGGGCCGGGGATCAGGAACAGGCCGATCACGACGGCGATATAGGTGATGAGGGCGGCGAGTTCAAACATGATGGGCACTCTCGGAACGGGGCTCGACCACCAGTTATCCCCAACTGAACGTCGTTTACAACTGTTAACGGATTCAACGGCGCAATCGCTATAGGCTTTGCGTGGTCCTTCAGGAGTCCTTGACCATGAACCTGCGAGCTGTCGTCGCCACGCTGTTTGCCTTTGCCCTTTTGCTGCCGTCACCGGCCGAAGCCTCGGCGCCTATCACCCGTGTCGCCATCTACCGTGGCCCGGCAGGCTGCGATGATTGTTCGGAAAACGTGGCAAAGGCCCTGCAGCGCATCAACCCCAACTACCGTATCGACTTCGTGGGCGCCGACGAGCCCATCGACATCACCCCGCAAACCCTGGCGCGCTACGACCTCTACGTGCAACCCGGCGGCGGCCAGGACATCCCCGGCGCCCTGCGCAGCCTGGGCGATGCGCGCAGCGAGGCGATCCGCGATTACGTGGCCAACGGCGGGCGCTACCTGGGCTTGTGCATGGGCGCCTACCTGGCGGATGACAGCAACCTCGGCCTGATCCCCGTGGACCTCGACGGCGAAGCCGGCCGCCCCGGTTTCGAAGTGCCCGACAGCGCCGACGCCGCTGTGCAGGTCACGTGGGACGGCAAGCCTGACCAGGTGTTCTTCCAGGACGGTCCGTATTTTCCCAAAGTCGCGCCCTACACGGCCATCGCGACCTACCGCAACGGCGACGTCGCGGCGGCGCGGTATACCTTCGAGAAAGGCGTAGTGATACTGAGCGGGCCCCATCCGGAAGCCAGTGCGCAGTGGTTCGAGAACGCCGAAATCCCGTTGAGCCAAATGCCCCGGGGCGACCTGTTTGGTTCGCTCATACGCCACTTCTAACTGCCCCCTAATCCCTTGTGGTGAGCGGGCTTGCTGTGGTTGTTCAAACTTATCTGTGGTGAGCGGGCTTGTTGTGGCGAGCGGGCTTGCCCCGCGTTGGGGCGCGAAGCGGCCCCAGACCAGGCACCGCATTCTGTCTGAAAGAATGCGGTGTATTTATTGGGGCGGCTGCGCCACCCAACGCGGGGCAAGCCCGCTCACCACAACAAGCCCGCTCGCCACAACAAGCCGGCTCATCACACGTTGAGTGCGACTGCGGCTAAACACAACGGGCGATCAGTCGCCGCTTCGATGTGTTCTTGCGTGGCGTGGAGCCCTAATCAGCGCACAACGTCCAGCGTCTGGATTTCATTCACATAGTGGGTCTGGCTCGACGTCGACTCCAGCGTCAGGGCCACCCCCAGGTCCTCGATAAACGCGCGCGACGACGTGTAGCCGTCCTGCTCGCAGGCCAGCCGGATGGCATCGCCCGTCAACGACGCAAACACCTGGCGCGCCGGGAAGCGCTCGCCGACTTTGCAGGTCAAGGTGGTTTCGGTCGGTTTGTCAGTGGGCTTGACCGGCACATTGGCCATCTTCAGGTGCGCACTCAGGGTCTGGCCCGGTGCCCAACTGGTCGGTAGTTTGACCTCGGCCTCGCGGGTCTGCAGCACCTGGCCTTCGCCCACGCCGTTCATTTTCGATTTCAGCTGGATCAGGTCTGCCAGCATTAAACGGTCCACATTGAAGGCGTTGCCATAGGCCTCATTCTTCACCAGCAAACCGCCCTCGGCCTTGAACCGGATCGTGATCGGCGCGTCCTTGCCCGCGTCATTCTTCGACAGGTAGGTGTAGCTCAACGTCTTGAACCTGGGCTGCAACAGCGGCGCGTCGAGGCCCTGGAGCACAGTGGGCGGCACCGGCACGTCGGCGAGATGGGTCTCGGCCACCGTGCGCGGGTAATCCACCGGCGCAATGTCCGGCCGCAGCAGTGCGACCAAGCCGGGAGTCACCCCGCCCTGCACCGAACAGCTCACACGCGAGTGCGTGCCCTCCGGCTCCACGATCAGCACCCGCTCCACATTGCGCAGCCCTGGCGCCTTGCCCGGCATCGGCTTGATCGCCTGCCAGCTGTTGCCCACCTTGAGCTCGCTGCGCGTGTATTGCCCTTCGCCTTTTTGCAGCGCAGCGGGTTGGTCCAGCAGTGCGGCAAAGCGCTGCGCGACCTCATCAATGTTGCCGTCCACCGTGAAACCCCAGAAGTAATACAGGCCCAGCGGGCCGAGATCGCTGACCTCATCGTTGTAGGACAGCAACTTCAAGCCGGCGATGGCCGGCGCGCTTACCGGCACGGCGGTGGCCTTGGGGTCGGTGCGATCGCGCACCGCGATCCAGCTGAAGTCCTTCTCTTGCTTGAGCGGGGCGTAGGCCTGCCAGGCGTCGCGGTGGGTGTTCAGGCTGCTGAAAAAACTTGCGTCGCAGCGGGTGAAGGCCTTGAGCGTGTCGACCAAAGCGGCGTCGTCGGCGTGGGCCATCGAAGGCGACAGCAGGGCAGACGCAAGCAGGGCGGCGGAAAGCGGCAACTTCATGGGGCGGGATTTCCTTTTCAGCGGGCGGAGAACAGGGCGAGGCATTATCCAGCAGTTGGGCGCCAGGCTCTAGTTGGCTGAGCGGGTCAGGCGCAAACGCCAATTGCCGCCGTGCTGGGCTCGGCAGGCTTCTTCGGAGTCAAGGTGAACGCAGCGCGGCAACGGCACGGGTGGGATTTGCGCATCGTGCAGGGCTGCGGCCGTGAGTTCGCGGATGCGCGCGTCCAACCCGGTCGCCACCGCGTGGTCTTTGTTGGCGCGGGTGTCGAAGACCCAGGTGATGCGCAGGCTTTGAGGGAAGTCGGCGTAGTTGACCGTGTGCGTCAGCCATTCAAACCCCGGGATTTCAGCCTTCGCCGTTTCGCAGGCGTCAGTCAGTGCAGCGACCAGTTGGCGTTCGATACCAACGGTTTCACGTTTGGACAGGGCCATGTATAGCTCCGAATGCAGATCAATTGTAGGAGCTGTCGAGCTTCAGCGAGGCTGCTATGGGATCACCTCGGTGTCCAGATAGCGCGACGCGACAGGGCTACACCTGAGCTCTAAGCGCACTGATGATAAACCCATGCAGGCTGTTGACCGCCTTGGATCCGCGCGAAGCCCGACTACGTAGAATCGACACCTCCATCGGTTCGATAGCGCCCAGGCCGTGTTCGCTGCTCAAGACCTGCAAGGACGGCTGCACGGTGCACTCTGTAATCGCAGCAATCGCCAGCCCACCTTCCACGGCGGCGAGCTGGCCGGCCAGGCTGGAGCTGTTGTACACCACCTTGAACTGGCGGCCCTGCTGCGCCAGTGAATTCACCGCATACCGGCGCGCCAGGCTTTCGCTTTCGTAGACCGCGATAGGCACCGGGTCGCGGCGCCATAGTTCGAATTGCGCGGAGCCGACCCACACCATCGGCTCCTTGAACAGAAACGTCCCCGTGTGCGGCGAGTCCCTGGACACCAGCGCAAGATCAAGATCGCCGCTGCGCAAACGCGGGATCAGCGCGGTCGACTGTTCACAGGTCAGCTCGATGTCCACCCCCGCATAACGCGGCGCAAAACGTTTGAGCAGCGGCGTGAGGTATTTGGCCGCGTAGTCCTCGGCAACCCCCAGGCGGATGCGCCCGGTCAACGCCTCGCCGTGAAACGCCGCCTGGGTCTCGGCGTGCAAGGCGAGCATGCGACGCGCATAGCCCAGCAACGTCTGGCCGTCATCGGTCAGTTGCAGGTGCCGCGGGCCACGGTTGAGCAAGGGCCGGCCCAGGGCCGCCTCGAGTTTTTTCATCTGCATGCTGACGGCGGACTGCGAGCGGTTCACCTCATGGGCCGCCCCCGACAGCGAACCGGCATCCACCACGGCGACGAAGCACTTGAGCCAATCGATCTGCAAATCGCTGGAAGACATGGCGGTTACCTTTATTCGTTAATCGAATGGCTGCGACGTGAATTATGCGCTTTTCACGTTCGTTGTTCATTCGCAAGATAGCAGCCAGAACCTCCCCATTGTGGAACTGCTCATGCCCTTTGAAACCTGGTTGCTCTACCTGATCACCTGCTGCGGAATATCCGTGGTGCCAGGCCCGAATGCGTTGCTGGCGCTGACCCATGGCGCGCTGCACGGCAGTCGCAGAACCCTGTTCACCATCAGCGGCGGCGTGCTCGGCTTTGCCCTGGTGCTTGCGCTGTGTGCGCTGGGCCTGGGCGCACTGATCCAGGCCTCGGCCACCGCGTTTACGGCCTTGAAGATTGCCGGCGGGCTCTACCTGATCTGGCTGGGCTACGGGCTGTGGCGCGCCGCCCCCGTCAGCCTGGAAACCCCGGCCACCGCCAGCCTGCGTCGCTGGTCGCTGTTCCGCCAAGGGTTGGTCTCGGCCCTCTCCAACCCCAAGGCGCTGCTGCTGTTTACCGCGTTTATCCCACCCTTCCTCGACCCCCACAGAAACATCATCACGCAGACCGCCATCATCGCGCTGACCTACGCCGTGGTGGAGTTCGTGGTCGAATACCTGGTGGCCAGCGCCGCGCACCGGGTGCGGCCATGGCTGGCGCGCACCGGGCGGCGGTTCAATAAAGTCTGTGGCGGGTTCTTCGTGTTGTTCGGGGTGGCGTTGCCGTTGCACAGCTGAGGGCGAGACGTGGCTCAGAAGTTATCGCCCCAGTTGCACAACTTGCTCTCACCCAACGGCACCCGAGTGCCCTCAGTCTTGCCGACCAACATGCGCTTGAGCGTCACCCCGCACTTATAGCGACCCGCTGCATCCAATTCGTAATCCATCCCCGCCTCGGGCACGAAAGTGAACATGTTGTAGCAACGATTGCCGATGTAATGAAACGCGATGGGCTGCCCGGCCGGCACCCGCAGTTCACTCATCACCGTGGCCTCCGAAGACCGCTGCACGGGCGCCATGCCCAGGCTTTCGCCGTTGCGGTCTGCGTAGCCCTCTCGGTTGGCCACCATCACCCCCGCGCCGGGCAGGCGGAAGTTGATGCAGTTGGAATTGGGCACGGCGCGCACCATGCCATCGCTCATCACACGCAGGCGCACGGTTTCAGCGCTGGTGGGCGTGGCGTAGGGCGTGGAGAAGGAGCGCACATCCGTCAATGCGCCGCAGCCGGTGAGGGCGGCGAGAAGGGTGAGGCCGATGAGCGGTTTGAGTGGGCGCGGGGAGGTGAGCATGGTGTCGATTCCATTCGTAAGGGGGTCGATAAGCGTGCCTGAGTGAGTGGCGCAAAAGGCGCCAGTGTAAACGTGGTAAACCAAATCCGTCGCCTTAATCCCCCGTGTGTAATCGTGGGGTGGTCCGAAGGCTCCTGCGCACTTATTCTCTTGCCTGCGCAAAGGGTCTACTGCCTTACCCCACGGCGCGGGTTATGGGCATGGCGCTATTTCAGTGGGGATTGAATTGCAAACGTGAGGGCACCGAGGGTGAATAAAGCGCAATTGACCGCGCAGGGCGAAAGGGCTTCACACGGGCTGTTTGCGTGGAGCCAATTTGTCGCGCACACCGAGTTCCTGTGGCAGGACACCACGCTGGTAACCGACGCTGCCGCCTGGCAGCGCCAATGGTTCGAGCTGGAAATTATCAATGGCCTGGCGTTGGCCGAGTGGGAAGAGCAGGGCAGGCCGGAGGATTTCTCAGCCCGCTGGCGCGAGGGCTATCAGCAGGAAGCCTTTGGATTGGTGAATGAGTTGCTGGCGCTGATCCCTTCATCCCCGGATTGAGGCTGGGAGGTGGCTGGCAGAAATAGAGGGCAGGCTACCATTATTGAAAACGTGGTCTGACCCCTATTCTTCCCATAGCCAAGGAATGCGCCAGTAATTCAAGGACTTAAGTCAATGCCAGTTTCCATCGCGAACTTCTTCTACCCATACGTAACCTTCCTCCATGGCGCGGCGTACAACCTGCACCAAATTTTGGAAGGCCTGGACGTTGTGTCATCAAGCTTCACCGAACGTGACACCGCTGGGAAAATCATTGGCAGCTATTGGTCACCCGATCAAGCAATGGTGATCACGCTGGGCTACCTGATGATGCTGTCACTGTTGGTGATTCCATTGCTGGCAGCTACAGCCTATACCGTGGGCAAGAGGCAGGGCCTACTTATCTACTTGGGAATCTTGCTCCTACCAGGTGTGTTGAGCTGCCTCGGCCTATTCCCGACAATCAATTACCTGCCAACGCGCTACACCATCCATGGCGTGGGGAAACTCGGCAGTGAGATTGGGCTGATTCCCCTATTGATGCTGTGCGCCATCACCGGCTGGGGCATCATGGTTCTCGCGTATGACAACCTCAACCTTACCGAACGGTTCCGCCAGATCTACGACCATTTCTGGTTCCCGCTGGCATTGGTCGCTGCAGTGTTCTTCGTAGCAGACAACGGTGCCAGCGAGGACAACGCCATGCTCAAGGAGGCGACGTCAGGCATCCAGGACGCCAGCGGCTACTTGTTGAGCCAAATCAGACGCTATGACGACTACTGCAAGGCCAATGGACTGGATGATTTGAAGTCGTGCCAGTGGAGCCGCTATTCGCAGTGGACCTTCACCAACATCAAAGAAGGTGAAGCCAGCGAATTCATCGAGTTCGCGCCGAATGACTCCAAAGGGTTTTACTCCGCGAGTCGCTGGGTCCTGAGCGATGAGGATGTAATCGCTATTCGCAAAGAGATCGCCGACTACAATCAAACGCTATGTCCGGTGAAGTACTTATCGGGCGACATTTCGCAGTCATCGCCGCTCTCAAGTACCTGCGAGTATGTCCCCCACCACTTTTGCATGGCGAAACCGGATGGTCCCGCGGGCCTTGTGGATGATCGTATCGGCAGCCAAACCGTGGCATTGGCGAGCGAATGCATCATTCCGCGGCTTGCTGCTGCTAAGCCCTATTTGAAGCAATTGTCTGCGCTTGTGGGTCAACATGATCAAGCCAAGAATCATCGTTGGCTGTACTTCCTGGCTGTCGCTGTAGCGATTGGGGCAAAAGTGGCTCTGGCCACTACCAAGCTATGCCTGATGGATGCGCGACCTGAGGCTGACAGGCGTCGCGTCTTGCGCGCGGTTCGATTCCGGGCAGGCCAGTGCATGCGTTTACTGAAACGTCTGACGGTCAGTTCCAGCCGATGGGTAAGAGGCGTTGCAAGCCGTGCTGCCAGACGGTTCAAACGTGGGAAGCGAGGAGGGGCCCGCGCCTAATGCGAGTGACAGCAATCACCCCTGCCGCCGGCACTGACATGGACGAAGCAGGTCAAGCTTGATTCTCTGCAGCGAGCCACTCGCTTCTCGACATCTCCCATATTTCAACCTGCATGGGCCCGGAGACAAAATGTCCGTCCCGCGTCCCGATCATGCGCATTCCTTCATGTTGAGAGATCTTGCGTGAAGGGTGGTTGAGGGCGGCCTTGGGCACCTGCATAACCGGGCGCAATAATGTTTCGAACCAATAAGCGTTGACGACCTTACACGCTTCGCGCATGTAACCGTTCCCCTGATACTGCGGAGCGAGCCAGAAGCCTCTATGGTTGCCAGGTTGGTCAAACAGGCTGATGCTGCCGATGCTGCACTCGGGTTCAGCGCGCAAGCGAATCATCCAGTGCCATTCTCGCCCTGACGCCATGGCAGGCAGAGCTACATCACGCACGTAAGTCAGCCCGCCATCAGGTGGATATGGCCATGGTACGCTGTTGTCCAGATACCGGACGACCTCCCATTGCGGGAACAACTGCTGCACCGCCGTCGCATCAGTCAATTGAAGCGGCGTCAGGATCAGGCGGTTAGTGCAAAGCGTGGGAAAACAATCCATTGCATGAAACCCTCTGTGCTCGGGGTAGCTTGTCTGATCGGTACTTTCTCAAACCATTGGCTCTAGTGTCGAGTGTTCACTTCTGGTCGGTTGTGTTGAACGGAATTGGGGGCAGACCAGCATTCTTGAAAACGTGGTCTGACCCCAATTCTCCAATTCTCCGCGAGGGCTATCAGGAGGAAGCCGTTGAACTGGTGAATGAGTTGCTGGCGTTGGTCGCTGATCCCTACATCCCCGGATAGAGACCGGGAGGTGGCTGGTAATCCGGGTCCTCGAAGCGACTATTGTTGTAGTGGGTTTTGGCGGTGGGGCCGACAGGCGAGTAAGTCACCTGCGGATTAGGCGTGAGATGCCATCCCGCCCCCGCTTTATCGCGCTCGATCAGCGAGGGCCTGGCCGTGCAGGTGCCGCTGGAGCCCGACGTCAGGCTGAACTGATAGTAACGCCCAGCCTGCGGCGTGAACTGCACCGTGACAAAACAGGATTGAGTGCGCGGCCCCTCCCAGAACAGCCCCACATGGGTTCCGATGCCGGGCCGCACGCGGGTTTCATAATAGTCGTACGTCAAATGCTGCCCGGCTTTAGGCATGCCCTGATCCTGCGTATGGATGAAGGGCAGCGGCCCGCTGCGGATGACACCGCCCGAGCGCATACCGTTTTCGTATTGGTAGATATCGGCGTGCTGCGTGAAATTGACGATGCGTACCCAGGCGGGGTTCGGCTCGTTGTCGGGGGCGGTGAAGTAATGGGTCTGTGGGAAAAACTGGCAGCCGGCAAATAGTGGCAGGATCAACAGGCAGAGCGTGGGGCGAATCGACATGGCGCGAGTCCTTTGCAGCGTTGTGCTACAGACCGCAAGAAAACAGGTGCATTCCGTAGCCGACGCAAAGTGGGTCAGATCGCGGTTGTACCGGCGATGTCAATTTCAGCAACAACAAGTCCCACAGCAAGCGGGTTGGTCAGGGGGAATAGGGGGAGGCACACCATTATTGATAACGTGGGCTGGCCCCAATTCTCCATTCTTCGGCTACGTAATCGTCCAGACACTCCGGCAGCAAGGTGACTTGCGTCCGAGCCTCACCTTCAATAAATCGCTTCATGATCGCCCCCGATACGATCTAGACGAACAAAAGCTTAGATCATCCTCGGCGTATTCCGACTTTTGGCCTTAAAGCTCGCTTTTCATCTGGATTGAAGACATTACCGGAGGGGATTGGTCAGATATTGGCAAGCTGGGGAACAATGGATTTACCCATGCAATTGACTGCCGCAAAGTATTTACGGCCGCTTGAATGAGACAACCTTGCGTGGCATTCGCAACAATACTCGTCACGGTATTGGCGATCAGGTTTGAAAAATAGCTTGGCCTCGTTGAGGTCGGTTATTAAAAATCCTTCAGATTTCAAAATCTGTTCAAAACGATCACGTAGTGAAGAGAGGGCGGTGGGAAGGTGGGGATGACTGAGAAGCTCCTTCGGGTATGGGGTCGCACTCATTAGATCCACCGTCGCGATCGATTCCCCGGTCGCTTTGAGGGCTTGCAACAGATGTGGGTGTACGTACGACAGACTGCTCGCAGCGTGATGCGCAATACTTTGACAGACACTACTGAGGCGGCGACGGGAAGGCATTCATTCTTCCTGATTTGGTTTGCGAGCTGCGTCGAGCTGCTGGATTCTTAGAGATCATATGTTGCCTCAAAACCTGGTCGAATGCCCCCATGGCCGAATCGTTCTAAAAATGTGTTTTCACACAGCCTGGCCCCATCTGAATCGTCCGCATAACATCGTCAACGTTTGAGACGAACTCTCTTGTTTAAACCAGACTGGCCGATAACGGACCAGATGTCCCCATTTCTGGATTTTTCTAGGTTGGTGTGAAGTTGACTAAATCCATACTTATCTGCTGTGCGATTTTTCTGACTGGTTGTGTTGGTCACTACCAGCAACCGGCACCGAATGCGCCGCACGCCACCCTTGATGCTCATTGGGGGAAAAACGAATTCATGTCTGGAGGCAGCCAAGTGTATTGGGCCTACTACGATGCTCACTGCCAAGACACGAAAGAGACCGGTGTGCTAGGTAGTGTTTCACCGTCAGAACCTGAAAAGAATCGATTTCTAATCCAGCCTGATCGGCGCATTTACCTGAGCGCACTCAGCTCAGGAATCAAGGAGCGTGAGAACACGGATCAGCCGTTAATCCATAGGAGTTGTTTGAGCATCAGTAGCTTCGTCCCTAATGCGGGGGGGATCTACCAAGTGACCCACTCAGCTCCTAAATCCGGTTGCGCATTGGAGGTAGTTGATATTCAGACAGGGAAAGCGCCTTCAACACTTGTCGTTGAGCCTATCGCAAAGGGGTGCGGATTGTGATGGCGTACACAGACAAAGCGTATTGCCACCAACTTATGGCCTCGCCTTATCTGAGACAGTCTTTCTGCCAGCGCAGTGTCTAGTCTGTTGTCTCTACCGGTTGAATAGTCTGGCGATTTCTGCTCGTGCTGACGTGCTGCTTCTGGCCGATTTCTGCCTGTCGTAGCGGGCAGCAATCGGCCAGAACCGGATGTTTAAAGCTGGGATAATGAACTCGTCGAATTTCTTCCTGCTTTAAGAGTTTGCCGACGCGCTTTTACACACTCCGGGCTGGGAAGTAGAGTTAGGAAATCAACTCGTCCCTTTTTATAAAGTAGGTGCAAATGGTGGCTCCCTTCGTTCTCCAGGACTTTGATGTTGGATGGGTCGCCACCGACGCCCTCGGGCAGGTTGCGCTCTTCACTACGGGTGGGCCGGGGCCGGTTCCTGATTCCGCAATGCCCTCCGTCGAAAACTCCGAAGAATTTGTCCTTTCATTGCCGGAGGTGTCCGATGTAGATCGGGTCACTGCCAGGGCTGGCGTAAACGCTTTCGTTGAATTTGCCAAACGTGGGTTCTTCGCGTACGACTGGTCAGACGTTCATCGCGATTCACGCCAGGCCTTGAGGGGGTATGAGCTGCAATGCCGCCCACTGAATCCACTGACACTTTTCGATTTGCCTGCCCCTTTACGGGCATTAGCTGAGGCTACTCGGCTATCTGATGTAACCTTCGGAGAACCCCTCATAGTGATAGGTGATCAGGTTTCTTAGCCTTCATTCGGCGATTCGGAGCCGCTTTTTTGGGCCGGAAGCTTTCAGTTGCGTACCGCAGCTCACGGCCAATAGCTGCGCTTCGCGATTGACGACTTTCGACCCATTGCGACCATTCGCAGGAGCCACCAGAATCGGGGGACTTTTGGTGGTGAGGTGACGCATGGTGAGGATTGAAGTATCAGAAGAAGCCGACTGGACGCTTTTCGAGGACGTGGCCCGGGTTCTTGAGCAAGGGCTGGGAGGTTGCTGGAAAGAGAGGCTCGATGGTCAAGATCAGCGCTACTGGGATCTGTTGGTAGATGAACACACGCTCACCCTGCACCTTGAACACTATTTAGGCATTTCAGTGGACATTCCCGATGGCGCAGATGACATCGCTCGAAGAGTATGTGTGTTGCTCAAGTAGCCTCTTTGCGGGTAAGCCCGCTCCAACAAAGATCACGTCTGATCTAGACGGCAGCAGTGGGTCGATTTCTGCCTGTAGCCATCGTCAGCTTTTGGCCGAGAGTAGCCATTCATCAAAGGCCGTTTTGAGTCCACTGAAAAGGGGACAAATTGATTCTTCATGGATCAATCCGCCCCCATTTTTCATACTTCGACTCAGCCACTGACCTGCCTCGTCTTCTGGATAGCTATGGTCAGCCCGCGGAGGGCGCCTCACGATCAAGGAGCTTGGCTGTGAGTAACACGCCCAGTTCACTCAATTGGTGGATAGCCAGTGCAATATCTCGATGTTTGCCGCTCAGATCTTCGGATAGATCGAGCAGAAGGGTACTGACAGAGGCGAAGGTTTCGTAACTATTGGCAATGAGGGCTTCATTGCTTGCGTCTGGAGCAACGCAGAAGAGCACGGTTGAATCCTGCATGACGTGAGGCATAAAGATATCCTGACTTGGGCCACCACCTCCCCGCTACTAAACGAGTGGGTGGCAGCTGTACGCAGGTTAGTAGACCGGTGGATATCTAAAGCCGGCGCGTCCGAGGACGCCCTGCGCACAGCCGCCATCAAGCACAGACGTGATGTCTGACTGATGAAGCTCATGCACATTCAGATAACCGATCCGGGCTACTAAACCCGATCACCGAAAAATTCAGCGACCGCGCAACCATAGATTCCACCACCCCAGCGCACAAGCCGGCGGATTCTGACGCAGGCGTAGGCAATCGGGCAAGCCACTGCCCTGCTTTGGGAAATGTCCTAGGACACCGCCCTCACACCGTCACCACCACCTTGCCCACCTGCTGGTTCGCCTCCAAAAAACGATGCGCCTCCTGCACCTCATCCAACGCAAATGTCTTCGCAATCACCGGCGCCAACGCGCCCGAGGCCAGCCCGTCCAGAATGAACGCCTTGGCCCGCGCCAACGCCGCCGGTTTGGCGACGATCTCGGCGTACAGATACCCCTTGAGCGTCAAACATTTGCCCAATACGGTAAACAACGGAAACGGCGTGGGCTCGGCACTCAGTGCGCCGTATTCCAGCAAGATTCCGCCCTGGGCCATGCTTTGGGTGAGGGCTTCAAAACCCGGCCCGCCGATCGGGTCGAACACCACGCGGGCGCCTTGGTCGTGGGTGAGTTGCATCACGCGTTCCACCAGGTCTTCTTCGTCGCTGACGATGACGTGGTGGGCGCCGGCGTCGAGCAGGGCTTGTTGTTTGGCGCGGGTGCGGGTCACGCCGATGGCGGTGGCGCCGACGCTGCGGGCGATCTGGAAGGCGGCGAGGGCGACGCTGCTGGAGGCGGCGGTGACCAGTACGGTGTCGCCCTGGGTCAGTTTGGCCTGTTCCACCAGGGCACCCCAGGCGGTGACGTATTGCATCCAGCACGCGGCGGCTTGTACGAAGCTGAGGGTTTGCGGGTGTTTGACGGTGAGGTGGGCGGGCACGTTGGCGACTTCGCCGTAGGTGCCCCAGCGGGCGATGTCCAGCGGTGGGATGACGCTGACGGCGTCGCCCACCTGCAGGTCACTGACATCGGCGCCGACCGCGACTACCACACCGGCCGCTTCGTAGCCCAGGCGGCTGGGGAATTCGGCTTCTTGCAGGTAGGCGTGGTTGCGGAACATCACTTCGGCGCGGTTGAGGCCGAAGGCTTTGACGTCGATTTGGACTTCATCGGCGGCGGGGGCGGGGACGTCGACGTCTTCGAGTTTCAAGACGCTGGCGTCGCCGTAGGCGTGAATCCGGACGATGCGTGCCATGGGGGCTGACCTCGGGGTTGATCGATAAGGCGTTCAATGTAGGCCGGGGGCGGGTGGAGATAAAGCACAACCTCCCGCCCGCGCCTCAAGCCTTGGCCAATCTGCGCGCCTCAATCCGCTCAAACAGCCACATCCCCAACGCCATGGCCAGCACGAACACTCCTACCTGCCATTGCCCGGTCAGCAACAACGCCACCGCCGGCCCGGGGCACAGCCCGGCGATCCCCCAGCCAACACCAAACACCACACTGCCGAGCACCAGCCGGCGGTCGAGGGTGCGGTTGGTCGGCATCTGCATCGGCGCGCCTAGCAATGCGGTGCGGCGCTGCCTGGCGACGTAGAAGAACACGCTGCTGACGGCGAGCGCGCCGAGCATGACCAGCGCCAGGGACGGGTCCCATTCGCCGGCCAGGTCGAGAAACCCGAGCACTTTGGCCGGGTTGGTCATGCCGCTGAGGTACAGCCCCAGGCCGAAGATCAGGCCGGCGATCAAGGCGGTCAATTTGCGCATGCTCAGGCTCCGATCAGATGGCGGATGAGGTAGACAGCCGCAAACCCGCTGCCCATGAAGCACGCCACCGCCACCAGCGAGCGCAGCGACAGGCGCGACAGCCCGCAGATCCCGTGCCCACTGGTGCAGCCGGCGCCGTAGCGGGTGCCGAGGCCTACCAGCAGCCCCGCCAGCACCAACGCTGCGCCACCGGCCTGGATCGACGCGCCGGGCAAGCTGGCGAACAGTGACCACAGCCAGGGCGAGGCGAGCAGGCCGAGCAGGAACAGGCCCTTTTCAGCGCGGCCTTCAGCGTGTTTGGCCAGCAGGCTGCCGAGCAGGCCGCTGATGCCGGCGATGCGCCCATTGAGCAGGATGAACAGGCCGGCGCTGAGGCCGATCAGTGCACCGCCGAGCAACGAGGCCCAGGGGGTGAAGTCGGGGGAGAGGGTCATGGTGCTGGGCCTGCGGGGCGGGAGGGGGATGTAGCTTAGCGCTATCACGGTGGTGTGGGGAGGGTCATGAAAAAGCCCCCTTTCTCAGCCAGCCGGTCTACCATGCCACCCCGGCAGTGGTTGCACGCGCTACCGAATTCTCTCTTTTAAGGTATCGCCCATGTCCATCGACCAGATCAGCCTGCCCAAGGGCGTTAGCCCCCATGCCACCAAGCTATTCGACGCCATCACCGGCGCCGCCACCCCTGAAGAACTCAATCGCGCCGGCGGCAAGGCCGAGGGTTTTGTGCTGGGCCTTGAGTCCACCAAGGCCATCAAGAGCCAAGTCGCCGAGTCGTTGTATGTGGTGTACGACGACGCGGCGGCGCATCGGGCGGGTGAGTTGCAGGCGTGAAAACACCCCTCTCAGGCGGCTGATGGTCGAGCCAAGGCATGGCATGATGGTTAAGTGCCACTATCTGGCCGTGACATCAGCCTATGTGTAAGAGGGAATCGAGTGAAGAAGTTGACTAAGGGCAAGCTGGAACGGTTGAGTCTGCTTTTCGGACTGCCAGTGGCCCTTGTATCTATAGCCTCTGTGGTTGTTCCTCCCGCCTGGAGTTGGTTGAAAGGGGACTATTCAAAACTGGACATCACGCTGGCTTACAGCGATTTTGACCGGATGGAGGTGTTGGTGACGAATGTCGGCAATCGTGCGGCCATCCTGACGGGGCTGGTGCTTGAAACCGCCGCTGACAAAAGCCCGGACATGAGTCTGTTCAACATCCCGAAAGGGCATAGGCTGATCAAGGCGAGCGAGCAGGTCCTGGTGAATGCAACGAACGGGCTGCTGATCCCTGCGAGCGTTGCTGAACTCAGCGAGGTTACGGACCTGCCGCAGAAAAAATGCACCGTTGTGGTGAAGTACCGGCAATACAATTCCAAGGACGAGACTTCAAAGTATGCGTTCGATTGCTACAAGGTCGATCGCCATGCGGCGGGGCGCATTGCCAATTTGCAGAGGGCGGGGGTGGATATTCCTTGGCCCAATTACATTATTCGTGTGGATGGCGTTATTCACATTCCCAATCTGGAACTGATGGAGTGGGCCAAGCGCCAGCCGCTGACCGAGGCTGAAGCTTCTCATTGAAGGGGGGGCAAGGGCGGTGCTGCCGCAAGTCCTGGTTTACGCTGATCCCGCGTGAGATCGAAAAGCGCGGGTCACGAAACCCTCCACGCCGTGGTGTAACCTCTGCCGTTCGAGCGCGTCACGGATAACGGAGAGCCCATGACATTGACTGTCGAAACCCTGCTCAACCTGGCCATGGCCAACCCCATCAACGCCGAAATCACCGCGCGCCTGCCCGACCTGGGCGTGGACCAGTGCTTCCTCACGGCGGGCTGCCTGTTCCAGGCGGTGTGGAATCATCACTCGAATTTGCCGGCGGCCCAGGGCGTAAAGGACTACGACGTTTTCTACTTCGATACCGACCTGTCCTACGAGGCTGAAGACGCAGTCATCCGTGCGGCCGAGCGCTTGTTCCAAGACCTGGGCGTCAATGTCGAGGTGAAGAACCAGGCGCGGGTGCATCTGTGGTACGGCGAGCGCTTTGGCCGGCCTTACCCGCAGTTGCACACGGCCAGGCAGGGGATTGACCGTTACCTGGTGGCGGGCACATGCATCGGCCTGGAGATTGCCACGGGCGAGGTGTATGCGCCTTATGGGTTGGAGGATGTGGAGCAGGGCGTGTTGCGCATCAACCCGCTGCATCCGGAGCCGGCGTTGTTTGTGCAGAAGGCCCGCAGTTATCAGGCGCGCTGGCCATGGCTGCGAATTGTGGAGCCGGGGTTATCCCAATAGGCATCCCAGCGCTGCACTGCCAGCCACCACCAGCCACGGCGGTAGCTTCCAGACTAGCAGGGCGATGAATGCGAGCAGCGCCAGGCCAAGGTCGTACCCGGTCACTATCGCGCTGGTCCATACCGGCTGATACAGCGCCGCCAGCAGCAGGCCTACCACCGCTGCGTTCACTCCGACCAGTGCGGCCTGGGTGCGTGGGCTGCGGCGCAGGCTGGCCCAGAAGGGCAAGGCGCCAAAGATCAGCAGAAACGACGGGGCGAAGATCGCCAGCAGGGCGACCACGCCGCCCAGCCAGCCGGTGGGTGGCTGGTTCATCGAGGCACCGAGGAAGGCGGCAAAGGTAAAGAGCGGCCCGGGCACGGCTTGGGTGGCACCGTAACCGGCAAGGAACACGTCGTTGCTCACCCAGTGCGTTGGCACCACCTCGGCCTGCAGCAGGGGCAACACCACGTGGCCGCCACCGAATACCAGCGAACCGGTGCGGTAGAAGGCATCCAGCAGCGCCAGGGTGGTGTTGGGCAGCCAGTCGGCCAGGATCGGCAAGCCCACCAATACCCCAAAAAAAGCGCCCAGCCACAGCGCCCCCGCTCGGCGGCTGAGGGGGATCGGCAGCGCGTCATGTCCGGCACTCGACTCGGGTTTGAACAACATCACGCCGGCCAGGCCTGCGGCGGCGATCACACTGACCTGGGCCCAGGCGGAGGGTTCCAGCAGGGCCACACCGGCCGCTATCAGCATCAGCATGACGTGGGCGACGCCTCGGCACAGGTTGCGCGCCATGCCCCACACCGCCTGTGCCACTACGGCCACCGCAACCACCTTGAGGCCATGCAACGCCCCCGCAGGGATCACCGAGCCGTGGTGGGCAATGCCTAGGGCGAACAGGACCAGGATGAGGGCCGACGGTAAGGTAAACCCGGCCCAGGCAGCCAATGCGCCGCCGTAACCCGCCCGTGACAAACCGAGCGCAATGCCCACCTGGCTGCTGGCCGGTCCGGGGAGGAATTGGCACAGTGCGACCAGCTCCGCGTAACTGCGCTCGCTCAACCAGCGGCGGCGTGCCACGAACTCTTCGCGAAAATAACCCAAGTGTGCAATCGGGCCGCCGAAGCAGGTGAGGCCTAGGCGCAGGAAGATCAGGAACACCTTCCAGGGTGGGGTGGAGGCATGGGTCAAGGCAGGCGATCTCGCTGGTGAGCAAACAGGTTAGGGTGTCGAAGCACCTTAGCGAATTTTGATGACATGAAGTAGGAGCGCTGTTGTATGCGATTTGCCACGCAGGATTGAATTTTTGCGCGAGCGTTTGAGTCATTGATAAAGCACGGACAACGCCTTCCCCTCACAACCGCTGACGACAGCCAAGGACCGCCCATGACCTTCTTCATCTTCCTGCTCGCCTGCGCCGCCGCTGCCAGTACCGGCATCATCTTCAAGCCGGGAGCCTGGTACGAATCCCTGGTCAAACCCAGCTTCACCCCACCCAACTGGTTGTTCCCGGTGGCGTGGACGATTATTTACCTGTTGCTGGCCTGGGCCGGTTATCGCCTCAGCCTCATCCCGGGCAGCCAAATGGTGCTGGCCTTGTGGGCCGCGCAGATCGCCTTGAACACCTTGTGGACGCCGGTGTTCTTCGGCGCCCATCGCATCCTGGCCGGGATGGTGATTATTGCGGTGCTGTGGCTGACCGTGGCGACCATGGTGGTACTGGCAGTGCAACTGGATTTGATCACCGGCTTGATCCTGTTCCCCTACCTTGCCTGGCTGTGCGTGGCGGCGGCGCTGAACTTCTCGATCCTGCGGAATAACCGTTGATGGCCTATACACCCTGGCCCGCCAGTGAGCCGGAACTGGCCGAGATGCGTCGCTTCAACCAGAAGCTTGCCTGGATGCCGCGCTTCAAGATCCGTAATCGCGTCACACCGCGCCTGATCCAGGCGCTGTTGCGCACCAGCCAAATGCTCAAGAAAGCGCCGGCTGCTGAATGCAAGGTGGTTGACTCCGTACCCGTGCGCATCCTGCGGCCGAGCGGCAAGCCCAAGGGTGTGGTGCTGGATATCCACGGTGGCGGTTGGGTAATCGGCAATGCGCAGATGGATGACGACCTCAACCTGGGCATGGTCAACGCCTGCGAGGTGGCGGTGGTGTCGGTGGATTATCGGTTGGCGGTCGACACGCCGGTCGAAGGGCTGATGGACGATTGCCTGGCGGCGGCGCGTTGGTTGCTCACGGCCGATGAATTTGCCGGCCTGCCGGTGTTCGTGGTCGGCGAATCGGCCGGTGGGCATTTGGCGGCGGCGACGTTGCTGGCGTTGAAGCAATGGCCGCAACTGCTCCAGCGCGTGTGCGGGGCGGTGTTGTATTACGGCGTGTACGACTTGACCGGCACCCCGAGCGTACGTGCGGCGGGGCCGGACACCTTGTTGCTGGACGGGCCAGGCATGGTCGAGGCGTTGCGCATGCTGACGCCGGGCCTGAGCGATGATGAGCGTCGGCAGCCGCCGTTATCGCCGTTGTATGGCGACTTCGAAGGCTTGCCACCGGCGTTGATGTTTGTGGGGGCGTTGGACCCGTTGAAGGATGACACGCTGTTGATCGCTGAGCGGTGGCCGGGGGCTGAGGCGCATCTGTTGCCGGAGGCGGCGCATGGGTTTATTCATTTTCCGGTGGTGATGGGGGGGCGCGTGCTTGCTTATAGCCACCAGTGGATCAGTGCCCTACTAGGGAGATGATCATTCAAACCGCCATGCCGACTGTAACTTGTAGTGAGCGGGCTTGCCCCGCGCCAGGTTCGCAACGGGACCCCAGGCACACCGAGGCGCCTGGGTTTGGGGCGGCTTCGCCACCCAGCGCGGGGCAAGCCCGCTCACTACAGTGACGGTGGCTGAGCAGGGCCAGCAGTGGCAAGGCGTTAGTTCGGGCGTAGCCGCAGGATCCGCCGCTGTACGTTATGCCGGCGGAAAGTCATCGAAGGATTTTGGAAGGTATCCCCGAATTCTCAGTACGTCGGCCTTCACTTCAAATTCGAAGCCTATCTGCGAGATAACCTGAGAGATTTCCTCGGTATGGTCAATATACGTTCGTGGCAGTAATACGCCTAACGAAGGCGCTTCTTGCCACAAGCCGATGTCGAGCCATTCGACATACGCAAAAGGGAAAGGTAGGTGGTAAAACCATTCCACATCCCATCCCGAGATATGGCCTGTGATGGATTTTGAGCGATAAGACGGTACCCACCCCGAGCGCTGGCGCATGTGTGTAATCAGTTCGTTCCACTTGGTGTTGTTTGCCGCGCCTGCCAGGTTTCGTTCTTTGATAGCGGTCTGGATGACCTTGCGGCTTTTATCATTCTGGCGCGCGTCAGCCATGGGTAGTTCAGTCATTTTCTGCTCATCTCCTTTAACCCGTCGGGTTTGAAATCAATGACGGGCGCAGGTATATCACGACACGGCAGCCCGCTAAATCTATCCACTTTATCTGACTGCGCGGGTAATCTCTCGGCCCCACCTATTCAAGCCAAGGACAGCACGTGAAGTTTCTAAAAGGAGTCATCGCTTTATCAGCGCTCTACCTGTTGGCCGGCTGCGAGCAAGTCACCGAGAAGACCCTGCGCTTCGATGTGCCCTACGGTTTTTACGAAACGGGCTGGCGCCAGAACGTCACCGGCAAGGGCCAGTTGACCTGCAAGGTCGTCACCGACACCCAGGACCGTGGCGAGAAGTGGGTGCCGTCGGTGATCCTGGCGGCCGCCGAGGATGCGGCCGAAGACGATACGTTGTTTCTCTCCAGCTATTCGCCAGCCGGTACGGATCAGCGGATTTTCAACCTGCGTACGTTCAATAAGGCCAAGCCGATCATCGATACGCCGATTCATCAAACACTCGATCATAACGGCGTGTACACCCTGCGCCTGACCTGGCAAGCCGATGGCGCCATCGGTTACCAGGTTGAAAACGGCGGCACCTGGGAAGAGAAGAAGCTGGTGGTGAAGCCCGGTTTTACGGTGCGCCATGTGAGCGTGCATGCGTCGGGCATGAAGGGCAATGCGGTGTGTGAGTTGCGCCAGTGATCATCCGGCCAGTTGCAATGGGGGATGTGCCACAGGTGCTGGACTTTGTGCTGCAGGCGCGTGCGGAGCTGTTCCCCAAGCTTCACGACGCCGGCATGCCGGATGACCTCGCGCGCTTTGCGTCGATTTATCTTCAGGGCGAAGGCCGCTTTTTGATCGCTCGCAACGGTGGCGAAATTGTTGCGGCCATCGGGTATCTGCCCTATGACGGGCGTTTCCCTCAACTGGATTACCAAGGCCGCAAGACGGTGGAGGTGGTGCGCTTGTTCGTAGCGCCGGAGTTTCGTCGTTTTGGCTTGGCGGGGCAGTTGTACCGTGCGTTGGAAGCGATGGCGCAGGCGGATGGGGTTGAGGTGATGTACTTGCATACCCACCCGTTTTTGCCGGGGGCGATTGAGTTCTGGGTTCGGCAGGGCTTCGAGGTCGTAGATGTGGAAGCAGACCCGGTCTGGCGGACGGCGCATATGCAGCAGTTCCTGTAGGCCTGTGGCGAGCGGGCTTTTGTGGCAAGTGGGCTTGTTGTGGCGAGCGGGCTTGCCCCGCGTTGGGCTGCGAAGCAGCCCTGAAACCCTGCGCCTCGGTTCGACCTGGAGGAATGCAGCGGCTTTATTGGGGCTGCTTCGCAGCCCAACGCGGGGCAAGCCCGCTCGCCACGATAAACCGCTATTCCAGTATTAAGCGGGGCGCAGCCGCAGGATCTTCGCCCCATCAAGCGGGTCCGTCAGGTAATGCGCCTGCACCCCGAACGTCTCCTGCAACCGTTGTGGCGTCAGTACTTCCAGCGGTTTGCCCAGGGCCACCAACCGCCCGCGATCCAACACTGCCAGGCGGTCACAGGTCAGCGCCTGGTTAAGGTCATGCAACGCAATCAAGGTGGTCACGGGCAGCGCCTGCACACCCTTCAAGATCGCCAGCTGATGCTGGATATCCAGGTGGTTGGTCGGCTCATCCAGCAACAGAATCTGCGGCCGTTGCGCCAATGCGCGGGCGATGTGCACGCGTTGGCGTTCCCCGCCCGAGAGGCTGCGCCAGGCGCGGTGGCTCAGGTGGGTGGCGTCGACGTCCTGCAGGGCTTGCTTCACGATGGCGTCGTCCTCAACGGACCACGGGCTCAGCGCCGACAACCATGGCGTACGGCCCAGGGCCACGGCGTCGAACACGCGGATGGCGTCGTCGGTGTCGGCCTGTTGCTCCACCACCGCCAGTTGCTGGGCGATGACGCGGCGGGACAGCGTGCCCAGGCGCTGGCCGCCCAGCAGCACTTCGCCGGATGCGGGTGCACGCAAGCCGGCGAGCAGCTTGAGCAAGGTGGATTTACCTGAGCCGTTCGGTCCGACAATCCCCAGGGTTTCACCGCGCTGCACGTCCAGATGAATATCACGCAGCAACTCGGCCTCGCGCACCTTGAAGCCCAGCCCGCGGCAGCTCAATACGCTCATCGCGCGTTCCTCCGGCCAATCAGGATGAGCGCAAACACCGGCGCACCGACCAGCGCGGTGACCACACCGACCGGAATCACCTGGCCCTTGATCAGCGTGCGCGACAGCACATCCGCCGCGATCAGAAACAACGCGCCACCCAAGGCGCTCGCCGGCAGCAGCCGCGAATGCCCGGTGCCAAGCAACAGGCGCACGGCGTGGGGAATCACCAGCCCGACAAAGCCGATAGAGCCGACAATCGACACCATCACCGCCGTCACCAGCGCCGCGCAGCCCACCAGCACAAACTGCACGCGGCGCACCGGAATACCGAGGGACGCCGCCGAGTCGCTGCCAAAGGTAAACGCATCCAGCGCGCGCCGATGCCACAGGCACACAGCCAAGCCGACGACTGCCACCGGCACCGCCAGCCACACCGAGGGCCAGCGCACGCCGCTGAGGTTGCCGAGCAGCCAGAACATAATGCCGCGGGCCTGTTCGGAACTGGCCGACTTGGTGATCAGGAACGCGGTGAGCGCATTGAACAGCTGCGAGCCGGCAATGCCGGCGAGGATGATCTGCCCGGTGCCACTGGCCGAACCGCTGGCCCGTGCCAACAGGATTACCAGGGCAAACGCTGCCATCGCGCCGACAAATGCGCCCGCCGACAACGACACCAAGCCGCCGCCCACCCCCATCAACGCCACCAGCACCGCACCGGTCGAAGCGCCGGCGCTGATGCCCAGCAGGTAGGGATCGGCCAGCGGGTTGCGCAACAGCGATTGCAGGATCACCCCGCAGGTCGCCAGCCCGGCACCGCAGGCCGCAGCGACCAGGGCGCGGGTGAGGCGGTAGTTCCACACCACGCCTTCATCGATGGGGTCGAGCACGTAGCCGGCGCCCCACAGTTTGTTGGCGAGTACCTGGAGCACCACCTGCGGCGAGATGGCGGTTTCGCCGATGGCCACGCCGGCGAGCACGGCAATCAGGAGCAGGGCCAGGGCGAGCAGGGTGCGCATCATTTTGGCAGGTCGTAGCCGTCGATGGCCGTGGCCAGTTGTTCAAGGCCGTCGAACATGCGGATGCTAGCCTGCAACGCCAAGGCGTCGAGGATGATGATGCGGTTGTTTTTCACCGCGTCCATGTTGCGCGTGACCGGGTCGCTGCGCAGGAAGGCGAGTTTCTTTTCATGGTCGTCGGCCGGGTAGCGGCGGCGGTCCATGCGCGCGATCACCAGGAACGTCGGGTTGGCCTTGGCGATGGTTTCCCAACCGACGGCAGGCCACTCTTCATCGGACTGCACCACATTGGAGAGGCCGAGGGTTTGCAGCATGAATTCGGGGATACCCTTGTGGCCAGCCACGTACGGGTCGCTGGCCATCTCGGCACTGGAGAACCACACCAGCGCGCTGGCCTGCTTGAGGCCTTTGCCCTGCACGGTGGCGACGGATCTGGCCAGGCGCGCCTTGAACTCGTCATTCAACTGCTGGCCGCGCTCCTGTACGTCGAAGATCTGCGCCAATTGGCGGATGCTTTTATAGATGGTCTCGATGCGAAACGGCTCCAGCCGCGTGCCGTCGGCGCCCACCAGGTTGTCCTTGCCTTCGCAGTCGGAGGGTAGCAGGTAGGTGGGAATCTTCAGTTCATGGAACTGCTCGCGGGTGCCAACCACGCCTTGCGGCCCCACCACCCATTCCAGCTCGGCGGCCACCAGCTGCGGGCGTTTGGCGATCACTGCTTCGAAGCTCGGTTCGTTGTTGGCCAGGCGCTCGATGTTGTCGTTCTGCGCCTTGTACTGCGGCAGCACGCTGTTGAACCACAGCGAAGTGCCGACCACTTTATCGCCTACGCCCAGGGCGTAGAGCATCTCGGTGGCCGCCTGGCCGATGGTCACGCTGCGGGCGGGGGCTTGCGGGAAGGTGATCGGGCTGCCGCAGTTTTCCACGGTCAGCGGGTAGTGAGTGGGCGCGGCGTGGGCCAGGGCACAGAAGCCAACACCTGTAAGCAGGGCGATAACGCGTGGCAGCATGGGGCGATCTCCGAGTGAAGCGTACGTGCCATTCGGAAATCCACTCTCGGGCGCCGGGGGGCGCGACAGGCAAGAATGTCCTTCCCGGACACCCCGCCGGTTAGTGATTGAGCTTGGGCCGGCAGGTCTCCTGACTGATGCGTCGTCGCCACGCTCCAGCCTTCCCGGACGAGGTCCAGTGGCATCGAGGAGCAGGCTCAGCACCTACAGTTGCGGGGGCAGTTCCGATTGGCGCGGGTGTACCGCGCCTCGGATTCCCTATTAGTCCCGTTTGGGAACCGGCGCGGTATGGTAGTCGATCACGCGGTCGAGCGGGAGGCCGTGAAACCAACGGTGGCTCTTTGAAGGTGGGGCTCCTATGATGCGCAGCCAATGGATCGCTTTATCACAAGGAATAGACAGTGAAATTATTCGTCGCGCTCGCCCTCGCCGCCGCTCTCGTCGGTTGTGCCACCCAAGGTAAATCTGAACAGCAGATTCTTGATGAGGCCGCCTCCGCCTATGTCAAGTCGATGCCGGCGGGGTCGGACAAGCTCCGGCTGCATACGATGAGCATCCCCAAAAGCGGTATGTTCGGCGATACCCTGGCGATTTCCATGGCGGGTGAGCAAAATGCCGCGCACCTCAGGGCAGAGCTGCTCGATGCCAAACGCTTGGGCGATGTGTTCTTTTTGATTATCGGTGCCAGCACGCCGGTTGATGTTGCGGTGATCGGCAAAGCAGTCGAAGGGCAAAACTTGAAGGGTATGCAGATTTACTACTCGGGCACCGAGGCGCAGAAAGACGCCGTGCGTGCGGCAGTCGAGAAAACGCAGGCACAGTTTCATTACATCAACGCGCAATGATGGCTAGCCCGTTGACTCGCCTGGGTACGGCGCTCGCCACGGATGCAGTGTTCACCCTTGATGGAATCGTATCAGCCAGATCAAGAGCGGCTCGCCTCGCGTCGTGGTGAGTGTCAGTTGTCAACGCGGATCAACCTGTGAAGCGTTGATCAAAGACGAATGTCTTCAGGCCCCTGGATCAGCGCTTCAATCCGCGTGCCGGTGGCGCGTTCTTCGTTGCTGAAGCCGTCGTAGTCGGCCAGGTTGCCGAAGCGGATGCCGGTCAGGCGCTCGATCTGGATCACACTGCGCTGGTAGGTGCGCAGCTGGCCGAACACCAGCTCCAACTGGCCCAGTTCGCGGCTCTGATCGATCATGTAGGCGCTGGCCGAAGGTTTGCCGTCATCGCTGAGGTAGGCGACCACCTTCCAGAACGCCTTGGGGATCTGCACGCCCCGGTACACGCGGTCGTCGTCGGCGAACACCGGGCCGCTGAACACGGTGGCCCGGGCTTTCCAGCGCTGGGTGTTGTCGAGGATGTAGTCTTCGAGTTCCAGCCAGGTCTTCTGGTTGAACCCGCTCATCTGCGGTGAGCAGTTGGTGAAGTGGAAGGTGTCGAGGTTGGCGGTTTGCGCCACATCGCCCCAATTGGGGTCTTGGCGGCGCACCAGGTGGCCGCGGTCGAGGCCGTTGCTGGCATACAGCGCTTCGCCGACTTGGGCGTCGACCGGCAGGCGGCCATCGTAGGCCCAGGTGTCGTTGCTGCGGATGATGTCCACATGTTGCCCGCCATCGATGTTCACGCCCACATACAGCGCGAGGCGCTTGGCACGTGACATCGTGATGGAGAAGTGCGTGTAGTCCAGGCGCTTCTGGGCATCGCTCGCCAACGCTTCTTCCAGCGTGGGCCAGGGCACTCCGAAGCTGCCGAGAAAGTCATCTGCGTAACCGCGCCGGTCCTTCAAGTCTTTGGCCGGGGTGACGCGGGGTGTCGCTGCCCTGGCCTCCAGCAGCGTGGGGCTCGGCGCGATCAACGGGCGCAGGTCGGCGAGCCGGGGGCGGTAGGCGAGGTCGATTTTGGTTTTACGTGCGGGCATCGGTCAGTCCTCCTTGGATAAACACGACTGCAACATAGGTTAATGACAATTGATCATGCGCACCAACCCCTGGGGGCTATCCTCAAACGGTCACCCGGACGTTCAGCACACGCCAACAAGGAGCCAGCCAATGTGTGATCGCCATTACCGAAACCCGATTTTCTGCCTGATTCCGCCGTATATGCTCGACCAGATCGCGCGTAACGGTGACAAAGCGCAACGGGATGTCGCGCTGCGTACTCGCGCCAAGGACAGCACGTTCCGCTCACTGCGCATGGTCGCGGTGCCTGCCAAGGGGCCGGCGCACCTGGCGCTGGCGATGGGCGCCGACAAACGGCGTTCGATCTACAGCGCCGAGGGCACCGACAGCCTGCCGGGCAAACTGATCCGTGGCGAAGGCCAGCCCATCAGTGGCGACGCGGCGGTGGACGAGGCCTATGATGGCTTGGGCGCCACTTTCGATTTTTTCGACCAGGTGTTCGATCGCAACTCCATCGACGATGCCGGCATGGCCCTGGACGCTACCGTGCACTTTGGCCAGAACTACAACAATGCGTTCTGGAACTCGACCCAGATGGTGTTCGGTGATGGGGACGGCGAGCTGTTCAACCGCTTTACGGTAGCCCTCGACGTGATTGGCCATGAACTGGCCCACGGTGTGACCGAGGATGAGGCCAAGCTGATGTATTTCAACCAGTCCGGGGCGTTGAACGAGTCGCTGTCGGACGTGTTCGGTTCGTTGATCAAGCAGTATGCGTTGAAGCAAAAGGCCGAGGACGCCGATTGGCTGATCGGCAAAGGGCTGTTTACCAAAAAGATCAAAGGCACTGCGCTGCGCTCGATGAAAGCCCCGGGCACCGCGTTTAACGACAAGCTGCTGGGCAAGGATCCTCAGCCCGGGCACATGGATGATTTTGTGCAGACCTACGAGGACAATGGCGGGGTGCATATCAATTCCGGCATTCCCAACCATGCGTTCTACCAGGTGGCGACAAACATCGGCGGGTTTGCCTGGGAGCGTGCCGGGCGCATCTGGTACGACGCGTTGCGCGATGCGCGGTTGCGACCGAACTCAGGGTTTTTGCGCTTTGCGCGCATTACCTACGATGTTGCCGGTCGACTCTACGGCGCGAACAAGGATGAGCAGAAGGCGGTCAAGGAGGGCTGGAAGGCGGTCGGTATTTCGGTCTGACGTGAGGAACAGCCATGCAAATTTCGCTGAAGGAAAACGGCGGGCCTGCTTTTTTTCCGGGCCTGGCCAAGCCGCGTACAGTTGAGTTGGACAGCCTGCCCGAGCAGGACCAGCAGGAGTTGCGGCAGTTGGTTGAGGCGTGCGACTTCTTTCAACTGCCGCAAAGCAGCGAACCCGCGCCCGGTAACCCGGGCCAGGTGCATTACACCCTGACGGTGAAGGAGGACCAGCGCGAACACACGGTCTGTGTGCTCGCGCCAGTGAAGTCGCAGGCGCTGGAGGGGTTGGTGCAGTGTGTGCGGCGTCATATTCGTGCATAAACACTTTCAGGCGACCAGATTCCTGTGGTGAGCGGGCTTGCCCCGGGGCTGGTGCTGCTCTGATTTATTTGCGATCCAGCCACACTGTCTGGGCATTGCAGAACTCCCGTACGCCGAAGTGCGACAACTCACGCCCGAAGCCACTCTTCTTGATCCCACCAAACGCCACCCGAGGGTCTGAAACACTGAAGGCGTTGACGAAGATGCCGCCGGTTTCCAGCTGATTGGCGATGTCCCGCGCCTTCGCCGGGTCGCTGGTGAAGATGCTCGCGGTAAGGCCGAACTCGCTGTCATTCGCCAGGGCCACCGCATGGTCGGCGTCGCGGGCGGTGATGATCGAGGCTACGGGGCCGAACAGTTCCTGTTTGAACGAGGTCATCTGGTCGGTGACGTTGGCCAGTACGGTCGGCGCATAGTAATTGCCGGCGCCGGGTACTTTATGGCCGCCCAGCAGCAGGGTCGCACCTTCTTCCAGGGTGGCCTGGACCTGGCCGTGCAACTCGTCGCGCAGGTCGAAGCGGGCCATCGGGCCGATGTAGGTGGCGGCTGAAGTCGGGTCGCCCATGACCATGGCGCGGCTGGCTTCGAGGAATTTGGCGGTGAAGGCTTCCACCACGCCGTCCTCGATGATCAGGCGCTTGGCAGCGGCGCAGACCTGGCCGCTGTTCTGGAAGCGGCCGATCAGGGCGGCTTGCACAGCGGCGTCGAGGTCGGCGTCGTTGAGCACGATGAACGGGTCGGAACCGCCCAGTTCCAGCACGCATTTTTTCAACGCGGCTCCGGCCTGGGAGCCGATGGCGATACCGGCGCGCACGCTGCCGGTGAGGGTGACGGCGGCGATGCGTGGGTCGGCGATGGCCTTGGACACACCGTCGTTGGTCACGTTGGCCACTTCAAACAGGCCTTCGTCGAAACCGGCTTTGCGGAACGCCTGTTGGATCAGGTAAGCGCTGCCCATCACATTCGGCGCGTGTTTGAGCACGTAGGTGTTGCCGGCCAGCATGGTCGGTACGGCGCCACGCAGGATTTGCCACACCGGGAAGTTCCACGGCATCACGGCGAAGATCGGGCCCAGCGGGCGGTATTCGATCTGGGCGCTGCCGTTGTCCACCAGGGTCGGTTCCGGGGCGAGCATGGCCGGGCCGTGGGCGGCGTACCACTCGCTGAGCTGCGCGCACTTTTCGATTTCGGCACGGGCCTGGGCGATGGGTTTGCCCATTTCCAGGGTGATCATCTGCGCCATGTCTTCGGCTTGTTCGCGCAGAGCGCTGGCCAGGCTCAGCAGCAACTCGGCGCGCTGGCTGACCGGCTGGCGGCGCCAGGTGCGGAAGGCGAGGGTGGCGCGCTCGAGGGCGGCGTCCAGTTGCTGCGCGGTTTCATACGGGTAGCTGCCGACCGTTTCGCCGGTGGCCGGGTTGATCGAGAGGGCGTGGGTAGTCGCGTTCATGGCACCGTCCTGCTGAATGATGAGATTGGGTTCAGCCTACGGGGCTAGCTCTTTTCTGGAAACTGAATAATATTGAGCAATACATTCACGATTGGAGAATGACTTGGACCTGGTGCAGCTGGAAATCTTCAAGGCCGTTGCCGAGCAAGGCAGCATCAGCGCCGCCGCGCAGTTGATTCACCGCGTGCCGTCGAACCTGACCACGCGTATCAAGCAGCTGGAGCAGGACCTGGGCGTGGAATTGTTTATCCGCGAGAAAAGCCGCTTGCGCCTGTCGCCGGCGGGCTGGAATTTCCTCGGCTATGCGCGGCGCATCCTCGACCTGGTGCAGGAAGCCCGCGCGACCGTGGCGGGGGAGGAACCCCAGGGCGCGTTTGCCCTCGGTTCGCTGGAAAGCACGGCGGCGGTGCGTATCCCGGCGTTGCTCGCGGCGTACAACCAGAAGCACACCAAGGTCGAGCTGGACCTGAGCACCGGACCGTCGGGCACGATGATCGAAGGGGTGTTATCGGGACGGCTGGCGGCGGCGTTTGTCGATGGGCCGGTGCTGCATGCCACGCTGGAGGGGGTGGTGGTGTTTGAAGAAAAGATGGTGGTGATTGCGCCGCTGCATCATGCGCCGATCAAGCGTGGTCAGGATGTGAATGGCGAGAACATCTACACCTTCCGCTCCAACTGCTCGTATCGGCACCATTTTGAGCGCTGGTTCTCACAGGACGGCGCGGTGCCGGGCAAGATTTTCGAGATCGAGTCCTACCACGGCATGCTCGCCTGCGTCAGCGCCGGCGCCGGGCTGGCGCTGATGCCGCGTAGCATGCTGGAGAGCATGCCGGGGTCGGCAGCGGTGAGTGTGTGGCCGCTGACGGATAACTTCCGGATTTTGAATACCTGGCTGATCTGGCGCCGCGGGACGGTGTCGCAGAGCCTCAACAGCTTTGTAAAGCTGTTGGAGGAACGCGATCTGGTTGCTTCCTAGATTGTGATTGGTATCAGCCGCCGAATTGCAGGGTGCCCATGGCCAGTTTTGCCATGATTGCAGTCGCGCCCAATTGCACCAGCCACAGCGCCAGGCCACCTAGGAACACACCGAGCGCCACTTGCAGCACCAGGCTCTTCTGGCGCTTTACTTGCGGTGCGCGCGGGGTGAAGTGGTCCAGTTCGTCGCGGTCGGCACGCAGGTCCAGGTCATCGTTTCTCATAAGGTACTCACAGCAAAGGGGCGGTCGAGGTTCAGTCTAGGGGCTGGAGACGAAAAAGGGGAAGCCATCGGCTTCCCCTTCTGGTGCAACGGCTGCAGGTTTACAGCACCTGAACGATTGCCTTTGTGACTGCATCAATGTTCGACTGGTTCAACGCCGCCACACAGATACGCCCGGTATCCAGTGCGTAGATGCCGAATTCGCTGCGCAAGCGGGTGACTTGCTCAACGGTCAGGCCAGAGTAGGAGAACATCCCGCGCTGGCGGCCGACGAAGCTGAAGTCGTGGCCCGGAGCAGCCTTGGCCAGGGTTGCGACCATCTGCTCGCGCATGCCACGGATGCGCAGGCGCATTTCGGCCAGTTCGGCTTCCCACTGGGCGCGCAGCTCAGGGCTGTTCAGCACTGCGGCAACAATCGCCGCGCCGTGGGTGGGCGGGTTGGAGTAGTTGGTGCGGATCACACGCTTGACCTGGGACAGGATGCGCGCGCTTTCTTCCTTGGACTCGCCGACGATGGACAGTGCGCCCACCCGTTCGCCATACAGGGAGAACGACTTGGAGAACGAGCTGGACACAAAGAAGGTCAGGCCCGATTCAGCGAACAGGCGCACGGCGGCGGCGTCTTCGTGGATGCCGTCGCCAAAGCCCTGGTAGGCCATGTCGAGGAACGGCACCAGGTTCTTGGCCTTGACCACGTCCAGCACGTTCTGCCAGTCGGCCGGGCTCAGGTCGACGCCGGTCGGGTTGTGGCAGCAGGCGTGCAGCACCACAATGGACTTTGGCGGCAGGGCGTTGAGGTCTTCGAGCAGGCCGGCACGGTTCACGTCGTGGGTGGCGGCGTCATAGTAGCGGTAGTTCTGCACCGGGAAACCGGCGGTTTCGAACAGCGCGCGGTGGTTTTCCCAGCTCGGGTCGCTGATGGCGACGACAGCGTTGGGCAGCAGTTGCTTGAGGAAGTCAGCGCCGATTTTCAGTGCGCCGGTGCCGCCGACCGCTTGTACGGTGGTGACGCGGCCAGCGTTCAGCAGTGGCGATTCAGCGCCGAACAGCAGGGTTTGCACAGCCTTGTCGTAGGCTGCGATGCCATCGATCGGCAGGTAGCCACGGGCGGCGTGTTGTGCCACGCGAATGGCTTCCGCTTCGGCAACGGCACGCAAGAGTGGAATCTTCCCCTCCTCGTTGCAGTAAACGCCCACGCCAAGGTTGACCTTGGTGGTTCGTGTATCGGCGTTGAATGCTTCGTTGAGGCCCAGGATAGGATCGCGTGGTGCCATTTCGACAGCGGAGAACAGGCTCATTTTTGCGGCAGCTCTATGGGGGGTAGGAGGGACGTGTCGCGCTCCAGCCGAATGCACTAGAGCGGTGCACAAACGGGGAGCTAGTATAGAGCCCATCACTGCTGAGGGCGACAGCCGAAATGGCTTTTCGGCCAAGTTTTTCGGTTTATTTGCTGACCGTTAGTCTTATTGCAACATTGATCCGGCACGGCACGTAGGACGATGGTCTTGAAACCCGTCACATTCGGCACCACTTCTACAGCTATCATGGTTTTTTCCTGCAACCTGCGATGATCATTCGCGGGTTGCTGAGCTATTTCGTCCTTGGCGGTTTCGAGTCTGGGGTGACTACACGAGGTACGTTATGTCGGATTTCCAACTCGTCACCCGTTTTGAACCCGCTGGCGATCAGCCGGAAGCCATTCGCCAGATGGTCGAAGGCATCGAAGCCGGCCTGGCGCACCAGACGCTGCTCGGGGTGACCGGTTCGGGCAAGACCTTCAGCATCGCCAACGTGATCGCGCAAATCAATCGTCCTACCCTGGTGCTGGCGCCGAACAAGACCCTGGCCGCGCAGCTCTATGGCGAGTTCAAGGCGTTCTTTCCGAACAACGCGGTGGAGTACTTCGTTTCCTACTACGACTACTACCAGCCTGAAGCTTATGTGCCGTCCTCCGACACCTTTATCGAGAAGGATGCGTCGATCAACGACCACATCGAGCAGATGCGGCTGTCGGCGACCAAGGCGCTGCTGGAGCGCAAGGACGCGATCATCGTCACCACGGTGTCGTGCATCTACGGCCTGGGCAGCCCGGAAACCTATTTGAAGATGGTGCTGCACGTCGATCGCGGCGACAAACTCGACCAGCGCGAACTGCTGCGCCGCCTGGCCAGCCTGCAATACACCCGCAACGACATGGACTTTGCCCGCGCGACCTTCCGGGTGCGGGGCGACGTGATCGACATCTACCCGGCCGAATCCGACCTGGAAGCGATCCGCATCGAGCTGTTCGATGATGAAGTCGAGAGCCTGTCGGCCTTCGACCCGTTGACCGGCGAGGTGATCCGCAAGCTGCCGCGCTTCACCTTCTATCCGAAAAGCCACTACGTGACCCCGCGTGAAACCCTGATGGGCGCCATCGAGGGCATCAAGGTCGAGCTGGCCGAGCGCCTGGAGTACCTGCGTTCCAACAACAAACTGGTCGAAGCCCAGCGTTTGGAACAGCGCACCCGCTTTGACCTGGAGATGATCCTGGAGCTGGGCTACTGCAACGGTATCGAAAACTACTCGCGCTACCTGTCGGGCCGCGAATCCGGGGCGCCGCCGCCGACCCTCTACGATTACCTGCCGCCGGATGCGCTGCTGGTGATCGACGAATCCCACGTCAGCGTGCCGCAGGTCGGCGCGATGTATAAGGGGGACCGGTCGCGTAAGGAGACGTTGGTGGAGTACGGTTTCCGCCTGCCGTCGGCGCTGGATAACCGGCCGATGCGCTTTGATGAGTGGGAAGCCATCAGCCCGCAGACTATTTTTGTGTCCGCCACGCCGGGTAACTACGAGGCCGAGCATGCGGGCCGTGTGATCGAGCAACTGGTGCGCCCGACCGGCCTGGTCGACCCGGAAATCGAAATCCGCCCGGCGTTGACCCAGGTCGACGACTTGCTCTCGGAAATCAACAAGCGCGTGGCCCTGGAAGAGCGGGTGCTGGTCACCACGCTGACCAAGCGCATGTCCGAAGACTTGACCGACTACCTGGCCGACCACGGCGTGCGGGTGCGCTACCTGCACTCGGACATCGACACCGTGGAGCGCGTGGAGATCATCCGCGACCTGCGCCTGGGCACCTTCGATGTGCTGGTGGGGATCAACCTGCTGCGTGAAGGTTTGGACATGCCGGAGGTGTCGCTGGTGGCGATCCTCGATGCCGATAAAGAAGGCTTTTTGCGCTCCGAGCGCTCGCTGATCCAGACCATCGGCCGTGCCGCGCGTAACCTCAATGGCCGGGCGATCCTGTACGCCGACCGCATCACCGGTTCCATGGAGCGGGCGATTGGCGAGACCCAGCGCCGTCGCGACAAGCAGATCGCGTTCAACCTGGAAAATGGCATCACGCCCAAGGGCGTGTTCAAGGACGTCGCCGACATCATGGAAGGCGCCACCGTGCCGGGCTCGCGCAGCAAGAAGCGCAAGGGCATGGCCAAGGCTGCCGAGGAAAGCGCCAAGTACGAGAACGAATTGCGCTCGCCGAGCGAGATCACCAAGCGCATCCGGCAACTGGAAGAGAAGATGTACCAGTTGGCGCGGGACCTGGAGTTCGAGGCGGCGGCGCAGACGCGGGATGAGATCGGCAAGTTGCGGGAGCGCTTGCTGGCCGTCTGATTTGCGGTGGTTTCATCGGGGGCAAGCCCCCTCCCACACTGGACCTCGGTCAAATGTGGGAGGGGGCTTGCCCCCGATAGCCGCGCCGCGGTTTTCCAGAAATCCCCCAGGCTGTTACCATTCGCCCCTTGTTTCAATTTTCAGTTTTATCGCCCATTCGAGACCTGCCATGACCACCGTCCGCACGCGCATCGCGCCATCGCCTACTGGGGATCCCCACGTCGGCACTGCTTACATCGCCTTGTTCAACTACTGCTTTGCCAAGCAGCACGGCGGTGAATTCATCCTGCGGATCGAAGACACCGACCAATTGCGTTCCACCCGCGAGTCGGAACAGCAGATTTTCGATGCCTTGCGCTGGCTGGGCATTACGTGGGCGGAAGGTCCGGACGTCGGCGGCCCGCACGGCCCGTATCGCCAGAGCGAGCGCAGCGACATCTACAAGCAGTACACCCAGCAGCTGGTCGACATGGGCCATGCGTTCCCGTGCTTCTGCACCGCCGAAGAACTGGACCAGATGCGTGCCGAGCAACAGGCTCGCGGCGAAACCCCACGCTACGATGGCCGCGCGCTGCTGCTGTCGAAAGAAGAGGTGGCCCGGCGCCTGGCTGCCGGTGAGCCTCACGTTATCCGCATGAAAGTGCCGAGCGAAGGCGTGTGCGTGGTGCCGGACATGCTGCGCGGTGACGTCGAGATCCCGTGGGACCGCATGGACATGCAGGTGCTGATGAAGACCGACGGCTTGCCGACGTACTTCCTGGCCAACGTGGTCGATGACCATCTGATGGGCATCACCCACGTATTGCGCGGCGAAGAATGGCTGCCGTCGGCGCCGAAGCTGATCCTGCTCTACGAGTACTTCGGCTGGGAACAACCGCAGCTGTGCTACATGCCGCTGCTGCGTAACCCGGACAAGAGCAAGTTGTCCAAGCGCAAGAATCCGACTTCGGTGACCTTCTACGAGCGCATGGGCTTCATGCCGGAAGCGATGCTCAACTACCTGGGCCGCATGGGCTGGTCGATGCCGGATGAACGCGAGAAGTTTTCGCTGCAAGAAATGGTCGACAACTTTGACCTGTCGCGTGTGTCGCTGGGCGGGCCGATCTTCGACATCGAGAAGCTGTCGTGGCTCAACGGCCAGTGGCTGCGTGATCTGCCGGTGGAAGAGTTCGCCAGCCGTGTGCAGCAGTGGGCGTTGAACCCTGAGTACATGATGAAGATCGCGCCGCTGGTGCAGGGCAGGGTGGAGACGTTCAGCCAGGTCGCGCCGTTGGCCAGCTTCTTCTTTGCTGGGGGCGTGAGCCCGGATGCCAAGCTGTTTGAATCCAAGAAACTCTCGGGCGACCAGGTTCGCCAACTGATGCAGTTGATCCTGTGGAAGCTCGAAAGCCTGCGCCAGTGGGAGAAGGATGCGATCACTGCGACGATCCAGGCGGTGGTGGAATCCCTGGAATTGAAATTGCGTGATGCCATGCCGCTGATGTTTGCCGCGATCACCGGGCAGGCCAGTTCGGTGTCGGTGCTTGATGCGATGGAAATCCTGGGCCCGGACCTGACGCGTTTCCGTCTGCGCCAAGCCCTTGATTTGCTTGGTGGTGTGTCGAAGAAAGAAAACAAAGAGTGGGAAAAGCTGCTGGGCGCCATCGCCTGAGCACACGGTTGAAACGACGAAACCCCGGTTTTCCGGGGTTTCGCCGGTAAGTGATTGTTATCCCGGCAAAAAATTTTGGAAATTGTTGAAAATAAATTTGACACACTTCCAAACCGCCATTAAGATTCGCCCCGTCCTCACCGATGAGGGGCTATAGCTCAGCTGGGAGAGCGCTTGCATGGCATGCAAGAGGTCAACGGTTCGATCCCGTTTAGCTCCACCAATTTACAGGTTCAAGGTCTGGCCACACCGTCCTTGAATCGATCAGCTCTCAGCGCTGATCAGCTGTACAGAAGGTTTTGTCCCCTTCGTCTAGTGGCCTAGGACACCGCCCTTTCACGGCGGTAACAGGGGTTCGAGTCCCCTAGGGGACGCCAGTTTCACCAAGCAGTTCGAAAGGCCTGCTACGTCGCGAGACGAAAAATCCGGGGCTATAGCTCAGCTGGGAGAGCGCTTGCATGGCATGCAAGAGGTCAACGGTTCGATCCCGTTTAGCTCCACCAATTTACAGTTCCAAGGTTCCGGCCACACCGTCCTTGGATCGATCAGCCTCAGCCTGATCAGTGTACAGAAGGTTTGTGTCCCCTTCGTCTAGTGGCCTAGGACACCGCCCTTTCACGGCGGTAACAGGGGTTCGAGTCCCCTAGGGGACGCCACGATTACCCGCTCTGCGGGATTTTTAAGGGTCATTCAATTATTGAATGGCCCTTTTGTTTGTCTGGCGTTTGGCCAATTCTTTTGCCCTCCTTGCTTTTTCTTCTGACCAACGGTCATGCCTGTCGCTTGCCAAATATTATTATGGTAATAATATTCAACCCATGAACATCGGAGGCAATGATGAGCGATAAAAAAGCGCAAACCCGCGAACGCATTTTGCAGGCCGCCAGCGCCGCGCTGATCCAGCGTGGCCCGGCCGAACCGAGTGTGGGTGAAGTGATGGGTGCGGCGGGGCTGACGGTCGGTGGTTTCTATGCGCACTTCGAAAGCAAGGATGCATTGATGCTGGAGGCCTTCACTCAGTTGCTGGCCAAGCGTCGTGCGTCGATTGATGACATGGACTCACAACTGACCGGAGAGGAACGCAGAAGCCTGGTGGCGGCGTTCTACCTGTCGCGCAAGCACCGCGACTCCACCGCCCAGGCCTGCCCGATTCCCGCCACGGTCGGCGAAATGAGCCGCCTGCCGGATGAGTTCCGCCAGGCACTGAATGAGCACTGTGAACTGATGGCCGCCCAGTTGGCTGCCAGCCCCGAGGACACCGACAAAGCCCTGGCTGACATGGCGCTGATGATCGGTGGCCTGGCCCTGGCCCGCGCCTTGGGACCGGGCGAGTTGTCTGACCGTGTGCTGCGCGCCGCCAAGTCGGCTGTGCGCTAGAAGAGGGCTGCATGATGGGCACGCTTACCTGGATTCGTCGTTTCAACGGCACGCTGGGGCACCTGGCACCACAAACGGTCGCCAATCGCATGCGTCGCGCCTTCATGACGCCCCGCGACCTGCCGCCACGTGACTGGGAACTGCCGCTGCTGGCGCAATCGGAGCGCATCACCCTGCGTTTCGGCTTGTCCGCGTTGCGCTGGGGTCAGGGGCCTGCCGTGTTGTTGATGCACGGCTGGGAAGGCCGACCTACCCAGTTTGCCAGCCTGATCAGCGCATTGGTCGACAACGGCTACTCGGTGATTGCCCTCGACGGTCCGGCCCACGGCCGTTCGCCGGGGCGTGAAGCCCATGTGCTGCTGTTTGCCCGTGCCATGCTTGAAGCTGCCGCCGAGTTGCCGCCGCTGCACGCCGTCATCGGCCACTCCATGGGCGGTGCCAGTGCGATGTTGGCGGTGCAGTTGGGGCTGCGCACGGAGGCGTTGGTGAGCATTGCTGCACCCTCACGGTTTCTGGATGTATTGCGCGGCTTTACCAAGATGGTCGGCTTGCCGGCGCGGGCACGTTCGGCGTTTATCCAGGAGGTCGAGCTGACCTTCGGCATGCCGCTCAAGCATTTGGACGTGGCCCACTATCAGATGAATATCCCGGGCCTGATCGTCCATGCCGAAGACGACACCTTCGTCCCGGTCAAAGCCTCTCAGGCCATCCACGAAGCCTGGTTCGACAGTCGCCTGTTGCGCCTGGAGCAGGGTGGTCACCAGAAAGTCCTGGCCGATCCGCGCGTGATCGACGCTGTGCTGGCGTTGTTGGCCGGCCGTCGTCTACAGGAGCGGCAAAGCGCCTGATACACTCTCCCCGCCGACATTAATCGACTGGGAGCAAGGCATGGGCTGGGATTTGGCAACGCCGTTTATCATCGATCTGCAGGTTGCTCCTGAAGATATCGACGGCCTGGGGCACGCCAATAACGCGGTATACGTGTCCTGGCTGGAGCGCTGCGCCTGGCGCCACTCCCAGCGCCTGGGCCTGGACCTGAGCGAATATCGCCGGCTGGATCGCGCCATGGCGGTGGTGCGCCATGAGATCGATTACCTGGCCGCTGGCTATGAAGGCGATGAGCTGCAACTGGCCACCTGGATCGTCGACTGGGACCAGCGCCTGAAAATGACCCGGCGCTTCCAACTGGTCCGCCCCCGTGACGGCGCGACCCTGTTGCGCGCACAAACCACCTTCGTCTGCATTGAGCTGTCCACTGGCAAGCCCAAGCGCATGCCGGCTGAATTCCTTGACGGTTATGGCCCCGCCCTGACAGGGGGTTAACGGTTGCTGTGGGAAACCCAGTAAACTGCGCCACGATTTTTGTTGAGTGTTTTCCATGCAAATTGCTTTGGCGCCCATGGAGGGGTTGGTCGACAACATCCTGCGGGACGTGCTGACCCGTGTCGGCGGTATCGACTGGTGTGTGACCGAGTTCATCCGCGTCAACGACCGCCTGCTCACCCCCGCGTATTTCCACAAACTGGCCCCGGAACTGCTGCACGGTGCCCACACCGCTGCCGGTGTGCCGCTGCGCGTGCAGTTGCTCGGCTCCGACCCGGTTTGCCTGGCGGAAAACGCTGCCCTGGCCTGTGAGCTCGGTTCGCAGGTCATCGACCTCAACTTCGGCTGCCCGGCCAAGACCGTCAACAAGTCCCGTGGCGGTGCGGTGCTGCTCAAGGAGCCGGAGTTGCTCAACCAGATCGTCGAGCACGTACGCCGTGCTGTGCCGGCGCACATCCCGGTGACGGCCAAGATGCGCCTGGGTTTCGACAGCCCGGACGGCGCCCTGGTCTGTGCCACCGCGTTGGCCGAGGGTGGTGCCGCGCATATCGTGGTGCATGCGCGTACCAAGACGGATGGCTACAAGCCGCCCGCGCACTGGGAATGGATCCCGCGGGTGCAGGATGTGGTCAAGGTGCCGGTGTTCGCCAATGGCGATATCTGGAGCGTCGAAGACTGGAAGCGTTGCCGCGAAATCAGCGGTGCCGAAGACATCATGCTGGGCCGTGGCCTGGTGGCGCGCCCGGACCTGGCGCGGCAGATCGCTGCGGCGCGGGCGGGTGAGGAGGTGGTTGAAATGACCTGGGCGCAGATGCAGCCCATGCTCCAGGACTTCTGGACTCAGTCGGTGGCGCAACTGACCGAGCGTCAGGCACCAGGTCGTTTGAAACAATGGCTGGCGATGCTGACGCGCAACTATCCGGAAGCGGTGGAGCTGTTTACGGCCATGCGCCGGGAAACCGAGTTGGCCCAAGTGAGTCGTTTGCTCGGTATGGTGCCGGTAGACTCGCAGTGAGTGACGGCGCTGAAAAATAGCGTTCATATTTAATAAGTTTGCAAAAGCATCGATGAGTGGGCGCCCTTGGCGCCCTTTTTTGTGCGCTGTTTAAGTGAATGTTCCCGGGCCTGAAGGGCAAGGGCATTCATGTTTACTGATGTTGATTGTGGGAGCGTGAATGTAGGCAGTTATTTGATTGCTGCTTTAGTTTTCCGGGGGAAGCGCAAGTTAATTGTTTTCTGATACGTGCTTGTGCGCAATTAGCATAAGTGTTGGGTTTTGTTGGGGGTTAATGGTTTCATTGTTTTTGATTTGGGCTTGGTTGTTACCTTGTTTGTCCATGCGGCGTTCGCTGGCGCAGTGGGTGTAGAGCGTTTCCTCAAACAGCCATAGGCTAAAATCTGATTTTCAATTTTGTTTGCCTTATGTGAAGTTGGATTATTGGAACTTGATCGTGTTTTGGTCCACGAAAATAGGGACTGCGAGATGATGATTGTTTCCAGTTTTATATTAATTGCTGTCCGAGTTTCTAAATGCTTCGAGGCAGCACATAACTAATCATGAGGTTACAAGATGTCCAATGTATCGCTTGGCACTCCTAAGGCTTTTGTTCCGGAACTCCAATCGGCAAGCCAACGTTCTACTGGTCTTCTGAAAGATGTTGAGCGCGTGAGCACGCTCGCTACGGATCTCGGTATTAAAGGGGCTGCCCGAGACGTTAATCAACCTTTGACGGGAGCAAAGGAGATTTCCGTTAACTCTGATGCGCTGGAAAAATTATTTGAGATGTTTGATCTGGTCTTCAAGGCCATGCGCAGCCTCTTGTCCGGCAGGGCATTCAGTTCTCAAGCCGCAACAGTAGTTCCGCATACCGCAATGACGGAGAGTGGTATTGAAGTGTCTGTGGAGGGCGGGGTGAATTCCAAAGGGAAGCCGTTACCTTTTGCCAAGAACAGTGAACGGTTCTCCGGTGGTATTGCGAGTGTGAGTATCAATGCAGATGGCTCCACGCAAGTGAAGACTGCTAGCGATAATAATATCTCGACAGTTACTGCGGATAAGGACGCTAAAGTCAGTATTGGTGCTGACGGCTCTGTGCAAGTTAAAGCCACCGGCGACAATAAAACGGCAACAGTTACTGTGGGCAAGGACGGCAATGTAAGCGTCGGTGCAGATACCTCCATGCAAGTGAAGACTGCTGACGATAATAATAAATCGACCACAGTGACAACCGGCAAGGACGGTAATGTCAAGGCCGACGCGAGTGGCGGCGCGCAGATGAAAATCACGGGTTTTAGCAATCGTTCGTCGGCGGAGACTGTCGGAAATAGCGTTCAGGGGAAAGTTGGCGGTGACGCACAGGTGGGTACGTCGGGTGGTGATGCCCAGGTGCAGGTTATGCCAGATGGCAGTACGCAAGTGAGCGTTACAGCTGAGGAAGGTAAACAGTTCAGGGTACGAGTGGAGGCCGGTGTCAACGTGCGGATTAGTTCAGAGGGGTGGGGGGAGAACCAACCAGTAAAAATCCGTGACATTCCCCCGAGGCAGTCGACGCGCGTGGCGCTGGATACGCAGCCGGACGCGGAAGTAAAGACCATTTCTCAGTCGAAGGCAGAGGCGATAGCGGATACTGAACCCAAGGTGAATGGCGAGTCGAACGGGGAGCAAAAGGCTGAGGTAGCAGTCGGTGCAGAGCCGAAGGTCCAGACGCCGGCCACTCCAGGGCCACAACCTTCGGACAAGGTTGATGCAGAGCCAACTGTAGAAGTGAAAACCCCCACCGTCCTCCGCAGGGTCATGAATCCTCGATTGGAAGGGGTAAGGGCCTGAGGTGCAGACGAGTCTTGATGTCAGCCGGCTCGTCTTAAAAGCTTGATGAGGGATCCAGCCTCCCCGATCACAGGTGCGATTGGGGAGGGCTGGTTGGGGGCAGCGTTTTTTCACTCATTCAATTTGGTTTCGGAGGGTTTATGACCTTTGCTGTCTTTGCTCCTCCTGTCGGCTGGTGGAGTTCACCGGACTACAGGCACGTTACCCACGCTACGGGACAGGCGGTTGCCAAACCGACCGCAAAGGGCGTCGGTTTTGAAGCTTCTCGGCGTCATTTTGGCGAGAATTTTGATACCAGCACCCATGCGGCGGTCATCAAGATGATGATGGCAACCTTTGGGTCAAGCCCGAAAGACATGTTTACCCAATTCACGCCGGTTGCGGGGGGGTACGCCATCACCATGAAAGACGAGTTCAAGGTGGTGATTTCCCAACATGAACTCGAACAGACAAGGCGCGCTTCCCGCTTCACCGGTGCGGACAGTGGCGCCGTTGACAGCGCCAACGTCGCGCTTGCCGCCTATGTCAAGCGCAAGCAGATTACGGGCGGCTATCACAGTTTCGACGGCGCCTTGGCTGATACCTTGCAGGGTGAGACGACCCTGCGGTGCCTGCGGGGCATGGGCTTGTACGGGCTGTCGCAATATGTTTCGGCTCATCAGATGGTCGGGGATGGGGTGGCGGGAGTGCTGGAGACGCATAGCCGAGGCAGTGCGTTTGTCCTCGGTGGCGTCGTGCACGACTACACCGAAAGGCGCCGTGTTGGCCGAGGCTACGGCTACCGCCTGTTCAACGACAAACCCCGGCCCGAAACGGTTTCGCCCTTCAGCAATGACACGGTTGTTTCACAGATGCCAGTCGGTATGAAACCGAAGGATATATGGGGCGGCTTTTATCAAGGTGCCGAGGGCAATTGCGTCACGATATCGGCGATCAAGGCCGCAATGATGAAATTTGGTCAGAATCCTGCGGGTATTTACAAAAACATCAGCGCTGTGCCGGGTGGTTTTGACGTGATCATGCGCGATGGCTTCAAGCTGTTTCTGAGCCATGAAGAGCGGCGCAAGGCCGAGCAGGGGTCAAACCTGGCCGGTTCTGACCTGGCGCTCAAGGACGATGCCAACTTTTTGTACGCCGTGAGCGCCAAGCGTGCGCAACTGGAGAACAACGACATGCGTGCCGGTCGCAGTTTTGAGGATGCCATGCACTCGTTGAATGACGGAGAAGCGCCAGGCCAGGCGTTGCGCAGGCTGGGGTTGATTGCCCATGTGCGGCAGAGCAGTGCGCAAGAGTTGGCCGGCGGCGCCATTGGTACTCTCGCTGACGATACGCATTCGGTGCTGGCATTAAACGGCTCGGTGGACATGTACGGCCAAAAGCTCGGCTTGACGTCATCGGGGTGGTCCGATAGAGCAATGTGGGCATTGAAACTGGTGTGAGGGCTACCTCAGCAGTTGCCGGAACCCCTCGATCGGCAAGGGTCGGCTATGCAAATAACCCTGGAACAAATGGCAGCCCAGTTTTTGCAGGAACGCCAGTTGCTCCGGGGTCTCCACGCCTTCGGCAATCACCTCCAGATTCAAACTGCGGGCCATGGCCACAATGGCGCGGATGATTTCAGCGTCGTTGGGGTCATGGGTCGCGTCGCGCACAAAGGACTGGTCGATCTTCAGCGCATCCACTGGCAGCCGCTTGAGGTAGGTGAGCGATGAATAGCCAGTGCCGAAGTCGTCCATCGCAAAGCTCACGCCGAGCTTTTTCAGGCGGCGCATTTTGCTGATGGTGTCATCCAGGTTCTGGATCACGATGCCTTCGGTGATTTCCAGTTTCAACAGGCTGAACGGCAACTGGTGTTGCTTGAGGCTGCGCTCCACCCGCTCCACGAAGTCGTTCTGGCGAAACTGCCGGGGGCTGATGTTCACGCACAGGCTGAAATTCAGTGGGTCTACCAAGCCTTCGTGGATCAGCTGTTGAAAGGCCGCGCAGGCTTCATCCAGGATCCAGGTGCCCACCTCAAGGATCAGGCCGCTGTCTTCCAGCACCTTGATGAATTCGGAAGGCGACTGCGCGCCCAGTTGCGGGTGTTGCCAGCGCACCAGGGCCTCGGCGCCGACGATCTTGTTGCCGCGCGCGTCCACCTGGGGTTGGTAATGCACACTGAACTCGCCACGTGACAAGGCCAGGCGCAAGTCTGTCTCCATGCGCAGGCGTTCGCTGGCGGTTTTTTGCATGCTGTTGTGAAACATCTGCGTGGTGTTGCGCCCCGAATCCTTTGCGCGATACAGGGCGATATCGGCACGCTTGAGCAAGTCCGCCGGCGTGGAGCCGTGATCGGGAATCAGTGCCACGCCGATGCTTGGCGTGACCTGCAGGCGATGACCGTCCAGGAACATCGGCTCCGAGAGCAATTCACGCAAGGTGTCAGCCAACGCCTGCACCTGGCCGCTGACTTCCATGCGTGACCCTTCCAGGCCGCTGAGCAGCACCACAAATTCATCACCGCCCAGGCGCGCCACGGTGTCTTCCATGCGCACGCTGGCTTCCAGGCGCGCGGTGACAATCTTCAACACCGTGTCGCCCACTGGATGACCGAGGGAGTCGTTGATGTGCTTGAAGTGGTCGAGGTCAAGAAACAGCAGTGCGCCACGCAAGTTATGCCGCTTGAGCAGGGCGATCTGCTGGCTCAGGCGGTCCATCAGCAGGGCGCGGTTGGGCAGGTTGGTCAGCGGGTCGTGATAGGCCAGGTGGCGGATCTGCGCCTGGGCATTTTTCAGCAGGCTCACGTCGCGGGCGGTCAGCAACAGGCACGGGGTTTCATTCAGGGTGATGGGCTCCACCGAGACTTCCACCGCCAGCAACTCGCCGCGCTTGTTGTGCCAGAGCATTTCCAGATGATGAATGCGGCCCTTGATCTGCAACTCGGCCAGCAGCGCGGCGCGCTGGTTTTCATCGGCCCAGATGCCGATCTGATACAGCGTCAGGCCGATGGCTTCCTCGGCGCGATAACCGGTCAGGCGGCAGAAGCCGTCATTGACCTCCACATATCGACCGGTGTCGCGCTCAGTGATGGAAATGGCATCGGGGCTGGAATGGAAGGCCTTGGCGAATTTCTCTTCGCTGGCCTTGAGCGCCGCTTCCGAGCGCTGCTGCTGGGTGATATCGCGTAGCGTGGTGACGATGCACGGCTGGTCGCCCACCTTGATCAGGCGGCTGGAAATCACGCAGGTCAGGCTTTGGCCGCTTTTGTGATGCACCACGATCGCCACATTGTTCAATGCCTGCTCGCGGATCATCCGCTCGATACGCTGCAGGCGCTTGCTCGACTCGTCCCATAGGCCGATCTGCTCGGCACTTTTGTCGATGACCTCGGCAGCCGTCCAGCCAAAGGTCTGGGTAAACGCGGGGTTGATTTCGATAAACGCGCCGCCCTCCAGGCAGGTAACGCAGATCGGGTCCGGGCTGGCCTGGAACAGGCTGGCAAATTTCTCTTCGGAGGCGGTCAGGCGTCGTTCGCGTTCCACTTGGTCGGTGATATCCAGCAGAGTGCCGGCCATACGCAGCGGCGCGCCGTGCTCATCACGGTACAGGCGGGCGCGGCTTTCGAGGTAGCGTGAGCTGCCGTCTTCCATGGGCACGCGATACGTCAGCTGATAGTTGCCGGCCGGGCCTTCGCGCAGGGTGCGATAAGCGTTGCGCATGCTCTCGCGCTCGTCATTGGGCATTCCGTCAAAGAAGGCGTCGAAGAACTCATGGAACGGCTCCGGCGGCAGGCCATGCAATTGGGCGGCGCGGGCTGAGCCGTAGAGCATGCCGGTGGGGATGTGCCAGTCCCAGGTGCCCAGTTGCGCCGAGTCCAGGGCCAGGTCGAGGCGTTCCTGGCTGTCCTTGAGGGCCTGCTCGGCTATTTTGCGCTCTGTGGTATCCAGGAACGTGCTGAGCAGGTAAGCCTCGCCGTCCAACTCCACCTTTTGTGCGCTGAGGGTGCCGTCGTGGATCTGGCCGTTGCTGGCGCAGAACTGCACCTCCATGGTGATGGGCAGGCCTTTGCGCTGGGTCGCCTTGACCAGTTGCGCACGCTGTTCCGGATGGCGCCACAGGCCCAGGTCCAGGGTGGTGCGGCCGATGGCATCGGCGACCGGCCAGCCGAAGAGCATCTCGAAATACTGGTTGGCCTCGCTGATCAATCCGTCGGACTGGCGCGTCAGCAAGACCATGTTGGGGCACAGGTGAAACAGCGTGGCGAAGCGTTTTTCCGAGTGGCTGAGGGCGTGCTCCCGTTCGCGCTGGCGGGTGGTCTCGCGGATCACCCCGATCATGCGCCGCCGCCCGGCTTTGTCAGGTGCCAGGCTGCCATTGATTTCCAGCCAGTGGTGGGTGCCGTCCGGCCACTGGATATGGTGATGCATCGCCTGTTCGAACGGCTCGCCGGCCAATACCGCGTGAAAGGCCCGCACCACGCGGGCACGATCCTGTGGCGCGAGCAGGTCGAGGTAGTCCAGGTCCTTGGGCAGTGGCTGGCGCGGGTCAAAGCCGAACAGCGCCTGGGTGCCCCGCGACCAGCTTATCCTGCCGGTGTCGATTTCCCAGCACCAGGCGCCCAGCCGGGCAGCATTGAGCGCGGCCAGCAGTTGCGGGGCACTGTCCCAGCTTTGTTCCGCCTCTTGAGGGTCCAGGGCGTAAATGCGGGGCAGGGGTGGCACGGAGTCGACGGGGTTGCGCATTATCAAAGGGCCTTGGCTCGATGGGCGTAAGGCGCGGTTCAGTTCAGACCTGGAGGCCGCACGGTTTCATGCCGGTATCCCTGGCAGATCGACCTGTGCATCCAATAGGCTCATGAAAGCCCGCGCAGCATTCGACAGCGTCCTTTCGGTGTGCACGATATAGCCTAGCTGGCGACTGAGTTGTATGCCCGGCAAAGCGATACTTGCCACCTGATCATCGAGCATGGTGCGCGGCAGGACGCTCCAGGCCAGGCCGATCGACACCATCATCTTGATCGTTTCCAGGTAGTTAGTACTCATCGCGATATTTGGCGTGAGGCCCTGGGCCTCGAACAGCCGGCTGACAATATGGTGGGTGAAGGTGTTGCCGCCGGGGAACACCGCCGGGTGCCCGGCAATATCGGCCAGGCTGACGTGGCCGTTGCTGATCAGGCTGTGCTCCGGCGCCACCACGAAATCCAGCGGGTCGTCCCACACCGGGGTGGCGCGCACCAGATTGTGGGGATCGGGTGCCAGGGTGATCACCGCCACTTCGGCGCGGCCGTGGAGGATTTCTTCGTAGGCCACTTCCGAATCGAGGAACTGAATATCCAGCGCCACATTCGGGTATTCCCGGGTGAATGCGCGCAGCACCGGCGGTAAACGATGCAGGCCGATATGGTGGCTGGTGGCCAGGGTCAGGCGCCCGCTGACTTCGCCGGTCAGGTTGGTGAGGGCGCGGCGGGTGTCGTCCAGCACGTTGAGGATCTGATAGGCGCGTGGCAGCAAGGCCCGTCCGGCCTCGGTCAGGCCGACTTCGCGGCCCAGGCGGTCGAACAAACGCACCTTCAACTGTTGCTCCAGGCCGGCAATGCGTTTGCTGATGGCTGGCTGGGTCAGGTGCAGGCGTTCACCGGCGCCCGAGAAGCTACCGGTCTCGGCGATGGCGATAAAAGCATTGAGGTTGGCCAGGTCCATGGTTGTATTCCAGTTGGTAATCCAAAGCATAAAAAATATGAATTTGAGTTATTTAATGTAGCGCCATACCATCAGCCTCACAAGCCAAAGGGTTATTGAAAAGCCCGGCATAGAGAAACACCGCTGATGAGGACCGACTGATGGCCGGCAAAACGCTTTACGACAAGCTTTGGGATTCCCATGAAGTGAAACGGCGCGACGATGGTTCGTCGCTGATCTATATCGACCGTCACATCATCCATGAAGTGACCTCGCCCCAAGCGTTCGAAGGCCTGCGGCTGGCCGGGCGCAAGCCTTGGCGCGTCGACTCCATCATCGCCACCCCGGACCACAACGTACCGACCACCCCTGAGCGCAAGGGCGGCATCGAAGCCATTGCCGACCAGGTGTCGCGTTTGCAGGTACAGACCCTCGACGACTACTGCGACGAATATGGCATCACCGAATTCAAGATGAATGACGTGCGTCAAGGCATCGTGCACGTGATCGGCCCGGAGCAGGGCGCCACCTTGCCGGGCATGACCGTGGTCTGCGGCGACTCCCACACCTCCACCCACGGTGCGTTCGGCGCCCTGGCCCACGGCATCGGCACCTCCGAGGTGGAACATGTGTTCGCCACACAGTGCCTGGTCGCCAAGAAGATGAAGAACATGTTGGTTAAAGTCGAAGGCCAGTTGCCGTTCGGCGTGACCGCCAAGGACATCGTGCTCGCTGTGATCGGCAAGATCGGCACCGCCGGCGGTAACGGCCATGCCATCGAGTTCGCCGGCAGCGCGATTCGCGACCTGTCCATCGAAGGTCGCATGACCATCTGCAACATGTCCATCGAAGCCGGTGCCCGCGTGGGCATGGTGGCGGCGGACGAAAAGACCGTTGAATACGTCAAGGGCCGTCCATTTGCCCCACAAGGCAAGGATTGGGACGCCGCTGTCGAAGCCTGGAAAGACCTGGTCTCCGACGCCGATGCGGTGTTCGACACCGTGGTCGAGCTCGACGCTGCCCAGATCAAGCCGCAAGTCAGCTGGGGCACTTCGCCGGAGATGGTCCTGGCCGTCGACCAGAACGTGCCGGACCCGGCTCAGGAGGCCGACCTGGTCAAGCGTGGTTCCATCGAACGCGCCTTGAAGTACATGGGCTTGAAAGCCAACCAGGCGATTACCGACATCCAGTTGGATCGCGTGTTCATCGGTTCCTGCACCAACTCGCGGATCGAAGACCTGCGCGCCGCGGCGGTGATCGCCAAGGGTCGCAAAGTGGCTTCGACCATCAAGCAAGCCATCGTGGTGCCGGGCTCGGGCCTGGTCAAAGCGCAGGCTGAAGCCGAAGGCCTGGACAAGATCTTCCTCGAAGCCGGTTTTGAATGGCGTGAGCCGGGCTGCTCGATGTGCCTGGCGATGAACCCGGACCGCCTGGAGTCGGGTGAGCATTGCGCGTCCACCTCCAACCGTAACTTCGAAGGGCGCCAGGGCGCCGGTGGGCGTACCCACCTGGTCAGCCCGGCCATGGCCGCTGCGGCTGCCGTCAACGGTCGTTTCATCGACGTTCGCGAATTGATCTGAGGATTACCCGATGCGTGCTTTTACCCAACACACCGGCCTTGTCGCCCCTTTGGATCGCGCCAACGTCGACACCGACCAGATCATCCCCAAGCAGTTCTTGAAATCGATCAAGCGCACCGGCTTCGGCCCGAACCTGTTCGACGAGTGGCGCTACCTGGACGTGGGCTACGCCTACCAGGACAACTCCAAGCGCCCGCTGAACAAGGACTTCGTGCTCAATGCCGAGCGTTACCAGGGCGCCAGCGTCTTGCTGGCCCGGGAAAACTTCGGCTGCGGTTCCAGCCGTGAACACGCGCCATGGGCTCTGGAAGAGTATGGCTTTCGCAGCATCATCGCGCCGAGCTACGCCGACATCTTCTTCAACAACAGCTTCAAGAACGGCTTGCTGCCGATCATCTTGAGCGATGCCGAAGTGGACGAGCTGTTCAAGCAGGTTGAGGCCGAAGAGGGCTACCAACTGACCGTCGACCTGGCCGCGCAGACCGTGACCCGCCCAGATGGCAAGGTGTACCACTTTGAGGTGGATGCCTTCCGCAAGCATTGCCTGATCAATGGCCTGGACGATATCGGCCTGACCTTGCAGGACGGCGATGCGATTGCCGCGTTTGAAGCCAGGCACCGGGCGAGCCAGCCTTGGTTGTTTCGCGATGCCTGATTGGCGGTAACCGTGCGGGCCCCATCGCGGGCAAGCCCGACTCCCACATTGGACTGCATTCCAACTGTGGGAGCTGGCTTGCCTGCGATAGCGCCAGTACCAACACCCCAAAACCCAAGGAAACCACCATGACCACCACCGCCCACACCCAAGTCGTGCAAAAACAATTCGGCGAGCAAGCCTCCGCCTACCTGAGCAGTGCCGTGCACGCCCAGGGCACCGAATTCGCGCTGCTCCAGGCCGAACTGGCCGGGCAGGGCGGTGCGCGACTGCTGGACCTGGGCTGCGGTGCCGGTCATGTCAGCTTCCACGTTGCGCCACTGGTCAAGGAAGTGGTCGCCTACGACCTGTCCCAACAGATGCTCGACGTGGTCGCCGCCGCTGCCACGGACCGTGGCCTGGACAACATCCGCACCGTGAACGGCGCCGCTGAGCGCCTGCCGTTCGCCGATGGCGAGTTCGACTTCGTGTTCAGCCGCTACTCGGCCCACCACTGGAGCGACCTCGGCCTGGCCTTGCGTGAAGTGCGTCGGGTGCTCAAGCCGGGTGGTGTGGCGGCTTTCGTGGATGTCTTGTCACCGGGCAGCCCGCTGTTGGACACTTACCTGCAAACCGTCGAAGTGCTGCGCGACACCAGCCACGTGCGCGACTACGCCGCCGCCGAGTGGATGCAGCAGCTCAGCGAGTCCGGCCTGCATGTGCGCACCAGCAGTCGCCAGCGCCTGCGCCTGGAATACACCTCGTGGGTCGAGCGCATGCGCACGCCGCAGGTCCTGCGCGCCGCGATCCTTGAGCTGCAAAAGGCGATGGGCCAGGAAGTGCGTGATTATTACGAAATTCAAGCCGACGGCACCTTCAGCACCGACGTGCTGGTGGTGTTTGCCGAACGCTGATTGATTTTTCCCGACCTGCCCACGGGCGGGTCGCTTGATGAAATGAGGAACCCATGAGCAAGCAGATTCTGATTCTCCCTGGCGACGGCATTGGTCCGGAAATCATGGCCGAAGCGGTCAAGGTGCTGGAACTGGCCAACAGCAAGTACAGCCTGGGCTTTGAACTGAGCCACGACGTGATCGGCGGCGCCGCCATCGACAAGCACGGCGTACCGCTGGCCGACGAGACCCTGGACCGCGCCCGCGCGGCCGACGCCGTGCTGCTCGGCGCAGTGGGTGGCCCGAAGTGGGACAAGATCGAACGAGACATCCGCCCTGAGCGCGGCCTGCTGAAAATCCGCGCGCAACTGGGCCTGTTCGGCAACCTGCGCCCGGCGATCCTCTACCCGCAACTGGCCGACGCCTCGAGCCTCAAGCCGGAAGTGGTGGCGGGCCTGGATATCCTGATCGTGCGTGAGCTGACCGGCGGTATCTACTTCGGCTCGCCACGCGGTGTACGCGAGCTGGAAAATGGCGAGCGCCAGGCCTACGACACCTTGCCGTACAGCGAGAGCGAAATCCGCCGTATCGCCCGTGTCGGCTTCGACATGGCCCGCGTGCGTGGCAAGAAGGTCTGCTCGGTGGATAAAGCCAACGTGCTGGCCTCCAGCCAGCTGTGGCGCGAAATCGTCGAGGAAGTGGCCAAGGACTACCCCGACGTCGAACTGAGCCACATGTACGTCGACAACGCCGCCATGCAGCTGGTGCGCGCGCCGAAGCAGTTCGACGTGATCGTCACCGACAACCTGTTCGGCGACATCCTGTCCGACCAGGCGTCGATGCTCACCGGTTCCATCGGCATGCTGCCGTCGGCGTCCCTGGACACCAATAACAAGGGCATGTACGAGCCGTGCCACGGTTCGGCGCCGGACATCGCGGGCCAGGGCATTGCCAACCCGCTGGCGACCATTTTGTCGGTGTCGATGATGCTGCGTTACAGCTTCAATTTGAGCGATGCGGCGGATGCCATCGAGCAGGCCGTGAGCCTGGTGCTGGATCAGGGTTTGCGCACCGGCGACATCTGGTCGCAGGGTTGCACCAAGGTCGGTACGCAAGAAATGGGCGACGCAGTAGTCGCCGCGCTGCGGAATCTGTAATCTCTCGGGCCCGCTTGCAGTTGTTGCTGCAAGGCGGCCCACTTTTTAACAAGGTGTAGTTGCGATGAAACGTGTAGGTCTGATCGGTTGGCGCGGTATGGTCGGTTCCGTGCTCATGCAGCGGATGCTGGAAGAGCAGGATTTCGATCTTATTGAGCCGGTGTTTTTCACCACTTCGAATGTGGGTGGCCAGGGGCCGTCCGTGGGCAAGGATATTGCTCCGCTCAAGGACGCCTACAACATTGAAGAGCTGAAAACCCTCGACGTGATTCTGACCTGTCAGGGTGGCGACTACACCAGCGAAGTCTTCCCCAAGCTGCGCGAAGCCGGCTGGCAGGGCTACTGGATCGACGCCGCGTCGAGCCTGCGCATGCAGGATGACGCGGTGATCATCCTCGACCCGGTCAACCGCAAGGTCATCGACCAGCAGTTGGATGCCGGTACCAAGAACTACGTCGGCGGCAACTGCACCGTCAGCCTGATGCTGATGGGCCTGGGCGGCTTGTTCGAAGCTGGCCTGGTCGAGTGGATGAGTGCCATGACCTATCAGGCGGCCTCTGGGGCCGGCGCGCAGAACATGCGTGAGCTGATCAAGCAGATGGGTGCGACCCACGCCGCGGTCGCCGATCAACTGGCCGACCCGGCCAGCGCGATCCTCGACATCGACCGCCGCGTGGCCGAAGCCATGCGCAGCGATGCCTACCCGACCGAAAACTTCGGCGTGCCGTTGGCCGGTAGCCTGATCCCATGGATCGACAAGGAACTGCCGAACGGCCAGAGCCGCGAAGAGTGGAAGGCCCAGGCCGAGACCAACAAGATCCTCGGCCGCTTCAAGAGCCCGATCCCGGTTGACGGCATCTGCGTGCGTATCGGCGCGATGCGCTGCCACAGCCAGGCGCTGACCATCAAGCTGAACAAAGATGTGCCGATCGCCGATATCGAAGCGTTGATCAGCCAGCACAACCCTTGGGTCAAGCTGGTGCCGAACAACCGTGATATCAGTATGCAGGAGCTGAGCCCGACCAAGGTCACCGGCACCCTGAATGTGCCGGTGGGCCGTCTGCGCAAACTGAACATGGGCAGCCAGTTCCTCGGTGCATTCACCGTGGGCGACCAGCTGCTGTGGGGCGCGGCCGAACCGCTGCGCCGCATGTTGCGGATTTTGCTGGAGCGTTGATCGCGTAAGGCAATGAGAGAAACCCGCGTTCTGATGACAGGCGCGGGTTTTTTGTTGTTTGGTCGGGCTTCATCGGGGGCAAGCCCCCTCCCACATTTTGACCTGTGAACCCGTTCGAGTGTGGGAGGGGGCTTGCCCCCGATAAGGCCATCAGCCCCACCACAAATCCCAGCTTAATTGCCTCACCCCCAGTCACCCGGTAAAGTGCCGCTCCCCCCGCGATGCCCGAGGCAGCCCCCATGACCCAGACCTTTGAAATCGCCGTGATCGGCGCCACCGGCACCGTCGGTGAAACCCTGGTGCAGATCCTCGAAGAGCTGGATTTTCCGGTAGGCACCCTGTATTTGCTGGCGGGCAACAACTCGGCCGGCGCCTCCGTGCCCTTTCGCGGCAAGAATGTGCGGGTCAAGGAAGTCGACGAATTTGACTTCAGCAAGGCGCAGCTGGCGTTCTTTGCGGCGGGGCCGGCTGTCACCCTGAGTTTTGCGCCGCGTGCCACGGCGGCGGGGTGCTCGGTGATCGACTTATCCGGTGCGTTGCCGGCCGAGCAGGCGCCGCAGGTGGTGCCGGAGGCCAATGCCCACGTGCTGGAAGGTCTGAAGAAGCCGTTCCAGCTCGGCAGCCCGAGCCCGTCGGCGACCAACCTGGCGGTGGTGCTGGCGCCTTTGCGGGGCTTGCTGGATATCCAGCGGGTGAGCGTCACCGCCAGCCTGGCGATGTCGGCCCAGGGGCGTGAAGCCGTCAGCGAACTGGCCCGGCAAACCGCCGAGCTGCTGAATATGCGCCCGCTGGAGCCGAAGTTCTTTGATCGGCAGGTCGCCTTCAACCTGTTGGCGCAGGTTGGCACGCCAGACGCTCAGGGGCATACGGCCCTAGAAAAACGCCTGGTCCACGAGTTGCGTGCAGTGCTGGGAGTACCTTTGCTAAAGATTTCCGCAACCTGCGTTCAAGCCCCGGTGTTTTTTGGCGATAGCCTGACAGTGTCCTTGCAACTGGGCGCGGCGGTCGATCTGGCTGCGGTGAACCGCGCACTTGAGGCTGCGCCGAGCATCGAGCTCGTAGATGAAGGGGATTTTCCTACAGCCGTCGGCGATGCAGTGGGCCAGGATGTGGTCTACGTCGGTCGCGTCCGGGCAGGTGTGGATGACCCGGCGGAACTAAATCTGTGGCTGACGTCAGATAACGTACGCAAAGGCGCCGCACTGAATGCAGTACAGCTGGCGCAGTTGTTGATAAAAGGCCTTGCGTAAAAGATACTTGGCGGCAATTTGTAGATTGATTCTAGCCAGGCGCTATGCTTGGCCCCAGGCAGGAAAAGTTGCGCGTCGGTGACCTATCGGCTCGCCATGCCTTATGGCAGCGGTTACCAACCTTCTCGCAGGCCGGGGAGTGTTCAAACAAAGGATGAGGCTATGGTTCAAGTTCGCAAACTGGTGTTAGCAATAGCGGCCGCCTCGGCGCTGTCCTCCGGTATGGCGCAGGCGCTGCAGCTGGGGGAGATGACCCTCAAGTCGAAGTTGAACCAGCCGTTGGCGGTGGAAATCGAATTGCTCGATGTCGGTGGCCTCACCGCTACCGAGATCACGCCAAGCCTGGCTTCTGACCAGGCATTTGTGGACGCCGGCGTCGATCGCCAGGCGTTTCTCAATGACCTGACGTTCACCCCGGTGATCAACCCCAATGGCCGCAGCGTGGTGCGTGTTACCTCCAGCAAGCCGTTGCCGGACTCCTACGTACGTTTCCTGTTGCAGGTGCAATGGCCGAATGGCCGTCTGATGCGTGACTACAGCGTGTTGCTCGACCCGGCCAAGTTCGACCAGCCGGCACCGACGACCGCCGCGCCTGCGCCGCGTCTGGCCGCACCGGCCAGCACCGCGCCCGCCGCGAGCAAACCGGCACAGCACACCACCACGTCCCGCGACACTCTGTGGGAAATCGCCGAGAAGCACCGCAATGGCGGCTCTGTGCAGCAAACCATGCTGGCGATCCAGGCGCTGAACCCGAATGCGTTCATCGACGGCAATATCAACCGTCTGAAAACCGGCCAGGTCCTGCGCCTGCCGGACGCCGTACAAAGCACTGCGCTGCCGCAACCCCAGGCAATTGCTGAGGTGAGCGCGCAAAATGCCGCCTGGCGCCAGGGTCGACGCGCCGCCACCAACCCGGCAGCGGGCAAACAGCAACTGGACGCCACCAAGCGCACCCAGGCAGGCAACGCGCCTGCAAGCACCAATGCCAAGGACAACTTGAGCCTGGTGTCGGCCGAAGCCGCCAAGAAGGGCGCCAAGGGCAAGGCGGGCGACAGCGCGGCACTCAGCGACAAGTTGGCGATGACCCAGGAGCAACTGGACACCACCCGACGCGACAACGAAGAGCTGAAAAGCCGCGCGGCAGACCTGCAAAGCCAGTTGGACAAGCTGCAAAAACTGATTCAACTGAAAAACGATCAACTGGCGCGTTTGCAGGCTGAAAAGGGTGTTCCGGCTGCTCCGGCGACTGCAGCAATGCCTGCGCAGTTGGCAGGCGAGCCATCCACTGCACCTGCTACGCCCGAGGCCGTCACCCCTGCACCCGTCGCGCCAGCGCCTGAGCCGGTCAAGGCGGACCCGGCACCGGCCAGCGCCGACGGCAAATTCAATGACCTGCTCACCAACCCGATCGTGCTCGGTGTGATCGGCGGTGCGGCGGGTTTACTGGTGTTGTTGCTCCTGCTGTTGTGGGCGCGCCATCGCAATGCGCGCCGCGAAGAGGAAAAACACCTGCGCATGGCGCGGGCCCTGGCTGAAGAACCGGAGTTCACCTCGAACCTCCATGACGACCTGCCGCCGAGCAGCTTCGAAGGTCTGGAGACGCCGCCGCCCAGCGTAAAGCTGGCCGCCGCACCGGCCCCGGCTCCGGTGGTTGAACCGGCGGTTGTTGTGCCGACCGTTGCTTCCGTACTGGCGCCGCTGGCGGTTGCCGTGGCTCCGGTGAACTCAAACGATGCGCTGGCCCAAGCCCAGTCCCATATCGACCGTGGTCACCTGAACCAGGCAGCCGACGTACTGGAGCAAGCGATCAAGCATGAGCCCAAGCGCAGCGACCTGCGCTTGAAGCTGATGGAAGTCTACGGCCTGCAAAACGACAAGGACGGCTTTGTGACCCAGGAGCGTCAACTGGTGGCCAATGGTGAAAACCATGCCCAGGTCGAACAGCTCAAGAGTCGCTTCCCGGCCATGGCGGTGTTGGCGGCGGGTGTCAGCGCCGCCGTGGCTGCAGCTGCCCTGGACGCTCAGTACGTCAAGGATTTGCTCGAAGACAAACCTGCGCCTGCGCAGCCGGAGGTCTTTGACACTGATTTCGATCTGAGCCTCGACGAGCTTGAGCAGGCGTCCCCGGCCGAGGTCAAGGGCGATCAGCAGACGTTCGAGTCGCTGCTGCAGCAGCAGACCGAAGCCAAGGCCAGCCCGGATGACCTGTCGGACTTCGATCTGGACCTGCAACTGGATGCCCCGGCTTCGGCGCAATCCGATGACGACTTCCTTTCGGGCCTGGAAGAACAGATGAAGGACGTGCCGGCCGTCGAGCCGCCGACCCTCACGCCTGCGGCGCTGGATGACTTCGATTTGCCGGAAGATTTCGACCTGTCCCTGGCTGATGAGCCGGAAGCCGCCGCCAAGCCCGATGCTTTCACGTCGGAGCTGGATGATGTCAACGCCGAGCTGGATCGCCTGTCCCAGAGCCTGGAGCATCCGTCCATTGAGCCGTCCTTTACCGCAGAAGACGCGGCGCTGGGCGATGATGAGCCGGAATTCGACTTCCTCTCCGGCACGGATGAGGTGGCCACCAAGCTCGACCTCGCCCAGGCCTATATCGACATGGGGGATGCGGACGGCGCGCGGGATATCCTTTCCGAAGTGTTGACCGAAGGCGATGAGGTTCAACGCGGCGAGGCCAAGGAAATGCTCGGCCGGTTGGCGTAACAGCCCGTTGTTCAAACAGCGGCGACCTTCGGGTCGCCGTTTTGCTTTTGTGGGCTCCCCTGCAAACCGGCATAATGGCCGCCTTTGCGCAACTCATCAGGCTCTCAGTTCTTGGCAAATATAGATAACCCGACCGCCGAAATGGCGGCCGCAGGCTTTTACCGCATCGCCTTGGGCGTGGAATACAAGGGCTCGCGCTATCGCGGCTGGCAGCGCCAGGCATCCGGCGTGCTGACGGTGCAGGAAACCCTGGAAAATGCCCTGTCGAAAGTCGCCAATTCACCGGTATCGCTGATGTGCGCCGGGCGTACCGACGCCGGTGTGCATGCGTGTGGCCAGGTGGTGCACTTCGATACTCAGGCTGAGCGGTCAATGAAGGCCTGGGTGATGGGCGCCAATATCAATTTGCCCCATGACGTCAGCGTCAGTTGGGCCAAGGTCATGCCAGCGCACTTTCATGCGCGTTTCAAGGCCATCGCCCGGCGCTATCGCTATGTGATCTACAACGACCAGATCCGCCCGGCGCACCTCAACGAAGAAATCACCTGGAACCACCGCCCGCTGGATGCCGAGCGCATGGCCGAGGCCGCGCAGCACCTGGTGGGTGTGCATGATTTCAGCGCCTTCCGTGCCGGCCAGTGCCAGGCCAAGTCGCCGATCAAGGAAGTCCACCACCTGCGGGTAACCCGCCACGGCAAGATGATCGTGCTGGATATCCGCGCCGGGGCCTTCCTGCATCACATGGTGCGCAACATCGCCGGGGTGCTGATGACCATTGGTACCGGCGAGCGCCCGGTGGAGTGGGCCAGGGAAGTGCTGGAAAGCCGCGTTCGTCGCACGGGTGGGGTCACGGCACATCCGTTCGGCCTGTACCTGGTGGATGTGGAGTACCGCGACGAGTTCGAGTTGCCGGAGCGCTTCATCGGGCCACACTTCCTCACAGGTTTCAGCGAACTTGGCGGCTGACGCCCGGAATAGCTTTTGTTACCATCCGGGACTTTCTCGGTCCAACCCTGGAGTTTTCACGACATGTCAGCCGTTCGCAGCAAGATTTGCGGGATTACCCGCATAGAAGACGCGCTGGCGGCGGTCGAGGCAGGGGCGGATGCCATCGGTTTCGTGTTTTATGCCAAGAGCCCGCGGGCGGTGAATGTGGTGCAGGCGCGGGCGATCATCGCGGCTTTGCCGCCATTCGTGACCACCGTGGGTTTGTTCGTCGACGCCAGCCGCTGCGAACTCAACGAAACCCTGGATGCCGTACCCTTGGACATGTTGCAGTTCCACGGCGACGAAACGCCTGACGAATGTGAAAGTTATCAGCGTCCCTACATCAAGGCGCTGCGCGTCAAGGCCGGGGATGATATCGCGGCGGCGTGTGCCGCCTACGGTGGTGCTCGCGGGATTCTGCTGGACACCTATGTCGAAGGCGTACCCGGCGGTACCGGCGAAGCGTTCGACTGGTCGCTGATTCCCGCTGGCTTGAGCAAGCCGATCATCCTGGCCGGCGGGCTCAACCCCGCGAATGTCGGGGCGGCAATCGAGCAGGTGCGGCCGTATGCCGTGGATGTCAGCGGCGGGGTGGAGCAGGGCAAGGGCATCAAGGATCACAGCAAGATTCGCGCATTCATGCAGGCCGTGCGCAACAGCAGTGGTGCAATGTGACGGCTGGCAGTCTGCCGCCGTCCATAACTACCACTGTGTAAAACAGCCCGGCGCCGCCTGTGGTGGCCCGGAAACGAAGTGGCAACCCTGCGCTGGCAGGTTGTCTGGAAGGCTGAGGATACAGGCAGGAAAAGGCCGGTCGAACGTCTGACCCCGTCCAGCCTGTGTCATCGCCACATATGAATTTAGCTCAAGGGCATACGCGGGGCTGTGTTCAAGCCACCGGTACTGGAGAAAGAAAGCATGAGCAACTGGTTAGTAGACAAACTGATCCCTTCGATCATGCGTTCCGAGGTGAAGAAAAGCTCGGTTCCTGAAGGTCTGTGGCATAAGTGCCCATCCTGCGACGCGGTGTTGTACCGCCCGGAGCTGGAAAAGACCCTGGACGTTTGCCCCAAGTGCAACCACCACATGCGTATCGGCGCCCGCGCCCGCATCGACATCTTCCTGGACGCCGAAGGCCGTAACGAACTGGGCGCCGACCTGGAGCCGGTTGACCGTCTGAAGTTCCGCGATGGCAAGAAGTACAAGGACCGCCTGGTTGCCGCGCAGAAGCAGACCGGTGAGAAAGACGCGCTGATCTCCGTCAGCGGCAAATTGCTGGGCATGCCAGTCGTGGTGTCGGCGTTCGAGTTCTCCTTCATGGGCGGCTCCATGGGTGCCATTGTCGGTGAGCGCTTTGTTCGCGCCGCCAACTACGCGCTGGAAAACCGCTGCCCGATGATCTGCTTCGCTGCCTCCGGTGGTGCGCGCATGCAGGAAGCCCTGATCTCCCTGATGCAAATGGCCAAGACCTCTGCGGTGCTGGCGCGTCTGCGTGAAGAAGGCATCCCGTTCATCTCCGTGCTGACCGACCCGGTCTACGGTGGCGTATCCGCCAGCCTGGCCATGCTGGGTGATGTGATCGTCGGCGAGCCCAAGGCGCTGATCGGCTTTGCCGGTCCTCGCGTGATCGAGCAGACCGTGCGTGAAAAACTGCCGGAAGGTTTCCAGCGTAGCGAGTTCCTGCTGGAGCACGGCGCGATCGACCTGATCATCCCGCGCGGTGAGTTGCGTCCACGCCTGGGTAACCTGCTGGCGCAAATGATGGGCCTGCCGACCCCGGTGTACGTCGCGCCTAAAGTCGAGCCGATCGTCGTACCGCCGGTGCCTGCAAACCTATGACCCAACGTACCCTGGGCGAATGGCTCGCCTACCTTGAGCAGTTGCATCCGTCCGCCATCGACATGGGCCTGGAGCGCTCGCAACAGGTAGCGGCCCGCCTCGGGTTGGGCCGCCCGGCGCCGCGCGTGATCACGGTGACCGGTACCAACGGCAAAGGCTCTACCTGCGCCTTTGTCGCGGCGCTGCTGCAGGCCCAGGGGCTGAAAGTCGGCGTCTATAATTCCCCGCACCTGCTGCGTTACAACGAGCGGGTGCAGCTCAATGGTGTCGAAGCCACCGACGAGCAACTCTGCGAAGCCTTCGCCGCACTTGATGCGGGCCGAGGCGAGATTTCCCTGACTTACTTCGAGATGGGCACCCTGGCGGCGTTCTGGCTGTTCGAGCGTGCGCAACTGGATGTGGTGGTGCTGGAAGTCGGCCTGGGTGGGCGCCTGGACACGGTCAACGTGGTGGACGCCGATTTGGCGTTGGTCACCAGTATTGGGGTGGATCACGCCGACTACCTGGGCAATACCCGTGAGTCCGTGGCCTATGAAAAGGCCGGGATCTTCCGCCAGGGCAAGCCTGCGCTGTGTGGTGACATTGACCCGCCGTACACCTTGCTGGACAAGGTGCGTGAGCTGGATTGCCCGTTTTTCCTGCGGGGCCGCGAATTCAACCTTGAGATCGGTGATCAGCACTGGCAATGGTGTGGGCGCGATGCGCGTGGCCAGGCCGTAGAACTGCGCGATTTGCCGTTGCTGAACCTGCCGATGGAAAACGCCGCGCTGGCGCTGCAAGCGTATCTGTTGCTTGATCTGCCGTGGAATGCCGAGCAGATCGCCACCACCTTGCTGGCGACTCGCGTGGTGGGGCGTCTGGACCGTCGTGAGTTCGATTGGCAGGGCAAGCGCCTGAACCTGCTGCTGGATGTGGGGCATAACCCTCATGCAGCGGAGTACCTGGCGCAACGCCTGTCGCGCACAGCGCCGGTCGGTCGTCGCCTTGCCGTATTCGGTTTGCTGGCCGACAAGGACCTGGACGGCGTGGTCGCGCCATTGCTGGGCAGTGTCCAGGCCTGGGCCGTCGCGCCGTTGGATACTTCGCGTAGCCGCCCGGCCGCCGAGCTGGAAGTGGCCTTGCAGAACCTTGCTGCGCCCGTGACGTCGTATGCAAGCGTCACCGATGCCCTTGAAGCACAGTGCGCCATTGCCACGCCCGACGATGAGATTCTGTTGTTCGGGTCATTTTATTGTGTTGCCGAGGCGCTTGAGTGGTTGGCCCGGCGCTCCACGGAGGAAGCTGCACATGGCATTACTGGATAGCGCATACAAGCAGCGAATGGTCGGTGCCCTGGTGCTGGTGGCATTGGCGGTGATCTTCCTGCCGATGCTGTTTTCCCGCCAGGATGAAGAGCGTCAGGTCGTTGTCGAGGCGCCGGCCTCGCCGCAGGCGCCTGCAGTGCCTCAGGTGCAGGTTCAGCCGGTGGTGGTGCCTGAGCCCCAGGCGTTACCCGAGGACGAGCCCGTGCCGACCAATGATGAGGTGGCTGCACAGCAGGCACCGTCGATGCCGGTACAGCCAAGTTTGCCGGTGGTGAAGCCGGCGCCTGCGCCGACTGTAGCGGCCAAGCCTGCTGCGCCCGCACCTGCGCCCAAGCCGGTTGCGCCGCAGCCTGCCGCGCCAGGCAAGCCGGACGTCGGCCAGAGCCGCATCGATCCGAATGGCTTGCCGGTCAGTTGGTCGATCCAGGTGGCCAGCCTGGGTAACCGCGAGGGGGCCGACGCGTTGCAGAAGAAGCTGCGTAGCCAAGGCTACAATGCCTATATCCGTAGTGCCGATGGCAAGAACCGGGTGTTTATCGGGCCGCTGATCGAGCGTGCCGAGGCGGATCGCCTGCGCGATTTGCTGGATCGCCAGCAGAACCTCAAGGGTTTCGTGACCCGGTTCCAGCCTGAGCGCGGTTGATTTCGCAGCGGCTTGAGTTTGAAATGCGGTCAAGTGTGGGAGGGGGATTACCCCTCCCACAGTTGTTTCGGGGTGTGCTTGAAATTGGATTCACTCGTCCCAAACTACTGATTTGCAAGGCAGCCACAATCACAGCTTACCGACAGCCCGACGCTCTGCTAAAATGCGCCGCCTCATCTGTCCGTAGGCTACAACGTGCCATTTACCTGGGTTGATTGGGCGATTGTTGCAATCGTCGCCATCTCCGCTTTGATCAGTCTAAGCCGCGGCTTCGTTAAGGAAGCACTGTCGTTGCTGACTTGGATCATCGCAGGAGTCGTAGCCTGGATGTTCGGTGGTTCATTGTCGGTCTACCTGGCTGGATACATCGAGACACCTTCGGCTCGCGTCATCGCGGGCTGCGCCATCATGTTCATCGCCACGCTGCTGGTGGGGGCAATGGTCAATTATCTTATTGGCGAGTTGATACGTGTCACCGGCCTCTCCGGGACCGATCGATTTCTCGGCATGGCCTTCGGTGCCGCGCGTGGCGCGTTGCTGGTGGTCGTGGCGGTCGGGCTGTTGAGCCTGGGGCCGGTACAGCAGGATTCGTGGTGGCAGGAGTCGGTACTCGTGCCAAAATTTCTATTGGTTGCAGACTGGTCCAAGAACCTCATTCTGGGGTGGAGCAGTCAGTGGCTGGCCAGCGGAATCAGCGTACCCGCTGATCTTCCGTTCAAGGAACACCTCTTGCCGGCCAAAACGCCTCAGTAAGTTGTGTTCAGTCAAGATTCATTAAGTAGGGGTTGCGTCGCATGTGTGGCATCGTCGGTATCGTCGGTAAGTCGAACGTCAATCAGGCGCTGTATGACGCGCTAACCGTCCTCCAGCACCGCGGCCAGGACGCTGCCGGTATTGTGACCAGCCACGACGGCCGGTTATTCCTGCGCAAGGACAATGGCCTGGTACGTGACGTGTTCCATCAGCGTCACATGCAGCGCCTGGTCGGGCACATGGGTATTGGCCATGTGCGTTATCCGACTGCCGGTAGCTCGACTTCGGCCGAAGCTCAACCGTTCTACGTCAACTCGCCTTACGGCATTACCCTGGCGCACAACGGCAACCTGACCAACGTTGAACAACTGGCCAAGGAGATTTACGAATCTGACCTGCGCCACGTCAACACCAGCTCCGACTCGGAAGTGCTGCTCAACGTGTTCGCCCACGAGCTGGCCCAGCGCGGCAAGCTGCAGCCGACCGAAGAAGACGTATTTGCCGCCGTGACTGACGTGCATAACCGTTGCGTCGGTGGTTACGCGGTAGTGGCCATGGTCACCGGCTATGGCATCGTCGGTTTCCGTGACCCGCACGGCATTCGCCCGATCGTGTTCGGCCAGCGTCACACCGACGAAGGCGTCGAGTACATGATCGCTTCCGAAAGCGTGTCCCTGGACGTGCTGGGCTTTACCCTGATCCGCGACCTCGCGCCGGGCGAAGCGGTGTACATCACCGAAGACGGCAAGCTGCACACCCGCCAGTGCGCTGTGGCACCGAAACTCACCCCGTGCATCTTCGAACACGTCTACCTGGCGCGTCCGGATTCGATCATCGACGGCGTTTCGGTCTACAAGGCACGCCTGCGCATGGGCGAGAAGCTGGCCGAGAAGATCCTGCGCGAGCGTCCCGAGCATGATATCGACGTGGTGATCCCGATCCCGGACACCAGCCGTACCGCTGCGCTGGAGCTGGCCAACCACCTGGGCGTCAAGTTCCGCGAAGGCTTCGTGAAGAACCGCTACATTGGCCGCACGTTCATCATGCCGGGCCAGGCGGCGCGCAAGAAGTCGGTACGCCAGAAGCTCAACGCCATCGAGCTGGAGTTCCGCGGCAAGAACGTGATGCTGGTGGATGACTCCATCGTGCGTGGCACCACCTGCAAGCAGATCATCCAGATGGCCCGCGAAGCCGGTGCGAAGAACGTCTACTTCTGTTCCGCAGCGCCTGCCGTGCGTTACCCGAACGTGTACGGCATCGACATGCCGAGCGCCCACGAGCTGATCGCGCACAACCGTTCGACACAGGACGTGGCCGACCTGATCGGCGCCGACTGGTTGATCTACCAGGACCTGCCAGACCTGATCGAGGCGGTCGGCGGTGGCAAGATCAAGATCGAGCAGTTCGACTGCGCGGTATTCGACGGCAAGTACGTGACCGGCGACGTTGACGAGGCCTACCTGAACAAGATCGAGCAGGCGCGCAACGACTCGTCGAAGATCAAGACCCAGGCGGTCAGCGCGATCATCGACCTGTACAACAACTGAGTGACAACCGGCCCTGAGGGGCCGGTTTTGTATCTTAAATAAAGAATCGAGTAAGGAGTGGCAGCATGAGTCAGGAATGGGATGCCGGTCGGTTGGACAGCGACCTCGATGGCGTAGCTTTCGATACCCTGGCTGTGCGCGCCGGCCAGCACCGCACCCCGGAAGGTGAGCACGGTGATCCGATGTTCTTCACCTCCAGCTACGTGTTCCGTACTGCGGCTGATGCCGCTGCGCGCTTTGCCGGCGAAGTGCCGGGCAACGTCTATTCGCGTTACACCAACCCGACCGTGCGTGCGTTCGAAGAGCGTATCGCGGCGCTGGAAGGCGCTGAGCAGGCGGTTGCAACGGCGACCGGCATGGCAGCCATCCTGGCGGTGGTGATGAGCCTGTGCAGCGCTGGCGACCATGTGCTGGTGTCGCGCAGCGTTTTCGGTTCGACCATTAGCCTGTTCGAGAAGTACTTCAAGCGCTTCGGCATTGAAGTGGACTACGTGCCCCTGGCGGACCTGTCCGGCTGGGATGCGGCGATCAAGGTCAACACCAGGCTGCTGTTCGTCGAGTCGCCGTCCAACCCACTGGCCGAACTGGTGGATATCGCGGCGTTGTCCGAAGTGGCGCACGCCAAGGGCGCAATGCTGGTGGTCGACAACTGCTTCTGCACCCCGGCGCTGCAACAGCCGTTGAAGCTGGGCGCGGATATCGTTGTGCACTCGGCCACCAAGTTCATCGACGGCCAGGGCCGCTGCATGGGCGGTGTGGTTGCGGGGCGCAGCGAACAGATGAAGGAAGTTGTCGGCTTCCTGCGCACCGCTGGCCCGACCTTGAGCCCGTTCAACGCCTGGATCTTCCTCAAAGGCCTGGAAACCCTGAGCCTGCGCATGAAGGCCCATTGTGCCAACGCCCAGGCCCTGGCCGAGTGGCTGGAGCAACAGGACGGTATCGAGAAGGTGCACTACGCCGGTCTCAAGAGCCACCCACAACACGAATTGGCTCAGCGTCAGCAGCGTGGTTTCGGTGCTGTGGTTAGCTTTGAAGTAAAGGGCGGCAAAGAGGGCGCCTGGCGCTTTATCGATGCGACACGCCTGATCTCCATCACTGCCAACCTGGGTGACAGCAAGACCACCATTACCCACCCGAGCACCACCTCCCACGGTCGCCTGGCGCCGCAGGAGCGTGAGGCAGCGGGTATCCGTGACAGCCTGATCCGCATCGCGGTAGGCCTGGAAGACGTGGCTGACTTGCAAGCTGACCTGGCTCGCGGGCTGGCGGCCTTGTGATCGAGTGGTCCATGGAAGCGGCAGCGGCCAGTAACGGGCGTGTCGCGCTGGTGACGGGTGCTGCGCGCGGCATTGGCCTCGGGATTGCCGCGTGGCTGATCAGCGAAGGTTGGCAGGTGGTGTTGACCGACCTGGACCGCGAGCGCGGTTCCAAGGTGTCCAAGGTACTGGGAGACAACGCCTGGTTTATCAGCATGGATGTGGCCGACGAGAAGCAAGTCGCCCAGGGTGTTGCCGAGGTGTTGGGGCAGTTTGGGCGCCTGGACGCGTTGGTCTGCAACGCGGCGGTGGCCGACCCGCGTAACATCACCCTGGAAAGCCTGGACCTGGCGTACTGGAATCGGGTGCTGGCGGTGAACCTCAGTGGGCCGATGTTGCTGGCCAAGCACTGTGCGCCGTATCTGCGTGCCCACGGCGGCGCCATCGTCAACCTGGCGTCGACCCGGGCTCGCCAGTCGGAGCCGGACACCGAGGCCTATGCGGCGAGCAAGGGTGGCCTGCTGGCCCTGACGCACGCCCTGGCGATGAGCCTGGGGCCGGAAGTGCGGGTCAATGCGGTCAGCCCCGGCTGGATCGATGCGCGTGACCCGGCGGCCCGGCGTGCCGAGCCGTTGAGTGACGCCGATCACGCCCAGCATCCGGCGGGTAGGGTGGGGACCGTGGAAGATGTGGCGGCGATGGTGGCATGGCTGCTGTCGCGCCAGGCGGGGTTTGTCACCGGGCAAGAGTTTGTCGTGGACGGTGGCATGAGCAAGAAGATGATTTACAGCGAGTAGGGCGGATAGCCGTCTTGAAGCAATTTTGTCTTTTTCAGAAAAACTTCAAGCAGGCTATTGACTTAGGTCTGCTACCTGCGTAAATTTCGCGGCCTCAACGAAGCAAAGGGTGATTAGCTCAGCTGGGAGAGCATCTGCCTTACAAGCAGAGGGTCGGCGGTTCGATCCCGTCATCACCCACCACTTCTTGAGAGTTTTGCTTCAGGGCAAGACGCAACGTTAAAGGTTGCACCGACGCGCAGCGGTAGTTCAGTCGGTTAGAATACCGGCCTGTCACGCCGGGGGTCGCGGGTTCGAGTCCCGTCCGCTGCGCCATATTATTCAGGTTCGATGTGTCGGACTTGAGATTGAACAGCCAAGGCTGATCAATCAGATGTTTAAAGACGGTTGAGGGTTTACGATCAACCGGTCAAGCGATACGCAGCGGTAGTTCAGTCGGTTAGAATACCGGCCTGTCACGCCGGGGGTCGCGGGTTCGAGTCCCGTCCGCTGCGCCATATCTGCCTCAAGGCCCACTGAACGCCTTGGAGCACAAAGCAAGCCTCTGGCTACTTTGATCCGATAGCAAAGACCCTGGTCGAAAGACCGGGGTTTTTTGTGTCTGCGATTTGATAATGCAACCTGGAGGAGCCCGCAAACGAGCTCCTGCAGGTTCGAGTCAGAATCCCAATTTGTCGCGTAGCCCGTAGTACCAGGCGCCCATTGCCGCAAACGGTGTGCGCAACAGTTGCCCGCCCGGGAACGGGTAGTGTGGCAGGTCGGCAAACGCGTCAAAACGCTCTGCCTGGCCTCGCAGTGCCTCCGCCAGTACCTTGCCCGCCAGGTGCGTATACGTCACGCCATGGCCGCTGCAGCCCTGTGAGTAGTAGATGTTGTCGCCCAGGCGACCTACCTGCGGCAAGCGCGACAGGGTCAGCAGGAAGTTTCCGGTCCAAGCGTAGTCAATCTTCACGTCTTTGAGCTGTGGGAAGGCCTTGAGCATCTTCGGGCGGATGATCGCTTCGATGTTTGCCGGGTCGCGTGCGCCATACACCACGCCGCCGCCGAAGATCAGGCGCTTGTCGTTGGTGAGGCGGTAGTAGTCGAGCAGGTAGTTGCAGTCTTCGACGCAGTAATCCTGCGGCAGCAAAGTTTTCGCCAGCTCGTCGCCCAAGGGGGCGGTGGTGATTACTTGCGTGCCGCACGGCATCGACTTGGCGGCCAACTCCGGCACCAGGTTGCCCAGGTAGGCATTCCCCGCGACGATGATGAACTTGGCCCTGACCTTGCCCTCGGCGGTATGCACCACCGGGTTGGCGCCGCGCTCGATACGCACGGCAGCGGATTGCTCGTAGATCGTACCGCCCAGGGACTCCACGGCGGCCGCTTCGCCGAGTGCCAGATTGAGCGGGTGGATGTGCCCACCGCTCATGTCCAGCAGGCCGCCGACGTAGTTGTCACAGGCCACTACTTCGCGAATACGGCGTTCGTCCAGCAGCTCCAGTTGAGTGTGGCCGTAGCGCTCCCACAGGCGCTTCTGCGACTCCAGGTGGCCCATATGCTTGCTGTTGAGCGCGGCGAATACACCGCCGTCCTTCAGGTCGCACTGAATCTGATACTTGGCCACGCGCTCACGGATAATCTTGCCGCCCTCGAACGCCATCTGCCCCAGCAGTTGCGCCTGCTTGGGCCCAACGCTGCGCTCGATCACATCGATATCCCGGCTGTAGCTGTTGACGATCTGCCCGCCGTTACGGCCCGAGGCGCCAAAACCCACCTTGGCGGCTTCCAGCACCGTTACGCGAAAACCGTTCTCCAGCAGGAACAGCGCACTGGAGAGGCCGGTGTAGCCTGCGCCGATCACGCACACATCGGTTTCGACTTCGCCTTGCAGGACCGGGCGAGGGGGAACGGCATTCGCGGAAGCGGCGTAATACGACTGGGGATAGGGGGTGTTCGCCATCCTGGAACCTCTGTTTTATATTTTTTACGAGTGCGCCGATCCTACCTGAGTTGAAAATTGCCTGCCAGCCACCCGAAATCCGCGGGTGTGCCCCGCGCAAATAAAAAATTCGCATATTCATAGGGTTAGCTGCAAAAAAGATGTTGACACCCCTCCGGAATTCCGTAGAATGCCGCCTCACAGCAGGCACGTAGCTCAGTTGGTTAGAGCACCACCTTGACATGGTGGGGGTCGTTGGTTCGAGTCCAATCGCGCCTACCAAACAAAATCCGCTCTGCTGGGCGGTCTAGAAGGGCTCACCGAAAGGTGGGCCCTTTTTTGTTGCCTGCGATTTGCAAAACTTTTGCAAACCCTCTCTTCAGCCCGTATCTCCAAGAAAAATCTGCAGCAACACCAGTTCAACAACCGCCACCAGCAGCAAAAACATCACGAACCCGAGTGAGAACACGCGTTTTCGCCGTGGTGGGGTGTAGTCGCCTGCGAACTCAAGCAGCTTCCAGATGAATTCGAGAAACTCGCTCACGATGGCGGCTTACTTGGCTTTGGCGTTCTTGATATCGCTGATCATCTGTTTGGCAATCGCCTGCACCTGCTTCTGCGTCATGGCCGAGGCAATGCCTTCCCAGGCGGATGACGAGGTGTCGTAGGTGCGCGAGCCAATCGGCGTGCCGGATTTGAGGTCCGAGTAATCTGCGCGGGAGAACACCCAGGCGTTACCTACCAGCGCACCGGCTACATACCGTGAGCCCGGCTCGATGTAGCGAAACTTGCTCACATTGATCTTGATGCCGACACCTTCTTCACCACTCGGAATCACTGCAGGGCTTTCGGTGACGTTGAAGCCGGCCTGGCGGGCTTCGACCTGGAGCGCGTTGTTCCAGTCACGCTTGAGCAGGTTCCAGTCCGGGTTTTGCTCGACCTGGCCTTCGCCCTTGATGCTGACCACGAGGTTGTGTTTCGCGGAGTCCGGGATCGCCAGCGCGGCGCTGCCGCCACTTTTTACCTTGGCGGCGCAACCACCCAGCATGGACAGCGCAACTGCGCAGGAGAGGGCGATCAGGACCTTTTGGGTTTTCATTGAATTTCCATATCCACAACAGTAATCGGGAAGAGTGTGCTGATTTGAGGTGCGCGCCTGATAAGACAGGCGGCGCTAAGATGCGCGAATCCCTGCGGGTCTGTCCACATCTCGTTACATGCATGCTGTGCAATCACCCACAAAATTTATTGGTTCGCAGCAACAATTTTTCTTGTTGGACACCTCCCGTCCCCAGGCAGCAAAGTTGCCGCCACTGACGCTCGACCTTCCGGGTCAACAATAAAAAACCGAGCCGACTGCACGCCACTTCCTGCTGTGAACCCTTTGTTCACATCCTGCTGTAATGGCGCCGCAGCGCGCACTTAAGGACCTCACCGCCATGCAAACTGTTGTGAACTTATGGCCGTTGATCGGCGTACTTGTGATCGTGGTTGGCTTTGTTTTGCGCATCAACCCTCTGTTGGTGGTCACCGCGGCCGCTATCGCTACCGGGCTTGCCGCCCATTTTCCCCTGGAAAAAATCCTCGCCACCATGGGCGATGGCTTCCTTCAGACCCGTGCCCTGCAATTGATTCTGTTGCTGCCTCTGGCGGTCATTGGCCTGTTGGAGCGCCATGGGTTGCGCCTGCATGCGCAGAACTGGATTGCACGGTTCGAGCGCGCCACGGTCGGGCGTTTGTTGATCATCTATTTGTTTGTGCGTGAATCCACGGCCGCCATGGGCCTGACCAGCCTGGGCGGGCATCCGCAGATGGTGCGTCCGTTGCTGGCGCCGATGGCTGAGGGTGCAGCGGAAAAACGCTACGGCAAGCTTCCCGACAAACTGCGTCATAAAGTGCTGGCGATGTGCGCGGCGACTGACAATGTCGGCCTGTTTTTTGGTGAGGATATCTTTGTCGCCTTCGGTGCAATCGCCTTGATGCATACCTTCCTGCTGGGGTCGGGGATTGATGTGGAGCCGCTGCATATTGCGGTGTGGGGGATTCCTACCGCGATCTGCGCCTTCATCATTCACGCGATCCGCCTGCATCGGTTTGACCGCAGGCTCACCCGAGAGATGACGCCGGCAGCTGCATCCGTGGAGGCTGCACAATGATTATTTCCATTCAATACCTGTACTGGCTGGCCGGGGTCCTGCTGCTGATCACGGCTTGCATGATCCTGATGGACCGCACCCATCCCAAGCGTTGGTCCAGTGCATTGTTCTGGCTGTTGTTCGCCATTCCATTCCTGATCGGTGAGCGTCTGCCTTCGGTGGCTATCGGGGTAGGCATAGTGGTCATGGCCTTGATTGCCGGCATGGGCGGCGTCGGCCGTGGCAAGCATGCCGAGTTGCACGACAAGGCATCCCGTGCCAGTGCGGGTCGCCTGGGGCACAAGCTGTTCATCCCGGCGTTGGCGATTCCGCTGACCACGGTGATCGGCTCGGTATTGCTCAAGCACACCGAGATTGGCGGAGTGCCGTTGCTGGACCCGAAAAACACCACCTTTGTCTCCCTTGGTATCGGCTGCCTGATCGCCCTTGGCCTGGCGTGCTGGTTGACCCGCGATACGCCGGTGCAAGCCTTGCGTGAATCCCGTCGCCTGACTGAAGCGCTGGGCTGGGCCATGGTGCTGCCGCAGATGTTGGCAATGCTGGGCTTACTGTTCAACGAAGCTGGGGTTGGTACGGCTGTCGCGCATGTCACCACCACTTATATCAACCTGGATTACAAGTTGGTGGCGGTGATGGTCTACGTGTTGGGCAT